>JAEUKH010000055.1 GCA_016792845.1 Myxococcales bacterium | reverse complement strand
CAAGGCACCCGCAGAGGTGTACGCGACGCTGCTCGATGAGGGCACGTATCTCGGCTCGATCCGCACGATGTATCGCGTGCTCGCGCGGCATCAGGAGGTGCGCGAGCGACGCGCGCTTCGGCAGCACCCGACCTACGCGCGACCCGAGCTTCTGGCCACACGGCCGAACGAGTTGTGGTCATGGGACATCACCAAACTGCGCGGCGCGACACGCGGGACGTCTCTGCATCTCTACGTGGTCATCGACGTCTTCAGCCGGTACGTGGTGGGCTGGATGGTGGCGCAGACCGAGAGCCAGACGCTTGCCCGAGAGCTGTTTCACGGCATCTACGAGCGCGAGAGTGTCAAGCCCGGACAGGTCACCGTGCACGCCGATCGCGGCGCTGCGATGACGTCGCGCGGGCTCGCCGATCTCTTTGTCACGCTGGGCGTCGAGAAGAGCCATTCGCGGCCCTCCGTCTCCGACGACAACCCCTACTCGGAGGCGCAGTTCAAGACGCTCAAGTATCGGCCCGACTTCCCCGATCGCTTTGGTAGCGTGGAGGATGCACGCGCGTTCTGCAGGAAGTTTTTCGCCTGGTACAACGACGCGCACCACCACACCGGGCTCGCGCTGCTGACGCCCGCAGACGTGCACTTCGGTCACGTCGAGACGAGGATCGCGGCGCGAGAGGTCACGCTGCACGAGGCCCATGCGCGGCATCCCGAGCGCTTCGTACGAGGGCTCCCGCGAGCTCGAAGGCCGCCAAACAAGGTGTGGATCAATGCGCCGAAGATGAGTTCCGCTGGGACGCTGGACGGCCCGCCGTTCAGCGCGCCCGAGGAACCCGGGGGGTGCGGGGGTACGATCCCCGCGCAGGAGAGAGGTAGTCAGTAAACTAGGACCAAGTCTGTCTCACACGCGTTGACACGTTCCGCAGCCCGGGCAGTAGAAAATCAGCCCAGGGTCACCGTGAAGACCCACCAGGAACACATCGCAGTAACCAGGGCAGTATGGGCACCCGCCTCCGCTAAACAGCGTGGTCGGCATCTACGTCTTCTTCCTTCCTTGCCGCGGACCAGGGATACCACGACGGCGGCAAAAGTCTCCGAGCTTCCCCGGCACCTCGTCGGTCAACCCTTCGAGGTAATCCGCACGATGCCGATTGAACAGTTCGGCGGATGGCCCCCAGGTGTTGGATAAGCCAGCATCGGCCTGATTGCGGTAAAAGTCCGCCGCGCGCTTCCGAATCTCAGGAGGGATGTTTTTCGGGGCCCGTCACCGTCCACCGCATCAGAGACGGCCATGCTGTACTCCACGCCCACCGCGCCCACAACACCACCGCGCATGCGTTCTGGCCGCTTCGTCTCGCCCTCTCCACCGGCGGGCGACGCCTGCTTCTCCTGACCTTCCGTGCTCGGAGTCGCCTCCTTCGCAGGCACCTTCTCCTCAGCCTTCTTTGGCTCTTCAGGCTTCTTGTCGCCCCCCTTGCCTTCCGGTGCGAACTGCCCTCCGGGCTCCCTGTCCCGCTCGCTGACGTCGTGCTCCTTGCCGTCGCCTCGCCCTGGACCCAACGAGCAGCTCCACTGCCACCACCCTGCCCAGGTCGCGACGCGGGCGAAGGTCACCGCACGCGGCGGCACCGGGTCCGGCGTCGGCGCCCCCGGCGCGAGATGGGCCAGCGTCATGTGCGGCGTGAAGCCGTGCGCTCGTGACGCCTCGAAGCCAGCACCCTGGAGCGCGGACACGAGGCTCGCTCTCCGCGCTGCGAGGTCCGGTGCGTCGACCAGCACGTACACCGGCTCGCCGTCGGGGCCCGCCGGAAAGCGGCCGATCCCGCCGAGGGTCGCGGCAATCTGGGGCACGCTCTGCGCCCAACTGCGCACGGTCTCGATGAGGCGTGCCTGGACATCGCTTGCCTCAGGGGCGTCGTCGAGAACTGCCAGCGTGACGTGCAGGTTCTTCGGCGATGTCTCCGTCGGCAGACCCGCAGCCGCCTCGGAGGGCAGCTCCAACACCACTGCGACACCGGCGGTGTGAGCGTCGACGCGCTGCCCCGTGGTACGCCCGTCCTGCACCGGCACCGCGACCACGTCGCCCTGCTCCAGCACATCGCCCTCGCCCACCTCCGTGGGCTCCCGGGCGGTGAAGGCGCCGAGCTCCAGCCCGCCCGCCTTCGCCCGCTGGATGAGTCGCGCGGTATAGGCCTGGTGCCCGCGCAGCGACGCTTGCGCCTTCGCGAGGTCGGCCCGCATCGCGTCCATCTCTGCGGCGTGCGTGGGCTCGGGGGCCGTAAACCACGTCCGCCCCGCCTCCCCCATCGCACGATCGGCCGCGGTGGCGTCGAGCTCGAACGCCTGCGCGAGCAGCTCGACGCCCGTGGCACGAGGGATCTCGCGGGCCGCCACGCGCGCGACACCCCTGCAACCCCTGCCGCGTGCTCCGCGCCTCGCGCGTCGACGCGGTCGTCTTCACCACCTGCGTCGTCCTCGTCGAGCAGTGCGTTGCGGGCTGCGAGGTCGATGCTCGTCTCGGGTGACCAGCCGTCAGCGCGGAAGCGGTTGATGGCCACCTCTTCGGGCGTGAGCACCTGCGCGGCGACGTACTGCGCATCGATGCTCGCCTGCTTCGTGCGAAGGTCGACTTCCTCCGCGGGCGTCATCTGCCACAGGGGCGGGAAGTCGATGCGCCACCCGGCGGGCTCAACGCCCTTCGTCGGGCCGTCCTTCGCGCGGAGAATCGCGCGCACGAGCCGCTCCAGCGCGGGCCGCAAGACGGCCTCCCGCTCAGCCGCGACCTCGTCGTACCAAGAGCGGATGTCGCTCTCGCCGGTCGCGTTGAGGCCAGCCGGGGCCTGACCCATCAGCACCGTGACGGGAATGCCCGAGACCGCAGCAAGGAAGCTCACGAAGCGGTCGAGAACGTCGTCCGGGTCGTCGCCCATCAGCGACATCAGGTCTTTGACGCCGGCGACGGTGACTGAGGCCTCCTGCACGAGCGTGCCGCCATGACACCCGACACGCGCGCGTCTCGCTGCGCGCTGACGCTGGGATGAACGCGAAGCTCGCGGCGTTCTGGACGCATTCGCGCGGCAACGCTCGAAGGCCCAGGGGCTGTAACCTATGGCGTCGTGCGAGCGGCGGTGCGCCGCGCTGCTAACCCTGGTTCGCGCCACCCACGCCCCGTCGGGTTCGGGTGAGCGAGGGGGAGTGTGTTGGACAAATCGCCTTTTTAGCAGGCATTTTGTCTGGTTCGGGGTGAGGGAATCGAACCCCCATAGCGAGTACCAAAAACTCGCGTCCTACCGTTGAACGAACCCCGAGCGGGAAGATGCGAGGCTTATACACGCCCGCTCGCCCCCGCGCCAGCCCCAAGCGAGGCCGAGACAGTCACACCCGGCGGGCAGACTGTGGTACCGGGAGGGCATCGCATGAAACGCAGCGTCCCTGAGATGATCGCCGACAAGCGCAACGGCCTCGCGCTCTCGGCTGACGACATCGCCTCGCTCATCGCGGGCTTCACCGCCGACAGCGTGCCCGACTACCAGATGGCGGCCTTCGCGATGGCCGTCTACTTCCGCGGGATGACCCGCGACGAGACCGTGGCCCTGACCCTCGCGATGCGCGACTCGGGCCTCGTGGTGAACCTCGACGACGTGCCCGGCAAGAAGGTCGACAAGCACTCGACCGGCGGCGTCGGCGACAAGGTCTCGCTCGCGCTCGCGCCCATGGTGGCCGCCTGCGGCGTGCCCGTTCCGATGGTGTCGGGCCGCGGGCTCGGCCACACCGGCGGCACCCTCGACAAGCTCGAAGCCATCCCAGGCTTCTCGGTGAGCCTGCCCATCGCGCGGTACCGCGAGCTCGTGCGCGAGGTGGGCACCTGCATGATCGGCCAGACCGCCGAGATCGCGCCCGCAGACAAGCGATTTTACGCCCTCCGCGACGTGACCGCGACGGTCGAGTCGGTGCCCCTCATCGTGGCGTCGATCCTGTCGAAGAAGCTCGCCGAGGGCATCGACGGGCTCGTGCTCGACGTGAAGTTCGGCAGCGGCGCCTTCATGCGCGAGGTCGACGACGCGCGCACCCTCGCCACGGCCCTCGTCGAGGTCGCGCGGGGCGCGGGCAAGGCCTGCGTCGCCTGGCTCACCCGCATGGATCGCCCGCTCGGTCGCGCGGTCGGCAACGCGCTTGAGACCCTCGAAGCGTTCGAGCTCCTGCACGGCCGAGGGCCCGCCGACCTGGCCGAGGTCACGTACCAATTGGGCGCCACGATGCTGGTGCTCGGCGGCGTGGCCCGCGACGAAGACGACGCCCGCGCGCAGCTCGTCGAGGCCGTTCGCTCGGGCCGGGCCGCCGAGGTCGCGCGCAAGATGATCGCGGCCCAAGGGGGCGACCCCCGCGCCGTCGACGACCCCTCGCGCTTCGCCAAGGCCGCGATGACCGTGGCGCTGCGCGCGACCCGTGCGGGCTTTGTGAGCGCCATCGACACCCGCAAGGTGGGCGTCGCCGCGGTGGTGCTCGGCGCAGGCCGGATGCGCACCGACGACGTCATCGACCCCGCGGTAGGCTTCGTCTTCGAGCGCAACGTCGGCGATCGGGTGGCGGTCGGCGACGTGCTGGTGACGCTCCACGTTCAGCACCAGGCGCAGGCCGACGAGGCCCTCGCGCGGCTCGCCGAGGCCATCACCGTGGGTGACACGGCGCCGGCCGAGGTGCCCTTGCTCCTAGAGCGAATCGGCTGAAGGCTCAGCGGAGGTCGAGCACCCGCCAGTGGCCCCCCACCCGGGTCACCGCGTCGATGCGGAGCCGCCGCGAGGCGCCCGCCGCGGCGTAGACGAGCACCACCGCGTTGCCGCACTGGCTGTCGGCCCGCGCGAGCCGAGAGCAGGGCCGAAGGTCGATCGAGACGGCGCCCGCGTCGGGGCCCGAGGTGATGGCCGTGCGGCCCGCCGAGAGCCCCACAAACTGCGCCCCGGCGAAGCTCGGCCTGAGGGCCCGCACGTCGCGCTCGATGGCCGCAAGGTGGCCCTGAACCACCGCCTCGGCGTCGCGCCCCGACGGGTACAACCCCCGGATCTCAGCCGCCGTCGGAAACACCCCCGTCGGCGATCGCGCCCCGTCGCGCAGCGCCTCGACAAGCCGCGTCGCGAGCGACACCAGCTCGCCCCGGTCGGCCTCGGTGAGCACGTACGGCGCGGCCTCGGCGGTTGATGTTGACAGTGTACACATTGCCGCGACGCCGCCCGCAAGGAGGGCGCGGCCGAGGCGCGAACGCGCGCCCTGAGTCTGCTTCTTCAACACGCCCGGGAAGATGAACGCAGCGGCCCGAGGCTGCAACGCCTCAGTTCACAGAGGGTGTGCTCCTACGGGCGTTCACAGCGGTGCGGGGCTTGCGCGGGGGTTGAAGCGATTTCGTGTGTGGCACGGGGCTTGGTGAGGGCCCCAGGGTGATGCGCCCGAACCTCGTCTCGACCTTCGTGTGGGCTCTCTTGGTGGTGCTCGCGGCCCGGGTGCTGCGTGCAGACGATACGCTCCGGAGCACGGCCCATCCTGTGGCGTTGGGCTCGCGGCTGACGGTGCGCACGGGGCAGTACACCTTGGGCGGGCTCGGGGGGCAGCTTCGGGTGCGGCTGCACCCGCGGGTGGCGGTTGACCTCTACGCCGACGGGCTCGCGGGGCGCGAGGCGGGCCAGCTCCGGCACGACCACGAGATCGGCGGCGCGGTGAACCTCCACACCTTCGGCGGCGCGCGCTGGGTGGCGGGGCCGCTGCTCGGGTTTTGCGCCCAGATCGCGGTGATGCACCCGAGCCAGGCCGACACGCTCTACGACCTTCGGGTCGGCGCCCGGGCGGGCTTCGGCGTCGAGTGGGCGCTCGGGGCGCACTTCAGTGCGACGCTCCAGGGCTTCGCGGTGGCGTGGCTCGGGCACGCGTTCGAGCACTACGGCTTTACGGCGACGACCCAAGAGGCGCTCTCGTTGAGCCCCTCGTTTCAAGCCGTGAGCGCGATCCACTATTGGTTCTGAGGTGCGCGATGCGAGGGGTCTTGGCCGCCCTGGCGGTGGCCTTCGTCGGCTGCGCAGACCTCGACGAGCCCAGCGTCGCGGCCTGCGCGTCGTGCCACACGGTCACAGCCCAGCGCTTCGCCCGCTCGGCCCACGCGGGTGCCGCCGAGAGCGAGCTCTTTCGAGCGCTTCGGGCGCGCGAGGGCGCACAACGGCAGGCCTTCTGCGACCGCTGCCACGCCCCGTCGGCGCACCCCTCCGGGGGGCTCTCGTGCGCGACCTGTCACCACGCCACGGGCAACCGCGAGACCGCCAACGGGCGCCTCACCTGGGACTTCTCTCGTGCCCCCATGGGACGCTCGGGCGAGGCTCCGCACGGGCTCCGCGACCCGGGCTTTCTGCGCGACGCGCAGCTCTGCGGGAGCTGCCACGAGGTCGAGGGCGGCCCGGGCTTCGACGAGCCTGCGTTCAGCGAGTTTGTGCGCTCTCCGGCGGCCCGGGCTGGCCTCGGGTGCGCCGACTGCCACGCCGACCGAGACCACGGCTTTGTGGGCCGCGAGCACCCCGAGGCTGCGGCCCGATTCGCGCAGAGCGCCTCGGTTCGGGTTCAGTTTCTCGACGCCGAGACCCTAGAGGTGACCCTGACCAACGAGAGCCAGGCCCACACCCTGCCGTCGGGGTTTCGCCTCGCCCGCGAGGTCTCGGTGGTGGTCGACCTCTATGATGCTGCGGGGCGTCTGCGCGAGACCCTCCGCGACGACGCGCCGGGCGACGACGCGATGACCCTCGGCGAGCGGGTCGAAGACGCACGCGGCGCGCGGGTCTTGCCCGCCGAAGGGGTGCGGGTGCGTCGGGCGGTGCTCGACCCCGGGGCCTCACGACGCTGGCGACGGCGGGTCACCGACCCCGCGGTGATGCGGGCCGACGCGCGGGTCGAACACCTTCGACAGAACGCATGGCTCCGCGCCGCCCTCGGCCTCGCGCCGCTCACCGAGGCGCCGTTGGTGCTGGCCGTCCACAGCGCCGCGCGGCCGCCCTGAGGCGCTCGGCGCTCACTGCGGGTCGGTCATCGTGACGAGGTGCGCGGCGCGCTGCTCGACCCCGCCTTCGCCGCGCAGCACCACGATCAAGCGGTAGGTGTTGCCCACGAACTCCGAGGTGGGCACGAACATGCCGAGGAGCGCCGTGTACGCCGAGTTGGTCTCGAAGCCCTCGCCCCAGCGCGTCAGGCCGCGGTTGTTTGTGAAGGGCAGCGGCCCGCTGTCGCTCAGCACCGTGCCGTCGAGCTGCTCGACGCGATACTGGGCCGTGACGGTGCCCGCGAAGTACCTGAACCGGAGCCTCACCCAGATGTGATAGCCGCCCTGACTGCCCACGCCGAGGGGCGCCATGGTGGCGCGGGCGGGGTCGAGGTCGACCCAGTTGTTGGCGCCGATGCCGACCGCGAGAAAGGGCGCCGCGCCGTCGGGCACGGGCACCGGGGCGGGGCCCTCTTCGGTGCCGCTCGAACAACCGACCAGCGCCGCGAGCGAGAGCCCGACGAGCTGAAGAGATTTACGTCGAAGCATCGCAGCGAGCATCACCCCGTCGTGCTATCGGAGCAACCCGACGATGCGCCACCTACTCGGATTCTCAATGCTTTCGCTCCTGTCTCTCTCGGCCTGTTCGGGCGACGGGGGCGGCGCCGCGCCGGGCGACGCGGGGGTCTCGGGCGTGCGCGATGCGGGGCCGGTGTGTCCGACCGAGGGCGGCGCGTTGCAGCCTGCGCCGCGCGGCGACAGCGCGGGCGGGGTCGACCCGATGACGGGGCAGCTCTGGGTCTTCGGCGGCGACGTGGGCCCGACGGTCAATTGTCGCCTCGACGCGATTTTTCGTGCTGACACCTGGCGCTTCGACCCGGTGTGCGACCGGTGGTACGAGGTCTCCTCGACCGAGGCTCCTTCGGCGCGGAGCCGCGCGGCCTACGCGGTCGACCCTCGCCGCCGCACGCTCTACCTCTTCGGCGGTCGCTTTCGTGCGGGTTCGACGGGCAACTACACCAACTACAACGACCTTTGGGCCCTCGATTTCAGCACCGGCCAATGGCGAAGGGTCGAGACCCAGGGCGCGGCGCCCTCGGCCCGCTCGAACGCCGCTGCGGCCTTCGACGCCGACGGCGACGCCCTCTACGTCGTCGGCGGCAACACCTCGGTCTCGGGCCTCACCTTCGCGCCCCAGGGCGACGTGTGGCGCCTCTCGCTCGGCGACCTTCAGTGGTCTCGGGTCGAGGCTTCGGGCCCTCGGCCGAGGCTCTTTCACGCGGCCGCGGTGCAGGGCGGCGCGCTGTGGATCTACGGCGGCGGCGGCGCCAACGCCTTCACGGGGCCCTTCTTCGGCGACGCCTGGCGGCTCGACCTGCGGGGTGACGCGGGGTGGTCTGAGGTCGCGCTCTCGGGCGATGTGTTGCCGCTCGGGCGTCGCATCAACGCTGGGCTCGTGCCGGGCGCCGACCAGGTGTTGGTGATCGCCGGGCACGACGACGAAGACCTCGGCAACCGCAACGACGTTCACGGGATCGGGGCGAGCGGGGCCGTGCGGTTGATCACCGTGGGCGACACGCTCAACCGAAGGGGCTCGGGGTTTTGCAGCTTTCCGCCCGACTTCGCGCAGAGCGACCTTGAGGCGCCCGAGCGCCGCAGCGCCTTTGTCATCGCGCCCGACCCCGCCCGTCAGCGCGCGCTGGTCTTCGGCGGCAAGACCGACTGCGGCTCGTCGAGCGACGTCTGGGCGGTGAGCCTCGACACGGGCCGCTGGTCGCCGGTGCGCGCCACCAACGACGGCCTCTCGTGCGCGCGCACGGGCCGCACGGGCTGCACCAGCCTCTGCCAGTAGCGCCTCCGCGAGTCTTCGAAAGCGCCTGCAATTCGAGCGTTTTCGCGGCATCGCGGCGCCGCCTCGCTCACGCGACGAGGGGGCCGTAGAGGTCTGCGGCGATGCGCGCGAGCCCGAGGGCCACCGAGGTCAAGGCGTCGCCGGTGCGCACCTTCGCGGCCCCGAAGCGCCGTTCGAAGAGCGAGCGCACCGCGGGCACGAGGCTCGTTCCGCCGGTGAGAAACACCCGGTCGACGTCGCCGGCCGAGGTCGCGGTCTTTTCAAGCAGCCGATCGACCGACTGCGCGATGGCGTCGAGGCGCGGCGCCACCCAATGCTCGAAGTCAGCGCGCGCGATGTCGGCCTCGATGTGAACCGGGTCGTCGACAAAGCGCAGCGGCGCGGTGGCCGCGTTCGAGAGGGCGACCTTGGTGGCCTCGACGCTCCGGGCGATGTGATAGCCGAGGTCGCTCTCGACCACATGGAGCAGCGCCTCGATGGCCTCGGGCTGCAGCGACTGGGCGCGGATCTCTTGCAAAAACCGCATGGTGTCGGGCGCCTTGAGAAACGAGAGGTGGTGCCACTTCTTGAGCTTCTCGTAGATCCAGGGCGGCACCGCGATGTCGCGCTGGTTCATGTACGAGCGATAGTGAGAGCCCTGCCCGAGCACCGGCGCGACGATGTGGCCGACCAGCTCGCCGTCGAGCGCGTCACCCGCGAGGCCCACGCCTTCGGTGCCGACGATGCCGTAATGGGGGTCGTCGCGGCGCCGCGCGCGGGCCCCGGGGCCCACGTCGATGAGGCAGAAATCGCTCGTTCCGCCGCCGAAATCGCCGATCAAGACGCGCTCGTCGTGCGAGAGCGTCGACTCGTAGTGGTAGGCGGCCCCGACGGGCTCGTACGCGAAGGTGACCTCGTCAAAGCCCGCGAGCGCGAAGGCCGCACGGAGCCGCGCCGCGGCCTTGGCGTCGTCGGCGTCGTTGCTGGCCCCGACAAAGCGCACCGGGCGACCCACCACGGCGCGGCGCCCGAGGGGCCCGAGCTCGCGCTCGCTTGAGACGCGCAACGCCCGCGCCAAGATCGCCGCGAGCTCTTCGAGGGAGTAGGTCTTGCCGAGCACCACGGTGCCGCGGATCTCGCTCGCGAGGTGCGACTTCAGCGACTGGATGAGCCGCCCTTCGCCGTCGGCCGCGAGGTACCGCGCGATGGCCGTGGGGCCCGCCACCACGTCACCGCGCCCCACAAAGTGCAACACCGAGCGGAAGGTGCTCGTGCGCCCGCCGTCGTCGGCGAGGTGTTGGGCGAGCCGCAGCGCGCCGTCGTCGAGCAGCGCGAGGGCGCTGTTGGTGGTTCCGAAATCAATACCCGGGGTGGCGCGCGCCATCGACGTACCTCACGCGAGAGTAGGGTTCGTGTGACGGTCGTCGCGGCCACACCGCAGCGCCCGTGTGGGCCATCGCCGGTGCTGCCTCGTAGATCGAAGCCGTCGACTCGAAAACGGGGGGCGGGGCCCTACCACACCTCGGCGACGCGTTGCAAGGGTCGCGGGTTTCGCCTCGGCCCTCGCAGCGGGCCGCGGTCACCGGGGCCCACCAGCGCCGTCGAGCACAGCGCCAAGCTCCCTGAAACACTCGGGTTTCAGGCGGCTCGAAGCGGCGCCGCGGCCGCCCGCGCGGCTCAGCCCTCGGCGAAGGTCGCGTCGAGGGCCCCGCACTTTCGCAGCGCCTCGAACATCACGATCGAGGCCGCGTTGGCGAGGTTGATCGAGCGCACCGCGCCCATCGTCGGGATGCCGTAGACCTCATCGGGGTAGCGCTCGAGCACCTCGCGCGGGAGCCCCGCAGACTCGCACCCGAACACCAGCGCGTCGCCCGGCGCGAAGGGCGCTTCGAGGTAGCTCTTGCGCGCGTTGGCCGAGAAGAGCCGCACCGTGCCCGGGCCCGAGCGCCGCTCGTGTTCGAGGGCGAAGGCGCTGAAATCAGGCGCGAGGCGCAGGTCGACGAGGTGCCAGTAGTCGACCCCCGCGCGCTTCACCGACTGCGCGTCGATCTTGAACCCCAGCCGGCCCACCAGGTGCAGCGGCGAGGCCGTGGCCGCGCAGAGCCGCGCGATGCTGCCGGTGTTCTGCGGGATCTCTGGGTCGACCAGGGTCACATGAAAAGGCTTCGCGAGAGCCGGTGCGCGGAGCTTTCGATGCACAGCCCGGGGTCACTCTCACAGACCCGCGGGCGCGTCTACGGGTACATTGCTGTCTTGACGCTCTCGGCGCCCGGCGTGATAGCGTGCCGAGCGGCGCATGCGACGTGTTGGGATCGACTCACTGACTCGGGTGGCTGTGGCGTTGACGCTTGGCTTTGGGGCGCTCTCGGCGCCCTCGCGCGCGATCGCAGATCCGCTCGACCTCGCGCTCAACCGGCTCAGCTTGTACAACGACACGCCCTGGGCGAACGGCGGCGTACGCTACGACCCGGCGCGGTGGCGCTTCCAGGGCGGCTGCGGCACGGCAGACACCGCGGCCATGGGCGGCCAGGGGTACGCCCAGTGCTTCCCCGACAATCAGCTCTGGGCCAACCTCGTGAATGAGTTGGGCGGCGCCCTCGCGCCCTCGCTCTCGGCGCCCGCGATGACCCTCGGGTACGCGGGCATCTTCATCGGGTACGAGGTCTCGGTCTCGAACTTGAACCGCGGCGTCGCCAGCGACTCGACGCAGCAGTATTGGCCCCGCGGCACCGAGGGGTCGAGCACCGCCAACGTGGGCACGGGCACCCGCTCGATCCGAGACCGCGGCGACGCCAACGCGTTCGTCTCGCGGCTCCATGTCCGCAAGGGTCTGCCCTTCGGGTTCGAGCTCGGCACCCAGGTGAGCCACCTCCATTCGAGCGGCATCTGGGCCATCGGGCTCGACCTCCGTTGGGCGCTGCTCGAAGGCTTTCGTCACGGCCTCGGGTACCTGCCAGACATCGCGGTCCGCGGCGCGGTGAACACCATGGTGGGTCAATCTCAGATGAACCTCACCGTGGTGAGCCTCGACGCCACCATTTCGAAGCGCTTCACCCTCGGCAGCCAGGTGCGCCTCTCGCCCTACCTCGGCGGTCAGGCCCTGATGATCTTCGGCGACTCGGGCGTGGTCGACTTCACCCCCTCGCGCAGCGCCCAGGCCGAGTGCCCCCGCCAAACGGTGAACTACGTCGCCGACACCCGCGCGCCGAGCGACCCCAACCGGTCGCCGAGCGGGCTCGTCGGGCAGCTCGCGTGCACGGGCAGCGCGACGCTGGTGCCGGGGCTCCCGAGCGACCTCAACGACACCCGCAACAACGGCGTCTTTCAGGCCATGCGCATCCTGCGCCCGCGGGCCTTCTTCGGGCTCCAGTTTCAGTGGGAGGTCTTCATGCTGACGGGCGAGTTCACCGTCGACGTGGCCGCCCCGTCGTGGCTCTCGACGCCGCCTGAGAGCGCGGGCCGCCCCAACACCAACGCGGCGACGGCGGGCCAGGCCGCCAACACCCCGATCACCTTTGTGGGCCCCACCCAGTGGATGACCACCATCTCGGCTGGGTTCGCCTTTCGCTGAGCATCGCGCTGCTCGGGTGCCCCGCCCGGCGCCCTCCGGGGCCGCCCCCGCCCGCAGCTCGGGTCGAAGTACTTGATAGTACGATTGTTTTTGACGCTTCGAGAGACGAAGACTCCGACGCCGCGGCGGCAGAGAGCGACCTCGGCGGCCTCGACGTAGTGCAGGCGCCCGCGCCCGCGGGGCCCTCGTCGTTCGACCGCCCGATGGCCGAGGTCTGGCCCGCGGTCAACACCTGGAGCGACGCCCTCGAGCGCGAGTACGAAGGCTTCGTGGCCGCGCTCGGGCGAGCCGTGGCCGCGCGTCGCTGCCGTCGCCTCGATCAGTGCCTGGCCGACCCGAGCATCAACACCCTCTTCGATGCGCCCACCGATCGGAGGCTCAACCTCAGCGTCGATTGCGCCGATCTGCCGTATGTGTTGCGGGCGTATTTCGCCTTCAAGCGCAGGCTCCCGATGGGCTTCGTGAGCGCGCTAAGGGGCGTCGGCGACGACCCGCGATACATGACCCGCATGCGCCCCACAGCCTGGCGCGACTGGACGCAGTATCGCACCCCGCGCGCCCTCTTTCGCGGCATGACCGACGCGGTGCACTCGGGCATGTACCGCTTCGCGCCCGAGGTCGAGGCGAGCGACTTCTACCCCGTGGCGATGCGACGCGACGCCCTGCGCCCTGGCGCCGTGTACTACGACCCCAACGGGCACGTCTTGGCCGTGACCGAGGTGCGCGACGACGGCACGGTGTTTCTCATCGACGGCCACCCCGACGGGTCGCTCACCTTCAAGCGCTTCGGCGAGGCCTTCGCCATCGGCACCCGCCGCCTCGGGGGCGGCTTCAAGCGCTTCCGCGGCACCGCCTGGGACGGTCGCGCCCTCGCCCGCACCCCCAACGCTGCGTTGCCCTTGTTTGACGGCGTTTCGCAGTGGTCTGAGGGCGTCTGGCAGGGCGCCTCGGGCGAGGCCGATGCGGGCCCTCGGGCGCGCGTCTCGTACCACGCCTGGGTGCGCGAGACTCTGGCCGCGGCGGGCACCGTGCGCGACCCCGTGCGCGACCTCGGCGAGTCGCTCGAAGCGTTCTGCCGTGACCTCAGCGACCGCGCCGACGCCGTGACCCTCGCCCTCGACGCCGGCCTCGCCCAACAACCCCACCCCCACACCCTTCCGTGGAACATCTACGGCACCTCAGGCGACTGGGAGACCTGGTCGACCCCCTCGCGCGACGCCCGCTTGAAGGCCGCCCTGCGCGAGCTCACCGCGCTCATCACCGAGAGCCTCCGAGAGGCCCCTCCGGGGCGCCGCGAGGCCCTCACCGAGGTGTACCTCGCCACCACCCGAAGCCCGGCCTGCACGGTCACCTACCGCGGCTCTGACGGGCAGCCCGTGAGCCTCACCTTCGACACCCTCGTCGACCGGCTCTGGGGCCTCAGCTTTGACCCCTACCACTGCGCGGAGCTTCGATGGGGAGCGCCCCCCGGGAGCCCCGAACGCCAGCGCTGCGGCGACGGCCCCGAGAAGCTGCGATGGTACCTCGCCGAGCAGCCGCTCAGAAACCAGATCGATCGCTTCTACGGCGTGGCCACGCCGCTCGACATGGGCCCGCGCGAGCCGCCCGACATCGACCCGCGACGCGCCCTCGGGCTCGCAACGCGGTGAGGAGACGGTGTAGAGCCCGCCTCTGCGCCCAATGCCTCGCAAGACCCTCGTCGCCTTATGCTCTCTGGCCCTCGTCGGGTGGGCCCTTCGGCTCCGCGCCCTCGACGCGCCGCCCTTCGATTTTCACCCCACGCGGCAGTACTACGCCCTCATCTTCGCCGACGATCTGAGGCACACCCTCTGCGGCGACCCCGCGAGCGCCGAGGCCCAGGCGGCGCGAGAGAACCGCCGCGACGAGGCCCTGCTCGAACCGCCGCTCTTGCCCGCCGTCGGCGCCCTCGGAGGCTGCATCGCGGGCCGCGACGCCATGTCACCGGTAGCGCGCGGGCTCATCGCGCTCGTGTGGTGCCTCGGCGCGCTCGCAGCGGGGGCCTTGGCCGAGGCCCTCGGGGCGACGCTTCTGGGCGCTGCGCTCTGCGCCGCGTGGATGCTCTTTCACCCCTACGCCTTCGCCGCCGGACGGAGCTTTCAGCCCGACGCGCCGATGGTCGCGATCTTGCTGTTTGCGAGCTGGCAGTGGGTCACAGGGCTTCGGCGAGTGGCCCCGCGCCGGGTGGAGTATGCGGCCCTCGCCTTCGGCCTCGCGGTGCTGGTGAAGCTGGTGGCGATCTTCCTCGTGGCGGGGGTGATGGCGGGCGGGTTGATCGCGACGCGCTGCACGCCGACGGGCTTTGTGAGGCGCTACCGACGCGCGGTGTGGGTGGGCCTCGCGGCGATCACCCCCGCGGCGCTCTGGTACGCCGACGGGTTCTTCGGTCACGGCTTCTTGCGCACCCAGAGTCAGGGCCGCTTTCAACCCCACCTCCTCACCACCCAAGCCTTCTGGGACGCCCTCGCCCTCAGGGTCGACGCCGTGGTGGGTCTCGGCGCCTTCTGGCTCTCGCTCGGCCTCGCGACGCTGACCGCGGGGCGCGCCGCGCGGGCGGTCACCCTGGGCTGGCTCGCCGGGCAGCTCGCCCTCGGCCTCGTGTTCACGTTTCACATCTACACCCACGATTATTACAATTTGCCGCTGATCCCCTTCGCTGGCCTGGGTCTGGGCCTGGGCGTGAGCGCGCTCGAGCGGGCCCTCGCTCGGCACACGCCGCGCCTCGCCCTTGGCGCCGTGACGGCGCTCGCCCTCGGCGCCGCGGCGCTCTCTGGTCGCGCGGTTCGCGACGCCTGGCGCGACGCCGCCAGCGCGGTCTCGGCGGGGCAGGCCACCGTCGTCGACGCGGCCTCGGTGGGCGCCCGCGTGCGCCACACGCCCCATGTGCTCGTGCAAGCGCCCTGGTACGGCCTCGCGCTCAAATTCACCGGCCAGTTCGCCGCCGAGTA
The DNA here is from genome assembly GCA_016792845.1 of Myxococcales bacterium. Classification (GTDB taxonomy): domain Bacteria; phylum Myxococcota_A; class Polyangia; order Polyangiales; genus JAEUKH01. Next base: position 9,209 of record JAEUKH010000055.1, on the reverse strand, counting down.
CTGGCCAGAAACGCTTGATATCGCAGAAGAATCTCCGATGTTGAGCCCCGCCGAGCGGGCGGCCCGGCGCTACAAGGGCGAGGTCTTCAGGTACTTCGTGCTCGGCGACGCCGCGAGCCTCGGGGCCCAACCCGCGCTGGCGGCCTGGCTCGGGGCGACGCACAGCTGCAACGCCGAGGGGAGGCGATCGCGGGTGTATCGCCGCAACGGGCTGTGAGCGGCGAGAAGGCGTGGTAGCGTCCCGCGCCATGAGCTCGGCATCGATGGAGATGAGCGCCGCCGCCCGAAGCACAGGGGCCGCGGGCCGTGAAGAACTCGACCAGATTCTGGCCACGTTGAAAGACAACGCGACGGCCTTCGCGCGGCTCGCCGTGAGCGAGAAGGTGGGGCTCCTGCGGGCCTGCATGGCGCCGCTCTCGGCGGTGGCGCCGCGCTGGGTCGAGGCCGCGTGTGAGGCCAAGGGGCTCGCCCCGGGCTCGGCGTCGGTGAGCGAAGAGTGGCTCGGCGGCCCGATGACCACCATGCGCAACCTGCGGCTGCTGGCTGACAGCCTTGAGCGCATCGCGCTCGGCGGGCACCCGGGGCCCGGCGACGACAAGGTGCGGGTGACCGAGGCGGGGCAGGTCGAGGTCGAGGTCTTCCCCACGAGCGCGCTCGATGCGGCGATGTATGCGGGCTTTAGCGCGCAGGTGCGGATGCAACCCGGCCTCGATCTCAAGGCCGTGCGGGCCAAGCAGGGCTCGTTTTACGCGCAGAAAGAGCCGCGGGGCGGGGTGGCGCTCATCCTCGGGGCGGGCAACGTCGCCTCCATCCCCCCGATGGACGCGCTCTACAAAATGTTCGCCGAGGGCTACGTCTGCCTCGTCAAGCTGAACCCGGTCAACGAGTACCTCCAGAGCTACTTCGAAGAGGCCTTCGAGCCGCTGGTGTCGAAGGGCTACCTGCGCTTCGTGCGAGGCTCGGCCGAAGAGGGCTCGTACCTGGTCAACCACCCCCTGGTCGAAGACGTTCACATCACCGGGAGCGACCGCACCCACGACCTCATCGTCTGGGGCGGCACCGCCGAAGAGCAGGCGACCCGCAAGAAGAACAACGACCCGGTGCTGAAGAAGCCCATCAGCTCAGAGCTCGGATGTGTCACCCCGGTGGTGATCGTGCCCGGGCCGTACTCGTCGGCCGAGCTCGATTTCATGGCCGAGAACATCGCCACCATGGTGACCAACAACGCGAGCTGCAACTGCAACGCGGGCAAGATGTTGGTGGTGTCGAAGCACTGGGCCGACAGGGCGGGGCTCCTCGGGCGCGTGAAGAGCGTGCTGGCCCGGGTGGCGCCGCGGAAGGCTTATTACCCCGGCGCGTTCAATCGGTACGAGAAGCTCATCGGGGGCCGCACCCACAACGTCTCAAAGCTCGGCGAGGCCGCCGAAGGCCAGCTCCCGTGGACGGTGGTCGAAGACCTCGACCCGCGCTCGGGCGACGCGCTTTTTACCACCGAGCCCTTCTGCCCCATTCTGTCTGAGACGGCCCTCGACGCCCGCGACGCGGCGAGCTTTCTCGATCAGGCCTTGGCGTTCTGCAACAACACCCTTTGGGGCACCCTGTCGGGGGTGATGTTCATTCACCCGCGCAGCGAAGCGGTGCCCGAGGTGGGCGCGGCCTTCGAGCGTTTTTTGCGCGAAGTGAAGTACGGCGCGGTGGCCGTCAACCAGTGGAGCGGCATCGTCTACGGGCTCGTCTCGACCCCGTGGGGCGCGCACCCCTCGTCGAGCCTCGACAACATCCAGGGCGGGCTCGGGTGGGTCCACAACACGTACCTGCTTGAGGGCATCGAGAAGGTGATCGTGCGCGGGCCGCTCACCGTCTTCCCCAAGCCGCCGTGGTTTGTGACGCACAAGAAGGCCCACGAGGTCGCCGAGAAGATGGTCGCGTTCGAGCGCGAGCCGAGCCCGTTGAAGCTCCCGTCGATCGTACTCTCAGCGCTCTTCGGCTGAGCCCCGCCCTTCGCCCGAGAGGGGCCTCAGCGCCCCTTGAGCCGCGCCCAGAGAAACACCGCGCTCGCGCCCACCAGGGCCATCGACACGAAGAGCGCCGCGACGCTCAACCACAGGGGCCGCTGCCTCGGCGGCGGCGCGTCACCCCATTCGCCGCGGAGGGGCGCGTCGAGCACCGTGTCGGCCGCCCGCGCGTCATCACCCGCGAGGGCGCCGAGGGGCGTGCCGTCGAGCAGCGTGTCGGCCGCCGCGGCGTCGAGGCCGTGAGCCGAATCGAGGGCCCGCGCCCCGGCCCGCTGTTGCTCGCGCACGAGGCGCCCGAGCTGCCGCGTCGCGGCGCCGCGGTTGAAGGGAACGAGCAGCGACTGGAGCTCGGCCGTCATGGCCCCGCGCGAGGTGATTTCGCCGCCGCGCACCCGCCCCGCGAGGGCGATCACGTTCATCGGCAGGGGCACGAGCACCTCTTCGAGCATGGCCACGAGCGACTCGTAGAGGGCCAGCTCGTCGTCGCTGGTGGGGGCCTCGGGCGCCACCGAGACGACGCCGCTCGGGTCGATGCAGACCTCGGCGGAGGTCACCACCCGCACGTCGCTGCCGAGCGATTCGAGCAGCGAGAGGGCCACAAAGAGAGCGGTCTCGGCCTGAAGCGGAGCCCCCCGCCCGGCCAACCGCTGCGACAACACATCAAGCCGGAGTAGGTCACTCATGGGTCTGCCTCGACGCCCTCTCGCACCGCGATGCCCTCGGCGCGAAGGTGCGCCCGCGCTTGCGCCAGCGTGAACCGCCGGTCGTGAAAGATGGTGGCCGCGAGGGCCGCGTCGGCGCCGCCGCCGCCCTTCGAGAGGGGTCGTACGCCCTCGGCGAGATGGGCCAGCGTGCCCACGCCGCCGCTCGCGATCACGGGCACCTCGACCGCGCCCGAGACGGCCCTGACGAGGTCGAGGTCGTATCCGAGGCCGGTGCCGTCGCGGTCCATCGAGGTGATCAAGAGCTCGCCCGCGCCGCGTTGGGTCACCTCGTCGACCCAGCGCGCGAGGTCGAGGCCCGTGTCGACGCGCCCGCCGTGGGTGAACACCGTCCACCCGCGGGCGGGGTCGTCGGGGTCGCGTCGGCGCGCGTCGATGGCCACCACGAGGGCCTGACGGCCGTAGGCCCCTGCGATCTCGTCGATGAGCCCCGGGGTCTTCACCGCGCTCGAATTGATCGACACCTTGTCGGCTCCGGCGCGCAACACGAGGTCGACGTCGGCCCGGGTGCGGAGCCCCCCGCCCACCGTCAGCGGCACGAACACCGCGTCGGCGGTGCGGGCCACCACGTCGAGAAAGATCGCGCGCGCCTCGTGGGTGGCCGTAATGTCGAGAAAGATGAGCTCGTCGGCGCCGTCGCGGTCGTATCCCTCGGCGCAGGCCACCGGGTCACCCGCGTCGCGAATCCCTACAAACTGAACGCCTTTCACGACTCGCCCCGCGCGCACATCGAGACAAGGGATGAGTCTTCGCGCGAGGGCCATCGCCGCGGCGCTACCACACACCTTGCGCGCCCGACAACACAACGGCAGAACACAACGCGCCCGAACAAGGCCCCGCACGATGCAAGCCCCCTCGCCCTCTTCGCCCCCGCGTGCGGTCTGGCCCCGCGCCCTCGCCCTCACCCTCCTGGTGGGCCTCGCGTGCGGGGTCTCGTCGGGGGTGTTCTTGATGGCCCTCGACGCGGTCACACAGGCCCGTCTGCGGCACCCGGCGCTCGTCTGGGGCCTCCCCCTGGCGGGGGTGCTGCTTGGGGCCTTCTACGACCGCTGGGGGGCGCGGGTGCAGGGCGGCACCAACGTCGTGCTCGACCATCTCAGCACGGCGGGCTCGCCGGGCATCGCCGCGCGGATGGCGCCGATGGTGCTCCTCGGCACCTTGGTGACCCACCTCTTCGGCGGCAGCGCGGGCCGAGAGGGCACGGCCGTCCAGATCGGCGCGAGCCTCGGAGACAACCTCGCGCGGCGCCTCGGCGCAGACCCTTCGCTCGCGCGACGCATGACCCTCGCCGGGGTCGCCGGCGGCTTCGGCGCCGTGTTCGGAACCCCCTTCGCAGGCGCCCTCTTCGCCATCGAGTTCGGCGTCGTCGGCGCCCTCGAAGTTCGCGCCGCCCCGTGGCTCCTCGCGAGCGCCCTCGTCGGCGACCGGGTGACCCGCGCGATGGGCGTGCGGCACACGGCCTTCCCGCCCGTGGAGGGCGTCGCCTTGGGGCCCTCGCTGGCGCTCCGTTGGCTCGTCTTCGCGGCCGCGGTCGCGCTCCTCGTGCGGCTCTTTCACGCGCTCACCGACGGGATCAAGCACCAGCTCGCAGCGCGGCTCTCGTCGCGCCCCGCCCGGCTCGCCCTCGGCGGCGCGACGGTGTTGCTCCTTACCGCCTTGGTGCCCGACGCGGGGCGGTACCTCGGCCTCGGCGTCTCGGGCATCGTCGCGGCCTTCGGGGCCCAAGACACCGCCGCCTGGGCGCCCTTGGCGAAGCTCGTGTTCACCGCGGTGACGCTCGGCGCGGGCTTCATCGGCGGCGAAGTCACGCCCTTGTTTTTCATGGGCGCGTGCCTCGGCGCGACGCTCTCGGGCCCCTTGGGGTTGCCGCCCTCGCTGGCCGCCGCGGTGGGCCTCGCGACCACCTTCGGCACCGCGGCCAACGCCCCCATCGCGCTCACCGTGATGGCCGTCGAGCTCTACGGCCCGGGAGTCGCCCCGCACGCCCTCCTGGTCGGCGCGGTCGCGTGGGCCCTGGTCGGCCACCGAAGCCTCTACAGCGCGCAACGCTGGGCCCGCGACAAGCGCCTCGCGCGGCTCGAAGGCCGCCCGAGCACCCGCGAACTCAGCGACCGAGCGTGGTAGCCCGCCCCGCGCGCCGCAACGCCTCGCCGAGCGAGACGCGGCCGTCGTAGAGCGCACGACCGACGACAACCCCTGCAATTTCAGGCAGTTGTGCGATGGCATCGAGGTGACCGAGCCGCCCCACGCCGCCGCTCGCGAGCACTTCGAGGGAGGGCACCGCGCGGGCCAGGGCGAGGGTTGTGTCGAGGTTCGGCCCCTCACCCGTGCCGTCGCGGGCGATGTCGGTGTAGAGCACCGCGCGGGCTCCGGCGAGGGCGACGCGGGCGGCCAGGTCGACGGCGCGCACCTCGCTGGTGTGACGCCAGCCGTGGGTCGCGACGCGGCCTTCGCGGGCGTCGACGGCGACCACCACGTCGACGGCGCCTGCGAGCTTCGCGACGAACTCGGGGTCTTCGACGGCGCGGGTGCCGACGATGACGCGGCGGGCTCCGGCGTCGCGGTAGGCGAGGGCCTGGGCCTCGGTGCGGATGCCGCCGCCGACCTGCACTTCGAGGGCGTCGCCGGCGCGGCGTAAGAGTTTCGCGAGGGTCGGAGCCTGGGTCGCGGCGCCGTCGCGCGCGCCGTCGAGGTCGACGATGTGGAGGTGCCGCGCGCCCGCTTCGACGAAGCCCTCGATCACGGCGAGCGGGTCGGTCGAGTAGGTGGTCACGCGGTCGTAGTCGCCCTGGTGAAGCCGCACCACGCGGCCGCCGAGGAGGTCGATGGCGGCGAAGAGCTTCAACGTAAGACCTTCTTGAAATAGCGTCGCAAGAGCGAGAGCCCGGCGCGCTGCGATTTTTCGGGGTGAAACTGCACGCCGAGCATGGCGCCGCGGGCCAACGCCGACACAAAGGTGACCCCGTGCTCGGTGGTGGCCGCCGAGAGCGAGGCCCGCGCCGCGGGGTCGGGCTCGACAAAGTAACTGTGGACGAAATAATACGAGGCCTCGCCCACGAGCGCGGCGATGGGGCCCTCAGGGCGCACGTCATTCCACCCCATGTGGGGGATCTTGAGCGGCGCGCCCTCAGCGTCGCGGAGCCCCGAGGTGAAGCGTCGCACGGCGCCGCCGAAGTAACCGATGCCCTCGGCTCCGGGCGACTCCTCGCTCGCCCCGAAGAGGCACTGGAGCCCCAAGCAAATGCCGAGGTAGGGCCGATCGGCGTCGAGCCGTTCGTAGAGCGCCTGGCGCATGGCCCCGCCCCCTCGCCCGAGCGCCCTGGCGCAGTCGCCGAAGCCGCCCTGCCCTGGCACCACGGCCACCGTCGCGGCGGCGACCACCGCGGGGTCGCTGCTCTCGATGAGCGCTGGCGCCTCGGGCATCTCGCCCAAGGCCACAGTGAGGGCGCGGGTCACCGACCTGAGGTTGCCCATGCCGAGGTCGACCACGACGATGCTCATTCGGTCAGCGTGCCCTTGGTCGAAGGCAGCGTCTCGCCGACCACCCGCACGGCCTCACGCAGCGCCCGGGCCAAGGCCTTGAAGCAGCCCTCGATGATGTGATGGAGGTTCTCGCCTTCGAGCTTTCGCACATGGAGGTTGCACTGCGCGCCGCGCGCGAAGCCCTCGAAGAACACCGACGCGAGCTCGACGTCGAAGCGCCCGAGGGCGGCCTTCGGCAGGCCCATGCGGTCGACGTAGAACGTGCGCCCTGAGAGGTCGAGGGCGACCTGACAGAGGGCCTCGTCCATCGGGAGGGTGGCGTGGCCGTAGCGGTTGATGCCGCGCTTGTCGCCGAGCGCCGCCTCGACGGCCCGGCCGATGACGATGCCCAGGTCTTCGGTGGTGTGGTGCCCGTCGATCTCGACGTCGCCCTCGGCGCGCACCGTGAGGTCGAGGCCGCCGTGTCGCGCGAGCTGGTCGATCATGTGCGAGAGAAAGGGCAGCGGCGTCACGATGTCGGCCTGGCCCGTGCCGTCGAGGGCGACGGTGACGGCGATGCGGGTCTCGCGGGTGTTGCGCGTGAGGGTGGCGGTGCGTGCCATGGCAGAGGGTGTCGCCGGTACCACGTCGCGCGCCCTCACCGAAAGATGCCGCGACGCTCTTTGAGCCCGCGGTTGACCATGCTCTGAATGGTCTTCTTCACCACCTCGACCTTCTCGTCGATGACGGCGTCTTCGTCGTCGGGGTCACCCGTGAAGCGGAGGGGCGCGCCGAAGGCGATGTGATACTTCACGGGCAGGGGCATCACGCCGCCCGGCAGGAGCCACTGCGGCACCACGGGGAAGACGGGCATCCCGAGGGCCTTCGCGAGCCCCCCGAGGTCGGCCAGGTTGACGTACTGCTCTTCGGCGCCGACCACCGCGACGGGCACGATGGGCGTACCGGTCTTGAGCGCGAGGCGCATGAACCCGAGACCAAATTCAGTCAATCGGTACCGCGCCGAGAAGGGCTTCGAGATACCCTTCGACCCCTCAGGGAAGACCAGAATCGCCTCGCCCAAAGCCAAGAGCCGCTCGCAATTCTCAGGCACCCCCACGATCTGCCCCAAGCGCGGAAAGAGCGCCGAAACGAAGGGCAAGGTCGCCGTAAATTTCTCGACCATGCTGCGCACAAATCGCGGCGGCGAACGGTCGAGCAATAGCGCGCTCGCGATGCACATGCCGTCGAAGGGCAGCTGCCCCGAGTGGTTGGCGATCAACAAGATCGGCCCGTCGGGCACGTTCTCGACCCCCTTCGCTTCAGCGCGAAACCAGTGACGGTAGAGCCACTGCGCCACGATCACGCCGTAGCGCGCGACCTCAGGGTCGAAGCCGAAGGGGTCTGTGCCCCCGGGCTCGTGGGTGTACGCGATGCCCTGGAGCTGCGCCCGCGCATGGGCCCCGAGCAGCCCGTCGGCGGTGTCATCGAGCCGCCGCTGGGCCTGCGACTTCAGCTTCTGAAACAGCGACAAAGCCCCTCGCCGCCGCGCCCCTGAGACCCCTTCGTCACTCACAAGGCCCGCGAGTCTATACCGCCCGCGGCGCCGCGCGCGCCCCCTTCGCAAGACGCCGTAGGCCCGAGGGCCATTGTCGGGCATGGTGGCGCCATGAAGCGGCTCGCCCGGGTGTTCTCGTTCGCATGGATCGGCGGGTGCGCATCGTCGGCGGCGCCCCCAGCGCAGCACACGCCCGCGACACACGCCGAGACCGGCCCAGACGCGGGGGCCTCGGGCGATGTCGAAACGGCACATGTTGACACAACATTGCCCAACATCGCCACGATGGTGACCGAGCGCGACGCCGACGCCCTGGCGGCGCACGGAACGCCCTTACGACAGGCCATCGCCCAGGCGGCGACGCACCCGGAAGAGGCCCTGGCGGCGCTGGTCGGCAACCCCTTCTCGTTGGCGTGGGCGTGGCGCGCGTACATCCTCAGGGTGGTCAATCGCGAGGCCGAATCTGAGCAGATTTTGACGGCCTTGGGGGTCGGCCCGGTCGGGGCTGACGCGGGCTACGCCGACCCGGCAATGGCGCGCGCGCTCTTGGCCATCCGCGGGAGCGCCGAGGTGCTCACCGACCCAGACGCGGAGGGCGAAGGGTGGGTGCCGTGCTGGCTGCTTGATCGCCACGAGCACGACGGGTATCGCGCGTTCGGCGTTCAGCACCTCTCGAACTACGACGGTCTGATGGCGCCGACCCACTATCGCTGCGCGACCGAGCGGCTGCGGCGGCGCGCGCCGCGTGAGACCGATGCGGCCCTCGGCGCTGCGTTGCGGCTCCGAGAGGGGGTGTTTCGTGTGCTGCCGGTGCCAGAAGAGGGCACGATGTATCGGGGCCTGGCGATGGCGGTGGGGCAGTCGCTCGACGAGGCGCTCGCGCTCGGAGTGACCACCCCTCCGTCAGACGGGACCCCACGCGCAGTCGCCGCTGCGGCGTCTCGGGCTGCGAGCGTCGATCGACGCGTCGCCTCTCGCCTTCGCGCGTGGAACGCCCTCCGTGACCGCGAGTCGCTCGCCTTCGGTCGGGGCCTCTGCGCGTCGATGCAAGCGCCGCCGACGACCCGCTGCTCCGCCCTCGCAGCGGCGGTCGCCGACCACGCCTTGGTCGTCTGGCTCGACGCGGTCACCAACGCGGGCCGGTAGCGCGGCCTGGCTCGCGCACCGCAAGCACCCGCAGCCCGATTCGCGCGCGATCTTAGTCAGTCTGCATTCGCTCGACCGAGGCCGTCGCAGCCCACAGCAAGGCCGCCGCGAGCCCGTCACGCGACACGCGCAGCGCGAGCCGCACGCGCTCTTCGTCGGTGAGCGCGTGCCCTAAGCGATGCGCAACGAGCTGGTCGAGCGCCGCCTGCTCGCCCGCTGCGTGGCCCTCGGCGTGCCCGATGGCCCTTCCTTCATCGTGCCCGATGGCCCTGCCTTCATCGTGCCCCTTGCGCACCATCCTGACGACCT
>JAEUKH010000023.1 GCA_016792845.1 Myxococcales bacterium | reverse complement strand
TCGCGTGAGGAGCGCTGACCCAGGACCTTCGCCGGGAGCCAACCTTTGCGATGCCCTGGCGAGAGAGGTACAACGTCTTCGAGAGGAGATCGAACAACTCGGTGACCGGTATGGCAGACACTGGCGAGAGGTGCAAAACGCATAGGAGGATGCACGGAGGGTCTGTGAAGCGAGAGATCAAGATCAGCTCTGTACCGCGCTTGGCGACGCATGGACGCACTCGCCCTTGGAAGGCCCCGGTTTACACCATTGCAACCAGCTCTGGCGCGTCTGGGACGCCTGTACGAGAGGTGCCATCAGGCAAGGTAGCCCGTCTCAAAGCCTCGCCTGCATCCTGGCGCGACAAGCGGCGGTCGCCCTGGAGTCACGCGTTCGGCGCGAACTTGGAGACTACGATCTTTGGTATGAGAGAGACATCGCTCCGCGCGTTGGCAGGTTGCTCGCCGCGGAGAGGCGACTCTCGGAGTGTGAGCACCCGACGGCATCCAGCCCTTGGCCCGCACCTAGGGACTGTGGGACTGGTTGCAAGGACAGCTCCAACTGCAACGCTTGTTGTAAATTTCATTGTGGTAGCCTCAACCATCCTGAGATCGATATCTGCCAGCGTCGCGAGTGCCGTGGAGGCCGGTGGTGAGTGAACGCAACATTGAGGTGAAACAGTTTGTAATCGCTGATTATGACGAACGGCAGGCTGCCAGAATGCTCTATTCTCCGCCGTTTCCAATTCTACTGTCAGAGAGCAGGAGCGGTGACGAACAATTTGACTCCGTAGAGATTGTTCGCGAGTGTGATGGGAGGTTCATCTTGGATCTTACCCTGTTCGATCCAAATCGCGGATCGATTCTTCGAAGGGGTGAGGAGCTTCTCTGCTTCTCAGTTGAGGCGCCCCGGCCTTCTGACCTCGTCTCGATCGATATGAGTGAGGTCGGGTCGGCGATACTCTGGCGAAAGAACTTCTGCTTCGGGGTGAGTTGGGCGTGGCACCGTGGCGAGCCGCTTCAGTTGTTTCGAACACACTCAGCGTAGAGGGTGTTTGCTCAAAGACATCATCGCATGTGGTCTTGAGCGATCATGAAATCAACGGCTGCCGACGTCGCGAGTACCGTGGAGGTAAGTGGTGAGTGACAACGACGATAGCGTGAGACAGTTTATTGCCTTTGATTACGACCAAAAGCAGTCAGTTCAGCTGCTCTATTCGCCGCCATTTCCGATCTCGCTTTCAGAAGAAATGAGCGATGGCGTGCATTTTGACTCCGTAGAGGTCGTTCGCGAGTGTAATGGGATCTTCATCTTGAATCTTACCCTGTTCGATCCAACTCGCGGGTCGATTGGGCGAATGGGTGAGGAGCTTCTCTGCTTCTCAGCTGAGGCGCCCCGACCTCCTGACCTCGTCTCGCTCGAAATGCTTGAGATCAGGGAGGCAACGCTCTGGCGCAAGAACGCCTGTTTCACGATCTGCTGGGCGAGGCACCTTGGCGCACCGTTTCACGTGTTTCGATCAAGCTCAGCGTAGAGAGCAACCGCTCGAAGAGATCGGCGCCTGTGGTCTTGCGCACGGCCCCCTCGAAGCCCACCCCCATTGGCTAGAGGATGTGAGCACCAGCCTTGAGGGAGGTAATGTGTCAGATGGAGATTCGTAAGCGCGCTGTTTCACTTCTAGAAGACTCAGCCGGTGCCGTGGTGTTTCGACGCCCCCGTCGGCACAAGGGGCGCCCGCTCTGGGTTGTTAGAAAGAGGAGGATCGTTCGTCAATACCTGTCTTCGAAACTACCCACAGATCGAATCCCTGACATGGTAAAGGTTTGGGGCTCACCGACCTCTCGCCGTGCGACTGAATTAGCAAGATGGAACCGAGACTTTTCGAATGACATTCCATTCATCGGAGACATGAACCCAACATCGCTCGCGATTTGGCTATTCCTTCAAAGAGACCTTGAACCTTTTGGAATATCGATGCCCTGGTGGGGTATTGATGACGCGTGGCTAGCGACGAAAGACTCAACCTGGGTCGCCAGGTGTTGCGTCAGAATGACAGCCGCAGATCACGAGTTGTGGCAGCTTCTGCGAGGAAGTTCTGGCACACGCTGGGTCGACATGATTGGTTCGAATAGCGTGGCACTGCTCGACTCAGGCTCAACCTTAGAACTGGAAGCGCCAATCTACTCGATGTTTAACAACGAAGCTCTGTGGCTGCACGTCAAGAGCAAGTGGCGCCTTGATACCGAGAAGACGGATCCATGAGCACCCGTCTGTGGGTGTTTACTCGTTGTGATCGTCGCATGTGCTCTTGCGCACGGCCCCTCGAAGCCCACCCTGAACGGCTACCCCACCGACCTGAGCGACGCAGCGTGGTCGCCGGTCGAGCCCTTCGTCGAGCGCCCGGGGCCGCTCTCTAGCGCTGACGTTTGCCCGCGACATTCAGTTGATGCGCGGGCATGTGAGGCAGGTCGCGCACCTGGCGTGACCTCACCCCCTGGGGGGCGTGCGGCCCTCGCGCCCCCTCTCCCTGTCAGGAGAGGGGCAGAAGGCGACATATGCAAATTGTTTTTTCATTATTGCCGCAATAATCTACCGAATTAACAGCATTGCTGTTTGTAATTTCTTGAACTTGTCTATAATTGCCCCTCTCCTGACAGGGAGAGGGGGCGCGAGGGCCGGGCATCCCCCAGGGGGTGAGGTCACGCCCGCCACGAGGCTCGTGCGCCCCCAGGGGGTGGGGTCACGTCGGGGGCCGATCGGCTCGCAAGCTCGGAAACACAAGGAAATTCCGCGGGTAAACCTCAGCCTGACAGGGAGAGGGGGCGCGAGGGCCGGGCGCCCGACCTGCCTCTCATGCCCGCGTATCAACCGCGCTCCGCTGGCAGACCGCAGCGTTTTCGAGAGACGATGCATGACCGGCGGGCTGTGATCGCTGGCATTCTCCGACGTGCTAACGATTCGCAGAGACCGCGCTCCGGAGTTTGCAGAGCAAGGCGACCGCGCGAACGATCTGGGAGCAACGCCAGGCAGCGCGTGACGCCAGAGGCGACACCGTCGGGGTTGTTCAGCGCATCGACGGGGCCGCCGTTCGCGTTCACGCCCGCACGGGGGCCAGAAGCTGCGACCCGAAGGTGAAGCGCTCGGGGTCGGCCGCGGCAGCTTGGCGGAGCGCCACCTTCACACCGGCGGCTCTTCGTCGCCGGCCCTGATCACCCCACGCAGGCCAGGCGGTCTACCAGCCCCACGACGCCGGGAGATGGATGTTACCCGGCAACCCGCGGCCCTGAAGCATCGCCGCGGTGTCCATGCTGATGGCCACCGTGACGTGAATCAAGAACCCCGACCAGATGCTGCGGGTCTTGAGCGAGAGCGTACCCAACACGATGCCCGCGAGAATCGCCGCGAGGGCCTCGGCCCAGGGCTTGCCGAAATGAATCATGCAATACGGCACCACCATCGCCATCAGCACCATGCTGCCCATGGCCCGCCGCGACGAGAAGAGCAAGAACCCTCGAAAGAAGAACTCAAGGGTGAAAAACTGCGAAGCGTAGATGACCTCCCACATGAAGAAGTCTTTCCAGCTGCGTGAGGCTTCTTTATAGAATGGGTAGTAGTTCGCAAACTCGCCGGTGTTGGCCACGATCACCACGGCGACGAGCACGATGCCGAAGAAGAGCGCGTAGATCCATGCGTGGCTGAGAAAGCCCTCGGTCTTCAAGCCGTAATCGCGCAGCCGCTCTCTGCGCCAGAAGACCAGCATCAAGAGCGCCGGCACGACGAAGTACCCGAAGGTGCGCGTGAACGACCAATAGCCCAGCGCCGCGAGCTCTTCGTACCCCGCGGGCCTGAGCCACGCCATCGGCTTGAGGAGCTGAAGCGTGTGCGTCGGCGGCGCGTGCGGGCCGCCACCCCAACTGATGACAAACCCGCGCCCGACCAAGAGATTGTAGCTGGCCCGGTCGCCGAAATACTCTTGAAAGGTGAGCACCACCGCGGCGGTGACGTAGGCCACCAAGGGGCGCCAGTCGTAACCGAGCCCGAGGGCGAGGCGCTCAGCGCGGTGCGCGGCGGCCTCTTCGTCGACGGCGCGCCAGGTCTCAAGAAAGAAGCGCCGAGGGTGCAGCTCGGGCAGCCGCCTTCGCGCGACCAGCGCCACCAAGGCCGTGTACGCCAGGGCGACAAAGAAGACGACCTTCATGACAGAACCTCGCTCGGTACTTCAATGACTATGCGGTCACGCTGGCCTTGCGCGCGGCCGCGCGGAGCCGATCAAGACTGACCTCTTTGCCCAGCACCGACATCACCTCGAACAAGCCCGGCGAGGCCGCCCGCCCCGTGAGCGCCACCCGCGCGGGCTGGGCCACCTGCTTGATCTCGCGGCCGCTCGCGGCGAGCCAGGCCTCGACCCGGTGGTGGAGACCCTCGACCGACCAATCGCTGGCCTCAGAGAGCACCTCGACGAGCCCTTCGAGCGCCCCGACGCTCTCGGCGACGAGGAATTTCGCCGCCGCCTTCTCGTCGAAGTCGACCCCGTCGGTGAAGAAATACACCGTCTGATCGGCCACATCGACCAAGGTCTCGGCCCGCGGCTTCACGAGCGGGATCGCCCCCAGAAGCCGCGCATCGTCGGCCGCCACGGTCACGCCCCGGGCGGCCAGAAAGGGCACCACCGCAGCGGCGAGGGCGGCGTCGGCGGTGGCCCTGAGGTGCTGCCCCGACACCCACCAGGCCTTCTTCTTGTCGTAACGGCCGTCTTTGTTGCCGCAATGCGCCCAATCGAACTTTTCAATCAACTCGGCCCGGGTGAAGTACTCTTGGTCGCCGCTGGCCCAGCCGAAGCGCGCGATGTAGTTCAGCACCGCGTCGGGGAGCCAGCCCTTGCTCCGATAGTTGTCGACGGGCACATCGATGCCCTGCTGGTCGGCCACCCGCTTCGACATCTTCTTGCCGTCGGGGGTCAACATCATGGGCAAATGTGCGAAGCGCGGCACCTCGGCGCCCAACGCTTGATACAAGAGAATCTGCGGCACCGTGTTGATGATGTGATCGCTGCCTCGCCCCACGAGGTTGACCCCCATGGTGTAGTCGTCGATCACCGCGCCGAAATTGTAGAGCGGCACGCCGTCTGAGCGCAGGAGCACAAAGTCTTGAATGGTGTCGTGCGGCGCGCGAATCGGGCCGAACACCATGTCGTCAAAGACCGTCTCGCCCGAGAGCGGAGTCTTGAAGCGCACCACGTAGGGCGCGCCCTCGACCCAATCAGCGGGGCCCTTGTCGCGCCAGAGGTGCGGGTAGAAGAATTGCTGCTTCTTGGCCTCGGCCTCTTTGCGCAAGCGGTCGAGCTCTTCTTTGGTGGCGTAGCACCGGTACGCCTTGCCTTCAGCGACAAGCTTGTCGGCGAACTCGCGATAGAGCGCCAGACGCTGCATCTGATAGTAAGGCCCGTGAGGCCCGCCCACCCCGGGGCCCTCATCGTAGTCGAGCCCTAACCAGCGCATGCCATCAAGGATGATCTGCACAGACTCGTCGGTGCTGCGCGCCTGGTCGGTGTCTTCAATGCGGAGGATGAAGGTGCCCCCCAGCTTGCGCGCCCAAAGCCAGTTAAACAGGGCCGTGCGCGCACCGCCGATGTGAAGGTACCCGGTCGGCGACGGCGCGAAACGAACGCGAGGCTTGCTCATAGAGGGTCTCAACCGCGAAGATGACACTCTGTAAAGTCACGGCGACGCTACAGAAGGGGGCGAGAGAGGTATCACAAGGTCTCTCGCTTGTCGCGACCTCCGCACCGTGACCCGAGCGGGCTCGACCGCGACGAGGGTGCTCTCTCCGAGCTGGTCGCCCGCGGTCACCGCGAAGACCTCGCGCCCCAAGGCCAGCCACGCCCCGCGAGCCCGGGCCCCGACGATGGGCGCGACGTACCGCGGGAGCGACCCCGACGGAGCCGCCGACGCGAGGGTGAGCCGCGCGTGACAGCGCTCAGGCCAGGGGTCATCGCCGAGCGCGTCGGCGCCCTCGACCCGCCGCGAGAGGGGCCACCCGATCCGCACCTCGAGCCCCTCGGCGACGGCCTCTGGCGGGCCGACGATCAGCCCCGAGAGCCCCGGGCCCACCGCCAGCTCGGCCACCATGGCTCCGAGGGTCGGGTAGTCGCGCACCCGCACCCGCGCCTCGACGCTGTCGCCCCCGAGGGTCATCGCGACGAGGCACTGCGACGCTCCCGCACGGCCGAGCGCGCGCAAGAGCTGCCCCCGGGTCACCCGCGCCGCCCCCTCGCCCGCACGCCACGCGACGGTGATCGCAGGGCGCTCAGCCCCGCGCTCGACCACCGGGGTCACCCGACAGAGCACCCCGAGCCCCGCGCCCGCGAGCGCCGCACAGGCCGCCCCGGGGTCAGCATCAGGCCGCGACGCTTGGAGCACCCAACGCACCTCAGGGCCGCGATCAGGCGCCCGCGGCGCAGGCGGAGCGCCCCACACGCCGCGCACCACCGAGAGCACCCGCGGCGGCAACCACGCGGCGGTCTCGGGGTCGAGCGGGGGCGCGGCGGCCAGGGCCTCGCCGAGCGGAGGCAGCGAAGGCGCGGCCTCAGAGGGCGGCACCGAGGGCCCCGCGTCAGCGACCGATTGCGCTGTCGTTTCGAGGGCTTGCGTTAGGTTGACAGGAGCCTTATTTTGTGCATGACACCCCGCGAGGGTGAGGCACAAGAGGCGCAGAAGGGGCACCCGCGACATGGGCCGAGGGTACCCCAAGCGGGGCGGTAAGTTCAGCGCGCAGCGGCAGGGCGCGCGGGCGTCGTCGCAGCGCCCGGCGCGCGGGTGAGGTGGAACTCGACCCGGCGGTTCGCGGCGCGGCCCGCGGGGGTGATGTTCGGGCGCACCGGCCGGGTCTGGCCGAATCCGTGGGCCGAGAGCTTGTTGGGCTCGACCCCGAGGCGCACGAGGGCGTCGCGCACCGAGTTGGCGCGGGCCTCTGAGAGGGTCTGGTTGCCCGCCGGCGTGCCCTGGTTGTCGGTGTGACCGTGGATGTCGATGGCGGTGATCTCAGCGTGACGGTTGATCACGTCGGCGATCTCTTCGAGCAGCGTGTTCGAGTCGGGCAAGATCTCGGCGCTGTTGGTCTGGAAGTGCACCTGCCGCGCGATGGTGAGGAGGTTGCCACGGATGGCCACCGAAGCCCGCGCCGGGCGCCGGGTCACGGTCACATCGAGGCTCGTGCTCTGCCGCGCCACCACGCTGGTCGGCTGGCTCTGGCCGCCCATGTGACGGTCGCTGGCCTGGGCCTGAACGGTGTACGCGCCCGCGAGGAGCTCGTTCACCGTCACGGTGCCATCGGCGCCGGTGGTCTCAGTGCGCGCGGCCGCGCCGTCGCCCGGCCCGGTGATCACCACGGGCACACCCGAGACGCCCGCGCCGCCCTGGCTCGACACCACACGGATGGTGAGCCCGCCGCGGCGCGGCATCGCGCGGAGGTCACAGTTGACCGTACCCTCGGTCTCGGCCGCCGCGGCCTGACCCTCGGCCGGCGCCGCGGGCGCGGGGATGGTCACCGTGCACTCGCCCGGGTTGTACTCGGGCGCGCTCACCCGCAGCCGGTACTCACCCGGCGCGAGCCGCCCTGACCGAAAGCGCCCATCGGCCGCGCTCGCCAGGAGCGGAAACTCAGGGTGACCGTCAAACGACACGATCGCGCCCTGCACGCCCGCGCGCCCCTCGGCGTCGCGCACGAGGCCCGCCACGTGGCCGCCCGGCGGCGTACGGTCGACCTCGCGATCGACCACGCGCTCGGGGCCCGGCACCTCGACCCGACGCACGACGGGGTGCGTGTCGTACGCGAACGCGGCGCCGAAGTAGAGCTGCCACGGCGGGGTCGGCGCGAGCTCGCGCACGAAGGTGCTCGTGCCCGAGGTGCCCACGTCGACCGCGAGGAGCGCCGAGAGACCGCGCACCGGCGGCAGCACCCGCGCGCCCAGGGTGAGCCGCGAGGGGATCGAGCTGAAGCCCTGGTTGGCGAAGCACAGATCGTCGTCGGATGCGCCGCCCGGCCGCGCCCCGCCCGAGGGCGGGTCGTAACACTGGTAGCCCTGGCGGTTCACCGGCACGCCCACCTGCCACTCGACGAAGGGGTGCACGTACGGCAGGTTGGCCTCGACGCCGAGGTTGACGTTCAGCCGGTCGAGGCGGTTGATGCCCAAGGCGAAGCGCTCGACCCGCGACACTTCGAGGAAGCAACGCGGCTCGCTCGCGGCGGCCCCGGTCGCGCAGATCGAGCTGTCGAAGCCGGGCTGCGCCGCGCGGCGGCGGGCCTCGACGTCGCTCACGATGGCCGAGCTGTTGTCGAAGTAATACTGCGCGTTGACGTGAATACGCAGCGGCACCGAGCGGGTGATCTCTTGCAGATCGAAGGTGCCGATGGCCCGCAGGTCGAAGCTCGTCGAGTCGGTGAGGAGCCCGATGTCGCCCGAGCGGTTGAGGAGCCACAGCCCCGCGTTGCCGCCGACGTAGATGCCCCGGGCCACGCGCCACGCGGCCTTCACCCCGAGGTTGGTGTCGCCGAGCACCTGAAACAGCGTCGGGCGCTCGCGGTTGTTGCTGTTCGCGTACGCGCGGATCGAGCCGTACACCTCAAGAAAATCGAGCGGCGAGTACGACAGCGTGACGGTGCCGCCCACATGGCTCGCGTCGTCGGTGCCGCCCACCGCCGCGGTGCCCGAGAGGCTCGACGGCCGCAGAAAATCGCTCGTACCGAAGTACTCACCGATCAGGCCGAAGCGAAACGAGCCCGCCCCGCCGAGCTGCCCGCTTGCCGTGCGCAAGAGGCCCACCGACCCGTCGAGGGTCGAGAACCGCGGCAGCACCCGCTCGCGGCGCGCGTCGTCGGTCTCAGGAGTCTCGGCGGCACCGGCCGCGGCGCCGCTGTTCGCGCTCGACGAGGGCGCAGGCTCGTCTTCATCCTCGTCGTCGTCGTCGCTGCTCGCCGCCCCACCGTTTTGGGCCCCGGTGCCCCCGGTGGTCTGGGCGAAGGCCACCACGGGCAGCGTCGTCGCTGCCAGGGCGGCCAGGATGAAGGCCAACTTCCGAGAGTCCCGCATTGGTGAATTCCTCCGTCAGTCTCGACCGTCGCTTCGAGGCCCTGCCATGGTGCGGGGCTCGGCGACAAGCATCGGCGCAATGGTAACAACCCACACCTCGTGTAGGTGTGCGTCGACGGCGCCTTCTACCACCCCCGAAATAGGGGCGTCTAGCATTCCGAAAGCACTTCTCGCGCCCGCGATCGTGGCACCCGCCGCGACCGCGACCTGCGACGGTGCTGCCTCACCCACCTCGGGGCGTGATGGGCTGCGTGGTGACCGCGCCGTCTTCGCCCGTGATGAGCTGTTCGACCTTCCGTTCGGCGGCATCGAGGCGTCGCTGCCCCTCGCGGGTGAGCCGGATGCCCTCTTCAAAGATCTTGAGCGACTCTTCGAGCGCGACGTCGCCTCGTTCGAGCCGCTCGACGACGCTCCCGAGGCGCTCAAGAATGCCCTCAAGGCTCATCGCTTCGACCTCTCGAAGCCCGGTGTCTTGTTGCCCTTCTGCCATCGCGACGGTGTCTCCTTAGCGCCCGCGACTCAAAGCCCCTGAGCGCCCGCCCGTCAAGGAATCGGCGCACCTTCTTCGCGCCCCGCGACCCACCCGTCGCCCGCCTCTGAGAGCCCGGCCCACCGCGGTCGGCCCTGCGCGTCGAGCCAGCACCCCACCGCCCCGGGGGCGCCGCGCACCGCCCGCCAGCCTGACGCAGGCGCCAGGGTCACCTGGCCACTCTGTGCCATCGCCGCGGCCACGGTGAGCGCGTCAAGGGTCTCGGCCCCGCGGGCCACACCCCGGAGGAGGCCCAACGCATCAAACGCCGCGGGGCCCTCCGCGCGCGCGAGGGCCATCGCCGCGGCGTGCAGCACCGTCGGCTCGGGCTCGACCCGCAAGAGCGCGCGGAGCGCCATATTTTGCCCGAGGCGAGACGCCCCGAGGAGGTACGCCGCGGCGGCCCTGGCCCGGGCCCTCGGGTGGCGGCTCCAGCGCGCGAGGCGATCGCGTTCGAGCCCGAGGCCTCGGTCTGAGAGCGCCACCGCGGCGGCGAGGGCGGCGTCGTCAGGGTCGTCTCCGACGGCCTCGATCCAACCGACAAGGGCCTCCCGCGCGAGCGTAGTGTCGCGGGCGGCGAGTCTGAGGGCACGGTTGACCCGCTCGGCCTCGGTGTTGGCGGCGCGAAACCCTGCGACCGCGGCGGCGTCACCCGTGTCGTCTCCGGGCCCCTGCCCCGAGGCGCGGGCGACGAGGCCCCGGGCGAGCGCCGCTTCGGGCGCGTCGAGGGTCGCGAGCCGGGCGCGGGCGACAGGGTTCTGCTGCTGGGCGAGGGCGTCGACGAGGGCCCGGCGCACCGCCGCCTCGGGCTCGGCCAAAGCCCGTTGCGCGAGGGCCTCAGAGACCGAACCGAGGTCGAAGTCTCGCAGCGCCCGGGCTGCCGCCGCGCGGTCGCGGCTCCAACGCGCCGAGAGGCGTGCCACAAGCGCCGGCGCCACCCTCGGGTCGCCCAGCGCCGCGAGCGCGTCGAGGGCCGCCCCGGCGGCCATCGGGTCATCGAGGAAGGGCACCAGCGACATCGCGTCGAAGCCGCCGCCGAGCTGTCCGAGGGCTGCGAGGGCGCGGGCCCGCAAGGCCCGAGAGGGGGTCGCTTCGGCGTAGGCGAGCACCCGCGGCGCGAGCTCGCTCGCCCGCAGCCACACCACCGCGTCGAGCGCGGCCCGGCGCAGCCGCTCGTCGGGCTCGGGGCTCGTCGCGAGCAAGGCTTCGCACACCGGCAAGGCGCGGGGGTCGCCCCGCAGCGCGAGCACCCGCAGCCGCAACACCTGCTCGATCACCGAGGGGTTGGCGCGCTCGAAGATCGCAGCGACGCGGGCCTCGGGCATCGTCGCGAGGAGCCGCGCGGCGTGGAGCGTGTCGGGGTCGTCGAGGCTGTCACCCGACGCGGTCTCGGTGAGCGGCGCGAGGAGCGCGTCATAGCTCCGATGTGAGCCTCGCACGCGCTGTGTCACCGGCGGGCCGTCGGGGTCACCCAAGGCCTCCGTCGAGGGCGCGGCGGTGACGCACGCGAGGGCCGAGAGGAGCACCCGACCGTACACGGGCTCGCGGTCTCGGAGCGTGCCGCCGACCCCTGTTTCGGTGCGGGTCTCAAGGGCCTGGGTGCGCTGCCAGAGGGCCAGGAGGAGCTGCTCCCACCCCAAGGGTCGCGCCTCAAGGAGGCTCTGGATCTCGGCCACGCGCACGGTGAGGTCGCGCTCCTGGAGCATCACCGCGGCGAGCCTCGCGAGGCCCTGGCTGTCGCCCGGGAGGGCCCCTCGCCCGAGCCACGCCGCGGCCCCGGCCCGGGTCTCCGGGTCGCGCTGTCTCAGCCCCTCGCTGCGCGGCCCGACCACCACGGTCTCGACCCGCCACGGGGTCTGTGCGAGGGCCTCACCGCCGCAGAGCGCCCCGACGGCGATCATCCTCAGCGCGGGGCCCCGGGGTCGAATCTTCACGAGGGTGAGAGTATGCCCCCCGCGGTCGCTTGAGAATGCTAGGCTTCTGACTGCTTCGGGTCGACGCCCTTGGTGACGTGTGCGGCGCCCCCCGAACTGCGCGCTGCGAGGCGGTTGTTGTTGTGAGCCTTTGTGCCCTCTGTCGCAATGAGTATCCTGCCGAGACGTCGCAGTGTCCGCGCGACGGCCGTCGGCTTGTGTCGCGCGAGGCCTACGAGGCGTCGGGCCGTGACGCGATGCTCGGGGCGACGCTGGCGGGGCGGTTTACGCTCCTCGGCCGCATCGGTTCGGGCGGCATGGGCACGGTGTACCGCGCCGAGCAGTCGCCCATGCGGCGCGAGATCGCGCTGAAGGTCTTGCGGCGCGAGTTGGGTCGCGACCCTGAGACCGTGGCCCGCTTCAAGCGCGAGGCCCGCACGCTCTCGCAGCTCAAGCACCCCAACACCGTCACGCTCTTCGATTTCGGTCAGACCGACGACGGGCTCCTCTACCTCGCGATGGAGCTTCTCGAAGGCGAGATGCTCTCGACCCGGATGCGCCGCGAGGGGCCGCTCGGGCAAGAGCTCGCCACGAAGATCGCGATGGGGGTCTTGCGCTCCCTCGACGAGGCCCACGCCGCGGGCATCATTCACCGCGATCTCAAGCCCGACAACATCTTCCTCGCGCGGGTCCACGGTCGGCCTGACGAAGACGAGGTGGTGAAGGTGGTCGATTTCGGCATCGCGAAGATTCGCGACGGCGACAAGGCCGAGGGCATCGACCCCCTCGCGACGCAAGAGGGCACGGTCTTCGGCACGCCGCGCTACATGTCGCCCGAACAAGCGCAGGGCAAGAGCCTCGACGGCCGCAGCGACCTCTACGCGGTGGGCGTGCTGCTCTTCCACATGATCACGGGCAACGCGCCGTTCACCGAAGACGACGCGGTGGTGGTGATGGCGCACCACATCAAGACGGTGCCCCCGCCCTTGCGCGAGGCGGCGCCCCTCGTGGCGGTCTCAGACTCGCTCGAAGCCCTCGTCGCGCGGGCCCTCGCCAAAGACCCCGCTGAGCGGCCTCAGTCGGCGGCGGCCTTCCTCTCTAGGCTCGATGAGATCGTGCCAGAGTTTAAGACTCCCGCGCTCGGGGTGATGACGTCTAACCCGAGGGTGTCACAGGCCGCGCCGCTGCGGCGCACCTGGTGGCTTGCGGCGGTGGCGGCGGGGCTGGTGTTCGGCGTGCTCACCCTCGCGATGGCGCGCCTCGCGAACCGCGCGCGCCCCCCTGCCCCAACCGCCGCGGCGAGCGCCCCGGCGCCCACGGTGAGCGCCCCTGCGCCGCAGCCTCCGGCGCTGGCCGCCCCCGCCGCGGTGCACCCCGAGGTGATCGCAGCGGCCGCCCCGACGGTGATCGAGACCCGCGACCCGCCCCCCATGGCCCTCGTCACCGCCCCTGAGCGCGCGGCTCCGTCGGCGACGCCCGCGGCGCGCCATCATCGACACCACCGGCACCGTCGACGCCACGCCGACGTGGGCCTCTCGGGCGCCCCTTCTTCGGCCGCGCAACCCGAGACGCCGCCCGCCTCCCGCGACCCCGGCACCGCCCAGCCCTACCACCGGTGGAACGACTGAGCCTCGGCCTCGCGCGCCCCGAGACCGCCCGCCCGAAGGTGCCCCCATGCGCGACCCTCGCTTCAGCTACCTCTTCGTAAACCACGGCGTGCTCGCCGCCGACGCGCTCAGCCCCACCGCAGAGGCCTTCGCGCTCTTTGCCCGAGCCCTCACCCCCGACGAGCGGGCGCAGGTCACGATCGGTCTGCCCGCGCCCCTCGCCGCGGCCGCAGAGGTCGACGCAGAGTTTGCCTGTTTTTCAGGCGAAATCGGCGCATTTGACGCCGCCGCGCGTGCGCACTCCGCGCCCGAGCCCGTGAAGGCGGCCCGCGACCGTCGCGGGCGTCGCGCCGGGGCCCGCGGCGTAGCACAGCGACAGAGCGCCCTAGACGCCTTCGCAGCGGCTCTTGACGCATGGGTGGCGGGTCTCGCCGCCCGGCTCCCGTTGATCGCCTTCTGGGGCCCTCAGGGCGCGCCCCACGACGACCCCTGGCACCGCTGGAGCCTCACACAGCTCGGGCCGACGCTCGCGCCCCGTCTCGCGCGGCTCTCGCCGAGCACGGCGGCGGGTCGGGCGGCGTTGGTGCGGGTTCGCGGGAGGGTCGTGGCGCAGCTCGCCGTCGCGCCCTTGCCGGCCGAAGGCGCGGTGGTCGCGGTGCTCGAAGCGTCGGTGCGCGACCACCTGCCGACGGGCTTTGTGCCGCGGCGAAGCGCCCAAGACGCGGCCCTCTCGGCGGTGTCGCGCGCGCTGCTCGGCGCCGTCGCGCGGAGCCCGTCGCCGGTGCGGAGCTCTCGCGCGCTGTCGCCCGAGGCGCGGCTGGTCACGCTCGGCGACCCTGGGGTGTACGCCTCGCCGCTCGGGGGCGCGTTTCCGCGATGGAGCGCGCCGGTCGAAGAGGCCCTCGGCGAGGTCGTCAGACGGCACGGGCGTGCGGGGCTCGCGCTGCTGGTGCGGGTCGCTCAGCGGGCGGCGGGCGATGCGCCGGGGCTCGAGCGGGCGCCCTCGCGCGCCAACCTGGCGGGCACCCTGGTCGCGATGGGGCTCTTCCTCGAAGGGGCCACCGCGGCGACCCACGCCCGCGCGGCGCGGTATTTCACCTGGGGCCAGACCTACGACGTCGCCCTCGAGCTCGTGGCCCGCGGCATCGCGCGCTTCGGCCCTCGTCGGGTGCTCCTCAAGGCCGGGCGACGCGCGGCCGAGGCGAGCGGCGACGCGGAGTCCCTCGCGCTGCTTTGCGCGCTCGAAGCCTCGTAAAAATCCAAGTAAAATCAGACAGTTGCAGAGATGTGTGCGGGCGCAGCGCGCCGCCCTCGCCGGGGCCGAGGGGCGCTTCAGGGAGTGCGGTGAGAGGCTGCCGAGGAGGGCGCCGACGCCCGCACCATGAGGTGACGCGGGCGCCGAGCGAGGAGAGGGCTCAGAGGTTCAACGTCACCACACCGGGGAACGAGCTGTTACACGGCACGTTGCCGTCGGTGCGCCCGCGTCGACCCGTGCTGCGATGCACCTCGATGCCTCCGCGCACGACCACGAGGGTCCACGTCGCGTTGGCCACGGCGCTGGTGTACGCCTCGGGGCAGACGTAGTAGCGCCCCGGGGTGTACGAGCTGCTCCAGAAGACGTTCTCTGGGCCGCGCTGGGTGGTGTCGTCGACGTCGAGGGTGCCGCCACACGCCATCAAGCGGCCGTAGTAGATCTCGGTGCCGCAGGGCGGCAAGACGTGGAGGTCCATGTCGCCCACGGTGTCCCAGGTGAGGGTGAACCGCAGGGCGCCTTGACCCACGCAGGTGCCTGAAACACAGGCCTGGCCCGTGCTGCACACGCGGCCGCAGGCGCCGCAGTTGTTGTTGTCGCTGGTGAGGTCGCGGCACACGCCCGAGCAGTTGGTCTGCCCGGTCGAGCAGTTGACGCTGCACGCACCGTTCGAACACACCTGACCGCTCGGGCAGACCCGCGCGCAGGCGCCGCAGTTGGCGTTGTCGGTCTGGAGGTTACGGCACACGCCCGAGCAGTTGGTCTGCCCGGTGGCGCACACCAAGGTGCAGCTCCCGCTCACGCAGGTGAGCCCTTGCGCGCACACGTTGCCGCACGCGCCGCAGTTGGCGTTGTCGGTCTGGAGCGAGCGACACACGCCCGAGCAGTTGGTGAGGCCGCTCGAACACACCGTCGTGCAGGCCCCGCTCGTGCAGACCTGCCCCGTCGGGCAGACCCGCGCGCAGGCGCCGCAGTTGTTGTTGTCGCTGGTGAGGTCGCGGCACACGCCCGAGCAGTTGGTGAAGCCCGTGCCGCACGACACCACGCACGCGCCGCCCGAGCAGAGCTGCCCGCTCGGACACGTTCGCCCGCAGGCGCCGCAGTTGGCGTTGTCGGTCTGGAGGTTACGGCACACCCCCGAGCAGTTGGTCGTGCCCGAACCGCAGGTCACCGTGCACACGCCCGACGAGCACACCTGGCCGCTCGGACACACCCGCGCGCAGGCGCCGCAGTTGTTGTTGTCGGTGGTGAGGTCGCGGCACACGCCCGAGCAGTTGGTCGTACCCGAAGCGCACGACACGTTGCAGGTGCCGCCCGAGCACACCTGGCCGCTCGGACACGCCCGGCCGCACGCGCCGCAGTTGGCGTTGTCGGTGGTGAGGTCGCGGCACACCCCCGAGCAGTTGGTCGTGCCCGAGGCGCAGCTCACGGTGCACACGCCCGCCGAGCAGAGCTGCCCCGCGGGGCATGCGCGGCCGCAGGCGCCGCAGTTGGCGTTGTCGGTGGTGAGGTCGCGGCACACCCCCGAGCAGTTGGTCGTACCCGAGGCGCACGACACGTTGCAGACCCCCGCCGAGCAGACCTGCCCGCTCGGGCACACACGACCGCACGAACCGCAGTTGTTGTTGTCGGTCTGAAGATCGCGGCACACGCCCGAACAGACCGACTGGCCCGTCGAGCATGACACCGTGCAGGTGCCGTTGGTGCACACCTGACCCGACGCGCAGACGCGGCCGCAGGCGCCGCAGTTGGCGTTGTCAGACTGGAGGTTACGGCACACGCCCGAGCAGTTGGTGGTGCCCGTGCCGCAGCTCACCGAGCACGAGCCCGCCGAGCAGAGCTGACCCGCGGGGCACACGCGGCCGCAGGCGCCGCAGTTGTTGGTGTCGGTCTGGAGGTCGCGGCACACGCCCGAGCAGTTGGTGGTGCCCGTCCCGCAGGTGACCGTGCACACGCTCGACACGCAGATCTGCCCCGAGGCGCAGAGCCGACCGCAGGAGCCGCAGTTGTTGGTGTCGCTGGTGAGGTCGCGGCACACGCCCGAGCAGTTGCTCAGACCCGTCGAGCACGAGACCGAGCAGGTGCCGTTGGTGCACGCCTGCCCCGAGGGACACGCACGGCCGCACATGCCGCAGTTGGCGTTGTCGGTGCCGAGGTCGCGGCACACGCCCGAGCAGTTGGTCGTACCCGCGCCGCACGACACGTTGCAGGTGCCGCCCGAGCAGACCTGCCCCGAGGGGCACGCGCGACCGCACGAGCCGCAGTTGTTGTTGTCGGTGGCGAGGTCGCGGCACACGCCCGAGCAGTTGGTCGTACCCGCGCCGCACGACACCGTGCAGACGCCGTTGGTGCAGACCTGACCCGAGGCGCAGACGCGACCGCAGGCGCCGCAGTTGGCGTTGTCGGTCGAGAGCACGCGGCACACGCCCGAGCAGTTGGTCGTACCCGCGCCGCACGACACCGTGCAGACACCGGCCGAGCACACCTGACCCGAGGCGCAAGCGCGGCCGCACATGCCGCAGTTGTTGTTGTCGGTCTGAAGGTCGCGGCACACGCCCGAGCAGTTGTTGAGCCCTGCCCCGCACGAGACCGCGCACTGCCCGCCCGAGCAGACCTGACCGCTCGGACACATGCGACCGCACGAGCCGCAGTTGTTGTTGTCGGTCTGAAGGTCGCGACACACGCCCGAACAGATGGTCGTGCCCGCGGTGCAAGAGACCGTGCAGTTGCCGGCCGAGCAGACCTGGCCGCTCGGGCAGACCCGGCCGCAGGCGCCGCAGTTCAACCGGTCGGTGCTGAGCTCTCGGCAGGTGCCCGAACACTCAACTTGCCCCGACGGACACGAGGTCACGCACATGCCGCTCATGCAGCTCTGCCCCGACGGGCAGACCGTGCCGCAGACGCCGCAGTTCAAGCGGTCGTTCTGGAGGTCGCGGCAGGTGCCGGTGCAGTTGGTGAGGCCCGTGCCGCACGACACCTGGCAGCGCCCCCCTGAGCACACCTGGCCGCTCGGACACATCGTGCCGCACATGCCGCAGTTGTTGTTGTCGGTCTGGAGGTCGCGACACGCGCCCGAGCAGTTGGTGGTGCCCGCCCCGCACGACACCTGACACATGCCGCGCGAGCACACGCTGCCCGAGGGGCACACGTTGCCGCAGACGCCGCAGTTGTTTGTGTCGGTGGCGAGGTCGCGGCACACGCCCGAGCACTGGGTGAGCCCCTCCATGCATGAGACCGAGCACGTGCCGCTCGAACAGAGCTGCCCCGCGGGGCAGACCCGGCCGCAGGCGCCGCAGTTGTTGTTGTCGGTCTGAATGTCGCGGCAGACGCCTTCGCAGTTGGTGGTGCCAGCCCCGCACGACACGGCGCACATGCCGTTCGAGCAGAGCTGCCCCGACGCGCACATGCGGCCGCACGCGCCGCAGTTGTTGTTGTCGGTGGTGAGGTCGCGGCAGACGCCCATGCACTCGGTCTGACCGCCGCCGCAGCTCACCTGACAACGGCCCGCCGAGCAGACCTCGCCCGCCTGGCACCGGGTGCCGCAGGCGCCGCAGTTGTTGAGGTCGGTGCTCGTGTCGCGGCACACGCCCTCGCAGTTGGTGGTGCCCGCGCCGCAGCTCACCTGGCACATGCCGTTCGAGCAGAGCTGACCCGCGGGGCACATGCGACCGCACATGCCGCAGTTGTTGTTGTCGGTGGTGACGTCGCGACACACCCCGTTGCAGTTGGTGGTGCCGCCGCCGCAGCTCACCTGGCACATGCCCATCGAGCAGATCTGCCCTGCCGGACAGGCCATCCCGCAGGCGCCGCAGTTGGCCGTGTCGCTCTGGAGATCGCGACACACGCCCGTGCAGTTGGTGGTGCCGCCGCCGCAGCTCACCTGGCACATGCCCATCGAGCAGACCTGGCCCGGCGCGCAGCGCGTGCCGCAGACGCCGCAGTTGTTCACGTCGGTGCCGAGGTCGCGGCACACGCCCATGCAGTCAGACTGGCCCGCGCCGCACGAGACGGTGCACATGCCGTTGACGCAGAGCTCGCCCGAGCGGCACGCGTTGTCGCAGGCGCCGCAGCCCATGCGATCGCTCTGGAGGTCGCGACAAGTGCCCGTGCAGTTGGTGAGCCCCGAGCCGCACATGGTGGCGCAGGCCCCGCGCACGCAGAACTGCCCGAGGGGGCAGACGTTGCCGCACATGCCGCAGTTGCGAACGTCGTTCGCGGTGTTGACGCAGGCCTCGCCGCCGCCCATCACGCCCGCGTCGGCGCGGTTCGGCAAGGGGCACGCGACCTCGAGCTCGGCGCATCGAATGCGACAGCGACCTTGCTCGCACGAGTAGCCTTCGAGACAGCTGTTGCCGCAGGCGCCGCAGTTGCTGCGATCAGAGTTGAGCTCGGCGCAGTAGCGACCGCCCGTGCCGCCGTCGAGCGAGCTGCTGTTGCCGGGGCACTCGACCGCCATGCCCGTGCACATGAACGTGCAGGTGCCGTTGGCGCAGACCTGGTCGCGGCTGCACGCGTTGCCGCAAGTCCCGCAGTTGGCCGTGTCGGTCGAGAGGATCGAACAGCGGGGCGTGCCCCCGTTCGATGCGCAGAGGGTCTCGTTGCCCATGCACCGCGGGACGCAGGCGCCGTTCTGGCAGGTGTTGCCAGCCGTACAGGTGTTGCCGCAGGCACCGCAGTGATCGTTGTTGGCGCGAGGGTCGTAACAACGCCCCGCGCACGCGATCTGCCCGTCGGGACAGCTCGTCGCGCTGTCAATGCCGCTGACGTCGGTGACGGCAGCGTCGGGTTGGTTCGAGGGTACTTCCCCCCCGACGACGCTCCGCCCAGAGCACCCCAGTACGAGCGCCGCGGCGAGCGTCAATGTATGGAACAGTAGTGAACGAGTCGTAGGCAATGAAACCCACTCCTTTCACGCTCACGCTAACTTGAACTCTGCGGAGAGAGAACATCTCTCCAGCAAATTCCGCCCCACGCGCGGCGAACTTGCCGTCGAATTGAGACTGTGTCTGCCCTGCTGCGGGCCGCGATTCAGTAATCAGCGGGCGGGCAGTTTGCGCCATGACGACGGCGATAGATGGGCTCACCGTCGACGTAGCGCATAAAGCAGTAGTTGCGGTCGAGGTAGGTGCGCAACACCGGATAGTTGTACATGTATCGCCCGTTCATCGAGCGGCCCGCGTCGATCACGAGCTCGGGGCGGTTGCTCTCAAGGTCGTCGAGGAGCTGCTGCCGCGCCCCCGGCACCTGCCGCTGCTCTTCTTCGTCGCGCGTCGCTTGGAACCACGGCACCACCCCCGCCGGGTACACGCTGTACACAAATCGCGACGCCGGGCGGCGCCCCGACGAGACGTGGGTCTCGGCGCGAAAGCCCCAGACAAAAATCAGGTCGCTCGGCGCCGTCTTTTCAATCACATACCGCACAATGGCGTCGGCCCGCGGGTCTTGGTACCAACGGTCGGTGTCGCGACGGAAGCGCACCACCCGGTCGAGGGCCGACGCGCTCACGGTCAAGAGCGCCATCGCGCCGAGCACCGCCACGAGCCCCGCGATGTTCTGAGCGAGCCAGCCGCGCGGCCGATCGACCGTGCCGGCGTCACCCTCGGCCTCAAGCATCGAGGCCCCGGCCGCCCCCGCGACCACCGCCGCAACCGGGAAGAGCTGCACAAAATAGTGCGGGAAGAAGCGCCCCGTGAAGCACGCCCCGAGCGCCCCGAAGGCCATCTGCGCCACCGCGAAGTACCGCGGCGCCTCGCGACGCCACCGGCCGAGCCCCCCAGGCCCGCGCAACGTGCGCGAGAGCGTCTGACCGAGGTACAGCGTCGCAAGGCTGCCGACCCCCGCGATGCCCAGAAAGTACTTGTCGATCTGCTCGCGGAGCTTCTCGCGGTACGCCGTCACCGTGACCGGCGCCATGAAGATGTCGCGGCCGTACCGCTGATAATAATAAACAAATTCGCGCAGATGCCCCGTCGCCGCGTAGAGGCCCAACACCAGCGCGTAGGGCGCCAGGGCCCCCGCGACGAAGGCGCCCACCGCGCGCATCCGGGTCTTGAACCCGCGGTCGTCGTCGACGCGCCCCAGCGCCAGCCAGAGCACGCTCGGCGCCGCGTGGGCCAGGGCCATCTGCTTCGAGAGCCCCGCCAGCGCGATGAGCGCCCCCGAGGCCACGGTCAGCCTGCGCTGAACCCGCGGCGCGTCGTCGCCCAACATCACACGGCTCACCGCGAGCATCGAGCCGAGGGCGAAGACCATGGCCATGCCCTCGCCGTTGAGGCCCACACCGTCCCACGGGTTGAGCTCGTACGAGAGAAAGTAGGTCACGAACAGC
Source organism: Myxococcales bacterium (assembly GCA_016792845.1). Lineage (GTDB taxonomy): Bacteria > Myxococcota_A > Polyangia > Polyangiales > JAEUKH01. Next base: position 178,221 of record JAEUKH010000023.1, on the reverse strand, counting down.
GCCGCCAGGCCCCCCGCGAGGGGCGTAAAGAGCGCCCGCGCGAGGAGGTAGCAGCCCAAGACCAGCAGCAACGAGATCGACAGCGCGAGGCCGCGAATGGGCAGCCACGAGAAGCGCCCCGCGAGGCGCATCACCGCCGCGGTCACCCAGTACAGAATCGGCCCGCGCTGCGACACCGCGTCGACGTAGGGCAGCCAGCGCCCGTCGATCATGCGCATCGCGAAGGCCGAGATGTAGCCCTCGTCGTTGCTCACCGGCGTCGCGAAGGGCAGCATGAAATGCAGGTGGGCCTTCACCGTGATGGCGAGGGCGAAGACCAGCGACGCGCCCGAGAGCGCCGACGCGCCCAAGCGGGTGCGCCATGAAGGCGCGACAGGGCGCACAGGGGGTTCGGTCGTCTCGGCCGCGGCCTCGGCAGGCGGCGCTTCGGGGTGGCTCATGGCGAAATTAGAAGCAAAGGGTCACGCGTCGGTGGTCGAGCCGCGGTGCGGGCGACGCGGCGCCGCGGCAGGCGGAGGGAGCCCCACAAATGCGTAGGCTTCAAGTCGAAACTGGTAGGCCGACGCGAGCGCGGCCACCAAGGCCGCGGCGGTCTCGGGTCGGAGCGCCGGGCGCGCGTGAAGCGTCACGACCTTCTTCAGGCTCGCCACCGTTTCGCCGAGCCCGAGCAGGGTGTCAACGGCCTGGAGGATCTCGATCGGCTTCATGCCATCGGGCCGCTCGGTGCCGCGCGCGAGGGCGTCGAGGAGCCGCCGACGGCGCCGCGCGGTGCGGCCATCTTCGACCGCTGCGGGGCCCTCTCCGTGGGTGAGCAGGTCGTTGAGGCGCCGCGCCACCACCCGTCGGGCGATGGCTTCGGGGCTCCCTCGGCGGTTCGGGCTCTTGGCGCGCATGGGGCGAGCAGACCGACGCGCTTTGACTCAGCCCGGCGTGATCAGTTGGAGGTCGAGCCCCCCGGGATACATGTACGACGTGTACGACGCGATGCCGTACACCTTGATGCCGAAGGCCTGGTTGCCCCCCGCGCGGATGCGATGCGCGCCCGGCTGGATGGGCAGGGTGTAGATCGAATACCCCGAGACCACCGACATCGACCCGCGGAAGGGCTGATCGTCCATCGTGAGGGTGGTGCCCATGGGGGCGACCACGTTGATGAAGTTGCTCTGGTACGTCGACGGCACGAGAAAATCGTAGCTCGTACGGTACTGCTGAACGGGCACCTCGAAGACCATGGCCGGGTCGCCCGCGCCGCTGCCGCCGAGCGTCGCGGGCCCTTGCCCGATCATGTACTGCGACACCAAGAAGGCCTGGGTGCCCTGCACGCGAAAGTGATCGCTCGTGGCGAACTCGAGCACCTGGCCCTGCCCCAGGGTCGCCGGCGCGCGCACGCTCGGCGGGTCAAAGGTCAGGGTGTTGTTGGCCGCCTGCGAAATGATGCGAATCACCGACTGGGTGGTGCCGCGGTCGCGGAGCCCCGACACGAAATAATCTCGCCCCCAGGTCTCATTCGGGAAGAGCTGCTCTTCGAGGTGATCGCAGGCCGGGCGATTGGTCGGCACGTTCGTACAATCGTGACCCACAAATACCGCGATCGGGTTGGTCGCCTCGATCACCGTGCCTGAGAGGTCGCCCGCGCCCGAACCCACCAGCTGCACCGCGTCGCCAGGCTGAAGGCTGAAGGTCCCCGTGGCGCCGCGTGCGATCGCAGGCACCCCCGCCCCCGCGGCCACCGCCGAGGTCGGGCGCACCGTCACCATGGTGCTCTCACCCGAGACCGCCACGATGGTCGCGAAGCCGCCCGCGGTGACCGTCGACCCCGCCGGACTCCAATTCGGCCAGGTGCTTACGATGTAACGGTTGGTCAACACGCCTTGCGGCAAGAGCAGCGACGCGTCATTGGTGAAGCTGTAGTACCCGCCGCTCCGCGAGAAGTTTAGCGGGTTGAACTGATACGCCGCGATGGGGCCGTTCGAATGAACGTGGTACGCGCCGTTGCGCCGCAGGGTCGAGCGCGCGGGCATCACCCCGTAATCGCATCCTGGGTCACCCGGGCCGCGGCAGCCCGGCGCGCGGCGATCGAAGGCCACCAGCTCATCGACCCAGGGCAAGGGCACCGTCTGCACCGACCCGGGCGTGAGCTCGACCACCCGCGGCTGCTGCAAGGCGCCGCCCGTGATGGTCGCGCGCACGGCGTAGCTCTGCGGGTTCGAGAGCACCACGGCGAACTCGAAGTTCGAGTCGAGCTGGCTGTTGGCCGTGATCGTAGGCCAGTAATCGCACCCGAGGTACGAGCGCCCGGTGGCGCTGCTCGAGCACCGATCGGCGCACACCCCGCCGGTGCAGCTCTGGCCCTCGTCGACCGCGCAGGTGGCCCCATTGATCCACCGCATGCCGTCGTTCGAGCAGGTCTGAATCTGCTGCGCCATGTCGGGGTTGCAGCGGCTCTGCTGCGGGGTGCAGACCCGGCACCCGATGCCTGCCACGCAGGTCAGCGCGGCGCCGGTGCACGCCTGCCGGTTGATCACCTGGCCGCTCTCGGTGCACTGGTAGCTCTCAGCGCCGTTGCAGTAGATCTGCCCGGGGCGACAGAGGCCGCTGCCGCCGCCGGTGTCAAAGCGCGTGGTGCCCGTGTCACGGGCCGCGCCCGCGTCGTCGACCACAATGAACGGGGGCTCTTCGACACACCCGGTCGCCGAGAACACCCCGCAAACTGCCGCAAGAAAGATCGCGCGCCGCATCGTAGGCGGGTTCTACTCTACGCCGGGTGGGTTCGGCAACGCGGCGCGGGGTGGGTTTCTTCTGACCAGCGACCCGCGCGGGCCGCGGCGGCACGGTTCAGGGCAGCGCGCGCAGCCCCATGCCCACGGGGAAGGCGTACGAGGTGTACTGCGCGACCCCGTAGAGCACCGCACCGAAGCCCTCACCGTTTCGCGTCTGGATGCGATGCAACCCCGGCGCGATGGGGGCCGCCAGCACGCTCACCGAGCCGCTGCTCTCGCGCGCGGCGCTCGACGACTGCCCGTCGACGACGAGGTCTGCCCCCATCGGGAGCGTCACCGAGAGGTAGTTCGTGTCGTAGGTCTCGGGCACGACGAAATTGTACGCGCCGCGGCCTTGTTCGAGCGGTGCGATGAGCACCATCGAGGGGTCACCCGGCGCCATCGAGTCGCTGCCCGGCCCGCTCATGTACGCCGCCACCAGCACCGGGCGGCTCGCCACGAGCCGTTGAACGGCGCCGGTCTGGAGATTGTGCGTCTGCCCCGCGCTGAGCGAAATCTCTTGGGTCGCGTCGCTGCGCACGACCCTCAGCGTCGTCGCCTCCGACGCGAGCACCCGCACATACGCGTTGTTCGGCGAACGCTCGCGGAAGGGGCCGAACACGAACTCGCGCCCCCACGCGCTCACCGGCGGAAGCTGCTCCTCAAGATGGTCACACGCGGGCACCATGTTCGGCACCTGCGTGCAATCGTGCCCGGCGAAGACCGCCACGGGCTGCGAGGCCTCGACCGTCGAGCCGCTCAAATCGCCCGCCCCCGCGCTCACGATCTGGAGCACGTCGCCCTGGCCGAGCTGATATGTCGCCGTCGCGTTGGCCGCGATGGCGCTCACGCCGCGGCTCGCCACGATCGCCGTCGTGGGGCGCACCGTCACGCTGGTCATGCCCGGGCGCGAGGCCACCACCGAAAAGAAGCCCCCCGTCGCAAACGAGGGCGAAGGCTGCCAGTTGGGCCACGTCAGCACCATGTACCGCGTGCCCCAGGCGTGCTCGGGCAAGAGAAGCGACGCGTCGCTGGTGAAGCTCCGATGCCCCGTCGGCGCTTGCGCTTGCAAGGGGTTGAACTGCGTCACCACCACCGGGAGCTCGCTCCGAAGCAAGTACGCGCCGCCGCGACGCAGCGCCGAGGCCGCGACCCCGCTAGGCGTGCCGCACGCCCCCCCCGGGGTGCAGCCCATGTAATTCGGGTCATACTGAACCAGCTCGGGCACCCACGGCAGCGCGAGCGTCTGGGTGCTCTGCGGCGCCAAGGTCACCGCCTGCTCGCCCGGCAACATCCCCCCCGTCACCGCCACCCGAACCGCACGATTCTGCGGGTTGACCACCATCACCGCGAACGGAAAGCGTGACGCAAGCTGACTGTTCGGCGTCATCGTCGGCGCGAACACACACCCCGCGTTCGAGCGGCTCGCCTCAGCCTCTGCGCAGGTCGACTCAGGGCACACGGTGCCCACACAGCCGCCCGGCCCAGCATCGACCGCGTTGCCCGTGTCGACGGCGTTGCCCGTATCGACGGCGTTGCCCGTGTCGACGGCGTTGCCCGTGTCGACGGCGTTGCCCGTGTCGACCGCGTTGCCTGTGTCGACCGCGTTGCCTGTGTCGACCGCGTTGCCTGTGTCGACGGGTGAAGCGTCTCGCATCACCCCGAGGTCGGTCTCGGCGCCCGCGTCGGTGCCGCCGCTTGAGCCGCCGCGGGCCCGAGGGCCGCAGGCCGCCATGACGCCGAACATGGTGACCCCGAGCCAACGCGTTGATTTCATGGAGCAGTGCTGTCGCACACAATCGCGTTGCGGGCAAAGTGGCGTCAGCGCAACATCGCCGCCGCGTAACGATGGATCTCTTGATTCGAAATGGCACGCTGGTACCGGTCGAGGCAGATGACCCGGGGCGGGCCTTCGCGGGTGACCTTTGGGTCCGAGACGGCCGCATCGCGGCGATGGGCCCGTCGCCGACCGTGGCCCGGGCCATGCGTGAGGCCGGGGCGCCGCCGATGCGGGTGCTCGAAGCCCGCGGGTGCGCCGTCTTGCCGGGCTTCGTGCAGACCCACGTTCATCTCTGCCAGGTGCTCTTTCGGGGCATGGCCGACGACCTGCCGCTCTTGACCTGGCTCAAAGAGCGAATCTGGCCGCTCGAAGCCGCCCACGACCCGCAGAGCCTCCGCGCGAGCGCCGACCTCGGCCTCGCAGAGCTGCTCAAGGGCGGCACCACGACGCTCCTCGACATGGGCACGGTGCACCACCACGACGCGGTCTTCGAGGCGCTCTACGACAGCGGCATGCGCGCCTTCTCAGGCAAAACCCTGATGGACGCTGGGCTCGACGTGCCCGACGGCCTCCGCGAGACCACCGACGAGGCCCTCGCCGAGAGCGATCGCCTCGCAGACCGCTGGCACAACGCCGACGACGGCCGCCTCGGGTACGCCTACGCGCCGCGCTTCATCCTCTCGTGCACCGAGGCCCTCTTTCGCGGCGCCCTCACCCGCGCACGGGCGCGCGGCTGCCGCCTCCACACCCACGCCGCAGAGCACCCGGGCGAGCGCGCCGCGGTCAACGCCGTGTACGGCTGCGACGACGTCGAGCAGCTCGAAAAGTGGGGCTTCGTCGGCCCCGACGTGGTCATCGCGCACGGGGTCCAGCTCACCCCCGCGCAGCGCCGCGCGATGGCCCGCAGCAAGACCCGGGTCACCCACTGCCCGAGCGCCAACATGAAGCTCGGCTCAGGAGTCGCCAAGGTCGTCAAAATGCAGCGCGCCGGCATCGTGATGGGCCTCGGGGCCGACGGCGCCCCCTGCAACAACAACCTCGACGGCTGGGTCGAGATGCGTCACGCCGCCCTCTTGGCCAAACGGCTCGACCGCACCACCGACCTGCCAGCGCCAGAGGTGCTCAAACTTGCGACCCTCGACGGCGCCCGGTGCCTCGGCATCGACGACCAGGTGGGCTCGTTGGCCCTCGGCAAGAAGGCCGACATTCAGGTCGTCTCGCTCGGCGGGGTTCATCAAGAGCCCGGCGGCTCGACCGTGGCGCGGCTGGTCTACGCCACCCAATCGCGCGACGTGCGTCACGTCTTGGTCGGCGGTCGCCTCGTGGTTCGCGACGGCCGCCTCTTGAGCCTCGACGAAGACGCGGTGCTCGACCGCGCCCGGCACGAGGCCCGGAGCCTCTGTCGTCGCGCGGGCCTCTCGATCGAAGGCTAGCGCAACGCCCACCCCGCGGCGCGCAAAGCGTGGCACCCTCGGAGCCCCCAATGTCGCTCTCGGCGCTGCTCTCGTCGGCACGGGCCCTCGGCCCCCTCGCACCCCACCCGCACGACCTCGACGCGTGGTGGCGCGACGCCGAGCCCCGCTGGCCAGAGGGCGCTGAGAGCGTCGCGCGGGCCTTTCTCGCGGGCGCCCACGCCGACCGCCTCGCGTTCGCGTTCGCCGGAGGCTACGAGGCCGCCCTCGGTCGCCTCGACCCGTCTCTCACCGCCCGAGGCTTCGCCGCCCTCTGCGCGAGCGAGGCCCGCGGCGCCCACCCCCGCGCCATCGAGTCCACCCTCGTCGACTGCGGCGATCACTGGCGCCTCGACGGCGAGAAGCGCTTCATCTCGGGCGGCCCGCTGGCCGCGACGCTGCTGGTGATTGCCACCGTCGGCACCCGCGACGGGCGCCCCGCGCTCAAGGCCGCGGTGCTCGACCGCGACACGCCCGGGGTCACCCTCACCGAAGCCCTGGCGCTCCCGATGGTGCCCGAGCTGCCGCACTGCGGCGCGCGCTTCGAGGCCGTGCGGGTGAGCGCCCACCAGCTCCGCGCCGGTGACGCGTACACCGAGGTCTTGAAGCCCTTCCGCACCCTCGAAGACCTGCACGTCTGGGCCGCCGCGTTGGGGCTCGCGTTCCGCTGTCTCAACGGCCGCGACCCCGAGGGGCGGGCCCGGGCCCGGCTCGCAGAGTGCCTCGCGACGCTCACCGCCCTCGGCCGCGAAGACCCAAACGACCGCGGCGTTCACGTCGTCATGGCCGCGCTCTGGCCGCGCACCCGCGAGGCCCTCGAAGCCCTCTTTCACGGCGTCGAAGGCGAGCCCGGCGCGCGGCTGCGGCGCGACCTCGGGCTCTTGCGCGTGGCCGACAAGGCCCGCACCGCGCGCGACGCCGCGGCCCTCGGGTGGCTCGCCGCGGCTCCGTAGCCCCGCAAACCGAGGCGCGCACGCCGCGGAGCGTAGACGCCCCCACGAGCCCGCGCGTAGCGTCGCGGGCATCATGCACCCTCCCGCCGCGGGCTCCGACGCCCACCATCAGGGCAAGCTCTCTGCGCTCGTTCTCGGCGCCATCGGCATTGTCTACGGCGACATCGGCACGTCACCGCTCTACACGCTCCAAGAGTGCCTCCACGCCCAGCACGGGGTGGCGGCCACCGAGGGCAACCTCTTGGGGCTCGTCTCGCTGATCATCTGGTCGCTCACCCTGGTGGTCACGGTGAAGTACCTCGCCTTCGTCATGCGCGCCGACAACCGAGGCGAGGGCGGCATCTTCGCGCTCCTGGCCCTCTGCCCGCCGCGGCTCCGCAGCGCCACCGGAGGCCGCGTCGGCTGGGTCGCCATCGCGGTGATCGTGGGCGCGGCGCTCCTCTTCGGCGACGGCATCATCACGCCCGCGATCAGCGTGCTCTCCGCGATGGAGGGCCTCGGCGTCGCGACCCACCGGCTCGACCCGGTGATCGTGCCCGCGACCTGCGTGATCTTGGCGATCCTCTTCTCGGTCCAGCGCTTCGGCACCGCGGGCATCGGCCGCTTCTTCGGGCCTGTGATGGTCTTGTGGTTCGTGACCCTGGCCGCCCTCGGCGCGAGCCATGTTGTACAAAACCCTGCGATCCTAAAGGCGTTTTCACCCGTGTACGGGGTGACGTTCTTTCGAGAGCACGGGCTCCACGGCTTTCGCCTCCTCGGCTCGGTGGTGCTGGCCGTCACCGGCGGCGAGGCGCTCTACGCAGACATGGGTCACTTCGGTCGGCGGCCGATCCGTCTGGCGTGGCTCGGGCTCATCTTCCCCGCGCTGGTGCTCTGTTATCTCGGCCAGGGGGCCCACGTCTTGAGCCACCCGGAGGCCGCGTCACAGCCATTTTTCTCAATGGTACCGCAAGGTTGGGCGACCTTCGCCTTGGTCGCCCTGGCGGCCCCGGCCACGGTCATCGCCTCGCAGGCCTTGATCTCGGGCGTGTTCTCGCTCACCCACCAGGCCGTCCAGCTAGGGTTCTTCCCCCGGGTCGAGGTGCGCCACACCTCCCACGACACCGAGGGGCAGATTTACGTCCCGCTCATCAATACGGTGCTCGCCATCGCGTGCATCGTTTTGGTGTTGGTGTTTCGTCACTCGACGAAGCTCGCGGCGGCCTTCGGCCTCGCCGTCAGCGGCACCATGGCCATCACCAGCGTGGTGTTCTACCGCGTCTGCCGCGACACCTGGGGCTGGAGCCGCGCCCGCGCCCTCGGCCCCTTGCTGCTGTTCTTGAGCTTCGACCTCGCGTTTCTGGGCGCCAACCTGTTGAAGTTCTTTGACGGCGGCTACCTCCCCGTGGCGGTCGGGCTCGTGTTCTTCACGATCATGCTGGTGTGGCGCCAGGGCCGTTCTTTGTTGAGTGAGCACTACGCGGCAAAGCAGACGGGGCTCGACCGCTTCACCCAAGAGGTCGTGCCGACGGTGCCTCACCGCGTGCCCGGGGCCGGGGTCTTCATGGCCGCGTCGGCCGAGGGCACCCCGCCGGTGCTCGTCCATGTGGTGCGGCGCATGCGGTCGCTCCACGAGACGGTGATTTTGCTCACCGTGGCCATCGAGCACCAGCCGACGGTGCCCGCCGGCGAGCAGATCGAGGTCACGGCCCTGCCCGCCGGGTTTTACCGCGTCAAGGCGCGCTACGGCTTCACCGAGAGCCCCGACGTGGTGGCCGTCTTGCGGCGCGCCGCGGCCGAGCACAACCTCCCCCTCAGGCTCGACGCGACCACGTTCTTCCTCGGGCGAGAGACCTTCCTCGCGGGCGACCGCGGCAAGATGGACGCTGCCCGCGAAGGCCTCTTCGCCTTCCTCACGCGCAACGCCCGCAACGCCGCGCTCTACTTCAACGTGCCCGCCGAGCAGGTCATCGAAGTAGGCATGCAGTTCGACCTCTGAGCGCCCCTCACCGCAGGGGTCGAAAGTCTACAAAGAAGATCGCATACCCTTGATGGAAGAAGTACCGCCCCGAGCCCTCAAAGACGAATGAAAACTGCGCCAACGGGGCCTCGTCGACCGACTCTCGCGCCCAATCGTTGACGTCTCGCGCGCCGTATTGAACCCGATAATAATTGTTGTGCCGATCGGTGAGCCGCAGCTCAACGGTGTCGCCGCGGTTGAGGCGCAAGGGGTAGCTCAGGCTCAACACCTGCGCGTTCTCTGAGCGCCCCACCTCGACCCGCTGGCCCTGCACCCGCGCGTACAAGCTCAGCGCGGGGAGCGCGCTCCGAAGCGCGGCGTCGTGCGCCGCCCCGTGGTCGTTGGCCGATGAGACCTGAACCTCGAAGCGCGTTGTAGGTCAGCGACTCGCTGCCCCGCCCCGCCGGGCTGGCCTCGGTCTCGACCTGCGCTTGTAACCACCGAGACTGGTCGTGAAGACCGCGGTTGACGAACGAGCTGCCACACGCCATGCACAGCGTCGCCGCGGCCGCACCCAAAACCCCGAAGAGATCGCGCTTCATACCCGGGGTGACGCGGCGCGGGCCGAGACCTGACCCGAAATCGTACCGCCGCGCGCTCTCCTAAGGGGCGCGGCGCGGGTGTAAATCCGTGGCCAAGGGGCCCGCGGGCCCGTAAACTGCGGGGGCGATGTGCGAGCTACTTGGGATGGACTGCAACACCCCAACGGATCTTGTCTTCTCGTTCACGGGCTTCGCCTGCCGGGGCGGGCGCACGGGGCCCCACGCTGACGGCTGGGGCGTCGCGTTCTTCGAGGGGCCCGCGGCGCGGCTGTTTCTCGAGACCCGAGCCTGCGCGGCCTCACCCCTCGCGAGCTTTCTGCGCAGCCACTCGATCAAGACCTACCAGGCCGTCGCGCACATTCGGCAGAAGACCCGCGGCAAGGTCAAGCTCGCCAACACGCACCCCTTTCAGCGCGAGCTCTGGGGCCAGCACTGGGTCTTCGCGCACAACGGCACCCTGCGCGACGCCCACACGCTGAGCCTCGGGCGCTTCACCCCCATCGGCGACACCGACTCTGAGCGCGCGTTCTGCCATCTCTTGGAGCGGCTCCGGGTGCGCTTCCCCGAGGGGCCGCCGCGGCGCGCCCGCGACCTCTGGGAGCACATCGCCGAGGTCGCCGGCGAGCTCGCCGAGCGCGGCACCTTCAACTTCATCCTCGGCAACGGGCGCCATCTCTTCGCCCGCTGCGACACGCGCCTGTCGTACCTCGTGCGCGAGGCCCCCTTCGGCACGGCGACCCTCGCCGACGAAGAGATTTCGGTCGATTTTCGCCAGTTTACGACGCCCCGCGACCGCGTCGCCGTCATCGCCACCGCCCCCCTCACCCGCGACGAGGTGTGGACCCTCGGCAAACCCGCAGAGATGTGGGTTTTTCGTCGCGGCCGCCGGGTCGCCACGCTGACGTCCGGGCGGCCCATCGCGCGACCCAAGGTGCGGGTGCGGCGCGCCCCCATGAGCAAAGCGCCCGCGGCACGCCCGAGCATCATCCCCGTGGGGCTCGCGGCCGACGCCGCTGAATGACGATTCAGTCGGCGCGGGGGCGGTCGTCTCATTGACCGCAAGGGCTGAAAGCCTATAGAGACGGCGACATCTGCGCGAGTGCCCGGTACAGGCCATGGGGCGTGTCGGGCTTCGGCCGCGCGTGAGAGGCATCGCAATGAATCCCGTCGTCATGGCCCTGCTCGTCGGTGGCCTGAATCTCACCTTCGCCCTGAGCGCGTTTCGTCGATTGACGCTGCTCGCCGCGGGCGCCTCGGCGCCCCCCTTCGGATACTGGTGGGAGCGCCTCACCCAGAGCCCCGGCGACCGCGCCCCGAGCCCCTTCGGCAGCGGCGTGGTGGCGGCCGCGGTGGTGTGCCTCATGGCGGCCCCGGCGGCGCTGGTGGGCGTGCTCGCGGGCGGCGCGGTGGGTCACAATTTCTTGATGCTCGGCCTCACCATGGGCGGCATCGGCGGCGGGCTCTTTCTGTTCTGGGCGCTCAGGGCGCAGATCAAGATGCCGAAGTACGCCCTCGCGGGGGTCGCCCACTATGCGATCTTCCTCGGCTTCGCGACGCTGACCCTGCGCACGGTGATCCTCGTGGGGCGCGGCTTCGACGAGAGCTTCAACGGCATCGTCCTCGACCCCTTTAGCACCGAGCCGCTCTTTCGCATGGCGGGCTTCGGCTACAACGTCTTGAAAGACGTGGTGGTCTTCGGCGTGCTCGCGGGCGTCGCGACCTTCATTCGCTTTCGGATGTTGGGCGTCAAGCGCCTCGCGTACGGCTGGCACGCCTGGGTGGTGCTCGGCGTCATCGCCACGATGATGGTGAGCGATGTGCTCTACGACGGCGGCGACATGCTCAGCCGGGCCCTCCGCGAGGGCGGCGACGTCAGCGCAAACATCACCCATCACGCGAACACCACGGGTGAGAACCTCGGGCGCCTCGTCGCGATGCTCTTGTCGGCGCTCGGCGTGTCAAACCCCGCCACCGCCCACGCCATCGGCGCCGTCGGGTTTTGGACGCACGTCTCGCTGGTGTTCTTGTTTCTAAACTACCTCCCTTACGGCAAGCATTTTCACGTCATCGTGGCGCTCGGCAACGTGCTCCTGCGCAACATGGACGCGCCGGGCCGACTCTTGCCCATGGCCCCCTCGGCCGACGCCCTTGTCGAGAAGATGGCCGCCGCGATGGAGGCGCCGGACCCCGGCTCGGTGCCCATCGGCGTCTCGCGGCTCGACCATTTCTCATGGAAGGCGCTCCTCGATTTCTACACCTGCACCGAGTGCGGGCGCTGCTCAGACAACTGCCCCGCCCACACCACGGGCAAGCTCTTGTCGCCGAAGCATCTCAGCATCGACCTTCGCGACGCGCTCTATGAGAAGCAAGACGCGGTGTTCAACTTCGACCCGTACGGCGAGAACGGCGAGGCGCCCAAGCCGGTGTTCACTGAGAACCTGGTGCCCGACATCATTCACCCCGATGTGATCTGGGCGTGCACGACGTGCCGGGCCTGTGAAGAGCAGTGCCCGGTGATGATCTCGTATGTCGACAAGATCGTAGACATGCGACGCAACGTGGTGATGGTGCGCGGGGAGTTTCCGGCAGAGCTTCAGAAGACCTTCCAGGCCCTCGAAACCAACGGCAACCCGTGGAACATCACCAAGATGGACCGCGCCGTCTGGAGCGACGGGCTCGACGTCCCCCTCATGGCCGACAAGCCCGACGCCGAGGTCTTGTACTGGGTCGGCTGCGCCGGCAGCTACGACGACCGCGCGAAGAAGATCGCCCGCGCCACGGTGCGCCTCTTCCGCGAAGCCCAGGTCAATTTCGCCATCCTCGGGAGCGAAGAGACCTGCACCGGTGACCCCGCGCGCCGCGCCGGCAACGAGCACCTCTTCATGATGCTCGCCGAGCAGAACGTCGCCGCGCTGAACCAGTACAAACCGCGCAAGATCGTCACCACCTGCCCGCACTGTTTCAACACCCTCGCGAACGAGTACCCCGATTTCGGCGCGCGCTTCGAGGTCGTCCACCACACCGATTTTCTCCTCGGGCTCTTGGCCGAAGGGAAGATCAAGCCCACCCGCGGCGTGAAGGCCCGGGTCGCCTACCACGACAGCTGTTACCTCGGGCGCTACAACGGCATCTACGAGCCCCCGCGGAAGGTGCTCGCGAGCATCCCCGGGGTCGAGCTCGTCGAGGCCGAAGCCACCCGCGAGAAGGGCCTCTGCTGCGGCGCCGGCGGCGCCCAAATGTGGATGGAAGAGCAGCACTCGGCCGAGCGCGTCAACAAGAAGCGCACCTTGCAGCTCCTCAAGACCGAGCCCACCGTGATCGCCTCGGGCTGCCCCTTCTGCCAGACCATGCTCACCGACGGCATCAAGAGCATGGACGACACCCTCAAAACCCCCGTCGAGCAGCTCGATGTGGCCGAGCTCCTCGAACGCTCGGTGGCCTTCCGAGACCAGCCCGAGAGCCCCGCGTCGAACAAAGACGAAGCCGCCGCCGAAGCTTCGGCCTGAGCCCCTTCGATCGCCCCGGCGACCCGAGGTACACTCCCGCGCCGTGGATCCCCCCTCGTACGGCAGCAGCCTCGCTCAGACCCTCGTATGCCTCGCCGCGGTGAGCGCCTTGGCGTGGTGGCTGATCCGCGTCGGCGCCCCGCGCCTGCGGCCCTCAGGCGCCCGGATGCGCCTCGAAGAACGACTCCCGCTCGCCCCCGGCCACGCCCTCTACCTCGTGCGCGTCGACGACCAGACCCTCGTCGTCGGCGCCACCGAGCGCGGCCTCTCGCTCATCACCAACTGCCCCCCGCGACCCGCCCCCAGCGCCCCCGAAGCCCCCCTCACAGCAGCCCCCCTCACAGCAGCCCCCCTCACAGCCGCGACGTCACCCGACAGCGCCCGCGGAGCCTCGGCATGAACGCCCTCGCCCTGGCCCAACAGCTCCCCCCCGCGACGGGCCAGAACCCGCTCCTCCTCGCGGTGCTCTTCGGCCTCGCGACCTTGCTCCCTGCGGTGCTGCTCTTGGGCACGAGCTTCGTCAAATGCTCGATTGTTTTCGCTTCGTTACGCAACGCCTTCGGCGCCGCTGAGCTCCCCGGGCAGCTCGTCACCTTGGGCCTCTCGGCGGTGCTCTCGCTCCACATCATGGCCCCCACCCTCGACGCTGCGTGGCAGTCGGCCCGCGCGCCCGCCCTTGAGGCCCTGCGCCGCGACCCCACCACCCCCGCGGGCCTCGACGCGCTCGATCAGACCTGGCAGGCAGCTCGGGCCCCGGTGCTGCGCTTTCTGCGTGACAACAGCGACCCCCGCGACCGCGCGCTCTTCGTCGAGCTCGCGACCCGCGCCCGCGCCCAGCAGCAGAGCCCCGCACGCGTCGACCCCGGGTCGGTGACGGTGCTCTTGCCCGCCTTCGCGCTCAGCGAGCTCACCCGGGCCTTTGTGATGGCCTTCTTGCTGCTGTTGCCCTTCCTCGTGCTCGACCTGGTGGTGGCCCAAGGGCTCGCCGCGATGGGCCTCTCGACGCTGTCAGCGAGCGCGGTGGCGCTGCCCTTCAAGCTCGCGTTGTTTGTGAGCGCCGACGGCTGGCGGGTGCTCGCCCGGGCCCTGGTGCTCGGGTATCACTGAGCCGAGAGAACGCAAAAAGCCCTCCGAGGTGGTGCGAACCTCGAAGGGCTAGACCGCGCACCCAGGGCGAGGGCCTCAGGCGCTGCGTGACTCTTCTTCGCGACGCTCGCCCGAGGGCAAGCGCTTGACCTCGCCGTCTTTGAGCTCTTTCGTCGAAGCCTCTTCGGTGGGCCCGTCTTGGCCCTCTTTGAGCCCCTTCTTGAAGTTCGAGATGCCCTCACCGATGCCGCGCCCAAGCTCGGGGATCTTCGCCGCGCCAAAGAGCAGCACCACCAGCAACGCGATCACGATCAACTCGGTCGGACCCAAACCAAACATCGCAGACTCCTTACGGGGGGTAAGAGGGTCTCTTAGCACCCTGAAAACGCCCTCGGCAACACAGAGGCAGCGTTCGTGTCAGCAATGCGCACCCGCGATGGCCCTGACAAGGCCCCGCCGCGCTTCTTCAGGGGCCGAAGGGGTCGGGCCAGCGTTCGGTCTGCCATGTGGCCTCGGGGTGCCCCAAGGCCAAGGCCACGCGGTGACCGGGCCACGGGTCGAAGCGCGCGAAGCGCCAGCGCCCCGGGTCGTCGTCGAGGCTCGCGTCGAAGCGCACGGTGACCGCGGCGGGGTCGTCGATCACAAACGAGAAGCGCCCGAGGCCCAGCGAGACGCCCACGCCGCGGGCCTTGATGTAAGCCTCTTTGAGCGTCCAATAGTCGAAGAAGCGATCGCGTTGGGCCGCGGGCGCGAGGCCCCTCAGCGCGCGCACCTCGTCGACCGAGAAGAAGCGCTCGGCGACCTCGGGCCCCCCGCCGCGACGCCCCAAGGCCTCGACGTCGACCCCAAGCACGGCCTCCGGATCGTCGTGAACGAGCACCGCCAGGAGGCCGCGGGTGTGCGAGAGGTTGAAGGCCGGCCCAGGCGCCCCGGCGCTGTCAAAAGCCCGCGGTCGGCCGTGGGCGTTCTGCTCGAAGCGCCACCCGGTCGGGCGCTCTCGGCGCACCGTCGAGAGCGCCGCGCGTACGAGGGCCCGGGCCCGCAAGAACTCGGCCCGTACCTCGGGGTGCGAGATCATCGCGAGGCGCTCGCGCTCGCGCGCGTCGAGCACGGCCTCGCAGGCCGCCGAGGTCGCGTCGTCGAGGGCGGCCTCGGCCCCGACGAGCACCAGCCTGGCCGCGCCCCTCATGCCCGAAGCAACCTGCGGAGCGTCGCCAACACCCCCGCGCCGAGGCCCTCGGTCGAAGCCTCGATCTGCGCGAGGGCGGCCGCGTCAGGCGCGACGATGCCGTAATAAAACTGATGCCCGCACGCGTTGCAGAGCGCGCCGTCTTCGCCCATCCATGTCTCGCGAAGGGGCGTCACCGCGCGGCAGCCGCGGCACCGCACCGTGCCGATGGTGACCGCCTCGGCGGCCTGTTGTCGGAAGTGAAGCACCGCGTTGCCGCCGCCCGCGCGCCTGAGCGACGCGATGCTGGCCTGCAGGTCGGCGAGCTCGCCCCCATCGAACCACACGCCGCCGCAGCGACCGCACCAGTCGATCAACACTTCAAAGAACGCAAAGGTGATGGGCACCGCGGCGCACCCAGGGCACCGCGCGATGCCGCCGTACCGGGTCTCGTGTTGCAAGATCTCTGACGTGTGGAGCGCGATCTGCGCCATCACCGGGTCGATGGCCCGCAGCGCCTCGGCCTCGACCCATTGGCCGCCGCAGGTCGCGCAGGCCCCCGGGTGCCCGGGGCCCCCAAGAGCCGCGTCGCAGCGCGGGCATCGCCGCGGCGCCCGCGGAGGCAGGTCGGTGTTCACGGCGCCAACTTCTTCACCAACTCTCGGCACCGTTCAAGCCCCGTCGAGACACACATCCGAGAAACCATTGTCTTCAATGAAGCGACGCCCCCGCGCGACGCCGCAGCCGCCCTCGCCCCCCGCCCGCGCCCCCGCTCATCACCCCGCAGGTGGACACAACCCTCCCACCCACTGGGGGCCCAGAATCCTGTGAAGACTCCAGCACATCGGAGCCTCGGAGGGGGTCTCTGAGGCGCATCGTCTTGGGGGTGTGCGTGTTCGCTTGAACGTACACCGGAGAACGTGAAACTCTCGGTGCCGCGATGGGTTCTGGGCCCTCGGGCGACAAGAGTTTGCTCGCGACCTCGCGCTACGCGTTGGGCGCGGCGCACCCTAATGTGGGGCTCGGCGAGTGCCGCGACGCGGTCGACACGGCCCGCGGCGACCGCCTCGTGTGGTGGCATCGGTACGTCGGGGCCGAGGCCATCGACGGCGCTCGCGACGCCGAGTTCGCCGAGCGCGTCGCGCGGCTCGGGCACCCCAATGTGCTCCCCGTGCTCGACCAGGGTCGGTGGCACGGGGCGCCCTTTGTCATCACCGAACGGCCCGAGGGCCAAGGGCTCGCGCGCTGGCTCGCGCCGCACCTCGCCGACGGCACCTGGCCCGCCATCGACGACGTTCGGGTGCTCTTTGACCGGGTGTGCCAGGCCGTCGCGGCGGCGCACCGCGACCGTCATGAGGGCGTCTCGCTCCACGCGATGCTCTCGCCGCGCTCGATTTTTGTGTCGCAGACCGCCGACGGGCTTCAAGCGCAGGTCTTCGATTTTGGCCTCGTCCAATGGCTCGGGGCGCGGTGTCCGCTGGCCGAAGGATTCGCCGACGCGCGGGCCCCCGAGCAGCGCGACGACCCCGAAGCCGTCGCCCCCGCCGTCGATGTCTTCGCCCTCGGGGTGCTCTTGGTGACGCTCCTCGCCCCCCACGAGAACGCGCGCACCGGCCGCGTCTGGGCCGAGCTCTCGCGCCGTGGGGGCCCCGAGCTCCGCGGCGCCCTGACCGGCCTGCGGCGCGACCTCCCCGAGGCCGTGATGCTCGAACTCCAGCGCGCCCTCAGCTTCGCGCCGGGCGAGCGACACCCCGACGCCGACCGGCTCCGCACGGCCCTCAGGCGCGCCGACTGGAGCCCCGCAGCGGAGCCCCCACCACCACGCCAACTACGTGGTTCTACAACGGTTTCTAGCCACACCCCGGCGCGCAACACGGCCCTCCCGAGCGCGATGCTGGCCGAGCCCGCCTCGGCGCCCATGACCTTGCGCAAGAGCCCCGAGCAGGCCGCGCCGCGCGCGCCGACGCCGGTGGCGAGCCCCGCGGTGGCCGCGCCCATGCTTGAGGCGCCGAACACTTCGCCGTCGGTGTTCATCCCGCACGATGTCGACACCACGCGGCCGGTGCGGAGCTTCGCCGAAGCGCTCGGGCCGACCGAAGTGTTACCCCCCGAGCGGACCTCGACCGATCTGTTGGTGCTCGGCGAGCGTGACGCCCCACCGACCGACGGAACCACGGTGGTGCGCACCTTCGCGGTGGGCGCCGACCCCACGGTGGTGACCGACCCTCAGAACGTCGGGCCGTACGGCCAGAACGCCCCCAGGGGCCGCCCGGCGCAGGCCCCCGCCCCGAGTCGCCCCCGCACGCTCCCCCCGGCCCGTCGCCCGATGGCCCTCGGCACGGCCTCGGCGGCGCTGTCGGGCCGTGAAGGCGCGGCCCTCTCTGCGGCCGCGGCGCGCACCTCGTTGCCGCCTCCGCCGCGCGAGAAGACGCCGCGGGTGGGCACCGTCGCGCCGCGCCCCGCACCGATGCCGCTCGCGAGCGCCGAGCGTACCGCCGGGGTTGACCTCTTCGCGGTGGGCATTCGCCCAGCCCCCGAGGCGCGGTCGCGCACCATGGCCCTCGGGATGCCCGCCCATGGGGTTGAAAACACACCGGTTTCGGTCGACCTCAGCGCCCTCACGGGTGCCCCCCCGGCCGACGACCTCTTCGCCTCGCCCCCCGTCGACGACGACGCCCCCCGATGGACGCCCGCCCCCACCGAGGCGCTCGGGGCCCTCCACGACGCGGCATTGCCTTTGCCTTTGACCGAGCTGTCGGCGGTCGAGGCGGTGCGCGGTGAGAGCTTGAGCCCGATGTGGCGGGCCGCGCCGCCCTCTGCCGACCCGGTACAAACCGGTGGTGTGATGTTTGCCGAGGCGCCCGTCGAGGCCCCGCCGACGGCGGCCTCACGGTGGCGTGACCCGAGGTTTCTGGCCGCGCTTGGCTTCGTCGCGGCGCTGATTGCCTTTCTGCTGGGGCTGTTCGTGATGGGGCCGAGCCCTTCATAGAACCCGCCCCGAACAACCCAAAGCGAGTGTTCGGATGGACGTCACAACCCTGCTGACCGAGAGTGTGTTGCCCGAGACGCGGTTCTTCTTCCGTGTCGCCGATGAGGCGCCGGGCACCGTGGTGTTTTCAAACTTCATCGAACGTATTGATGACACCTACGAGGCCGAGCTGATCCTGGCGACCCCGACCCCGGGGTACGGCCCCGAGAAGTGGCTGGGGCAGAGCAGCTTGCTTGAGGTCCAGCGTGGCGGCATCACCCGCCGCTTTCAGGGCATCGTGCGCAGGGTCGAAGACCTCGGCAACAGCGCCACCCATCGGTACGCCCGGCTCGTGATCGTGCCCTCGCTGTGGCTCCTCTCGCAGCGCGTTGACTCTCGGATCTTTCAAGAGATGCCCGTCGTGGCCATCGTGAAGCAGGTGCTCCGCGAGGCCGGGGTGTACCAGGGTACGAAGCTCGTCGCCTCGGGCGCACTCGACGGCCTCGCCCCGCGCGAGTATTGCGTTCAATACCGCGAGAGCGACCTCGACTTTGTAAAGCGTCTCTTGCAAGAAGAGGGCATCGCGTTCTGGTTTACCCACAACGACGAAGACGGCGAGACCCTCGTGCTCGCCGACGAGCCCGCGCGCTTTGACACCATCGCCACCCTCGACGGGGCCGCGGTGACCCTCGCCACCGGGCACGCCGGGGTCGAGAAGGTCGAGACCCTCCGTTGGATGGACCTCCGCGGTTCTCTTGAATCAACGGGCGAGGTGCTTCGCGAGTACGACTTCACTCGCCCGAGCGCGACGATGCACATGACACCCGCGGCGCCTTCGCAGGGCGGGGCCCGCACGGTGTACGACTACCCGGCGCGCTTTCATGTGTACAACTACTCAGACGGCAGCAACACCTACGAGGCCCACGACGGCGTGCGCCAGGCGCGCATCCGTCACGAGATGCGGCAAGACCCGATCTGGGTGGCCGCCGGGGCGAGCAACCTGACGGGCATGCTGCCGGGCCACGCGGTGCAGGTTCACGGGCATCAGCACCCGCACGGCGACGGCCGTTGGCTTGTGACCGAGGTGCGGCACACCCTTCAAGGCTGGTCGGCGTTGCCCGAAGACGTGCGCAACAGCGACCGGCTCCGTGAGGCCCTCGCGCACACGGTGCAGGCCCACGCCAAAGACGGCACCTACAGCGAGCGGTACATCAATCACTTTCGCATGACCCCGGCGAGCATGCCCTGGCGCCCCGCCCGGGTGACGCCGCGGCCCTTGATCTACGGCACCCAGACGGCCTTGGTGACGGGCCCGTCGGGCGAAGAGATCCATGTTGATTTTCACGGTCGCATCAAGGTCCAATTCCACTGGGATCGCGTCGGCAAGAAGAACGACAAGAGCTCATGCTGGATCCGCACCGCGCAGAACTGGTCGGGCGGCACCTGGGGCTTTCAGTTCATCCCTCGCATCGGCATGGAGGTGGTGGTCACCTTCCTTGAGGGCGACCCTGACCGGCCGTTGATCACAGGGTGCGTCTACAACGGTGAGAACCACAACCCCTACGGGTTGCCCGGCGAGAAGACCCGCAGCGCCATTCGCACCCAGACGACCCCCGGCGGCGGCGGCTACAACGAGCTTCGCTTCGAAGACAAGAAAGAGCAAGAGGAGGTCTACCTCCGCGCTCAAAAAGACTTGAACGAGTGGGTCTTGCACGATCACGGCTCGCAGGTCGACAACGACCAGACGCTGACCGTAAACCGGCATCGCATCAAGACCATCAAGGGCAACGAGCGCATCCGCGTTGAGAAGAACCGCTCGGCCAACATTCAACAGAATGACACCCTTGAGGTCGATCAGAACCGCGACGTCTCGGTGCACGGGTCGCGCGGGTACTCGGTCCAGGTCGACAAGACCTATTACCTCAGGGCCGACGGGCGCATCATCCTTGAGTGCGGTTCGAGCAGCATCATCATGACGCCCGACTCGATCACGCTGCACTCGCCGAAGGTCAAGATCGAGGGCGAGCAGGAGACAGTCATCCTCGGTGGTGTGGTGAAGATCAACTGAGCCCCCGATGCCTGAAGCCGGACGCAAAGGTGACCTCGGGCACTGCCCCGCCGACAGCCACGGCTGCCCGGCGTGCCCGCACGACGTCAAGGGCCCCGCCACCGACGGGTCTGAGAACGTTCTCATCAATGCAGAGCGCGCCCTGCGGGTGGGCGACCCGGGCGTTCATTCGAGCTGCTGCGGGCCCAACCAGTGGCAAGCGACCGGCGGCGCCCCGGGGGTCTTCATCAACGGCAAGAAGGCCCACCGAAAGGGCGACGCCCAGGCGCACTGCGGCGGCGACGGCCAGCTCTCGACCGGCAGCGGCAACGTCATCATCGGTGATCTCTCTGGGGGCGCCGCCACCGCAGACTCTCACGCCCTCATCATGCCTGTAGAATATCGCGACGCGGTGGGTCGACTGATTGAAAAAGTCAAAGTGCGCATCGTCTGCCCGCATCGGCAGCACCCTGAACAGACCATCGCGGGTAAGGCGACCTTGAGCGGGCTCTGCAAAGACGCCGCGGTGCTTCTCTTGACTGATTTTGAGCACCACGGGGCCGACAAGGAAGACGAAGACCCTCAGTTTGACGACGCGCCCACGGGTGACGCATGAGCGACGAGAACTCAGAGATCGCGGTGCCCCCGCAGGCCCCCAATGGGCAACTGGTCAACGGCACCTTCACGGGGACGCCCGACAATCAGTCGCGGGTCTGCCGGGCCGCCACGGTCTACAACTACGTCGAGCTTGTCTACAAAGCCTTCGGGCGCACCGTGCCGGCCGCGGCCAAAGAGGTCGCGCTGCTCGTGCTACGCGAGGCCAAGGTCGGGGGTTCGGGCGACCTGAAACAGCGCGAACAGGCCGCGGCGGGCACACGCCCCATCACGGCCAACCAGCTCGCGGGCAACCTCGCGGGCACCGGCCAAGGCACGACCTCGGCGACGACCCGCACCTCGCAGACGGCCAGCGTCACCTTCGATGACATTCTCTACATGGTGTGGACTGACGACGAAGCGACGACCAAACAGTGTGTCGAGGTCTTTCGTTGCACCGCAGACCCCGGGGGCTCAGGCTCGATGCCCACGGGCCGCATCATTGAAGGCTTTCACTACGCGTGCAAGCCCATCGCGCACAACCGCGAGAGGTACCCCACCGCACCGACGCACTCGGGCGGCATCAACGCCCTTCGGATCTTCAATGACCAGGCGACGACGATGATCCGCGTCGCCCGCGATCAGAAGAAGCGTTACAACGTCTATACAGACTTCGAGAGCGCCCAGGTGCCCCCCGACTGGAAGTTCTGCAAAGACGAAGCGCACGACGGCGTGGGCATCAACATGCACTTCGGTTCTGGGCAGAACATCGGCGTGAGCGACAGCAAGACCGTCGGCATGTGGTCGATCGGATGCGTCACCCTGGCCTGGGGGCGCACCCACCCTCGATACTATCAAGACTTTCTGAGACGCTGCGTCGACGCCCCGAACAAGAACAAGCTGCCGCTCTTGGTGGTCTCAACCAAGTATGTGAAGACCTACGACATCTGGGCGCAAGAGGCCTCGCGCGGCGGCAACGCCACCGCCGCCAGTACCATCAAACGCGAGGGCCTTGAGGCCATGCCCGCGGGCTACACGGGGTATGTGCCGAGCATCGCGACCAAGGGCTTCTGTGAAGAGGTCGCGCGGCGCGCGGGGTCATTGGGCATGGGCCCGCACCCGCGAGGCCAGAGCGACGCAAACTTCGCCCACGCCGCGGGCCTGCGCGCGGCGCTGCAAAACCTTGCCATCACCACCCTCGCAGTCTGAGGATTTCGATGCCTGAAGCCGGACGTAAAGGTGACCTCGGGCACTGCCCCGCCGACAGCCACGGCTGCCCGGCGTGCCCGCATGACGTCAAGGGCCCCGCCACCGACGGGTCAGAGAATGTTCTCATCAATGCAGAGCGCGCCCTGCGGGTGGGCGACCCGGGCGTTCATTCGAGCTGCTGCGGGCCCAACCAGTGGCAAGCGACGGGCGGCGCCCCGGGGGTCTTCATCAACGGCAAGAAGGCCCACCGAAAGGGCGACGCCCAGGCGCACTGCGGCGGCGACGGCCAGCTCTCGACAGGCAGCGGCAACGTCATCATCGGCGACAAGGCCGGCGGCGGCGCCACCGCGATGCCGCACGACAAGAGCATCGACATCGAATACACCGACGCGCTGGGGCGGCCCATTCAAGAGATCACCGTGCGCGCGGTGTGTCAGCATAAGAAGTACCCCGAGGTCACCTTCAATCACACCGTCACCCTCTCGGGCCTCTGCGAAGACGCCGCGGTGCTGGTGCTCAAGGGCCTCGAACACTTTGAAGACGATCGCACCGACGACGACGACGACGCGGTCGCCTGAAGGGCCACTTCAATGACCACTGGCAAGAAGAAGAAAGAGACCGTACCCCCGGGCTCGAAGCCGAGCCGCGAGCAGCGCACGAGCGGCGCCTTCCTCGGTACGCCCGACGGCGAGCCGCGCAAGGTGCGGCAGGCCTCGGTGCATAACTGGGTCGAGCTGGTCTACAAGGCCTTCGGGCGTGAGCTCCCGACCAAGGCCAAAGAGGTGGCGCTCCTGGTCGTGCGCGAGGCGCGCTTCAGCGGCGGGGGCACCGCGGCCGACGTCGCCAACAACGAAGAGTCAGCGGGCTATGGCGGCGAGGGCGGCGCGATCTCGCCCACAACGCGCAGCGCCGACCGCTTTGAGACCAAGTATGGCAAGAACAAGAAGGGCAAGGTCGTCGCGCTCGGCACAACGCCGACGGTGACCTTCAATGACCTCGTCTACTGCGTCTGGACAGACGAAGACGCGGCCAAGCTGCAACGCGCCGAGGTGTACCGCTGCACCGTCGACCCCGGCGGCAACGAAGAGAGCACCTCGGGCACGCCGTACCAGCTCGAAGGCCACCACTACAAGGCCTACCCGCGGCAACATCAGGGCAAGGGCGAGGGCCTCTCGATGTACACCTCGGCGATCGGCAAGATCGTCCTCGCGCGTGAGGCCACCAAGAAGGTTCAAATCTTCACCAACATCGAGAGCGCTCAGGTGCCCGCGCACGGCAGCAACTCGCTGCGACAATGGCTCTTCTGCAATGAAGAGGCGAACGACACCATTCACCTTCATTGGAGCGACGACTACGAAGAGGGTCACCTGGTGAAGCGGTGGTCGACCGGCTGCACGGTGCTCATGCACGCGCAAGCCAGCGAGCACTACAAGCGCCTCAGGAGCCGCTGGCAGGCCGCGCCGAACAAACAAGAGATCCCCTACCTCGTGGTCTCTTCGAAGTACGTCCGCACCTACGACGAGTGGATCGAGAACCTCCGCCTCGCGGGCGGCGGCACCCCGGAGCCGAAGTCTGTCATCAAAGTTGATAAGCTCGAAGTAGCCCCGGGCATCAGCCACGAGAAGCGCTATGTGCCGTCGTTCGTGACCAAAGGCTTTCTCGAACAGGTCGAGGCCAAGGCCAAAGAGAGCACCGCCGCGCAGGCCGCCAACCTGCGCGAGGCCGCCGCGCGCATCTGCATCAACACCCTGCGAATCTGACGGTCGGTCAGAGCGTCAGGCGCTTCCACCCGCCGCGAGTGAACTTCACCACCATGGCCGTCGCGAGGGCCACGCCGTAGGTCGCCGCGGCGAGCCAGACGCCCACGAGGCCCCAGTCGAGGAGCCTCCCGAAGACGTACGCGAGCGGCACGAGGCAGCCGAAATGGAGCACCAGCTCGGCCACCATCACGAAGCGCGTCTCGCCCGCGCCGAAGAGCGCCTGCGTGAGGATCATCGCCGTGGCGATCACGGCCCCCATACACGCCATGATGCGCATCGGCGTGCGCCCCGCCGCGATCACCTCGGGCGCATGATTGAAGGC
This sequence comes from Myxococcales bacterium, assembly GCA_016792845.1. Taxonomy (GTDB): domain Bacteria; phylum Myxococcota_A; class Polyangia; order Polyangiales; genus JAEUKH01. The sequence goes on along the minus strand of JAEUKH010000023.1, from coordinate 154,077 downwards.
CCCCAACACTTCATTGGGGAAGGCGAACATCAGCACCCCGATCACGCCGAAGATCATCACCCCGAGCTTGACGCTCGTCCACGCGTAGCGCTCGGCGCGGTCGGGGTTGCCCTCGCCCATGCTCTGCCCGACCAGCGTCGCGGTGGCGGTGCCGAAGGCGAGACAGCTCACAAAGGTCGCCGACAACACTTCAATGATGATGGTGGTGGCCGCGCCGTTGTAAGCCGCCGCAGCGCCCGCCGCGCGGGCCGCGTCGTCGATGCTGCCGACCACCTTGGTGAACATCAGAAAGCCCGCCATCACCGCGGTGGTGGCGATGCCGCCGGGCACCGAGAGGGCCACCAGCTGCTTCATCATCGTGCCCGAGAGCACCCCGGGGCGGTAGAACGCGAAGGTCTCTCGGTCGGCCTTGCGGAGCGACAAGAGCACCATCACAAAGCAGCCGATCCACGATGAGACGCAGGCCGCCACGCCGGCCCCCGCGACGCCCATCGCGGGCATGCCGAGGTTGCCGAAGATCAACAGCCAACAGAGCGCGGCGTTGACCACGTTCATGGCGAGGGCCGCCACGAGGTGCAGGTGCGTGCGCCCCACACCGTCGTAGAAGCTCTTGTACGCGGCCGTCGCGGCCATGCTCGCGATGCCCACGAAGCGCCACCGGGTGTAGGCCGTGCCGAGCGCCACCACATGCTCGTTGCCAGACAGCGCGCGAAACGCCGTCGGGATGAAGAACCACCCCGCCACCGTGGCGATCACCCCGCCCACCGCCGCGACGAAGACCGCGTTGGGCACCACCGCCCCGGCGGCCTTGAGGTCGCCCTCGCCGAAACGCCGCGCCGTGGTGGCCTGCGTGCCCACTGAGATCGACGAGAGAAAGCCGCCGATGGCCCATAAGAGCATCAGCGAAGGGGTCAGCGCCGATTGGCCGTCGCTGGCCACCGACGCTGGGAGCTTGCCGATAAAGTAGGTGTCAACGATGTTCACCCCAGTTTGGGTGAGCATCGCCACGATCACCGGCGCCGCGAGGAGGAGAATGCGGCGGGCCATCGCCCGGTCTAGCCATGGGGTCGCCGTAGAGGCATCTGCAGAGCGCATCGTCGGGCCGCGGTACTACCACGATGTAGCCCTTGGGGAAGTGTTGACAACACCGCGAGGGAAAGACTACGCACCCGCGACGATGTTGCAGCGTAACAGGGCCTCGACTCTCTCGATCGGCTGGCTCCTCATGGGCCTCGCGGGGGCCGCCGCGACGGGGTGCACGAGCGACCCCGATTACCCGGTGTGCCGCAACGATCAGCACTGCCAGCGCAACGGGCGCCGCGAGCTCTGCGTCAACGGCCGATGCCAGCAGTGCCGCAGCAACAGCGACTGCGGCGAGAACATGAGCTGCCTGCGCAACCGCTGCGTCGAAGGCCTCAACGCGTGCGAAGGCGACAACGACTGCCTGAGCAGCCAGGCGTGCCGCGAGCACCGCTGCGTCGAGCGCACCGAGTGCGACGCCGTGCGCAGCTGCCCCGGCGGCCGCCACTGCGAGACGGGCCGCTGCGTGGCCGACGCCACGGGCGACCAAGACCCAACCGAGAACCGCGGCCCGCAGTGCAACCTCGAGCCCGTGTTCTTCGACTTCGACGACGCCCAGCTCTCAGAGAGCACGCGCCGCACCCTTCAGCGCAGCGCCGAGTGCATCCAGCGCGAGCGCACCAGCCGCTATGTGCTCATCGGCCGGTGCGACCCCCGGGGCACCACCGAGTACAACCTCGCGCTCGGCGAGCGCCGCGCCAGGATCGTGCAAAGGTACTTGATTTCACTGGGGATTCTCCCCGAGCGTATCGCGGTCTCGTCGGAGGGCTCGGAGGGCGCGACGGGCGAAGGCGAAGACGGTTGGCGCCGCGACCGCCGCGTCGACTACCGTCTCAGGCCCTGAGGCGGGTGCGCAGTGCTTGGGTGTGACGGGTTCACTGAGAGGCTTGTGATGAAGCGTTCTTCGCGGGTTGCGACGGGCATCTGGGCGCTTGTGCTGGGGGCCTTCGTGGTCAACGGCTGTTGGGTCACCTCTTCGGAGTACGACTCAAGCCGCTCGCGCATGGAGGCGCGCATCCACGAGCTAGAGACCCGCGACCAGCAGCGGCGGCAGCAGCTCCAAGAGGCGGTCGATCAGGCGACGACGCAGGTTCGCACGTTGAACGAGCAGCTCGAACAGGCGCGCACGCAGACCCGCAACATGGCCGACATCGGGGTGCGCCTCGACAACCTCGAAGAGCGGATCCGTACGCTCACGGGCACCCTCGACGAGCTGCGGCACACCCTCGACGAGGCGGCCACCGCGCGGGGCCAGGTGGCCACCCGGGTCGAGGCCGTAGAGCGCAGGTTGGGCATCGCGCCGATGGTCGACCCGTCGCAGATTCCGACTGACAATACTGCGCTGTTGACCCAGGCGCGGGCGGCCTACGACGGGCGCGACTATGCGCGCGCGCGCTTTCTCGCGCAGGCCTTGGTGCAGCGGGCCGCGCAAGACCCCCTCGCCGACGACGCGTCGCTGCTCATCGCCCGCGCGCAGCTGGCCGAGAACCGCGCCGCCACGGCCGTTCAAGAGCTCAACCGGCTCTTGCAGACCTACCCCCAGGGCGACGCCGTGCCCGACGCCTTGGGCGTGCTCGCGGAGTCGTTCGTCAACCTTCGGATGTGCAACGAGGCGCAGCGCACCTTGCGGCTCCTCATCGAGCGCCACGGCCGCACTCCCGCCGGCGCCGCCGCGCGGACGCGCCTGGAGGCCGTGCGGGCCCTCCCCCGAGAGGCCTGCGGGGGATGACCCGTGCGCCCGCGCCCGGCCCCCGTACGGGCTCTGCCTTGCGGGCGGGGCACGAGCTCGGGCTCGGCGACAAGATCGGCGAAGGCACCCTCGCCGAGGTCTACCGCGCCACCATGACGGCGCCGCGCCGCGAGGTGGCGGTGAAGTTTCTCAAAGCCAGCGTGGCCCCGGGCTCGCAGCTCGGGCAACGGTTCTCGCGCGAAGCGACGCTGCTCGCGGGCTTCACACATCAGAACATCCCGCAGGTGTTCGCGCAGGGGCAGACCGACGACGGGCGGCCCTACCTCGTGATGGAGTTCGTCGACGGGTGGACGCTCCAGGATGTGCGCCTCCAGGCCCCCGACGGGCAGCTGCCCGCCGACGTCGCGTCGATTTTTGCGCTCAAGATCGCCCGCGCGCTTGAGCACATTCACCTTCGCGGGGTGGTGCATCGCGACATCAAGCCCGGCAACGTGCTGGTGTCGCGCCGCGGCGATGTCAAGCTCGCAGATTTCGGCCTCGCGCGAGTGCTCGACGACCCGACCCCCGAGACCCTCGGGGTGGTGGGCACCCCGGCGTACATGAGCCCCGAGCAGGTCTTGGGCGACCGCCTCGATGACGCCAGCGACGTCTTCAGCTTCGGCATTGTCTTTTATGAACTTCTCACCGGTCGGAGGCCCTTTGAAGAAGAGCCCGCCCGCACCGTGATGCAGAAGATTCGGCTCGATCGGTACACCACCGCGCGCTCGATTCTGCCCAACCTGCCGGGGATGTTAGAGCGCATCCTGGCCCGCTGTCTTGAGAAGAACCCCGCCCATCGGTACCCGAGTACGGGGCGCCTCTGCGACGACCTCACGGAGTTTCTCGCCCGCGCCGGGGTGATCTCTCACGAGGCGCGGCTCGTCGGATGGATGCGCGAGATCGCCCTGGTCGACGACGACGAGGCCCGCACCGCCCTCGGCCCCATGGCCCAAGGCTGGACGGGCACCTCGCAGCGCTTTCGTCTGCGTCGCGCCTTCGCGGGTCAGCTCGCGGTGCTGGGCCTCGGGCTCGTGGGCGCCGCCGGGGTCGAGCTCGCCGCGGCCCGCCACGCGACCCCCGCGACGGTGCTCGGCCCGCGCCCGTCGGGCGCCCCGGGGGTGGGGTATTTGCGAGTGCTTGCGCGACCTTGGGCTGAGATCACCGTCGACGGGATGCTCGTCGACACGACCCCCTTGGCGCGGGCGATCCCGTTGAGCCCGGGGTCACACTTTGTGCGGCTCCGAAACCCGTCGTGCATCCCCGAAGACCGCACCATCACCGTGGTGCCCGACGGCACCCTGTGGATCGATGTCGACCTCGCGCCGGCCAGCGGAGGTGAGCGTGCGCCCTAGAGACGCGATCAAGTATCCTCCTGTCGCCCTGCGGCAGGGCCCCGTCGCCCCGCTGCGTTGCCGAGTCTCGACGGGCCAACAGCCCGTCTTCGCCTCAGCGCCTTGCAGGACTCGTGTCCCTTTGCATGGCTCGGTCCGGATACTTGATCGCGTCTCTAGGCTCCAGCGTATGGCGGCGGCGTTGGCCTTGCTGGTCGCGCTGAGCGCTCCGTCGTTTGTTCGGGCTGACGTGATTCACGTCTATGCCCGCGGCGAGACCTTCGCGGCCCTGGCGGAGCGATATTACGGCAACGCGGCCCTCGAACCGGTGATCGTCGCGGCGAACTTCTTGTATGTTCAAGCGAACCCGACGCTGCCGCCGGGGGTTCATCTCACCATTCCGAGCGTGCAGTATCTTCGGGCCAACGCGGGCGACACTTGGGAGCGCCTGGCCCAACGGCACCTCGGCGACGGCCGCCGCGGCCCCTACCTCGCGCGGATCAACGGCGCGGTCTTCACCGCCCCTCCTTCGGCCGGCACGGTGCTGCGGCTCCCGTATCTGCTCCGTTATGTGATCACCGCCGAGGAGCCCCTCTTTGAAGTGGCCCGGCGGTTTTACGGCGACCGCGCGATGGTGCAGTTTCTTGTAGAGTACAACTCCCTCGGGTCGCAGCGGGTGGGGCGCGGCCAGGTCTTGATCGTGCCCCTGCATGAGACGGTGCTGCGTGAGTTGCCCGAGGGCTCGACCGACGCGGCGCTGATCGCGGCGCACTCGGCGCAGCGCACCGTCGACCGCGAGCTGCCTACCTTAGAGCGGCTCTTGTCGCGCGGGTTGTATGTTGAGACGGTGGCCTTGGCGTCTCGCCTCGCGGGCGCCGACCCGCTGACCAACACCCAAAGGGTGGCCATCTACCGATGCCTCGCCGAGGCCCAGGCCGCGCTCGATCGGCCCGACCTGGCGAGCGAGGCCTACCGTCAGGTCTTGGCCGCTGACCCTGAGTTCAGCCTCGACCCGACCCACGCGGCACCGAAGCTTTTGACGGCGTTTACCCAGGCCCGGGGCACGGCCCCTTCGGTCTTGCTCGCGCCCGCGCCCCCGACGGCGCGACCCGACACGGCGCACTGACCGCCGCGCCGGGCTCAACCCATCAAACGATTCGGAAGCTGTCTTTGAGGGTGCAGCGCCGCTCTCGGGTGAAGGTGCGGCAGGTGGTGAGCCCCTCGCCGGTGGGCGAGGCGATGGTCCACGAAGTCCAGCCTTCGCCGCCGACGCCGATGCCTGCGTAATTGGGGCCATTCTTTACAAAGATCGACGTGTTGATCGACCGCGCCATGGTCGAGAGGTTGTCGAGGTTGGTGCTCCACATCGTGGCGGTGTGGCCGTACCCGTGCTCGACGCGCTTCGCCATCGCGATGGCGTCGCCCACATCGCGGGCGCGCACGAGGCCGAGCACCGGCATCAGCATCTCGTGCTGAACGAAGGGGTGATTCTCTTCGACCTCGGCCCAGAGGAGCCGCAAATCGTCGGTGCCCGTCTTGCCGATGGCGCGCAAGATGGCGTTGGCGTTCTTGCCAACAAACTCGCGGTTGACGTGATTGTCTGCCGTGATGAGCACCCGCTCGAGCTGCCGCAGCTCGCCCGCGGTGAGCTCGTGGGTGCCGGCTTCTTTCAAGTGTTTCTTGAAGCGATCGGCCACCGAAGAGACCACGATGATCTCTTTCTCACAGGTGCAGATGATGTTGTTGTCAAAGCTCGCGCCCGCCACGATGCCCCGCGCGGCCTCTTCGAGGTGCGCGGTCTCGTCGACCACCGCGGGCGGGTTGCCGGGCCCCGCCGAGATGGCGCGCTTGCCCGAGCGCATGGCCTCGGCCACCACGGCGCCGCCGCCGGTCACCACGACGATGCGCGTGCCCTTGTGACGCATGAGGGCCTGGGCGGTGGCCACGGTGGGCTCGGCGATGCAACACAAGAGGTTCTCGGGGCCGCCCGCCGAGACGATGGCGTCGCAGAGGAGCGAGACGTACCAGGCGCTGGTCTCTTTCGCCGCAGGGTGTGTGTTGAAGACCACCGCGTTGCCGCCGGCCACCATGCCGATACCATTGTTGATAATGGTCTCAGTCGGGTTGGTGCAGGGCGTAATCGACGCGATGACGCCGAAGGGGGCCCGCTCCATCACCATAAGGCCGTCGTCGCCTGAGGCCGCGATCGGCTCTAGAAACTCGGGGCCAGGCGTCTTGGTGATGGCCGCGCGGTTCTTCAAGCGCTTGTCTTCGACGCGCCCGAGGCGGGTCTCTTTGACCGCGCGCTGGCACATCTCTTCGAGCACGCCCATGGCGGCCTGGCGCATGGCCCGCACCACCGCGTGGCGGGTGGCCAGGGGCATCTGCTCGTACTGCTCGAAGGCCTTGCGGGCCGCCGCCACGGCGCTGTCGACGTCGTCGAAGACGCCACGGCGCCGCACATGCACCGCGGGCGCCGCTTGACCGAGGGCCGCGGCCACGGCCTGAGGCGAGGCCGAGGTGACCCCTTGCTTCTTCAGCCGGTCGACAACAAGGGCCACAATCTCATCAACGCGTGGGTCGTTCGGGCGCATCGGGCCGCGACCGTAGAACGACCCCAGCCCCCCACACAAGACCCGAAGCACCCCGCCGCGCCGAAGCCCCCATTGGCCCCCAGCGCACCCCGCACAGGCCCCGCCCGGCGCGCAAGCAGATTGCCCGGGCGCGCACCGGGGCGTCTGACCACGGTCACCGCACCTCGCGTAAGAACGGGAATTCACAGCCTCGATTGCGTAGTCTCTGGGCGGTGCTGCGGCGACAGATTCCGTAAGAGTACGGAGTCGCGCTGCGGCGCTGCCATTTCTTCGGCGCCCTCGGCTGGCACCGTCTCAGGGTGAGGCGGGGCCTCGTGCGGGCCACAGGCGGAGCCCTATGTCAAAGAAATCTTGTCTTCTTTCAATGCTTTCACTGTCATCGTACCTCCTCTCGGGCTGCTCGGCCTCTCCGGCCTCGGGCGACGCGGCGCTGAGCGCTGACGCCGTGATCGCCGATTCGGGCAATTCTTCGGGCACCGATGCAGGCGTGCCACGCTCCGACGCGACAAGCGGCACCGACGCCGCACCCAGCACCGACCAGCCGCAGATGTTGGCCGACGGCGGGGTGAACTACGCCGACCCCTCGCGTTGGGCCGGGCGCATGGGCGCCAACTGCCCTGAGGGGTTTCAGCCTGTGCTTGACCCCAACACGAGCCGTTGTTTGACCAACCGCGAGTGCCTCGACCCCGGCACCGGCGGCGCCTGCCGGGCGTATTGCGCGAACCGCAATTTGTACGGGCCTCAGCCGCGGGGCGAGGCTCCGCAGTTTGAGTGCATCTCGTCGCTCGACAATCGCCAGCTCATGAGCGAGATGTGGCGCCACAGCTGTGACAACATGGTCAACGAGGCGCTACGTCTGACGACGCGGTTGCCCATTGACTGTCGCTGCAACAACCAGCTCGGCCGCATGATCTCAATGGACAGCCGCTTCGACCGGTGCAGCCCGCCGTCGATTCTGGCGCAGCGCACCCGCATCGGGATGGGCCCCGGGATGCCCGATCTTCGCGGCAACAAGGGCTACTCAGGCGGGTACGTCGAGCCCGGCACCCGGCGGCTCATCATTGGCGGGTATTACAGCGATGCGCCTTTTAACAACATGGGGTTGATCTTCGCGATTGACCTCGACACGGGCGCGCGCACGGTCTTGTCGGGCGCATACAACGACCCGGTGATGGGGGTGCGTCGCGTGGGATGCAGCGGCACGCCCGCCGAGTGCGCATCGACGATGCCCATCGCCGATGACATCGGCAGCATTCAAGACGTGAAGCGGGGCGCCGACGGCAACACCTACGCGTATGTGTCGGGCCCGGGTCTCGGGGCTCAGATCTGGCGCGTCGATCTCACCACGGGGCGGCGCACCCTGGTGTGGCGCGAAGAGATTCGTGCGAATTTGACGGGGCAGCGCCCGAGCTCCTCGGTGAACACCAACCAATGTTGGAACGGCGTACCCGATGAAGCGTTGATGGGCGTCAGGGTGGTGCAGCTTCACCCCAATGGATGGACGATGGACGCCATGGGGAACCACTATTTCGGTGTTCAACCGAACGGCGCCCCGGTGGGCCCCAACGGCATCGTGCGGGTCAGCGCGGATGGCTCAAGCTGCACGTGGGTGACGCGGTACTTCAATGACGCCCCCTCGACCAGCGGGCCGATGAACGCCTACCGCGGTCAAGACCTCGGCACCGGCAACACGGCGCTGATGCGCTTCGATTGGCGCGCGTTGTTGGTTCACACCGACGGCAACCTTTATGGGCGTAACGCCTCGGCCCTGGTGCGCATCAACCCTGCGACGGGCGATCGCATCGTGGTGTCGAACGCCGACCTGATGGCGGGCGTGGGCCGCGGCGCCGTCATGGGTGACCGCTGGCTCACCTGGGACGCCGCCCGCAACCGCCTCTGGACCACCGGCGCCGGCAACGCCACCAGCATCGTCGCGGTGAACCTCATGAGCGGCGACCGCGACGACATGACCAACTCGTTCGCCATGGCCGACTGGTACCGTCACATCCGCGGGCCGCTCGGGCAAAACTTTCAGCTCCGCGGGGGCCTGATCTTTGACCCCCAGGAGCCGAACGACGCGATCATCGTGCACAATAACACCAGCATCGTGCGCTACGAGGTTCGAACGGGTAACACCTTCACCCTCTCGTACTAATCGCTGGGCAGCGCGCTCTTTTCGAGACAGAGCTCAAGCTCGCTGAGCGCGTTGCGCATCGCCGCCCGCCCGCCCTTGCCCGCACAAATCATCGGCATCTCACGGTGATTGCGACACGCCTTCACGAGCGGGTCGAAGCGCGAATGGGCCATGAGCTCATGCAGCACGATCACCGCCCCCACCCGCCCCTCGCGGATACGCCTCACCAACCCGTCGATCGCGTGATGGCCCGAGCCGCACTCGGTGGCGACCCACTCGACGCTGGCATAGGTCGCGCGGAGCCGCTGGAGCTTGTCGGGCTTCACAATGCCCCCGACGATCACCAGGGGCGCCTTCGCGGTGCGCAGGAGCAACCGAGGCGTGCTCGGCAACCCGCAGGGGTCTTCGGCGCTTTCAGACGTCACCGAGGCCCCCAAGGCGTACGGAATGACCAGCTTCGCCTTGAGCGGCCCGGGCGCCGCGTGCGACGTGCGGTCGAGCCTGTGCTTCTCGGCGAGGGCCCCCCAATCGAGGTCGGGGTCGCTCGCTCGAAGGCCCGCGGGGGGCTTCAGCGCGAAACGCGTGCAGACCTCGGCGAGGGTCGCCAGGGCCCCGTCGAGCTGGCCCTCAGGGTCGGCGTCGCCGCGCTTCTTGAGGTGGCGCACCCGGCAGACCAGCTCGCTCACGAGATGCTGGCGCTGGGCCGCGTCGAAGAGCTCCCACGCGAGGCCCTCGATGCGTCTCACCAGGGCGCTCACCTGATGGGCCGTGTTCGCAGGGCGCGGCGCGCGGGGCTCGGGGCCGGCCCCGGGGGCGCCGAGGTCGGGCTGCACCGCGTCACCTCGCGGGGCCCGCGGCGCGGCGGTCGCTTCATGATCAACTTTGATAAGTGGATCTTGAAGTTCGGCCCCGTCGCCCCGCTCAGCCGGGGCCCCGAGGGGCGCCTCGGCGGGCGGCTCTTGGGCGGTCGACGCGACGGCCGCGGGCGCCGACCATCGGGCGATGAAGTCGTTGATGCCCGCGACGAACTGCGCCCCGATCACCGGGAGCCGCGGCGCGGGCCGGGGGGCGTCTTCGACCTGCGCGATGAACGCCTCGCAGAGGTCGGCCTCGTGGGCAGCCCCCAACGCGTCGAGCCCGCCCTTGAGCTGCTCGAGCTCTCGGTCGAAGGTAGACCATTGTGCGGCGTAGCGCGCTTGGGTGTCTTGGAAGAGGGTGCTGAGTCGAGGCGGGAGTGTGTTCATCATGAACCGAGACGCCCGAGGGGCGCCCGGTCTGACACACACGCGTCAGCGCGATGCGGTCTTCTCGAAGGTCACCTGGCCGTCGACGTCGAGGGTGTCGACGATGGCCATGATCACAGCGTCGACGGGGCGATTCTGCGTGGCGGTGGTCTGACGGGCCGAGCTGCCGCTGGCCACCAGCACCACCTCGCCGACCCCGGCGCCCACCGCATCGGCCGCCACAAGGGGCGCGCCGGTGGGATTGCCCTGCGCGTCGGCCGGGCGCACCACCAGGAGCTTCAAGCCCTCAAGGGTCGGCTCTTTGCGCGTCGCGACCAGCGTGCCTGTGACCCGGGCGATGAGCACCGATCAGCCCTCTGACTTCGCCTTCGGCGCGCGACCGAGCGGCAACACCGCGTCGATGTTGGCGTGGGGGCGCGGGATGATCAACACGCTCACCATCTCGCCGATGCGCTCAGCCTCGCGCTGACCCGCCTCGGTGGCGGCCTTCACCGCCGCGACGTCGCCACGCACGATCACCGAGGTGAAGCCCCCGCCGACCTTCTCGTAGCCCACCAGCTCAACCCGCGCGGCCTTCACCATCGCGTCGGCAGCCTGAACGGCTGCGGCAAATCCCTTGGTCTCGATGATCCCGAGCGCGTCACTCATGACTCGATGTCTCCTTCAAAAACGTGCGTGGCTCAGCGATCGAGCCGCGTCTCTTGCTTCTTGCCTTGGACACTCTGCAACGCGGCCCGAGCGGCCTCGGCGGCGGCGTCGATCTCGGCCTCTGAGCCCGAGAGATACAAGCGCCCAAAGGCGCCGTAGGGCTGGATGTGCACCAGCGACACGTTCGCCGCCTTCTCGGCCTCGTTGGCCGCGAGGACGATGTACCCCGCCGGGTCGGTCTCGAGAATCAGCAGCGACTGCCCGGGCAGGATCATCATGCCCGACGAGTTGCGGTTGATGATCTGCGCCTGGTAGGGCTCGATGCCGCGAATGATCTGGTTGGTCGGGAGGTTCGGCGCCAGCCGGTCGTGCTCTTTGAGCCCCAGCGCGTCGAGGATCGCCCGCCCCGCGTCGATCACCTGACCCTTGTCGTCGTGGTGGACTTCGAGGAGCCCGTAGGCGCGCTCGACCACCTGCACCGCAGGCTGCACTTTGCTCGCCTTCAGCGCGGTGTCGGTGACACGGTTGATGGCCATGCCCGGGGCGATCTCGACCCAAAGCGAGGCCATCGACGGCACCGGCAAGAACCCGCGGGCGGTCTTGCCCACGAACGACGCCAGCTGCGGTTGCAGACTGTCGAGAAACACATAGGTGCGGAGAGATGCGCCCGCCATGACCCGTGGGGCTATCACGCCCGCCGCAATTTTCGCAACGCCGAACGCCCGCCCCCCGCGCTTTCAGCCCGCCGCCCCGAGCACCACCCGCAGCGCGTCGCCCTCGGCGCCCACCACCCGCGCCGAGAGGCCCTCGCCCGAGGCCCAGCGCGCCACCGCGTGCGCCACTTCGAGCGGCGTGAGCGGCACCGGCAGGCGCGCCTCGACGGTCGACGTCGACGCGCCCTGGGCCACCGCGAGGCGCCAGAACTTGTCGTCGCTCGACACCGCGACGCTGGCGGCGCCACCGGCCGACGCGAGCCGCGACGTGAGCCACTGCCCTACCGCCACGCCCACCAGACCCCCGTGCCGCGAAGACAAGGGAGTCGGACCCCGAACCGCACTCTGGATGGTCATACGACGCCGCCGATGATCGCAGCGAAGCGGGGCCCGCTCAAGGGGCCCGGGCTTAGATTCAGAAGGTGCCCGACACGAGTGGCACCCGGAGCTCAGACACCGACGAGACCCCGTACTGGCGCATCTCGTGGAGGCTCACCGCGTTGCCCACGGTGATCGACGGCACCGAGAAGGCGAAGCCCTCAGGGTTGAGGTCGAAGAGGCCGCGGGGCCGGAGGCTCACCATCGTCGGACGACGGCCTGAGCCGCCCACCACCGGCGCGCGCGAGGTGTTGCCGCTCGACGCCCCGCCCGACGCGGGGGCCGGGCTCGACGACGGGGCGGGCTGTGCGGCGCCGCCCGACGCGGGCGCCGACTGGCCCTCTTCGAGCGGGCCCGTCGACGGGGTGTTGTCTTCGTTTTGCTGGTCGCGCTCGGGGTCGTAGCGACGGGCGCTGGTGACCGCCACCACCGTGGGGATGCTCAACCCGAGGCCGAGCACCAGGCTGCCCACCGCGACGCCGGTGAGGGTGTTGTCACCCACCGCGGCCTGCTCAAGAAAGTAACCGCCCGCGGCGCCCGCGCCGGCCCCGAGCACCCCGCCGAGGATGTACGCCCACCCCGGGCGCACCCCCGCCGCGGCCTCGATCAGCATCACCGCCTCGCCGCCGAGAAGACCGCACCCGACGATGCCCTTCGCGGTGGGCTCGACGGCCACCACAGACTGCGCCTGAGCCACGCCCGGAGTCGACGCCGAGAGCGCACCCAACACCGCCGCCAGAGAAAGAACGAACACCGCCTTGCGCATGAAACCTCCAACGGAGCCACAGATCACACGGGTGGGGCCCCGCAAGCGGCGCGACCCTAGCATCGCCTTGTCATGGCCCACAAGGGCCCCGCTCGCCAGCCCGACCCTCGCGGGGTCACTTTTGCACCTCTGTTGCGCCGAGACTGAATGGCCATTCAGTCTCGCAGACACATGGCGTAGGCTCGCGGGCGGGCGCGGTGAGCATCCGTCGCGGGGGCGTCGTCGCGCTGGGCAAATGGAGGCCGCGGTGAGCAGAGCAGACAAGGTCATCATCACCTGTGCGATGAGCGGGGTCGTGACGAGTCGGGCGCAGTGCCCGGCGATTCCGTACACGGTCGACGATTTCGCGAAGGAGGCGCTTCGGGCGTACGAGGCCGGGGCGTCGGTGTTGCACATCCACGCGCGCGACGACGACGGCGCCCCTGACTACACGGCGGCGCGGTACCGAGCGATCGGCGATGCGATCCGCGCGGTGTGCCCGATCATTCTGAATTTCTCGACCGGCACCCTCGACCCCGAGGGTCGCAAGTGCCCGCACATCACCGACTACAAGCCTGAGATCGGGGCCCTCAACATGGGCTCGATGAACTACGCGAAGTACAACGCCAAGCGTAAGAGCTGGGTGTTCAACTTCGTGTTCGAGAACAGCTTCGAGTACATCGGCGCGCTGCTCGGGCAGATGAACGAGAGCGGGGTGAAGCCCGAGCTCGAGTGCTTCGACACCGGGCACGTCGCGAGCGCCGAGGCCTTTATTGACATGGGGCTCCTCAAGGGGCCGCTCGATTTTTCGTTGGTGATGGGCGTGGTCGGCGGCGTTCGGGCGACGCCGCGGCACCTCGCGTTCATGGTCGACAACCTCCCGCCCGGCGCGAGCTGGAAGGTGGTGGGCATTTCGCGCGAGCAGTGGTCGCTCTGCGCCTCGGCGCTCACCCTGGGGGGCAACATCAGGGTGGGGCTGGAAGACAATTTCTACCTCCCCGACGGCGCGATGGCGCGCTCGAACGGCGACCTCGTGGCGAAGGGCGTTCAGATGACCCGCGACGTCGGCCGCGAGGTGGCCACCGTCGACGAGGCGCGGGCGATCTTGGGCCTCGGGCCTTCGGGCGGGGCGTCGCGATGACGGCGTTTGAGAGCCTCTTGGTGAACCGCCGGGGGGTCGCCGACGGCGAGGTGGTGACGCTGACGCTGAACCGTCCGCAGCGAAAGAACGCGCTCTCGCCGGCGTTGGTGAACGAGCTCTTGCACGCCCTCGCCGAGGCACAGGCTTCGCCCGCGGTGCGGGTGATCGTGCTCGACGGCGCGGGGGGTCACTTCTGCGCGGGGGCAGACCTCTCGGGCGGCGCAGGCGACGGGAGCCTCCCCGTACGGGGCGATTTCGCCGACCTGTTGTTGGCCATCACCGAGAGCCCGGTGCCTGTGGTGGCGCGGCTCCGGGGCGTGGTGATGGGCGGCGGGGTCGGCCTCGCGGCGGCCTCGCATTTCGCGTACGCGGCCGAGAGCGCGGTGTTTTCGACGCCCGAGGTGCACCGCGGGCTCTGGCCCATGATGATCATGGCGGTGCTCGCGCGCACGGTGTCGCGGCGCCACCTGCTTGAGCTGATGCTCTTGGGCGAGAAGTTCTCGGCGAGCCACGCGGTGTCGATCGGGCTGATCAACCGGGTGTGCACCGACGAGGCCCTCGATGAGGCCGTCGAGGCGCTCGCGGCGTCGCTGGCGGGGCGTTCGCCGACTGCGGTGACGCGGGGTCTTCGGGCCTGGGCGGCGCAGGGCGATTTGAGCCTGCGAGAGGCCCTTCCGATGTTGCGCGACGCGCTCTTCGAGCTCTTCTCGACCGACGACGCCCGTGAGGGGCTTGCAGCATTTCTTGAGAAGCGGGCCCCGCGCTGGTCGGGGCGCTGAGCCATCTTCGACGACCTTTCATCCAACGCACGAGCGCGCAGACAGGACTGGCAATGGCAACGATGCGAGAGCGGGTGGCCGAGCTTGAGGCTCGCCGTCAGAGGGCCCTTGAGATGGGCGGGGCCGACAAGGTCGCCAAGCAGCACGAGCGCGGCAAGCTCAGCGCCCGCGAGCGCTTCGCGCGCTTCTTCGACGGGGGCGAGTTCTTCGAGGTGGGGCTGCACGGCACCCAGATGGGCGCCGCGGCGGGGCCCGACGGGCGCGACAAACCCCCTGCCGATGCGGTGCTCTGCGGCTTCGGCAAGGTCGACGGCCGGGTGGTCTGCGCGGCGGCCTACGACTTCACCGTCAAGGGCGGGAGCATCGGTGAGACCGGCGAGGTGAAGGTCACCCGGATGCGCGAGATGGCGCTCCGGGGGCGGCACCCGATGGTGTGGTTCATCGACAGCGCGGGGGCGCGGATCGAGCCCGGCAAGGCGAGCGAGGATGCGATCTCGCTCTTCGCGGGGCATGGGCATTTGTTTCGCGAAGAGGTGATCATGAGCGGGGTGGTTCCGCTCGTGGCGGCGATGGTGGGGCCGGGGGCGGCGGGCACGGCGTACATTCCTGGGCTCGCGGATTTCGTGCCGATGGTGAAAGAGATCG
Organism: Myxococcales bacterium; assembly: GCA_016792845.1. Lineage (GTDB taxonomy): Bacteria > Myxococcota_A > Polyangia > Polyangiales > JAEUKH01. The sequence goes on along the minus strand of JAEUKH010000023.1, from coordinate 138,916 downwards.
GCTCGATGGCCTTGGCGGGCCCGCCGCTGGTGAAGGCCGTCACGGGTCAGGAGGTGAGCGAGCAGGCCCTCGGCGGCTCGAAGGTTCACGCTGAGGTGTCGGGCGTCGGCGACGCCGAGTACCCCGACGACCCTGCCTGCATCGACGCCGTACGACAGTACCTCTCGTACTTTCCGAGCCACTGCGGCGAGGCGCCGCCGGTGAGACCCAGCGCCGACCCCATCGACCGCCGCGACGACGCCTTGCTCGACGTCGTGCCCGACTCGCCCCGCCGCGGCTTCGACATGTACAAGGTCATCAAATCGGTGGTCGACGACGGGGTCATTTTTGACATCAAGCCCCGCTGGGCGCGCAACCTCATCACCTGCCTCGCGCGCATCAACGGCCGCTCGGTGGGCATCGTGGCCAACAACCCCATGCAGCTCGGCGGCGTGCTCGACATCAACGCCGCCGACAAGGGCGCCCATTTCATTCAGCTCTGCGACGCCTTCAACATCCCGTTGATCTTCTTCCAAGATACACCCGGCTTCATGGTGGGCACCGCGGTCGAGCACGCGGGCATCATTCGGCACGGCGCGAAGATGCTCCACGCGATGAGCGCCGCGACGGTGCCGAAGCTCACCGTGGTGGTGCGAAAGGCTTACGGCGCAGGCTATTTCGTGATGTGCGGCAGGGCCTACGAGCCCGACCTCATCGTGGCCTGGCCCGGGGCCGAGATCAGCGTCATGGGCGCCGAAGGCATGGTCGGCATCGCGGCGAAGAAGCTCTTTCGCGGCGAGGAGCCGCCGCCCGAGATGAAGAAGCAGCTTGTCGAGATGCTCCAGGGCTACATCGACATCTACAAGGTCGCAGGCTGGGGTCTCGTCGACGACGTGATCGACCCCCGCGACACGCGCAAGGTGCTCGCCCTCGGGCTCGAGCTCGCGCGCTTCAAGACCCTCGAACGGCCGCACCGCAAGCGCGGCATCATGCCTGTCTGAGCCACGAAACGCCGTCTGAGAGACCCACCGCCATGGCCCCCAAGACTCCCGCTCCGAGCGCGCCCTTTGAGGGCTTCGCTGACCCCTCGATGGGCTTCTTCAAGGCCCTCGACGCGCACCAAGACCGCGCGTGGTTTCTGGCCAACAAGGCGCGCTACGAAGACGAGTGGCAGGCGCCGATGCGGGGGCTCCTCGCGGCCGTTCAGCGGCGCGTCGCGCCGAAGTACAAGGGCTTCGTGTTTCGAGAGCCCAAGCTCTTTCGCATCTACCGCGACGTGCGGTTTCACGATGAGAAGCAGCCCTACAAGACCCAGGTGAGCGGGCTCCTGGGCTTCCCCAATCCGCGAGAGTATGCCGAAGCGCCGGCGGTGCTCTACCTCCAGATCGGCCTCGAATCGAGCTTCGCCGCGGCGGGCCTGTGGATGATGGACGCGGTGCATCTCGCGGCGTACCGCGAGGCCGTGCTCGACAAGAAGCGCGGCGCGGCGCTCCTCAAGATCATCGAGGGGCTCACCGCGAAGGGGTACTCGTTCGAGGGCGGCGTGCCCGAGCTCAAGACCGCCCCGCGGGGCGTCGCGAAAGATCACCCGCGCATCGGGCTCCTGCGAAAGCGGGGGCTGGCGACCACCTTTCCGGCCTTCGCGCCGTCGCTGATCGGCTCGCCCGCCTTCGCCGATTGGGTGGTGACGCACAGCCTTGAGGTCGTGCCCTTTGTGAAGTGGCTCCTCACGATGTGAGCTGGGCGAGGTGCGCTGCGGTCGACGCCAGCGCCGCGAGCCCGCTCGCGCCCGCCACCTCGGCGCGGCTGTGTCGGCCCTCGTTCACCCGCGCCCAGGCCACCGCGGCCGCGGCGATCACGAAGGGCCACGGGCCCCGCGCGCTGGTCGCCGTCAGCATCACCGCGATGCCCACCGGCACGGCGACGTGGCCGCTCACCTTGAAGCGCGCGAGGGTCGCCGCAGAGAACAAAATCGCCGCGAAGAGAGCCGTGAGCGCGCTCTCGACCAGCACCGCCGGGAGCCGCCAGTGCGCCGCAATCGCCCACAGGAGCGCCGCGCAGAGCACGCACATCGCCAAGAGCGGCGGTCGCTCATCGCGGCGCGAGAGGTCGCGGTCTGAGAACCACCCGCGGCGGAGCCCGAGCTGCCAGAGCACCGCGGCGGGCGAGAGGCCCAAGGTCACCGCGAGGGTCGCGTACACCGCGGGACGGGTGCTCCCGAAGGCGCTCGACGCGACGGCGAACATGCCCGCGGGGCCGAGCACCATCGGGTGCAACACGAGGCCGAGCGCGCGGGCCACGAGGTAGCGACGGCGGCCGGTGCGACGCGCCCAGACGATCACCCCGAGCGAGGCGCCTCCGACATCGACGGCGAGGTCGAAGGCCTCTTCGAGACCCGGGGCGCGATGACGAAAGAGCACCTGCACGAGCTCCTGGGTCAAGGCCACCGCGGCGAAGAGCGCGCTCGCGGCCAGCACCCGACGCGACCGCGCCGCGCCAGGTTGGGCCAGCGCGTCGTCGTGAAAGAGCGCGCCCGCGAGGAGGAACGCGAGCCCGCCGTAAAGCAGCGTGTGGGCCGCGATGTGGGTCGCTTCGTGCTGGAGCAGCGAGGCCACCCGCGGGAGCGCGTCGAGGGAGTGCCGCTCAAGGGCCGCCGCCGCCAGCACGAGCGCCGTGGCCCACGCGAGGGCCACCCATCGGTGTGAGGTCATTCCGCGACGAGAGCACGCCGTCGGGGTCGACGCCGCGCCGAGCGGCACCGAGCGGTCGCGCCCGTGCGGCGAGAGGTCGCCTTCACCAGTCGGCCGGGAGCGGCACCGTCGGGCCCGTCTGGAGCCAGTCGAAGTACCACGCGAAGCGCGAAGGGCTCAGCCCGAGGCGGGCGTGCCAGCGCTTGAAATAGCGCTCCAACGAGGCCGACCCGGGGTGCGTCGCGCGGTGATAGAGGATGAAGTCTTTGGCGTTCTGCACCTTGTCTGCGACGAGCATCGCGTTGACGTCGTCGAGGGGCGACAGGCCGATCGCCTCGGGCGAGGCCGGTGCGTGCCGCGCGAGGCACGCGTTGGCGATGTTGCGGTACTCGAAGGCCAGGGCCGCCACCGAGAGGCGCTCGGTGAGGGCCCCGAGCTGCGCGAAGGCGGTCGGCAAGGCCGCGTCGCCCTGAATGAGCGGGTGCAGGCAGAAGGCGCGCTGGGCGTCGGTCGATGCATGAATCTGATTCATGATCGCGAGGCCCTCATCAATGTGGTTCATGAGTGCGACGCCCGAGCGGCGCGCGGTGCGGGCGCCGTAGTGCGCGGCGATGGCTTTGTATTCGAGCCATTCGAGGTGCCGTCCGGCCACCGTGAAGGGCACCCCCGCGCGGGTCAAGAGGGCCTCAAGGGCGCAGTCTGGGCCCGTGACGACGGGCGCCTCGGCGCGCGCGAGGTGGCGCTTGAGGTGCCCGCGACCGCGCTGCGAGGCGAGCACGTAGACGCTCTGGTAGCGGGCTTGATCGGGGCCGAGGCTCCACACCCGGGCGCCCCAGGGCGTGCCGTCGTGGGCGAGCGTGTCGCCCCCGGGCAAGACCTTGAAGCCGTCGTAGAGGCCCTGAATGGCGCGCCCGTGGAGGTACCCGAAGGCCTCGTCGAGGGTGTCGGCGTCGGGGTCGAAGCGGGCCATCGCGGGTCACCTGGCCGGAGCGTCAGAAGCGATAGACGACGTTGAGGTCGACGTGGAGGCCGAGGCGCGAGAAGCCCGGAGACTCGGTCGAGCCCCCCACCGAGGCGCGGTGAAACTGCGGCCCCGCGCCCGCCGCCAAGAGCCAGCGCGCGCCCAGACGGAAGGTGTACCCCGCGGCGACGCCGAGCGCTGCGGCGCTGCCGTACCGGGTGATGGCCCGCGAGCCCTGAACCACCCCGACCTGCGCGAAGGGCGAGACCCAGAGACCCGAGGGCGCCTCACCGAAGGGGTACCAGAACGCGCGCACCCGCAACATCGCGCCGGCGATGTCGCCCGAACGGCCCTCGACGCCGAGGCCGAGCACGTTGTCGTTCACCGTCCATGGGACGTAGAGCCCGACGCTGCCTTGGAGCACCGCGTGGCACCCGAGGCGCTGTTGGTAGCCGCCCGCGATGACGTGCAGCCCCAGGTCGGCCACCCACCCGCGGGCGGGGCCGTCGCACGCCTCGGCCATCGACGGCAGCGCCCAGAGCGCCGCGACCCATAAGATTTTCTTCATCCGAGGAGCCCCTTCGCGATGATGAGCTTCTGAATCTCTGAGGTGCCTTCGTAGATACGCAACGGTCGCACCTCGCGCCACAGCTTGAAGACCTCGGCGTCGTCGAGCACCCCCGCGCCGCCGTGCAGCTGAACGGCCTTGTCGAGGATCTCTTGGGCTGTCTCGGTCGCGAAGAGCTTCGCCCGCGCCACCGCCTGGCTCGCGTCGGGTCGGCCGAGATCACGGGCCCAGGCCGCGCGCACCACCAGGAGCCGCGCCGCGTCGAGCGCAGTGGCCATCTCGGCGAGGGTCGCCCGCACCATCTGCTGCTCGGCCAAGGGCGCGCCGAACTGACGCCGCGTCTTGACCCGTTCGATGCTCAGGGCGAGGCCCCGGGAGGCCATCCCGCAGGCCGCTGCGCCGACCGAAACCCGAAAGGTATCAAGGGTTTCGAGCGCGAGGCGCATGCCCTCACCCACGCGCCCGAGGAGCGCATCGTGGGGCACAAGGCACTGCGTCATCACCAGGCGCCCGAGGGCGTGCCCGGCCATCGCGAGCGGCGCCCGGTGCAACCCCGGCGCCCCGGCCTCGACGAGGAAGGCCGAGATGCCCCGCTTGCCCTGGCTCGGGTCGGCGTTGGCGAAGACAACGTGGCGGTCGGCCATGGGCACGTTCGAGATGAGCCACTTTTCACCTTCGAGCACCCAGCCTTGGGGCGTGCGCGTGGCCGTAGTCTTGAGCGAGGCGACGTCGCTGCCGGCGTCTGGCTCGGTGAGCGCGAAGGCCCCGATGAGCTCGCCCGAGACGACCTTCGCGAGGCTCGCGCGTTGCGCGTCGTTGCCCGCGCGCAGCACCGGATAGGCGCCGAGGCCCTGTACCGCGAAGATGCTGTCGGCCATGGTGTGGCGCTGCCCGAGCGCCTCGCGGATCAGCACCAGCGCGCGCACGTCGACGGCCCCACGGTCTTCGGGCACGAGGTGCGCGTAGAGGCCCATGGCGCCGAGCTGCGCGGCCACCGCCCGGGGCGTGTCGCCGTCGATGACCCCGGGCGCGTCGAGGCGCGCAGCGAGCGAGGCCGCGAGGGCTTGGTGCCGCGGCTCGAAGAAGGGCGAGAGGGCCTCGGCCGAGAGGGTGAGGGTCATGCTTCTTCGCGAAGATCGCAGATCTCGGCGCCCTCGAAGGCGGGGGTGGTGCGGGCCTTGTTGGCCTCGTAGGCGGCGCGAAAATCAGGGTGAGCCATGCAGATCGCCTGGGCCTGCGCCTCGGCCTCGATGGCCGCTGAGAGGGCCATGGTGTGCTCGCTCTCGAGCATTTGTTTGGTCATCGCGTGGGCGAAGGCGGGGCCCCGGGCGAGGCGCTCGGCCCACTCGCGGGCGAGCTGAACGCAGCTGGCGGCGTCGGGGGTCACGCGGTTGACGAGGCCCATCGCGAGGGCCGCTTCGGCGGTGATGATGTCGCCGAAGAAGAGCAGCTCGCTCGCGCGACCGAGGCCCACGATGCGGGGCAAGAGGTAGGCCGCCCCCATGTCGGCCCCGCAGAGCCCGACCTTGGGGAAGATGTAGCCGAACTTCGCGTTCGCCGCGGCGATGCGGAGGTCACACGCGGCGGCCACCACGGCGCCCGCGCCCACGGCCACGCCGTTGACGGCGGCGATCACGGGGCGACGCAACTCGCGGATGCTCTGAATCAAGGCGCCGGTGACGCGGGTGAACTCAAGCAGGCCCCGCGCGTCTTTGGCGAAGAGCTCGGCGATGATGCCCTCGACGTCGCCGCCCGAGCAGAACCCGCGGCCGCGGCCCGTGATGACCACGGCGCGGGTCTCGCGCGAGCGCTCGAGCGAGACGAAGGTCTCGCGGAGCTCTTGATAGCTCTCGAAGGTGAGCGCGTTCAGGCGGTCGGGGCGGTCGAGGGTGACGGTGGCCACCCCGGCGCGGAGTTCGAGCGAAAACGTGGTGGGGTTGAGGGTCACGGGCTCACCTCGGGCAAGACCGCGACGGCTTCGATTTCGACCATGGCGTCGGGCTCGACGAGGCCCGTCACGCCCACCAGGGCCATCGCCGGGAAGTGCCGCCCGAGCCGCGGGCGCCACACCGCCCCGAGGGCCTTCTGCGCGGCGCGATAGGCCGCGAGGTCGGTGACGTAGACGGTCATGCGGGCGATGTCGCGGGCCGTGCCCCCTGCGGCTTCGACCACCGCGAGGATGTTGTCGAGGCACTGCCCGAACTGCCCCACGAGGTCGCGGTGATGAAACTGCCCCGTCGCGGGCTCCCACCCGACCTGGCCGCCCACGTGGAGCAGCCGCCCGGTGGTGATGACCCCGTTGGCGTACCCCTTTGGGGGGGCAAAATGTGCTGGAAGAACAGCGAGAAGTCGATCGTCGCTCACGGCCCCGTAGCTTGAAACCCGGGGCCCTTCGCTTGTCAACCCGCGATCAGCCGCAGCGGCCGTTGCGGCAGAGCTGACCCGGGCGGCAGCGCACGCCGCACATGCCGCAGTTGTTCTCGTCGGCCTGAACCTGCGTGCAGACGCCGCCGCAGAGCGCGGCCCCGGGCTGGCACTGGCACATGCCGTTGAAGCACGCCTGACCGTTCGCGCACACGTTGCCGCAGCGCCCGCAGTTGTTGCGATCGACCTGGGTGAACGTGCACTGGTTGTTGCACGCGGTCTGCCCCTGGCCGCAGGTGCAGCGCCCCTGCTGGCAGCTCTGGCCGCCGCCGCAGGCCGTGCCGCAGGTGCCGCAGTTGGCGTTGCTGGTGGCGGTGTTCACGCAGGTGTTGCCGCAGAGCGTGAGCCCCGCCGGGCAGACGCAGCGACCCATGGCGCAGCTCGCGCCGCCCGAGCAGGTGCTCCCGCAGGCGCCGCAGTTGCGCGCGTCGATGCTGGTGTTGACGCAGGTGCCGTTGCACTGGGTGAGCCCGGTGGGGCACATCGCGATGCAGACGCCGAGCACGCACGCCTGGCCGGTGGCGCAGCGGTTTCCGCAGGCGCCGCAGTTGCCGGGGTCGGTCTGGATGTTGGCGCACCCGGTCGAGCAGGTCACCGAGCCTTGGGGGCACACGCAGGTGCCGTTGTTGCAGGTCGAGCCCGCCGCGCAGCGGTTGCCGCAGCGGCCGCAGTTGTTGACGTCGCCGCGGAGGTTGGCGCAGGTGCCGTTGCAGTTGGTCTGCCCCGGGGTGCAGGCGCAGGTGCCGTTCGCGCAGACCTGGCCCGCGCCGCACGCGCGACCGCAGGCTCCGCAGTTGGCCGGGTCGATAGCCGTCGAGGTGCAGCGCCCGTTGCAGAATTGCGAGCCCGTCGGGCAGTTGTCGGTGCAGCGCCCGATCACGCACACTTGGCCCGGCGCGCAGGCGCGACCGCAGGCTCCGCAGTTGGCCGGATCGTTGATGGGCGTGGTGCAGACGTTGTTGCACGCGGTCTGCCCGGCGCCGCACTGGCAGCGGCCGTTGTTGCAGGTCGCGCCGCCGGTGCAGCGGTTGCCGCAGGCGCCGCAGTTGTTGTTGTCAGTGGCGAGGCTGATGCACGACGAGCCGCAGCGGGTGGTGCCGACGGGGCAGATGGTGAGGCAGCTCCCGTTCGAGCAGACCTGACCGGCCGCGCAGACGTTGCCGCACATGCCGCAGTTGGCGGTGTTGGCCTGCACCTCGGTGCAGACGCCGTTGCAGAGCAAGAGCCCCGCCGCGCAGGCGCAGCGCCCCGCGGTGCACTGGGTGCCGCCGCCGCAGCGGGTGCCGCAGGTGCCGCAGTTGGTGCTGTCGGTCTGGAGGCTCACGCACGCGTTGCCGCAGGCGGTCTGGCCCATCTGGCAGACGCTCTGACAGGCCGCGTTCGAGCACACGCGCCCGGCGCCGCAGACGGTGCCGCAGGCGCCGCAGTTGTTGCCGTCGGTGCTGGGGTTGACGCACACGCCGTTGCAGAGGATCTGGCCCTCGGGGCAGACGCACTGGCCGGCGTTGCAGCTCGTGCCGCCCGCGCAGCGGGTGCCGCAGGCGCCGCAGTTGGTGGCGTCGCTCTGGAGGTTCACGCACGCGTTGCCGCAGCGAGAGAGCTCGCCGGTGCAGACCGTGGTGCACTCGCCGAGGTTGCAGACCTGCCCCGCGCCGCACGCGCGACCGCAGGCGCCGCAGTGGGCGGCGTTGCTCTGGGTGTCGACGCAGGCGTCGCCGCAGAGGGTCTGGCCGGTGGTACAGCCCATGCCGCCGTCAACGGGCGGAACGTCCATCGCGGGCCCGACGTCGACCGGGCCGCCGCCGTCTTCGACCACCACGGGGTTGTCTTCGCCCACCACGGGCGCGTCGTTCATCACCACCGGGCTGTCTTCGCCCACCACGGGCGTGTCGTTCGTCACCACCGGGCTGTCTTCGCCCACCGCGGGCACGTCGTTCTCGATCAAGGGCTGATCGGTCGGCGTCGCCCCGTCGACGGGTGTCGCGGCGTCAACCGCCTGCCCCGTATCGACCGCGGCCCCGTCGGGGCTGTCGTTGCGCAGCGCGGTCGAACCGCAGCCGGCCAGCACCGCGAGCATCATCGCCGCGAGCGGGCCATTCCATCGTGACTGCCTCATGAAAGAACCTCCATTCTTTGAAGACACAAGCTTCGCGCATAACCATCAACCGTGCCGCGACGCGGGGCCCCGCGGGAGCCGCCGTCACACACCCGAAGCTCCACCGCGATGCGCCGTTTCGCAGCCATCTTCAAGCCTCTTCTGCGCGGCACCGACGCCGCATCGTGTCGCCTCGACGCGACAGCGCGGCCTCGCGGAGACGCCCTTCGGAGCCTTTGGGGAGCCATCGTCGACACACCTCTGCCCCTGAATGGTCGCTCACCCTCACGGCCTTCGCGACATTCTGTGAAGGCCGTCTCTCTGGGTGGGGTGTGCCCGCGGCGCGCGATGGTTATCTCGCCTGGCGATGACCGCTTCGCTCCAGATTCGCAGGGCCGAGGGGCCCGACCTTGACGCCATGGCGGCCCTCGCGGCCGCACTTGTAGGCTTTCACCACGGCTTGAATCCCCGGCGATTCTTCCTCGCCGAGGGGGTCGCCGCGGGGTACCGCGCGTGGTTTGAGCGAGAGCTCCGCAACGACCAGGCGGTGCTCTTCGGGGCGTGGCGCGAGGGCGCCCTTGTGGGCTATCTGTACGGCCGCTTCGAGCCCCGCAACTGGGAGCTTCTCGTCGACCGGCACGCCGCCCTCCACGACGTTTTCGTCGCCGACACGGCGCGGGGCCGAGGCGTCGCCGACGCGTTGATCGCGGCCTTCATCGGGGCGGCCGACGCGGCGGGGTACGCTCGGGTGCTGCTCCACACCGCCGTTGAGAACCTCAGGGCCCAGCGGGTGTTCGCGCGTCACGGCTTTGTGCCCACGATGGTCGAGATGACCCGCTTCTCACCCGAGGCGCCGTCGCCGGGCGAGGACGGCTGACACCGCGATGTCGATTTCGTGAGCCGCGGGCGCAACCAGTCGCCCCTAGAAACAACCGAGAGAGCGGTGATGGTGTCATCTCGTTGGAGTGTCACGGTGCTCGCCCTGGTCGCGGCCTCGTCGAGGGCCTCGGGGCAGTCGTTGTCGGGTCGTGTGAGGGTGGGCGCCTCGGCGGGCGTGGCGCGCATGATGAGCGCGTCGAGCCGCGAGGCCCTGGCGCTCGACCTCGGGTTCAGCGCGCGGGTCGACGCGGGCCTTTTCGTGCATCGCCGGGTCGCGTTGCGTCTGGGGCTCGGCGGCGTCCGCTTCGGCACGCCGACGGGATACGCCCTGGCGAGTGTCCTGGGCGTGGGCGCGGGGCTTGAGCTCGTGGCGCGTCCGCGGGTCGGACTGTCGCTCGACGCGATGCTCGGCCCGGGGCTGACCGCTGACCGGTTGCGCCTCGGGTTCGATGTGGGCCTCACGCTGCGGGTTGCGCCGCACGGTTGGGCGGGCCTCACGCTCGGGCTGCGGTACCAGCACCTCGTGGCCGCAGAGGGCGCGGCGGTGCGCGGGCCGAATCAGGCCGAGGGCACCGAGGGCGACGCCGACGCGGGCTGGCTCTCGCTGCTCGTCGGCGCGTCGTTGGGGCCCTGGGCGCCGACACCGAGGGCGATCGAGCGGCCCCGCGACACCGACGGCGATGGAGTGCTCGACCCCGAAGACCGCTGCCCCACGCAGATGGCGGCGGTCGGCGCGGCGCGGCGCGGCGCGGGTGCCCCCACGATGACCGAGACGGCGACGGCGTCATCGACCCCGAAGATGTGTGCCCCGATGCGCCTGAGGGCCCGCGCGGCGAGCCGGGCGCGCGAGGGTGCCCGCGGCGGCTGCGCGACCGCGACGAAGACCTGATCGACGACGAAGACGACCGCTGCCCCGACGAGGCCGCGGGGGAGACCCCTGACCCAGGCCGGGCCGGGTGCCCCGACGGCGACGACGACAACGATCGGATCCGCAACGGCGCCGACCTCTGCCAGCGCGAGCACGCGGGCTTTCACCCAGACCCCGCGCGGCTCGGGTGTCCGCTCCCCGACGACGACCGCGACGCCGTGCCCAACGAGGTCGATCAGTGCCTCCGCGAGGCCGGAGCGCCCAGCACCAACGCCGCCCGCAGCGGCTGCCCGGGGCTCGTGCGCATCGTCGGAGACCACATCGAGATCCTCTCGCCGGTGTACTTCGCGACCAACCGCGACGCCCTCGAAGGTCGCAGCGAAGCGGTGCTCACCGCGGTCGCCGACGCCCTCCTCGCGACGCGGCTCATCGCACGCCTCAGCGTCGACGGGCACACCGACGACCGCGACGACGACGCCCACAACCTCGACCTGTCGCAGCGCCGGGCCCACACCGTCGCCCAGTGGCTCGTGGCCCACGGCGTCAACACCGAGCGGCTCGAATCGCACGGATACGGCGAGACCCGCCCCCTGCGCGCCCTCTCCGCGACGATGCCGCGACGGCTCCGCGACGCCGCCCGGAGCGTCAACCGACGCGTCGAGTTTCGCATTGTCGCCCTCGGCACCCCCGACGGCGGCACGCGCCCGCCGCCCCCTGCCCCGCCCGCGCTCAGCCCCGAGCCCGCGCCCACGCCTACGCACCGCCGCCCGCGTCATCGTGCGCGCTGACCGCGCGACGATTTTCTGAGCCGCTCTCGACCCCGCGCGCCCCTTTGTGTCGCGATGGAGGTTCGCTTGTGGTGAGACCCTACTCTGCCTCGTGGCCCCGATGGCCGCTTCTCTTCGCGCTCGTACTCAACGCCTGCGGCGGCGACAGCGTGCTGGTCACCCAGTACGACGCCACCCTCGACCGCGGCGACTCGGCCGAGGTCAGTCAGCCTGACGCCCCGGTCGCCGATGCGACCCATGTTGACACTGTCAACATTCTCGACGCGGGGCCTCCCGATGGCGCGACGCCCTTCGACGCCGCCGATGTTGACATCGTGAACATTGACGCCCCAGGCGACGCGGGCGACGCGGGCGACGCGGGCGACGCGGGCGACGCGGGCGACGCAGGCGACGCGGGCGACGCGGGCGACGCGGGCGACGCGGGCGATGCGGGCGACGCGGGCGACGCGGTTGACGTGTTCGAGGGAGACCTCGGCCCGCGGTGCACGCCCGGCACGACGCGGCCTTGCTACGAGGGGCCGATGGGCACCGACGGGATCGGGCGCTGCCGCGCTGGGGTCGAGCGCTGCGGCGCCGACGGGGTGTGGGTGCCCGCGTGTCTCGGGCAGTCGCTGCCGGCCGAGCGCGAGCGCTGCGGCAACCAGCGCGACGACACCTGCAACGGTCAGGTCGACGAGGGGTGCTACGAGTGTCAGCCTGGCGAGACGCGGGTTTGCTACACGGGCGCGGCCGAGACGCCTACGGTGGCGGCGTGCCGTCGTGGCGTTCAGGTCTGTGACTCGGGCGGCCGGTGGATGGCGCTCTGCATCGGTCAGGTGGCGCCGACGGGGGTCGATCTGTGCGCCGACGGGCTCGACAACGACTGCGACGGCAGGGTCGACGAGGGGTGCCGGGCGTGCGTTCCGGGCACGCAGCGGCCTTGTTATGGCGGCGAGGCTGACACCATGGATCGCGGCGTCTGTCGCGGCGGGCAGCAGATTTGTCAGCCCGACGGCAAGTGGTCGACGACCTGTGTCGGCGAGGTCTTGCCGAGCGCCGAGGGTGAGCGCTGCGGCAACATGGTCGACGACAACTGCGACGGCCGCGTCGACGAGCACTGCAACGAGTGCGTGCCCGGATCGACCCGCGGGTGCTACCAAGGCAGCCCCGGCACGCGGGGTGTGGGGCGATGCCGCGACGGCGTTCAGGTCTGCGATGCCCGCGGGCGCTTCGAGGCCCTGTGCTTGCAACAGACCCTGCCCGCGGGGCGCGAGATCTGCGGCAACATGGTCGACGACGACTGCGACGGCGCCGTCGACAACGGCTGCGGCGAGTGCGCTCCGGGCGAGACGCGGCCCTGCTACAGCGGGGCGCCGGTCACCGCCAACACGGGGCGTTGCCGGAGCGGGCTCCAGGTGTGTGACCCCACGGGTCATTGGGCGCCGCGCTGCAACAACGAGGTGCAACCTGCGAACGCCGAGACCTGCGGCAACATGGTCGACGACACCTGCGACGGTCGCGTCGATGAGGGCTGCGGAGAGTGCACGGCGGGCACCACGCGGCCGTGCTTTACGGGCGCGTCGAGCACCCGCGGCGTCGGCCGCTGCGCCGAAGGCACCCAGGTGTGCGAGCCCTCAGGGCGCTGGAGCGCGCGCTGCTACGGCGAGGTGATCGCGGCCTCGTCTGAGGTCTGCAACAACCGCATCGACGACACCTGCGACGGTCAGACCGACGAGGGCTGCGGAGAGTGCCGCGCGGGCCAGACGCGGCCGTGCTTCAGCGGCGCCGACGCCACCCGCGACCGAGGGCGCTGCGCCAGCGGCGTTCAGACCTGCGGCAGCGACAACTTCTGGGAGCGACGCTGCGTCGGCGAGGTGCTCGCGGGGCTCGAGGTGTGCAACGGCATCGACGACGACTGCAACGGCCGCGTCGATGACAGCGAGGCCAACACCGCGTGCGCGGCGCCGGGCGGCGAGGGCGTCTGCCGAGACGCGTCGTGCGCCATCGCGCGCTGCGCCGGCGGGCTCGGCGACTGCGACATGGCGCACAGCAACGGCTGCGAGACCAACCTCCGCAGCAGCGCGCAACACTGCGGCGGGTGCGGCACGGTGTGCCCCGCTGGGCCCAACAGCACCGCGAGCTGCCTCTACGGCGCTTGCACGCTGGTCTGCGCGACGGGCCACGCGGATTGTGACGGCGACCCGCGCAACGGCTGCGAGGTCGACCTCCGAGGCGACACCAGTCACTGCGGGGTCTGCGGCCGGGTCTGCAGCGCCAACGGCGGCGTCGCCACTTGCGTCTCGGGGCGGTGCACCGTCGGAGGCTGCAACACCGGCCTCGGAGACTGCGACAACAACGCCAGCAACGGGTGCGAGACCGCGCTCTCGCGCAGCGTCACGCACTGCGGAGCCTGCGGCCGGAGCTGCCCCACGCCCCCCCACGCGGTGCCGAGCTGCGCCGACGCGCAGTGCGGATTCTCATGCCAAACGGGCTTCGCCAACTGCGACGGAGACAGCAGCAACGGGTGCGAGACCGCGGCCTCGGCCTGCGCCGCCTCGGCGCGTCTCACCATGCCCTCGTATGTGCCCGGCACCGGGGTCACCGTCAGGGTCTACGTCATCAACAGCGCAAGCACCGTCGTCGGGTGGAATGAGAACATCAGCCGCTGGGAGCCCGTGCCTGGCCTGCCCACGAACATCACCCTGACGAGCTGCGGCTACGGCCGCTGCGTCGCCCTCACCCGCACCGGCGAGCTCTGGGCCTGGGGCGAATTCGGCACCAACACCGACTACCGCGAGGCCGAGCGCGTGAGCGCCAACGTCAGCTCGGTGATCGCCGGGTGCCACCGCGAGTACGGCGTCAACACCGACGGAACGCTCTACCTCTCGACCGACCGCGGCGCGTACGGAGGCGGTCAACCCTCGCCGCTCCCCGGCGGCCTCGGGGCCGTCACCGGAGGCGGCTTCAACGACTACTGCACCCTCTCGGCGAGCGGGCGCGTGCGGTGCGGCGTGAGCCCCGAGCCCGCCGAGCTCGCCGCCGATTTCGTGAGCGTGGTGGCCAACCTCGGCGCCGGCGCCTACCTCCCGAGCTACTACTGCGGTCAGCGCGCCAACGGTGTGATCCAGTGCTGGCTCGGGGGCGCCTTGCTCGGCACCGCGACGGGGCTTCCGACCGGGTCGCGCCTCGTCGGGCTGCACAACGCCCGCGGCGACGTCTTCGCGGTCTCGCCTGCGGGCGCGCTCTACTCGATCGCCGCTGACGGCACCACCACCCACCGCGTGCCCGAGCTCACCGGCATCGTCGACGCCGCGGGCGAGGGCGGCGGCGAGTTCTGCATCCTCCGCAGCAACGGCGCGGTGCGCTGCTCGTTCGTCGGCAACGCCGGTCGCGACATGCCCAACCCGGGCTGAGCCGCCTCGGCCCGCGCTCAGGGCGCTTCGACGAGGCGCCCGAGCCGTGCCCCCTGCCCCTCATCAAGCGCGCCCTCGCGCAACGCGGCCGCCCGGCGCCTCGCTCCGGCACGATCGCCCGAACGCTGAAGCGCCTCGACCTCGTCGATCGCCTCGTCGACGCTGAGCCGAGCCCCCATCGCCCGCGCCGACGCGAAGGCCCGCGCCGCCCCCCTGGGGTCGCCCATCGACCCGAGCATCAGCCTCGCCAGCGTCACCGCCGACTGCGGCGCCCGCGGGTCGTCTGCGTGTCGGTCGAGCAGCCGCCCGAGGAGCGTCACGGCCACCCCAGGGTGCCCGCTGTGCGCCGCCACCGCGCCCGCCAGCACGAGGTCATCGGCGGTGTCTTCGACGTCGCGGAGGGTCACCGCTTCGAGGTCTTGCCAGGCCGCGCCCCAAGCGCGACGACGGGCCGCGTGACGCCACCCGCGCTCGCCCTCGGTTCGCTGCGACGAGGCGATGTGTACGCTGTGAACATCATCGCCGTTGACGATGTTGACATCGTGAACATCACCGCTCGTGACAATGTTGACATCGTGAACATCAGCGCTCCCCGCGTCGCCGGGTGCTTCGTCCGAGGGCGCAGGGGCCTCGGGGTCGGCCCTGAGCGCCGCGGTCTCGCCGGGGGTGAGCACGAGCGCGTGTGCTCCGCGCGAGACGCGAACGCGCCCTTCTTCGACGCTCACCCGGGCGAGGTCGCCCGCGCGTTCGAGGTCGAAGGTGGTGCCGAGCACCTCGACGGTGACGCTGCCGAGGTGAACGACGAAGCGGCGCGTGGGGAGGTGCCGCACGGCGAAATGGGCGGCCCCTTCGTCGAGCGAGAGCTCAACGCGCTCGGGGCTGGTGCTGAGCACGCGCCATCGCGGCGGCGGGGCCCCGGCGAGGGCGCTCAGGCGCGAGCCGTCTGCGAGGTAGGTCTCGGGGTTTCGCTCCGACGCGTTGCGCGCCTCACCCACGCGCCAGGCGACGCCGAGCGCCACACAGAGGGCCGTCGCGGCGGCGCCCGCGAGGTTGAGCCGACGGCGACGCGCGAGGGCCCCGAGGGTGCGCTCGAAGGCCGCCTCGCGCGTCTCGGCGCGCACCGCGGTCGACAGGGCGTCGGTGGCGATGCGGAGGCGATCAAGGCGACCCGAGAGCTCATCGGCCATGGCGAACCCTCCGTTCGATGCGCGCTTGGGCCGAGGCGATCTAGCGCTTGGCCGTGGCGAGCGAGCAGCCGCACGACGCGGCGACCTCGTGGAGCTCGCACTGTTCGATGTGCCGCAGCGCCCACGCGAGGCGCTCGTTGGCGGGCAGCTGGTCGAGGGTGAGGTAGACCACTTCGAGCACGAGGCGGTCTTCGGCCGAGAGCGCCTCGTGCGAGAGAAATTCAGCGGTGTCGACGTCGTACGAGAACAGCATCCTTCGGAGCGCCCGAAGCCTGAGCTTACGACGCGCCGTGCGCACCACCACCGTGCGAAGCCACGCCCGCACGAGCCCCGCATCGCGGAGCTGATCGAGATCGCGGTGCGCCTGGAGGAAGACCTCCTGCACGACGTCTTCGAGCTCGTCGCCGCCCCCGAGGAGGCGCCGCGAGACCGCAGTGACGTAGCCGTGATGGGCGTCGAAGAAGGCGCGAAACGCCCCCTCGCCGCGCGCTTCGACGGGGGTGGCCGCGGCCATCGATTCGGCAGGGTGAGCCCGTTTCATCATCGCCCGAACGCGCACGAACCCTCGTCGGGCCTCGGCGTTGTGCGGAGTTGGTACACCCGCGCGGAGGGCCTGCGCAACGAATGTTGCGAGAAGATTTGGTGCCGCGTGGGGGCTGTGGTAAAGAGCGGCTTCGGTACGAAAGTGCCGCGTTTGGAAGAGTGGCCGAGTGGTTTAAGGCTGCGGTTTTGAAAACCGCCGTACTCGAAAGGGTACCAGGGGTTCGAATCCCTTCTCTTCCTCTACGTTTTGTCGCGGGTTGGTGTGTTGCCAGGGGCGCCTCCGAGGGGCCCGCACCGCGCCGTGAAGCGACCGTGAAGCCCGAGACTCGGCTACACTGCGCGCCGTGAAGCGACCGATTCTTGTGTGTCTCTACGCTCTTACCCTGGCCTGCGAGGGCGCCACCCCGCAAGCCGTCGAGCCCTTCGACGCCGGCGCAGACACCCCCGCGACGCCCCGCGACACCGCGGCCCTCGACGCCCGCGACACGCCCGCAATCGACACGCCCTCCGCGCCCCTCGACGCGACCGCGCCGAGCGACCGCCCCGCGCCCCTCGACGCGCCCCGCGACACCCCCGCGGTGCGCGACGTGGCGGCCGACCGCGGGCCGAGCCCGAGGCCTCCGCGAGGCCACCTCGACGTCGCCGACTGCCGCGGCATCTGGGGCTGGGCCCTCGACGACGACAACCGAAGCGTCGCGGTGGCGGTGCGGGCCACCGTGGGCGCCGAGACCCTCAACGGACTCGCCCAAAGCCCCCGCCCCGACGTGTGCGCGCCCGCGCCGGGGCCCTGCAACGTGGGCTTCGACCTCGCGCTCACACCGTCTCTGCGCGACGGCCAGACGCGCCCCGTGGTGGTCTACGCGCGCGACCCCGACGACGGCCGCGAGACCGTCATCGCGATGGGCTCGCACCGCTGCGTCTAGAGCCCCGACGCGGGCGCGCCGGTCGACACCCCGACGCCGAGCGACCAGCCGGTGGTGGGCGACGATCGCATCCAGGTCGAGATGACCCAGGAGTGCACCGACGGCGACGGCGTGACCTTCCGCGTACGCCCGACACACCCCGCCCGCGGGCCCGAGGGATACACCTTCACCTGGCGCGTCAACGAGGGGAGCACACGGCTCACGCTGAACACGCTCCGCGACCGCGCCCATGTGGTGCTCGTGGGCGACGGCGTGCCCAACCACACGCACCTTGAGCTCACCATCACCCGCCCGGGGTATCGCACCTTGACGGTGCCCGCGGCGCTCCTCTGGTCGAGCGCCTGCGCCCATGATTTCAACCCCACCGCGTGCCCCGAGAACCTCCGCGGGCTCAGCACCAACCGTGACTATTACCAGCGCGGCGACACCTTCATCGTCACCGCGGTCGACGCGCCCGCGGGAGCCCTCAACTGGTACGTCAACCGCGGCCTCGACAACGTGCAGACGCTCAGCGAGGGCCGCACCATGACCGCGACGGTGACGCAGAACTCGGCCGAGACCCTCGTGGTCACGCAGTCGCAGCCCTACTCTGACCCCCTCAGCCGCGACAACGCCCGCTGCCACGGGTGGACGCAGCGCTACTTCGTCTTGCGCTGAGCCCCCCAATCGGCGCGCTCACTTCGGGCGCGACGCGCCCTTCTCTGCGACCCGCCGACGCAGCACCTCGAGGTCGTCTTCGACGTCGAGGGCCTCGACCGGCGCGGCCTCACGCTCGGCCGTCGGCGCGATGCGAACCCCTCGCCGCGGCGCCGCCGAGGCCGCGACCGCGTCGTCGCCCGCCGCCCCGCGCAGCCCCTTCTGGATCCCCTTGAGAAGCCCCGTCACCCCCGCCGTGACGGCCTCTTCGAGCTCCTCTCGGGCCTGACCGATGGCCTCTTGGCGGGCCCTCTTTCGCGCCTTGCGCTCGGCACGCTCGGCCTTGCGGCTCGCACGCTCGGCGCGCCGCGCCTCTCTCGCCCGAACCGACGCGAGCTGCGCCTCGGAAGGCCCCTGGTAGAGGTTCAGCGCCTGGCGGGCCAGCGCGAAGGCCCACGCGCCGAGCGGCCACACGAACCACCACGACCCCGGCGAGGTGAGCACGTTGAGCACGATGAAGAGCGCGCCGAAGGCGCCCATGCTGATCGCGGTCTTGCGCAGCGCCGCTTGCTGCTTCACCCGCCACGCCGCGGTCTCGGCCTCGACCCGCTGGTCGTCGTCGTGCTCTGCGATGGCGTCGTCGAGCTCGCCCTCGCCGATGCCCAACTGCGCGAGCACGTCGGCGATCTCGGCCCGCGACATGCCCTCCGCCCTGTCGTCGCGGGCGATCACCCGTCGCAAGATCGAATCGACCTCAGCCTCAGAGTATCGGCGTGCCTCGTCTGTCATGCGCGACAACCCCTATAGCACGAGCGTTCACGCCGACATGGTGACAGAGTATGTCACATGCGCCCTCGACAGGCGGGCGATGGGGTGCGAAGGCTTGGGTCATGCGCAAGACCAAGGCGATTCGGTCGAAGACGGTGACGCTACGTTCGCGCGAGGGCGAGGGCGGTGTTTGGGTCGAGGTTCACGCGGTGCGCGAGGGCGCGGTGTATTTTCGGGCTTGGGGGCACGACGCCCGCGCGGCCGAGTACGCGATGCTCGCGGCCGAGCGGTTCTGTGTCGAGCGCGGGCTCGTGCGGGTGATGAGCCCCGCCAACGACGTGCACTGGCCCGGGGCGGCGAACTCGCGCCGCCCTCACGCTGCATAGACCGTCTTCAGTGCGGGACCCAGGAATCGAACCTGGAAGATTGTGTGGACGCGATCACCTGGCGCACGGCCTCGCAGGCCGCTTGCCCATCACGCCCTGAACCGTAAGTTCTAAAGACTCATGCGTTTACCATTTCGCCAGTCCCGCGAGGGGTCGAGACTACCCTGGGTTCTGGGTGCGCGCACGCGACTTTGGTACCTTCGGCGCGATGACATCACGGCTCGACCCTGCGGCCCTCAGCCCCCACTACACCGCGTTTCTGAAGCCCTCTCGGGTGCTGCTCACGGGCCACTCGCACCAGGCCTGGCCCGACGTCGCCCGCGCCGCGCAGCTCGAAGCCTTCGACGACGCCGCGCTCCACGTTGACGACAAGTGGTCGCGGGCCTTCGAGGCCGCGCAGGCTGTACAGCGCGCCGTCGCCCGCGAGTCGGTGTGCGCCCCCGACCAGGTCGCCCTCGGGGCCAACACCCACGAGCTCGTGGTGCGCTTTCTCTCAGCCTTGCCGCTCAGGGCGCGCCCGCGGCTCGTGAGCACGGCGGGCGAATTTCACTCGATCTACCGACAGCTCCGCAGGCTCTCGGAGGAGGGCGTCGAGGTCGTCTTGGTCGCGCCGCTGCCGGCCGAGACCCTGGCCGAGCGGCTCGCGGCGGCGATCACCGACGCCACCGCGGCGGTGCTGGTCTCGTCGGTCTTGTTCGAGACGTCGAGCCGGGTGCCGCACCTCGCGACCCTGGCCGAACGGTGCCGGGCCCGCGGGGTCGAGCTGCTCGTCGACACGTACCATCAGTTTATGATGGCGCCTTTGGGTCTGGCCGAGCTCGGCCCGGTCTGGGCCGTGGGCGGCGGGTATAAGTACGCCCAATGGGGTGAGGGCAACTGCTGGATGGTGGTGCCCTCGGGATGCACGTTGCGCCCTGTATTTACGGGTTGGTTCGCTGATTTTGGGCACCTCGCAGAGACGCGCCGCGCGGCGCCGGTGACCTACGGCGCGACCCTCGGCGAGCGCTTCGCGGGCGCCACCTACGACCCCACGAGCCACTACCGGGCGCGGGCCGTCGACGCGTTCTTCACGGCCCATGCGATCGACAGCGCGCGGCTCGAAGCGACCTACGCCGCGCAGACGCAGCGGCTCTACGAGGGGCTGATCGCGCGCGGCCTCACGGTCGTCACGCCGAGCGAGCCGCGGGCCCGTGGGGGCTTTCTCGCCGTCGCCCTCGACGACGCCGTCGAGGTCTCGGCGCGGCTGAAGGCGCTCGGGGTGTTCACCGACGCGCGGGGCACGCGGCTGCGCTTCGGGCCTGCGCCCTACCTCACCGACGACGCCCTCGACGCGGGGCTCAGCGCCCTCGATCGGGTGTTGCCGAAGGCGTGAGCGCGCGCAAAAACGCCACCAACGAGGCCAGATCGGCGTTGTTGAGAGCGAAGGGTTCGAGGAACACGTCGCGCGCGCCCGTGGCGCCGGGGTCGGCCGCGGGGGTGCCTCCGGCCGCGTAGAGCTCGACCACTTGTTCGAGGCTCTCGACGGTGCCCGCGTGACCGTACGGGGCCGTGAGGGCGACGCCGCGGAGCGAGGGCGTCAGAAAGCGCCCGTCGTCTTCTTGGCTCGTCGGGTCTGGCGGAAAGACCGCCTCGCGGTCATCGCTGTAGACGCTCTGGGCTGAGAGCGGGTGGCGCCGCGCACGCTCGGCCCCTTCGAGACGGCCGTGGTCAGCGCCCGACGCGGCCGCGTTCGGAAAGCGCACCGCGTGAAAGCTCCCGTCGCTGAAGGCCGGTCCGCTGTGGCAGCGCACGCACCCCACACGGAAGAAGAGCGTGAGCCCCCGCACCGCCGCGTCGCTCATCGCCGTGCGATCTCCCGCCACCCAACGATCGAAGGGCGCCGGCTCGGTCGGAACGAGGCTGCGCACATAGGCCGCGAGACACTTTCCCGCGTCGGCGATGCGCTCAAGGCTGTCGCGCGGCGGGCGGCCCATCACCCGCGCGAGGGCCTCTCCGTGCCGGGCTCCGAGGCGCGCGGCGAGGGTCTCGCGGTCGAGGCCGTGCTCGCGCGGGTTCTCCCACGCGTTGAGGGGTTGGGCCCAGAGCGAGTCGGCCGCGCCGTCCCACATTTGCCAGCGTTTCAGCGCCGCGTACCGCAGCGAGGGCGTGTTGCGGGTGCCCGTAAAGCCGCGCACTTGCGCGAGGGCGCGACCGTCGGTGAAGGCCCGCTCGGGTCGATGACAGGTCGCACAGGCCACGGTGCCGTCGACCGAGAGCGCGGCGTCGTGAAAGAGCGCGTAGC
This sequence comes from Myxococcales bacterium, assembly GCA_016792845.1. Taxonomy (GTDB): domain Bacteria; phylum Myxococcota_A; class Polyangia; order Polyangiales; genus JAEUKH01. The sequence goes on along the minus strand of JAEUKH010000023.1, from coordinate 117,548 downwards.
CCACCCGCGCAGCCTCGGGGTCGTCGGCGACGCGGTTGGTCGGGTCGGGCTCGGGCCGCGGCGCAGGGCTCATGCGACGCACCCGCGCCCACTCGCGGGCCGTCAGCACCCCCACCCCCGCGTCGACGGCCTCGCGCCGCGCGAAGGGGCGATCTGCGGGCGCGACGGGCCGCTCGACCGCCGCAGGAGGGCGGCGCGAGCACCCGAGCGAGAGGCCCAGCGAGAGCGCCAACGCGAGCCCGCGGCGCATCACTTCACGCGAGGGGTGAAGCGCTCGACCGCGGCGTACGGAGAGGGCCAAGGCATGGGCTCGTCTTGCTCGCGCGCGGCGTGCAGCGTGTAGTACGGGTCGAACAGGTGCGCGCGCCCCAAGGCGCAGAGGTCGGCGCGGCCCGCGGCGATAATGGTGTTGATGTCGCTCGCAGAGGTGATGGCCCCCACGGCCATGGTGGCGATGCGCGCCTCGCGACGGATCTGATCGCTGAAGGGAGTCTGAAAGAGCCGCCCGTACCGGGGGCGCGCGTCGGGGGTGGTCTGCCCCGCGGAGACGTCGATGAGGTCGCAGCCCGCGTCGGCGAAGGCGCGCGCGATGCGCACCGCGTCGGCCGCGGTGATGCCGCCGTCGACCCAGTCTTCGGCCGAGATGCGCACCGCCATGGGGCGCTCGGCGGGCCACGCGCGCCGCATCGCCGCGAACACTTCGAGCGGAAAGCGCAGCCGATTTTCGAGCGAGCCGCCCCACGCGTCGTCGCGACGGTTGGTGAGCGGTGAGAGAAAGCTCGCCAAGAGGTACCCGTGCGCGGCGTGCAGCTCAAGGTGGTCAAAGCCGGCCTCGGCGGCGCGCGCGGTGGCCTTCACGAAGTCTTCGCAGACCGCCACCATGTCGTCACGGGTCATGGCCCGCGGCACGGCGCTCTCGGGCCCCCAGGCGAGGGCCGAGGGCGCCACAAGGCCCCAGGGCTGCGCGGCCGCGTCGAGGGGCGTGTCGTAGCCGCCCTCCCAGGGGACGCAGGTGGCCCCCTTGCGCCCCGCGTGCGAGAGCTGGACGCCGATGCGCGCGGGAGACTCGCGGTGCACGAAGTCGACGAGCGAGGCCCAGGCGTCGCGTTGGGCGTCGTTCCACAAGCCGGTGCAGCCGGGGGTGATGCGGGCCTCGGGCGAGACGTCGGTCATCTCGGTCATGATGAGCCCCGGGCCCCCCAAAGCCCGCGACCCGTAGTGCACCAGGTGCCACGCCCCGGGCACCCCGTCGACGGCCTTGTACTGACACATCGGCGACATCACCACCCGGTTCGCGAGGGTCATCGACCGCAATGTGTACGGTGTGAACATCGGCGGCGGCGCGGCGTTGCGGGTCGAGGCCGCGCGTCGCCCGGTCTGCGCCTCGGCGGTCTCGGCGCACCACGCGTCGATGGCGGCGACGTACGCGGGGTCTCGCTTCTTGAGGTCGGCGTGGGTGATGCGGAGCGAGCGGGTGAGCAGGCTGAAGCCGAACTGCACCGGCGGGTCGTTGATGTAGCGCTCGGTCTCTTCGAACCACCGAAGGCTCGTCTCGGCCGCGCGTTGGGTGCTGTCGACGGCGGGCCTCCGCAGCCGGTCGTAGGCCGCGAGGGCGTCGGCGAGCTGCGGGTGCGAGGCGACGGCGTCGGCGAGGGCGACGGCATCTTCCATCGCGAGCTTGGTGCCTGAGCCGATCGAGAAGTGGGCGGTGTGGGCGGCGTCGCCGACGATGACCACGTTCTTGTGGTACCACCGCGCGTTCTTCACAATGGGGAAGCGCCGCCAGATCGAGCGATTGGCGAGGAGCCTGTGCCCCTTGAGCCGGTGCTCGAAGAGGGCCTCGCAGTACCGCAGGGTGGCCGCGTCGTCGTCTTCAGCGAGGCCGCTCCGGGCGTAGGTCTCTTGGGTCGTCTCGACGATGAAGGTGCTCTGCCCGGGCTCATACTGGTACGCGTGGACGCGCCAGAGCCCCGCGTCGTTGTGATCAAAGTAGAAGGTGAAGGCCTCGAACGGGCAGGTCGTGCCGAGCCAGGTGAAGCGGTTGGGCCGCAGGTCGATCGAGGGCTCGAAGTGCGCGGCGTAGTGTTGCCTGACGCGGCTCGACACGCCGTCGCTGGCCACCACGAGGTCGTACGCGGCGCTGAGGGCGTCAACGTCGGGGGCCTCCTCGTGGTACCGGAGCGTGACCCCGAGCGCGCTCGCCCGGGCCGCGAGCAGCTGCAAGAGCGTGCGCCGAGAGACCCCCGCGAAGCCGTGGCCGTGCGAGGTGATGGTGGGGCCCCGGTCGACGGTGACGTCGATGGCGTCCCAGTGGTGGAGGGCCTTGGCCACGGCGTCGAAGGTCGGCGGGTCGACCGGGCGCAGCCCGTCGAGGGTGGCGTCAGAGAAGACCACCCCGAAGCCGAAGGTGTCGTCGCGGCGGTTGCGCTCGAAGACCACCACCGTGTCGCCAGGAGCGCGGAGCTTGTGACAGATCGCGTAGAAGAGCCCCGCGGGGCCGCCGCCGATGCACGCGACCTTCACGAGAGCAGCTCTCCGCCGTCGATCACCAGGGCCTGCCCGTTGATGCCGCGGGCCTCGTCAGCGCAGAGCATTTTCACCGTGTGGGCGACCTCTTCGACCGTAAGGAGCCGCCGCTGCGGCGTCGTATCGAGGATGCTCTTCATCGCCGCCTCCTGGCTCATGCCGGTCTTCTGCATGATGCGTTCGAGGGTCTCTCGGGTCATCTCGGTGTCGACGTACCCGGGGCAGATGGCGTTGACGGTGACGCCGCTCGTGGCCACCTCGGCGGCGACGCAGCGGGTCAGCCCGAGCACCGCGTGCTTGCTCGCGGCGTAGGCCGAAATGTACTTCGCCCCCATGCGCGCCGCGGTGCTCGCGATGTTGACCACCCGCCCCCAACGCCGCGCCACCATGTCGGGCAGAAACGCTTGGGTGCAGAGCATCGTGCCGGTCGCGTTGACCGCCATCACCTGCTGCCAGTCTTCGTAGCGGAGCTTCGAGAGCGGCGCCGAGAAGGCCATGCCCGCGTTGTTCACGAGAATGTCTGCCGGACCGAGCGCCTCCCACACCTTCGCCGCGAGGCCCTTGACGCTCTCGGGGTCTGCCACGTCACAGGTCACCGCCACCGCACGGTGACCTTCTGCCACGAGGGCCGCGGCAACCTGCTCGACCTCGTGCGTCGTGCGGGCCGACAACGCCACCGCCGCGCCCGACTCGGCGAGGCTGCGCGCCACCGCGGCGCCGATGCCGCGACCTGCCCCTGTAACCACTGCGATGCGACCCTGAAGTTTCACGGGTGAACCTTCTCGCCCTGGCGCGGTCTGGGTCAAGCGACGCGCGCGGGTTCATGGTGCTAACTTTGCGCGGTGCGAATGACGTTCTGGCTTTTGTTGCTTTCGATCGCGGCGGCGCTCTTTGGTTGTTCAGAGTCTTCGCGCGCGCCTGCGCGGCCCTTGCAGCGCTTCGACGCGGGCCTCTACGACGCGGGCGACCCGAGCGACGTGCAGTTCTTGAGCTTCGACATTCCGATGAGCGACGCGCGCGCGAACGGCCAGTTTCCTCCCGATGCGATGTTGGGCGCGGCCTGCACCGCGCACAGCGAATGCGCCGACGGCACCCGCTGCCTCGCCGGGCACTGCGCGCCCAACGGCTGCGAGATGACCGCCTCGGTGTGCGGCGGCGAGTCGTTTACCTGCTCGATGTTCTGCGCGCCCCTGCGCGACCCCTGCGCGGGCGTGACGTGCCGGGCGAACGAGACCTGCATCGCGGGGCGCTGCGTGCCGGGCTGCATCCCCGTGCCCTGCGCGGGGGTGGTGTGCGAGAGCGGGCAGTTCTGTGACCCGCGGGTGGGGCGCTGCGTGCCCTTGCGGCCTTGCGCGGGGCCGTGCCCCATCGGCGCCCAGTGTCACATCGACTGCACGCCGCGCGGGCCCTGCGACGGCGTCACCTGCCAGCCCAATGAGTACTGCTCCGCGGGGCGGTGCCTCGTCAACCCTTGCGCCGGGGTGCAGTGCGCGCCCACTGAGGTCTGCGACAACGGGCGCTGCGTCGAGACCTGCGGGTGCGCGACCCCCTGCAACCGCGGCGCGGGCGACCGCTGCGTGATGGGTCAGTGCGTGTGCACGCCGCAGTGCGACGGCCGGATGTGCGGCGCCGACGACGGCTGCGGCGGCCGCTGTACGGGCCCCTGCCCCCGCGCCGACGAGGTCTGCGACCCCACCGCGCGGCAGTGCCTCTGCATGCCCCAGTGCGGCCCCAACGCGACCTGCGGCAGCGACGACGGGTGCGGCGGGCGGTGCAGCACGGGCTGCCCCATGGGTACGGTCTGCAACGCCAACACCCGCATGTGCGAGTGCGTGCCCATGTGCATGGGCGACCCCACCATGGTCACCTGCGGCGAGCCCATGCCCATGGCGATGAATTGCCCCGGCCGCACGATGGATTGCGGCTTCGGCACGCGCTGCCCCGAGGGCCAGACCTGCGACACGGCGATGCGCCGCTGCTCGGGCTGCATGCCCATGTGCCCCGAGGCCAACGCCGTGCCCTGCGGGCAGCGCGCGACCCTCTGCGACCGCACGATGTGCAACGAGGTCGGCACCCAGTGTCCGCCCAATCAGACCTGCGACAACAACGTGTGTGTGTGCGTGCCGGGCTTCGACCTCACGCCCGATCAGGTCGACTGCGAGCAGCGCATCCCGAACCGCTGCGTCGGGCAGCCCGCGAGCACGCAGTACGGCACCCGATGCCCCAACATGGGCCGCTGCGACTCTGCCGCGCACACCTGCATCGCGTGCACGCCGCACTGCGCCGACACCGCGCGCTGCGGCGACTCCGACGGCTGCGGAGGCACCTGCCCCGGGGTCTGTGACCCGATGCTCCAGTGCATCCGCGACCCCAACGACATGAACCGCTACGCCTGCCTGCCCATCGCGTGCTCGCCCGCGTGCACCTGCGGCAACGTGTGCTCGCTCGGGCAGTGTGTGCCGCTCTGTAGCACCGGGCAGACGCTCTGCGGCTGCGGCAATTGCTGCCGCGCGGGGCAGTTCTGCAACCCCAACAACGGTCAGTGCCTCGACGCGCCGCCGTGAGCGTCGTGCGCGGCGCCGCCTTCGCGACCCTGCTCTGGGTCGGAGCCTGCGCCGAGCGCGCCCGCCCTTCGCCGTTGGGGCTCCGCGATGCCGCCTACGACGCCGCGCCGACGGCAGATCGTGGCGCCGCGGATTCGGGCTTCGCCGCCGACGCGCGGCTCGGGCCGCCCTGCGAAGACACCACCGCGTGCGAGGTCGGCACCCGCTGCCTCGCGGGCCGCTGCGCGCCCGACCCTTGCCGCGCCGCCGAGGCCCTCTGCGGGCCCACGAACCGCTGTGACGTGCGCTGCGTGGCGCCCGTCGAGCCCTGCGCCGGGGTGCGCTGCGAGGCCGGCGAGAGCTGCTTCCTCGGGCGCTGCGTGCCGGGCTGCTTCATCGCCCCGTGTCGCGGCGTTCAGTGCGCCGCGGGGCAGTTCTGCGACCCTGCGACGGGGGCCTGCGCGGCGCTGCGCGGGTGTGACGCGCCTTGCCCCCTCGGCACGGTGTGTCACCTCGATTGCGTGCCGCGCAGCGCGTGCGACGGCGTGCGCTGTCAGGGCGACGCGTACTGCGACGAGGGGCGCTGCGTCACCGACCCCTGCGCCGAGGTGAGCTGCCCCCGCGGCTGGCTCTGCACCGAGGGACGCTGCGTCGAGACATGCACCTGCGCGACCCCGTGCGGGCGCTTTCCGAACGAGCAGTGTGTGGGCGGGCGGTGCGTCTGCGTGCCCGACTGCGGCGCGGCCCGATGCGGCGACGACGACGGGTGCGGCGGGCGCTGCCGAGGCCCCTGCGACGACCCGCGACAGGTCTGCGATCGCCTCGCGACGGTCTGCGTTTGCCCACAAAACTGCACCGCCCAGTCGCCCTGCGGCAGCGACGACGGATGCGGCGGGCGATGCGCCACCGGCTGCCCCCAGGGCACCTTCTGCAACACCGCGTCGCGCGCGTGCGAGTGCGTGCCGGCCTGCGCCGACCCGAGCCTCACCGCGTGCGGAGAGCCCGTCGCCGAGCGCCAAGCCTGCCCCGGCCTCGACAACCCCTGCGGCACCGGAACCTACTGCCCCGCGGGGCTCTCGTGCGCGAACCGACGCTGCATCGGCTGCACCCCCATGTGCCCCACCGCCTCGGTCGTCGCCTGCGGCCAGCCCCTTCGCAGCTGCGACCCCGACGAACCCTGCCCCGGTCGCGGCACGCTCTGCCCGCCGGGCTTTCAATGCACCGACGCGGGCTGCGCCTGCGACGCCCGCTGCGAATCGGTCGACGCGCAGCAGTTTCCGTGCGGGAGCCTGATCGCCAACCGTTGCCCGAACGGCCCTCCCTGCGGCATCGGCACGGGCCTCTGCCCGCGGGGCCAGGTCTGTGACACCAACCTCCGACGCTGCGTCGGATGCACTCCGGTGTGCCCTCCCGAGGCCGAGTGCGACCAGCGCGACGGCTGCGGCGGACACTGCGTCGGCCATTGCCCGGCGGGTCGCACCTGTTCGGTCAACCCCACCGATCGCGCCCGCTTTGTGTGCGCGCAAACGACCTGCGTCGGCGGATGCCCCTGCGGTCAAGTCTGCGCCAACGGCCGCTGCGTCAACCGCTGCGGCGAAGGCCAGCGGGTCTGCAACTGCACCACCTGCTGCCTGGCCTCGCAATACTGCGGCGCCAACGGCGCGTGCCTGAACCAGCCCGAGTAGCTGGGCTCAGACCTGAAACACGGCGTCGAGGCTCACCGCGGTGGCAGCGCGCTCGCCCCACCGCAAGAGCAGCTCGCAGTCACCGCACCCGAGCACCCGAGCCTCGGTCTCTGCGTCGACCGCAAAGCCTCGCCCTGCGAGCACCCGCAGCAGCATCCGAGCCTCGCCACGGGCCTCGCCGCGGGCCTCGCCGCGGGCCTCGCCGCGGGCCTCGCCGCGGGCCTCAAGAGCTTGCCCGAAGCATTGCTCGAAGTGCTCGCGCAGCAAGCGCTCGTTGGCCGACTCTGGTTCGTCTTCGAATCGCATCAGGTTTACCCTCACTGCCTCGGCAAGCTCGGCCGAAATCACCCGAAGAATGGAGCGAAAGAGCGCCCCCCGCAACCGCGCATCGGGCACCTTCGCGACCCCCACCAGCGCCGCCGCAACCACGTCGCGCGCCGCCGCGCCGCGCCTTGACTGCATGGCCCAAGCCGCGAAGAATCCCAAGGTCGGCTCGCCCGTCGCCAACAGCGCCCGGGCCTCACGCTCTCCGAGACACACCACCACGGGCTCGAACCCGAGCCGCGACCCCAACGGCCCCGCGTGGCTCACCCCAGCCCGCGCCCACCGCGCCACATCGCGCCGCGCCGTCAGCACCACCACATCGCCCATCTCACCCCGCGTGCGCCGCAGGTACGCGGCCACAAGCGGCCACTGCGTCTGCTTCTCAGGATCGGGCTTGAGCTGAACCTCGACCGCGGCCCAAGGCCCCGAAGGCCCCGGCGTCGCGAACATCAAATCAGGCCGAAGCTCTACCGGGTCGGCCAGATGCAGCGTCGCGTCACCCGGAGCCAGCCCCGCAGGCAGCGACACCCGAGAAACCACCCGCAACACCGCCGAGAGCGACCCGGGGTGCGCCCCGAGCCATGCGACCATCATCTCGTGCGCAACCCCAGGCATCAGCCCGCGGTAGCGCATCCAAATGAAAACGCAATAACAACCTATAGACCCAGGGCCATTTTCACCGAATCTGAAGCAATTTTACCGAGAATCTCAGCAGTCTCTCGCCCCTCGGCCGCGCTCGCACGATTCGGAAAACCGAAGTAAGCCCTCGCGCCGCCCGCCTCGGTGAAGCTCGCCTTGCCCGCGCGAATCGCCACCGAGAGCGAGCTCGGGTTGTCTTCGAGCGCCACCCGCAGCGACTCGCGAACCCACGCCGGACGCTCGGCCATCACCACGCTCGACTCATACTGCCCAGCGTGGCAAGCCCCGCTCTTGAACTCATCGCTCAGACGCAGGGCCCACGGTTTACGCGTCACATCGGGGTAGATCACCGGCAAGAGCCCCTCGGCCTCGGCCGCCTTCACCGCGACGTGGAGCGAGCCGATGTGCGCCGGGTCGAGGTGCGCGTTGGCCAGCACGAGGGCCCTGAAGCCCTGCCGCGTGGCCGAACGCGCGATCGACAGCACCGTCGCCGTCACCACCTCGGCGTCGATCGAGAAGGTGCCCGCGAACTCTGACGCGAAGGCCGCCGCGGTGTACGCCACAGGCGGCAAGATCAGGGTCTCGAAGCCCAAGGCCGCGAGCCCCGGGGCCGCCTCGCGGGCCATCGCAGACGCGATGATCACGTCGGTCTCGAGAGGCAAGTGGGGCCCGTGCGCCTCGGTCGCCCCCACCGGGAGCGCCACCACCGTGCGCGCCCGCGGCAGCGCCGCGACCTCTTCAAACGTCATCGAAGCGAGCGTGTAGACCATCGTGCCGAGTCTTGTACCATCGGCCCCCATGTCGAGCGCATTGCCCGAATCGCTGAACCTCGCGGCCTACTTTCTCGATGCGCGCATCGCCCAAGGTGAGGGTCACCGGGTGGCGCTCCGTACGACGCGCGGCGACTTCACCTACGCCGAGGTCTTCGCCCGCGCGAACCGCTGGGCCCACCGGCTCGCGGCGCTCGGGGTGCGGCCCGAAGAGCGGGTGGTCTTGGCGCTCCCTGACGGCGTCGATTTTGTGGGCGCGTTCTTCGGCGCGCTCAAGCTCGGGGCCGTGGCGGTGATGCTCAACCCAGACCTCAAGCCCGAGGCCATCGCCCATCAGCTTCACTACACCCGCTGCGCGGCCCTGGTGGTCGACGCAGCGCACCTCGCGGCCTTTCGGGAGGCCGACGCGCACGCGCGGCACCACCCCACCTTCGTGGTCGCCGACGCGCCCGACGAGACGACGCACCACGCGGCCGCGCCCGCGCACTTCGAGACCTTCGCGAGCCACCGCGACGACGCCGCGATCTGGCTCTACTCGGGCGGCACCACGGGGCACCCCAAGGGGGTCGTCCAGACCCACGGCGCCTTCGTCAACACCACCGAACGCTACGCCCACCAGGTGTTGAAGCTCGGCCCCGACGACGTCACCCTCGCCGTGCCCAAGCTCTTCTTCGGATACGCCACCGGGGCCAACCTCCTCTTCCCCTTCTCGGTGGGCGCGAGCGCGATTCTCTTTGAAGGGCGCAGCACCACCGACGCGCTGTTCTCTCTCATCGAGCGCCACCGCCCGACGGTGCTCATCAACGTGCCCACGGTGATCAACCAGATGGTGTCTCACCCCGAGGCCGCCGCCTACGACCTCTCGTGCCTGCGCCTCTGCACCAGCGCCGGAGAGCCCCTCCCGGTCGAGCTCTATCACCGCTGGCAGGCGCGCTTCGGCGTCGAGCTCCTCGACGGCCTGGGCACCGCCGAGATGTGGCACGTGTTTCTCACCAACCACCCCGGCAAGGTCAGGCCCGGCTCGCTGGGCACCGCCGTCGACGGCTTCGAGGTCAGGGTCTGCGACGACGAGGGCCGCCCGCTGCCCCGCGGCGAGACGGGCTGGCTCTGGGTCCGCGGCGACTCGCGCGCCCTCGGGTATTGGCAGAACCTCGCGGGCACCATGCGGGCCTTCCGCGGCGAGTGGTACGTCTCGGGCGACATGCTCCGGCAAGACGCCGACGGGTATTTCTACTACTGCGGCCGCGGCGACGACATGCTCAAGGTCGCGGGTCGCTGGCTGAGCCCCCAAGAGGTCGAAGACTGCCTCCAAGCCCACCCGGCCGTGCACGAGGTCGCCGTGGTGGGCGTCACCGACGCGCAAGGCCTGCTCAAGCCCCACGCCTGGGTGGTCACCCGAGGGGCCTGCGACCCGGGCGACCTCGAAGCGACCCTCAAGAAGTGGGTTGCCGATCGACTCGACGGGTTCAAGGTACCCCGGGCTGTGCATGTCTTGCCCGCGATGCCGCGCACCCATCTGGGCAAGATCGACCGGGGCAAGCTGCGTAAAGGCTGAAGATTCCATGTCTTTTCACTCATCGACGCGCACACATGGGTGCGCCCTCGGGCTCGCGCTCAGCCTCTCGACGGGCGCGCTCGCGGCGCAGCCTTTGGCGCCTCCGCCGAGCGCCGCGCCGACGCCTTCGCATTGGGCGCTGCCGCCGGCGCCGACCGCCGCCGCCCCGGTTGAGGCCGCGCCGATGCAGATGTTGACCGCAGACGCTGCGCCCGAGCCTGATTTTCTGCGCCCTGGCCCGGGTCGCTACCCCACCCATTTTGAGAGCGACGACGAGAGCGAACCGCTGATCTTGTACGGCCTCGAAGGGCGTATCGACGGGCTCCCGGTCTACAACCGCACGCGCTTCGGAGCCACCCTGAGCCACACGGGCTTTGAGCGGGTGCGGCGTTACCTCTGCGCGACGCCGTGCACGCTGCACCTTCCCGCGGGCGGCAACGGGCTCCTGGCCGAGACGGCCAACGGGTTCGCGGGCAACGTGGTGGTGGTCCCGCGGGCGGGCGGGAGCCGCGTGCTGCTCAACCCTGGCAGCGTGGGCTCTCTGGTCGGCGGCATCCTGTTGGTCACCTTCGGCGGCATGGGCACCCTCGCGGGCGCCACGCTGATGGGCGTCAGCGCGGCGATCGACGACGAGGGCCGCGGCATCGGCGAGCCCGACAGCGGCGACATTCTCACCGCCGGGGCCATCACCCTCGGCCTCTCTGCGGCGGTGCTAGCCTTGGGCATCTACCTCATTCGCGGCGCGCGCACGCAGATCGCGCGAGAGCTTCCGTTGCGCCCGGGCATGCCGCTCTTGCCGCCGGTGCTCGGCGTGAGCTTCTGAGCCCCGCGTCGGGGCGGCCCGGCGGGTTGCATGTTGCAGAAAATTCGACGACTCTCCCGGCCCATGCGTGCCCCTGTCGTGCTCTTTGCCGCGCTGCTCAGCCTCTTGGCGGGCGACGCCGAGGCCCAGCAACGCCGCCAGACCCCGAGCCGCCGCATCGCGATGTCGGCCTACCGGGCCGCCATGGGCCGCTGGCACGACCCCGCCAGGGTGCCCGCCGTTCGACGCACCGACGACGGGCGCTTCGTGCTGCGCCTCCATTCGATCAACGGCCGCGGCACCGCCGAGGTGAGCCGCACGACGGCCAGCACCGCCGAGGCTCCGCAGTTCGACGACGCCGCCTACGCCGAGGTCGCCCGCGTGATGAGCGACCAGCGCACCAACCAGGCCCACCCCATCGACCGTCGCCTCGTAGCCATCGTTTACGCGATGGCCGAGCATTTCGCCGTGGGCCAGGTCTCGGTGGTCTCGGGGTACCGGGCCGAGTCTCGGGGCTCGAACCACGCGCTCGGCCGCGCCGTCGACGTGGTGCTGCCCGGGGTGAGCGACCGCCAAGTGGCCGAATACGCGCGGGCTCAGGGCTTCTGCGGTGTGGGCATCTACCCCTCGTCGGGCTTCGTGCACGTCGATGTGCGCAGCCACAGCTTCTTCTGGGTCGATCGCTCGGCGCCGGGGCGTCGCAGCGCGCGACGGCGTTCGCGCCGACGGCACGGGGGCGTCCAAGAGATCTTGGGCACCCAGGCCCGCGACGCCGATCGCGCCGCCAGCGCGCGCGGGGTCAGCCCATTCGGCGGCTACTGTGACCCCAATGCGCCCGCCGCAGCGCCGAACGCAAGCCCCAGCCCCGCCGACGAAGACGACGAGGGCGAGGCGAGCCCGCCCGCCGCGCGATGAGGGCCGACGCCGACCCCGAGGTCGAGCGCCTCGTCGCTTTAGGCGAAATTGAGGCCGCGGCGCAGCTTGCGAAGCATAAAAGACGGTGGGTCCGTGCGGCGCAGCTCTACGCCTCGCTTGGGCGCGCGAGCGAGGCCGCCTTGGCGGCGGTCGAGGCTGACGCCTGGCGCCTGGCCTTCGAGCTGGCCCTCTCAGGCGGCGACGACGCCGTGCTCGACACCCTCATCGAAGCGGCCTCGCGCGACGCCGGTCGGGCCACCGCCGCAGCGGCCGCGTGCAAGCTCGAACGACGCGACGACCTCGCCGCGCGGCTCCTTGAGACCGTGGCGCCTGACGAAGCGGCGCAGCTCTGGTACGCCCGCGGCGAGTACCTCAAGGCCGCAAGGGTGTTCGACGTCGCGGGCCAGCAGGGGCGCGCCATCAGGGCCTTCGAGCAGCACCTTGAGCAGCACCCCGACGACCCCTCGCCCGCCGAGCGTCTGGCCGAACTGCGGGCGCTCCAGGGCGACGTCGAGGGCGCCGTGCGGGCGCTCCAGTGGGCGGTGCGGGGCGGCGCGGGCGAAGAGGCCATCGCGCGACTCATCGGCGGCCTCCATCGCATGGGCCTCGACACCGCGGCGCGGCGTTGGGTGTCGACCTTGCGCCGCAAGAGCACGGCCTTTCCGGCAGAGCTTGAGGCGTATGCGGCGCGGCTCCCGATCGCGCGCGAGGCGACGACGCGGTACGCGGGGCGGTACCGGGTGGTGCGCGAGGTGGGGTCGGGCTCGACGGGGCGCGTCCTTGAGGCGGTTGACGAGCTGAGCGGCGACACCGTGGCCCTCAAGGTGTTGACCGTGAGCGACGACCGCAGCGCGGCGTTTGGGCGCTTCATGCGCGAAGCCGAGCTGGCCCGCGCCATCGACGACCCGACCTTGGTGCGCATGCGCGACCTCGACCCCGAGGGCCCCACCATCGTCTACGACTGGATGCCCGGCGGCACCCTCACCGAGCGCATCGGCCAGCTCACCCTGCCCGAAATTCGTCAGATCATGACGCGGCTGCTCACGGCGCTTGAGACCCTCCACCGCAACGGGGTGGTTCACCGCGACATCAAGCCTTCGAACGTGCTCTTTGACCCCGCGGGGCAATGTCGCCTGGGCGACCTCGGCGCGGCACACCTCGGCGACCTCGGCGCGACGGTCACTGGCGGCCTGGTGGGCTCGCTCCCGTACATGGCGCCCGAGCAGGTCACCGGCGGGGCCGTGCAGGCCTCGACCGATTTCTATGCGCTCGGGGTGATGTTCTTTCAGATGTTGACGGCGAGTCTGCCCTACAACGGCCCTGATTTTGTGGCCCAACACCTGTCAGAGCCCGTCCCCAGCGCGGCGGCCCGGGTCGAGGGGCTGCCGCACGCCTTTGACGAGGTCTTGGCGTCGCTGTTGGCCAAAGACGCAGACGCGAGACCGCTCGACGCGCCGACCCTGCGCGTGCGCTTGAACGCGCTCCCGTGGGGGGCTGAGGTCGAGTTGCCGCAGGGGGTGCGGGTGTCACGGGTTCCGTCGTTGCCGGGAGCCGCGGGGGGCGAAGAGGGCGAGCGTCTCGTGCCCTCCCAAGCCTCACCCGACCTGTGGACGGACACCCTCCTTCAGCGCGAGATCGAGCGCTTGAAGGTGGCCCGCGAGGCCCGCTCCTTTGTGACCGCGTGGTCGAGCGCGGGCTCATCGCTCCTGCAAGCGGTCTTCGACCTCTTCGAAGACGGCGCCGACGACGTGTGGTGGCTCGACCCCATGGCCGCGTCACGCATCGACGTCGCGACGCTCCCGCGGGCGACACAGAGCGGCCTCCTCGAAGCCCTGCGGGGCTTGGGGCTCGACCTCGCCTCGCTCGACGGCCTCCGCCCCGCGTGGCGCGCCGAGCACGCCGAGGCCACGCTGGGTCTCGGGGCGGTGCTTGCGCTCCGCGGAGTCAGGGTCGAGCGGTTGTAGCCGACGCCGTCGCGGTGTAGCGTCGCGGCCCGTAGGGAGGCTTGACGATGCGAAGTGTGTTTCGTGCGGTTTGTTTGGTGGGTGCGGCCATGACCATGGGCGGCGCGGCGGTCGAGGCGCAGCCCACGGTGGCCGTGTCGGGCCTTTGGCAGACGCAGTTTGCGGGCGCCGCGGCGACGGTGTCGCTCACCCAGTCGGGCCCGAACGTCATCGGCACCTACGTCAACACGCCGCCGTTGATGCCCGGCGCGATGGCGGGGGTGCTCCGCGGCAACGTGCTCACCGGCCGATGGACCGACGCGTCGAGCTCGGGCGGCTTCACCTTGGTGTTCTCACCCAACGGTCGCTCGTTCGCGGGCACTTGGGGCCGCAGCATCACCTCGGTCAGCGACGGCGGCCCTTGGGTGGGCACGCGGCAATAGCTCAGCCCACACGCTCGATCACCACCACGCGGCCCCCGTCGGTGGCCAGCGTCTCGCGGTGCGCGCCGCCCCATTGTGCGATCGCCGTCGCGGCCTCGGCGAGCTCTTCGTCGGCCTTCTGACCCTTCATCAGCAACGCGCGACCGCCCTTCTTGAGGAAGGGCAGCGTCCACCCGACGAGGAGGTTGAGCCGTGCGACGGCGCGCGCGGTGACCACATCGGCGGTGCCCTTGAAGCCGCCGCGCTGCGCGGCCTCGGCGCGCTCGGCCAGCACCGTGACCCGGTCGAGCCGCAACGCTTTGGCCACGAGCCTCAGAAAGTGAGCCTTCTTCTGCGTCGCGTCGATCAAGGTCACCACCAGGTCGCGCCGCACGATCGCCAGCGGAATGCCCGGCACCCCGCCCCCCGAGCCCACATCGACCACGCGCCCCTTCGCCGGCACCCCCTTCACGAGCGGAACCAACGTCAGCGCATCGAGAATGTGCCGCGACCAGGCCTCCTCGGGGGTGCTCACCGCCGTGAGGTTCATCTGCTCGTTGGTCGCCAACAGCAACGCCAGATAGTGCCCCAGGTCGGCCACCATGGCGGGCGTGAGGGTCACCCCCAAGGCCTCGGCGCGGGCCACAAAATCACCCGGCACCGCGAGCGGCGCCACCGTCGGAAGCGCCAACGGCGCACGCGAAACAGACTGAGCCATGGATGTTCTTCAGTGTGCCCCGAGCGCTTCGAGGCGATGTTGTGCGGCGGGCTCCTGCGGGTTGATCCGCAAGATCTGTCGCAACGTCGTGACCGCCGCGTCGCGCTGACCGCTGGCGAGCTGCAAATCGGCAATCCGGTGCAGATACCCGGTGTTTCGACGGTCGATCCGGGCCGCGCGCTGGTACGCCGCGAGGGCCTCGGGCTGCTGCCCCAAGCGGTCGAGCACGTTGCCGTGCTGCGCGTGCAAGGTGGCGTTGTTGGGGCTCGAACGCAGGGCGCTCTCAAGCAGGGTGCGCGCCCCCGCCCAATCGCGCGCACGGAGGGCCGCCGCGATGCGCGGATCATCGGCCGCCACACGCTCTCCGGCGGGCGTGCGGGGCCGCACCGGAGTGGGCGTCGGCCGCGGTGCAGCCACCGGGGTGGGCGCAGGCGTCGGCCGGGGAGTCGGCGCGGGCGCGGACGCAGCCACCCGAGGCGGCGCCACCGGCGTTGGGCGCGTCGTCGGCGCGGGCGCGGCCTGGTTCGCCGTCACCACCGGCCGCGGGGGCGGTGGCGTCGGGGCGGCCGCCGGCTGCGGGGGCGCCGTCGAAGGCCGCGCGGGGGCCGCTGCGGCCACAGGCGTCGGAGCGGGCGCTGGCGCCGCCACAGGGGTCGGCAGAGGCGCCGGAGCGGGCGCTGGCGCCGCCACAGGGGTCGGCAGAGGCGCTGGAGCGGGCGCTGGCACCGCCGCGACGGGCGTCGGGGCGGGCGTCGGGGCGGGTGCTGGCGTCGGGGCGACCTGAGGGGCGGGTTGCACCACCGGCGGAGGCTGCGGCGTCGCTTCGGGCGTGGCCGAGGGGGGCGCCACCATCACCACGGCGGGCTCGGTCTGCTCGGGCGCCGCCGGGGGTTGCGGGCGCGCGAGGGCGAAGCCGACGGCCCCGGCGACCGCCACGATGCCCACAAACCCCAGCACGATCGCGGTGACCGAGCTCTTTCGCTTGGGCCGCACGGGAGGCGCCATGGTCAGCGCGTTGTGCATGGTGTGCGGGTTCACGCCCGGATGCATGGGCTGGCCGTATCCCATCGGCGCGTTGGGCCCTGGCCCGTACCCCATCGGCCCCTGCCCGTACCCCATCGGCCCGCCAGGCATCGGCCCGCCAGGCATCGGAGCGCCCGCGGCGAAGGCCCCTGAGGGCACCGGACCGCCCGCGGCGAAGACCTCTGAGGGTACGGGGCCACCGGGCGGAGGCTGAAACCCGAACTGCGGCCCGTTCTCGCCGTGAAAGATGCCGACGGTCTTCTCGACCTGGCCGAGCTCTTCGACCGGCGCCATCTCGGGGTACCCCATCTGCGTGGGGTGACCCCCCCGCGGCGACGGCGACGGTGCCGGGGCGCCCGGCGCGCGGGGGAAGCCCTCCATCACCGAGGTCGATTCGTTTTCGCCGTTGAGGGGCGGGTTCTGCATCATCGCAGAGACCGAACGGGGCGCCGAACCCTCGCGGGCCATCGGCACCGGCGTGGCGGCGTGAAGGGGGCTCTGCCCGGGCAGCCCGTGCACCGCGTCGCCCCGCATCACCTTCTCGGCGAGGTCTTCAGGCAAGGGCGGAACGGCCGTCCCCTGGGCGACCCCGTCGGGCATGCCGAAGATGCGCGAGGCCTCGTTCTGGTTGGTGTCAACGACATCGTCGTAATCGAGCCCCGTCTCGCCCGCCTGCGGGGTCGCATCGCGCGGCGGCGCGGCCAGCACCCCCGACCGCTCTGGCACCATCGGCGCCGCCATCGGGGCCATCATCGTCGCCGGCGCCGCGTGAGCGCCGCGCGCGGCCCCAAGCGTCGGCCCGCGCAAGGCCGAAACCGCAGCCGCCGTCGGAGCGGGCGGGGCAAAACGCCCCTGCTGCACCCCCGAGGTCACAATCGGCGGGATGGTCGGCATGCGTGGGATCCGCGACCCGCCGAACACGCCCCCTGCGGGCGGCAACGGAATGTCGAGGGCGCTGGTCACCCGGGTGGGCGCGTCGTCGGCCCGGTACCCGTCTTCGACCAGGTCGGCCACGGGGAGCATGGGCGACGACGCGTCCATCAGCATGGTGCGTTCAGAGGGCGCGGGGGCCTCGGGCTCGGGCTCGCCGACCGGCGCACACCAGGGCTCAAGCTGACGCTCGACGGCCTGGGCCGAGAACGGTCGGTCTTTGGGCTCCCGCGCCAAGAGCTGCGCGATGAGCGCGGCCATGGCCTCGGGCACGGGGTCGAGCAGCGGCTCGGGGTCGCCTTCGAGTTGGGCCTGGAGCACCCGCGCCGGGTCGAGGGCCATGAAGGGCGCGATGCCCGCCAACGACTCATAGAGCACCGCCCCGAGCGCGTAGAGGTCAGAGCGAAAGCTCACGAGCTTGCCCTGGATCGCCTCGGGCGCGACATACCCCGGCGTACCCGTGAGGTTACGCCCGTCGCTCGTACGGAAATGCCGCCCCACCCCCGCGTCGAGGAGGAACACATCGCCCTCGGCGCCCAACATCACATGCCCCGGCCGGAGGTCGCGATGCAAGAGCCCGTTGCGGTGCAGCTCGGCCAGCGCCGACGCCAACCGAACCCCGAGCGTCGCGGCCTCGCCCGCTGAGAGGCGCCCCCGGCTCGCGAGGCGCTCGCTCAGCGAGTCGCCCTCGATGAAGGGCCGAACCACAAAGGTGAACTCGCCCGCGTCGCCCACTTCGATGATCGGCGCGATGGAGCCGTGGCGCAGCGTCGCGAGCTTCTGAAGCTCACGCCGCGCCCGCTGCCTGTCGGTCGGCGACGCGAAGGCGCGGTCGCTCATGAGCTTGACGACGACCCGCTGCCCGGTGGTGGGGTCGTGCCCGTCCCACAAGCCGCCCGAGGGCGAGGCCTTGCGCTGCACCGTGGCGGCGTAGCGCGAGAGCACGTCGTCGCCGAGGCTTTGCCCAACTTCGTTCGTCATCGCGGTGTCACCTATACCGCCCTTCAACCACTTGGTGAACTCTGGCCTTTGTCACTTTGTGACGATCTCGATGAGCCCATTGGCGAGGCCGGGCAAGTGCGCCATGTTCGGCCCCATGAGCGAGACGTCGTCGGGTCAGGGTCAGGGTCACGGTCACGGTCACGGGCATGGGCACGGGCCTGCACAGGGCGCCTCAAACCCCGCAGAATCTGAGAAGTTTTCGGTCGACGTGGCCGAGCGCGGCGCCCCCCGCGACGGCGCCCCCCAGAGCCTCGACCGGCGGCTGTTCATGCAGCTCCTGGTCGGCGACGTGCCGGTGGGCCGCACCGTGCGGAGCGTGATCGACGCCCTGGCCGACTCGTTTCGCAGCGTCGGGGTCTCGGCGGTGCTCTACGCCGACGCGAACCACCCGCGGGGCGTGGGCATTCTCACCTTCGCCGAAGACCCGCTTCACTTCGTCGAGAAGGTGCACCCCGCGGTGGCCTTCACCGACCTCGCGCTGCGCCCCGAGTTTACGATGCTGGGTCGCACCTACGCGACGGGCTACGAGGCCGACCTGGGGTTCTGGCTCCTCGACCGGCCCCGCGAGACGGTGCTGCACCCAGGGTGGGATTGGGCGGTCTGGTACCCGCTGCGCCGAACGGGCGCCTTCGCGCGGCTCGAAGGCCGCGAGCAGGGCGCCATCTTGCGCGAGCACGGCACCATCGGCAAGGCGTACGGGGCGGCCGACCTCGCCCACGACATCCGCCTCGCGTGTCACGGCCTCGACGCGTCTGACAACGAGTTCGTGATCGGCCTCATCGGCGCCACGCTGCACCCGCTCTCGCACGTCGTTCAGTCGATGCGAAAGACCCGACAGACGGCTGAGTTCATCGAGAAGATGGGGCCCTTCTTCGTCGGCCGGGTGATCACCCGGGTCAGCGCTTGACCCCCGCCGCGACGCCGGGCGGTCGGATGCTCTCGGCCAGGCCCGGCGCCGCGGGCCGAATCGTCGCAGCCTCGCCCGGGTCGCTCGCCCGCACCTCGGGGAGAAACATCTTCACCGTCGTGCCTTCGCCCTTTCGCGAGTCGATCTCGACCACCCCTTGATGGGCCGTCACGATGCGATCGACGATCGCGAGGCCGAGGCCCGTGCCCGACTCGCGGGTGGTGAAGAAGGCCTTGCGGGCGTTGGCGCGCACCTCGGTGTTCATGCCCTCACCGGCGTCAATCACTGAGATTTCACGCCCTTCGGTGCCATCTCGGCTGCTCAGCGTGACCACGATGGTGAGCGAGCCGCCGCCGCCCATCGCCTGCACCGCGTTGTCGACCACGTTCTCGAGGGCTTGCCTGAGGAGGTGGCTGTCGACGTAGAGCGGCCGCTCGGCCCCGGGCACGACCCG
The DNA here is from genome assembly GCA_016792845.1 of Myxococcales bacterium. Taxonomy (GTDB): domain Bacteria; phylum Myxococcota_A; class Polyangia; order Polyangiales; genus JAEUKH01. The sequence continues at coordinate 98,390 of JAEUKH010000023.1, read as the reverse complement.
CACGTCGATCTCGGTGCCCTCGCGCCGCGCAGGCCCGAGCGAGCGCAGCACCAGCTCGCCCAGGTCGGTGGCCTGACGCTGAAGGTTGATCGGGCGCGCCAGGGTCAAGAGGTCGGTGACGATGCGGTTCATGCGGTCGCACTCCTCGTTCACGATGTCGAGGAGGAGCACCTTGCTGGCAGGGGCGACCTCGCTTCGCCGCAGGGTGCTGACGGCGTTGCTGATGGCCGAGAGGGGGTTGCGAATCTCGTGGGCCACGATGGCCGAGAGCTCGCCCACCGCAGCGAGGTGCTCTTTCTCAGCGAGGGTGTTGCGCACCGAGCGCAGGGTCTCTTCGGTGCGGAGCAGGTCTGCGCGGCTCGACCGGAGCCGCTCGGTCATCTGCGCCAAGAGGGTGTAAGAGCCTGTAAACACAAAGACAAAGCCAGCGTGTTCGAGCAGATAGGGCACGCCCCAGTGGGCGATCCCCGCGAGGGCGTCGTTGACCACCGCGGCGATGTAACAGAACCACGCGACGGTCATGCCCCACTGGCCTCGGCGGGCGCGCCACGCGCTCTCGACGAAGACGTACGTGGTCGCGATGAGCAGCGCCGACACCGGCGCGAGCACCACCTTGCCCACGGTGTTGAGCGGCGCCTCTTCGTAGTGCAGGGCCCCGAGGGGCATCGACACGGCGTGGATGATCCGCACGGGTTCGAAGAGCCAGTGGCCCGCGGCGAGCACCGTCACGAGGAGGCAGTACCCATAGACCGCCGTGAGCACGCGGTCGGTGCCGACGCGGCGGCCCGAGAAGCGCAGCGCGATGTCAAACGCCAGGGCGATGATCATCGTGCCCGAGGCCGTGCGAAAGAACTCCCAGAGCGCGATGAGGCTCCCGTGGGTGACGCTCTGGAGCGTCGTCGACGCGCCGTAGAGGGCCGAGAGCCAGGCCAGGAGGCCGAACATCAGCATCTCGGCCCCGGCCCTGCGAACGCCCCCCAAAAGGACGAACCACGTGCCGATGGCCACCTCGACCACCACCCAGGCAAAGCTGACTCCGACGATGGGGTTCATGCGGGCGATCGCAGCTCTCGGGGCGGGAGCATACTTCGTTCAGTGGGGCCCTGGGCTCGGTTTCTTGTCAACCCCTTCGCCCGCTTCGGCGGCGAAGTCGCTTCGGGCGAGTCTGCAAGTTGCCCGAGCGTGCGCGGGTGTGCTGCAATCGGCGGGTGAAGATTCACCCCTCGCGTGCGGCTCTGGTGTGTACGTTCTGCATGGTGGCTCCGCTGGCCTGGGGTCAGGGCTACTCGGTGGTGGGGCCCACGGGGGGCGCGCCGCCGCCCACCGCGACCAACACGAACAACCCCAACGGGGCCATCGCGGTGATGCCGACGGCGTCGAATCAGGGCGCGGTTCAGCCCTCGGCGGGGGCTCAGGGGCTCACCCGCGGCCGTCGCCCGGAAGAGTACGCGGGGCTCGCGCCGGGGATGCCGCGGCTCTCTCCGGGTCTCACGCGGATGTTGGGCCTGCGTCGCGGGGCGCGAAACCCGGTGGTGGCCTGGCCGGGCTTTCAGATGGTGCCAGGGGGCTCGCGGCTCTTTTTGGCGACCACGCAGCCCGTGACGGTGACCGAGAGCACGCCGCGGTCGGGGGTGCGGGTGATTCACCTCGCGCACGCCATCGCGCTCCGCTCGAACACGCGCCGCCCGCTTGAGACCGCGGCCTTCGAGACGCCGCTCGCCCAGGCCGTGCTGCGCTCGGGCCGCGACGGGCTCGACCTGGTGATGACCCTCAGGGCCGAGGTCGCGCCGCGGGTGTCGCAAGAGGCCGGCGGGGCGGGCCTGAGCATGCTGTACGTCGACTTCCCGGCGTACACGCTGCCGAACGAGATCGCGCGCATTCACGCGCCCAATGGCACGACCGTGGTGGTGCAGGGCAACGGCGCCCCGGGCGGTCGCGCCGCCCCGAGCAACGCCGCGCCGCCGCCGCAAGCGACGCCGGTGTCGCAGCCGCCGATGCTCGACAACGAGCGCCCCCCCGGGATGCGCTAACCCATTGTGATCAGCCAACTTTTCTGCACTCGCGGCGACGACTCGGCGCCCGCTGCGGTGGCCGCCTACGCGCCGCTCCTGGCCCGCGCGCACCGCGGCGAGTGTTGGCTGGTCTCGCGCACGCTCGACGCCGAGGTCACGCTCTTGGGGGCGCGGCAGCGGCGACGCTCGGAGCTCCCTTCGGGCGCGGGGCTCGCGTACCGTCGCGCCACGACGGGCCCGGCGGCGACGCTGCGGGGCGCTGCGTTGTGGTTCACCCTCGCCCTGCCCTCGGTCGACGCGTTGGCCGCCGACGCGACCCCCGAGACGCTCCTCAACCGCAACGTTCGGCCCTTTCTTCGAGCGTTTTCGCGCTTCGGGCCGCCTGCGCGGTACCACGGCCGAGATTGCATCAAGCAGGGCGACGCGCCGGTCGCGCTGCTCGGCTACGCGCTCGACGCCCGGGGGGCGGTGCTCGTCGACGTGATCTTGGGGTGCTCGCGCCCCGCCCTCGCCCACCCCGGCGCGGCGGCCTTCACGCACCGGGGCAAGGGCCTCGACGCGGTGGTGACGGCGGTCGAGGAAGCCGTCGCGGCCTTCGGGGCGCGGGCCCTCACGACTGAGACGTTGGGCCCGGTCGGGCTCGCGGCGCCGGTCACCCGCGATGATGACCCGGTGCCCGCGGGCTATGAGCCAGTGGGTCGGCTGGCGGTTCCGATCGGGGCGATTGAAGCGTGGCGAGGGGCTGAGGGCTGGTGGCTCGGGGGCGACGCCCTGTGCTCGACGGCGTGGCTTGAGGCGCTCGAAGGGGCGTTTCATCGCGGCGCGCCGCCGCCCCCGCCGACGGCCCTCGACGGGGCGAAGCCTGAAGATTACCTGGCGCTCCGAGACGGCTGACACGTCGCCGGGCCTCTCGGGCCTCGGCCGCGTCGCGGGCCTCGCGCAGCCACTGCCCGACCGGCGAGAACACACACCACAGATCGCAGAGCTGCCCCGGCAGGCAGCGCCCCGAGCCGGTGCCCGACGAGGCCACCCCGAGGAGCTCGCCGGTGTCGTCGTCGAAGAGACCTCCGCCGGAGTCTCCGGGTTCGAGCACGACGCGGTCGGCGCCCACGTAGAACCCACGCCGGGGGTCGCGATGGGTCAGCACGAAGCGCCCGCTCTGCACGATCGCCTCGCCCACCGCTTGACGGTGAACCCTGCCGTACGCCCGCACCCTGCGCCCCACGAGGGCCGCGCCCGCGCCGAGCGTCGCAGGCACCGCCTCGTCGAGGGGCCGGGCGAGCTGAACGAGGGCCAGGTCAGGGCCCGCGTCGTTGTCGATGGTGCGCCGCGTGGGCGCCTCGCGGTTGGGGTACTCGGGCGCGTAGAACCACGCGCTCACCGCCACCGACGCGGCCTCGTTCGCGCACCACACGGTGTACCGCTCTCCGGGCGCGACGCAGTGCCCCGCGGTGATCACAAGGTCGGGGGCGATCAGCGTCGCGCTGCACCGTCGCCGGGCCCCGTCGAGGAGGCACGCCGAGGGCCGACGGCTGCTCAAGCGCCCGCGCACGATGGGCTCCACCGAGGGGCCCTCGACGCCCTCGTCGACGGGCGCGCATCCGAACACCGAGCACAGCAGAAACAAGGTCAACAGGCATCGCATGGCCCCGCCCCTACGCACGGCCCCTGCCAAGCTGTAACCTATTGAAAACTCTAGACTTCAGCTCACAGTGGGTGGCCAAAACTGGCCATCGCGGGGTGGAGCCCCCTGGACGCCGTTCACCGCGCGCTGCACTGGGTGCTGACCCACGCCCAAGGGCTCAGCCCGCAGACGGCGCCCGTGGGGCCAGAGCGGCTCCCGGTGCGGCACTGCCCGTCGCACCACCCGCAGGTCGGGAGCCGGGTGCAGGCGCCGCAGTCTCGGGCCGCGGCGCAGGGGTCGCTCGCGCCCGCGGGGGGCGCGCTGGGGGCGGGCGCGGCGACGGTCGTGGCGCCCATCTGCGCGAGGGTGTCGGTCACCCAGCGCTGGGCCGGCGCGAGGGCCGCCCAGGAGTCGCAGGCCATGCCGCGGCGGCAGAAGGCGGCGTCGACCCCCGCCGAGTTGACCCCGGCAACAGCCCCGGTGCGCGCGTCGAAGAGCCCGCCGCCCGAGTCGCCCGCTTGGATCACCGTACGGTCGACGCTGGCGTAGAACCCGTTGCGGCGGTCGTGCGAGGTGAGGGCGAAGCTCGCGCTGCGGAAGAGCGCGTTGGTCGCGGTGCCGTTGTTGATGCGCCCCACCGCGTGCACCGTGCGGCCGGTGCTGAGGGCCGAGAAATCGAGCCGCGCGACGCGGTGCTCGCGCAGGGCGCGGTCGAGGCGCACGAGGCCGAGGTCGGAGCCGAGGGTGTTGTTGATGGTCTCGCGCCCGGGGTCATCGCGGTTCGGGTAGTTGGGCGCGTACGCGGCGGCGCTCGCGCGCACCGAGGCGGTGTCGGTGCTGTACGGGCAGCGCACCACCCACGGGCCCGGGCCGTCGACGCAGTGCCCCGCGGTGAGCAGAATGTTCGACGCGATGAGGGTGCCCGAGCAGATCGAGCGCCCCGTCGAGAGGGTGCACGCCCAGGGCAGATCGTCGGCCTCGCTGCCGTTGACGATCTCGGCGGCGCTGTTGTCTTCGAGCGGCGCCGCTTCGTCGAGCGGGGCGCAGGCCATCGCTGAGAGACACAGTGCCGCCATGCCCAAGAGGTCGCGCGTCGCCATGTGCGGTGCCGTTTCAGACGGCGTGCCAGCGCGGGAGACTTCCGTCAACTCGATGATTTCGCAGTGTTTCTGGGCATCTACAGCGTGACCTGATCTACACCCTCGGAGCACACGGTACGACACCCACGCCGATCACGACCTTGTTCGCAGAGGTGGGAGGGTTGTACCCAGCGGGGCCGAAGCCCTCAGCCCTCGGGCGGGCGCTGAGAGGGTCGCTAGAACTGAAGCGTCGCACCCACGAGGAGGCCCTCGCCGCGGGTGGTGGGCGCGGCCAAAGGCAAGAACCGGTGGGCGGGGCTCGGGGGCGCGGTGAGGCCGTAGCGCCGTGGGTGCGGGGTCGGGCGCGCTGAGAAGAGGCCCGGCGGGGCGATGCGCTGCACCCCGGGGGGGCAGTTGGGCAAGGTCGAGAGCTCGTATCCGAGCGGGGCGCCGAAGCCGCCGAGGAGCATGTTGCCGAGGAAGGTGGCCCAGTAGCTGCCGTCGCCGCCGAGGGCGTTGCCCGTGCTCCAGACCGCGAGGGGCGTGAGAAAGAGGTACGACACCGCGCCCACGCCCATGGCCAAAAGCACGTCGTCTTCGCGCGAGAAATCGACCAGCGAGAGGGGCAACAAGATCGACGCCGCGGCGGCCCCGAACGACACCCCCATCTCGACCGCCCATCGACCGCTCGACGGGATCGAGCAGCGCATCGGCGGCATGGGCGCAGGCGGCATCGGCGCCCCCGCGAGCGCGGCCCCGGGAGGCAGGAGCGTCGCCTGGGCTTGCCCGGCCCACTGAGGGTTCGGCGGCGCGGCGTAGGGGTCGGCGGCGGTCATGGGCGGCGGCGCGCCCCACGGAGAGGGCGGCGTCTGGGCCCCGGCGACCTGCGAGGCCACGGTGAGCGCCCCTGCACAGACCCAAGCGAAGTGGTTCATCTCGGCGCGGAGTGTACCCGCAAACGGGGCCGCGGTCAGACCGTGACCCGTCGATGCCAGGTCGCCCACTCGGCCAACAAGACCACCAGCACCGCGATCAAGAGACTCCGCCAGAGCTCGCGGCGCAGCCCCAAGGCCCCCGGCACCGGCGCGCTGAGCCTCCGCCCGCCCAGGGTCAAGGTCGCGGCGGGCTGACACTGCGACTCGCGCGGCTCGCGGAGGTTGCCCGCCACGAGCACCGTCTGGCGGCCCGCGGTCACGCGGTAGAGGCCCGCCTCGTAGCCGAAGAACACCGCGCGGCCGTCGATCACCGGGGCCCTGATCGACTGCCCCGAGGGGCTCGTCACCGCGGCCATCGCGACGCCCTCGAGCACGGGCACCCGCCAGGTCTGACCCGTCTCGAACGACGAGAGGTACGCGGGGTCTTCGCCGGCGAACCAGTCGATGGCGTTCAGCACCAGCACGGGCCACGACACCAAGAGCGCGAAATCGCTCTCTCGCACGTCAAACGCGAGCACCGCGAAGCGCGCCTCGGCCCGCTGCCCGGCCACCAGGAGCGGCGCCCCGAGGCTCGTCGCCAGCACCCGATCGCCCGGGCCGGGGGTGTAGCGCGCCATGCGACCGATGTGGGCCTCTTCGAGGTCGCTGGTGTAGCGCAAGAGCGGGTGGGCGCGCTGAATCTGTTCGAATCCGAGGGCGCTCCCGGGGGGCGCGTTCACGAGGGCGGGCGCGCGCGCGAGGGGGCTGTTCTCGGGGCCCGGACGGAGGTAGAGCGCGGGCAAGGTCGGCGGCAGCGGGGCCGTCTCGAGGTCGACCACGGCGGCGTCGAAGCGCCCGTTGGCCAGGGCCGACGCGAGGGTCTCTCTGCGCGCCTCGGTGACCTCAAGGTAGTCGTCGAGGAGCAGCGCGGCTTCGAGGTAGCGGTTGTTCTCGCTCACCGCGAGCACCCGCGCGCGGCGCCTCGGCGGCAGGGTCGCCCAGGCCACATCGTCGACCGCGAGGTCGTCTTGTTGACCGTCTGCGAAGACGATGCGCGCTTCGAGCGACTGGTTCGCGCCGGTCTGGTTTTCGAGCGTGCGTCGCACCGAGGCGCCGGGCTCAAGGGTGAGCCTCACCGACTCTAGCGGCGTGCCGTCGACGGCGAGTCGCAGCGAGAAATTCTCGCGCTGGGCGCTGTAGCTCGTGACCTCGACGAAGACCTCGTAGCGCGATTTGTCGAGCGGATACCGCCGCACCGCGAAGGCGCTCACGGCCACGTTGCGGCCGCGACGGCCGACCCCCACGAAGCGCAGCGGGTGACCCTCGTGGCCCGCGCCGAGCGCCCCCAAGGTGGCGGCGTCGTAGGCTCCGTCTGAGATGAGAATGACCTCGGGGTTGGGCAGCTCGCCGAGGGCGTCGTGCGCGAACGCGAGGGCGCGCCCGAGGGCCCCGCGGGTGTCGTGGGCTGTCAGCCGCGAGGCCGCGTCGTCGAGGGCTTCGACGTCGTCGGTCATCGGCGCGAGGGCCGTGACCTCGGCGTCAAACTGCGCCACCAGCATGCGGTCGGCGGGGCCCATCTGTTGAACGAGACGCCGCACCGCGCGGCGCGCGGCCTCGATGCGCCCGCCCGGCTCGTCGAGGGCCTTCATGCTCGCGCTCGCGTCGACGAGCACCACCATGTTGCGCCCCGCGCGGGCCGCGCCGGTGGGCCGCGGGTCGCCCAGGGCGAGCACCAGGGCGGCCACCACGGCGAGCTGAATCAACAGCGAAATCAAGCGCTTAAGCCGTGCGAAGAGCGACGCGCTGGGCTGCTCCTTGACGACCCGCTCCCAGAGCCGCGCGTAGGGCACGGCCACCCTGCGGCGGCGCAGCTTGAGGAGGTACAGGCCCACCACCGCGCCTCCCACGGCGGCGCCGAGGGGGCCGAGCTGCGTCGCGGGTAACCCGAGGAGATCCATCGCGCCTCAGCCCACCAGGCCCATGCGGCGAAAGAGGGTCAGCACCTGGTCTTCGAAGGGCTGATCGACCCGCGCGGGCGCGTAGGCGATCTGTCGGGCTTTGCAGAAGGCCTCGACCTCGGCGCACCACGCGGCGTGCACCTCGCCGAAGCGTCTGCGCATGGCCTCGGTGAGCGTCACCTCGCGCGCGTGGCCGTCTTCGACGTCGACCAAAACGAGGTCGCCCTCTTCGTCGAGCGCGCGATCGTCGGGGTCGATGACGTGCACCACGAGGGGCTCGAATTTCTGATACCGCAGGGCGTTGATGCCGCGCTCGAAGCCTTGGGGGTCGTAGAGGTCGCTCACCACGATGGCGACGCCGCGGCGCTTCTGTTCGGCGCCGAAGCTGCGGCCCGCGTCGGCCAAGGCCGTCTCACCGCCGCATTCGAGCCCCCTGAGGAAGTCGAAGACCTTGAAGATCTGCCCTTTGCCGCGGGCCGGCGGGAGCCGCTTGAGCACCCGGGTGTTGACCCCGTAGAGGGCCACCCGGTCGAGGTTCGCGAGGCCCACATAGGCGAGGGCCGCGGCGAGTCGGCGGGCGTGATCGAACTTCGCCGGGCCGTGGAGCATCGAGCCCGAGCAGTCGACGAGCACCGCGATGGTGAGGTCTTCTTCTTCTTCGAACTGCTTGAGCAAGAGGCGCTCGGAGCGGGCGTAGACGTTCCAATCGAGGGCCCTGAGGTCGTCGCCCGCGGTGTACTCGCGGTGTGCGGCGAATTCGAGCCCGCTGCCCGCTTTGCGGGTCTTTCGCTCGGCCCTGAGGCGCCCGGCGAAGAGCCTCCGCGCGGCCACCTGGAGGTATTCGAGCCGCCGCTGGAAGGTCTCATCGAAGAGCTCGGCCCGAGCCGTCTCGACTTGCCGCGCGCGACGCCATCGGTCGAACCACCCCATCGCCCGCTCAGACCTTCAACGACCCGAGCACTTCGCCGAGCACGGCGTCTGTGGCCACCCGCTCTGCCTCGCCCTCGAAGTTGAGAATCACCCGGTGCCGCAAGGCCGGCAGCGCGACGGCCTTGATGTCATCGTGCGAGGCCGCGAAGCGCCCTTGAAAGAGGCAGCGAATCTTCGCCGCGAGGAGCACAGCCTGGGCCCCGCGCGGCGAGGCCCCGAAGCGCACAAACTGCTTCACCTTTGGGGTCGCTTCTTCATTCTCAGGGTGCGTCGCGAGCACGAGCCGCACCGCCAGCTCTTGCACCGACCGCACCACCGGGACTTCGCGCACCAGGGCCCGCAACGACGCGATGCGCGCGGCCGACAGCACCGGCGACACGGCGGTCTCGTGGGTGCTCGTGGTGCGCTCCAAGATCGCGTGCAGCGCGTCGCGGCCCGGGTAGCGCACGAGGAGCTTGTAGAAGAACCGATCGAGTTGGGCCTCGGGCAAGGGGTAGGTGCCCTCCATTTCGAGCGGGTTCTGCGTCGCGAGGACGAAGAAGGGTTGCTCAAGCCTGTGGGTCTCTTTGGCCACGGTCACCGACTGCTCTTGCATCGCTTCGAGGAGCGCAGACTGCGTCTTCGGGGTCGCGCGGTTGATCTCATCGGCGAGCACGAGGTTCGCGAAGATGGGGCCGCGCTGAAACTCGAAGCCCTTGGTGCCGCGCGCCGCTTCGACGATGACCTGGGTGCCCAAGATGTCAGCGGGCATGATGTCGGGGGTGAACTGAATGCGCGAGAAGCGAAGGTCGAGGGCCTGCCCGAGGGTCTTCACCAGGGCGGTCTTGCCGAGGCCCGGCACCCCTTCGAGGAGGCAGTGGCCCCCCGCGAGGAGGCAGGTGAGCACCCCCTCGACGATCTCATCGTGGCCGACGATCACCTTGGCGACCTCGGCCTTCACGGCGTTCAAATCGCGCGCGAAGGCCTCGACTGAAGCCTTCGAGGCGCTGCCCGACTCTGCCTTGGTGGCACTCATCTTCTGCCGTCACTCTCTCTTCATTCACGCGGTCGAATGAGCTGAAAATAGCGTCGCACGTAGGCCCGGTACCCAGGCGGCACCTCGCCCTGGTGCAGCACCTCTCGGGCGCGATCCCAGTAGGGCGAGTACACGGTGCGATACGGCGCGCTCGCGAAGCCCGCGCTCGCCGCGGTACGGATCACCTGCGACCGCGAGGGCCCGCCGGGGCGCTGCTGCCCCTGAACCTGCACCACGGTGGTGCTCGGGTCGAGACGTTGCGCGGCGCCGCGGGCGTTGTCTTCGTGTTGGGTGCCGGCGCCTTGGCCTTGCCCGAGCGAGAGCCCATCGCCGCGAGGCTCCCCTGCCCCAAGCTCGCCCGCACGCAGCCCCACGCCGCCCTGAGCGCCCTGCGCGCCTCCCCCGATCGCGGGTTGGCCATTTGGGCCTCCGCCAGCGGTCTGCCCGGATTGCCCAGCTTGCCCAGCTTGCCCTTGCTGGCCTTGCTGCCCCGCTTGCCCGGATTGCCCGGATTGCCCGGATTGCCCGGATTGCCCGGCCTGCCCAGCCTGCCCAGCTTGCCCTTGCTGGCCTTGCTGCCCCTGCTGCCCCTGCTGCCCTTGCTGGCCTTGCTGACCTTGCTGGCCTTGCTGACCTTGCTGGCCTTGCTGACCTTGCTGGCCCTGCTGGCCTTGCTGGCCTTGCTGGCCTTGGGCGCCCGCGCGATCTTGAAAGCGGCGCAAACGCTCTTGGCGTTGCTGGCCTTGGGCGCCGGGCTGGTTCTGTTGACGGAGCTGCTCACGGAGCTCATCGAGGCGTTGTCTGAGCTCATCGAGGCTCCGCTGGCCTTGTTGGGCCTCGCGCATGCGCGACATCTCTTCAGCGCCCCGCTCAAGGTGCTCGGCGGCGCGCTGCGGTTGGTTCTGCGCGAGCTGTTGCGCGGCCTCACGGATCTCGCGACGCAAGTGCTCGGCCTCGCGACGCTCGGCTTCGCTCTGTTGTTGCTGCGATTGCAGCGCTTCGACGTTGCGTTGACGCTGTTGAAGCAGGCTCTCGTCGCGGGCGCTCAAGGGGCGCGAACGCTGCGCCGCGAGCATCTGCTCGACCTCGCGCCGCGCCTGCTCAAGCTGCTGCCGCAACTGCTCGTTCGGTGGCGGGGCCTCGCCCGCCCGCGCGAGCTCGCGCTGGGTCGCCTGACGCTGGGCCGGGGTCATCTGCGCGAGGCCTTGAGCGACGGCGCGCATCGCCTCGGTCGCGCGGGCCAGATCGCGGTCGCGCATGGCGCTCGCCAGGGCCTCGGTCGGCGCGCGACGGTCACGCATCGCCCGCGCGATCTCAGCCACGCTCTCGGCCCCCGCCGACGGAACAAGCCGCGCCGCATCGAGCTGCTCTTGCAGCACCGCCAGCCGACGAAAGGCCTCATCGCGGTCGAGCCTTCGGGCCTCAAGGTCTTCGAGAAACCGAGCGAGCTGTCGCCCCTGCTCGCGCGACACCTCGCTGCCGCCGCGGGCCTCGATCTCGCGGGCCAACGCGCGAAACGCCGCGAGGTCGTCAGCGGTGAGTTCTGCCGCCGGAGCCGTCACTTGCCGAGCCCCCGACGCCGTCACCGTCGCGCGGTGCCGACCCGGCCACCCCAAAGGCACCAGCGCGCTCAAGAGCACAAGCCCGCAGGCCACAGCGCCCGCAAGACGCAGCTCCGAAGGCCATCGCCAGCGAAGGGCGCCCTTCACGTCGAGCCCGCCGCGGGCGCGGGCTTCGGCGTCGTCGAGGGCCGCCGCGATGAGCCCCGTGCGCTCGCCCGGCGCGAGGGCCCGCAGCTGCCATGCGATGCCCAAACGATCGTCGAGCCCGTGGTGCGTGTCGAGCAGCCGCGCCGCCGCCAACGGAGACACCGACCGCGACGCCGCCCACACCCCCGCCGCCATCGGCGCGAGGGCCCCCACCCACAGCGCCCGCGGTGCGCACCACCCGAGCCGCACACCCAAGATGGCCAACGCCGAAGCCCCCACGCCGTAGGGCGCCGCGCGCAGCATCGCCGCGACGACACGCAACACCCGAACGCGCGCCATCATCGCGGTCACCGCCACCTGATCGGCCGTCAGCGCCTCGCTCACAGCCCGCGAGTGTACGACCCGCAGCCCAACACGCGAGCCCCTTCGCACCCGCAGCCCCTCGCGGCGTGGCGCCTCGACCCGCCAGCCCCGCCGCCCGCATCGGCGGCATACGCATTGCTCAACAAAACCTTCATGAAAAATGCGCCCCGCTTGATGCCTCTGCCCCTCGCCGCGCTCGCCGCCCTCGCGGGCTGTAACGCCACCTACGCACCTCCCGTGGCGAGCGTGCACCACGGCGGGCTCGGGGGCGTGGGCGCACAACAGGGCGCCGTCCGCGCGGGGGTCGCGCTCGGCGGGCCGGGGCGCGGCAACGCCGGGGTGAGCCTGCCGCTGAGCGACGCCGTCAGGGTCGAGGCCGCGGGCGACCTCTCAGAGAACTGGCGCATGGGCTCCGCGGGGCTCCGCGTGGTCGAGCGGAGCGCCTCAGGCCGCGCGGCGCTCGACCTCGAGCTCGGCGGCGGCGCGGGAGCCGGCGGCCAACGCTGCGACAACAGCACCGAGCCCGGCACCACCTGCGCGGCGGGGGTCGCCGACGGGCGCTCGGCCTTCGACCGCACGGCCTTCGGCACCTACTTCGGCGTCGGCGGCGGATACCGCGTGCACCGCTACCTCGAACTCTACGCCCGCGGCCGCGGTCAAGTGACCCACGCCACCAACGTGCCCATCACGGTCTTCCTCTCGGGCATCGGCGGCCTCGAAGTGCCCATCGGGCCGGTGCGCCTCAACGTCGCCGCGGGCTACGCCCAATACTTCAACGACGCCGAACAGAACGGCGGCGCCATCGTCGAGGGCGGCCTCACGGTGCCCTTCGACATGGGCCGCGCACACTGAACCCGCCGCCATGTTGACACTGTCAACATGGGCGTCTCAGCGCGGCTTGGTGGCGCGCCGTTCGAGCTCCTCCCATCGCTGGAGGAGCGCGTCGAGGCGGCCCCGTCGGGTCTCGAGGTCGGCCATGTGCTGGCTCACCGCGGCGCCGAGTCGGGCGTAGAACATCGGGTCGGCGAGTTGGGCCTCCATCGCGGCGATGTCTCTCTCGAGGGTGTCGATCTCATCGGGGAGCCGCGCGAGCTCTTTCACCTCGGGCAGCGTCAGGGCCTTCTCTTTCGGCTTCGCGTCGGGCTCGTTGGCCTTCCGCGGCGGTGCCACCGAGGGCATCGGTCGGGTCACCGCACCGGCGAGGGCCTGGCGCTGCGTCTCGGCCTTCATCGCCCGCCAGGTCGACCAGTCGCCCGCGGTGTGCACGACCTTGCCGTCGCCCTCAAACGCCAAAATATGCGTCGCCACACGATCGAGGAACCACCGATCGTGCGTCACCACCACGGCGCAGCCCGGCCACTCGGTGAGCATCTCTTCGAGGGCCCCGAGGGTCGCGAGGTCGAGGTCGTTGGTCGGCTCATCGAGGATGAGCAGGTTGGCGTCACCGCGGAGCATCTTCGCGAGGGCCACCCGCGCGCGCTCGCCGCCCGAGAGCGAGCCCACCTTCTGCCGCTGTTTATGCCCGTCGAAGAGAAACTGTTCGAGGTAGCTCCGCAGGTCGATCCATTGGTCGCCCACGCGCACCTTGTCTGAGCCCTGAAAGAGGTTGTCGTAGACGCTCTTCTGGTCGTCGAGATCGGCGCGCCCCTGGTCAAAGTACGAGATCTTGGTGTTCTGCCCGAGCACCACCTCGCCCGCGCTGGGCGCCTCTTCGCCGAGCACCATCTTGATCAGCGTGGTCTTGCCGGTGCCATTGCGACCGATCACCCCGAGGCGCTCGCCCGGCGTGAGATAGAGCTCGAGCCCGTCGATGAGCACCCGCTCGCCGTAGCGCTTGCTCACCCCGTGCAGCTCAAGGATCCGCTTGCCCGTACGCACCGCCGCGGCCTGCAAGCGCGTCGTCGGCTCGTACCGCCGGTCGGCCACGACGGTCTCTTCGAGCTCCGCGGCGCGGTCGATGCGCGCCTTCTGCTTGGTGGTGCGGGCGGGCGGCCCCCGCGAGAGCCAGTCACGCTCTTTACGCAGGAGGTTCATCCGCCGCGCCTCGGTGCGCGCTTCGATCTCAAGGCGCTCGGCCTTGGCGGTGAGAAAATCGCTATAATTTCCGTCGTAACTGTAGACCACGCCGCGGTCGAGTTCGAGGGTTCGGGTCACCACCCGGTCGAGAAAGTAGCGGTCGTGAGTCACCAAGAGCACGGCCCCTGTGAAGTCGTTGGCCAGCCACTGTTCGAGCCACTCTGCGGTCTCGACGTCGAGATGGTTGGTGGGCTCATCGAGGATGGCCAGCTCAGGCGCCGCCACCAACACCTGCGCGAGGGCCACGCGGCGCTTCTCGCCCCCCGAGAGCGTCGCCACCAGCTGATTGGGCTGCGTCATGCCGAGATGCCCGAGCACCGCGTTGATCTTGTGACGGGGGTCCCACCCGCCGAGCCGCTCGATGGTCGCCGCGAGCTCGGTCTGCTCGTGGGCCAGCGCTTCGAGGTCGCTCTCGGCGCGCCCGATGGCGATGGCGTCGCTCACCGCTTCGTAACGCAGGGTCGCCTCGCGCCACGCCTCAAGGGTGTCTTCGACCGCTTGATACACTGTGCGCGTCGGGTCGATGCGGGGCTCCTGCGAGAGGTACATCACCCGCACGCTGCGGTTGCGGGCGATCACGCCGCCGTCAGGCTCCTCGACCCCCGCGAGGATCTTCGCCAAGGTGCTCTTGCCCGCACCGTTGTTGCCCACCAACCCGACCTTCTCGCCGAGCTCGATGGCCAACGACACATCTCCCAAGATGGTCGCCGGGCCGTAGGTCTTCGTCACATGATCGGCTGTAATCGCTGGCACAACGCCGCGACTCTACCCCGTTTCGGCCGCGCCCCAAGCGCCGTCGTCGCGCTGCGATGTTGACGCTGTCAACATTGCCCCTCGGGCCTGCGGCGGCGCGAGGGTCTCGATGTGCGTTTTAGCGGCTTTCTGGCTTTCGGCGTGGCGCTGAGGGCACCCTCCGGGGCTCTATGGTGCGTAGGTCTCGGCTCGCGTGGTGGCTCACGCTGACCGCCTCGGCGGCGTTCGGCCAGCCTGCGCGCGCGCCCAGCACGCCGCCCCTGCGCGCGGCCGATGCGCCGCCCCTCACCGAGTCGGTGGCCGACGGGGTGATGGAGCTCCTCGGCGCGCAGATCGACCGCCTCGGCGACATGGCCACCACGGATTTCGCGCTCGACCCTTTGGTGACCACGCAGCTGCCCGACGGGGTCACGCCCCCCGAGGTCACCGGCGACCCGCGCATCGACCGCGCCACAGCGGCGTTCTGGGAGTCGTGCGGGCTCGACGGCAGCCCCCAACCCGTCGACCTCCGCGCGGGCTCGCTCTTGCCGATCCAGATCGCCCTGGCGGCGCGGGGGGCGCGCGCGGTGGCGCTGGTCACCCTCGGGCGACCCGGCCCCGAGCACCACGGGATGACCTTCCCCGAGTCGCGCTTTGTGGCCTTTGAGGGGCAGCATGCGACGGTGTCGACAGCGCCGGGGTTTCTGCCCGACGCCGAGCTCCTCGTGCGCGATCGCGACGCCGCGGTGATCTCGTACACGCGCCGCGGCCCCAACGGCGAGGAGAGGGCCCCGACGCCGCAAGACAGCCCGCCCCTCGGGCCGCCCGCCATCGCCCTCACGCGCCTCGATTTCGCCGGGCACACCCTCGGCACGAGCACGGTCTTGCCGCACTCCGAGGGGCTCTTCCTCGACGCCCACCCGGTCGATTGGCAGGGCGGCACGGCGCTCGTTCTAGGCCGCGAGAACGCCCCTCCGCGCGACGACACCCGCACCGAGAGCGTGTGGTTCATCGACCGCCGCGGGCGCCCCGTGCGCGACCCTCTGGTGCTGACCACCGAGGGCCTCGACGACGCCTCGGGGGCCCCGTGTGTGGCCCTGAGCGCCGACACCCACGACAGCGCCCTCACGGCGGCCTTCACCATCCAGCGCGGCGCCCACGCGGGGCTCTGGGCGCGCCGGGGGATCAACCTCGGCAGCGCCCCCGAAGCGCCCGTCTTGCGTCGCCTCGGCGCCCAGCGCAGCACCCTCGTACGGCTGACCCAAGGCGAGGGGTGGTTCTCGCCCGTCGCGTCGCCTCTCGGCGTGGTGGTGCGCCGCAACGCCCGACGCCTCGACGGAGACGCGCCCCTCACCGACGTCGTGCTCGCGGGCTGGCCCGCGCCGCGCCCCGTGGTTCGGGTCTTCGAGCGCTTCTGGGACCCCCTCCCCGTGTGGGGCGACGGCGGCATCGTGGTCGCGGGCTGGGTGCCCGGCGCGAGCCCCGATGACACGCGGCTTGAGATCCGTTGGGCCCGCACCGACGACCCGACGATGCGCCCGGTGAGCCTCCCCGACCGCGCGGTCGACCCCTCGGGCGCGCGCAGCCCCGCGGTCTTTGACGACATCGCCGAGATGGTCGATTTCGCCGTTGCGCCGACCGCTTCGGGCGCCATCATCGCGTGGATCGACGGTGACGACGCCGCCCACCGACGCCTCACCTTCGCCCGCGTCGGCTGCCGCCGTTAAGGGTGTGCCGCCGCAGAGCCTTTCGCTCAATCCGAGAGCGCCGCGCGGTGCCTGAGATCGCCCGGCGTGTGGGCCCTGAGGTCGTACTCGCCCGCTTCGAGCTCGAAGGGCACGAGCACCTCGGCCTCGAAGCGCCCGTCGTCGCGCGACACCGTGGTGCCCAGCACATGGCTGCTGCGCCCGCCGCGCCCCACCGAGAAGGGGCGCCCGTTGCGGTAGAGCGCGATCTCGACGGGGAGGTTCACCACAGGGGCCCCGGTCTCGTCGCGGGTCTCGCCCTGACACCGGATGGCGCGCCCGCGCACGATGCCTTCACCCACGGGCTCGTCGCCCACTTGGAGGTTGGTGATCCGCAGGGTCGTCCGCATCGGCGGCGGCGCGTCGTCGTCGCGCTCACGCTGCGTCTCACCCGTCGCGGCGGTGTCTCCGCGGGCCTCGGCGCGTGCCCCGGCCGTCGCGCCGCCCGCACCCGTCGCGCCGCCCACACCCGTCGCGCCGCCCACACCCATCGCGCCGCCCGCACCCGTCGCGCCCGTCGCACCCGAGGCCGAGGCCGCGGCGCCGTCACCCGGAGAGGCCCCTGACGCCTGCGCGGCGCTGTCAGGGGTCGGGCCCGTCGCGGGGGCCGTGGCGGGCTCGTCGGGGCGATGCCGCGGGTCGCGTCGCCCGGTGCCGCCGCGGGTCGAGTACCCGTTCGTATACTCGCGCGGGCGCGGCAGGGGGTCTGGGTTCAGCGGCACGAAGCTCTCGCGCTCGCCCGCGGTGTGCGTGTCGAGGCCGACGTCCCAGCCTCCGAGGTCGATGCGCGTCCACCCGAGGCCGGGCAAGGCGACCTCGGCCCAGGCGTGGGCCTCGTTGCCCACATACCGCGCGGGCACCCCAAGCCCGTGGAGCGTCAGCACGAACGCGTACGCCCGATGTCGGCACGCCCCCACGCGCCCCAAACTCAGCGCCCGGTACCGATTGTCGGCCACCGGCTCGGTCAACACATCGTCTCGAAATCGCCTGAAATACTCGGTGAGCCGCGCCACCACCGCCTGGAGCGAATCGCTGCGACGCAGCGCCACCGCGCGCAGCACCGTGTCGAGCGAGTCGCGCAGAAATGCCGGCACCGGCGGCGCCGCGAGCCCCGCCCGCGACGCCACCTCGCTCAACGGCGTCGCGGGCACGAAGGGCGCCGCGAAGGCCGACTCGGGCGCCTCCAACACGTAGGTCAGCCGCAGCCGCTGCGGGCGTTCGAGGGCCGACTGCACCATGAGGTTGCCCGCTGAATCTTGGGCGAACACCAGCGCGATCTCGGGCACCGTGCGATACGAGACCACCACCTGCTCGGCGGCCACCGAGGGCACCGGCGTCGGCACCCCGGGCGCGAGCTCGACGAAGACATCGCCCGTGAACCGCGCCCCCTCTTGCGACGACCAGCGCGGACGCTGCCCCACCAGGAGCGGCCGAAGCGAAGGGTCGCGCACCACGAGACGCCCCATCTCATCGACCGCGTCGTAGGCCTGCGTGCGCTTGAACGGAGACACCGAGGGGTTGAAGACCTCTTGATATTGCAGCCGCATCCCCGCGGGCGACCGGGTCTCGGTGTCGATCTCTCGTACGGGGCTCGACCAGGCCTGCCGCGGGCGCAGCACGTCTTCGCCCGGGCGCTGGTTCTCATCCCACCGGCGCTGGCCCCCGGCGGCCTGTTGCAGCGCCTCGGCCGAGTCGGGGTTGCTGAGCGCCGCGGGCCCCACCCCCGAGAGGCCGAGGTCACCGGGGATCTCGCGATGGAGCCGCGGCCCCGAAGGCTGCGCCAGCGCCGGGATGCTGAAGGCCACCCACACAAGGCTCCACACTTCTCGACGGGTCATCGGGCCTCTGAAGCTCACCGGGCGTACCTTCACCATGTCGCAGTCACACTTCGACCGCAATGGGGAGCGGCAGGTTCCAAGCTTTCGGGGTAGTGTTGGCACGAAAGCACGATGCGATACCTGGTAGTGATTGTGGCGCTCTCGGTGTTGGTCTTCATCCACGAGCTCGGGCACTACCTAGTGGCCCGGGCCTTCGGGATGCGGGTCAAGGTGTTCTCGATCGGCTTCGGCCCGGTGATCGCGCGCTGGCGCCCAAAGGGCAGCGAGACCCTGTTTCAGCTCGCGGCGATCCCCGTGCTGGCCTACGTCCAGATCGCGGGGATGAGCCCCTCAGAGGCCGTCGACCCGCACGACCGAGGGAGCTACCAGAACGCCTCGGCCCTCGGCCGCTTGTTCACCATCGCCGCGGGCCCGTTGGCCAACTACCTCGCCGCGTCGCTCATTATTTTTGGCGTGCTGTTCTTCGGCGGCGTCAACCGCCCGGTGATCGGCCAGATCGAGCCCGGGAGCCCCGCCGCGGTGGCCGGGTTGCGCCCCAACGACGTGGTGCTCCGCGTGGGCGACACGGCCCCGAGCAATTTCTCTGAGCTCATCGACGCGGTGCAGAGCTCGGCCGGGCGTCCCCTTGCGGTGCGGGTGCGACGCGGCAACGAAATCGTCGAGGCCCGCCCCGCCGCCCGGATGGACGCCGAACGCCACCAATGGCGTCTGGGCATCCGCGGCAGCGCCGCCGAGGCCAACGAGCCCGTGCCCCTGCGCTTGATCGTGCGGCAGACCCTGGTGGCTCCGGCGCGGCTCACGGTCGAGCAGGTCAAGGCCATCGGCCGGATGCTCCGCGGGCGCGAGCGGCCGCAGATGATGGGCCCGGTGCGGATCGTCTACGAGACCGCCCAGGTCGCGCAACACTCGGTGCGTCACGCCCTCGACGTCTTCGCGATCATCTCGTTGGCGCTGTTCTTCTTCAACCTCCTGCCGGTGCCCGCCCTCGACGGCGGCCGGATGATCTTTCTCGGGTACGAGATGCTCTTGCGGCGCAAGCCCTCGGCGCGGTTCGAAGAGCGCGCCACCACCGTGTCGATGATGGCGCTCTTGGCTCTCTCGGCGGTGATCTTCGTGAACGACATTTTCAACATCGTTCGACACTGACCCCGGCGGCGCGCGCTACGGTGCGCGGAAGACCTCGCGGCGCTGCGCGGCGTCGATCACCCCGCGGGCCGTAAACTGTACGGGCAGCGCGCGATTGCCGAGCCAGAGCTGCACCTGGTCGTCGAAGTTGGGCGAGGTGCGGAGGCCCGATTGCCCCCCGGGGATCACGTTGCGACCCGTCGTCGCCGCGGGCCCGCTCGGGCGCAGCGCGAACACCATGCGGTAGGTCGGGCCAGAGCCGAAGGTGAAGCGCTCGCCGCCGAGGCCCGAGTTGGCCGCGTCGACGCCCCATTGGTCGCCCGGGCGGGGGAAGCCCGGCAGGGTGCGCCGCGGGTCGTCGCCGCTGAGGTTCGGGGCCAGCGCGAGCCGCGCGGGCGTAATACTAAACTGATTGGTGATCGCCCCGAGGGGGTTGTCGCCCCCGAGGAAGCTCGACACGATGCTGTCAAAGCGCACATGGTGCCGCAGCCCCCAGCGGAAGGCGTCCCACTCGCGGGTGCCGTAGCCGCCCTGGCCGGGCCCCGTGGGCGCGCTGCGGAGGTAGGTGATGGCCGCGTCGAGGGCCGTCAGCGCGACCTCATCGCTGGTCTCGATCACGCTCGTGCCCAACACATCAAAGTAGGCGCTCTCTCGGGTCGCGGGGTTGTACGAGCCGAGCATGGTGCGGTTCTCACCGCGCGCGTCGAGCATCAAGCGCAGCGTGCGGATACGCGACGTGTTGCCGTCGTCGAAGACCCCCTCAGGCAAGCGCTCGTCGTCGAAGACTCCGCGCACGAAGCGCCCCACCCAGGTGTTGTACACCGTCGTCGCGACGCTCCGCGCCCCCTCGCCCTCACGCAGCGTATGGTAGAAGGTCTCGACGCCGCTGTCGGTCTGGTACCCCGACGCGGCCCAGGCCGTGAGCCGCCCGGCCACCTCGTCGTAGTCGGCTTGATGGGCGGTGTACGCGAGCGCCAACCGCGCCTCGACCGAGCCCTCGGCGGGGCTACCCCGCGACGCCTGCTTGGCCCGCTCGATCGCGGCAAGCAACACCGGCACGAACACCTCGCCGAGGTTCGAGTGGCTGTCGGCCTGGAGCGTCGCCATGGCCTCCTCGTCGAGGGTGCGCGCGGCCACCCCCGCGGTGAGCAGAGTGTCGATGCGGGCGCCGCGAAAGCCGTCGCCCCAGGGGCCGCCGATGTAGAGCGGGTCGTTGGTGACCGAGTTGTCGGCGGTGATGGGCCCGGGCTCGTTGTTCGCGGTCATCACGTACCCGCGCGCGGGGTCGAGCGCCGCGGGCGTCTGTTCGAGCCTGATCGCGCACTGGTACGGGTCGGCGGCGCCCGGCGCGTGATCGATCGCGCCGTCGCGATACGGGATGTGAAACCCGCCGTACCGCGTGCCGTCGAGCAGCAGCCGCGGGTCTGCGCCGCGTACCCAGCTCCGATCTTCGGCCCGCGGGAGGTACCCCCGACACGGCACCGACTGATAGCCCGAGTAGTACACCGAGCCTTGCGCGTCGGCGGCGATCTGGTTGAGCGAGAGCCCCCCAAGGGCGCGGCTCGCCTCGCGAAACTCGTTGACGTTGTTGGCCTTCGCGAAGCCATCGAAGGCGCGCATGAACGGCGCGGGCGAGAAGAGCACATAGTCAAAGCTCACCGCCGTCACCACCCCGTCGCGGTCGGTGTCGCCCGGCACGATCTCTTGCCCGAGCATCTTCACCCGCGACTCGCCAGGCTGGAGCGGCTCATTGGCCGCGGGCCTGCGCCCCTCGATGGCCGTCAAGAAGCGCCCGTCGAAGGTCACCCAGCGGGTCACCGTCTCGGTGCGCCCCACGCTCATCAGCGCCGGCACGTTGGCGACGGCGTACTGCTCATCGACCCGGGTCAGCGGGCGCTCTTGCCCCATGAAGCGCGTGGCCCGCGGCAAGCCGTTGGCGTCGAGCAAGACCTCCTCGCGATACCAGTCGGTGATGTCGCCCCCCAACTGCGTAAACGACCACGCCACGCGGCCGTTGGTGCCCATCGCCAGGGCAGGCGCGAGGGGCAGCATGATGCCGACCTGGTGCACGTCGCCGCCCCCGAGGAGCGCCGTGTCGAGGCCCACCTGGTAGAACAAGGTCGGGATGGTCAGCGGCAAGTGCCCATCACCCGCGAGGAGCGCAGACCCATCACGGGTGTGCCGCCCCATCACCGCCCAGGCGTTCGAACCGAAGCCTTCATCCTCCGAGCGGAGGAGCCGATTTTCGATGCGGTCGAGGGTGCTCCGGAGGGTGTCGAGGGTCTGCGCCGGCACCCGCAGCGCGTGGCCCGGGCCGAGGCGCTCAGGGCCCGTCTCCAGCGGCGGCGGAAGCACCGACCCGCGGTCGCCCATGGGCCCGAGCCGGTTGGCCGTCATGGCCGTCTCAAGCCCGAACCCAGCGCGCGAGCTGCTCGAAAGGGCGGGCTGCGCGAGACGGTTCCAAATGTCGGGCAAGACCCCGGCCTGTCGGAGCGCCGCCAGGGCTTGGCCGCTGAAGTCACCCGGCAACCGCGCCAGCGCCGCCGTGCGCCCCACGTCGTCGGTCTCGAAGCCCGATTGATACAGAAACGTCGTCAGCATCGCGGCCACGTCGCGACGGTCGAAGGTCTCCATCAGCGCGCCCGCGTTCGAGCGCCCGAGTAAGGGCGCCGCGAGCTGATACTCGCTCGGCGCGAAGGCCTGGTTCGCCCGCACCGCCGCGACGTAGGCGTTGATGCCCGCGGCGTAGGCGTCGAGCCGCTGGGCGAAGCGCGCGTCGAGCGAGGCCACGAGCTGCTCGGTCACATGGCGCATCCCCGTGCCGCGGCTCTCCAAATCGGTGCCGAGGGCGGCGTCGCCGAAGAGGCCCGAGATGGTGCCGAGGGCCAGGCGACGGCCGAGATCCATCATGAAGTACCGATCGCGGGCCACGACGAACCCGAGCACTCGGTAGAGGTCGTCTTCGTTGCGCGCATAAACGTGCGGAACGCCCCCCTCGGTGTAGAGCACCTGCGCCTCGCCCGAGAGCCCCGCGAGGGTGATGGTGCTCTGCAAGGGCACCGAATCGAGGCCCCCGTCGGCAGGGCGCGGCGCGTCGACGGGCCCGGCATCGACCGGCGTCGCATCGCCCGCGGCGGCATCGGCCCCGGCGTCCGCCGCAGGCGGCGTCGCGCTCGAACACCCCATCGCGCCCCAGAGCGCGCCCACCACCCAGAGCTTGCGAAGCTGATTCATCGGGCCGCATTGGTGCCCGCTTCAAAGGCTCCGTCAACCCCGATGCTGGCGCAGCCCGCCGCGGTCGAAACTCAGATCGAAAAAAACAGCTGGTCGAGCGCGTCTTTGAGGCTCCGCGCGTTCGCGTACCGCTGCTCCTGGTCTTTCTGAAGGCAGCGCCGGACGACCTGCCACATGGGCCCGTGCATCAGCCCCGCGGCCTCCAGCGACGGGGGCTCCCGGGTGGCGATCTCGGTCATCACCGCGAGGAGCGTCGGCGCACCTTGGCCGAAGGGCGTCTTGCCCGACACGCACTCGTAGAGAATCACCCCGAGCGCCCAAATGTCGGCCCGCGCGTCGACCCGCGAAGCATCCATGAAAGACTCGGGGGCCATGTACGAGGGCGTGCCCAGGATGTCGCGGGCCCGGGTCAAGCGCGCGTCTGAGAGCTGGGCGATGCCGAAATCGAGCACCTTCGGCGTCACACCGTCGCCGAGGTTGACCAGGAAGATGTTCTCGGGCTTCAGGTCGCGGTGCACCACCCCGGCCTCGTGGGCGCACGCGATGGCGTCGATCACGGGCAAGAGAAGGCTCACCGCCGGGCCCACCGCGAGCCGCCGCCCGGGCAAGCTCTGGAGGTGCGCGTCGAGGGTCTGCCCCGTCAGAAACTCTTGCACCGTGAAGAACACCCCGGTGCTGCCGTCGCGCCCCACGTCGAGGCAGTCGACCACATGCGGGTGAACGCGGCCCTCGCGGCGCACGCGGTTGCAGACCTGCGCCTCGCGCACGAAGCGCTGCAGCGCCAGCTCGCGGTGCTCGCCGTCGTACTGAAAGACCTTCACCGCGCACTCGCGCCCGGCCCAGATGTTGGTCGCGCGGTACACCGCCCCCGACGAGCCGTGGCCCACCAGCGCGTCGAGTCGGTACTTGCCGTCGATGGTGCTGCCGACCATCGCAAGATACTGGGATTGTAAGTCCACGATGCCCTCGGTGTACGTCTGCTCGGCGAGACTCTACCCCGGCTCACGCTCACCGGGGCGCACTTTGCGTCAAAGCCCCTCAGGCGAGCAAATGCGCACGAAGGAGCGCGCAATACGACGCCTGATCGGCCGCGGCCATGCACTCGCGGGCCGAATGCATCGACAGCATCGGCGCCCCGAGGTCGACCACGGGCATGCCCAGGCGCGACGCCGTGATGGGCCCGATGGTCGACCCGCAGCCGAGGTCGGTGCGGGTCACAAAGTCTTGCAACGGCAGCCCGTTTCGACGCGCGAGGGCGCGCAGCACGCCGGCGGTCTCGGGCGTGGTGGCGTAGCGCATGTTCACGTTGCTCTTGAGCACCGGCCCCTGACCGAAGAAGGGCTTGTGCCGCGGCTCGTGCTTGTCGGCGTAGTTGGGGTGCACCGCGTGCGACATGTCGGCCGAGAGCATCAGGCTCGACGCCACCGCGGCGTGGTAGGCCTCGCGGCTCCCGCCGAGGGTGGCGACGACGCGCTCGATCACCGTGCCGAGCAGCACGCCGTCGGCGCCGTCGGCGCTCGCCGAGCCGATCTCTTCGTGGTCGAAGCACGCCACCATCGGCACGCTGTCGGCAGGGCCGTCGGCCACCGTCGGGTCGAGCAGCGCCGCGAGCCCCGCATGGCACGACGCGAGGTTGTCGAGCCGCGGCGCGAACACCAGCGTGTCGCCGAGCCCGCCCAAGGTCGACGGCGTGAGGTCAAAGAGCGAGAGGTCGTGCCCGACGAGGCGCCCGGCCTCGACCCCCGCGGCGCGGGCGATGAGCTCATGAAACTCGGCCGCGGCGTCGGTCTCTTTGCGCGCCACGCCCCAAAGCGGCGCGAGGTGGAGCTGCGGGTTCAGCTTCAGGCCCTGCTCGTTGACCGTGCGGTCGAGGTGAATGGCGAGCTGCGTGACCCGCGCGAGCGGCTTCTGAACGCGCACAAGATGCGAGCGGCCGTCGTCAGTCTGGACGGCCCCCGCGAGGCCGAGGTCGCGGTCGAGCCACGAGTTCCACAGCGCGCCGCCGTAGACCTCGACGCCGAACTGGAGGCAGCCCTCGTTCACATACGGAGCCCGCGGTTTCAGCCTCAAATTGGGCGAATCTGTGTGCGCCCCCACCGCCGCGAAGCGCGTCACCGCGAGGCCCCGGAGCCGCCACGCGATCACCGTCGCGCCCCGCGCCACGAAGAAGCCCCCGACCCCAAGCTGCCACCGCGGCGCGCGGAGCGAGAGCTCTTGAAAGCCCGCAGCGACCAGGGCCTCGACGATGGCCTGCGCGGCGTGCCGCGGCGAAGGCGAGGCGTCAACAAAACCAATCAGACCCTGGGCATCGGCGTCGGTACAACCCATGACCGTGATCGTGTGCGCCGTCCGAGGCGGCGGTGTCAATCGCTCTCGCACCACAGGCCGCGCGAAGGGCATTGCGCGGGGGCCCAAAGCGACTACCCTCGGCGCCGTGAACGTGGCCCGTGTCGCTCTGGTGTCGGTGCTCTCTCTCGCGGCCTGCTCGCGCGGCGCGTCTCGCGCGGCGGCGCCCACCCGCACGGCCCCCGCCCAGGCGCCCGCAGCGCCCCCCGCCCAGACGCCCCTCGCCCTCGAAGACGACGGCGACGAGGCCGCGATCATGAACGCCGCCCGCGACGTGTCGCGCTACCCCGACACCGACGACGGCCTGCGACGCTTCGTGACCCACTGCGCGCACGAAGCCGGGCGCCGCGACGCGCGCGGCATCGAGGCCTGCCGCCACGAGCTCAGCCCCGACCTCGCGCGGGTCGAGATGGCCCTCACCTTCGCAGCAGGCCGCCAGCACGGGCGCGCCCTCGTCGACCGCATCGAAGGCACCCGCGAGGTGATGCTCCAACGCCTCGGCGGCCTCCGAGAGCCCCTCTCGGTCGCCGTCCAGAGCGCCCTCGGGGCGGCCGTCGGCGGCCCCTCCGCGGCAGGCCTCGACCCGCGGATGAACACCCTCAAGGCGCAGCTCCGCCCCACCGTGCGCTTCTCGCGGGCCGTGCTCCGCGACGCCGCCGGGGCCGAGCTGGTGCTCGAACCCGTGGCCTTCCTCGGGGGTCACTGGTGCTGGCTCGGGCCCGTGCTCGACCTCGCGGGCGCCGCCGAGGGTGCGCCCCCGACCCGCCGCTGAGCGATGGCCCCGGGCCCCTCACCGCAGCAGAGCATCGACGCGCAACGCGTTGTGATTACAATGGTTTTCGCAGAGCTTGAGCGCCACGGGGTCGCCTTCGACGAGGCCCCCACTGACGCCCTCGCGAGCGTCGCGCGGTGGTGCGCAGGCGCCGACGAGGCCCAGGAGCTTGAACACCACGCCGCGGGGCTCCGCGCGGCGTACGAGGCGCTCGAGCACGCCCCCGACGCGGCGCCTGCGCTGATCGTGGCCCTCTCGGCCCTGCGCTGCCTCTTCGACCGGGTGCGCGAGCAACGTTGGGCCAACGGCGAGCCCCACCCGGTGCCGACGGTGGCGCTCTGGTGGTGCGCGGCGGCCCTGGAGTGCCTCGGCGAAGGGCACGAAGACGCCGAGGCCAGGGTGACCCTGACGTGGCATCGGGCCCTGGGGTCGTGAAGGGCGCGGTTTTCGTATGGGGCCTCGGGCTCTCGCTCGCGGGCGCCGCGGCCGGGGCCCAGACCCCTCCCGTCGCGCAAACCGAGAGCCTCCCCGCGCCGCCCCCCGATGACGCCTCCGAGCGGGCCGTGCTCGACGAAGCCAGCGCCGCCCTCGTGGCCGATCGCCCCCGTGAGGCGCAACGCAGGCTCGACGCGGCCCTCACGGCGCGGAGGCTCTCGCGCGACGGCAACACCGGCCTCGCGACCCTGGCCCGGCTCAGCGATCAGCTCCTGGCCCGCGACGCCGCGGCCCCCGCGCGCGAGGCGAACCCCCGCAGCGCCTTGGGCGCGGTCACCCTCTACGGCTCGCTGGTGGGCTACGGGCTCGGCACGGGAGTCTTCGCCGATTTGCGCCTCGGCATCACCGACCTCAGGGCCGCGGCGTGGCTGCCCCTCGTGGGCGCCGGCGCGGGGCTCGCGGGCGCGCTCTTGCTTGACCGTCCGCACCCGGTCAGCCCCTCGCTCACGGCCTCGCTGAACACGGGCCTCGTGCTCGGCACCCTCGCCGGCGGCGGCCTCGCGTTGCAGCTCCAGCGTCACGTCGACGGCTTCGACACCGCCGATGCGGCGACCGCGGTCTGGGCCGGCGCCACCGTGGGCCTCGGCCTCGGGGTCGGCCTCCACGCCGCGCTGCACCCGAGCCCCGGGAGCGCCTCGTTCGTGCAATCCGGAGGCGCCTGGGGCGGCGCTTTGGGGCTCCTCACCGGCCTGGCCTTGCAGCGCGACGCGCACCTCGGGCTCGCGCTCGGCGTGGGTGAGCTCCTGGGCGCCGGCGCGGCGGCCTTCGCGACCCACGCCCTCCGCCCCACCCCGGGCCGCGTCCACTGGATGGACCT
Source organism: Myxococcales bacterium (assembly GCA_016792845.1). Classification (GTDB taxonomy): domain Bacteria; phylum Myxococcota_A; class Polyangia; order Polyangiales; genus JAEUKH01. The sequence goes on along the minus strand of JAEUKH010000023.1, from coordinate 71,606 downwards.
CGGCGCCCTCGGCGGCGCCCTGGTCGGCACGGCGATCAGTCTCCTCTTGCTCTACGAGGCCGACCAGCGCCCGGCGGCCCTCGCCACGGTCGAGCTCTGCACCCTCGGCGGCGGGGTCGCGGGCTACCTCTTCGGCGCCCGCCGCGAGCCCCCGAGCCACGACCGCGAGGCCCGGGGCGGGCCCTCTCCCGCGTTCGGCCTCTCAGGGCTCCGGTGGTGAGGGCCCTGTACATCGCTGACGCAGCGCGGGTGCGTCACGGTTGTCATCTTGAGCGGGGGCGGGCATCCGGGGTATGGCTGTGTCCGTTGGTTAATTTCGGGTTACGGGTCGCATGAATGTCTGTCTGGGTTGCGGCTACAGAGACGCTACCAGCGCCACGGGGTGTGCTCGTGGTTTGGGTGATGCCATTGACACGGTGCAGGGGCTCGGTAGAGTTCCGCCTCCAAAAGTTGCCCTGCGAGGCGGGGAAGGATCGTCGACATGCAGTGGCCAGTTCAACGTAGCGTAATCGGTCTTGTGATGGCCGTGGGGTTGTCGATGGGTGTCGCGGGCGCACAAACGCCGCAGAACAACCCGTCACAGGGCAACGCCGAGATCGGCAACCGCCAGACCGCCAACCTCTCGGGGGCCGACCAGCTCCGCGAGTCGACCACGGTGGTCGAGACCATCGGTGCGACCCGCCGACGGGTGAGCGACATGCTCGACCGCGCCCGGCAAGAGCGCGACATCATCAAGGTCAACTGTCTGAACGACAAGCTCACGCAGGTTGACGTGACCTTGCGCTCGGCGCGCGATCACCAAGAGCTTCTCCAGACCGCGGTGAGCATCGCCAACGACGGCGCGCGCAACCACGAGTTTACGCTGATCAACATCTACCGCTCGCGGGTCGAGTCGCTCGAAGGCGAGGCCCGGCAGTGCATCGGCGAAGAGGCCACGGCCTTCGATCGCACGGTGGTGAGCCTCCAGGTCTCACGCGAGATCGCCACCACCGACACCACGACGCTCCCGGTTGACAGCCTGGCCCCTGAGCGGCCCTTGGTGACCAGCCCAGCGCTGTGAGAGTTCTTGAATCGCAGGGTCGTTTTGGGGTACGCGACGCACCGCCGCGCGACTGGGGTCGCCCTGGTGCGTTGCGCAGGAGCTTGAAGTTGTGATGAATCGTCGATCGAAGTTGGGGCTCAGCGGCCTCGCGGTGCTGTCAGGGGCGCTGCTGTCGTCGCCCTCCACGGCCTACGGGCAGGTCTGGCTTCAAGATCGCACTCTGGCAGAGGGTCGCGGCATCCGGGCGGGCAACTTCGAGCTGCACCCCGGCATCGGCGCCGAGTTCGGTTACGACTCGAACGTCTTTTACTCACCCGTGAACCCCGTCTCGGCGCTGCGCCTCAGGGTCACCCCGAGCCTGATGGTGTCGACCCTCGGGCAGCAGCGGTCGACCAACTCAGACAGCACGCCGACGGCCCTGCCGACGGTGAATTTTCGCGGCGGCGTGGCCCTCACCTACCACGAGTGGATCGCCACCAGCGACCCCGACCGGGTGAGCGCGCTGCGCAACCTCGGCACCCAGGCCAGCGTCCGCTTTGACTTCTTCCCCCAGCGTACCTGGCAGTTTAGCCTGTACGACGAGTTTACCCGCACGATCCAGCCGGGCCCCGAGGCCAACGCCGCGCTCAGCACCTCGATCGCGCCGCCGACCTTCAACCGCAACTACAACCGCGCGGGGGTCGACATCGCGTACGCCCCGGGGCGCGGCACCTTCGAGTTTCGCTTCGGCTACGCGCTGAACGTCAACATCTTCGATTCGAGCGATTTCAGCCGTTACGATTACATGACCCACGAGGTCAACGCGCGGCTGCGGTATCGCTTCCTCCCGAAGACGGCCTTGGTGTGGGAGGCGCAGGTTCGCCCCACGAGCTACCTCTCGCCCGAGACCAGCGTCACGGGCTTGTTCAGCTCGACCCCCATCGGCGGCCGCGTGGGTCTCCTCGGGTTGATCACCGAGAAGGTCCAGGTGATGGCCTTGGTGGGCTACCAGGCTACGTTCTTCGAACGCGGCGACAACGCCGACACCATCGTCGGCCAGGCCGAGCTCCGGTGGATCATCAACGCGGCGTCGAACCTCCGCGGCGGCTTCCACCGCGATGTTCAGCCGAGCTTCTTCGGCAACTTCGCGGTGCGTAACCGCGGGTACCTCGCGTACCAGCAGAGCTTCAACGGCCGGGTGCTCCTCTCGCTCGACGGCAGCGTCGGGTACTTCGAGTACGGCTACGTCGCCAACCGCGACGGCACCCGCAGCACCTCGGGCTCGGGCTTCGACCCGACCTCGGGCCGCTTCTCGACGGTGCGCGTCGAAGGCACGGCCTTTCTTGAGTACCGCCCGAGCGATGTGTTCGGCATCAACATCTCGGCCCGCGGCGGCACCAACATCTCAGAGGCCCGCCTGGGGTTGATGAACGGCCTCGACGGTCGCCCCGGCCAGCCCGTCTCGTGGACGCGCCTGGAGAGCTTCCTCGGGGTACGTCTGAACTGGTGATCGGGCGCCCGGGTCTGGGCGCGCCGTCTCGCAAGAGCGCCCTCTGCCGGGAGAGAACCCAGCAGAGGGCTTTTTTGTGCCCTACGCCCGCCCCCGCAGCTCAGCCCAGGCGCACCGGGAAGGTGCGACGGAACTCGCGCAGACACGCGTCGTCTTCGATGCGATGCCGCCACCCGGTGGCTTGCCGAAACGCGTCGCCGTCGACCACCACGGGGTACTTCACATGGGTCATCGCCCCCGGCGGCAGCTGCGGAAAGCCCAACCGCCCCCGCATCACATGGAAGACGAACTCGGGCAAGGGCACCAGCTTTCGGCCGCTCTCGCGCACGATCACCGAGAGCGGCAGCGGCGGCGGCCCCGCGACGTTGAAGACCCCGTGCAGCCGCGCGCCCAAAGCCTCGACCACGGCCCGCGCCGTGTCGTCTTCGTGCATGAAATGAAAGAGCGGGTCAAAGCCCAGAATGGCGGGCACCTTGGGCCCCCGTAGGAAGCTCGCCAGGGTGCCCGTGCCGCTCGGCCCGAGCACGTACACCATGCGCAGCACCGCCGTCTTGAGCTCAGGGTGCCGCCAGAGCGCCGTGGTCGCATAAAGGTCAGCCGCCACGAGATCGGCCAGCTCAGGGAAGGTCGACACCGCCATCGGCGGGTCGTCTTCGCGGTGATAGAGCGCGTGGTCTGCCCCAGCCCCGTAGTAGGTGTGCCGCCCCACAAAGACCACCTGCCCGACCCCGTAGGCCCGCGCATGGTCGAACACCGCGCGGGTGCCGCCGAGGTTGATGCGGTATCGCTCCTCGGTCGAGGCCTTGAGGTGCGTCACCGTCGCCATGTGAATCACGGCCTCGGGGCGATGCTTGCGAAACACCTCCTCGGCCGCACGCTTGCGCAGGTCGACGGCGTACATGGTGACCTCGCCCGGGCAACCCTCCCAGAGCCGTCGGTCGATGCCGATGACCTCGTGACCGGCGGCCACCGCGTGACCCGCCACGCGGCGCGCGACCGGCGAGGCGATGCCTGTAATCAGCACCCTCATGAGTGCGTCCCTTCGCGGGCCTTGAGGCCCTCGGCCATGAGCCCCGCGACGGCGCGCTTGACCCGCTCGACGTAGCCGCCGATCACGTCGTCGTCTTCGGCCCCGGTGCCCTCGAAGACGATCGGCTCGCCATAGTGAAGCTCCATCTTGGCCGGCAACGGAATCGGCAAAAGATAGGGAGTTACAGGTACATACGGTGCACCGAGGGCCCTCCCCAGCGCGTACGAGTTGAGCACCGTCGGCATCACGTCGCCGCCCCCGAGGATCCCCACGGGGATGATGGGCGTGCGCGTCTTGAGCGCGAGACGCACGAAGCCCGAACCGAACTCGACCAGCGAGTGACGCTCCCAGTAGAGCTTCGCCGTGCCCCGCGCCCCCTCGGGGAAGACCATCAGCAAGCGCTCATCTTCCAAGAGCCGCTCGGCGTGCTCGGGGAGCCCCGTAAACTGCCCCGTGCGCGACGAGTAGAGCGACGCGAAGGGCACCCGGTTGATAAACTTCTCGGCCATCCCTTGGGCGAGCCGCGGGCGGGCGAGCTCGAGAAACGCCGAGGTGATCACCATCGCGCCGTCGATGGCCACGCCCCCCGAGTGGTTGCCCACGAGCATCGCCCGACCCCGCAAGGGGATGTTCTCAACCCCCGTCGCGCGCACGCGAAAATACCGGCGATACAAGAGCGAAAACAGCGTGAACATCCGCGCGGTCTCGCGCTTCGAGATGCCGTACGGGTCGTACCCGTGCACGCTCCACGGGAGCTCGATCTCTTCGACGCGAGCCAACATTGCGGGATCGATGAACAACACCCCGGTGCCTCCTCGTGGTCACACACCACCCCGCGAAGGTATCGGCCCGAAAGCGCCCGCGTTCAAGCACCATCGCAGGCCGCAGCGCCGAGCGGCTGACTACGGCGCCGACGAGACCACGCGCTTGGGGCGCTCCCACCCTGAGTAGGGCTTGAGCGCGAGGCGCCACCCCGCGACCCGCGACAGGGCGTAGGGCTTGAGGTCGACCGGGACGGCCCCGAGCACCGTGACGCCCTCGGGCGAGACCCGCGTACGGAGCGCGCGAAACCGAACCCCGAGCGCCGCCGCCCGGGTCGCCGCCGCGGCGAAATCAGGGTCGTGCAAGGCCGCAGGGCGCACCGCCTTGACGTCGTCGCGCTGCACCACGAAGAGCACCGTCGCGGCGATGCCCCGCTGCACCTCGCGACTCAGAATCTGAAGATGCCGCGTCGCCCGAACGCTCACCGAATCGGGGAAGTACCCGCGGCCGTCGGGGTACACGAGGTGACAGTTTTTCACCTCGATGTCGTGCACCCGGGCGGCGCTCAAGAGGCGAAAATCGACGCGGCTCCCCGCGGCGTGGGCGTACTCGGGGTGCACCGTGTCGTAGGGCCCCAGGCGCGGGAGCGCGCGGGCCTCCAAGAGCGCGCGCACGAGACGATTGGGCACGAGAGTGTCGACCCCCACCAGGGTGTCGTCGAGGGCCATCATCGACCAGGTGTAGGGCAGCGCGCGACGCGGCCCCTCGGAGGGCGAGAGCCACACCGCGGCGCCCGGGCGCACGAGGCCCTCCATCAGGCCCGAGTTGGGGCAGTGGGCGGTCACCACGCGGCCGTCAAGGAGGACCACGTCGGCGAGAAATCGGTGATACCGCCGCCGAAGCCGCCCCTCGACGAGGGGCCGCGGCCAAGGGAGAAAAAACCCCTGAAGCGGGTGTGACGGCGAGAGAGTACCCATCGGCAGAAACGAAAAAAGCCCCTCGGGTGAGAAAGTCTCAACCCGAAGGGCTTCTTGCGATTTTGGCGACCCCACCGGGACTTGAACCCGGGTTACCAACGTGAGAGGCTGATGTCCTAACCACTAGACGATGGGGCCAATTTTACCAAGTTCGGGGACTAGGATTCGAACCTAGATAGACGGAGCCAGAATCCGTCGTCCTGCCATTAGACGATCCCCGAGTGAGCTTTCACTCGCCTCGTTGCGGGAGGAACTGCCTTCTACGCGCACCCCTCACCCCGGTCAAAGAAAAAGTGCAACACCCTCACCGATTTTCACCCGAGGCGGGCAATGGCGGCACATTCCACCGGGTGGGGGGCGCGTTGCCGAGGGCCCCGTCGGCCCACTGAAAGAGCCGCCCCCAGCGGTCGGGCGCGGCGCGCAAGAGCGAGACCCCGTGCCCGTCGTTGCCGCCCTCGATCACCCGATCGACGAGCCCCTGTTGAAGCGCCTGGAGCGCCTCGACAGCCTCGACGCTCTCGCGGTCGCCGTCGCCCGCGACGAGCAAGACCCGGCGCCCCGTCGCGAGGTACCGCCTGAGGGCGTCTTCGAGCCGAACGCCGTGGTATTCGAGCCCCGGCGAGATCAGCACCAGGGCCGCCACGTTGGCCTCTTCGGCCGCCGCGAGGGCCGCCGCCGAGCCGCCCACCCCCGCGCCCACCACCACCACCCGCGACGCCTGCGCGTGGAGCGACAGAAAGCGCACCCCCGCGGCCACATCGAGGGCCAGCGCCTGCCACCGCGCGGGGTCGCGCTCGAAGCTCCGCCACGACACCTGCACCCCGTCGGGGTTGCGGCCGCTCTCGCCGTGGCCGCGCAGGTCGAGAGCCAGGGCCGCGGGCGCGTCGCGGTCGGCGATCAGCCGCCCCAAGGCCGGCGCCCACTCGGTGCGGTCTGAGCCGAGCTGGTGCACGAACAACAAGGCCCCCCGCGGGCGCTCGGCCGCGACGAAGCTCCCGACGGCGCTCCACCCATCGGTCGCGTTGGGGAGCGTCACCGTCACCGCCCCGCGCACCGCCGCGTCGGCCCCTGCGTCGGCGTCGCGACGCCACCACCCGCGGCACCCGCCGACGCCCGCGCCGAGGCCCATCACCGCGAGGCCCGTGAACACCAGCCAACTTCGTGATCTCAAAGCCGCGAGAGCATACAACCGCTTTCGCCTCATTGCTCACCCCACCGTCACGAACCTACTCTCTGCCCGAGCCACGACGATGACCACGCGCACCGCCGCCCACCTTGTGATTGGCAACGAGCTCTTGAGCGGCAAGATCCAAGACGCCAACACCCTCACCCTGGCCAACACCCTGCGCCCCCTCGGCATCGCCCTGCGACGCGTGGTGGTGGTGCCCGACGAGGTCGCCCTGATCGCCGCCGAGGCCAACGCCCTCAGGGCCACCCACGACTACGTCTTCACCTCGGGCGGCGTCGGCCCCACCCACGACGACGTCACCGTCGAAGCCCTCGCCCACGCGCTCGGCCGCCGGGTCGTACGGAGCCCCGAGATCGAGTCACTCTTGCGGGCCCACTACGGCGACGCGCTCACCGACGGGCACCTCTGCATGGCCAACATCGTCGAGGGCACGCGGCTCCACTCCGGGCTCGACCCGAAGTGGCCCACGATGGTGCTCGGCAACGTCTTCGTGCTGCCCGGCGTGCCCGAAATCTACCGCTACAAGCTCGACGGCCTCTTGGGGCTCCTCCGCGGCGACGACGCGCCCTTTGTGACGCACCGGGTGTACCTCGACCGCGACGAGGGCGCGCTCAAGCCCTACCTCGACGCGGTCGTTCAGGCCTTCGCCGACGTGGCCGTGGGCAGCTACCCCCGCTGGCGCGACCCCGAGTACAGCGTGATGGTGACCTTCGACGGGCGCGACGAGGCCCGGGTCATCGCAGCGCTTCAGCACTTCGTGGCCGCGGTGCCCGAAGGCAGCGTGCTGCGCACCTCGTGACGAGCCGCGAGGGGCTCCGGGTGTCGAGCCGTCGCAAGCTGTGCTACATCGGCGCGAGCCACTATGCGACAGACGCTCCTTGCCCTCTTCGCCGCGGTCTCGGTGGGTTGCTTGAAGCAGCCGCCGAGCCCCGCGGCACAGGTCCAACCCGAAGCCCAGGCCGCCGCGCCGAGCACACCGACGGCCCCCGCCGCGCCGACCGCCCCCGCGGCGCCTCAGGGCGGCGAGGTCGCGCGCCTCGGGGCCCCCATCACCGAGACCACCCCGACGGCGCTGCGCGAGATCGTCGCCCACGCTCCGACCTTCGCCGGGCGCACCGTGCGCACCGAGGGCACCGTCTCAGCGGTCTGCCAGGCCGCCGGCTGCTGGATGCAGCTCAGCGACGCCAACGAGCGGGTGCACATCCGGATGCACGGCCACGCGTTCTTCATCCCCCGCACGGCGACGGGCCGACGCGCGGTGGTGCAGGCCACCGTGGTGTCGGGCAACCCCAATGGGCACTGCGAGCAAGAGGCCGAAGCCCAGACCGGCCAGCGCGTCGCCCGCCTTGAGCTCGACGCGACCGGCGTCGAACTCTACTAAACCCGCATTTCTCTACGATACTGAACGCGCTACCGCTCAAAACAGCGGTCGTCGATGCCGAGCCGCGCGCGCACGAGGGCCGTGGCGTCGACGAAGCGCGCGGTCACCGGGTCGTGGTACCCGCTCGCGGCGACGAGGCCCTCGACCCGCGCCTGGTAGAAGCGGTTGTGGCGCAGCATCGCCAGCTCGCGGACGTACTTGCCGAGCAGCGAGGCCATGGCCACCGCGGGCTCCGTCGCGTCGCCGTCGCGCACGAACGCGATGCGCCCGAGGCCCGGCACCTGGTAGCGCGACAGGGCCGACGACTCGACCTCGATTGACACCAACGGAGAGAGCGCCTCAAGGGCCGCGGCGTACTTGTTTCGCCCGCCGACCTTGCCGCACGCCACCTCGTGCGACGCGGCCCCGGCGCCGAGCCGCGCCACGAGCCTCAGCATGTCGCCGAGGTCGACGTCGAAGCGGCTCTGGCCGAGGTCTCGGGCGTCGCGGAGACGCCGCGCGCAGGCGAGCGCAAACCGCGCCCCGGAGACCGCGACCCCGGCCGCCGCGAGGGCCTCTGCGCGCGCCCGGAGCGCCGGCGTCACCCCCGCACCGAAGGCCGGAAGCGCGATCGCCTCGTCGAAGCACGCCGACGGCGCAGCGCCCTCGGGGCAGCGCACCCGCAAGGCCGCGTCGTCGTCGAGGCAGAGCGCCGCCACGAGGCCCGAGAAGGTCTCGACGCGAAGCCCGAGGTGCACCTCGAGCACCGCGAGCACGAAGCCCTCGACCTCGCCCATCGCGCCGTGCGCGCAGAGCCCCTTGCTGTCGCCGATGCCCGCGGCCTGCGACGCGCGAAGAAAGGCCGCCGCGTCGCAGCGGGTCGTCATCGCGACGCCGGTCACCACCATGGGCCCGAGGCGCGGGCCTAGGCCATTTTCATCGACACCGATCCAAGCCATCGTAGAGAGAGAGGCACTGAGAAGCATGCGTCGTCAACGACGGATTGGCCCCCTGGCGCTCGCCGCCACCCTCGCCGCGGCCTGCGCGAGCACCCCCGCCGCGGCGCCCACGCGACGCCCCCAAGGGCCGCATGCGGTGCGCGAAGGAGAGGGCTTTCACATCATCGGGCAGCAGAGCCCCGGCGGCGCGGGCGACGCCTACGACGCCACCCTGCTCTTCGACCGCGCCGTGGCCGCGATGCGCGAAGGCCGCTGCGACGAGGCCTCCCTCGCGCTCACCCGCATCACCGCGGAGTTCGCCGGCACCCGGTGGGAGCGGCCCGCGTGGTACAACCGCGGCATCTGCGCGCAACGCGGGCGACACTGGCCCGACGCGGCGCAGGCCTTCCGCGAGGCGAGCCGCGCCGCAGACGACCCCTCGCTCACCCGCGACGCGTGGTTTCGCCTCGCCGTGGTGGGCGAGAGCGCGAGCCAGACCGAGTGGGTCATCGAGGCCGCCGATGCGCTCCTCGGGCGACGCGAGCTCACCCTCACCGACCGCGTCGAGGCCCTCGCGCGACGCGCCGCCGCGCAGCTCGCGCGCAACGACCTCGACCTCGCCGAGCGCGACGCCAACGAGGCCATCTCGCTCTGCACCACCGCGCAGATCGCCACCGCCCTCGACGATGACACCCACGCCGCCGAGGCGCGCGTGGTCGGCGCCGAGGTGACCCGGCTCCGCGCCGCCGCGGTGACCTTCACCGCAGACGCGCCCGACAGCGAGGCCCGCATCACCCAGCGCGCCAACCTGGTGATCCACGCGCACGCCCAGTACAACGACGCGATCCGCGCGGGGAACCCCCACTGGGCGGCCGCCGCGGGCTTCAGAATCGGCGAGATCTACCGAGATTTCTACAACGCCATCCTCGACGCGCCGATGCCCCAAGACTGGGAGCCCGCAACACGCGAGGCGTACCGGCGACGGGTCAGAGAGCGACTCAGGGTGCTCCTGCAAGGCGCCATCCGCGCGTGGGAGGCCACCATGGCCATGGCCCGCCGCACCGGAATCACCGACAACAGCTGGACGCGGCGCGCCGAGGAGGCCCTCAATGAGCTGCGTTCTCGCGTACTTGATGAAGAATCGACGCGGCACTGACTTTATTCTTTGACACCCCCGGTCGATCGCCGTAGAAGACGCGCCCCACAGTCACTCGGCGGTGGCTGAGTCAGCGCCCCTCGCGCTGCCCCGGGTCCGGGGTATTGTAGGGTGCGGGCGAAAGCCCACATCGCTGGCGTAGCTCAACGGTAGAGCAACGGTTTTGTAAACCGTCGGTTGTGGGTTCAACTCCCGTCGTCAGCTCTATACCAAGACTTGACGAAGAGATTGAGACATTGTTTGGAGGGTTGCCCGAGTGGCCAAAGGGAGCAGACTGTAAATCTGCCGGCATTGCCTTCGATGGTTCGAATCCATCACCCTCCACTGCCTTGACTTGACGGTGATCGCGGGTGTAGCTCAGTTGGTAGAGCGTCAGCCTTCCAAGCTGAACGTCACGGGTTCGAATCCCGTTACCCGCTCTGTCTTGAGAAAGTTTGTTTGCCCACCTAGCTCAGTTGGCAGAGCACGTCCTTGGTAAGGACGAGGTCGTCGGTTCAAGCCCGATGGTGGGCTCCAAAGAAGGTGAGTGCTCCGGCCTCACCTTCTTTCTTTTGGGCCCCGAAGAGGCTTTGGGCGCGCGACGGCGCGGCGGCCTCGGCGGGCGCTCGCGCGGCCTCAGGCGGGCGCCCTGACCGCGCGAAACCACTTCATCTCAAGCCCTTCGGCGAGATCGTGTAGATTCTCAGAAGAAGGGGTTGACGAACGTCCGAAGTGGTGGGAAGGTCCGCGCCCTCGCGACGGTTGAGAGACGGTACGAGGCGACGATGCCAAGGCGAGAATCAACAAGGTTGAAGATCGTTCTGGCTTGTGAGAAGTGCGGCAAGCGCAACTACAAGACCACCCGAGCACCGCTCACTGCGGCCCTTACGGTTAAGAAGTTTTGTGCGGGCTGCAACGCTCACACGACCCATCACGAGACAAAATAGACAGAGTCCCTGAAGGGGGCTAGCTCAGTTGGTAGAGCAGCGGATTCCAAATCCGCAGGTCGTGGGTTCGAGCCCCTCGCCCCCTGCCCTTCAGTCACTCTCGGAGCATCGACGGTGAGCACGCAGCAAGATCGTGCAGGAGGTTCCCTCCTGCTTGGCACAGTCAGATACCTCTACACGGGGTATTTCGTCATGGGCTGCGTGGTGGCCTTTCTCGTCACCCACGGCCTCGACGCCGCTTGGGAGGGCCACGACAGCGTCACCTCGGCGATTGGCATCGCGGTGGGCGTCGTGGCGGTGATCGCCGGGTGGAAGAACGAGCGCATCCGCACCACCGCGATGGAGACCATCGACGAGCTGGCGGCGGTCACGTGGCCCTCGAAAGAAGAGACCACGACGGCCACGGTGGTGGTGTTCTCGACCTCGATCCTTGCGTCGGTGGTGATCTTCCTCATCGACCGCTTTTGGAACTGGATCACCGACCTCATCTACCTCAGCTAAGGCGCCATCCTCTCCACCTTCACCCCAGAAGCGCACCCGACACCCTCGCGGAGGGTCTCGAGGGCGACAGTGACCCGCAGCCATGGCCATGAAGTACTACATCGTCCAGGCATACTCTGGATTCGAGGACAAAGTCCGCGCGTCGCTCCAAGAGCGCATCAAGAACGCTGGGCTTGAGCAGTACTTTGGCGAGATCCTGGTCCCTGCCGAGAACGTCACCGCGGTGCGTGGTGGCAAGCAGCGCACCGAGCGTCGCAAGTTCTATCCGGGCTACGTCTTCGTTCAGATGGAGATGTCTGACGCGACCTGGCATCTTGTCAAAGACACCTCCAAAGTGACGGGCTTCCTGGGCGACCAGAACCCCACCTCGGTGCCCGAGCGCGAGATCAACAGCATCAAGGCCCAGATCGAGGGCAGCGGCATCGCCCCGCGGCCGAAGGTCAACTTCGAGGTCAACGACCAGGTGAAGGTGGTCGACGGGGCCTTCGCAAACTTCTCGGGCGTCGTCGAAGACGTTCGCCCCGAGCGTCAGAAGCTGAAGGTGCTCGTGACCATCTTCGGCCGACCGACCGCAGTCGAGCTTAACTACAATCAGGTCGAGAAGATCACGGCCTGAAACTACGGCAACGACGAGCCAGCACGGAGCCCGTGCAACCGTGCGAGAGCTGCCGGGATTGCCCCGAACAGTTCGAACCCCCGTCGATGAGGAAGTGCGATGAAGAAGGTAACCGGACAAGTAAAGCTGCAGTGCCCCGGTGGTGAGGCCAAGCCCGGCCCCCCGATCGGCCCGGTGCTCGGCCAGGCGGGCGTGAACATCCCGATGTTCATCAAAGAGTTCAACGCCAAGACCGCAGACAAGAAGGGCTATGTCATCCCGGTGGTCATCACCGTGTACTCTGACAAGTCGTTCACGATGGTCTTGAAGACCCCGCCGGCGAGCATCCTTCTGATGAAGGCTGTGGGCGCCGACAAGGGCTCCGCGCGGCCGAACAAAGAGAAGATCGGCAAGCTCCCGATGGCCAAGGTGGTCGAGATCGCCAAGCAGAAGCTTGAAGACCTCAACACCGACGACCTCGACTCGGCGATCCGCTCGATCAGCGGCACCGCGCGGTCGATGGGCATCGAGATCGAAGGCTGAAACAAAGTTGTTGTGGGCCCTGACGTGGCACCCATCACCGGGTGCCGCGACCCCTGAGAATACCACCGAGACAGGGAGCGCGGTGGAAGGCGCCGCTTGCCTCAACAGGTCACGATGACCCGCTGAGCAAGTCGCCGCAAGGAGGTTGTTGAATGGCAAAGATTCCCAAGAGGCGTCGAGCCGTACTCGAAAAGGTCGAAACAGGCCGTCGGTACGCCCTTGACGAGGCTGTCGCGCTGGTGAAGACCTGCGCCACGGCCAAGTTCGATGAGACCGTTGAGATCGCCGTGCGCCTCGGGGTCAACCCGAAGCACGCCGATCAGATGGTCCGCGGCGCGATCGTGCTGCCCCACGGTACCGGTCAGACGGTGCGCGTGCTCGTGTTCGCCAAGGGCGAAAAAGAGCGCGAAGCCCGTGAAGCCGGCGCTGACTTCGTGGGCGCCGACGAGCTCGTTGCGAAGGTCGCCGATGGCACCTTCCTCGATTACGAGCGCGTCATCGCGACCCCCGACATGATGGGCCAGGTTGGTAAGCTCGGTCGCGTCCTCGGTCCGCGCGGTCTCATGCCGAACCCCAAGGTCGGCACGGTGACCTTCGACATCGCCAACGCGGTGCGCGAGGCCAAGGGCGGCAAGGTTGAGTATCGCACCGAGAAGGCTGGCGTCGTCCACGCCCGCATCGGCAAGGCGAGCTTCGGCACTGCGGCGATCGGCGAGAACGCCAAGGCGCTCGTGGCGGCGCTGGTGCGTGCCAAGCCGGCGACGGCCAAGGGCACCTACCTGAAGTCGATCACCCTGTCGTCGACGATGGGTCCGGGCGTCAAGGTTGACCCGGCGTTCTTCATCGAACGCACCGAGGAGAACTGAACGATGAACAAGACCCAGAAGACCGAAGAGATCGGTAAGATCAAGGCCCAATTCGATGGCAGCATCGCGGCGGTCCTCCTCGACTTCAAGGGCCTCAATGTCGGCACCGTGACCGCGCTTCGCCGCGCGTTCAAGAAGCAGGGCATTGAGTACAAGGTCGTCAAGAACACCGTGATTCGTCACGCGCTCAAAGACTCGGCGTATGTCGGGGCGGTGGGCAAGCTCGGCGGCGGCGGCGCGCGCACCTCGCACGTCTCGCTTCAGGGCATGACGGGCGTGGCGTGGTGCAAAGAAGATCCCTCGCTGGCCGCCAAGGTCATCGTCGACTTCAAGAAAGACACCGCCAACAAGGCCGACAAGCTCAAGGTCAAGGCAGGTCTCCTCGGTGGCCAGGTCCGTGATGGGGCCTGGGTCGAGGCAGAGATGTCGAAGCTGCCGGGCCTGAAGGAAGTTCAGGCGCAGCTCCTCGCGACGATCATGGCCCCCGCGCAAAACGTGGTCGCCATCATCAACGCCCCGGGCCAGAACCTCGCCTACGCTCTCGACGCGCTCAAGCGCAAGCTCGAGGGTGGCGGCGAAGGTGCGTGATCGTAAGAAGACTGTTTTTCAATCAACAACCCCTATGGGCACAATGATTGCCCAAAGTAAGTAAGAAGGAAGATCAAAATGGAAATCCAGCAGCTCGTTGACAGCATCAGCAAGCTCTCGCTCATCGAAGCCTCGGAGCTCGTCAAGGCTCTCGAAGACAAGCTCGGCGTCAAGGCCGCGCCGGTCGCCGTCGCCGGCCCCGCCGCCGCCGCCGCCCCGGCCGCCGCTGCCCCGGCCGAGCCCACCGAGTTCAACGTTGAGCTCACCGCCGCTGGCGCGAACAAGATCAACGTGATCAAGGTCGTCCGCGAGATCACCGGGCTCGGCCTCGGTGAGGCCAAGGCCCTCGTCGAAGGCGCCCCCAAGATGCTGAAGGAAGGCCTCGACAAGGCCGCCGCCGAAGACCTCAAGAAGAAGCTGACCGAAGCCGGCGCGACGGTCACCGTCAAGGGCGTCTGAAGCCTCTGCCGTGGGCCTGCCACGGGTCACCGCGATGACGCCTCTGCGCGTCGCGCGGCCCTGAGGCAGGCCCGCTGCTTTTGGGCCGCCTGCGCCCCGCCGCGCCCCCTCCCCCGCCCCGCCGCCCCTCCCGTCACCTCGACCCCTGCGACCGCGCGCGACCGCCGCGCCGACAAGGCCCCCCTCCCCCGGCGGGCCCGCGCTCGGCACGCCGCTTGAAAGAATGTTGTGCGAATGCGTCGGCCGGGCCCTTGCATTGCGGTCGAAGTTGGTGCATAGACCGTGCCCCGCTTGTGCATGGTCATGGGCGGTCGAGTTCATTTTACCGCGTAACAGAAGGCGTTTTCGACGCCCGAGGCGCACGGTACGAGACCCCTGCACAATGAGGCCGGTGACGACGCCGAGTTTCTGACCAAGCTGAAGCGCCACCACGATCGACGGGTCGCTGGGGCGCTGCATCGCGAGACAGCATTGCCGAGGTCCCCACGCGCCTGCGAGTCATACTACTCCGCCGACGTGACCTTCGGTCGCCACCCGCCGCAGACCTCGCCTCAGGGCGCCCCGAGAGGGGGCCTTGCGGGCGTCTTCGTTGGCCGGGTGGGCTGATCGGTCAGAGGTCGAGATCGCACCGCCCCATTCGCCCCGCTAGAGGAGACGTTGATGGGATCGGTCATCCAGAGCAACTTCCGCGCACGAAAGAACTTTGGCGAGATCGCGAAGATCATTGAGGTGCCGAACCTCATTGCGATTCAGAAGGCGAGCTACGAGAAGTTTCTTCAGGCCGATGTCGACCCCCGCGACCGGCAAGAGTTCGGTCTTCAGGGTGTGTTCCGTTCGGTGTTCCCCATTCGGAGCTTCGATGAGAGCGCCGAGCTGGTGTTTCGCGAGTACCAGCTTGAGAAGCCCAAGTACGACGTCGACGAGTGCCGCCAGCGCGGCATGACCTACGCCGCGCCGATCAAGGTCACCATCGAGCTCATCACCTACGAGGCCCCCTCGGGCTCGGGCGAGCGCGCGGTGCGCGACATCAAGCAGCAAGAGGTCTACTTCGGCGAGATCCCGCTGATGACCGACACCGGCACCTTCATCATCAACGGCACCGAGCGCGTGGTGGTGTCGCAGCTGCACCGGTCGCCGGGCGTGTTCTTCGATCACGACAAGGGCAAGACCCACTCGAGCGCCAAGTTCCTCTACTCGGCGCGGGTGATCCCCTATCGCGGGTCGTGGCTCGACTTCGAGTTTGACCCCAAAGACATCATGTATGTGCGCATCGACCGCCGTCGCAAGCTCCACGCGACGGTGCTCTTGCGCGCGCTCGGCTTCACCACCGAGCAGCTGCTCAACTACTACTACCAGACTGAGACGATCTTTCTCGAGGGCAAAGACTCCATCGCGAAATCGCTGGAGTATTCGATCCTTCAGGGGCAGCGCTCGACCGCCGACATCAAGATCGGCAACGACGTGGTGGTCAAGAAGGGCGCGAAATTCACCAAGGTCGCGGTGAAGAAGCTCCGCGACGCCAAGGTGACCCGCATCGCCATCGACCGCACCGAGGTGGTGGGTCGTGTCGCGGCCCGCGACGTGATCGACCCCGAGACGAGCGAAGTGATCGTGACCTGCAACGAGGTCATCACCGACTCGAAGCTCGAGGCCCTCTTCAAGGCCGGCATCACCTCGGTGAAGGCCCTCTTCATGGACGGCCTCGTGGTGGGCTCGTACCTCCGCGACACCCTCGTGGCCGACCGCTACGACGACCCCGACGGCCCGATGGCCCCCTTCGCGCGGCAGTACGGCCAGCAGGTCGCGGCGCAGATCGACATCTACCGCAAGCTCCGCCCGGGCGACATCCCCGAGCCCAAGGAGGCGACCAAGCTCCTTGAGAACCTCTTCTTCAACCCCGAGCGCTACGACCTCTCGCGGGTGGGTCGGCTCAAGCTCAACTACAAGTTCTACAAAGACCTTGCGGTTGAGAAGCAGCCGCCGCTCGACCTCCAGGTGCTCACCAAAGAAGACATCCTTCTCACTGTGAAGCACCTCGTCGAGATCAAGAACGGCAAGGGCTCGGTCGACGACATCGACCACCTCGGCAACCGCCGCGTGCGCGCCGTGGGCGAGCTCCTTGAGAACCAGTACCGCATCGGCCTCGTGCGCATGGAGCGCGCGATCAAAGAGCGTATGTCGATCTCGCCCGAGCTCGACACCCTCATGCCGCACGACCTCATCAACGCCAAGCCCGTCTCGGCGGTGGTGAAAGAGTACTTCGGCTCGTCGCAGCTCTCGCAGTTTATGGATCAGACCAACCCCCTCTCGGAGGTGACCCACAAGCGTCGCCTCTCGGCCCTCGGGCCCGGCGGTCTGACCCGTGAGCGCGCGGGCTTCGAGGTGCGCGACGTACACGCCACGCACTACGGCCGTATCTGCCCCATTGAGACGCCTGAAGGGCCGAACATTGGTCTGATCGCGTCGCTGTCGACCTACGCCCGGGTGAACGAGTACGGCTTCGTCGAGACGCCGTATCGCCCGGTCAAAGAGGGCAAGGTCTCGCCGAGCGTGACCTGGTTCTCGGCCCTCGAAGAAGAGGGGCACTACATCGCGCAGGCGACCGCCGCGACCGATGCGACGGGGCTCCTCACCGACCAGCTTGTGTCGGCGCGGTTCAACGGCGAGTTCAAGATGGTCGCCCCCGAGCAGGTGACCCTGATGGACGTGTCGCCCTACCAGCTCGTCTCGGTGGCGGCGGCGCTCATCCCCTTCCTCGAGCACGACGACGCGAACCGCGCGCTCATGGGCGCGAACATGCAGCGTCAGGCGGTGCCGTTGGTGCGCACCATGGCGCCGATGGTGGGCACCGGCCTTGAGGGTCAGGTCGCCCGCGACTCGGGCGTGTGCGTGCTGGCCAAGCGCCCGGGCGTCGTCGAGACCGCCGACGCGGCGCGCATCGTAGTGCGCGCGCTCGGCAAGAACGGCAAAGACGAGCCCGACATCTACAACCTCACCAAGTACCAGCGTTCGAACCAGAACACCTGCTGGAATCAGAAGCCCGTGGTGATGCCCGGCGAGCGGGTCGAAGTGGGCGACGTGCTCGCCGACGGCCCCGCCACCGACACGGGCGAGCTCGCCCTCGGCTCGAACGTCGTGGTCGCCTTCATGCCCTGGGGCGGCTACAACTTTGAAGACTCGATCCTCATCTCTGAGAAGATCGCGAAGCAAGACATCTTCACCTCGGTGCACATCGAGGAGTTCGAGTGCGTCGCCCGCGACACGAAGCTCGGCAAAGAAGAGATCACCCGCGACATCCCGAACGTGGGCGAAGAGGCGCTCAAAGACCTCGACGAGTCGGGCATCGTGCGCATCGGCGCCGAGGTCAAGCCTGGCGATATTCTCGTGGGCAAGATCACCCCGAAGGGCGAGACCCAGCTCTCGCCCGAAGAGAAGCTCCTGCGGGCGATCTTCGGTGAGAAGGCTGGCGACGTGCGCGACACCTCGCTGCGCGTGCCCCCGGGCGTGACCGGCATCGTGATCAACGCGCGGGTCTTCGCCCGTCGTGGCACCGAGCGCGATGACCGCGCGAAGGACATCGAAGATCAAGAGCGCGCGCGGCTCGAAAAAGACCGCGACACCGAGATCAAGATCGTTCGCGAGAGCTACCTGCGGCGCATCAAGACCTTGCTCCTCGGCAAGACCACCCAGGGCAAGCTCGTTGACGACAAGGGCAAGGTGCTCCTCGCCAAGGGCGTCGTCATCGACGAGGCGACCCTTGAGACGGTGCCCCGCAAGCTGTGGAATCAGATCGCCCTCGACGACGCCGCCGCCGAGGAGCTCAGCACGAGCTTCTCAGAACTCGAAGACCGCGTCGCCCAGATCGAGAACAACTGCTCTGAGAAGGTCGGGCGTCTCTCGAAGGGTGACGAGCTGCCGCCGGGCGTCATCAAGATGGTGAAGGTCTACATCGCCATCAAGCGCAAGCTCCAGGTGGGCGACAAGATGGCAGGCCGTCACGGCAACAAGGGTGTCGTCTCGCGCATCTTGCCCGAAGAAGACATGCCGTATCGCCCCGACGGCACCCCCGTCGACGTGGTGCTCAACCCCTTGGGTGTGCCCTCGCGTATGAACGTGGGGCAGATCCTTGAGGTGCACCTCGGCATGGCCGCGCACCAGCTCGGCCGCAGGCTCTACGAGATGCTTGAGAACGGCGTGCCCTTGGCGGGCGTTCGCGCGCTCTTGCAGTCGATCTTCGCGCGCAACGCGGAGTACAAGAAGCTCATCGAGGGCATCGACGAGGCGGGCGTCGAGCGCTTCGCGCGCTCGCTCTCGCGCGGTGTGTTCTTCGCGTCGCCGGTGTTTGACGGCGCCCCTGAGAGCGACATCAAGGCGATGCTCGAGCTGTCGGGCCTGCCCTCGGGCGGCCAGACGGTGCTCTTCGACGGCCGCACCGGCGAGCCCTTCGAGCACGATGTCACGGTGGGTGTGATGTACATCCTCAAGCTGCATCACCTCGTCGATGACAAGATCCACGCGCGCTCGATCGGCCCGTACTCGCTCGTGACCCAGCAGCCTCTCGGCGGCAAGGCCCAGTTCGGTGGGCAGCGCCTCGGCGAGATGGAGGTGTGGGCCATGGAGGCGTACGGCGCGTCGTATGCGTTGCAGGAGTTCCTCACGGTGAAGAGCGACGACGTGCAGGGTCGTACCCGCATGTACGAGGCGATCGTGAAGGGCGAGTACACGCTTGAGCCGGGCATCCCCGAGAGCTTCAACGTGCTCGTGAAGGAGCTTCAATCGCTCTGCTTGAATGTCGAGCTGGTTGAAGACGGCCAGGCGCGCACCCCGGGTGCCGACCCGCAGGCCGCCGAGTGAGCGTCGGCTGAGCCCGCGGCGGCTGCCCCTTCGCGGCCGCTGCGGCGCTCGGCCCTTTGGTTTCGCTGGTTGTTTGTAAAGTAGGTTTCGGCTTCGGTGGCGTGTGAGGTGCGCGGTTTCGGGTTGAGACGGGTGAGCTGACACCGATCGCAGACAGACGTAGACGAGGGTCGCCGCGCGGCCCTCAGGCCAGACCTCGAAGGTTCGCGCTTCGCACGCGAGGATGGCCCCCCAGCGAGGCGCACGTCTGTCTGACCGATCGAGGCGAGTCACCGCCCCAACGACCCGAGACCGCGCATCGCGCCCGCACCAAAGCCTCAGCATGGCAGAGACAGACGACCGCGCGGTCAGCCGACTCCCGAAAGGGCCGCGCCGTCGTCGTTGGAGGAAGAGACCGTGAAGGACATCTTCAGCTTCTTCGAAAAGCCCAAAGATCCGTTGGCGTTCAGCGCGATCCGTATTTCACTCGCTTCGCCCGAGAAGATCCGTGAGTGGTCGCGCGGCGAGGTGAAGAAGCCCGAGACCATCAACTACCGCACGTTCAAGCCTGAGCGTGACGGCCTGTTCTGCGCCAAGATCTTCGGCCCGGTGAAAGACTACGAGTGCAACTGCGGCAAGTACAAGCGCATGAAGCACCGCAACATCGTCTGCGAGAAGTGCGGCGTTGAGGTCATTCAGTCGAAGGTGCGCCGCGAGCGCCTCGGGCACATCACCCTGGCCACGCCGGTGGCGCACATCTGGTTTTTGAAGAGCCTGCCGTCGCGTATCGGCGCGGTGCTCGACATGACCCTGCGCGACCTCGAGAAGATCCTCTACTGCGAAGCCTACGTCGTCACCGACGCGAAGAACTCGCCGCTGAAGCTCAGCGAGATCTTGTCTGAAGACGCCCTCGGCCGTAACCAAGACGAGTACGGCGACGACGCCTTCGTGGCCAAGATGGGCGGCGAGGCCGTGCTCGAGCTGCTCCAGAAGGTCGACATCGCGGCGCTCTCGGAGTCGCTCCGCACTGACATGCGCGCCGCCACGAGCGACGCCAAGCGAAAGAAGTACGCCAAGCGCCTGAAGGTGATCGAGAGCTTCCGCGAGTCGGGCAACCGCCCCGAGTGGATGATGCTCACGGTGATCCCGGTGCTGCCGCCCGACCTGCGCCCCTTGGTGCCCCTCGACGGCGGCCGCTTCGCCACCAGCGATCTCAACGACCTCTACCGTCGTGTGATCAACCGTAACAACCGCTTGAAGCGCCTCCAGGAGCTCAACGCCCCTGAGATCATCATCCGCAACGAGAAGCGTATGCTTCAAGAGGCGGTCGATGCGCTCTTCGACAACGGCCGCCGCGGCAAGACCATCACCGGGCCGAACAAGCGCCCGCTGAAGTCGCTCTCTGACATGCTCAAGGGCAAGCAGGGGCGCTTCCGGCAGAACCTCCTCGGCAAGCGCGTCGACTACTCGGGCCGTTCGGTCATCGTGGTGGGCCCGCAGCTCAAGCTGCACCAGTGCGGTCTGCCGAAGAAGATGGCCCTCGAACTCTTCAAGCCGTTTATTTACAACAAGCTTGAAGAGCGCGGCCTCGCGCCCACCATCAAGAGCGCCAAGAAGCTCGTCGAGAAAGAGAAGTCAGAGGTCTGGGACATTCTCGAAGAGTGCATCACCGAGCACCCGGTGATGCTCAACCGCGCCCCGACCCTGCACCGCCTCGGCATCCAGGCCTTTGAGCCGGTGCTCATCGAGGGCAAGGCCATCCAGCTTCACCCGCTGGTGTGCGCGGCCTTCAACGCCGACTTCGACGGCGACCAGATGGCGGTGCACGTGCCGCTCTCGATCGAGGCGCAGATGGAGGCCCGGGTGCTCATGATGAGCACCAACAACATCCTCTCGCCCGCGAGCGGCAAGCCCATCATCAACCCCACCCAAGACATCGTGCTTGGGCTCTACTTCATGAGCCGCGCGCGCAAGCACGCCAAGGGCTCGTGGCGCAAGGACGCGAAGGGCGAGAAGGCCCTCCGGGGTGTCTACGCGTCGCCCGAAGAGGTGCGCATGGCCTACGACGCCGGCGAGCTCGAGCTGCACGCCGAGATCGTGGTGCGTATGCCCGCGGTGCGCGTCACCGACCCCGGCGAGACGCGGCTCACCCTCGGCACCGTGATGGATCGCCCCGAGCTCGACGCGGTCAACCGGATCGCCCGGCGCGACAAGCGTCAGCCCGCCATCAGCGAGCCCACCACACGGCGCGTCGAGACCACCGTGGGGCGCGTGCTCTTGGCTGAGGGCCTGCTTGAGACCCTCGGGGTCGAGCAGTCGTTGCCCTTCAACATTCTCAACAAGGTGATGGACAAGAAGGCCCTCACCGCGTTGATCGATGCGTGCTACCGCGCCCATCGCAACAAGGCCACGGTGCTCCTCGCCGACAAGCTCCGCTCGACGGGCTACGAGTTCGCGACGAAGGCCGGCATGAGCGTCTGCATGGACAACATGGTCATCCCGCCGAGCAAGGTCACCCGGGTGACCGAGGCGCAAGACCGTGTGGCCAAGGTGACCGAGCAGTACCTCGAGGGCGTCATCACCGACGGCGAGCGGTACAACAAGATCGTCGACATCTGGGCCGAAGTCGCCGACGCCGTCGCCAAAGAGATGATGGAGCAGGTGGGCAAGGAGAACGTCCTCGACCCGGTGTCCGGGGTGACCGAGAAGCTCCCTTCGTTCAACCCGATCTTCATGATGGCCGACTCTGGGGCGCGCGGTTCGGCGCAGCAGATTCGTCAGCTGGCCGGCATGCGCGGTCTGATGGCGAAGCCCTCGGGCGAGATCATCGAGCAGCCCATCACGGCCAACTTCCGTGAAGGTCTCTCGGTGCTCCAGTACTTCATCTCGACCCACGGCGCGCGAAAGGGCCTGGCCGACACGGCGCTCAAGACCGCCAACTCGGGCTACCTCACCCGCCGCCTCGTCGACGTGGCGCAAGACGCCTGCATCACCGAGTTCGACTGCGGCACCATGGACGGCATCACGGTGTCGAAGCTCGAAGAGGGCGGCGACGTGATTCAGCCGCTCGGCGACCGCATCTTGGGTCGTATCGCGCTCCACCCCGTGGTCGACCCGATCTCGGGCGAGGTGCTCGTGAAAGACACCGAGCAGTTTGACGAAGAGGCCGTGCGCCGCGTCGAAGAGGCCGGCATCGAGGAGGTTGTGATCCGCTCGGTGCTCACCTGCTCGACCCGTCGCGGCATCTGCGCGCTCTGCTACGGCCGCGACCTCGCCCGCGGGTACCTGGTGAACATCGGCGAAGCCGTGGGCATCATCGCGGCGCAGTCGATCGGCGAGCCCGGCACGCAGCTCACGATGCGCACCTTCCACATCGGCGGTGTGGCCTCGGGCAAGGCGGCGGCGAGCTCGCTGTCGAACCGTTACGAGGGCCGCGTGAAGTTCGAGAAGATCGAGAAGGTCTCTCGCAAAGACGGTCACCAGGTGGTGATGAACCGCCACGCCGAGCTCGTGATCGTTGACGCCACGGGGCGTGAGCGCGAGCGTCACCATCTCGTGTACGGCGCCGAGCTGGTGGTGCAAGAGGGCGACGTGGTGCCGCCGCAGACCCTCCTGGCCCAGTGGGACCCGCACTCGTCGCCGATCCTCACCGAGGTCTCGGGCGTGGTGCGCTTCCGTGACCTCGTCGAGAATGTCACGATGGAGGAGCAGGTCGACAGCGTCACGGGCATCAACCGCCGCGTGGTGATCGAGTCGCGCGACCCGAGCCTGCGCCCGCGCATCGAGATCGTCGACCCGGTGTCGCACCAGGTGAAGAAGCAAGAGAACGGCGTCGAAGGGCGCTACCTCTTGCCGCCGAACTGCAACATCACCGTGCAAGATGGTGACTTTGTTGAGGCCGGGTCGAGCATCGCGAAGATGACCCGTGAGGCTTCAAAGAACAAAGACATCACCGGCGGTCTGCCCCGGGTCGCCGAGCTCTTCGAGGCCCGCAAGCCCAAAGACGCCGCGGTGATCTCGCCCATCGACGGGTACGTGAAGTTCGGCCGCGAGACCAAGGGCAAGCGGCAGATCTACATCGTGCCGAAGGGGCAAGAGGCCTTCCTCAATGCGCTCAATGAAGACGAGGGCAAGGGCAAGCGCAAGAAGGCGCCGGCCCCGGCCCCGCTCCCTGAGGGCATCGGCAAGGTTGAAGAGTTCCTCGTGCAGAAGAGCAAGCACCTCATCGTGCGTGAGGGCGAGTTCGTGCGCGCGGGCGACCCCCTCAACGACGGGCCGGTGAACCCTCACGACATCCTCCGGGTCAAGGGCGAGAAAGAGCTCGCGGCCTGGCAGGTGAACGAAATCCAGCAGGTGTACCGTCTCCAGGGCGTGTCGATCAACGACAAGCACATCGAGACGATCGTGCGCCAGATGCTGCGTCGCGTGCGGGTCACCACCGTGGGCGAGACCGACTTCCTCGTCGACGAGCAGGTCGAGAAGTGGCGCTTCGAGCAAGAGAACCTCAAGGCCGCGCGCCGGGTGCTCTTGAAGATCGTCGAGACCGGCGCGGTGAAGAGCAAAGAGGTCGCCGACGCGATCCGTCGCGCCACCGAGGCGAACCTCTCTGACATGCTCGCCGTGCTCAACGATCGCCTCGCCGACGTGCAGCGCAAGCACGCCACCGACAGCCCCCTCGGGCAAGACGCCCAGAAGGTGCTCCAGGCCGTGCAGAACGCTTACGCCGTGGCCGAGCCGCTGCTCCTTGGCATCACCAAGGCGTCGCTCTCGACCGACTCGTTCCTCTCGGCGGGCAGCTTCCAGGAGACCACCAAGGTGCTCACCGAGGCGGCCATCGGCGGCAAGGTCGACGACCTCCGCGGCTTGAAAGAGAACGTCATCATCGGGCGCCTCATCCCCGCGGGCACGGGTCTGCCGGCCTACCGTCAGCTCGACACCCTGGTCGAAGACGAGTCGGGCGACGCCCGCGCGGTCGAACGCGAGCCGCGCCGCGAGCGCCGCAACGACCGCCAGGCCGTCTATCACGGCATCGAGTGAGCTTCGCGGGTACGCCCTGAGGGGGTCACCGCACACCCCTCAGGGCCCCCCGCAGGCTCTTCCCCCGCCTCGCACCTTCTCTCTCGCCATCACCGCACCGCCCTCGGCCCGCAGCGCAGTCTGCGCCGCGCCGGAGGCCGCGCTGCGTCAGCCTGGGCTTTGACCGCGCGCGGGGTCGGCCCTACGAGAACGGGCGAGAGAAAGGGCCCACGCAGGTGCGGCGGTGCGGCCCTTGTTCGCTGTTGACGGTGCAGGAGCCCGCAAGTAGGGTCCGCGCCCGCAGCGGGCAGAGCGCTCGTCGCACGACAGGTGGCGCGCATGACTTCGACTCCCAAACCACCATGGTTGAAGGTCCGGGCTCCGGGCGGGGAGCGTTACGTTCACATCAAAGAGACCCTCCGCAAGTACGACCTTCACACGGTCTGTGAAGAGGCTCACTGCCCGAACGTGGGCGAGTGTTGGGGCGAGGGCACCGCGACGATCATGATCTTGGGTGACGTGTGCACCCGCGGTTGTCGCTTTTGCGCGGTCACCACGGGCAACCCGCGCGGCGCGTACGACCCGCGCGAGCCCGAGCATACGGGCCGCACCATCGCCGCGATGGGCCTCGATTACGTGGTGATCACCATGGTCGACCGCGACGACATGCTCGACGGCGGCGCGGCCCACGTCGCCGAGACGCTGCGGGCCATTCGGCGCTACTCGCCGAAGATCTTGATTGAAGCGTTGCTGGGTGATTTTCAGGGCGTCATGCGCGACGTCGCCACCGTGGTGCTCGACGGCGAGCCCGACGTCTTTGCCCACAATGTTGAGACCGTCGAGCGGCTCCAGCGCACCGTGCGCGACGCGCGTTGTTCGATGCGTCGCTCGCTCGATGTGCTCGCCCACGCGAAGAAGGTCGCGCCGACCCGATACACCAAGAGCTCGATCATGGTGGGCCTCGGCGAGACCGAAGAAGAGGTGATCGCGTGCATGCGACAGCTCCGCGAGGTGGGCGTTGATGTGGTGACCCTCGGGCAGTACCTGCGGCCCTCGCCGAAGCACCACGAGGTGCTGCGGTACGTTCACCCTGATGAGTTCAAGCGATACGAAGACGCGGCCTATGCGATGGGCTTCGCGTTTTGCGCTTCGGGCCCGCTCGTTCGATCGAGCTACAAGGCCGCCGAGGCGTTTGTGCGCGGCGCGCTGAGGCCGCACGAGGCGCACGCTGTGTCGACGCCGCCCCCGCCGCGACAGCATCGCAGTTTGCCGGTCATCTCATAGTCACTGAGGTACACTTCAGATGGAAGAGTTTGTGCTCGAAGACGTGGTCACGGTGCTCGGCGCCGACGGTCTGGCTGACCCGACGACCGACCCGAAATTGCCTGTTGAGCGCGTGGTGGCGCTGTACAAGCAGATGCTCCTCACGCGCAGCGTCGATGAGCGCCTCGTGCTGCTTCAGCGACAGGGTCGTATCGGGTTTCACATCGGCTCGATGGGCGAAGAGGCCACCATCTTGGGCAGCGCCGCGGCGCTCACCGACGCCGACTGGCTCTTCCCTTGTTACCGCGAGTTCGGCGCGCTCTTGCTCCGCGGGATGCCGCTCCAGACGTACATTGACAACATGTACGGCAACGGCAACGACCCCGTGAAGGGGCGCCAGATGCCCGACCATTATTCGGGCAAGCCGTACAAGTTCGGCTCGGTGAGCTCGCCCATCGGCACGCAGATCACCCAGGCGGTGGGCTTCGCCTGGGCGGCGAAGATGCGCAACGACCCGCTGGTCACCCTGGTGTACTTCGGCGAAGGCGCCACGAGCTCGAACGAGTTTCACAACGGGCTTAACTTCGCGGGTGTTTACAACACTCCGTCGGTGTTCTTGTGCCGTAACAACGGTTGGGCGATCTCGGTGCCGGTCGAGCTCCAGACGGGCTCGAAGACCTTCGCGCAGAAGGGCTTCGCCTACGGGGTTCGCGCGGTGCGGGTCGACGGCAACGACCTCTTGGCGGTTTACAAGGTGACCCGCGACGCCGTCGAGCGCGCCCGCGCCGGGGGCGGGCCCACGCTGATCGAGTGCCTCACCTACCGCCTCTCGGGTCACTCGACCAGCGACGACCCCAAGGCGTACCGCAAGGAGCAAGAGATGCTCGATGAGCGTCGCAAAGACCCGCTCCCGCGGTTGAAGAAGCACCTCGTGGCCCTCAACGCGTGGGACGACGCGCAAGAGAAGGCCTTTCTTGAGAGCATCGACGCCGAGTTCAAGGCCTGCGTCGAGCGCGCCGAGAAGGCCGCGCCGCCGAGCCTCGAATCGATGTTCGATGAGGTCTACGCCGAGAAGCCCTGGCACCTCGTCGAGCAGCACGCCGAAGCGCAGCACGCGCCCCGCGCCGCCGGGCACGGCGGTCACTGAGCCCCTTCACCTACGCCGAAACGATTCAGCCGAGTACGGAGCATAGCTGCAATGCCGCAGATGAACATGGTTCAGGCCATCAATGACGCGCTTCGCGTTGAGATGAAGCGCGATTCCCGCGTTGTGTTGATGGGTGAAGACGTTGGCAAGGTGGGTGGCGTCTTCCGCGTGACCCAGGGCCTCCAAGACGAGTTCGGCGCCGAGCGCGTCATCGACACGCCGCTCAGCGAGGGCGGCATCATCGGCACCGCCATCGGCATGGCCCTCTACGGCATGCGCCCGGTGCCCGAGATTCAGTTCTCAGATTTCATCTTCCCCGCGTTTGACCAGATCGTGTCAGAGCTGGCCAAGTTTCGCTATCGCTCGGGCGGCGAGTACCCGGCGAAGATGGTGATCCGCACGCCGGTGGGCGGCGGCATCCGCGGCGGGCATTATCACTCGCAGTCGCCCGAGGCGTATTTCATTCACACCCCGGGGCTCAAGGTGGTGTGCCCGTCGAACCCCTACGACGCCAAGGGGCTCTTGCTCTCGGCCCTGCGCGACGAAGACCCGGTGCTCTTCTTTGAGCCCAAGCGCATCTACCGCGCGGCCAAGAGCGACGTGCCCGAGGGCGATTACACCGTGCCGCTCTCGCAGGCCAAGGTGGTGCGCCCGGGCACCCAGGTGACGCTCCTGGCCTGGGGCGCGATGCTCTACGAGGCCATCGAGGCGGCCAACCAGGCCGCGGCCCAGGGCATCGACGTCGAGGTGGTCGACCTTCGCACGCTCTGGCCGGTCGACATCGACACCATCGTCGCGTCGGTGAAGAAGACCGGCCGCGTGGTGATCGTGCACGAGGCGCCGAAGTCGTGCGGGTTCGGCGCCGAGCTCGTGGCGCTCATCAATGAGAAGGCCTTCTTGCACCTTGAGGCGCCGCCGGTGCGGGTCACCGGGTACGACACGCCCTTCCCGTATACACTTGAGATGGATTACCTCCCATTGGCGGGTCGTATTCTCCCGGCGTTGATCGAAACGGCTCGTTTCTGAGCGCCGCATTCAAGACTACGCACTTTGAGGAGCGAATCATGAGCCGTTACGAGTTCAAGCTGCCTGACATCGGCGAGGGCGTCACCGAGGGCGAGGTCGTCGAGTGGCACGTTCAGGTCGGTGACACCGTCAAAGAAGACCAGCCTATGGTCGACGTGATGACCGACAAGGCCACGGTGACCATCACCTCGCCCAAGGCCGGTCGCATCGCGGCCCTTCATGGCGACAGAGGGCAGGTCGTCAAAGTGCACAGCGTGCTGGTGGTCTTCGACCTCGGCGGCGGCACCGCGGCGCCCTCACCCGCGGCAGCGCCCGCCGAAGCGCCGAAGAAAGACCAAGGGCCGGCCGCGACGGCGGTGGGCGACATCAAAGAGTCGCTCCCGGGCATGGGCACCATCGTGGCGACGGTGGTGGCGGCCCCCGTGGTGAGCGCGCAGGCGGCTTCTAACACTGCGATTTCAGACGACTATCGGGCACCCGGCGGGCGGGCCCTGGCCACCCCGGCGACGCGCAAGCTCGCCCGCGACCTCGGGGTCGAGCTCAACCGCGTGCGCCCGTCGGGGCACCGCGGTCATGTGACCCGCGACGACGTCAAGGCCTTTCACGCCCGTGCTTCGGCCCCTGCGACGGCTTCGGCGCCGAGCGCTGCGCCTGCCGCGCTCCAGCCTGTCGCGGCGGGTCGCGCGCCGGTCAGCATCGCGAGCCCCGCCGCCCGCGCCGGCGAGGTGCTCGAAGAGCGGGTGCCCTTCGCGGGGCTCCGCAAGAAGATCGCCGAGCGCATGGCGGTCTCGAAGCACACCGCCGCGCACTTCACCTTTGTTGAAGAGTGTGACGTGACGGCGCTCAAGGGTCTGCGCGAGCGGATGCAGCCCAAGGCCAAGGCCCGGGGGGTCAAGCTCACCTATCTGCCCTTCATCGTGAAGGCCGTGGTGGCGGCGCTGAAGCGTCACCCCATTCTGAACAGCGCCATCGACGAGAGCACCCAAGAGCTCGTCTACCGCAAATATTACAACCTCGGCATCGCGGCCTCGTCTGACGCCGGGCTCATCGTGCCCGTGCTGAAGAACGCCGACCGGCGCAGCATCCTCGAGTGCGCTCGCGAGATCGAGCGCCTCAGCGGCGATGTGAAGAACGGCAAGGTCAAGAGCGAAGACCTCCAAGGGAGCACCTTCACCATCACCTCGCTCGGCGCGCAGGGGGGCCTCTTCGCGACGCCCATCCTCAACTTCCCCGAGGTGGGCATCTTGGGGGTTCACCAGATCAAGCAGAAGCCTGTCGTGCGTGACGGCCAGATCGTCATCGGCGACGTGATGCTGCTCTCGCTCTCGTTCGACCACCGCGTGGTCGACGGCCACGTCGGCGCGGCCTTCGCGTACGACATCATCGCCAGCCTCCAAGACCCCGACGGGCTCCTCCTCGAGGTCTGACCGCGCGGCCCCGCGCCGCCCTTCGCCCCGCGGGCCCCAATTGCCCATCTCACCGTTGACGCATCGGGCCTGTTGGTGCGTCTTACGGCCCTCTATGCGTTGGCCCTTGGTGATGGTGGTGTGTGCGCTCCCGACCTTGGCCGCGGCTCAGCCTCGGCTGCCGATCCCGATTCGGGGTCAGCAGCCTGAGCCGACCCCGGCCGAGCGGGCCTTCTCGCAGGGCGATACCCTGCTCCAACGTGGTGATTTCACTGGTGCTTTGCCGCACTTCGAGGCGGCCCGTCGGCTCGACCCGCGCGACCCCCGCCCGGTCTTCTACCTCGGCGAGGTGAGCTTCCGTCAGGGGCAGTTCGCCCAAGCCGAGCCGCTCTTTCGTGAGGCCATCCGACTCAACCCTGCCATGGCCGAGGCGCACGCCGAGCTCGGCGCCACGCTCCGGGCGCTCCGCCGCCTCGACGACGCCGTCGCCGCGCTCCGTGAAGCGATCAGGCTCGCGCCCTCACTCGGCGAAGCCCACCAGGCCCTCGGGCTCTGCCTCGAAGAGCGCGGCGCCCTCGCAGAGGCCATCGTCGCGTACCGCAACGCCGCGCGACACCTCCGCGATGACCCCGCGCCGCTCTTGAGCCTCGCCGCGGCCCTCGCGAGCGCCCGCCCCGCAGGGGGCTCACCGGCCCACACCGAGGCGCTCCAGAGCCTCCGTGAAGCCGTGCGCCGTGCCGACCGCGATGCAGCCTCGTTGGCCGAAGCCGGGCCGCTCTTGCGCCAGCTCGGCGACGCCCCTGGGGCCGTGCGGGCGCTGTCTCGGGCCCGCGCGCTCCAATCGCCGCCGTCACCCGTGACCTTGGGTGAGCTGGCCCAGGCCCACGCCGCGGCCAACCAGCTCGCCCAGGCCGAGACGCGCATCACCGAGGCCCTGGGGTTGCGCCCCAACGACGCGGGTTTGCACTACCTCCACGCCCTCATTCGCCTCGCGGCCCGCGACACCGCCGGCGCCATCGCGGCCTTGCAGGCCTGCCTCCGGCTCGAACCTACAGGCGAGCGCGCCACCCGCGCCCGGGCACGGCTCACAGCCCTCGGCCGCCCTGAGCGCTAGAAATTGAAGCCCACGCCCAAGGTCGCACCGCCGCGCACGAGGCTCGCGCTGGGGTGAACATTGGCCGGGCTCCGTGCGCTGCCTCGAACCACCAGGGTGATCACCCCCGCCGCGGCGGTCGCGAGGCCTACCCCGAGGAAGATGTCGCCCACCAGGGCGTAGGTCTTGCCCTCGTCGCGGAGGCTCGTAAGCTCGGACTCGGTGCGCGGCCCCACCGCGGCGTTGGGCGAACAAACCGTGTCGACGCAGTACGGTTCGAGGTCGCTGAGTCGGCCGTTCGCGAGGAGCCAGAAGGGCACCGCGGTGAGCACCAGCGCGCCCCCGGCGCCAAGAAGGACGTACGACAGCGTCGGCCGCGCGCGCGACGGGCGAGGCGTCGGCCCCGGCGTCGGCCCCGGGCCCTGAGTGCGGTTCGGGACAATGTTGACAGTGTTTACATTGCCCGTGTTGACGACTGTGTTGGGGGCGGGGCGTTGCGCGGCGAGGCGAGCCCTCACGATGCTGATGCGGCCCTGGAGCTGGGCGCGCTCGACCCCCGGGGCCCCTGCGCGGTCGAAGCGCTCGTAGGCGTCGAGGGCCTCGGTGTACATCGCGGCGTCTTCGTACGCGCGCCCGAGGTTGAAGAGGAGCTCGACCCGCTGCGAGGCGTTGTACGCGAGGAGAAACTCAGCCGCCGCCTCGGCGAAGCGGCCGTTGCTGTAGAGCTGCGTGCCCTGCTCGTAGTGCTCACGCGCGCCGCGCGCGTCGACGGGGGTGGCGCGAGGCTGGGCGCCCGCGGCTGAGGCCCACGCGCAGGCCGAGAGGCACACGCTCAGCACCACCCCGAGGCGCCCCCGCCGACGACCCAGGGGCTCAAACTCCGACACGTTGTTCACGATGATGCCGGAGTCTAACTGCGTTTTTCAGCCCTCGGAAGAATGTTAGCGTTCGGCCGCTCACCCGATGCCACGACGCGCCCCCAGTGACGGCGACGCGGAGGCCCAGAGGGCCCTCCTCAGCAGCGCCGAACATCTCGAAAATGCTTTGTACTCACAGGGTCTTACGGGGCTCCAGCGCCTCACCCCTGCGAGCCTGAGCGCCCTCGACGCGCTTGTACAGTCTGCGCACAACGCGGGCCTCTTCACCGTCGAGCGGCTCTTCGAGACGCTGAGCACCCAGTGTCGTCGCTACCTCGACCGCGACCCGCTCTTTCGGGTGAGTCAGTACACGGGCACGGTGAACAAGCTCTGGCTGACCCTCGCGCAGGTGAAGGCGCGCGCGCGGGCGGGCGCCTCGCCCGAGGCGATGGTCGACCTCGTCGGAGAGGCGCGTCGGAGCTACGTCACCGCGCCCGCGCCCTTGACCTTGCAGTGCCTCGCCGCGAGCGGTTGGGTGAGCGACACCGACTATGTTGGCATCACCGCCCTCTTCGCCGCCGAGGGCGCGGGCGACGCGGTCTACGAGTGCTCGAACGCGAAGCCCACGATGTATTTCGGCAACGACCCGCGGCAGCTCCTGCACCAGAGCGTCGGCGGCGTCGACGGGTACGCCATGGCTGACCTCCTTCACGGGAGCTTCGTCTTCGACCCGCCCAAGGTGAGCGCCGACCGTCGGCTCTCGCTTCACAAAGACCTCACCATTCGGCCGAGCACGTACCTCGGGTTGCGGGCCTACGCGCCCTTTCGGGTGGCCTCGTGGCGCGACCTCGTGGCCCGCATTCGACAGCGCGGCGTGTCGGTGCTGACGGGCCTCGAAGCCGTCTACGCGATGATCGAACCGAGCCGGTTGAGCGCCCTGGTCGTCGACGAGAAGGAAGCGCGGGCCGTCGCCACCCTCTACGACGCCGAAGGCGCCGCGATGACCCTCGACGTGGCCTTGCGAGAGGAGAACAATTTCGTGGTCGACAACCTCGAGCGCCTCTACGGCGACAAGCGCCAGGTGCTGCGACCGGGCGCCCTCTTCGGCCGCGTCACGGTGCGACGCGGCGCCCTCTGCTTCGCGCCGCTCACGGCCCTCTACGACCAGGCCGTGCGCCTCGGAGGGCGCAACAGCGGCGCGGTCAACGAGGTGCATCTCTCGCTCGAACCGCTCGGAAAATTATGGAGCACCGGGCTGTGAGCGACGACGCCGCGCGGGCCCTCGCGCGTTGGCTCGGCGACCTCGCCGAGGTGCTCTCGCAGCTCGCCGTGGCGGGGGTGGCGTACCCCGACCCTGAGCTCCCTGACGCCCTCTCAGACCTCGCCGAGACCGCCCGCGGGCTGGGCCTCGGGGCTAGCCTTGACGTACTGTCAGACCTTCGCGAAGCGCTGGTAAACGTAGCGACTTCGGCGCCCGAGACGCGGGCCGCGGCGACCCGCCGGGCCTGGGAGGCCAGCCAGCGTCTGTGCGCCTGGCACCGGCGCTGGGAGGTCGAGTGTGACCTCATGCGCGTCGAGGTCGGCCTCGCCCAGAGCGCGCCCGCATCGGGTCTACAAGCCGATTCGCAGCAGAGCGCCCCCGGGCTGAGCGGCACCGTGAGGCTCCTCGGGCTCACCTGCGACCCCCACGGCCGCGCGACCTGGTACGGGGTGTGGCACCTTGACGCTCCGTCAAAGTTTGAGCTGCTTCGCCTCCGCGACCAGCTCTCGGAGCTCGACGCCGACGACCCGACGCGGCGCCCGGTCTTGTCGCACCTCTTGCAAGACGCGGTGATGCTGACGCCCACCCTGGCGGGGCTCTTGCGGCTTGAGGGGCAGCCGCTCGTCCGCGGCGAGCGAGGCTCTGGGGTGCGTGCGTTTGTGCCCGCGTTTCGTACGGTGCCGAAGCGCTTGGGGCTCGCCGCGGGGGCGGCGCTTCCGGCTGTCGCGCGGCTCGATTTGGGGCGCTTCCGTACCGACCCTGTGGCCCATCAGGCGGGGGCGCTCTGTTTGAGCCTCGCGCTCACCCCGGCCCTGACGGTGACCCTCGACGACGCGCTCGAAGCGCCGCTCGCGGCCTCTCGGCGGATACGCTTCAACCTCACCAAATACTGTCTCTCCGAGGGCCGGGCCCACACCGTGACGGCCTGGGTGGCGGTCACCGCGGCCCACACCCTCGACCTCATCGCGGTGGTCGACGGACTCGACACCGTGTGCCACCCCCAGCTCAGCCCGCGCCTCTGGCGCCTCTCGGCGCGACGCTTCGCGGCGACGCTCAGGGCGCACCCCTGCCCCGAACCCGTCGAGGCGCTGCTCGCGCGGCTCGCACTCGGCGTGCTCGACCCGTCAGAGTTTGACAGAGCGTCAAGCATTTCAGAGGTCGAAGCGCTGCGGCCGCGGGGCCTCGGGGCCTTCGCGCGGGTGTCGCTGGCACGGTCGCTCCTGGGGCTCGACGTCGACGGCGCCGAGGTGGTGCATTGGGCGCAGTGCATGGCCTCGGCGCTGTTGTTTCCCGACACCGCGATGGGCTTCGAGGCGCTGGGCTTGCTCATCGGCCGAGACCCCGAAGACCTTCACAGCGCCGACCTCCGTCGCATCGACGCCCGGAGCGTGTTCACCCTCGCCGCGCTCGTGCTCAAGTGCGGCGTCGTCGACGAGGCCCGCGACGCCCTCAAGGCCATCAAGACCTTGCGCGAGGCCGAGCCGCTCGACGCTTCGTCGATCGACGCGCTCTGCGCCCGCACGCTCCTGGCGCTGCTCGTCGACGGCACCGTGAGCGCGCCCTCGCCCGACGACGATGACACCCCGGCGGTGGTGGCCAGCGCCGAGACCGAGCGCTTCTTCATGGCGAACCTTGAGGGCCTCCGGGCCCGGGCCGCAGGAGGCGTCACGCCAGAGCCGGGCGAGCTCTTGGCCCTCTCAGAGACCCTCGCCGCGGTGAAGGGCGACGCGCACGCCCGCGGCATCGCAGCGCTCGGCTTCGACACCCTCGGCCTCGCCGAGACCTGCCTCGGCGCGCTCGTTCGGTGGCAGCTCGACGCCCCCGACGCGCCGCGCGAAGCCGCCGAGGCGGTCTTCGTCGCCACCT
This sequence comes from Myxococcales bacterium, assembly GCA_016792845.1. Lineage (GTDB taxonomy): Bacteria > Myxococcota_A > Polyangia > Polyangiales > JAEUKH01. Next base: position 37,417 of record JAEUKH010000023.1, on the reverse strand, counting down.
CGGGGGGCTTCCTCGATTGGCTCTTCGACGAAGTTTGACAGACTGTCAAACTGTCAGGGTCGGCTGACCACCGAGGGGGCCGTGGCGCGCGCGGTCATCGAGTAGAAGTAGGTCGCGTGGCGGCCGGTCAGGCTCCGCAGGGCGCTGCCGTTGTTGCCCTCAAGGGGCGTGGTGTGGGTGAACGACGTGCCCGACGCGAGGCCGAAGGCCTGGGCCGAGCCGACCGCGGTGCGCACGAGGGTCCACCCGAGCGAGGGCGAGCCCGCGAGCGACCACTGCGCGCAGGCGAACCCGAGCTGGAGCGCGTAGCTCGAGTACCGCCCCGAGACGACGTTCACGAAGGCGTTGGCCGGGCACGCGAGGTTAAACGTGAGGCCCGAGCTCGCGCCCGCAAAGGCCGAGGTGCCCGCGTCGTCGAGCACCACCTGGTAGGTGAAGGGCACCGTCGCGCGGTTCTCGAAGATGCGGGGGCGACCGCAGCGGAGCTGGAGCCCCGTGGGGTACCGCGTCGAGAGCGTCGTGGTGCGGCCGTTGTAGCCCGTGACCACGGTGCCCGCGGGGCACGCGATGTCGTAGCTCACGACGCCGGTGCCGTAGAGCGCGGCCGAGAAGTCGTACACGTCGAGCCCTTCGAGGCCCGTCGGGCAGCCCTCGTCGATCTGCGCGTCGCAGTCGTTGTCGAGCCCGTCGCACACCTCGACGCCGCGCCGACCGCAGGCCCCGCAGTTGTTCGTGTCGGTGACCAGGTCGGCCTCGCAGCCGTTGGCGACGTTGTTGTCGCAGTTGCCGCGCCCCGGCTGGCACGACCCGACCGCGCAGGCGCCCCCCACACAAGACGGCGTGCCGTTGGCGACGGTGCAGACCCGACCGCAGCCGCCGCAGTGGGCCACGCTCGTGCGGGTGTCGACCTCGCAGCCGTTCGACGGGTTGCCGTCGCACTCGACGAAGCCAGGGTTGCAGAGCACCGCGCACTGACGGTTGACGCACTGCCCGGCCGCGTTGGGGCGCGACGGACACACCGTGCCGCACGCGCCGCAGTGCTGCGGGTTGGCGCGCAAATCGGCCTCGCAGCCGTTCGACACGGTGCGATCGCAGTCTGCGAAGTCGCTCCCGCAGGCCGCGACGGTGCACGCCGAGGCCACGCAGGCCGCGGTGCCGCCCATCACCGCGCAGCTCCGAGCGCACGCGCCGCAGTGGGCGGTGCTCGTACGGAGGTCGGTCTCGCACCCGTTCGACGCGTCGCCGTCGCAGTTGCCGAAGCCTGCCGCGCAGCTCAGCCCGCAGCGCCCGAGGGTGCAGGTGGCCTCGCTGTTGGGCCCGCTCGGGCACGCGTTGCCGCACGCGCCGCAGTGAAGGAGGCTGCTCCGGACGTTGGTCTCGCAGCCGTTGGTGAGGTCGCCGTCGCAGTCGCCGAGCCCGGCGTTGCAGACCACGCCGCACACCCCGCGGGTGCAGTTGACCGCGCTCGCGCCCGGCCGCAGGGGGCACACGTTGCCGCAGCGGCCGCAGTGGGCGGCGTCGCCGTCGAGGTTGCGCTCGCAGCCGTTGGTGCCGTTGCCGTCGCAGTCGGCGTATCCGCTCGCGCACGAGAAGCCGCAGCGGCCGCCGGTGCAGGCGATCTGCTCGGCGTTGGGCACCCGCGGGCACGCGTTGCCGCAGCGACCGCAGTGGGCGGGGCTCGAACGGAGGTCGGCCTCGCAGCCGTTCTCGCGTTGGGCGTCACAGTTGGCGAAGCCCTCGTTGCATCGGTCGATGGCGCAGGCGCCGTTGGTGCAGCTGGTCACGGCGTTGGCGCCCTCGCAGCGCATGCCGCAGCCGCCGCAGTGGGCCAGCTCGGTCGCCGTCTCGACGCAGCTGTTGCTGCAACAGACCTCGCCCACGGCGCAGCCCCGACGCTCGTTGCAGCCCGTGACGCAGCGCCCCTCGGCGCAGATCGTACGGAGCGGGCACTCGTCGTCGCTCATGCAGGCCACGCAGACGCCGCGGTTCAGGTCGCAGCGCAGCGGAGGGCCCCCCGCGTCAGCCTCGCCGCGGGTGCAGTCTTCTTGGCGCGAGCACCCCTCGACACAAGCGCCGCTCGCCGGGTCGCAGCGCTGGCCGCGTTGACAGTCTGCGCCGTCGACCCGACACGCCACGCAGCGCCCCGTGGCCAAATCGCAGTAAGGCACCCCCGGCTCGCGGCAGTCGTTGTCGAGCCCGCACCGTCGCCCCCCGTCGCCCGTCGGCCCGTCTGCCTCGCCCGCGTCGCCGGGAGCCGCATCGTCGGCACCAGCCTCGCCTCCGCCGTCGAAGACCTCACCCTCGGGGGTGTCGGTCATTGCTGACGGTGCGTCAACACTCGCATCTGAAGCGTCGCTCGATTGGCCAAGATCGGTGACGAATACGGCCCCATCGGGCTCAATGACATTTGACGTTTCGTCAAAACATCCGAGGAGTGCGGCCACTCCGAGGACGAGCCCCGTGCACCCCCGGTGCGCCCTGGCGATCGGCATGAAACCTCCAACCGGGCCAGGGTATCGCAGATCTCAGCGCGGAGCGACTCCGGGGCCGAGAACGATGCCCGGACCCGTGCTGCGCGCACCCGGCGCGGGCGCGGGTTGGGGCCACTGGGTCGGCGCGGGCGCAGGCGCGGGCCCACCCACGGGCTGCGTCGCCCCGGGGAAGCCGATCAGCGCAGGCCCGCCGGTGCCGAACGACGGCGCGGGCGCGGGCGCGGGCGCCGGTGCGGGTGCGGGTGCGCCCCAACCCACCGTCTGGCTCGGGGCGGGCGTGTTCGACCAGGCGCCTTGGGGAGGACCCACGGGTTGCATCGGACGCGGGGCGGGCGCAGGCGCCGCAGGCCCCCAAGCCGAAGCCGTCGGCGTGGGGCCCGGCACGGGCTGGAGCGGCTGCGGGGCCGGGCCAGGCGCCGCACCGGGAGCCGCCACCGGGCTGTTCGACCAGGCGCTCGGCGCGGCGGGCGCGGCGGGCGCGGCGGGCGCGGCGGTACCCCAGGCCGAGGGCGCGGCGGGTGAGGGCGCGGGCGCGGGGCTCGGCTCGCCCATGGTGCTGATCACCGGGATGGGCAAGCCCGTCAAGGGAATGCCCCACAGGGTCGGCACCGCCGGCGGCGGCGGCTCGGCCGGAGGCGGCGGCGGCGCAGCGGGCGCGACGGGCACCGCGGGAGTGGGCGTCGCCACCACGGGGGCCGGGGTCACAGCGCGACGGTCGCGACGGCCGCGGCGCCCGGTCTCAACGGGCGGCGCCGCCGCGGGGCCGAGGGCGACGGGTTGGGGCACCGCGGGGGCGATCTCGACGGGGGCGGCGACGATGGGCGTCGGCATCGGGGCGACCGCGGGGGCGACCGGCGTCGGGGCGGGCGCGGCGGCCTGGGCGGGCGCATTGGGCCGGGAGCCGCTCACGCGCTGGTTGGCCGTGCCGGTGATGGCGAAGAGGCCCGACCCCGAGGCGTCCCACAGGAGCGAGAGCGAGAGGTTGTTGCCCCGGAGGCTCCCCGTGCCGCGGCGGAGCGAGAGGTTCATCGCGACGTTGTGCACCGGGTCGGTCATCGTGCAGCGTTGCCCCGCCGAGAACGAGAGGCTGTTCTCGCCGCTGCGGTTGCCGACGAGCTCGCAGCGCTCGCCGCGATCGTTGGTGACATGAATCTGCACCTGGTTGCCGCTCTGCTCGACCACCGCGCGCTCGCGCGTGTTGCGCTCTTCGGTGGTGCTGATGGGCGACGTGACGCTCACCGTGGTGTGCGACGAGGTGGTGTAGTTGCCGGTGAAATCAACGACCTGCGCCCACGACACGCCGCTGACGGCGAAGATGGTCGCGAGAATGTGCCTGGCGAATCCCCGGGTGCGCATGGTCATGGCCTTCCGACTCTGCGCCGATCTGATCATTGGGGCAAGACTTGCCGCATCAGGCGCTTCATCGAAACGTACGCGACGCTGGGCACATTCACCGCCGGTTGCGCTCTCGCGGCGCTTCAAAATCGCCTCGCGGCGTCGAGACGCTGCCCGCGGTGAGAGGTCTGTGGCAGACTTCGGCGCTGTGAATTCTTCGGCCGGCGCACCCCGCTGGGTGATGACTGGGGCTCCGAAGAGCGACCGAGCATCGGCCCCATGAGCATTCGTTTCTATCGCGAGCGCGACCCGTACGGCTTCCTGTCGAACTTCTCGCCGCACGGCTTCACCCTCGAAGGGCGCTTCTGGCACACGTCAGAGCATTACTTTCAGGCGAAGAAGTTTGCGGGCACGGGGCACGAAGAGGTGGTGCGTCAAGCGCCGAGCCCCGCCGAGGCCAAGGCCCTCGGGCGCGACCCCTCGAAGCCCCTCCGCCCCGACTGGGAGACCGTCAAAGAAGACATCATGCGCGAGGCCCTGGTGGCGAAGTTTACGCAACACCCCGACCTGCGCGCGGCGCTCCTCGCGACCGGCGAAGAGGCCCTCATCGAGGCCGCCCCCCACGACGCGTATTGGGGCGTGGGCGACGGCACGGGCAAGAACCGCCTCGGGGCGCTGCTCATGCAGGTGCGCTCGCGGCTCCGCGCGGGCTCAGAGTGAGCCGCGCCGCTCAGGCCCGCCGTAAGACGTCGCGCAGGGCCTCGTCGAGGTCGGTGAATCGAAACTGGTAGCCCGCCTCGCCGAGCGCCCGGGGCACCGCGCGCTGGCCCGTGAGCACCGCCTCGGCCCCCTCTCCGACGGCCATTTTCAGCACAAACGCGGGGGTGGGCATGAAGGCCGGGCGATGCAGCACCCTGCCCATCGCCGCGGCGAACTCGGCCGAGCGGGCGGGCTCCGGTGCGGTGAGGTTCAGCGGGCCCGAGAGGGTCGGATGGTCGAGGGCGAACATGGTCATCCGCGCGATGTCTTCGACGTGGACCCAAGGCAAGTACTGCCGCCCTGAGCCCATCGGCCCGCCGAGGCCCAGCTTGAACGGCAAGGCCATCTTTTCGAGGGCCCCGCCGTCACCGAGCACCACCCCGATGCGGAGCCGCACCACCCGCGCCCCGAGCCCCTCGGCCGCGCGGGCCTCGCGCTCCCAATCGACGCACACCCTCGCGAGGAAGTCATCGCCCGGCCCCGCCGACTCGTCGACGGCCTCGTCGCCCCGCGGCCCGTAGTACCCGACCGCGCTCGCGTTGAGGAGCACCCTCGGCCCCGCCTCGCCCTCTCGCGCGAGGGCCTGCACAGTAGCCCGGGTCGCGCGCACCCGGCTCTCGCGGATGCGGGCCTTGAAGGCGGGGCTCCAGCGTTCGCCCATCACGGGCTCGCCCGCGAGGTTGATGAGCGCGTCGAGGTCGGCGCAGGCCTCGCGGCTCAGGCCTTCGAGCGGGCGAAAATCTTCGACCCCGGCAAGCGCGTTGCGGGCCCGCAGCGGATCGCGCGAGAATACCGTGACGCGGTCGCCGCGCGATTGCAGCACCCGCACCATCTGCCGCCCCAGAAACCCCGTGGCACCCACCATCCCCACGTGCATCGACAATGACTCCTCACGCTGAGATGCCCCGACGGCCCCTCTGGTTTGCGCTCGTCGCGCTCTGCGGGGCCGCGGCGTGTTCGAGCCGCCCCCCGCCGCCGCCGCTGCACTCAGGCTGGGCCCTTCGATACACAGAACGGGTCGGCGGTGACAACAGCTCGACCGTCGAACACCCCGAGCTCGCCCTCGCCGTCTTCGATCAGCGCGCCCGCGGCGCCGTCGTCGCGCGCAACGTCTCGGCCCAATGGAGCGCCCCCGAGGCCGAGGCCACGCGCTGCGCCGAGGGTCGCTGCGCCGTGACCGACCGCGCCGCCGCGCTGGCCTTTCTTGCCGACACCGAGGGCCTCGGCCCCATCGCCGGCGCCGTCGAGGCAGAGCCCACCTTCACCCGCCTCGACCCGGGCGAGCTCGTCGCCAATGTGCGCACCGAGGGCGGCCGCTTCGTCACCGCCCTGCGCTTCGCCGGGGGTCGCCTCGCCGTCGAGGTCGTCGCCCGCTGGATCACCGCCCCCACGGCGCCCTCGGTCGAGCCGCTCCGCGCGTTCTTCACCGCCGCCCTCGCCCGCCTCGGGGCCCGGCGCCTCGTCGATCTCGTCACCCGCGAGGTGGGCCTCCCCCTCGTCTGGGAGGTGACCCTGCGCCGTTACGAGGGCGCCAGCGACGAGCCCAACATCGGCACCGTGCGCTACCGCGCCGTCGAGATCAACAACCCCCCGAGCAATCTTTGACACACTGTCAAGAGTCGCGCTGACCGTGCCGACCTGCCCCGTGGGCGAAGCGGGTGGCCCCGGCGAGGGTCTCGGCAGAGAGGGCGCGCTGCCCGATCTCGAACTCGCGCCGCAGCGCCTCGTCGAGGGGTCTGTTGAGGGCGGCGTAGACGCTCTCGCGGTCGCCGCGGAGGCAGACTTGGGGCAGCGCGGCGAGCTCGACGGCGAGGGCGATGGCGGCCGTGAGGCTCTCGCCCCGAGGCACCACGCGGCTCACGAGGCCCATCGCGAGGGCTTCTTGGGCGCCCACGGCGCGGCCCGTGAGGATGAGGTCGAGGGCGCGACCGAGGCCTATGATTTGGGGCAGGCGCACCGAGCCCCCGTCGATGAGGGGCACGCCCCAGCGGCGACAGAAGACGCCGAAGACCGCGTCGTCGTCGGCGACCCTGAGGTCGCACCAGAGCGCGAGCTCGAGGCCCCCCGCGACGGCGTAGCCCGACACCGCGGCGATGACGGGCTTTGAGAGAGCGAGTCGCGAGACCCCGAGGGGGGCGTCACCCTCTGGATCGAGGCGGTTGGGGGTGCCTTCGGCGACGGCCCTGAGGTCGGCGCCGGCGCAGAAGGTGCCGCCCGCGCCGGTGAGCACTGCGACCCGGGCCTCGGGGTCGGCGTCGAAGGCGCGGAAGGCCGCGGCGAGGGCGTCGGCGGTGGCGCGGTCGATGGCGTTGCGGCGCGCGACCCGGTTGATGGTCACCACGGTGACGGGGCCCTCGGCCTCAACGCTGACGGTCATGGGCGGGGCGCTCAGGCCACGAGCTGGCGCAGCTCGACGTGGTGGCGCTCGGCGTACACCGAGAGCACGTCGAGGCTGTCGCGCAGCTCGCTCGGGTCAAGCTCGCCGATCGGAAACTCAACCGAGAGGATCACGTCGCCGTCTTCGTCGAGCGAGAAGCGCGAGAGGAGCATCTCGCCGTTCAAGCGCAAGAGCCGCGCGTAGAGCTTCTCGGCCTTCTCGGGGTCGGCCGGGAGCCGCACCACGGGCAGCACCGCCAGCTTGCACCACGCGCGGTCGCCCTGCGGCTGCACCTGGATCACCAACGGGAAGACCGTCGTCTTGCCCCGAAACGACGAGCGCCAGGTGCCCGGGCCCAGCGAAATCACCGGCCAACGAAGCTCGCCGAGGAGACCCTCGATTTTTTTCACGCTGGCTTGCAACCCCATCGACGACACCTTCACCCTGCACCGTACCTTCAGGGCTCGCCCGCGCGCAACCCTTGTCGCAAATGAGCGCAACCCTGCGCCCGCTCAGAGCATCTGACCCCCCACGAGCCGGTGTAAGCCCCCGTGAGCGCCCCATCACAATCGAACATCCTTGTGGTCGACGACGACCGATCGATCCGTCGGTCGCTCTCGCGTTTTCTGGCAGACCTTGGGTACTCGGTGAGCGCCGCCGAAGACGGCCCGAGCGGGCTCGCCGCGATCACCGCGGGGGGGGTCGACCTGGTGCTCCTCGACCTCGGGCTGCCTGGGCTCGACGGGCTCGAGGTGCTCGCGCAGCTTGAGGGGCGCGAGCGGGTGCCGCCGGTGGTGGTGATCACGGCCCGCGACGACATGCGCTCGACGATCACCGCGATGCAGCGCGGCGCGTGGGATTTTCTCGTCAAACCGCTCGACATCGAGCGCCTCAAGATCACCGTACTGCGGGCCCTGGAGTCGCGGGAGCTCGCGGCCCGGGTCGACTCGCTGGTCGAGACCGCCGCGCGCGATCACCAGGTTGACAGCATCGTGGGTCGCACGCCGGCGATGCGCGAGGTGTTCAAGACCATCGGCCGGGTGTCGACCTCGAACGCGACGGTGTTGGTGACGGGCGAATCGGGCACGGGCAAGGAGCTCGTGGCGCGGGCCATTCACTTCTCGAGCGCGACCCGCGACCAACCCTTTGTGGCGGTGAACTGCTCAGCCTTTCCGCGAGAGTTGTTGGAGAGCGAGCTGTTTGGGCACGTGCGGGGCGCCTTCACCGGGGCCGTGGCCGACAAGCCGGGTCGCTTCGCCCTGGCGGGCTCGGGCACGCTCTTCCTCGACGAGATCGGCGAGCTTCCGCTGGAGCTTCAGAGCAAGCTCCTCAGGGTCGTTCAAGAGCGCGTCTTCGAGCGCGTCGGTGACCCTCGCCCGGTGCCGCTGCGGGCGCGCATCTTGACGGCGACCCACCGCGACCTGCCCGCGATGGTGCGCGAGGGGAGCTTCCGCGAGGATCTCTTTTACCGACTGCGGGTGGTCGAGCTTCACCTCCCGCCCTTGCGCGAGCGCCGCGACGACCTCGGGCCCTTGGTCGACCACCTCGTCGCGAAGATCGTGCGAGAGCAACACAAGCGCATTCGTTACGTCTCGCGCGAGGCCCTCGACGTGATCGCGCGGTACCCTTGGCCGGGCAACGTGCGCGAGCTCGAGAACGCCCTCACCCGCGCGGTGGTGCTCACCAAGGGCGAGGTGCTCGAGGCCTCGTCGCTGCCCATCACCCTCGACGAAGAGGGCCACGAGAGCGCGCCCGAGGCGCTCGACGAGGACAGCCCCGAGGGGGCCGCGCACGCGCCCGACCTGAAGAGCATCGCGACGCTCCGCGAGGTCGAGCATCGGCACATCGCCATGGTGCTCCAGACCACCGGGTGGAACAAGCGCCGCAGCTGCGCGGTGCTGGGCATCACGCGCCCGACCCTCGACCGCAAGATCCGTGAGTATGGCATCGAGCGGCCGCCCGGGGCGCTCACGGGTACGGTGCCGCTCCACAAGGGCGCGCCGTCGACGGGTGAGTGAATGGCGCTCGGCACGGCGATCACGGTGGCGCTCTTCGCTGCGGCGCTGATCGAGCTGCTCTTGCGCCGCGTCGGGCGCGACCTCGGAGAGCGCAGCGACACCCGGCATTTTCGTCGCCTCGCGCACGTCACCAACGGCTGCCTCGCGGCCTTCGTGCTCCTCTTTCTGGGCGGCGTGGCGGCCGACCACCAGCTCATTCACACCCTCGGGACGCTCTCGGCCTTCACCTCGGTGACCTTGTTGGTCTTCTTCGCGCAGAGCTTTCCGCGCAACCAGCCTGCGCCGCGCCCGCTCGTGTACGGGCTCCTCGCGATGAACCTCGCGGCGGTGCTCGTGAGCCTCTCGGTGCCGCGCGAGAGCCCCTCGGGCCGGCTCTTGATGAACCTCTTGATGACGCCGTCGTTCGTCTCGACGGTGTACTACCTGCAACGCAACTGGCGCGCGGCGGTGCCTGAGGGGCAGCGACGCCCCTCGAACGCGGTGCTCTTCGTGCAGGCCAGCGTGGTGGTCCCGTGGCTCGCCTCGGGGGTCATTTTTGGCACCATGGGCCCGCCGGCGCACACCGAGGCCCATGCCACCTCGGTGCTGCTTCGCGCCACGCTGATGACCCTCCTCGTGGTGGGCGGCACGGGCGCCGCGGTGCTCCGGTACCATCTCTACGAGAGCCGCGAGCTTCTGGTTGAAATCGCCCTTGCGTTGGGGCTCTCGGCGCTCTTCGCGGGTTACGTCGGCGTCGCCGCGATGCCGCTCTACCGCTTCCTCGCCGAGCGGTCGTCGCCGGCCCTCGCGGCGGTGGTGCTCGCGGGGGTTCCTCCGGTGGCGGCCACTTGGGTCAACGCGTGGCTTGAGCAGCGCTCGCCGCGTTGGGCGCGACGGCTCACCCGCGAGGCGCCGCGGGGGGTGCTCGAGCGCGCCGTCCAGAGGCTCTCGCCGGTGGTCGAGCCCGCCGAGGTGCTCAGCACCATCGAGGCCGCGGTGGCAGAGATCACCGACGCGCCGGTTCGTTTTCTGCACGGCGAGGGTCGGCCCCTCGGCGCCACCGCGGCCGCCGACGCGGCGCTCCTGGCGCTCTGTGATGCCCACCCGCGGGCCCATTTTGCGCGGGCTCATGCGCCCGAGGTGCCCGTCGCGATGCTCGGCTGGCTTGAGCGCCTCGACGCCGCGATGCTGGTGCCGGTGCGGCGCAGCGGAGCGCTCTACGGTGTGTTGGTGATCGCGCGCGGGGCGCGGATGACCCGGTCGGCGGTCGAGCAGAGCGTGGCCTTGGGCGATCACCTTGCGCTCAAGCTTGAGAACTTTGCCCTCTATGCCGCCGCGGCGGGTGCGACCCGCGACCTCGAAGATTACGAGGCCCTCCTCGAAGACCTCATCAACAGCTTGCCCGTCGGGGTCACCGCCATCGACAGAGATTTTCGCGTCCGTTGGTGGAACGACAAGCTCTCTCGGGAGACCGGGATCAGCCCCCGGGAGGCTCGCGGGCGGCACTATTTCGACGAGCTCCTGCCCTCGCTCAAGACCCCCGAGACGGCTGAAATTGTTGCCGCCATCGCGCACGACGCGACCCAGGTGGTGCACCGCCCCGCGCTCTCGCTCACGCTACCCGACGGCGCCACCCGCGTCTTCGACGTCACCGTGGCGCCCTTCAACGATCGCCTCGGACACCCCACCGGCGTGACGGTCATCACCCAAGACGTCACCGACGCCGTGGCTCTCGCGCGGGAGCTCGAAGAGGCCCGCCGACTCGCCGCGCTCGGAGCCTTCGCGACGGCCCTCGCCCACGACATTCGGACGCCCCTCACCTCGGTGGCCATGAACGTCCAGATGTTGCGCGCCCGCAACGACCTCGACGCCCCCGAGCGCGAGCACCTCGACCTTGCCGCCGAGGCCATCAAGCGCCTCGAACGCAACCTCAAGGCCCTGCTCGATTTCGCACGAACCTCCGCGCCGCGCAGGTCTTCGATCGACCTGCGGGAGCTCGCCGACGAAGCGCTCGCGGCCGCCCGGAGCCGCCACCCCGGCCTTCGCACCGCCCTCACCACACACGGCGAAGACTTCACGGCCCAGGTCGACGAGACCCTGATTCGCCAGTGCCTCGACCACCTGCTCGACAACGCCGCGGCGGTGTCGCCCGCCGCGCTGCCGGTCACCCTCGCGGTCGACGCGCGCCCTGAGGCGCTCTCGATCACCGTCGACGATCACGGGCCGGGCATCGAACCCGCGCTGCACGAGAGGGTGTTCGAACCCTTCTATTCGACGCGCCCTGACGGCTCGGGCCTTGGTCTTGCGGTCTCGCTGAAGCACATCAAGGCCCACGGTGGCACCCTGACGCTTAGGAGCGCGCCGGGGGCTGGCGCGAGCTTTACGGTGTCGATTCCGCGCGACGTTTTGCGTTAGGGCGTCGACGGGCAGGCACAAGGCCTGCCCCCACCAAACCGCGGACGATTGGCCGGTGGGCGATATCGGGCAGGCACAAGGCCTGCCCCCACCAAACCGCGGACGATTGGCCGGTGGGCGATATCGGGCAGGCACAAGGCCTGCCCCCACCAAACCGCGGACGATTGGCCGGTGGGCGTCGACGGGCAGGCACAAGGCCTGCCCCTACGCAAACCGCGAACGATTGGCCGGTGGGCGGTATCGGGCAGGCACAAGGCCTGCCCCCACACAAACCGCGGACGATTGGCCGGTGGGCGTCGACGGGCAGGCACAAGGCCTGCCCCCACCAAACCGCGGACGATTGGCCGGCGGGCGGTATCGGGCAGGCACAAGGCCTGCCCCTACGCAAACCGCGAACGATTGGCCTGTAGGGGCGACCCTCGTGGTCGCCCCTCGTCGCCCCGTCGCCCCGTTGCCCCGTCGCCCCGTTGCCCCGTCGCCCCGTCGCCCCGTCGCCCCATCGCCCATCGTCGGGTGGGGTTCGGACCGTCTGCGTCCCCTGCGGTCGCCTTGACCCGCCGCGACGCGCAAGCGCCATCGGGCCCGTGCAAGCCTTACACTCTCGGCGCCGCACGACATTTTGAGCCCTGGCGAGGGTTGAAGCGGGGGCCAAACCGTGCGATGCGACGGCCCGATGAAGCGCTTTGGGTGGCGCGAGACGCTGCGTGCTCGCTACGGTTTTCTTGGGCTAACGACGCTTTTCACGGGCCTTGTGGCGGCGCCTCGGGCCGAGGCCCAAACGCTGCGCACGGTGGTGAGCGAGTCGTTTCGTGGTGGCGTAACCACCGACGGCTGGGCCGCGGTGTCGACCCCGACGACGATGGTGACGGGTGAGTTTCACCTCCAGTTGCCGCGGCGGGCGCGGGTGCGACGCGCGATTTTGTACAGTTCGGTGATCACCAACGGGTCGCTGCAGGCCATCCCCCCGGGGCCCGCGGGCAACCCCCGCGTGGTAACCATCGGCACAGGTTCGAGCCGCTTCGTGGGCTCCCTCGAAGGCCGCGCCACCTACGCAGCGTCACGGCTTTGGGGCACGTTCCGCTTCGATGTGACCGAGAACCTCCGGGCCATCGTGGGCAGCAATCACCCGGGCGGGCGCCTCAATGTGCCCGTCGGCGAGCGCGGCGACCAACACTGGAATCACACGGCCTACCCCCAGTATCTCGGCCACTCGCTCGTCGTGCTCTACGACCTCGATTACGCCCCCTTGCGGAGCGTGGTGGTGTTCGAGGGCGTGGCCGACGCGGGCTTCCGCTCGGGGGCGCTGCGCCTGCCGGCCCCCGCGGCGAACCGCTGCCCGGCCAACTCGACCCGCGGCGAGCCCTTCGCCGCCGCGATCAACATGAACTGGGAGTACGACAGCTGCCAAGAGAACACGACGGTTCAGGTCAACGACCGAAACCTCACGACGCTCTCGGGCGGCGCCGACGACTGGGAGCAAACGACGCCTCCGCCGGGCGTGCCCGCGATGGAGTTCGCGCGCGGATGCGGTCGCACCACCGCGGCCCTCGGCACCACGGGTAGCTTCGGCGGCGCCGACGTCTCGGTGGGCACCGCGGCGGGCTGGCCTGTGGGCCTTGAGGGCGACGCCGTGCTCGGCAACCACACCCCGAGCTCGCGCCGCGACGACGAGCTCTACGACATGCGTCCGTACATCGCCGACGGCGATCAGACGGTGACCTTCAACGTGCTCGGCAACGGCGACGAGTCGATGAGCGTGGTGGTGTTGCAGATGCTCGGCCGACTGGCCGCGGGCGACGCCGACCAAGACGGCCACACCGACACGGTCGAGGGCGATTGCACGGCCGACACCGACCGCGACGGCACGCCCGACTACCTCGACTCCGACAGCGACAACGACTGCCTCTCAGACCGCAGCGAGTCGAACGCCAACCGCGTGATCGCGTCGCGAGACCCGAACGCCAACTGCACCAACCCCACCCGGCCCGTCTGTGACACCGAGCGCGGCGAGTGCATCGCCGACGTCGACACCGACGGCGATGGCCTCACCGACCTCGTCGAAGGGCGCATCGGCACCGACCCGCGCAACCCCGACACCGACGGCGACTCGATCAACGACGGCACCGAGGTGGGGCGCGACCTCATGCGCCCGGTCGACACCGACAGCGACAACGTCATCGACGCGCTCGACCCCGACGACGACAACGACGGCATCAACACCCGCACCGAGCGCCCCGGCGGCCGCGACGCCAACACCGACGGCGACGACCGCCCCGATCACCTCGATCCCGACGACGACGGCGACACCATCGCGACCCGCGACGAGCGGCCCATGGGGCGCGACACCAACACCGACGGCGACGATCGCCCCGATCACCTCGACCCCGACGACGACAACGACGGCATCGCCACGGCCGAAGAGGCGCGCCTCGACATGAGCGCGAGCGACGACTTCGACAGCGACGGCACGCCCTCGTACCGCGACACCGACAGCGACGCCGACGGGCTCGACGACCGCACCGAGGGCACCGCCGACCGCAACATGAACGGCGCGCCCGACTTCCTCGACCCGAGCGACGACGCAGACGGTGACGGCGTGCCGAATCGCGACGAGCGGGGCGGCGGCGCCAACGGCGGTGACCGCGACACCGACAACGACGGGCGCCCCGATTGGCAAGACCCCGACGACGACGGTGACGGCATCCCGACCCGCACCGAGCGCGCCCTCGACCCGAGCATGGGCGACGATTTCGACGGCGACGGCACGCCCTCGTACCGCGACACCGACAGCGACGGTGACAGCGTGCCCGACCGCGAAGAGGCCGGCGCAGACCCCACCAACCCGGTCGACACCGACCGCGACGGGGCGCCCGACTTCCTCGACCTCGACAGCGACAACGACTGCCTGCCTGACGGGCCCCGCGACCCGGGCGCGGCGCGCACGATGCCTGCCACCAACCCCGACGCCAACTGCGCGTCGATGGCCTCGATGCCGGTCTGTGACACCACCCGCGGGCGGTGCGTGCCGTGTGTCGTGCGCAGCGGCATGAGCGTGGGCTGCATGTCGGCTCCCGCGGGCGGCCTCTGCCGCACCACCGCCGAGGGCAACAACGTCTGCGGTTGCGCCTCGAACGCCGACTGCCGCGACGGCCAGATGTGTGACCTCGCGTCGCACACCTGCGTGATGGCCGAGCCGCGCGACGCCGGCTTCCCTGACACGGGCGTCGACGCGGGGCAGCCTGAGGATGTCGGGCAGCCCGAAGACCTCGGCGACCCGAACGCTGACGCGGGCCCGCTCCCCGAGAGCGACGCGGGCGATCAGCCCATCGAGCGTCGGCTCCAGGGTGACGGCTGCGCGTGCAGCACCGCCGTGGGCCACACGCAGACGCGCTCGAAGGGCTTGGGCGCCCTCTTCGCCGCAGGCCTCGCCCTCTTCGTCAGCCGCCGCCGTCGGCGCTGAGCCTCCTCGACCTCGCACACTCCCTCTCGCATCGCTGCGCGACCCGGGGCTCAGACTTGGGTCGCGCCGACCGAGCGCGCGTCTGATCTGCGGGCCCGCTCAGGCGGCGTCGCGAACGGGCGGAACCCCGGGCCAGAGATGCCACGCCAGAGCGCCCGGCACCACGCAGAGCGCGAGGCCCACGAGCACACCGCGGAAGCTCCCGCTCGACGCGACGCCGCGACCGATCAACACGTTCGAGACCACAAACGCGAGCGCCTGAGCCGACGCGCAGAGCCCCCCCGCCGCGCTCACCGCCCGAGCCGGAACCCGCGCCAACATGTCGCTCGTGAGCATCGCGTAGGTGCCCCCGCCGCCGAGCATCAAGAGCGAGGCCCAAACTGTTGCAATCGCAGGAGAATCTGCGCTCCGCAGGCCCACCGCGGCCGCCCCCGCCAGCGCCGTCGCGAGGCCGACGAGCTTCGGGTCGCTGCCCCCCCGGGGGTTGCCCGGCGCGCGGGCGCGACGCGCGGCGAGGTCGCCGAAGCCGATGGCGCCGAGGTCGAAGACGAGCGGCGCGATCCAGAGGTAGCGCGCGATCGCGAGGGGCGAGAGGGTGAAGGTGCGCACGAGGTACTTCGCGTTCCACGTCAGGATGAAGCCGATGAGCGGTGACGACGCGACGATGAGCGCCAGGGCGCGCTGCAAGGCCGGGTTCTGCCACACCGGTCTCGCATCGGGCGCGGCGATCTCGACGTCGCGGTACCCCTCACCCACGCGCACCGAGGGCGCCTCGTCGGGCGGCGCGTCGAGGGCGGCCTGAGCGCGCGGTCGGTACGCGGTCAACAGCCACAGGGGCACCCACACAAGGCCCGCCATCGACGAGACCAGGAGGGCCATGCGCCAGCCGAAATGTGACGCGACGCCCAAGGCCAAGGGCGGCGCGAGCATCGAGCCGAGCGAGCTCCCGGTGAAGAGCACCCCGATGCCGCGGGGGCGATCCTCGGCCGAGAGCGCGCGATGCACCGTCTGCGAAGCCCCCGGAAAGCTCGGCGACTCGGCCAGGCCCAAGAGCACCCGCATCGCGATCAGCGCCGCGAAGCCCGGCACGAGCGCGTGCGCGGCCGCGATCACCGTCCACGCCACCACCGCGTAGAGGAGCCCCCGACGCGCCCCCACCCGGTCGATGTAGCGCCCTGCGAAGGGCGCCCCCACGAGGTACGCCAGCGAGAACGCCGACGCGATCACCCCGTACTGCACCTCGCTCAGCTGAAGCTCGCGGGTGATGATCGGCGCGAGCACCGCGACGTTCTGACGGTCGATGTAACTGATGGTCATGGTGAAGGTCGCGGCCAAGGTGAGCCACACCCCTTCACGGCGTGAGAGCCGTACGTCGCCAGGGTTCTTCATGAGCGCGACGGCGACTCTACTTCACCGCGCGGCCCCGCCCACAAGCCTCAAGCCGCGCCGCGACCCTCATCGTCGGGCGCATACCACGCGCGATGCTTCGACCAGCGGGCGCAGCTCAGACACGCCGTGTCGACCCACTGAAAAGTGCATTTGGGGCAGCGCCCCGCGGTGTCAAAGGTGTTCCACCCGTGGCCGCAGGTGCAGTACCAGCGAGAGCGCTTCTTCGGCTGCCATAGACACAGCGGGCATCGGATCTTGGGCCCCTTCGGCGGCACCGGCCGCTCGACCCCGGTGACCCGCTCGAAGAGATCATCGAGGCCGGGCACCTTCTTGGGCTCTTCGCTGTCGCAACGCCGAACGTCCATCACACCGCTCTATACGCCTCGCCCCGCGCGCACTCCAGCCTCGTCGCCCGCACCCCGTAGAGCGTTGACATTGTTTGTCAACTTCTCAGCACTTGGCAGTTGCGCGGCGGGGTCTTCGGTGTACCCTCGCGGCCCACCAGAACTTTGGGCGACGTCGCTGGGTGGTCGCCCGACCAGATTGGAGGCATCACGGTTTTATGGCGAAGGCGAAGACTCCGGCTCCTGCGGCGGCGGCTCCTACGGCGGCGGCCCCTGCGGCGAGCGGGGTGGTGATCCCCGTTGACGATCATTGCCCGTTGAAGAGCGGCGGCGCGGTCTATCAAGACTATGACGCGATGCTCAATCAAACCAACATCGGCGCCAACAACAACAAGTTCTACGTGCTCCAGGTGGTCGAAAAGGGCGGCAAGTTTCACGCATGGTTCCGTTGGGGCCGGGTGGGCGAGGTCGGGCAGTCTTCGCTCGGCGGCGGCCACGCCTCGGCCGATGGCGCGATCAAAGAGTTTGAATCGAAGTTCAAAGACAAATCGAGCAACGCCTGGGCGAACCGTAAGAACTTCGTCGCAAAGGCGGGCAAATACGCGCTGATCGAGATCGACCGCAGCGCCGAGGCCGCGCAGAAGTCGGCCGAGGTCGAAGAGAAGCTCAAGGCCATCGACAAGAGCGCCGCGGTGGTGCAGCAAAAGGTGCAGAAGAAGACCGCGCCGTCGAAGCTCCACCCCCGGGTCGAGAACTTCATGTCGTTGATCTTCGACCACGACATGTTCAAGGGCGCGATGGCGAGCTTTGACATCGACGTGAAGAAGATGCCCCTCGGGCAGCTCTCGAAGACGCAGATCAGCAAGGGTTACAAGATCCTCGAAGACCTCGACGACGCGCTGACGCAGAACAAGGGCGTCAACGTCATCAATCAAATCTCTTCGCAATTCTACACGGTGATCCCGCACTCGTTCGGGCGCCGGGTGCCGCCGCCCATCAACACGGCTGAGCTCCTTCATAAGAAGGTTGAAATGCTCAACGTGCTCAACGACATCGAGATCGCCGTCGGGCTTCAAAAAGAAGAGGCCAAAGAAGAGGCCGAGCTCCTGCCCAACCCGGCAGACGACAACTACAACAAGCTCGACGCCGACCTCGACTACGTCGACCCCAAGAGCGAAGAGTACGCGCTCATCGAGAAGTATCTCAACAACACCGGCGCGTCGGGCTACACGCCGAAGCTCATCGACGCGTTTCGGCTCAACCGCCGCAGCGAGGGCGCGCGCTTCAAGGCCCACGACGCCCTGGTCGAGCGCAAGCTCCTCTGGCACGGCACCAACGTCGCGGTGGTGGCCGCCATCGCGAAGACGGGCCTGCGCATCATGCCGCACTCGGGCGGCCGCGTGGGCAAGGGCATCTATCTCGCGTCAGAGAACGGCAAATCGATCTACTATGTGGGTTGGGCCGGGCAGACGGGGGTGATGTTCCTCGCCGAGGCCGCGCTTGGCAAAGAGCATACGATCACCAAAGACGATTCGAGCCTGACCCGGGCCCCCGCGGGCACCGACCACATCGTGGCGCGCGGCCGCACCGAGCCCGACCCCAAAGACGACGTCACCATCGACATCGAGGGCAAGAAGGTCGTCGTGCCGGTGGGCAAGCCCATCCCGCAGGCGAAGTTCAAGAACAGCAACTTCACCCAGTCTGAGTACCTGCTCTATCACGAGAGCCAGGTGCGTCTGCGGTACGTGCTGCGCGTGCACCGCTGAGCCGCCGCCCCAAAGCGCCCGTCGATCTTCTTGACCGCGCTGCCTCGCGGCGATAGAGAGCCCCCGACCGAGACGACCGTTGAGCTCGCGGCGCGCTGCCTCGATGGCGTGCGGGCCGCGAGACCTGGCGTACGGCCTCACACCCGCCGCCGCGTGGCGAGTCGACACGCGAAGTTCGCTGTGATGGAGCGAGCCGGCCACGGTGTGCGATCACCCTCAGCGCAGGCGATGAAGTCGATGTTGAAGCAGTTTGTGTCGACGCTCCTCTTTGCGGCATGTCTTGCGTTGGTAGGCCTGGTCGCGCAGCACGCGCGCTAGGCCGCCCGCTCGGCCCTTCGTCGGGCCCCTCACGGAGAGACCCCGATGGTGCTCGGCCCCTCGCTCCTCGCACGCATCCTCGTGCTCAACCGCTGGCCCTTGTTTACAGCCCTGGCGCTCGTATCGCTGGTCGCCTGGGCCATCAACCGCCTCTGCACCCCTCACTGGACGCCCTCGCGTCAGCGCCTCATGGCGGGCCAATGGCACGCCCTCCGTCACTCGCTGGTGCTCTCGCTCTTGCTTTGGGGGCTCACCCGCGGCCTCGTCGCGCTTGGGGCGGGCCCCTTGCTGGTCATCGGCGCGGGCTTCGTCTCGGTCGTCGCGCAGATGATGTCGGGCCTGCGGGTCGCGCGGATGTTCATCTTTCAATGGCTGTTCGCGCACAGCCAGCACGAGGGCGTGCCCGCGCTTCTGGTCGATTTGTTCTCCATCGTGGTGTCGGTGCTGCTCTTCGGGGTGCTCCTGCACCAGGTCTTCTTGATCGAATTTACGTCGCTCCTGGCGACCTCGGCGGTGATGTCGGTGGTGCTCGGGTTGGCGCTGCAAGACACCCTCGGGCAGCTCTTCGCGGGCATCTCGTTGCAGCTCGATCGACCCTTTCGCCTGGGCGACTGGGTCGAGCTGCGCTTCGACGGCGAGCGCGTCCACGGTCAGGTGCTCGAGGTGTCTTGGCGGGCCACGCTCTTGCTCGCCGTCGGCGATGAGCTCATCACCGTGCCCAACAAGGCCATCGCCCAAGGGACGGTGCTCAATTTCTCGGGCCGAGAGCGCCCCTTCGTGCGGGGGTACCTCTTCCGTTTGAGCCTCGACGCCGACGTCAAACTCGCGAAATCGCTGTTGCTTCAGGCCGCGAAGGGCACCCAAGGGGTGGCCGCCGAGCCCGCCCCGGTGCCGCTCATCATCGAGACCACCGACTCGTGGATCACCCTGAAAATGATCGTCTTTTTGAACGATTTCGGCAGCCAGTACCTGGTCGCCGACCGCTTCCACGAGGCCGCGCTCGGGCTCCTGGCCGCGCACGGGGTGGCCCTCGCGTCGCCGCGGATGAAGCTCCTGGCCGACCCATAGCCCCCTCACCCGCCGCGACGCGTAGCGCTCAGTCGCCCGCCCGCACCTGTTCGTTGTATCCGTTCATCCCCGCCGAGGCGTTGCCGAGCACCGCGCTGGTGCCGCCCGCCCCGCCCGCGCCGCCCCCGCCCGTCATGCAGGTCATCGCCTCGATGCTCGGCGCGTTGCCGAGGTAGAGCACACACACCGACGGCCCCCCGGGGCCGCCGGGCCCAGCCCCGCCCGCGCCCCCCTGGCCGCCCTGGGCGCCGCTCCCACCGCCGCCGCCGTTACGCGACGCGCTCCCGCCGCCGCCGCCAGGCCCCCGAGGCCCGCCGCCGCCGCCGTTGCCGCCGCGCCCGCCGTTGCCGCCGCGCCCCGTCGTCACCCGACAGGTGTCGAGGCGCACATTTGATGACACCGCCACCACGCCGAAGGAGCCGCCGCCGCCGGTGCCCGCGCCCCCGCCGCCCCCGCCGCAACCGCCGCCGCCGCCGCCGCCGCCGCCGCCCGCGGTGGCGCTGCAACACTCTCGCCCGAAGAAGCCGCACGACTGCGACGAGCCCCCTCCCGAGCCCCCGCCGCCGCCGCCGCCGCCGGGGTAGCCTTGGCTCCCCGGAGTGCCCGCCGCGGGCTCGTAGACCCCGCTGTCGTTGCGCACGGCGCCGATCGACGCGGCCCCGCGCCCGTTGACGCCGTTGTTGCCGTTGCCCCCGGCCACCGCGCCCCCCGGAGAGCCCGCCCCCGCCGCCCCGCCGCCGCTGCTGTCGAAGCCGACGGTGCACGAGCCCGCGTTGCCGCCGCCGCCGCCGTTGCCCCCTGCGCCGCCCCCCGAGGCCGTGGTGCCGCCGCCGCCCATCGAGCCGTTGCCGACCCCCGTTCGGCCGTCGGCCCCGCGACCGCCGCCGGCCCCGCACGACGAGCTCCCTGCGGCGCCCGCGGTGCCCGTGCCGCCCCCGCCGCCGGTGCCGCCGTTGGCGCCGGTGGTGCCGTTGTTGCCGTCGCTCCCGTTGGTGCCCGCGACGGCGGTGATGGTGCAGTTTCGCAGGGTGACCATCGCGGCGCTGTTGACGATGCGCACGCCGTAGCTGCTCTGCCCGGGGCCCGAGCCCGCCGTGGCCGTGATGGTGAGGAGCTGGAGCTCGACCGGCGAGGTGAGCCGTTCGCCCAAGACCGCGGTCGAGTCGCCGGCGAGGGTGGTGGTGTTCGTGAGGCTGCGGCTCCAACCGTTCAAGGGGTCGTAACCACCGTACAAATTGACACCCGGGCGGAGCTCGACGGAGCCGCGGTAGCTGCCCGCGCCGATGAAGACCGCGCGGGCGGGGTTGCTCTGGGCGGCCCGCTGGATGGCAGCGTTGATCGAGCGCAGGGGGCGCTCGCGGGAGCCGTCGCCGGTGTCGTTGCCGGTGGTGGCCACGAAGACCGCGCGGCTCGCGTCGCCGTCGACGCCGTCGCAGTTGGTGTCGGCGAAGCGGAGGTCGGGGCTGTCGCTCTCGCCCGAGCGGCACTCGCAGCCGTTGGCGGGGTCGCGGTCGAGGTCGACGAAGCCCATCGCGCAGCTCCGGCCGCAGGCCCCCATCGTACAGGTCGCGCTCTGGTTGGCGCCGCTCGGACAGCGGTTGCCGCAGAGCCCGCAGTTCATCGGGTCAGACTGGTAGTCGGGGCCGCGGTTGGCGCACATGGGCATGCCGTTCGAGACCGTGCAGCTGTCGACGGTGCACATGTCGCCGTCGTCGCAGTTCTGCGCGGGGCTCCGCGCGCAGCGCAGCGTCGCGGGGTCGCAGCGCCAGGTGCCCGAGCACACGTCACCGCTCAGGCGATTGCAGACCGTGGGGTCATCGCCGCACGGGAGCATCGCCACACACCCGTCGGCCACCGAGCAGAACTGCCCGCTCGGGCACCGCATGTCAGACGCCTCGTGGGTGCAGCGGTTGTTCGTCGCGTCGCAGCGATCGTTCGTGCACGCGACGTTGTCGTTGCAGAGCTGCTCGCCCCCGACGGTCACGCAGCGCCCGGCCCGGCAGGCCCGCGCGTTGGTACAGAAATCGGGCCCTGTGCAGTCATCGAGGGTGCGGCAGGGGAGCCCTTGGGGGCCCGTGTCGAAGCCCACATCGGGCACATCGACCCCGACATCGAGCGGCGCCCCGACGTCTGGCAGCTTGCCCGCGTCGACCACGCCGCCGTCAGGGTCGACCACCACGATCGACGAGTCTGAACCACCACAGCCCATGACCGCCCCGGCCATCGCCCCGAGGGCCGCCCACCAAGCAAGCCGCGCACGTCGCATGCCCCCGAAGATAGCCCAGAATCGCAGCCTCAACGCAGCTTTCACGCCAAACTTCGTCGACGCAGCGCGTGATCTTTTGCGATACCTTCGGCCGCGAAGCGATGTCAGCCGAGATGAAGTTGCACATTGAAGCGGTGCTGAAGGCCCACTTCACCCCCGAGACCCTGTCGGTGGTCGACGAGAGCCACCTCCACGCGGGGCACGCGGGCGTGCGCGAACACGGCGGCGGGCACTACCGCGTCGAGATCGCCGCCGAGGCCTTCGCCGCGATGAACGCCGTGGCCCGACACCGCGCCATCTACGCGCTGTTTCGCGACGCGATGCGGGGCCCCATCCACGCGCTCGCCATCGACGCCCGCGCGCCGGGCGAGGCGCCCGCGGTCAGCGCCCCCCGCTCACACACGCGCTGAAGGTCTCGACCGCGCTGCGGCAGCGCTCAGACGTGGGCACGGCGGTGTTGTTCTGACACTGGTAGGTCTCGTCGACGAAGCAGCCCTGCACCTCGGCGTAGGCCGAGCGACACTGCGCGGGCACCTGCCCCGCCGCGCTCTGACACTGGCTCACGCACGAGCCCATCGAGAAGCCGCTGCAATTGGCCCGCCCTTGCGCCTGACAGAGCGCGCCGCACACGTCGCTCGCCTCGGCGTCGTTGCGGGCGCTCGTGCCCGCGTCGACCGAGGCCGTCACACATTGCAGAAACGTGTTGAACTGCGCGCGGCACGCCGTCGGCGTCTCGATGCCGTCGCCGTCTGCGTTGCACTGAATCGAGGGCTGCGCGTTGATGCAGCTGAGCATCGCCCCCGCCGCGCCGTAACACCGCGACGGCACCGCGGCGATGTTGCCGCACTCTGACGCGCACATCGTACCCGCACAGTTTGCCCGGCTGCACACCGAGACGCACTGCGACTGGAGCTCGCTCGCGCTGCCCCCCTCGCCCCCTGCGCCGCTGTTGCCCGAGTTGCCGCTGTTCGACTGCGCCGAACAGGCCATCACGACCGCCACCAGGGCCCCAGCCCAAACGCCGCGCAGACTCATTGTTTCACCTCTGAAGGCCAGAGGTAGAACCCCTCTCCAGACTTCTTGCCCAGTTTGCCCGCGCGCACCATCTGCCGCAAGAGCGCCGGCGGGCGAAACTGTTCGCCCACTTCTTTGTGCAAATGCTCAAGGATGGCGAGCCGCACATCGAGGCCCACGAGGTCGGTGAGCTTGAGCGGGCCCACGGGGTGCTTGTATCCGAGCACCATCGCGCGGTCGATGTCTTCGGCCGACGCGACGCCGGCTTCGAGCATGCGGATGGCCTCGGCGCCGATCACCACCCCGAGCCGGCTCGTGGCGAAGCCCGGGTAGTCGCGCACCACGATCGCGGTCTTGCCGATGGCCCGCGCGAAGGCCTCGGCCGCCGCGAGGCTCGCCTCGGAGGTGCGGACGCCGCGTACGATTTCGAGCAGCTCCATCACGGGCACGGGGTTAAAGAAATGCAGCCCCAGGAGTCGCCCCGGGTCGCGCACCGCGGCGGCGAGCTCGGTGATCGACAGCGACGAAGTGTTCGACCCGAAGAGGCAGTGCGCCGGAGCCGCCGCGTCGACCTGACGAAAGAGCTCTTTCTTCAGCTCGATCTTCTCGGGCACGGCCTCGACCACGAGGTCGGCGTCGACCACCGACGGCGCGAGCGCGGTCGACCACGCGATGCGGCCCGCCACCGCCGCCGCGTCGGCGCCGCTCAGGCCGCCCTTCTTGACCACCCGTTCGAGGGAGCCGAGCACGCCGCGCTGCCCGCGTTCGAGCGCCGCGTCGTCGAGGTCGAAGACCCGCACCGAGAGCCCCGCCGCGGCACACACCTGCGCGATGCCGTGCCCCATGGTGCCCGCGCCGAGCACCGCCACGCGTTGAATGTCGTTCATCTTTGTTTCGCCAATACCGTTGAGATTTCAAGGATGTCGGAGCTTGATCGCCCCCGGCAGCATCTCGATCGTGGCGGGCCCGAAGCCCGGCGTCTCGCCGTCGACGTCGAGCCTTAGGTCGCGCTCAGGGGTCTCGATCACCACGCGCCGACCGCGGCCCACGGTGACCTCGGGCATCGCCCGGTGGGTGCCCGCGTAGAGCTTCGACGACAGGGTCGCCACCCCCGCGAGGCCGATGTCGCCGAGCACCGTGATGTCGAACACGCCGTCGTCGGCGCGGGCGTCGGGCGCCACCAACATGCCGCCCCCGAAGGCGCGGCCGTTGCAGACCGCCGCGGTCATCACGGGCCCCTCGTAGAGCAACGCGTCGTCGACGACGATGCGCACCTGCTGGTTCTTCCATCCGAGGTTGGCCCGCAGCGAGGCCACGAAGTACGCGGCCTTGCCCCCCAGCCACTTCGGGCCCCGCGCGACGAGGTCGTCGACGCGCCCCGAGATCCCGCAGCTCGCGATGTTGGCGAAGAGCTTCACCGCGCGGCGACCGCCCTCGGCGACGTAGGTGATCTTGCCGAGATCGAAGGCCCGGTCGCGCCCCGTCGCCACCACCCGCGCGAGGGCCGCGGGGTCAGACGGGAGCTGCAGCGTGCGCGCCCCGAGGTCGCCCCCGGTGCCCGCCGGGAGGCTCACGAACACCGTCTCGGCGCAGTCGATGAGCTGCCCCTCGTCGCTCAAGAGCGCGTTCACCGCGTCGTGGAAGGTGCCGTCGCCGCCGAGCACGCCCACGAGCGGGGCCTTGTCGAGCACCACCCGCTTGACCGTGTCGTGGAGGTCGCGACGGCCCCGGGTGCTGTGAACATTCACCCTCAACCCGGCGTCGCGCAGCGCGCGCTCGAGCGCGACGAGACGCTTGCCAGCGCGGCCTCCGCCGGCTGAGGGGTTGACCACAAGCTCCATCGTCGAGGCCTCGCGCGCGCTCACAATGGCCCGAACAGTTACCCCACTCGCCCGGCCAGCGTCACGGTCTTTGCGCGCCCGCCCGCGCCCCCCGCAGCACCCAGGTCGCGAAGTCTTCGACCGCCGCACCGGCTTCGGCGAAGCGCGCCCGGCTCGACGCGCAGCCGACCACCACCACCGTGTCGCCGCCCTGCGCCAGCTCGGCCAACGCCATCGCCGCGATCTCGCGCGCCGTCTCAGGCCGGGTGAGCGGAACCAGCCCGCCGCCCCCCGAACAGAGCGCCTTGTCGCGGTGGTTCTCGGCCTCGCCCACGGGCCGACCGAGCACCGCCGAGAGCACCCTCCGCGGCGCGTCGTAGACCCCGAGCCCGCGGCCGAGCTTACAGGGGTCGTGCCACACCACCCGCGGCGGCGCCTCGACCGCGCCCAAGCGGTCGAGATGAGCCTCTGCAAACTCGCTTAAATGCTCAACTTTTGGCAAGGTCACGCCGAGCCTCGGGTACACGCTCCGAAGCACCGCGAGGCAGTCGGCGTCGCCCACGACGAGGGTCTCGACCCCGCGCACCGATTCGGCGAAGCGCCGGGCCTGCGCGAGGAGCCCCAAGCGGTCGCCCGCGTCGTGGAGCTTGGCGCCGCAGCACACCTCGGCGCTCACCCCGCACCCGCAGCGCCCGAGGAGCCCCACCGCTTCGGCGGCGTCGCGCACCTGCTCGGGCCGCGCGTCGGCCTCGGCGCAGCCTGGCATGTACCGCAGCGTGGCGTGCGTCGCGCCTTCGGCGTCGAGGGAGGCGCGGGCCCGGCGGCGCGCCCCGTCGGTCGCGGCCTCGTCGCGCAGGAAGGCCTTCACCGCGGGGGGCGCGAGGTCGTTGGCGAAGGCGTCAGCGCGGCCGTCAAAGAGGGTGTCGGCCACGGGGTTGTCGAGGAGGCACAGGGCCCGACACGCGCCGCACCCGGTGCAGGCCCAGGCCTTCTCGAAGCGCTCGGCGTGATGCCCCGGCGCGTCGGCCCGGAGCACCTCGTCGAGGGCCCGCATTTTTCCCCATGGGGTGACGGTCTCGCGGCCCTCGACGGTCGAGACGGGGCAGGCCGGGCGGCACAATTTCGGGCAATATGTGCAGCGCCCGGTGGCCGGAGCGCGCGCTTCGAGGAGGGGCAGCGTGTGACGCACCCGTCGATCGTATCGCAGGTGACGTAAAGGGTCACCGTGAGGTACGGTCGTGTGGTATCTCCTTCGAAGCGAAGAGGGGCAGTGACCGCCGCGGCGACGGATCAACACAGACTCGGCACCACCGTCGCGGGGCGATATCGGCTTCGACGGGTGCTCGGCCGTGGCGGCATGGGCATCGTCTACGAGGCCGAAGACGAGGTCACCCACCGGCGTCTGGCCATCAAGGTGATGCACCCTGAGAACCAGGTGTCGACCGACAACGTGCGGCGTTTTATGAACGAGGCGCACGCCGCGGGGCGGGTTCAGCACCCGAACATCGTCGAGGTGCTCGACGCCGGGCAAGACCCCGACGACGGCTCGCTCTACATCGCGCTCGAGCTCCTCACGGGCATCGACCTCGCGACGTACCTCATGCGGTACGAGAAGCTCCTGCCGAGCGAGACGCTGACGGTGGTGTGTCAGGTGCTCCAGGCGCTGATCGTGGCCCACGCCGCGGGGGTGGTGCACCGCGACATCAAGCCCGAGAACATTTTTCTCGCGCGGCTCCCGACGGGCGAGACCCACGTCAAGATCGTCGATTTCGGCATCTCGAAGGTGCTGAACCCCGAGAAAGACATCAACCTCTCGATCACCCAGAGCAACACCACCGTCGGCACGCCGCACTACATGTCGCCCGAGCAGGCCAAGGGCGAGCCCATCGACCCGCGGGCCGACATCTGGGCCCTCGGCGTGGTGATGTACGAGTGCCTCACCGGGCAGCTGCCCTTCGACGGCGAGAACTTCAACCTCCAGATCGTCGCGGTGGTGACTGAGCATCACAAGCCCGCGAGCGATTTCGAGGTCGAGCCCGGGCTCTCGGCGATCGTCGACAAGTGCCTCCAGAAAGACCGCAACCGTCGCTTCGCGAGCGCGTCTGAGATGCTCGAAGCGCTCAAGACCTACCTCGACGAGCACCCCGATACGGCGGTGCGGCCGTCGCTCTTGCGGGCTCCGATGGCGCACGAGCTGCCCCCAGCGGCGCGGGCGCGGCCGAACGACCCGACGGCGGCGATGCCCGTGGTGAAGGGCCCGGCGGCGGTGACGGCGGGCGGGCCGGGTGAGCTTCCGCCCCAAGACACGATGGAGCAGCTGCCGGTCTTCCCCGGGATGGTGCCCATCGACGAAGAGACGCCGGCTGACAGCATGCCGACCACGGTGCGGGCCGTGGTGGCGGGCGGCGCCGCGCCCAAGCCCCTCTCTCAGCGCCCCGGCGCCCTGCGGAGCGACCCGCCTCCGGCCCTCGCGCGCCCGATGGTCGACCTCCCGCCGCTGCCCAAGCGCACGAGCCTCGCGCCGCCGCCGATGCCGAAAGACCTGGCCGTTCCGGGCGAGCTCGAGGGCGCCCCGGCGGGCGCTGGGTCGCTTGAGGCCCTCGACACCTCGGCGCCGGGTGTGAGCACCGAAGCGCTCAGCCCCTCGATGGCCCCTGAGGGGCGGCGCTCGCGGGCCTCGATGGTGGCCATCGGCGCGGCGGTGGTGGCGCTCACGGCGGGCGTGGCCGGGGCGGCGCTGTCGAAGCTGCATACCGCCGCGCGGCCGCCGCAGTCGGTGAACACCGTGCGGGTGCGCTTCACGCGGATGCCCCCCGAAGCCCAGCCCGTCGTCAGCGGCGTGCGGTACTTCTCGAACGAGGCGTACATCACCCGCGGCGCGCGCCCGGTCACCGTGCGCATCGAAGCGCCGGGGTATCAGCCCTTGCAGTTCAACCTCGTGCCCGAGCGCGACCAAGACGTGGTCTTGCCCGCCATGGCCCGACTCACCGAGGTGCCCGTGGCGCCCGCGGCGCCGACGCCGCCCCCTCCCTCGGCGCGCCCTGAGCCCGCGCCTTCGCCTGCGCCCGCTGCGGCCGCGCCGAGCGTTGACGCCGCGACCCCGACGGCGGCTCCGGTGCGCCAGTCAGCCCCTTCTTCGGCGCCCCGTCAGGCCCTCGCGTTGCCCACCTCGATCGCCCCGGGGATCAGCCCCACGACCGCGGCGGCCTCGCGCGACGAGGGCCAGCTCTCGATCGGGGCGTCGCCGCGGTGCCAGATCAGCATCGACGGGCAAGAGGTCGGGCCCACCCCGGTGTACCATCGCCCGACCGCGGCGGGTGAGCATCGGCTGCGCTGCGCCCGCGAAGGGGGCGCCGTGGTCGAGCGCACGGTGACGGTGACGGCGGGGCGCAACGAGCGCGTGATGTTCGACGAGTGAGGCGCTTCTCGCTTCTCGGGGCAAGACGAGTGTGCGAGCGTACCGCGTCGCGGCGCCGGGTGGGTCTGGTGACCCGCCCCAAGGGTGCCGCCGGGAGGCGCAGAGAGTCATGTCGTTTTTTCAGCAGGCCGACGGCAGTTCTGAGTCAGCGTACGAGTCGGTAGCGTTCACCGTCGAGGCCCTCGCAGCCGACCCGAATGACGGCGAGCTCTACAAGCTCGCAGAGCGCCTCGGGGTGCTCTTGCGCGAGTGGGAGTCGATCCAGGCTGACGGCCGCACCCTTCGCCGCGCGGTGATCCGCGCCTCGGCCCACGCCCACGTCGCCGACGCGCGGCTCGACGCGGCGATCGACGCCTTCGCCCGCGACGTGCTCGCGCTGGTCGACGGCAACACCGCCCACGAGACCTACGCGAAGTACTTCCCCGAGCCTCACGAAGAGATCATCGCGATGGGCCTCGACGCCGAGCTGCCCGAGGTCACCCTGATCGTGGCCACCCTCGACGCGGGCGACGCCCCCGAGAAGCTCAAGGCGCACACCGAGAGCCTCCGCGGGGGGCTCAAGCTCGGCAACGCCGCCCTCGCCGACCGGGCCGACGCCCTGGCCGACCTCGGCCGCCACAGCGCCCGCGAGCAAGCCTGGGCCGAGACCGCCGATCGCTCGCTTTCGAGCGCCCACAAGGCCCTCGCGCGCATCGGCGCGGCGCGCAACCTGCCGCTGAGCTGGGCCGACAGCTTCATCGACTTCTGATCTCCTCTGGCGGTCGCCGCACAGTCGGGTAGAACCGTCAGCCCGATGGCGCCGCCCACCACCACGCTCACCCTCGAATCGGCCGCGATGCTCTCGCACAACGTGCGCTGGCTCCGCTTTGTCGCGCAACGCCCAATGGTCTGGCAGCCGGGGCAGTTCGTGTCGCTGAAGCTCCCCACCGAGGGGGGCATCGCGCGCTCGTACTCGATCGCGTCGCGCCCCTGCCCCGAGGGCTTCGTCGAGTTCGCCGTCACCCTGGTCGAAGACGGCCCGGGGAGCCATTTTTTACACGCCCTCCCGGTCGGCGCTTCGCTTGAGTCGGGGCCTCCGATGGGCTTCTTCACCCTGCCCGAGGCGCTCACGCGCCCGGTGATCTTCGTGGGCACGGGCACGGGGGTGACGCCGCTCCGGGCGATGCTCCAGCAGGTCGTCGGGGGCGGGCACGGGGGGCTGCCGGTGCGGCTGCTTCACGGCGTGCGCACCGAGGCCGACCGCATCTTCGCCGACGAGTTTGCGGCCCTCGCGGCGGCGCACCCGCACTTCGCGTACGAGGCCACGCTCTCGCGTCCGTCGCCCGCCTGGTCGGGCCTGAGCGGATACGTCCAGACGCACCTCGCGCGGCTCGTCGAGGCCGTCGGCGCACCGTGCGATGTCTACGTCTGCGGTCTCAGCCCGATGATCAAAGCCGTACGCAGCACGCTCAAAGACACCCTCGGCTTCGGCCGCGAGTGCATCCACACCGAGCGGTTTGACTGATGCGCTCGGCCCGCGCCGCTGGGCTCGCCCTCGCCTTCGCGGGGTGCCACCGGAGCGCGCCCCGACGCGACGCCGCCGTCGACCGCCCCGCCACCGTGGTCAGCCTCTCGGCGCGCGACGCGGGCGATGTTGACAGTGTCAACATTGACGTCACACCGGTCGACGTGCCCCGCGACGTGTCGGCGGTGGCGCGTCACACCCGCGGCCCTTGGCGGCGTCTTGCGGTGTTGGGGTACGCGCAGCAAGACGTCGTGGGTCGCTTCGAAGACGCGCCTGACCTTGACGGCGACGGCACCTTCGACGCGCTGGTGGCGGTGCGGTACACGCGCACGACGACGTGCAGGGCCCAAGACCCCGCGCGGCCTTGCCCTGGGGTGACCGAGGCGTTGCTTGAGGGCGGCGACGGGCACGGCCCGGTGCGCATCGCCTGGGTGGCCCGGTACGCCACCGACGCGCTCGCAGAGGAGAGCCCGAGCGACGCGGCGCTTGGGGTGGGGGCGGGGCGGCTCCTGGGGTTTCGAGACCTCTACCAGAGCCCGCTCGGGCCGCCGGCGGTACGGCTCGTTGGGGTGAGCTTCTCAGAGTTCGGCCCTGGGCTGATGGTGCGCAGCACCCTCGACGTCAACGGCGCCACCCAAGACACCGTCGACGTGGTTGATCTGGTGGGGGGCCCCGGGCTCGACACGCTGCTCGGCAGCATGGTGCATCACTGCGCGCGGGTGGGCGACACGGCGGTGCGGAGCGGCGCGCTGGCGATCGACGCGCAGGGCAACTGGCCGCTGGTGTGGCGGGCGGCGAGCGGGCACCCGTTTACGGGGTGTCCGACCGAGGCGGCGAGCTTTGACGCGACGGTGAGCGAGCCTCTGGCGCGCGCGATGACGGTGACGGTTCAGGAAGACAGCGTGGCCGACCCGCACGCCCACGCGCAGCTCGTGCTTGAGGGCGAGCGCGTGGTGCTGCGCACCGCGCCAAGGGTCAGGCGCCACCGCGGGCGGGCCCAGGGCCCCGACGCGGGGGTCGACCCGTTCACCCTGGGTGACCTTCAATTTCAAGAGATTTCAAGATCTTGCGCAGAAGACCGGGTGCGCTACACCGCGGCCGGCCGGCGCTGCGAGCTGCGCCTCACCCGCGACGACGGGCCGCTCTATGCGTGTACGAGCGCGGCGAGCCTGGCCTTCGACCCCGCGCCGCCGCGGGCCGTGGCGCTCGTGCCCGAACCCGAGGGGGCGCGGCTGGTCTTCACCCGCGGGGGCCGAGCGTATTCACAATCGCTCTCGGGCGAGTGCGCGCGCGGCCACCGCCGGGTGAGCCCCGAGGCCGCGACGGGGTCGTTCGCGCCGGGCCTCACGGTGAGCCCCTCGGGCGCGCGGGTGCTGTTCTCGAACGGCTTCGATGTGTGGCTCTCTGACCAGCGCTTGGGCACCTTGAGCCTGGTCAACCCGCCGGGCGGGGCCATCGCGCGCGGCACGGTGCGCGCCCTGGCCTTCGAGAGCGACGCGGTGATCGCGATGGTGATCTCGACGCACTTCGTGAAGGCCAGCGTTGAAGCGAACGCCGCGGCCGAGGGGCCTCCGCGGGCGCTGACCCTCGACCGCGAGACCCTCGCCCGAACGGCCTACTGAAGCTCGCGGTCTTCGACGTTCAGCACCGCGGCGGCCACCGGGAGCGCAGCGAAGAGCAGCACCGCGATCACCGAGACGGGAGCGCTGACCTGGGGCACGGTGCCGAGCAGCGCGTCTTCGGTGCCGAGGTCGAGGCCCATGAGGTGCGAGATGTGCCACGACACCGAGAGCAGGTGCGCTTGCCCGAGCATCACCGGCAAGACCGCTTCGGTCAGGGTCAGGAGCCCCGCCGAGGCGGCCACAGGCCACTTCGGGAAGAGGGTCGCGAGCCCGAGCACCATGGCCGTCAGCGCCGCGCCCTCGAAGGCCAGGGCCAGGGGGATCGTCGCCAAGGTCGACACCGCGCCGTGCCCCGCGGTCGCATGAATCAGCGCGAACACCGCGCCGCTCAGGAACAACCCCACCGCCACCAGCGAGGCGTAGCCCATGAAGGCGCCCAACACGACCCGCGACCGCGGCACCGGGCGCAAAAACCAGTAGAGCACCGTGCGGCTCTCGTAGCCCTCGCCCACAGGGCTCGCCACCAAGGCCACGGCGCTGAGCGGCGCGATCAGCTTCACCAGCAGCACCGCCGCGGTGCCCAACATCGAGCCCCCGCGCAGGGCGGTCACCAGGCCCACCGCCGACGGGATGAGCCCCACCGCCCACACCCCCGCGCTGCTCGAACGGCGGAGCGCCCGGGTCACCTCGACCCTCGCCACGGTCATCGCGCTCATCGCGGGCCCCCTTGCGCCTCAGCCCGCACCTTGCGCGGGTCTTCGGTGAGATACTTGAACACCGCCCCGAGGTTGTCGTCGGGCGAGCGCAGCGACCGCAGCTTCACGCCCTCGCGCAGCGCCAGCGCGGGCACCGCGGCGTAACACGCGTCAGGCCCGTGGGTCTCGACCTCGAGCACCGCGTCGCCCTGAAAGCGCAACGACGACACCGAGAGCTCGCGCGAGAGCGCCTGCGCCAACACCCGCGGCTTGTCGCACTCGATCACCAGACGGTGCGGGTGCCGGTCGATCATCGCCCGAATGGCGTAAAGGTCGCCCTGCGCGAGGAGCTGCCCTTGATAGAGCACCACGATCGCGTGGGTCATGCTCTCGACCTCATCGAGGATGTGGCTCGACACCAGCACCGTGCGCCCTTGCGCGCCGAGCTTTTGGATCATCTCGAGCATCGCCGCGCGCCCCACTGGGTCGAGGCCCGTCATGGGCTCGTCGAGCAAGACCACCGGCGGGTCGTGCAAGAGGGCCTGGGCGAGCTTGGTGCGCTGGCGCATGCCCTTCGAGTAGGTCGCGATGGGGCGGTCGAGGGCGTGGCTCATGCCCACCTCGTGCAAGACGACCTCGGCCCGGGCCCCGGCGTCTTTGCGAGAGAGACCGCTCATTTCGCCGAGGGCGACCACGAACTCGCGGGCCGTCAGCTCTTCAAAGAAGACCTCGATCTCGGGCGCGCAGCCGAGCTGGCGGTACATCTCAAGCGACGGCACCCGACGGCCCAAGAGCCGAACCTCACCCCGCGAGGGTCGGAGCTCGCCCGTGATGCACTTCAAGAACGTGCTCTTGCCCGCGCCGTTCGGGCCCAAGAGCCCCGTCACCCCGGGGCCCAGCGCGATCGAGACGTCGCGGAGGCCCAGCACCTCGCCGTACCACTTTGAGACCGAGACAAGCTCGATGGTCGGGGCGTTCATCCGCGCATCACCTCGGCGCCGCGGAGGCGCCTCCATGCCAACAAGAGGCCCGCGGCCCCCCACGCCAGGCTGCTGCCGAAGGGCGCGAGCCGCGCGACGCCTTCGAGGCCGCTCGTGCCGAGCAGCGTCGCCGTGGCCGAGGTCGAGGCGCCGACCACCGAGAGGGCGTTCCACACGGCGCCGTCGCGGGCGTCTGAGAGGCCCGTGGCGACGATGGTGGTGCCCCCCACGAGGCCGAGGTACACCGTCTGCGCGAGGCCCTGCCTCCGGGTCATGCTCGACGCCCCGAGGGCCACCCCCGCGAGCGCCAGCAAGCGCAGAAGCACCCCCACACACCCCGCGGCGAAGGCCCCGAGCACGCCCGCGACGTCGCCCCCGGTGGCGACCCGCAGCGCCGCCAGGAGCGTCAAGGTCACCAGCGACAAGAGCGAGGCCCACCCCACCGCGCCGAGGAGCCGCCCCACCAGGTAGTGCCCCACCTGCACGGGGCGCGCGAAATGAAACTGAAACGCCCCCGCCTTGAGGTCGTTGGCGATGGCCCCGGCCCCGGCGAACATCACCAGAAACACCGTCGGGAGCCACTGCGCCCGCAAGGCCATCAAGGCCACGTCGTGGTTGGGGTTCGAGAGCTCGGCCACCAGCGCGCCCGCGCCCTGCGCCTGGAACGCCCGGGTCGCCGCCCATTTGGCCCCCGCGAAGACCGAAAACCCCGCCAAGAGGAGCCCCCCGAGGCCCAGGGCGACCTTGACGCCGCGGCGCTTCCATTGGGCCACGAGCGCGTACCGGGCGATGACCCCGATGCGCCACGCGGGTGACCGCCGGCCGCCCGTGTAGCGCTTGTACGAGAGGTCGTAGACCGAGCCCGTCGGCGCGCCGGGCTTGGCGACTGAATCACCATTCATCGCAGGCTCTCTTTCACCGCAGGAGCTTCAAAAACGCTTCATCGAGTGAGTGACGCCGCGGCACCAGCGAGCGCACCTGCGTGTCTGAGGCCACCGCGGCCTCCCAGATGGCGCTCGGGTCACCCAGCGCGGGCGGCACCACCATGAGCGTCGGCCCCGGGCCGCCCTCTTGCAGCGCGCAGCCCTTCGCCTTCAGCGCCTCGACGAAGCGCGCGCGGTCGCCCTTGATGCGCAGCTCGTAGGCCGGGTCGTCGTGTTCGATCAGCGATTTCAGGGGCGCATCGGCCAAGACCTTGCCCGCCCCGAGCACGATCACATGCGAGCAGACCCGCTCGACGTCTGACAAGAGGTGCGTCGAGAGCACCACGTCGCAGCCGCGGCGGTCTTTCAGGTCGTACACCAGCGAGAGCATCTCTTCGCGCGCCTGCGGGTCGAGCCCGTTGGTCGGCTCATCGAGGAAGAGCAAATCGGGGTCGTGCACGATCGCCGCGGCGAGCTTGGCCCGCTGGCGCAGCCCGGTCGAATAGCTCTCCACCGGGAGGTACCGCTTGTCGTCGATGCCCACATAAAAGAGCGCCGCGTGGGCCCGCTCGATGGCCTCAGCGGGCGGCAACCCCGCCAGCTCGGCGCCGTACGCGCAGAGCTCGACCGCGTTCATGTCAGGCAGGTGGGCGTCGTCTTCGGGCATGTAGCCCACCCGAAGGCGCACCGCGAGGGGGTCGCGTTGGGGGTCGTGCCCCAATACTTCGACCCGCCCCTCGGTCGGCTTGACGAGCCCCAAGAGGATCTTCAAGAGCGTGCTCTTGCCCGCGCCGTTAGGCCCGAGGAGCGCCGTGCGCCCCGGCGGGATCGCGAGGCTCACTCCATCAAGCGCCGTCACGCCCTCGTAACGACGCGCCACATTGGTCACCCGAACCTGCACGGTGGCCGAAGCTCCCACAGCCCGAGGGCCCCTCGCAACGAATCGTTCGCGCCAGGAGCTCCGGAGTTGACGGAATCACCGCGCGCGTCGCCATGGGAGTTAGGGCTGAAAACACGCGCGGGCCGGGTCTTCGTTGCCAGAAACTGGCGGGCCGGGCCGGGTCGTTGTGAGGTGGGGCTGCGCCATTTCGTCGGGCTTTTGGGCCCCCTCGCGGCGACCGCGGGGTGACACACGGTGGCCTCAATTTGATCGCGCCGAAGGGCAGTCGCATAGGTGAAGGCCGTGGTGATCGCACCACCGAACCCACCAACCGACCTATCGAGGGAGTGGACCCAGTGAGCATCGACGGACCGACCTACGGGAAGAACAACGCCAAGACCGCCGCGAAGGTGAAAGCCGCCAAGGGCGCTCCGGCCGTGAGCAAGCTCGTCGCGCGGCGTTACACCACCGCGGGCGTCGACCCGCTCGATCAGGTGCAGTACGCGCGCCGCGACGCGGTGATCGCCAACCCCGACGGCTCGGTGGTCTTCGCGTGCCACGGTGCGGAGATCCCCGCGGGGTGGTCGCAGCTCGCGACCGACATCGCGGTGTCGAAGTACTTTCGGCGCGCGGGGATCGACGGCGACCCGAAGAAGGGCGAGACCTCGGCGCGGCAGCTGGTCTACCGGGTCGCCCGCACCATCCGCGAGGCCGGCGAGAGCCGCGGGTATTTCCACAGCGCGGGCGAGGCCGACACCTTCGAGGCCGAGCTGTCATTCATGTTGATTCACCAGTATGGCGCCTTCAACTCGCCGGTCTGGTTCAACTGCGGGTTGTTTCAGCGGTACGGCATCGCGGGTCAGGGCGGCAACTGGGCCTGGAGCGAGGCCCGCGGCGCCGTCGGCGAGACCGCCAACGCGTACGAGAGCCCGCAGTGCTCGGCGTGCTTCATTCAGTCGGTCGGCGATGACCTCATGGGCATCTTCGATCTCTTGAAGAACGAGGCGCGGCTCTTCAAATACGGCTCGGGCACGGGGTCAAATTTCTCGAACCTCAGGGGCAAGCAAGAGAAGCTCTCGGGCGGCGGCACCTCGTCGGGCTTGATGAGCTTCCTTGAGGTCTTCGACCGCGCCGCGGGGAGCACCAAGTCGGGCGGCACCACCCGCCGCGCCGCCAAGATGGTGTGCCTCGACCTCGACCACCCCGAGATCGTCGACTTCATTGAATGGAAGCAGCGCGAAGAGAAGAAGGCCCACGCCCTCATCGCCGCCGGATACCCCAGTGATTTCAACGGCGAAGCCTATCACACGGTGTCGGGTCAGAACTCGAACAACTCGATCCGCGTGACCGACGCCTTCATGCAAGCGCTTGAGAAAGACGGCGACTGGCAGACCCGCGCGCGCACCACGGGCAAGGTGGTCGACACCCTCAAGGCCCGCACGCTCTGGCAGAAGATCGCCGAGGCCGCCTGGGCCTGCGCCGACCCGGGGCTCCAGTACGACAGCACCATCAACGACTGGCACACCTGCCCCAATTCAGGGCGCATCAACGCCTCGAACCCGTGCTCAGAGTACATGTTTCTCGATGACACGGCCTGCAACCTCTCAAGCTTGAACCTCACCAAGTTCCTTGTTGAGAAGGCTGACGGGTCGTTGAGCTTTGACATTGAGGGGTACCGGCACGCGGCGCGGGTGTTCTTCCTCGCGCAAGAGATCTTGGTTGATTACTCGTCGTATCCGACCCGCACCATCGCGCAGAACTCGCACGATTACCGGCCCTTGGGGCTCGGGTACGCCAACCTCGGCACCCTCTTGATGGTGCTCGGCATCGGGTACGACAGCGACGCGGGGCGCGCCATCGCGGCCTCGCTCACGGCGGTGCTGACCGGCCAGGCGTACCGCGTCTCGGCCGAGGTCGCGGCCAAGAAGGGCCCCTTCGCGGGCTTCGCCAAGAACCGCGAGCCGATGCTGCGGGTGATGCGCAAGCACCGCGACGCGGCCTACGCCATCGACGGCGCGGCGCCGAGCGAGATGCTCCGCGCGGCCCGCGAAGACTGGGACGAGGCCGTCGCCCTCGGCGAGCGCTTCGGCTACCGCAACGCGCAGGCCACGGTGCTCGCGCCCACGGGCACCATCGGCCTCTTGATGGATTGCGACACCACGGGCATCGAGCCCGACTTCGCGCTGGTGAAGTTCAAGAAGCTCGCCGGGGGCGGGTACTTCAAGATCGTCAACGCGAGCGTCGAGCGGGCCCTCGGGCGGCTGGGATACTCCAAGGCCCAGATCGCGGAGATTCTCGCCTACGTGGTGGGCACCAACACCTTCCTCAACGCCCCGGTGGTCAACCGGGAGTACCTGAAGGGCCATGGGTTTACCAACGAGGACATCACCCGGCTGGAGGGGCAGCTCCCGGGCGCCTTCACCGTCGAGGGCGTGTTTTCGGCCTTCGGCCTCGGCGCCGACCTCTGCAAGCGCCTCGGGCTCGAAGAGGCCGCCAAGGCCCCGGGGTGGAACCTCCTCGCGCACTGGGGCCTCACCCGCGCCCAGATCGACCTCCTGGGCGACACCCTGCTCGG
>JAEUKH010000011.1 GCA_016792845.1 Myxococcales bacterium | reverse complement strand
GCGACGCCGCGACGAAGCTCGACGCGGCGCTGAGCACCGCGACGACGGAGCCTCGCGATCCGCGCGTGCCCCCGGTGGGCACCGTCGTGCGCCGCGTCTTCGATGGCAAGACCCACGAGGTGACGGTCTGCGTCGAGGGCTTCGAGTACGAGGGGCGCAAGTACAAGACGCTCTCGGCCATCGCGAACCAGATCGCTGGCTCGCGCTGGAACGGCTTCCTCTTCTTCGGGCTCAAGAAGCCTGGCGCCGCCGCAAGTGAGGAGAGCGCGGCATGAGCAGCGACTTCTTCCGCACCCGCATGGGCCAGACGTTCTACGAAGCGACGATGCCGTCGCTCGTGCGCGAGCTGGCGCGCCTGAACCAGAACCTCGAGCGGCTCGTCGCCATCGCCGAGAAGCGAGAGGCGAAGCCCGCCGAGCTCGTGCCCGTCGCGACCGCGCCGGAGGAGCGATGAGCCGGCGCCCCACCAGGAGCAGCGTCGAGCCCGAGACGAGGCGCGTCGCCATCTACACGCGCAAGTCGACGACGATGGGTCTCGAGCAGGAGTTCAACTCCCTCGACTCCCAGCGCGAGTCCTGCCTCGCGTACATCCAGCGCCAGCCCGGCTGGAAGCTCGTCGACGAGCGCTACGACGACGGCGGCTTCACGGGCGCGAACATCGACCGCCCCGCGTTCACGCGCCTCATGGCCGACGTCGAGGCCGGCAAGGTCGACGTCATCGTCGTCTACAAGGTCGACCGCCTCTCGCGCTCGCTGCTCGACTTCGTGAAGGTCATGCAGCGCCTCAGTACCGCGGGCGCGTCCTTCGTCTCCATCACGCAAAACTTCTCGACGGCCGACGCGATGGGGCGGCTGACGATGAACATGTTGATGAGTTTCGCGGAATTTGAGCGCGAAATGATCAGCGAGCGGACGCGCGACAAGATCGCCGGCGCGCGCCGCAAGGGGAAGTGGACGGGTGGGCCGGTGCCGTTCGGCTACTCGGCGAAGGACAAGAAGCTCATCGTGAACGACGCCGAGGCCCACATCGTGCGGGAGGCCTTCACGCTCTTCCTCGCGCACCGGCAGATGGCCGTGGTCGCCCGCGAGCTGAACAAGCGCGGGCTCCTGCCGCGCTCTTCGAAGCGCGGGCGCAAGGGCGGCCCGCTCTGGAGCAAGGACGGCATCGCGCGCGTCCTGCGGAGCCCGCTCTACGCCGGACGCATGATGTACGGCGACGACTTGTTCGACGGCGAGCATTCTCGGCTGATCGACGACGTCACGTACCGCCAGGCGCAGCGGCTCCTCGGGGCGGCAGGCCGCGAGCTGCGCGTCACCGGCACGAACCCCGAGTACGTGCTCCGCGGGCTCCTGCGCTGCGGCCGCTGCGGCGAGGCGATGTGCCCGGGCTCGACGACGAAGAAGAGCGGGAAGACGTACCGATTCTACAGATGTTCGACCCGCGACAAGTACGGCACGGACACGTGCTCGGGGCGGCCGCTGCCTGCGGGCGCCCTCGAGGAGTTCGTCGTCGCACGCCTCACGGAGGCGACCGCCGACGGCGCGCTCGCCGAGCGCGTCCAGACCAAGCTGACCGAGCGCGTCGCGAAGGAGCGCGCGACGTTCGCCGAGGTGCGCAAGGCGCTGGCGGCGCAGATCGCCCAAGCCTCGGCCGCAACGTCGAAGCTGACCGACGAGGTGGTGCGACTCGAGGGTCGCGCGCGCGAGCACGTCGAAGCGAAGCTGCGCGACGAGGCAGCCCGGCTCGACGATGCCGAGCGCCGGCTTCGCGCCGCCGAGGACGACGCCCTCGACCTCGAGCTGGTCGAGAGCCAGCGGGAGTGGTTCGTCGGCGCGCTCCGCAACTTCGGGAAGGTGTGGGGCGGGATGACGCCCGAGAACCAGGGGCGCCTGCTGCGCGCGCTCGTCGCCAAGGTCAGCGTCGACGAGAAGACCGGGATGTGCCGCGTCGAGCTCGTGAACTTCGACGCCGTCACGAGCACGAGGGAGGCCGCGTGATAGACGCCGAGAGCAGCGAGGCGGGCGCGAGGAAGAACACGGACGCCAAGGGCGACGCCTTCCGCGTCATCGAGAAGCCGCTCTTCCGCCACAAGAGCCGGGCCGTCACGCTCGCCGAGACGCCGCCGCCCCCAAAGCCCGAGCCCGTGCGGAGGCCCGCCAAGGTCGCTCAGCAGCTCGCCCTCGCTCACCACCTGCAGGCCGCCATCGACCGGGGCGCCATCGCCGACCGGGCCGACGTGGCGCGGAAGCTGGGGCTCACGCGGGCGAGGGTCACCCAGCTCCTCGACCTCTTGCTCTTGGCGCCCGACCTCCAAGCAGCCGTCCTGGCCCTCGAGGCAGTGGACGGCGCCGAGCCGATGGCCGAGCGCACTCTCCGGGCGGTAGCCCACGCGGGGACTTGGGCTGAGCAGCGGGCGGCGTGGGCGAATCTGATGGCGCCGCGTTCGGCACCGCCGCTCACGCCGCGCGCTCGGCCTTCCACGGGTTTGGGATGTCGTGCTGCTGGAGGTACTTCGTGATCGTCTTGGGATCGAACCCAGTCGCGTCCGATGCAGCTCGCTGCGTCGCGTAGCTCTGGGTGATCGTGACCCACTCGTCGCGCGTGAGTTTCGCCGGGGATCGCGATTCTGCTGGGGCGTCGATGACCTTCGACTCATCGTCGCTCGACTCGCGCATGAAGCGCATGAACCGATCCCGAAGCCGAGCGAACCCACCTGTCGCAGCGTCGGCGCGAACGGTGTCGATCACCGACGGCGCGAGCAGCTTGGTCACGTTGAACAGCGCGACGAAGGCCTTCGCCAACTCGCCGCCGTTCGCACCACGTAGGAGCGGCAATGCGTGGACCTCGCGGAACAACCGCAGCCACGGGTTCGCCTCGATGCTGGTCTGCCGCTGCCCAGAAGCGATCTGCCGCTGAAGCTCCGCTTCGTCTGCCTTGGCTCGCTTGCTCGCTTCACGCACGAGGCGCTTCACGTTCGCTGGTGCTTCCAGTGAAAGCACCGACTGCCAGAAGCCGTGGGTTGCCGCGGCGAGCCGGTACTGCTGGTCGAGACGCAGGAGTTCCTTCACCTCGGCGACGTTGCGACGATGCTCCTCCGAGCTGTCATCGAGCAAGGTCAGAAACTGCCCGACGGTTGCGAGTTGCTCATTCGCCTGGGGCAGGGCCGTGCTCGCGAGCGACCGCGTGATCTGCTCGATACGCCACGACACGTGATCGTCGGGTAGACCACCGCCGTCGACTTCGTCGAGCAGGAAGCCGATGGCGCGCGCATGAAGCGGCAGCTCGAGATAGGCGCGCTGGAGGTGCGACGGCAGGTGCTCGAGGCGGATGGTCTCCTCGTACGCAAGGGCGACGATCTCGTCGAGCACGCCGGCGAGTTCGCGCAGGTTGCCGGGCCAGTGGTATCGCGCGAGCGCGTCGCGAACGCTGCGTGTGACGAGGGGAGCGGCACGGTGCCCGCGCTTCTTCAGCAGCGCGGGTAGCAGGTCGTCGAAGAAGCCTTCTCGGCTCGCGAGCGGCGGCAGGCGAAGCCCGACCCCGACCCGCAGTCGATGCAGAAGATCCTCGCGGAACTTCCCGTCCGTCACGTTCTTGTCGAGGTCATGCCACGTCGCCGCGATGACGCGCACCGAGAGCTGCCGCACCTTGTTCTCGCCGATGCGCGACACCTCCTGAGTCTGCAGGAAGCGGAGCAAGCGCACCTGCGCCTCGGGAGGCAGGTCGCCGACCTCGTCGATGAGCAGCGTCCCGCCGTCCGCGGCCTCGAGTCGACCGACGCGATCTGCCGTTGCTCCGGTGAACCCGCCCTTCGCGTGCCCGAACAGCTCGTCGTTGATCATGTCGGCCGACATGCCGCCGACGTGGACGACCTCAAACGGCGCCTTCGGCTTGTTCGTGGTCGCCTTCCAGAGTCGGTGTAGCGCGTCCGCGAGCAGCTCCTTGCCGGTGCCGGTCGGCCCCTGGATCAAGATCGGCAGGTAGCGCTCGACGCCGCGCGCATCGACGCCCTTCGCCACCGCGAGGTCGCGCGCCTTCGAGAGTTCCAGCAACGTCGCGAGGTCGGAGGCCTCGATCTCGGCGAAGACGTCGTCCTGCTGCTTCCGTGCGGCGAGCCATCGCTTGCAGTGCTCGACGTGGGAAGCGTCGTGCCCGAGCGCAACGACGGCCTCGGTCGAACCACGCAGCCTCTGTGCAAGAGCGGCTCCGGCCTGCAGCGGGTCGGGCGCGTTCGCCGCCTGGGCCCACTCCGGGTCGTCCTTGTCGAAGCCGAAGAGGAGCGCGAGCGCCGCCGGTGCCTCCGAGTTCTTTCGCCGAACCGCACGGCGCGCGTGGAGCCGTACGTGCAGGACGACCTCGCTCTCGAGTGGCGAGTCCGGCAAACGCTCATCGATCCTCAGCATCATGGTCATGCCGCCATGAGCGCGTTGATGGTCACGACCGGCGCCCCGTCGAGCTCGCGCACAGCGCGCACGCGCCAGCCGATCTCGACGCGCTGGATGCCGCGCCCGGCGCCCGCGAGACCGCCGAGACCGGCGCCGATGGCCGCCCCGGCAGCGGGCTGCCTGAACAGCAGACCCACCAGCGCGCCGAGCCCCGCCCCCGCGATCGCGCCCTCGATCCCCGACACCGTCGTGACGGTGAGGTAGTCGACGAGGTCCGGCGCGCTCGCAGGGTCGAACGTGATGCCGTACCCGGCCTGCTTCATGACCTGCTCGATCGCCTGCCGGGCAAGGACGAGCCCCTGCGGGCCGTGGATGGTGAGGGCGCCGTGCTGCTCCAGCGCGCGAACGAGCTGGGTGGCGTTGCTGATCGTCTGCTTCTTCATTGCCAGTTCTCCCTGGGGACTTCGCCCCGCTTGAGTTGGCTGGCCCTAAGCAGCCGCCGTGCCGGATACAAAAGTGCCCGGTTTTCGAAGAGTTGCGCCTTCACGCGCAGTATTGGAACGTTTGCGCCAACCCCTCGTGGCCGGAATCCTCATGGGAATCCGATGGAAGTTCCCACGGAATCCGTCGGAGCACAAGAGCGGGTTCATCCCGATCTGCCCGGTCCACTTCCGGCGTCATACCCAGTCAAGCTGAACGAACCCTAACAAACCCGATTGCAACCGGGTTGGGGCCCTGATACCGTGTTCAGGCAGGAGTCAGCCGGACCGGCTTGAAGGACGCGCATGGACGACAGGTGGCTCTCAGTTGACGAGATCGCGGAGTACCTCGGGGTGAGCAAGGACACGGTCTACACCTGGGTCACCGCGAAGGGCATGCCCGGCCACAAGGTCGGTCGCCTGTGGAAGTTCAAGCGTGAGGACGTCGACGCCTGGGTGCGCGACGGAGGCGCTGCCTCATCTTCCGACGAGCTTGGAGAAAAGGATCGCAAGAATGGCTAGGCCCAAGAAGACAGCGGAGTCGGTGACGGCGACCGAGGAGAACGGTGCGTCGACCGACGAGGCGAGCGCCATCGAGGACGGCAAGATCCTCGACTACATCACGGGCAAGCCGGTCGCCGAGAACGACAAGGAGACGGTCCGCCAGCGCATCGCGCGCGCTCTCTTCCACGAGTACGGCCTGTCCGTCGATGACATGGAGCCCGACTTCAAGGTGAAGGTCGCGGACTCTGGCAGGTCGTCGAACAAGAAGATCGACATCGCGATCTTCGAGCCTGGATCCGAGCACACGCCCGAGAACGTGCGTCGCCTCGTCGTCTGCCAGAAGGAACTGAAGCTCGGCGACAAGGGCGCGTACAAGATGCGCGACCACGAGCAGGCGGCGAAGGACCTCGAGCTGCTCAAGGACGCGATGGCCGCTTGCGAGAACTGCAAGTACGGCCTCTGGACCAACGGCCTCGAGTTCTTCTTTTTCCGCGTCGACCGGAAGCGCTTCGACGCCAAGTTCATTCCCATCGGTGACTGGCCGCTCTCCGACGAGTCCATCGGGACGCGCGACGTCGCGTCCCACGCCAAGCTTCGCCGCGCCGAACCGGAGATGCTGCGCACCGCTTTCCGGCGCTGCCACAACTTCATCCACGGCAACGAGGGCATGCCGAAGGACGCTGCCTTCTGGCAGTTCCTCTACCTCATCTTCGCCAAGATGCACGATGAGCGACAGCCCAACGAGAAGCGCCGCTTCTGGGCCGGCCGCTTCGAGAAGAACGGGCAGCTCATCGACGAGCAGTTCGATCCGGCTGGGCAGAAGGCGATTCGCGATCGCATCAAGCCGCTCTTCGACGAAGTGAAGAAGAAGTACTCCACCGTCTTCCGGGGGAACGAGGATATCTCGCTCTCCGACCGCGCGCTCGCGTTCATGGTGTCGGAGCTGGCGAAGTACGACTTCGGGCGTACCGATGTCGATGCAAAAGGGGCGGCCTACCAAGAGATCGTCGGCACGAACCTTCGTGGCGATCGAGGCCAGTATTTCACGCCGCGCGGTGCGATCAAGCTCGTCGTCTCGATGCTCGACCCGAAGCCGAGCGAGCGCGTGATCGATCCGGCATGCGGGACGGGCGGCTTTCTCACGGCGACACTCGCGCACCTCGCGCACAAGTTCCAGGCGGAGCAGGGCATCGAGCCGGGCGCGGAGTCGAGTCAGGAGTTCATCTCGATCCAGGAACGGCTCGGCGAGTTTGTTAGGAAAAACCTGTTCGCCGCCGACTTCGACCCGTTCCTCGTGCGCGCCGCGCAGATGAACGCCGTCATGGCGAGCAACGCCGAGGCGCACCTGTTCAACATCAACTCGCTGGAGTTCCCGGCTGGCCACCTGCCGGGCCTTGCCGAGGCGAAGAAGGTCGCCGAGTTGGGCACGATGGACGTAGTTTTGACCAACCCGCCTTTCGGCTCGGAGATCCCTATCACCGACCCAAACATCCTCAGGCACTTCGAGCTCGCGCACATCTGGGAGCGCACCGAGGACGGGGGCTTCAGGAACACGGGGCGCCTCCAGGGCAGCGTCGCACCCGAGGTCTTGTTCATCGAGCGCTGTGTCGACTGGCTCAAGCCCGGCGGCCGCATGGGCATCGTCTTGCCGGACGGCATCCTTGGCAACCCCGGAGACGAGTACATCCGCTGGTGGATTCTCCGGCACACCTGGGTGCTTGCGAGCATCGATTTGCCGGTCGAGGTCTTCGTCGTCGAAGCCAAGGTCAACATCCTGACGAGTCTTGTTTTTCTGAAGAAGAAATCGCAGCGCGATGTTCAGGCCGCGGATCTCGGGGGCAAGGACGACTATCCGGTGTTCATGGCGGTTGCAGAGCGCGTGGGTGTCGATAGACGAGGCAACACGCTCTACAAGCGCGGCCCCGACGGCGAAGAGCTTCTCGAGGATGTCGAGGAAGTGGAACGGATCCGCGTCAATGGGCAGTTCGTTACTCGCAGCCTTCGTCGGAAGAAGAGGGTCCTCGACGATGACCTCCCGCTCATTGCTGCAGCTTTCCGAGACTTTCGCAGGACGCATGCGGAGCCGGGCTCATGAGAACCGGTGTAGTTCGTGTTCGCGACATTATCGAAGAAGGTCATCGCCTGACCGGCGGCTTTCACGTTTCCGAAGACGAACGGGCCGTGGCACGCCTGCGACGGCTGACCTGCTCGAT
The DNA here is from genome assembly GCA_016792845.1 of Myxococcales bacterium. GTDB lineage: Bacteria > Myxococcota_A > Polyangia > Polyangiales > JAEUKH01. The sequence continues at coordinate 72,829 of JAEUKH010000011.1, read as the reverse complement.
GGCAACGGTGAGGGACCTGGTTGGAGGGCGAGGCATCTTTCGCGGGCCTATTTTCAAAGGCAATTTCGTCGACAATCCCGAGCTCGGTGAGCCCTACGTCTCCGCTCGCGACATCGTCAATGCTGACGTCGCGCCGGACACCTATCTCTCACGGCGACACGGGCGCCTGCTCGACGAACTGCGCCTGTGTGAAGGGATGATCTTGGTAACGTGCTCGGGAATGAACCTTGGCAAGGCGATCTGGAGTCGCCCTGGGTTCGGTACCCTTGTTGGGAGCGGCGATCTCATTCGCATCGAACCGAATGCCGCGGCCGCTCCCCCCGGGTATCTCTTTGCATTTCTCGCGTCCCGCTATGGGCATGCGCAGATTCGGAAGCAGATTTACGGCGGACATATCAAGCACGTCGACCCTGAACACATCGCGAGTCTGTCGGTGCCCCGCTTCGATTGGACGTTCGAGCAAAAGATTCATGACCTCGTGGAGAAGGCATCGTCGTTGCGGGTCGAGGCGACGCGCCTGCTGCGGGGCGTAGCCGCCCGCTTTGATGGCCTCGTTGACGCGCTGTTGAAGCAGCAGCGCGAATCGCCTCGCGTTGGTGTTGTGAACGCTTCTTTGTTGCAGCGGCGAATGGATGCTCAGTTTCATGATCCATTCGTGCGCGCTCTGAGAGCGCAGCTCGTCAGCGGAGAGCACGCAACGATCGGCACTTGGTGCCAGCGCATCTTCTTGCCTGGCATTTTCAAACGCATCCACGTTGATGATCTTGCGTATGGGGCGCCCTATTACACGGGATCGACTCTCTTCTCCTTGGATCCCGAGCCGAAAGGAGTGCTTTCTAGAAAGACGACGCTGTTCGAGCAGGTTCGCATGGAGGAAGGCACGGTTCTCGTTCAAGCGTTCGGTCAGAAGGGCGGGTTGACCGGCCGAGCAGTGTGGGTTGGGCGCCATCTCGCAGGGGCTACGACAACTCACATGCTCGTGCGCCTTCAGGCCAAGACGAAAGAAGATACTGCCTATCTCTTCGGATTTCTCCAATCGCAGGCTGCGTATCGCCAAATCGCCAGCCTTACCTATGGTGGCTCGATCCCGCACTTCGACGAGGACGGCATCGCCTCGGTAGTTATCCCACTTTTTTCTGCCAGCGAACGTCGCGAATTGGCACGTGATGTAGTCACTTCGGTCGATTGCCGCGATGATGCGCTGGATGCTGAGCGTCAGGCCTGCACCCTCGTCGAACACGCCATCGAAGGCGGGGCGAAGTAATGGCGACCGTGATCCCCATTGGCGAGCCGGTGAACGAGGCCGAGCGCCAGTCCATTGCGTACCTGCGGGATCACCTGCCGGCGAGCTACCTCGTCCTGCACAACTTCGAGATCGTGCGCGACGGCGAGGCCTTCGAGGTCGACGTCGCGATTATCGCGCCGCACGCCGTCTACCTTGTCGACGTGAAGGGCACGCGCGGGCTCATCGATGTCTACGGCCCCAAGTGGTACCCGGAGGGGCGCCAGCCTTTCAGCTCGCCGCTCGCGAAGCTGCGGGGCCATGCGAAGGCGATCAAGGGCGTCATCACCAGCAGCCAGCCCGGCCGGCGCGACCTCGAGGACATCTACGTCGATACCGCCGTCGTGCTCACCTCGCCCGACGCGACGCTCGTCGATCAGGGCGGGCGCGATGCGCCGAACGTCACTACGCTCAAGAAGGCGGCGGCGTTCTTCCAGAACAGCACGCGCATCCCTGCCGGCAAGTCGAAGAACATCGGTGCGCACCACAACATCATCATGAAGGCGCTCCAGGGCGTGGCGAAGCCGCGCTCGGGACCTCTGCGCTTTGGAAACTGGCAGGTCGCCGAGAAGCTCGGGGGCACCGACTGCTACGTCGAGTACCGCGCCTTCAACGCCTTCGTCGGGCAGAAGGCGACCGTGCTCGTCCGCGCGTACCAGGCCGACCCGTACAAGCCGCCGGAGGAGCGCGAGAAGCAGCGGCTCCTGATCTCGACCGCCTACCGCGCGCTGAGCTCGATGCCGGGCCACCCGAGCATCGTGGGCGTGCGCGACTTCTTTCCGAGCGAGGCCGAGGACAAGTACTTCATCGTCACCGAGGACGTGCCGGGACAGGCGCTGCGCGTCCACATCGAGAAGCCGACGCTTGCGCTCACGCTCGACCAGAAGATCACGATCGCTGCCGACCTCCTGACCGCGCTCGGGCACCTGCAGGCGCACAAGGTCGTTCACCGGAACATCTCGCCGTCGAACATCCTCGTCGGCACCGATGGCCGCGTCCGCCTCGCGGGCTTCGACTTCGCCCGGCCTGGGACGGACCACAGCCGCACCATCGCGCAGGAGATCATCGACGACCTCGAGCCCAAATACATGGCGCCCGAGATCCACGGCGAGCCCGGCGCCGCGACGCCCGCATCCGACATCTTCAGCGTCGGCCTCGTCCTGTATGAGCTGTTCACGGGGGACCGACCGTTCAAGACGCCCACCGAACTCTTCGAGCAGAAGGCCGTGTTCGCGGTGAAGCCCAGCGCGGCCCGGCCCGAGCTTCCCAAGGGCTTCGACGCCTGGCTCCAGAAGCTGTGCACGTTCGAGCCCGACCAGCGGCCGACGCCGGCGTGGGCGCTGACCGAGCTGAAGATCCTCCTCGACCCGAGCGCCGCGTCGGAGTCCGCGGGCGGCGCTGCAGCGCCAGCGCCCGCGCCGGAGCCCGCCGCGCCCCTGCTCGACTACTCGAACCTGCTGGCGCAGACGCAGATCACGCCGAAGTACGTCATCGAGAAGCGGCTCGGGAAGCCGGGCTCTTTCGGCGTCGCGTACAAGGTCATCGATACGCTCGGCGACGTCTCGCGCGCGATGAAGCTCGTGCTGCGGGACCGCGTGTCGATCGTCGACCGGCTCAAGAAGGAGTACAAGACGCTTCTTCGCATCCCCGATCACCCGAACGTCGTGAAGGTGATCGACGCCGACTTCGTCCCCGGCAACGGCCCGCCCTTCATCGTCTTCGAGTACATCGACGGCCTCGACGTCGGCGAGATGATCGACGGCAGCCTCTTCGGGCCCGAGGACGCGCTCGAGCTCGCGCGGCAGGTCGCGTCCGGCCTCGTGCATCTCCATGCGGCTGGCGTCTTCCACTGCGACATCAAGCCTCGCAACCTTCTGTGGACCGAGCGCGGGGCCAAGATCATCGACTTCAACGTCGCGGTCTTCGGAGCGAGTGGAGATCGCGGAGGAGGCTCGCGTCGCTACCTCCCGCCGGACCTGGACCTCGAGGCGGTCCCGTCGCCCAGCGACCTCGCGGACCGCGATCTCTACGCCCTGGGCATCACGCTCTATGAGGCAGTGACGGGTCGCTACCCGTGGATCGACGCGCAGATCCCGCTGCCGGGAAAGACAGCCTGCGATCCGCGCGAGCAGTCGAACCTGGGCGACATCGCGCCCGAGCTGGTCGACGTGATGCTCAAGGCTATCGCGCCCAAGCGCGGTGATCGATTCGCGTCCGCAGTCGAGCTGCAGGGAGCCCTCGCTAACGTTCCGGCCGCTCGCCGCGCCCCGCAGCCCGTAACGCCGGTGCCACCCTCCTGGGGCCCCCCGGCGAACGGAGGCAATGGCAGCTCCCCAGGCGGACCCATCCCGCCGAACACCAACCCGTACGTCCGGCACCTGCTCACGGTCTACAGCCAGAGCAAGCGGAGCAACGCGGGCACGCGCGGGCTCGACGTCATCAGCGAGCAGACGTACGTCGAGACGGCGCTCGACCGCGACCTCTTGCCGTCCGTGCTCTCGGGGGAGTTCTCGCTCGTCCTGATCTCGGGCAACGCGGGTGACGGGAAGACGGCCTTCCTCCAGAAGCTCGAACGCGCCGCCCAAGACGAGCAGGCCATCATCGACCACTCGCTGCCGAACGGCGCGCGCTTCGAGCTCCGCGGGCGCACGTTCCTCTCGAACTACGACGGCAGCCAGGACGAAGGGGACCAGAAGAACGACGACGTCCTCCGCGCCTTCCTCGCTCCCTTCAAGGGCAGCGACTCGTCCGGCTGGGCCACATCGAAGGAGACGCGCCTCATCGCCATCAATGAGGGCCGCCTCGTCGACTTCCTCGAGGCGAACCGCGCCGACTTTCCCGCGCTCGCCACGCTGGTGAAGGAGGGGCTCCGCACGGGGGAGCCCGCCGAAGGCGTCGCCGTCGTGAACCTCAACCTGCGCAGCGTCGTCGTCGATCCGCAGGGCTTCGACAACTCGATCCTCGAGCGGCTCGTGAACCGGATGACCCACGAGAAGTTCTGGGAGCCGTGCCACGGCTGCGACCTGAGGGACCGCTGCTACGCGTTCCACAACGCTCAGACGATCCAGGACGAGACGGCGGGCAAGCACGTCGTCGAGCGGCTCAAGAGCCTCTACGCCGTCACGCACCTGCGCGGGCGGCTCCACATCACGCTGCGCGACCTTCGTTCGGCGCTCGCGTACATGCTCGTCGGCACGCGCGACTGCGACGAGATCCACGATCTCTACAAGAAGGGCCAGCGCGACGAGATCGTGCAGGGCTACTACTTCAACAGTTGGAAGGGCGGCGACGCACCGAACGCGGACCGCCTTCTCACGCTGCTCTCCGAGGTCGACGTCGCGGAAGCCGACGACCCGCGCCTCGACCGCGCGCTCGACTTCGTGTCGCCCACCGAGGACCGCACGCTGTTCCGCTTCGAACGGCGCGGCAACTACGACCGCGAGATCCTGCGCAGCCTCTACGACGAGCTTCCACGCGACGTCTCCGGGCGCGTGAGCGTGCATCGCGCCGAGGCCCACCGGCGCTTCATCGCCATGGCGCGGCGGCGCGCGTTCTTCGAGCGGCGCGACACGGGCTGGCGTTCGATGCTGCCGTACAAGACGGCCGACGAGTTGCTGTCGGTCGTGCGCGGCGAGACCAAGCCAGAGGGCCTGCTCGACTCGCTACTCGTCGCCATCAATCGGGGTGAGGGCCTCACGCGCCCCGAGCGAATCGGCAACAACCTCGCCCTCGAAGTGCGGCGCGTCGACGGCGGCAGCGTCCGCTCGTACCGGCTCTACGCGCGCGAACGCTTCTCGCTCGAGCTGGCCGACCAGGCCACGCGCTCCCGCTTCGTCGAGCACATGCCCACGGGGCTCGTGCTGCGCTACCAAGACCAGGCTGGGCTCGTCGCCGAGCTGCTCGTCTCGCTCGACGTGTACGAGATGCTGCGGCGCCTGAACGAGGGCTACCGACCGAGCGTCGAGGAGGAGCAGGGCTACTACCTGAGCCTTGCCGTCTTCAAGAACCTGCTCGGCTCCGCGCCCTACCAGGAGGTGCTGCTCAGCACGTCGGGCCATGACTTCTACCGCGTCGCACGGCACGCCGATGGGCGGCTCGAGATGACGCGCGCTCAGGGAGCGGTCTGATGTCCTTGTCCAAGCGCGATCGAGAGTTTCGGCTGCCAAAGATCAGCTACCTCGATTTTAAGCACCTCGAGATGGACCGCGTGCTCACCGCGTTCTTCGCTCGCCTGGCGCACAACGGCTACCCGAGTCGGCTGCGACGAAAGGTGGAGCTGTCCGTCGAGAGCTTCGTCGAGGAGTTCATGGAGCACCCGGAGTGGTTCACCGGGTTCCAGGCGCACCCCGATGTCCTCGCACGTTGGGTGGAGACGCACCTCCTCGACGTCGTGAACCGAGGAAAGGCGAGCCAGGCGGTAGCTGCGCCGCGCCCGCTGCATGGCTTCACCTACCGGTTTCGCAACCCGAAGCACTCACGCGACTACGGCGCCGCGCAGCACCTGTACGAGACCCTGTACGGCGCGCGGAATGGCGCAGGACAGAAGGCGATCGAGCACCTCAACCACTTCTTCTTCCAGGGCCATGACAAGGTCACGGGCAAGGCAGACACGTCGTCTGTGCTCGACGTCGAGACGCAGGCGCTGTTGCGGTTGCTCGACCAGGTGGAGGACGCCCCCGACACAAAGTCGGGCCGCGAGACCTTCGCCCCGCTCTGCGTGGGCGCCGCCGACCTCCTCGCGGAGGACATTCAGCGGCTGCTGTTCTACCAGCGCTTCATCCCGCGCTCGGTGATGGTGGACTACCTGAAGGTCCTCATCGCCTTCCACCTCGGGCTCTATCACCTGCGGCTCCTCAAGCTCCTGCCGGCGCTGGTGCGCCGCAAGGGCGCTGACCCGACGTGCTCGACGAGCGCGTGCCCGATGAACCCGAAGAGCCCCGACAACCCGTTCGGCGACTGCCCGTACCGCGTGGGCATGGTCATCGACGTTGCTGGCCAGCCGGGCACGCCGATGGCGGCACTCGCCGAGCGCAGCGCGGACACCCACTACCGCCGCATCCCGACCTTCCTACGCGCCTACTTCGCGACGAAGAAGCTCGACGAGTTCGCGACTGACCTCGTCCGGCGCGGGAAACTCACGAAGCCGCCGAGCGGCGACTTCTCGGTGGGCGAGGTACTGCAGCTCCTCGACGCGCCGCTGAAAGCCGAGCGCGAGAAGTTCTTCGGTCAGCGCGTCTCGAGCCTCGTCGAGGAGACCTCGGGCGCCAAGGACGCCGAGCTCGATCCCGAGGTGAAGGCGGTCACGGAGATGGGGCTCTCCGAGTTCGACGCATACATCGAGATGATCGTCGCGCTTCGCGGACCGTTCCACCGCAAGTACCTCACGCAGTGCATCGACTCGTTGCTCTTGAAGAACCGCCCGGGCGCGTTCATCGCGCAGGGTCGAACGAAGGATGCTCCGCGCCGCTTCGTCCTCGACAGTCGACTTCTCGAGGTGCTCCTTCAACTCGCCGTGCTCAAGCCGGGCGGCGCCGCCGGGTTCCACACTGGGGAGCTGCGTGTCGACGAGCTGCTCGTCTTCCTGCGCGAGCGCTACGGCATCTTCATCGACCAGTTGCCGCGCGGCGACGGCTTCGCGACGACGAGCATCGAGGACCGCCGAGCCCTCCGTGACAACGTCCGTTCCTTCACCGGGCGCCTTCGCGAGGTGGGCTTCTACCGCGACCTCTCCGACGCCTACGTCACGCAAACCATCACTCCGAGGTATCGCATCGCTGCCGACGACACGGCCGCAGGAGGTCAGCCGTGAGCGCCGGTCTCCAGGAGCTGTCTTCGACGCAGCTCACGAACGAGCTGGAGAACGTCGCCGTGCCGCTGCTCGTCGAGCAGCTCCGCACCCGCGTCGCCGGCCACTGCATGCGCGTGAGCGACATCGACGCAGAGCTGATGACTCGGCTCTGTGCACGCCTGCGCGCAGAGATGCCGAACACGACGGTGGTCGTGCTCACCGACGGCAAGCTTCCCATCCCGGCCGACCTCGGGGTGTCGAGCACCAAGCTTGTCGAGTTGCGCAACCCGCACGCCGACGGCACGCAGCGCCAACCGCTTCTCGTGTTCGTGCCGAGCGAGGTGCGCGCCTCGGCCGAGGACTCCTTCGGCGTCGCCACCTTCGAGGAGGTCTCGATCACGGGACTCTACGAGGCGCTCATCCAGCGGCTCATCGGCGAGATCCCTCCGACGCTGCGCGGCTCCGTGCAGGAGTCCCTACGACGGCTTCGTGACTCCGAAAACCCTTGGGCGTTCGCCGATGCGCTCTCGACGGTACGCTTCCTCCTCACGGCCAAGGTGAACGGCAACGACGCCGAGGCCATCGGCGCCTCGCTTTACGAGGTAGGGCTCGTGCCCGACTTCGAGTGGCTCACCCCGCCCGAGAAGGCGCCGCCGCGGCTGGTGCGCAACCGCGAGTGCGTCGAGAAGCTCACATGGTCGGCGCGCTCGGAGCGCGGTCGCGTCGGCGAGTTGGGGCTCGCCAAGCGAGCCTTCCGAAACGAGCTCGGCAACTTCCTCGCCGAAGCGGGCACGGACGACCCGCGCCAGTGGGCACGCAGGATCGTTGTCGACCGGTCGCTCTGGCCGCTCGCGTTCAACAAGTGGGAGTTCGAGGACGGCGGTATGCAGCCGGACTCGGTCTTCATCGGTGAGGTGCAGACGGACCTTCCGGCCGTCGATGACGACGAGACCAAGGAGCCACTCGCGCAGCTCATCGGCCAGCGCATCCTGCCGGTCGCCAGCCTCAAGAAGTTCAACGTCACGTTCCGCGTCGAGCCGCACCCGACCAAGGTGCAGGGCCTCGCCAAGTTCGTGGCCCAGGTCATCTCGAAGGAACACGGGCCCATCGGCCTCGCGCGCAGCAAGGCCGTGTGGAAGACCGCGACCGACAAGGCGACCATCTCCTTCTCGGCGCTCGGCAAGATCGATTGGGAGGAAGGCTGGCACTTCGTCCGCGTCCTCGCGCAGACGGAAGGTGGCGACCTGGTCCCGCTCGTCGACTCGAATGGCAACGCCGTCGCGTGGAGCGCGGACACCGAAGCTGCGCTGCCACGCCCGAACGAGAGCGACCTGTTCTACGTACTGCCGGACACCGAAGTGGAGATCGAGCCCGCGCAGCGCGCGGTGCCGCGTGAGCCGAGCGCCCTGCACGCACTCTTTCGCGCGCAGTTCACGGCCATCCTCGATGACCGCGAGCCCGCGAGCGTCGTCTTCGGGCACGCTGCGTGGACAGAGAAGACCAAGGGCCATGTCTCCGGCGCGGACATGCTCGAGGTGAAGCTCGGGCGTGAAGGCTCCGTGCACGTCCCGGTCTCGCGGGCGCTCAAGGGCATCGAGCAGAAGATCCTCGCGTCGCCCGAGGGCCCGATCAGTTGGCGGATCCCGCTGAACCTCGGCGTCCCCGGCACGAGCACGGGCGAGGTGAACGGCTGGCCCCAGGGGCCGGCCGGCGACCGCTTCCTCGAAGCGCGAACGCGCTACTTCGAAGCGGCGCGCGGCGGCACCGCCGAGCTGGTCACGCAGGGCATCGACGCCGGTGCCCACGCCGAGCTCGCGAGCGACTACGCCGAGGCCTACCTCGAGCTGCTCGCCGACCTCACGCGACGCGCCGAGGCGACCGCGAAGAGCGACTCGCAGCGGGCGTTCGCCGACCTGCGCAAGGTGCTCGCCCTCGACTCGGTTCTGCTCGCGATCGTCGACCACCGTGGACGCCGCCGCGACGCCGTCCTCGTCGCTCCGACGCACCCGCTTCGCGCGCTCTGGTTCGCGACGTGGGCGAAGTTGGGCGCGCGCTGGGTGGCTGCCGCCAAGTCCGCGCCCCACGAGTACGTAGTCCCGACGCGCGAGGCGCTGCTGCGACTTCTGTCGCCCACGAGCTTCCCTCCGGTGCTGCCGACCGAAGCTGGACATGTCCTCACCGCTGTCGACAGCATCAATCCGTTCTGGACGCTCTTCGCGCCTTCGAACGAGGAAGATCCGCGCGGGCTCGTCGGAGAGGTGTGCACCGCCCTCGGCCTGCCTGAGCCCGCCATCGGCGGCGCGCTCATCGACGGCGCCTACCTCGCCTCGCGCGTGCGGCGCTACCTGGTGCAGCATCCATACGTCCGCACGCTGACCATCAACGCGTTCAACCCGGGGCGCGCTGGTGTCCTCGGCGACATGCTCCTCGAGCTGCAGAAGGAGTCCGCGTTCGCGGATCTCCGCTACGACATCCGGCTCTTCGTGCCCGACCCAGACGCACCGGGCGTCGGCGAGGAGATCGCCGCGCTGCTCACCACCGACGGCGGCACCGCCGCACGCGAAGCGGACGCATTCTCCATCCCCGCCGAAACGCACCTCCACCCCAAGCTGCGCTTCGCGGTGCGCGCGACCAAGGACTTCCGCACTAGCCCCGAGACGCACGCGGCGCACCTGTCGCTGCTCTTCGACGTGTTCCCGGCCGAGGAAGTGGCCGCGCGCAAGGCCGACCCGCGTCACGCGACGGCTTTCGTGCACGGGCTCGTCCAGGAGTTTTCGAGCGAGTACCACGAGGACGAGCTCACCGTTGCGTGGCGGCGCCTGCCTCGCCATGGCGTCGCGAAGCCCATCGAGGACGCGGAGGAGCTGTCCGATTTGCTCGGCAGTCTCGCAGCGGCAATGTCGAGCGCGACGGCTACGATCGCCACCGGCCAGAGCGGCGTGGACTTGCGCCCGGTCGTGAGCCTCGCGCTCGGGCCGGACGACCGCGCGCTCTTGCATCAGGTCCATGAGGTGAGCGACTGGGTGTTCACTCTCGACCGCAACCTCGGAATCGAGTTCTTCGACCACGGTGGGCACGCGACGCGCCCCGACTACCTGATCGACCACTCGCCCGACATGGCGAGCACGCTGGGCCACCGGCTCGTCATCACCTCGCGCTCAGTTGCCGAGCTCGAGGCGCTGCTCCGTCCCGTCCTCGAGCAGTACGGGCTGCAGGCCGAAGGGCGCCACGCGGTGGTGTTGCTCGACCAGCTTCGCTCGCTCTCCGGGCGGCTCGCGCTGAAGCTCATCTCGTCGCCGACGCAGCGGGCAGAAGCCCTCGGACTTGCGCTCTCGCGCCTCTACCTGGAGCACCAAGGCGTTTTCGAGAACCAACTCGTCGTGCCGCTCGACGCGCATCTCGACCTGTACCGCGTGTTGAAGCAGCAGGCCGACGAGCTAGGCGACGAGGTCAGCTTCAAGCGCACGGACCTCGGGCTTTTCGACCTCGACATCACCCAGCGAATCATCACGTGCCGCCTTGTCGAGGTGAAGTGCTACTCGGGCGTCGGCGATCTCTCCCAGTACAACGCCCTCAAGTCGAGCATCGCCGAGCAGATCGCCCAGAGCGAGCAGGTGCTCGCGCATCATTTCGACCCTCAGCGCACGCCCCAGGACCGCCCGGACCGCGCGTTCAAGACGCGCGAGCTCGCGTTGCTCCTCGAGTTCTACTTGGAGCGCGCCGAGCGCTACGGCGCTATCAGCCGCGAGGCCGCCGACGAGGCGCGCTTCTTCGTTCACACGCTGGACGACGGCTATCAGCTCGCATTCACGCGCAGTGCGCTCATTTTCGACTTCGCCAAGCCCGGCACCGAGCCGCCCGAGAGCGAGAGCGGCATCGAGTACCACCGCATCGGCGTCGATCTCATCCGCCAGCTCGTCGAGGCCGCCGCGCCGAGCACCGAGTCGTCGGCGAGTCTCAGTGCCAGCTCGTCAGGGAGCGGTGGACCGAGCGGCGGCGGCCCGCGCCCGCGCCGCGTCACCGAAGTTCGCCGTCGACGCGAGCGCGCCCCGTCCGTGCCGACGCTCGACGAGGCTGCGTTCCTCGGTTCGCCGCGCGATCACTCGGTCTCGTGGGAGGAGCTGCGCCTTCGCCATCCGAGCGTCCCGCCTCCTTCACACTTGCCCGCCGCCTCCCAGGAGGCGGTACCAACGCCCGCCGTGGTGCACGTGGCGGAGGCCCCGCCCGTCCCGCCGGCGCCGAGGGCCACCACCGTGGCCAACGTCGCGCCCGTGGCGCCGCCACCCGCGCCCCAGCAAGCGGCGGAGCCGTCGCCCGTACCGAGCCCCGAGGCGAAGACGGCGCACGCCGTGCCCTACGACATCATGCTCGGCGTTACCGCCGACTCGCCCCAGTACGGGCTGCTCGGCGACGTTTCGGGCCGGCGCATCGCGATCGACCTGAACCAGACCCACACGATCAGCCTCTTCGGCGTCCAGGGCGGCGGCAAGAGCTACACCCTCGGCACGATCGCGGAGATGGCCTCGCTTCCTATCCCGAACATCAACGTCCTCCCGAACCCGCTCGCGACGGTCATCTTCCACTACAGCCCGACGATGGACTACCGCCCGGAGTTCACGTCGATGGTCGCGCCAAACAGCGAGGCCGCGCAGGTGAAGGCCCTGAAGGAGACCTTCGGCGCGGAGCCTCGGGCGCTCTCCGACGTGCTGCTTCTGGCGCCCGCCGACAAGCTCGACGAGCGCAAGCAGGAGTACCCGGACATCGAGGTGCGTCCGCTGAAGTTCGGTGCCGCCGAGCTGCAGACGAGCCACTGGCGCTTCCTCATGGGGGCGGTTGGCAACCAGGCGACGTACATCCGGCAGCTCAATCGCGTGATGAAGTCGCTCCGCGATGACCTCACGCTCGAGGGGCTGAACCAAGGAATCGAAGCCTCGTCGCTGCCCGACCACCTGAAGGGCATGGCGAAGATGCGCCTCGAGCTCGCGAGCGAGTACATCGACGACTCGGTTCGCCTGAAGGACGAGATTCGCCCGGGTCGGCTGATCATCGTCGACCTCCGCGACGAGTTCATCGAGAAGGACGAAGCCCTCGGCCTCTTCGTCGTGCTCCTCCAGCTCTTCGCGGACGCGAAGCACCGCGACGCTGCGGGCGTGGAGCACTCGTTCAACAAGCTCGTCGTCTTCGACGAGGCCCACAAGTACATCGAGAGCCCCGATCTCGTGGCTGGTCTCATCGAGGTCGTGCGCGAGATGCGCCACAAGGGGACGAGCATCATGGTCGCGAGCCAGGACCCGCCGTCGGTGCCCATCTCGCTCATCGAGCTGTCGAGCCAGGTCATCCTCCACAAGTTCAACTCGCCCGCCTGGCTCAAGCACATCCAGAAGGCGAACGCCGCGCTCGGCTCGCTGACGCCTGAGAAGATGGCGAACCTGCGCCCGGGCGAAGCGTTCATCTGGTCGAGCAAGGCCACGGACGAGGCCTTCACGAAGAGCGCTGTGAAGATCCGCTGCCGCCCGCGCGTGACCCACCACGGCGGCGCCACGAAGACGGCGGTGGGGGGATGAGCTCGAAGAGCGAAGGGGGCGCGGCATGGCGCTGAAGCAGGTTGGCGCACGAACCGAGGGCGACGTCTACCAGGGGCTGTTCTTCTGGCGGCAGGCTGCAGATCTGCTGCGGCCCACCTCTCTGGTCGATCGCGTCGTGCTCGAGCACGACGACGCGGATGGCGTCGACGACGTCGCGGTGTTTTTTCGCGCGCCCGGTACAGACGCGGGCAGGTCGCGGGCTGACTACTTCCAGCTCAAGTACCACGTCGACAATCGCGACGGATACAGCGCCGATGCGCTGATCGATCCAGCGTTCATCAACGCGAAGTCCTCGCTGCTGCAACGCTTCCACAAGGCATACACCCAACTGTCCAAGCAGGAGCACGTCCCATTTCGGCTGCACCTCGCGTCCAACTGGCGATGGAAAGGCGATGACAAACTCGCGAGCCTGCTGCGCGAGTACGATGGCGCACTACCGCCCAAGTTCTTCGACGATGGTGCGAGGGGCGACCTCGGCACGATCCGCGAAAAGTGGCGTAGCCACCTGAAGCTCGACGCCGGCGCGTTCACTGCGTTTGCGCGGACGCTGCGGTTCCAGCTCGACCATTTTGGACGCCGGGAGTTTAGGAAGTACGTCCACGCGACTCTTGAGGCCGCCGGCCTCCGCACTCCGAGCGCTGACCACGCGGCGTGCCCATATGAGAGCCTGGTTCAGCAGTTCCTGATGAACGGACCGCACTCGTTCGACGCGGCCGAGTTCCGTTCGCTGTGCGAGCGCGAAGGGCTCCTGGTCCCTGTGGATGAGAAGCCGCCGCGCCCCTTCACGATCGGCGTGCGGAGCTTCGTGCGCTTCGCCGAGCGGCTTGAGTCCGAGGTCGACCAGCTCGTCTGCGTCTCGTCGAACTTCGAAGGCCGCCATCTGGCACATGGCGGTTCGTGGGAGGCCAGCGCGGCGCAGGTGCTCGCATTCCTTGGCGACCAAGAGCGCCGGGCACATCTCCGCGCTGAGGAGTCCGTCATCGCGCTCGAATGCCACGGTTCGTTCGCGCTGCTTGCGGGCTGGGAGCTGAGTCGCAACTCCGGCGTGAAAGCGGCGCCCCTGCAGAAGCCGAACTTGGATGTCTGGCGACCGACCGAGAATGCGGCGGCGGGCCCGTCGTGGGCAACACCGCAGTTAATCGAGAAGAACCCCGATGCAGACGACGTGGCGGTCTGCTTGTCCGTCACGCACGATGCGCGCGCCGACGTCGAGACCTACCTCTCATCGCCGGGGGCGCCGCCCGTGCGACGGCTCGTGGTGCTGAGCCCGGAGGGCGGACCGTCGCCTCAGAGCATCAAGGGCGCCGATCACGCGTACCAGCTCGCGATCGCGCTGCCTGCGCTTCTCACGAGCGTGCGCCCGACTCGCGCTGCGAGGACGCACGTCTTCTTCGCGTGCCCCAACGCGCTGATGTTCTTCATCGGCCAGCAGCGCGAAGCCCTCGGTCGGCTCGCGCTCTACGAGTTCGACTTCGGCATCGAGCGCGACGGTTCCTACCAGCTCTCCTTCGCGCTACCGCCCCCGGTGAAGGCCGTCGCGGAACACCAAGAGGCCAAGCCATGATTCTTGAAACCGACTTCGCTGACTTCCTCCAGGACATCCGCCCCACGAAGGCGATGCGGGAGGACCTCAGGACCGGGCACCAGACCCTGCGTGACCGCCTCAACGCGGACGAGGGGCTGAAGAAGTGCCTCGTCTCGGACTTCCTCCAGGGCAGCTACAAGCGCTCGACCGCGATTCGCCCAAAGGGGGACCGGCGCTCCGACGTCGACATCATCGTCGTCACGAAGCTCTCGGAGGAGGAGTACACGCCGGCGAAGGCGATGGACGTCTTCAAGCCGTTCCTCGACAAGCACTACAAGGGGAAGTGGCGGCAGCAGGGGCGCTCGTTCGGCATCGAGCTGTCCTACGTTGAACTCGACCTCGTCCTCACCTCTGCGCCGTCTGAGGCCGAGGCGGGCATCCTTCGGTCCGAGGCGCTCTTGGCTGACGATGGTCTCGAAGACGATCCCGAGTGGCGACTGCACCGATCGTGGCTCGCGCTCGGTTCCCGCTACCGGAGCGACGCGCGGACGCTGATCGCAGAGGCAAAGAACGAACCCGAGTGGAAGTCTCAGCCCCTTCGCATCCCGGACCGCGACGCGAACAAGTGGGAGTCGACCCACCCGATCGCCCAGATCACCTGGACGCGCGACAAGAACAACCGGACCAACAAGCACTTCGTCAACGTCGTGAAGGCCATCAAGTGGTGGCGCGTCGAGAAGCACGAGGAGCCCAAGCACCCGAAGGGCTTTCCGCTCGAGCGGCTCATCGGCGAGTGCTGCCCCGACGGCATCGAGAGCGTCGCGGAGGGTGTCGTGAATACGCTGGAGAAGATCGTCTCGGAGTACGCGCTGACGGTGCTGGCTGGCGGCAAGCCGAGCCTGCCGGACTACGGCGTGTCGACCCACGACGTCTTCAAGCGGATCTCGGCCGACGACTTCAAGAAGTTCTACGAACAGGTCAAGGACGCTGCCGTGCTCGCGCGCAAGGCCCACGACTCGGATGACCGCACAGAGAGCGGCAACCTCTGGCGGGACCTGTTCGGCAGCAAGTTTCCGAAGCCGCCAGAGAACGGTGGTGGCGGTGGAGGCTCAGGGCGCGGCTACACCCCGCCCACCGGGCCCGCCACGCCAGGGAGTGGTCGCTTCGCGTGACCACGACGACCGTCCTCCCACCGCCTGCGATCGAGCGAGGCATTCGCGGCCTTCGTGCGGTCGCCGTGTGCGCGGTGGAGGACGGGCCCAGGTTCAACGAACAGGCCAAGCGATGGGCGCTGACGGTCACGCTCCGACGTGACGTCGGCGGCGAGTTCGTCGGCCTCTCGACGCGATGGTGCGTGCTGCTCGACGACACCTATCCGTTCGGGCGCGTCTCGTTCTACCCGGCTGCCCAGGGGGGCATGACGGCAACGTTCCCGCACCAATCGCGAAATGCTCCGGGCAGCGATCGACGTGCGTGGCGAGAGGGGCGGCTCTGCCTCGATGTGCCGCTCGGCGGCGAACGCCGCGTGGTCGTCGTGCGCGATCCCGTTGGCGACGCTGACCAGCGTCTTCGATGGCATGCCGAGCGGGCACTCGAGTGGCTGCACCGCGCGGCGAATGACCAGCTCCTCGCGGCAGGCGACCCCTTCGAACTGCCGGAGCGTCCTCACACTACTGTGCGCGGCTGGCTGCGTGAGCGTGTCGTCCACGACGAGAGTGCCGCGTCGTTCGCGGAATGGGATGGGCGAGCGGGAGACTTCGGGAACGTTCGGTTCGGTGCGCTGAAGGACATCGGCAACGTCTTCGCCATCAAGAGCTTCGAGAGCCGGCGCGGCGAAGTCGTGCGGGCATGGTCAGGCCGTGAGCTCGATGACTTGGCGAAGGAACGGATGGTGAACGGCTTCTGGTGGCTGTGGCCGCAGCCGATTGTTGTTCGGCCCTGGCATGCACCGGGGACGTGGCGCGACCTCCGGCGAATCGCGAGGGTGATGAAGATCGACGTTGACGCGATGCTGCGATGGCTGCTCCCGCAGCTTCGTGGTTCGAGGAGCAGCGCCATCCTCATGCTCGGGTACCCCATGCCGAGGCGCATTGGAGAGGACGTCGTCGAGGTCCACTGGGACGCCTTGCTCCTCCCTCGTCTTGACGGAGAGGTCGGACAGCCACGTGGCTTTCGCCCAAATGCGCGGGGCTGGTGGAATCGCGACCGCTACGGGAAGTTCGCGGACGCCGTGGCGCTCGAGTACCTCTACACGGACAACTGGAGCGGCGACCGCTTACAAGCTCGCGGCCGGCTTCCGAGCGCAGTGCGTGACTGCAACATCGCGCTCGTAGGCTGCGGCGCACTCGGTTCGGTTCTCAGCGAGATGCTCGTGCGCGCCGGCGTGAAGAGCATCGCGCTGGTCGACGAGGACGTGCTGGAGTCCGGAAACATCAACCGCCATGTGGCAACGCTCATAGATGTCGGCAAGTCCAAGGTGCCCGTCGTGGCACAGCGGCTCCGGCAGATCTCGCCGACGGTCCGGGTCACCGAGTTCACCGAGAAGCTCCCCTGCGACGCCAAGGCCATCGAGGCGCAACTCGACGAGTACGACGTCGTCATCGACTGCACGTCATCGGACGTGGCGCTGTTGACGCTCGCCCGAGCATGGTGGTCGATCCCGCGCACCTTCGCCTCGTTCTCTCTGGGCTTCGGAGGGAAGCGCCTCTTCTCGTTCGGTGTGAGCGGCAACCGGTTCCCGCACAGCGACTTCGCTACGAGCGTGCGCCCCTGGATCGAGCATGAGTCAAAAACGTGGGCCGACAGCGACGAAGTCCTTGAAGGAGCAGGCTGTTGGTCTCCGCTGTTTCCGGCTCGCTACGACGACGTCGTTCTGGCTGCGGCGGTCTGCGTGAAGGAGCTGGAGACGTTGGTAGGCAAGAGGCCGACGGAGCCGCGCTTTCGCGTGTTCGCGCAGTCGTCGTCGGAGGACGCCTTCCAGGGCTTCGCGCCCGAGAACGCGCCGCCCGCTCTGGAAGCGTTGGCGTCATGAAGACCTGGAAGGGCAGGACCGAAGACGGCACGTTCGCGGTGGAGCTACAGGCCTCCGTTCTCGGCGCGCTCGATCGTTACTGCCGCGACGCCGGATCCGTGGAGACGGGCGGCATCCTGATCGGGCGCTACTCCGATGACCTCGCCATCGCGATCGTCCGAGAGGCAACTCCACCGCCGACGGACTCGAAGCGAGGTCGTTCCTGGTTCGTGCGCGGCGTGAACGGCCTTCGAGAGATGCTCGGCAAGCGGTGGCAGGCCAAGGAGCGGACCTTCTATGTCGGCGAGTGGCACTTCCATCCTGCAAGCCACGTCGAGCCGAGCGGCGACGACTTCGCGCAGATGCTGGAGATTAGCCGGGCCAGGGAGTACGACTGCAAGGAGCCGCTCCTTCTGATCCTCGGCGCCGGCAAGCTCGAGGGGAGCCGGATCTTTCGCGCCTTCGTGTGCCCAGCTCAAGGCGATCCTCTTGAGCTTCACTGCGATGAGGCTCGAGAGACGGCGACCGAGACAGGAGAGGCGGTGTGACGACGGCTTGCGCAGCGGCGTCCAGCGGTGCCGCGCCGTGCGGGCGCACGTGCGCGCCGTTGCCGTCGGCTCGCACCGGCACTCGGGACCGGCGCGTTGCGTGCGCCACGCGCCAACGTGGGCGCCCGTTTCGCGTCGCGCGGGACAGCGCCCCGTTAATCAACAGTCCCACCCGGCGCGGGACAGTTGATCGCCGGGTCACGGTCCCGGAAACCGAGGGTCGGCTGTTAACCGCGTCTCGGCTTCTCTCTCCCCACGGGACCGAGACGAGAGCGCGAACGCCGTCCCGAGCGCCCTCGACGCGCTCGTCTTCACGCGCGCGGCGCTCTCTGCGCGAACGCCGTCCCGGAGCGCGCGACGCTCGGCAACGCGCAAACCCTCGGGGAAACAGGGGAGAAAAGACAACGGCCCCGGAGATCGCTCTCAGGGGCCGCTGTTAAAAGGTGCGGGGTCGCGTTTCCGCGACCCCGCATGAATGGCTCCGACTGCTGGACTCGAACCAGCGACCCGGCGGTTAACAGCCGCCTGCTCTACCGACTGAGCTAAGTCGGAATCGGTGAGGACGGGGCGCACTCTACTCGCCCCCCGCCTGCGGTCAACCAAAAAATCTCGCCCGCGGTCTTTCTCTGCGTGCGCCGCGTGTAGCCACGGGCTGCGAAGTGTGGCATAGAGCGCTCCCCTTACGCGCCGCCTCGCGTGTTCACGAGAACGGCGGCCGATCGACGCACGGAGAACCCCCGTATGAGCCACGCCGGCGACCCCAACGCTCCCCCGCCGGGCGAGAACGAAGCCCCCACCGCCACCGCGCCCCTCGCCTCTGTCGCCGCCGTCACGGCCGCGCCCGAAGCCAGCGACGACGATGACAACCGGGGCAACACCATCGACCCCAACCTCAAGTCGGCCGACGCCGACGCCGAAGACGATGGTCCGTCGCCAGGCAATGAGCTCCACCCCGCGCCCGCGGCTGCCGAGGGCGCCCAGGGTGCTCAGGGTCGCCGCGAGAAGAAGAACCGCGACGGCAAGGGCCGCGACGGCAAAGACCGCCCCGCGCGCCAGAATGCCGGGCAGAACCCCGGTCAGGGCGGCGGCCAGCGGCCCCGCGGCGACAAGGGCGGGGCTGACCCGCACCGCTCGTTCAAGGTCGGCGACAAGGTTCGCGCGAAGGTCGTCGAGCTGAGCCCCGTGGCCGTGCTCTGCGACCTCTGGGGCAAAGAGAAGGGTGTGCTCGACCTCCGCGAGCTCGCCCCCGACCTCGCCGAGGTGCAGGTCGGCGACATGGTCGATGTGATCGTCCTTCAAGACGGCGCCCGCGGCGGCAACCTCGTGGTCACCCGCGACGCCGAGCGCGCCCAGAAGGGCAAAGAGTTTGTGGCCCAGGCCCACGCGGCGGGCGAGCCCATCGAGGCCCTCGTCACCGGCTTCAACAAGGGCGGCCTCGAGCTCGACGTGAACGGCGTGCGCGGCTTCTGCCCGGCGTCGCAGATCGACGTGCGCATGCTCGCGCAGCCAGAGCTCCAGGCCCTGGTGCTCAAGCGCGAGCTCTTCAAGATCGTGCAGATCACCGACGGCGGCCGCGAGGTGGTGCTCTCGCGCCGCGCGCTCCGCGAGGGCGAGGTCAAGGCCCGGGCCGAAGAGGCCATCAAGGCCATCAAGATCGGCGACGTGGTGAAGGGCCGCGTGGTCGCGGTGCGCGATCACGGCATCTTCCTCGACCTCGGCGGCGTCGAGGGTCGCATCCAGCTCACCGAGCTCTCGCACGACCGCGGCACCCGCCCCCAAGACGTGGCCCGCATCGGCGACGAGCTCGAGGCCAAGGTGCTCCGCATCGACATCCCCGTCGAGCGCCCGGCGGCCCCTGCGGCCGAGGCCGCGCCCGAAGCGGCCCCTGCCGAGACCACCCCTGCGGCCGAAGCGGCCCCTGCGACCGACGAGGCTTCGGCCGAGGGCGGGCGCGGCAAGCGCGGCGACAAGAAGCCCCAGCGCTTCTCGCGGCTCCCCGAGGGCACGCCCCGGGTCGAGCTCTCGCGCCGCGCGGTGCTCGTCGACCCCTGGCAAGACGTGCACAAGCGCTACGCGGTGGGCTCGCTCCATCGCGGCAAGGTCGCGCGGATGCAAGAGTTCGGCGCCTTCATCGAGCTCGAGAAGGGCGTCGACGGGCTTTTGCACGTCTCTGAGATCGGCGAGAAGCGCATCAAGCACCCGAACGAGGTGCTCAAAGACGCGCAAGAGGTCCATGTCCGGGTGAGCAAGGTCGACCGCGGTCAGCGCCGCATCGCCCTCACGCTCGTGCCCGAGGGCATGACCGAAGAAGACCTGAAGCAGTCGGTCCAGCCGCGGGTGGGCCTCGTCACCACGGCGAAGATCGTCGAGCACGACGCCATCGGCGTGTGGGCCCAGCTCACCGGCGCCATCGGCAAGCTCGGCCGGGGCCTCATCCCCCCGCCCGACACCAACCAGCCGCGCGGCGCCGACCTGAAGAAGGCGCTCCCGGTGGGGCAAGAAGTCCGCGTGAAGGTCGTCGAGTTCGACCGCGGGCGCTTGAAGCTGTCGATCCGCGCGGCGCTCCAAGACGAAGAGCGTCAAGCGTACCGGGCCTACCAGGCCTCGGCCAACGCCACCACCGTCGGCACCTCGCTCGCCGACAAGCTCAAGAAGCTCTCGCTCTCGAAGTAGCCTCCCGCCGGTCACCCGCGCCGTCACAGCCCCTTGCGGCGCGATGGCGCGGCTGACACCCTCGGCCGGGCTTTGCCGCGGCCCTTCCGTTCGACCTCACTGCTCCTCTTGCTCTGCGCCGCCTGCCAGCGTCACGACGCTGCGCCCGCGCCTACGCCGCCGTCGCGCGCTGAGGCCCCGCCAGCGCCCTCGCGGGTGCGCCGAGGGGTGCGGGCCGTCGCGCCTTGGTGCTGGCAGCCGCGGCCCCTCGTCGAGGCGCGGGCGATCGGCCCCGAGCACCATGTCTGGTCGCTCGAAGCGGGGGTGGTCACCGACGAGACACTGGGGGCGCGGTATGTGCTGCCCGACGAGCTCCCCTGCCCCCTGCCCGGCCCGTGGCGGCTCGGGTTTTCGCCGAACGGGGGCCTCTACGCGCTCGCCGGAGGGCGCTTCTATGTGGCCAGCGGGGGCGCCGCGGCGGGGGCCCGGCGCTTCGCGGTGACGCCGATGTGCACGACCTTGGAGGGCGTCCCGTTTGCAGCGCGGACGACCCGCGGGCACGCCTTCGTGGCCAACACCCGGCGCTCGGCCGGGCCCGCGATGCTGCTCAGCAACGACCCGAGCGGCGCGAGCGGGTGGTTCGCCACCTACGCCCTCGACCCGACCCTCCAGAGCGTGGTGGTCGACGGCGCCCAGTCGGTGCTCTCGCTCACCGGCGCGGGACGCCTCGTGGTGGTCGACCAGGTGCAGACCGTGGCGGGCGAGCTCCTCGCGGCCCACGAAGAGCGCTTCGAGGGGCTCGACCGCGGCGCCGAGCGCATCGCCGCGTGGCGCAGGGTCGACGCCGGGCACCTCACCATCGTCACCGCGACCTCGCTGCAAGGGCCGTGGGAGCGCATCTCGGCCGCCATCGACTCGCCCGCGCCGGTGCGCCGCCTCTACGCCGTCGACCTCGCGCGCTTTGTGGCCCTCACCGACGAGGCCGTCGCGGTCTCGACCGACCACGGCGCGCATTTCGTCACCGTGCTCGCGCGCCCCGCCCTTCGCACGCCGCCCGAGCGCGTCGCGCGCGGCACCACGGGCTTCGACGCCGAGGGGGCGTGGGTGATCGCCTTCCCCGACGGCGAGGCGCGGGCGCGCTGCGACGGCGCCCTCGCCGCGACCCCGCCGCCGCGCTGAGGTCGCCGCCTCGGGAGGGCCGTCGAGCCGCTGAAATTGCGAGTCGCGTCGGGGCCTTGCTGTGTGTAAGGTGGCGGCCGTAGAGACGACCCAGTGGAGCTTCATCGCGTCGAAGTAGTGGTGCTCGGCGGCGGCCCCGCGGGAGCCGTGACGGCGGGCCTCTTGAGCCGCGCGGGAGTCGACGTGGTGGTGCTCGAGCGCGAGATCTTCCCGCGGTTTACGTTGGGCGAATCGCTCACCCCGGGCTCGGTGGCGGTGCTCGACGCGCTCGACCTCGGGCCGGTGCTCGAAGACCGCTACCTCGCCTCGCACGGCGTGACCTTGAGCTGCTCGCGCTCGGGTCGCACCCAACGCTTCGCGTACGACGAGGCCTTCACGCCGGTGGCCGCCGCGGGCTACCAGGTGCCCAGGGCCGACTTCGACGACCTCTTGCTCAAGACCGCGGTGCGCTTCGGCGCCACGGCCCACATGGCCTGCGAGGTCGAAGACGTGCTCTTCGAACAAGGCCGCGCGCGGGGGGTGAGGGCCCGGTTTCGCGACGGCCACACCGAGGGGTTCCTCGCGTCGGTGATCGTCGACGCCACGGGGCGCGACACCCTCATCGCCGCGCGCAAGGGCGAGACCCACCCCCTCGACGGCCTCGATCGCGGCGTGCTCTCGGCACACTTTCAGCGCGTCAACCGCCACAGCGCCCCCGCCGAGGGCGACACCGACATCGTCCTCTCGCCCCACGGCTGGGTGTGGAACGTGCCCTTCGACGGCGAGGTCAACTCGGTCGGCGCCGTGTGCAGCGCCGCCTGGCTCGCCGCCCGGGGCCGCGGCGAATCGCTCGAAGCGTTCTTCGCCCGCACCATCGACGACGCCGAGGCGGCCCGCACGATGCTCAGCGCCGCCACCCGGCTCACCCCTGTGCGCGCGGCCTCGCAGCTCGCCTTCTCGGTCGAGCACCTCGCGGGCGACGGCTGGGTCGCGGTGGGCGACGCCGCGGGCTTCGTCGACCCGCTGTTCTCGTCAGGCACCCACCTCGCCATCACCGGCGGCGCCGAGGCCGCGCGGGTCATCACCGACGCGCTCGGCGCCCGCGATTTCAGCGCGGCCCGCTTCGACGCGTACGCCCGCCGGGTGAGCGGGGCCCGCGACCTCTACCTCGGCGCGGTGCGCGCGTTCTACAGCGGCGACCTCTCAGACGAGGCCCTCGACGCCCGCGGCCGCGCCGCCCGTCAGCCCTTCGCCTCGCTCGTCGCGGGCGACGTGATGGGCGACGACCCGCCGTGGCGGGCCGAGTGCAGGGCCCGCTGGGGCCTCCAGTCTGGTTAGAAACCGCTACTCCAATGAACCCGCGTCGAAGGCGAGGAGCCCCGCCCCGAGGGCCTCGAAGGGCGCGTGGCGCGGGTCGCGGGCGCGGGTGAGGCTGCGAAACTCAGGCCCCACCCAGGCGATGTCGCAGAGCGCCCAGCGCAGGGTCGGCCCGCCGCGAAAGGTCACCGTGAGCGTCTCTTCGTACGAAGGCCCGCCCGCATAGGGGTCGACGTGGCAGTCGCTCGCGAGGAAGAGCACCGTGCCGTGGGCGTGGGTGCCGTCCCACCGGGGGCGCGCCGTGCTGACGGTGTTGGCGTCACCCTCGACGAGGCCCGCCTCGACCATGCGCCGCAGCGCGTCTCGCAGCGCCCAGAGCTCGAGCCTCGCCGCGCTCATCGCCCCACCGCCACGCCCGCCTGCGGCGCCACCGTGTGCGCCCGGGGGCGCGGGTCGAGCCCCAGGGCCTCGCGCTGCGGCACCCGATCGCGCTCGCGGTTCAGCGCCCAGTACGGCAGCCGCGCGCTCTCTGCGAGCCGGGCCACCTCTCCGTCGCTCGCGCGCCAGGCCACCAGGCGGTGCGCGGCGTCGACCTCGTAGCGGCGGCGAAACCCGCCGAGGCTGAGCTCGAACACCGTGCGCGTCTCTGCGCCCTCGGTCTCCTGGTGACGGCTGATCTCGGCCTGAAGAGGCCTCACCGGGCCGTGGGCGCGGCGCATCCGCCAGAGCGAGGGCACCATCTCGCCCCGCCACGGCGCGCCCCCGTTGAAGGGCCCGTCGAGCTCGCGGAGCTGCACCCAGAGCGCGTCTTCGTAGAGCGTGCCGGGGGCCGTCGCGAGGGTCGCGTCGTCGTCGCCCTCGTCGGCAAAATACGAGCGAACCTCGCGCAGCGACGCGGGCTCGCCGGGCCAGAGCGCCTCGAACACCTGGCCGCACCACTCTTGGGCCGTGAGGGTGATCTTGGCGGGCGCGAAGCGCTCGGCGAAATATCCGTCGACCGGCGCGAACACGCTCGTGAGCACCGAGTACGGGTAGAGTCCCGTCTCGAACTTCAGCGAGATGTTCAGCTTGAGCACGTTGACCCGCTCGGCCGCCGGGGCGTCGTCATCTTTGACCCAGCGCCGACGATCGTGGGGCTCGGTCACTGTAATGAAGACAAGTTCAGCAGGGTGAAGCTCGCCGTAGCGGGGCGTGAGCACGTCGTAGCGGGCCAGCTCGGCCCGGCCGTCTCCCCAGACGCGCCAGAACGCCGACGAGGCCGTCGACCGCGGGCGCGCGCTCAAGGTCGGCAAGACCCGCTGCGACGCGCCCACCACCGACGGGGGCCCTTGCGGCGCCCGCGAACAAGCCAGAAGCACCGAGGCGAGGATCATCGCGCGCATCACCCCCGCGAGTATGCCCCGCGACCGCCGCACGTTACAGCTTGCGCCAGTAGCTCCGGCGCTCGCTCACGAAGCCGCGGCGGGCGTAGAGCCCCGCGACCCTGGGGTTGGCGTCGAGCACTTCGAGCGAGACCTGCCCCGCGCCTCGGGCCCGCGCGTAGTCGAGCACCGCGTCGAGGGCCTCGCGACCGGCGCCGCCGCGATGTGCCGGGTCGACGTAGAGCTCGTCGAGCAAGAAGGTCTCGCCGCGAAACTCGTTCGACCAGAGGGCCACCAGGATCACATACCCGATGGCCTCGCCCGCCCGATCGATCACCAGCACGGCCCCGCGGCTCGGGTTCTCGTCGAAGAAGCGCCGCGTCGAGGCGATAAACGGCGGCCCCGGGTCTTCGCCCGGAGGGTGCCCCTCGTCGCGCTCGAAGGCGTACGAGGCGCGCGTGAGGAAGGCGTCGTCGGCGGCCGTGGCGGGGCGCAGCGCGAGGGTCATGCGGCCACCGATAGCAGCCCCCGCGCGGCCCGAGAAGTGCCGCAACGCCTCTACGGAAACATCGGCGCTTTCAGTCTACAAGAGACGCGACCAAGTCGTCGGACCGAGCACCGCGAAGGGGCGCAAGTGCTGCAAGGCGACGGGGCGAAGACGGGCTGTTGGCCCGTCGAGACCCGGCAACACAGCAGCGCGCCGCGGACCTAAAGTGGGGCGACGGGAGACGACTTCGGCGCGTCTCTAGAGCCCCGCGTCGCGCGTCGCCGCGCCCACCGCCGCGCTCTCGGCGTAGAGCACCCGCTGGGTGCCCGCGCTGCCGAGGGCCTCGACCCACACCGCCCCGAGGCGCTGGTCGCTCTGAACGATCAAGCGGAGCGAGCTCGGCGTGCCCGCGCTTTGGGCCACCCGCGAGCGGTCGACCACGGGGTCGCCGGCGCTCAGCCAGCGCCACACCGCGAGCCGCGGAAAAAGCGCGTCGGTCTCGCCCCCGAAGCCCAACACCCCGGCCCCCGAGAGCGCCAACGGGAAGGGCGCCACGCTCGAATAGAACCAGCTCACGTTGGGCCGATCCCACACCTGGCGGCTCGGGTCGTAGGCCGCGATGGCCGCGCGCCGCTGGGGCATCTCGGCGCTGCCCTCGTAGTGCCAGGTGGCCACGAAGCGCCCGCCCGCCGCCGCCACCAGCTCGGTCGACCGGCTCGTCCCCCCGACGATGCGATACGGCTGCTGAAACTCGGCCGGGAGCCCCGTCGCCGAGGGCACCCCGTAGAGCGCCGCGGCGCCGTCGACGCCCCCCGCCGCGCCCCCCGCCGGAGCGCCCACGAAGGTCACCATCAGCGGGTCGAGCGCGCCGGGCTGAACCGCGAAGGCGAACTGGGTCACCGTACAGGCCGCCACCACCGTGCGCGGGGCGCTCCACCCGCCGTTCGACCACACCCGGTGGCGCAGGATGAGACCGCCCGTCGCGCACCCTGCGGGGGTCATCCGGCTGTCGCTGTAGACCACATGGAGCCGCGCCCCGCCCTCGCCGCCGCCGCCGCCCACCGCCGCCCGCAGCGCGTCGACGCGCTCGCCCGAGAGCTGGGTCACGGGCTCCGGCGGCTGCCAGCTGCGGTTGACCCAACGGCGCACGAAGACCCCGCTCCCGAAGGCGCCCGAGGCCACCGAGAACAGCGCCGGGGCGGGGTACTGCGTCACCCACCCGAGCCGCTCGCGCTCGGCCCCCGCAGGGCGCACCAAGGGCACCGGCGCGCTCCACGCCGTGCCGTCGCGAGTCAAGAGCTGCACCTGGTCGCGGCCGTCGCTCCCGCGGGTCGCCGCCGCGATGAAGCGCTCGCCCGCCCCCGCATCGACGAGGAACACATCGCCCACCGCGCCGTCGCTCCGCTGCCACACCACCCTCGGCTCGGCGAAGACGTACCGCGGCGCGGGCTCCGGCGCGCTCTCAAGGCAAGCCCCGAGCCCGAACCCGAGGGCCCCGAACACTCCGACCGCGAGCGCAAAACGGCACATCATGGCACAGCCCCAGTGGCGATCTCCAGCCCCACGAACTCTTGCAGGGCGCCGCGCCGGATGAGCAGCACGGCGCGCCCGTCGCGGGCCGCCTCGACGACGACGTCGGTGTCTCGGGCGGGCTGCCCGTCGGCCTGAAGGATCACGTCACCCGGGCGAAGCCCCGCGCGGTCGGCGGCGCCCCCGCGGAGCACCTCGACGATGACCACCGCCGCGGCGCCTTCGAGGCCGAGCCGCTGGGCCAGAAAGGGCGGCACGGCGTCGATGCGCATGCCGAAATCGCGGGGCCGCGGGTCGCTCGCGGGGCCGGGCGGAGGGCCGCTCGCAGGGGGCGCCTCGCCGGGCCGGAGCGACGCGGTGATGCGCAGGGTCTCTCGGGTTCGCCCGCGCGAGACCACCACCGAGAGCGCATCGCCCACCGCGCGCGAGGCGATGCCGCGCAGCACGTCGTGGCGATTTCTGACCGTGAGCTGATCGATCGACACGATCACGTCGCCCACCCGCAGCCCCGCGGCGTGGGCCGGGCCCCGAGGGTCGACGACGTTGACCAGGGCGCCTGAGCCGGGCGCGCCGAGCGCCGCGAGGTCGGGGCTGAGGTCTTGCACGCTGACGCCGATCCAGCCGCGGGTGACGCGGCCCCGGGCGACGATCTGCTCGGCCACCCAGCGCGCGATCTGTACGGGCACGGCGAAGCCGATCCCCTGCCCGCGCCCTACCACCATGGTGTTGACGCCGAGGAGCTCGCCGCGAAGGTTGACCAGGGCGCCCCCCGAGTTGCCGGGGTTGATGCTCGCGTCGGTCTGCAAATAATCTTCGATGAGGTTCACCCCGAGGCCGCCGCGGCCCATCGCCGAGAGCACGCCGTGGGTCACCGTGGCTTCGAGGCCGAAGGGCGCGCCGATGGCGAGCACGAACTCGCCCACCGAGGCCGCGTCGCTGTCGCCGAGCCGCGCCGCCGAGAGGCCCGTCGCTTCGATCTTCAGCACCGCGAGGTCGGTGGCCGGGTCGACGCCGAGCACCCGCGCGGGGAAGGTGCGCCCGTCGTGGAGCCGCACCCGAATCCGCGTCGCCTCGTCGACGACGTGGTTGTTCGTGAGGATCACCCCGTCGCCGCGCAAGATCACCCCGGAGCCCGAGCCGCTGCGGCGCTGCGCGTCTTGCGGCGGCGCGCCCCAGAAGCCGTTGGTCTCTTCGAGCACTGCGCCCTGCCGCGGGCCGAGCTCGACGTAGAGCGCCACCACCGAAGGCAACACCCGCGAGGCCGTCTCGGCGAAGGCCCGCGAGAGCGCCGCGGCCTGGCCCCCCGCCTCACGCGGCGCCGCCCCAACCGCCCCCGCGCGGGGCCGAGGCTGCGCGCCGACCGGCCCCCCCGAGCCGAGGCCGACACCAAACATCGTGAGCCCCGCAAAGAGGCCGCGTCGGAGGCGCATCGCGTCGATCATCTCGGCCGCTCCAGTGTGAACGAGTCGGCCCGGAATTGCACCCTCCTCGACGAGGCCCCGGGCGCGCCGAGGGCCCCGACGAAGCCCCGCGCCGGCGGTCAACGACGGGGCGAGCGTGACTCAACTTGGCACAAGATGCACGGCCATCACATGCCGAAGGTGGCGAGGCAGGTGCCGATGGTCTCGTCGCCGGTGCGAAACTGGCTGCGGCCCTCGTGGTGAAACACCCAGCGGCCGAGCGAGGGCACCACGGTGAACGAGCACATGTCGCTGAGGTTCTGGAAGGTGAAGGCCTGGCTGATGCGGCCGCTCACGCGATCGTGGCGCGAGATCGTGGTCGACGAGGTGACCGCGAGGAGCGCGATGTCGTTGCCGTCGCTCTCGACCACGCCCCAGGTGGCGTTGGTCTCGCACTGCATGCGGCCCGAGAAGCCCGAGTAGGCCACCACGCGCACGCTTCCGTTGCTCGGGTCGATGTCATAGAGCGCCACGTCGTCGTGGAGCACCACGCGCCCATACCCCGCGTAGATGCCGATCGGCGTGTTGCTCGAACGGAGCGAGATCGGCTCGCTCAGCATCGTGCGACCGACGAGCTCGCCCGCGGGCCCGAGGAGCCAGAGCACGCTCACCGTCAGCGGCACCTGCGCGGCGAGCGGCAAGGGGGCCCGGGCGTCGCCGAGGAGGTAGATCCGCCCTGAGCGGAGGTCGCTCACGGGGTAGCCGTATTCGCCCACGCGCCGCTCGGCCGTGAGCCCGCCGCGCGGAGAGAACATCGCGAGAGACTCGTCGCCGACGTACACCGCCACGTCGGCGTTGGCCGCGATCCCGCCGCGGTCGTCTCCGGTGAGCATGGCGTGCTCGACGGCGATGCAGCGGTCGGCCGAGAGCGAGTTCACCCGAAACACGGGCCCCGGGAGGCGGGTCATGGTGTTGCGGCAGCTCCCGCCGAGGCATGACTGCGCGTCGGGGCAGCGGTTGTTGCAGCGACCGCAGTGGTTGCGCGTGATGAGCAGGTCGGTGCAGGCGCCGTCGGCGGTGCAGGCCGCCGTCCCCGACGGGCAGGCGGGCGGGGCGCAGCGCCCGGCGACGCAAGGGCCCTCGCCGCAGCTCACCCCGCAGGCCCCGCAGTTCGACGGGTCGTCGCGGAGGCTCACGCAGCCCTCGCCGCAGTTCTGAAGGCCCGGCGGGCAGGGCTCGCCCGTACAATTGCCCATGAGGCACGCGAAGCCGTCGCCGCAACGGCGCCCGCAGGCCCCGCAGTGTGACGTGTCGGTGAGCAGGTCGACGCAGCGCCCCCCGCAGGGCACGCTGCCGGGGCGACAGAGCGCGACACAGGCGCCGTTGCTGCACATGGCCCCGTCGGGGCACGCGTTGTTGCAACGACCGCAGTGGCTCGGGTCGCGGGTGACGTCGCGACACACGCCCCCGCACGACACGGCGCCGGGCCCGCAGGGGCGCACCACGTCGGGCGGCGCGACGGGCACGTCGGGGGTCACCACATCGGGGGGCGTGACGGGCACGTCGTCGCCCGGCGTCACCCGGTCGACGAGTACCGGCGCGTCGGTCTCGGGCCCCGCGTCACGGTACTCATCGCTGATGGTGCGGCCGCCGCAAGCGGCGAGGAGCGAGGCAACGAGCAAGGTAGGTTTGATGCAAGCGCGCATGATGATCCGAGAGGGTGAGCACGGGGGCCGCGCCGCCGCAACTCTCGAACGTGCGATCTCGCGCGGGTGCGCTCAGGGCGAGGGCGTAAACCGGCTCGCGGTGTTCGACGGCAGGGTGCAGCTCGCGGTGCCGTTCGGGCAGCCGCCGACCGCGAGCGAGCCGGTCTGATTTTCGAGGGCCACGATCGCGGTCTCGGCCCCCGTCATCGAGGCGTAGAGCATGTCGATGATGCCCGTCGACTCGTGCAAGACGAGCTCGAAATCCATCTGGTTCGAGCTGCCGAAGGTCGAGATGTTGGCCCACTCGATGACGAAGCGGCGGTCGGGGCTCGCGCCCGTGGTGGCGATGCAGACGCCCGCCGCGTTGGTGCGCAGGTCGTCGTTGTAGACCGCGAAGAGCGCGTTCGGCTCGACGGCGCTCGGCGGCGTCGGGAGCCCGAGCCACGAGGTCGTGCCGGTGTAGGTGAGCGAGGCCCAGCCGTTGGTCGAGACGGCGATGCGCTGCCCGGCGTTGTAGGCCGTGCCCCAAAAGCGAAACGCGAAGGGCACCGTCGACGCGGCCATGCCGTCGTCGGTCGAGGCGAGCACCCGGGTCACCCCCGGCAGCGAGCACGCGTTCACAAAGCTCGCGGGCGAGTTCGAGCGGGTGTAGCGGTTGCCGCCCTGGCAGTTGCCCGCGGCGCAGAACTGGCCGCCGATGCAGGCGCGGCCGCACTCGCCGCAGTTCGCGCTGTTCGACTGGAGATCGACGCACGCGCCGCCGCACTGCGTCTGGCCGCTCGGGCACGGCGAGGTGCACGCGCTGTTGGCGCACACCTGACCGGTCGGGCACCCGCGCCCGCAGGCCCCGCAGTTGGCGCTGTCGCTGCGCAGGTCGCGGCAGAAGTTCGAGCAGAGCGAGAGCGGGCTCGGGCAGGTCGTGGCGGGGCCGTTGATCACCGCGTCGCAGTAGCCCACGGTCTCGATGCCGGGCCCAAACTGCGTCGTGAGCTCGGCGTGGTAGTACCACCGACGGCGCTGCGGGCTCAGCGTGATCGAGCACATGTCTGCGAGGCCCGTGAAGATCGCGAGGTCGCTCACCATGCCGTCAGGGAGGCGCATGCGGGCGATGCTGTTGTTATTCCGCACGTAGGCGACGTGGACGGCGTTGTTGAAGAACTCTGAGAAGCCCCAAACCGCCCAGTTTTCACACCGTTGCGCGTCGGTCGGGAAGGTCACCGCCCCGAGGTTCGTGGTGCCGCCGTTGACGAGGTTGACGTTGTACGCGCGGCCCCCGGTGAGGATGACGGCGCGATCCCATCCCGAGAAGATGCCGCTCTGACCCGAGGCCGAGGGCACGGTGATGGGCGGCGAGAGCGCGATGCGGTTGGTGCCGAGCGCCCCGGTGGTGGGGTTCAGCTCGATCAACCCGTCGACGCGACCGCCGGTCTGGCCGAGCGGCGTCGTGCCCACCGCGAGGGTGAACACCTGGCCTGAGCGGAAGTTGGTCACGAGCCCGTCGTAGATGCGGCCCGCGCTCGTGACGCCCCCGAGGGTGTCAGGGTCGAAGCTGCCGGTGGCCGTGTCGCCCGTGTAAAACAACCGGCTCGACCCCATCGCGATGCCGCCGCGATCGTCGCCCGTCACGCTGTCATGCGAGGCCGAGACGCGGCAGCCCTCGGCCCGCGGCGCCACCACCTGGAAGGTCGGCCCCGAGACGTCGCCGCCCACGCAGGCCCCGCCCGTACACATCGCCCCGTTCAAGCACGCCACGCCGCACCCGCCGCAGTGGTTCGCGTCGCTCTGGGTGTTGACGCAGGCCCCCGCGCACATGGTCTGCCCCGACGCGCAGACCACCTGGCAGGCCCCCGCGATGCACTGCTGCCCGGCGGCGCACGCGCGGCCGCAGCCCCCGCAGTTCGACCCGTCGGTCTGGGTGTTCGTGCAGGCCCCGCCGCAGAGGGTCGTGCCGCTCGAACAGCTGCAAATGCCGAGGAGGCACTGCTGCCCGGTGGCGCACGCCCGGCCGCACGCTCCGCAGTTCGCGCTGTCGAGGAGCAGCGGTCGGCACTGCCCCGCGCAGTTGGTGAAGCCCGTCGGGCAGGTGGGGCCGTTGCCCGTGTCGGTGGGCGTCACGTTGCCCGTGTCGGCGGGCGTCACGTTGCCCGTGTCGAAGGGCCCGTTGCCCGTGTCGGCGGGCGTCACGTTGCCCGTGTCGAAGGGCCCGTTGCCCGCATCGAGGGGCTCGACCGTGCCGGTGTCTTGGGGCTCGACCGCGCCCGTGTCTTCAGGGCCCACGGTGCCGCTGTCTTTGGGCTCGACCGTGCCGGTGTCCTCCACGAGAACGACGTCGTCGGCACCCGGGTCGACCTTCTGCGTCGCGCAGCCCGCGAGAACACTCGCCACACAAAGACCAACACCCAACCATGACAACGGAGATCGCATCACAAGCACCTGCTTCGAGGCCGAAGCTATCGCGTTGTCACCGCAAGTAAAGCCCACCGATTCAACGAATCTCCTGCAGACGCCAGAGGGCGCCGCTCCGCTGGTCGCCTGCGTAGAGGGTGTCATCGAGCACCGCCAGGGGGGCCGCGCAGAAGACGTCGTTCACCACGAAAACAGGGCGTTCGCGGCCGTTGATGCGCGCCGTCGGGGCGGCGGCGAGGCGGGTCCAACGGGTGTCGTCGAGGCGGTAGAGGCCGCCCTCGGTGAGCACCACCAGGGCGTCGCGAAACTGCACGATGTCGCTCGGAGCTCCGGCTTCTTCGGGCGCCGCGAGGGTCTGCCACGCGAGCCCGTCGCGGCTCACTCGCAAGACCGTGCCGAGGGCGCGATCCCAGGCGACCCAGTAGAGTCGGCCCCCGTGGGCGAACCAACGCAAGGTCTGAGCGCCCCCGCGGGGCGTCACGCGCTGCGGGTGGAAGCACGCGGCCGAGAGGGGCTCGCCCGGCGGCGGCGGATCGACCCTGAGATAGTCAGCGCTCTCGCGCCCGAAGTAGTCTTGCAGGCCCGCGTAGAGCCGCCCGCCGAAGCGGACGAGGTAGCCGAGGCGCCACACGTCGCCCTCGGCCCGCGCGGGGTAGCCCGCCGCGTAGCGCCACCGCGCGAGGTCGGCGTCGGCGACATGGAGGGCCCCGGGGCTCGCGCCGCGCCACGCCCGTGAACCAGGGCCCACCGAGCCCGTCGACGCGAGGGTCTGGCCCCGCCACGCGATCACGTCGAGCACGTGGTAGGCCCTTGGCAGCACCCCTGCCCCGGGTCGTGCGCTCGGGTCAGGCGCGCCTGGAGGCCGCATCCGAGGCCCTCTCGGCGGCGCGAAGCGGCCGTCGCGGTCTGAGACGAAGACATAGCCCTCGGTGCCCGGGTCGACGAGACCGAAGCCCGCGTAGGGCGGGTCGGCGTCGGGCACGAAGAGCCGACCGTCGATGGCGCGGACGCGCAGAAAGCCTTGGCCGCCGCCGCCGCCCGAGGTGGGCTGTCCGGGGCGGTTCCAGTTGAAGGCGAGGGTGAAGGGGACGGCGGCGCCGGGGTCGTAGCGCGCGAGGGTCGCGCCGTCGGAGCCGAGCGGCGCGTTGGCCTCGGCCATGTAGAGCGCTCCGCCAAAGGCCGTGAGATCGCAGACCCTCCGCAGCGCCCCGGGGGGTCGCCCGACCCGCACGAAGGCCATCGCCGCGGGCACCCGGCCCCGCCCGGTCTCGACCCCGGTGTCGTCTCCGTCAGCCTCGTCGAAGGGCACGGTCTGCGCCGCCGCAGCGACCCCGCAGAGCACCCCGATGACCAAGCCCATCCCGGCGACGGCGTGTGCGCGCATCGGCCCTTTGACGCCCCACCCTGGCTGAAGTTCTCGGCCTGGGTTTAAGGGCTGTGAACCCGCCGCGGCGCAGCCCGCGGGCGAGCCCCGCGCGGTCGCGTCGGCGGCCCCGGTGCGGGCGCCTCTGCGTCAGCGGTCACCGGCGCCGACGGGGCGCTCGGCACGGCGCGGGCGCGCGAAAACACCAGCACCCCGACGAGGGCCAGGGCGAGCACGAAGACCGCCGAGACGAGCCCGCGAGGGAGCGGCTCATCGGCGCCCGGGCCCGCGCTCCGACGCCTCTCGCCGAGGGCCACCGCGAGGGCCTCGCCGAAATGCACCGCGCTCTCGTGCCGCTCGCTCGCGGTCTTCGAGAGCCCCCGCGCGAACACCGCGTCGACCGCAGGCGGGAGCCCCTCGCGCACCCGGGTCGGGGGCGACGGCGCGTCGTGGACCACCGCGTACGAGGCCGTCACGGCGTCTTCGCCCGGGAAGGGCCGCACCCCGGTGAGGGCCTCGTAGAGCACCGCCGCCATCGAGAACACATCGCCGCGCGGCGAATACTCACCGCGGGTGATCGCCTCGGGCGGCGCATACGCGGGCGTCCCGAGGAATTGCCCCTCACGGGTGAGCGCCGCGTCGGGCACCCGGGCGACCCCAAAATCCGTGAGCTTCACGCTCCCGTCGCGCCCGAGCATCACGTTGTCGGGCTTGATGTCGCGGTGCATGATCTCGGCGCCGTGCAGGGCCGTGAGCGCGGCGCCCACGCAGCGCGCGATCTGCGCCACCTCGCCGAGCGCCCGCGGCCCCTCGTCGATGGCCGCACGGAGCGAGCGCCCGACGATGAGCTCGTACACCACAAAGGCCCCGTACACCGGGTCGAGACCCGCATCATGGACGGTGACCACATTGGGGTGCTGGAAGCGCGCCGCGGCCCGGGCCTCGTTGCGAAAGCGCGCCTCGTAGAGGGCCTTCGACGCCGAGCGATGGTCGGTGCGCAGCACCTTCACGGCCACGTCGCGCTCGAGCTCGGGGTCGACCGCGCGGTACACCACCCCCATCGCGCCCTCGCCGAGCCGCGCGATCACCCGGTAGCGCCCGATCGAGGCCGGGAGCACCCGCTCAGGCGCCGTCGCCTCTGCACGCTGGTCGGCCATCACAGACAAGGCGCGGACACTACGACTCTCGCGACCCGCGCTCAACCTCCCGACACCAATGTTGCAGCGCAGCAAAGGGCCCGCGCGCCGACCCGGGCCCTGCGGCCTCAGAGGCTCCGCGCGTAGAATTCGACCACGAGGTGGGTCTCGACCTTGAGGGGCACGCTCTCGCGATCGGGCTCGCCCACCACCGAGATCGCGCGCTCGGGCTCGTTCACCGAGAGCCACCCCGGGCGCAAGACCTCGGCCCGCGAGAGGGCCTCGACGACGTGCGGGTTCTGCGCGAGGGCCGCGTCGAGCTTCAGGGTGTCGCCCACCGAGACCCGCGCCGAGGCGATGTCGCACCGACGGCCGTTCACCAAGAGGTGACCGTGGTTGATGAGCTGCCGCGCCGCGGGGATGGTGGCCGCAAAGCCCGCGCGCCAGACCACGTTGTCGAGACGGCGTTCGAGCAAGGCCAGGAGCGACGCGCCGGTCTCGCCGGGCTGCCGACGGGCCTCGTCGACGATGCTCCGGAGCTGGCGCTCGCTCACGCCGTAGTTGAGCCTGAGCTTCTGCTTCTCGCGGAGCCGAACGGCGTACTCAGAGAGCTTCTTTCGGGCCTGGCCGTGCTGCCCCGGCGGGTACGGCCGACGCTCGGCCGACTTGCGCGTCAAACCCGGCAGCTCACACCCGAGCGCCCGAACCTTCTTCAACCGCGGACCCGTGTAACGCGACATTCTGAAAACCTCCTGAGAAAGATTTTGAGAATGAATATCATTTCTAACTTCGGGGCGCAAGCACGCGATCGGCGCTGTCACGGCGCGGCGGGTGCGGGGCTTGCGGGGCGCGGCGCCTGGGCAGGAGCGCGCTTCGGGAGCGCGCTTCGGGAGCTCGCTTCGGCTCAGACGCCGAAGGCCGCGGCGAACATGGCGCGTCGGTCGGGGGCGCGGCCCGTCCAGAGCGAGAAGGCGTGGGCGCCTTGGGCGACGAGCATGTGGGCGCCGACGTCGTCGATGCGCCGCAGCCCCGCCCGCGCCGTCGCCGCGAGAAAGGCCGTCTCGCGCGGGGCATACACCAGCTCTGCCACCCGCGCGTTTGTTGCACTGCAACAGACCGCATCGACCCACCACCCCGGGAGCGCGTCTTCACCCGTCATACCGCCCTTGCTGCACTGCACAACGAGCCCGCACCCACGCAGCGCCGCGTCGAGCCCAGGCCCCGGCGCCGCATAGACCTCGCACCCGAGCCCGAGCGTGTCAGCGAGCCTCGCGAGGCCCTCGGCACGCGCCGCGCTCCGCACGAGCACCGTCACGGCCCCGGCCCCCACCGCCCGCGCCGCCCAGAGCGCGCCCCGCGCAGCGCCGCCTGCCCCCAAGAGCGCCACCCCGCCGCGGTCGAGGGCGACCTCCGCGTCGGCGAAGACCTCGGCGAGCCCTGTAGCATCGGTGTTGTGCCCCCACCACCCGTCGGGCCGCCGCACGAGGGTGTTGACCGCCCCCAGCGCCGCGGCCGCGCCGGAGAGCCCCGCGAGGCCCGCCCAGGCCGCCACCCGCACCTTGTGGGGCACCGTGATGTTGAGCCCGTCGAAGCCCGCCGCGTCGAGGCCCCGAAGGGTCTCTTCGAGCGACGCGGGGCTCACCTCGTGGGCCTCGTAGCGCCCAGAGAGCCCCGCCGAGGTCAGCGCAGCGGCCATCATCGCGGGCGAGCGCGAGTGGCCCACCGGGGCGCCCAGGAGCCCCAAACGCAGCGGCTCCGGGGTCACGGCCCGGGCTCGACCTTTTGCACCTCGGCCTCGAAGGCGCCGCGATGGAGCCGCACCCACACGCGATCGCCCGCGCGCACGTCGGCGGCGTCGGTGAGGGCACGCCCGTTGTGAAGGGCCACCGCGTAGCCGCGCTCCAAGATGGCCAAAGGAGAGAGGGCGTGGAGCTTGCCCGCGGCGAGGCCGACCCGCACCTTGCGGGCTTCGACGAGCTTCTCGACCGCGCGCAGGAGCCTGGCCTCGAGGGCCCCCAAGCGGTCGCGGGTGCGCTGAAGGAGACGCAACGCCGCAGGTTCGAGCCGCGCGCGGTGCGCCGAGATGATGGCCTGGTCTTCGCGAACGCGGGCCGCCGGGTGCGCGCCCTGGAGCCGCGCTTCGAGCGCATCGAGCCGCGCCCCGGCGCCGCGGAGGCGGAGCTTGAGCTGTTGCGCGAGGGCCGACGCCTGATGGTCGAAGCGCTGGCGAAGCTCGTTCACCCGGAGCCTCGGGTCGGGCAGTTTGCGCCGCCCGAGCTTCACCTCGCGCTGCCGCAGGGCGAGCCGCACGGCCCGTCGGAGCGCGGCCTGACGGGCGTCGAGGGACTCACGGATCTCAGCGAAATTGGGCGTCACCAGGGCCGCGGCCTGGGTCGGCGTGGTGGCCCGCGCGTCGGCCACGAGGTCGGCGATGGTGTGGTCGACGTCGTGCCCCACCGCCGAGACCACGGGCACCTTGCACGCGCGGATGGCCCTCGCCAGCGCCTCGTCGTTGAAGGCCCCGAGGTCTTCGCTCGCCCCGCCACCGCGGCCGATGATCACCACGTCGAGCGCGCGGACGCGCTGAATGAGCGTCAGCGCGGCCACAATCTTCTCGGCCGCCCCGGCGCCCTGGACCATCGTCGGGCTCACCACGATCTTCGACGGGGCCCGGCGATCGCACTCGCGCACGATGTCACCGAGCGCAGCCCCGGTGGCGCTCGTCACGACCCCGATCACCCTCGGAAAGCGCGGCAACGGACGCCGACCCGCGGGGTCAAAGAGCCCCTCGGCGCGGAGCTTCTCTTTCAGCGCCGCGAGCGCCGCGGCCTGAGCCCCCGCCCCCGCCGCGATGGCCGCATCGGCGGTAAACTGAAACTGCCCTCGGCCCGGAAAGATCGTCGGGCGCCCCCGCAGCTGCACCCGGTCGCCGGCCTTCATCTCAAGGGTGAGCCGCGCGCGGTTACCCTTCCACATCACGCACGCGAGGCGGACGTCTTCGCGGTCGTCTTTGAGCTCAAAATAGAGGTGGCCGCTCGGGCTCGGGTGCGCCGAGGCGACCTCTCCCTCGACCCACACCGAGGGCCCAAATCTCTCTTCGATGAAGCCCTTCGCGGCGCGCGTCAGCTCGGCCACCGTGAGCGGCTTCGAACCCGAGTCGCTGAGAGAGAGCGCGTTGTCGTTCATCGCCCGGCGACCCTAGCACGCAGCCCCGGGGCACCCCGAATCTGTGACCGAGGTGCACGGCCCACGCCCCATGGCACAGGGTGGCGCAACCACAATTTGCTTCCCACAAAGCACTTTGGCGGCACTTGTGCTTTGGTACGAGGCTTGCCAAGGTACGGTTTATGGCAAAGCAATCACACCAGGGTCTTCGGTGGGGTCTCGCGTTGGTCGGGGCCCTCGGGCTGAGCGCGCTCGGGGCCGAAGCCTCGGCGTGTGGGGGCTGTTTCGCGCCGCCCGAGACGGTGCAGGTGGTGACCGATCACCGCATGGTGATGGCCATCCACCCCGACGAGTCGATCTTGTGGGATCAGTTTCGGTACACCGGCCGCCCCCAAGACTTCTCGTGGATCTTGCCCGTGCGCGGCGACGTCCAGGTCGAGCTCGCCTCGGCGGCCTTCTTCGACCGCCTCGATGCGTTGACCACGGTGCGCCTTCAGGCGCCTCCGCGGCGGGTGTGCCCTCGCGCGGCGCGGGGCGTTCTGGCCTCGGCCAACGACTCGGCCACGGGGGGCGGCGCGGGCTCGGCCGACGCGGGGGTGACGGTGCTCCAGTCGGCGGTGGTGGGCCCGTACCAGACGGTGACCATCCGCGCCGACAGCAACGACGCGCTCGCGCGGTGGCTCCGCGAGAACGGCTACGCGGTGCCGCCGGGGGTCGAGCCGATCCTCTCGTACTACAACGAAATGCGCACTGATTTCGTGGCCTTGCGTCTGCGTCCGGGGGAGGGCGTCGACGCGATGCAGCCCGTGCGGGTGCGCTTCGCCACGCCCTCGCCGGTGCTGCCGCTGCGCATGGTGGCCGCGGGCATCGCCGACAAGGTCGGCATCTCGCTCTTCGTGGTCGGCGAAGGGCGCTACGAGTCGCAGAACTACCCCGCCCTCACCATCGACCGCAGCCGCATCGTCTGGGATTGGAACACCAACAGCTCGAACTACCGCAGCCTCTTCGACCAGACCCTGCGCGCCTCGCAGAACCGCGGCTGGGTCACCGAGTCGGCGCTGCCCTTCAACGCCTTCAGCGCGAGCAACAGCTTCGGCCCGGGCGGCTTCCAGCCCTCCTTCGACGCCCGGAGCCTCGCCGAAGACCCCGACACCATGGGCGACTACCGCGTCGCCACCCGCGGGCTGAGCGCCCCTTGGGTGACCCGCATCCGCACCGAGCTCGGGGCCGCGGCCCTCGACCGAGACCTCCAGCTCGGGGCCTCAGCCACCGACGCGCGGGTCGAGCAAAACTACCAGATCCAGACCGCCGTCAACGACACCGTGTGCCCCACCGACGACGGCTTCTACGCGGGCGGCGAGCAGAGCTCGAACGGCTGCGCGGTGCAGCCCTCGCCCTCGCAGACGCGCTCGTTCGGCGGCGTCTTGCTCGCGGGCCTCGCGGTCACCGTGCTGGCCCGTCGGCGTCGCAGCCAGGGCTGAGCGTCGCCTCGCAGCCTCCTCCTTCGCCCTCACCCTCTTTTGACGGAGACCCTCCAGTGAAACGAACGCTTCGCGCCCTTGGCTT
Organism: Myxococcales bacterium; assembly: GCA_016792845.1. GTDB lineage: Bacteria > Myxococcota_A > Polyangia > Polyangiales > JAEUKH01. The sequence goes on along the minus strand of JAEUKH010000011.1, from coordinate 33,844 downwards.
TGTGGCCCTCGTGTCGACCCTCGCGCCCCAGGTGGCCGACGCCTGCGGAGGCTGTTTTGCGCCGCCGCAGACCGTGCAAGTGGTGACCGACCACCGCATGGTGCTCGCCCTCTCGAACCAGCAGACCACCCTGTGGGATCAGTTCAGGTACACCGGGCGCCCGCAAGACTTCTCGTGGATCTTGCCGATCCGCTTCACCGAGCGCACCCGCGTGGCCCTCGCGACCAACGAGTTCATGACCACCGCCGATCAGCTCACGGCGCCCATCGTGCAGCCGCCGCGGTTGAGCATCCCCGCGGGCTGCGTGCAGGCCCCGAGCGCGGGCGGCGCCGTCGACGCGAGCGCGGCAGCCGATGCGGGGGTGACGGTGCTGCGCGAAGAGGTCATCGGGCCCTACGCGGTGAGCATCATCCGGGGCACCGACGCGATGGCCGTTCGCAACTGGCTCCGCGACAACGGCTACGTGGTGCCCTCGGCGGTCGAGCCCATCATCGACCACTACACCGCGATGAACATGGACTACATCGCCCTGCGCCTCAGGCCCGGCGAGGGCATCGACCGCATGAGCCCCGTGCGGGTGACCTTCGAGGGTTACCAGCCGCGGCTGCCCTTGCGGATGATCGCCGCGGGGGTGGCCGACAAGGTGGGCCTCTCGCTGGTGGTGCTCGCGCCCTCACGCATCGAGGCTGAGAACTTCCCCAACGGTGAGGTGCGTTCGAGCGACCTCGTGTGGGATTGGAACGGCCCGCGCAGCCCGAGCCAAGACTTTCTCAACGCCTTCGAGCGCCTCAACAACGCCGCCGGGGGGCGCCTCTGGCTCACCGAGTCAAGCACCACCCAAGACAGCGCCACCTGGACGCAGTACGGCTTGAACCTCACGCGCTTTCGGCCCGACGCCGGGGTCTCGGCCAACGACGCGGGCGGCGCCATGACCCCCGTGGCCAACGTCGAAGACGACGTCGCGGTGGCCTTCCAGGGCCTCGGGCCGAGCCCTTGGGTGACCCGCCTCAGGGCCGACCTCCTCGGCCGCATGCTCGACCGCGACCTCACCATGCGCGCGAGCGACCTCGGGGCCCGGGTGCGCCTCTACGAGTACGGCGAGCAGCGCAACGCGCCCACCTTCCCGGGCTGTGTGCCGCAGCCTGACGGCGGCGCCCAGACCCGCGTCGACGCCGGCCTGGGTATTGACGGCGGCGCGCCCCTCCCCGTCGAAAACGAGGCCTCGGGCGGCGCGAGCTGCACCGTCCGGCCCGCCCCCTCACAGACCTCGAAGCTCCCGCCCGCGCTCTGCCTCGCGGCCCTCGCGGGTGTGGCCTGGCGCCTCCGCCGACGTCACTCCTGAGCGACGCCCCACCCTGGCACCCTTCTCAGAACGACCCGCGCCGGGGCCGCTGCCGAAGACGCGACGGCGCTGCGGGCGCGCGGCGCGTGCGCGGAGTCACTTGAAGTGAGGGTGCTTTTGCGAGTACCCACAGAGACCCCGCAATGGCCAGCGACCTCCTCAATCGGCGTTTTCTCGCAGTGATCGGCAAGGGCGGCACGGGCAAGACCACGGTCTCGGCCTCGCTCGCCCTGCTCGCAGCGTCGCGGGGCAAGCGCGTGCTGGTGGCCATGAGCCAGGCCCGCGAGCGCATGAGCGCGATGCTCGAGACCTCGTTCATCGGCAGCGAGGTCAGCACCATTTTGCCCAACATCGACGCGGTCAACCTCGACCCCGACGCGTGCCTCGAAGAGTACGGCATGATGGTCTTGAAGGTGCGCGCCCTCTACAAAGCCGTGATGGACAACCGTCTCGTCAAGGGCTTCCTCCGCGCCGTCCCCGGGATGGACGCGTGGGCCATGCTCGGCAAGACGCTCTACCACGTCAAAGAGACCGACAGCGCCGGGCGCCCGCGCTACGACCTGGTCATCCTCGACGCGCCGGCCACGGGGCACGGGCTCCAGATGCTGCGGGTGCCGAAGGTCATCACCGAGGTGGCGCCGCCGGGGCTCCTCCGCCGCGAGGCCGACGACGGGCTGCGCATCCTCCGCGACCCCGCGCTCTCGGGCATGGTGGTGGTGACCCTCGCCGAAGAGATGCCCACCGCCGAGACCGAAGAGCTCTACCCCCAGCTCACCCGCGACCTCGGCCTACCGATCGGTAGGCTGGTCATCAATCAAGTGCTCCCGCCGGTGTTCGGCGCCAAGACCGACAACGCCCTCCGCGCCGCCGCGGTGCTCGGCCGGGCCAGCGCCCTCGAAGCCGTCGCCCAGGTGGGGGCCGCCCGGGCGCGCCGCGAGGCCCTTCAGCGCACCATGATCGAGCGCCTCGCGAAGCTCCCGGGGCAAAAGGTGATCTTGCCCTCGCTCGCCGTCGACCGGCTGCGCAGGGCCGAAATCGAAGCCCTCGCCAAGGGCCTCGGCGCCCTCTAAGCCCGCGCGGGCCGCGGCGGCGGGTGACCGCACGCGGGGGTACGGCGCAGAGAGCCCTTGCGGCGCGGGCCGGGTCGCGAAATGGTTAGCGCCCGCTGCATCTACACGCAGCCGGAGGAGCCCAATGGTCGACAAGCAGCAATTCACACTGATTCGCGGCGGCACGGTGGTCACCGCCGAGGGCGAGCAGCGGGCCGACGTGCTCATCGCCGGCGAGCAGATCGCCGCCGTGGGCCCCGGGCTCGACGCCCCCGCGGGGGCGGCCATCGTCGACGCGGGCGGCGCGTACGTGATGCCCGGCGGCATCGACCCGCACACCCACATGGAGCTGCCCTTCATGGGCACCGTGGCCTCGGAAGACTTCTTCACGGGCACGAGCGCGGCCGCGGCGGGCGGCACCACCATGGTGATCGATTTTGTGATCCCCTCGCCCAAGCAGCGGCTCATCGAGGCCTACAAGACCTGGCGCGGCTGGGCCGAGAAGGCCGCGGGCGACTACAGCTTTCACGTCGCCGTCACCTGGTGGGACGAGAGCGTCTCAGCCGACATGGGCGAGCTCTGCGAGAAGCACGGGGTCAACTCGTTCAAGCACTTCATGGCCTACAAGAACGCCATCATGTGCGACGACGAGGTGCTCGTAAACTCGTTCACCCGAGCCCGCGAGCTCGGCGCGCTCTGCACGGTGCACGCCGAGAACGGCGAGCTGGTGTACCGGCTCCAGCGAGACATTTTCGAGAGGGGCATCACGGGCCCCGAGGGGCACCCGCTCTCGCGCCCCCCCGAGGTCGAGGGCGAGGCCGCCAACCGCGCGATCCGCATCGCCGAGGTGCTCGGCGTGCCGCTCTACCTCGTGCACACCAGCTGCATCGACGCGCTCGAAGCCGTGACCCGCGCGCGGCTCGAAGGCCAGCGGGTCTTCGCCGAGGTGCTCGCCCAACACCTCGTCATCGACGACAGCGTCTACCGCAACCCTGACTGGAACGCCGCCGCCCACTACGTCATGAGCCCGCCCTTTCGCGCCAAGGAGCACCAGGCCGCGCTCTGGCGGGGGCTGCAATCGGGGATGCTCCAGACCACCGCGACCGACCACTGTTGCTTCTGCACGCCGCAGAAGCAGGCCGGGCTCGATGACTTCCGCAAGATCCCCAACGGCACCGGCGGCGTCGAAGACCGCATGACCGTGCTCTGGCACCACGGCGTCGGCACCGGGCGCCTGACCCCCGCGGAGTTTGTCGCGGTGACCTCGGCGAACACCGCCAAGATCTTCAACATCTACGGCAAAAAAGGCACCCTCGCGCCGGGCGCCGACGCCGACGTGGTCGTATGGGACCCCGCCCGCACCCGCACCATCTCGGCCAAGACCCACCACCAGAACATCGACTTCAACATCTACGAAGGCATGGAGACCCGGGGCAACCCCGCGATGACCTTCCTCCGGGGGCAGCTCGCGTGGGACGGCACCTCGCTCCGCACCGAGCGCGGCCGCGGGCGCTACGTCGACCGCCCGTGTCACTCGCCCTTCTTCGCGAACCAGATGCTCCGCAACCGGCAGTCGGCGCCCGTCGCGGTGCCCCGCACCCGCCCCGCCTCGCAGCGCTGAGCGCGCCTACCGATCGGTAGGTGCCAGCGTCGCCCGCCACGCGTCGACCAGCGAGCGCGCGATCGAGAGCCGCGGCGGCAGCTGCGGCAGGGCGTCATGGGCGAACCACCGCGCGTCTTCGAGCTCGCCGTCGAGGAGGCTCACCGCGTCGCTCTCGGCCTCGGCGAAGTACCCCACCATGAGCTGATGCGGGAAGGGCCACGGCTGGCTCGCCGCGTAGTCGACCCGCCCCACCCGCACGCCGGTCTCTTCGTACACCTCGCGGCGCACGCACGCTTCGAGGGTCTCGCCCGGCTCAAGGAAGCCCGCCACGAGCCCGTACCGCCCGGCAGGCCACTCGGCCTTGCGGGTCATCAGCACCCGCCCCGCGCGGTCGTACACGAGGGCGATGGTGCAGGGCGCGAGACGCGGCCAGACCGAGTGGCCGCAGGCCGTGCAGACCATCGCGCGCTCGAGGGGCTTTCGCTGCACCATGGGCGCCGCGCAGAGGCCGCAGAAGCGGTTCGTGCGCGCCCAGTGGAGCACCTGCGAGGCGTACGCGGCGGCGGCCCAAACGGCGCCCGGCGCGCGCATCGCGAGGCCGCGGAGGTTCGGGCTCGCGAGCCCCGCGGGGAGCACGGTCTTGTCGTCGATCTCGGCGGCCACCAAGGGCACCCCGTCGAGGTGACCTACCGAATGGTAAGCGCCCGGGCCCAAGGCCGCGACCGCGTCGCACCGCGGGAAGGCGCCTCCGTCGGTGAGCACCGGGTCGCCCGCGTGGAAGAGCACACACGAGGCCCGCGCGAGGGTCTCGGCGTCGAGGGCGAAGAGACCCGACACAAATGCGCCCGCGTCTTCACCCGGGAAGAGCGTCAGCGCGGCCCGCGCGGCTTCGAGGTTCATGCGAGGGGGTCGTAGTCGCCCCGGGGCGCGGCGACAAGGGCCACGGTGAGGCCCGACGCGCGCCCGTGCGCGGAGTCAGCCCGCGGCCTTGCCGTGCTTGTCGATGAGCCGCGCGATGCCCGCCACGGCCTCTTCGACGTTCTTCTTGCCCTGGGGGCGGAGGCTCTCGTAGGCCTTCTTGAGCGCGGTGTGGCGGGTCGTGCGGGCGCGGTCGTCGGTGATGCCGAGCAGCGCGTCGGCCACGTCGCCCTTGCGGCCCGTGAAGTAGCCGACGATGTCGCCCTTCTGCGCGAGGTAGGCCTGGTAGATCGGGTCGAGCCGCGCGGCGAAATCGTTGAGGAGCCCGTCGATCACGTCGTGCACCATGCCGGGCTTGGCGCCCTTGACGACCTTGAAGGCGCCCTTGATCGCGAGGCCCGAGAGCCCAGACTTGCGATCGACCTCGTCTTCGAGGAGCCGCTCGGCGTCACGGATCACTTCGGCCCGGCGCGCCGGGTCGGTCAGTACGGTCTTGAGATCAGCCATCGAAAACGCTCTCTTTCTCGATCAATTCTGCCAAGGCACGGTGGCGCCCATGCCGTCGTACTCGTAGCGCACCATCGCCCCCCCGGAGGCGATGAAGAGGTCTGAGCAGCGCAGCGCGCCGACCCCAAAATCGAGGCTCGCGGCCGACGAGATGCCGCTGCGGAGGGTCATCACGTTGCTGCCGTCGGCGTCGGCCCTGAGGAGCCGCCCCATGCCGTTGTCGGTGATGAGCATGCGGCCCATGCTGTCGAAGGCGATGCCGTCGGGGCTGCCCACGCCGCGCACCGCCACCGCGCGGGCCGTCTCGGCGCCGTCGGTGAGGGTGAGCCGCAAGACGGTGCCGGCGCCATAGCTGCACACGTAGAGGTTGCCGTCGGGCCCGAAGGCGACCCCGTTGGCCTGCGCGATGGCGCTCGTGGTCACCGCGGCGCGCATGCCGTCGGGGGGCACGCGGTACACCTGGTTGCCGCCGAAATCGCTGTAGTAGAGCGCCCCGTCGGGGCCGAGGGTGAGGCCGTTGGGCTGCCCCGCGCTGGGCACGTAGGTCGTCACCGTGGGCGTGTCTTCGAGGGTCACCGCGAAGATGCGGCCCGCCGACGGAGAGCCCACATAGAGCCGGCTGCGGCTCGGGTCGATCACCATGCCCCAGACCGTGCCCGTCGAGCCGGGGAGCACCGCCCAACGCGCCTCGGGCTCCATGCCCGGACGGAGCCGACCCACGGCGTTGGCTTGCGAGTAGTACAGCGTGCCGTCGCGCCCCACCACGAGGCCCTCGGTGCGACGGATGGCGCTCACGTCAGGGGTCTCGCTCCCGCAGCGCGAGGGCCCCGCGTCGGCGGGCCCAGCATCGACGGGCCCGGTGTCGGTGACGCTGCCGGTGTCGCTCGGCCCCGCGTCGGTGCTGTTCGAAGGTGCCGGTTCGCTTGAGCAGCCGAGCGCGAAGCCCAGAAGAACCGCTAGCGCGCCCCATCGCAGATGCGTCATGGTCGAAATTGCCTGGTCAAAAGGTGAATTCGAGCGCCCGAAGCGCCCCGGGGCCTGAGACCCCGCAGACTTCGGCGCGAGGGGGTTGTCGCTTACCGCATGGTCGGGCGCAAGGCCCGTTGTCGCCGCGGGGCGGGGCCACTAGGGTCGTCGCCACTGTGAACACCCGAGACCCCCTTGCGCTCGCTTCGCTCCGCCGCGAGTACCGCGCCGCGCGGCTCGACCCGGCCGAGGTCGACCCCGACCCTTTTGTGCAGTTTCAGCGATGGTTCGACGAGGCTCACGGCAGCTCCGACGCCGAGGCCAACGCGATGGTGCTCTCGACGGTGACGCGCGACGGTCGTCCGCGGGCGCGGGTGGTGCTTTTGAAGGGCGTCGACCCGCGAGGCTTCGTGTTCTACACAAACTTCGAGAGCGACAAGGGCCGAGAGCTCGCGGCCGCGCCCTTCGCGGCGCTGACGTTTCATTGGGCCGCGCTTGAGCGTCAGCTTCGCATCGAGGGCGCCGTCGAGCGGGTCGACGACGCGACCGCAGACGCGTATTTCGCCTCGCGTCCGCGGGGGAGCCAGCTCGGCGCGTGGGCGTCACCGCAGAGCGAGGCGGTGCCCTCGCGGGCGGCCCTTGAGGCGCAGCTCGCCGAGGTGACGGCGCGCTTCGACGGCTCGGCCGTACCGCGGCCTCCGCATTGGGGCGGGTTCTGCGTGGTGCCCGACGCGTTCGAGTTTTGGCAAGGGCGCGAGAGCCGCCTCCACGACCGCGTCGCGTACACCCGCGCCGAGGGCGTGTGGGTCCGCAGCCGCCGGGCGCCGTAGCGACGTCGCCAACGCCGGTGGCGCGGGGGGCCTCTTCGGTTGTCATCTCGGCGACGGCGATCGCCGCGTTTTATAGGCAAAGCGTCACACCGTCTCGGCTGGCGCCCTTGCTGCAATGCCTCCGCACCGAACGGAGGCTGCGCGATGACTCACACCTTCACGAGACCCTGGGCATGGCTTCTTCTGAGCGCCTTGGCGAGCTGCGTCTCGCGGCCCTTGGCCGAACCCGAGGTCAACCTTCAGTCGGGCGTACGGCTGCCCGTCATCAACATCGGCACGCCCAACGTCGACGTGCTCTTTGTCATCGATAACTCAAACAGCATGGGCGAGAACCAGGCCCGCCTCGCGCGGCAGTTCGACGTGCTCATCGCTCAGCTCGTCACGGCGCCCAGAGACCCGCGCACCGGGCGACCCACGCGGCAGCGCGCCGAGAGCGTACAAGTCGGTGTAATTTCTACCGATTTGGGTACTCCCGGCACGGCGCTGGGGTCGTGCGACAACGCCGACGGCGGCGACGAGGGGCTCTTGAATCCCATTCGGTACGGCCTCGCGATGCGGCGCCATCAGCCCTGGGCATCATCGCGGGCGAGCATCCGGCCCGCGCGGTGCACGAACGACCCTGCGCAGTACCCGAGCTTCTTGAGCTTCGCTGCGGGCGGCGACACCGACAGCTTTCGCGAAGACTTCGTGTGCAACGCCTTCTTGGCCACGCAAGGGTGCGGCCTCGAGCAACCCCTCGAAGCCGCGTACCGCGCGCTGGTGACGCGAAACCCGCGGCAGATGCCGGGCAACGGCGACCCCAATGCGGGCTTCGTGCGGCCCGACGCGGTGCTCGCGCTGGTGGTCATCACCGACGAAGAAGACGGCTCGGTGCGCGACTGTCGGTACGCCGAGGCGGGCGACCCCGACGGCGATTGCCGAGCGCCACGCGGCAGCGCCCTCGGAGTCTATGACAGCGACGACACGGCCTGGGGCGACGACGACCTCAACCTTCGCTTCTACCGCTACACCCCAGGCTCGGCCCAAGACCCCACGTGGAACCTCAACCGCTACATCGACCCCGCGCGCCCCGACCGCGGCTTCCTCTCGCTCAAGCCCTCGCACCCCGAGCGCGTGGTCTTCTCGGCCATCGCGGGGGTGCCCCTCGCCCTGCCGCGGCGCCCCGATCAGCGCGTCGACTGGGAGCGCCTCCTCGGCCGCCGCCCCGCAGGCGACGACGCCCTCGACGGCCCGAGCCCCGAGGGCCCCGTCTCGATGCGCCAGGGCCGCGACGACGCCCAGTGCCCGGGCCGCGTGATGCCCGCCTGCCGGAGCGAAGGTTCGCGCCCCGTCGAGGGCCCCGCGGGGTGTGACCCGGCGCGGCAGTACTTCGCGCTCCCGTCGCGGCGCATCGCCGAGGTCGCGCGGCGCTTCGATGCGCTCACGGGCAACGGCTCGGTGGCGTCGATTTGCGCCAACGATTACGCCCCGGCGCTGGCCGACACGGTGGCGTTGATTACGCAGAATCTGGGCGTCCCGTGTCTGCCTCGGGCGCTTGAGACGAGCCCAAGGATCTGCGGCCCCGAGGGCCCCGACGGCGCGTGCGTGACGCCCGAAGATGGCACGCCGGTTCAGGTCCGCTGTGTCGTGCGCGAGGTCTTGCCTGCCTCGATCGACGCCGCGCGCTGGTGCACCGCGGCCCACGGGCGCAGGCTCGTCGCCCGACATGACAACGGCACCGCCGAGTGCCTCGTCGAGCCCCTCGCGGTGGTGCCCCGGCAACGCCCCGCCCCCGGGCGCCAGGGCTTCTACTACGACACCGCGCCCGACCCCCTCGCGCCCAACTGCCAGGCCCAGATTCGCTTCACCGACGAGGCCGCGGTGCCCGTCGGAGCCCGCGCGACCATCGAGTGCGTTCAGAGCGTGGGCGCCCCGTGACGGGCAAGGCCCATGCGTGAGGGCGCTTGTCTCGCTGGCCGAGAGGTCTAGGCTCAAGGCCCGCGATGCGCCCGACGCCCCACCACGCTGCGCGCCCCAAACCGAGGGTTCTGATCGACGCCACCGCGCTGCGCGCGCTCTCGGGCTTTCGCGGCATCGGCCGCTACACCCAGGAGCTCCTCCTCGGTCTCGCCGCGCTCGGTGACGACCTCCCGTTCACGGCGCTCGCGGCGACGAGCCTCGCGCCGCTTCGTTTCTCGACCGACCTCGCCGCGCTGGTCGAAGAGAGCGAGGCCGAACGGGGCGCGCTGTCGAACCGGGTCTTCATGCAGCGACGCTTCGCGCTCGGAGCGGCCCTCGCGACGACCGGCGCGCGCGCGCTCCACATGCCCCAGGCCTACGGCATGCCATTGGCGCGGGTGGGCTGCCTCATCGTCACCTGTCACGACCTCATCCCGCTTGAGATGCCCGAGCACTACCTCGGCCTCGCGCTCGGGTCGCGTCGCTACGGGGCGCGCACGGTCGGCTTCTCGGTTCGCCTCGCCCGCGACCTCGTTCGGTACCGTCGCGCCGACCATGTGATCTGCATTTCAGAGCGCACCCGGCAGAGCCTCACGCGCTTCTGTCAGGTCGACGACGCGCGGCTCTCGGTGGTCTACAACAGCGCCTCGCGCTTCGAGCGCGCGCCCCTCGCGGCCGTTGACTCGGGCGCCGCGCCATACGTTCTGTACGTCGGATACTGCGACCCGCGAAAAGACATTCGCTCGCTCTTCGCGGCCCTCGCCTTGGTGAACCGTCGGCACGCGCTCAGGCTCGCCTGGGCCGCCGCGCTCTTGCCCCACGATCGCGCGAAGATGGTGGCGCTCGCGCGTGCGATGGGGGTCGAAGACCGCGTCGATTTTCTCGGCTTCGTCTCTGACGAGCGCCTCCGGGGGCTCTACGCGGGCGCGGTGGCGCTGGTGTTTCCGTCGCGGCTTGAGGGCTTCGGGCTCCCGGTGCTTGAGGCCATGGCGGCGGGGTGTGCGGTGATCGTGACCCGCGACAGCGGCGCCGACGAGGTGGCCGGAGCCAGCGGCTTCGTGGTCGACCCCGAGCGCCCTGACCAGCTCGCCGAGGCCATCGCGGTGTTGCACCACGACGCCGCGCGACGCGACCTGGCGCAACGAGAGGGCCGCACCCGCGCGCGCACCTTCACCCGCGACGCCATGGCCCGCGGCACCGCGGCGGCGTACCTCCGCGCGCTCGCGCTGCACGAGGGCCTCGCCCCGGCCGCGCAGCCCTGAGCATCGGCGCCGTGCCGCGATTCCCTCGGAACGCGCGTCACACAACAGTTCTCTGCCCTAGAAACGAGCGTTACGTGTATGTACGAGAGGTGACACCGACACCGCACTTCGACGCGAAACTGCGCGAGCGAGACACGCGAAACTGCGCGAGCGAGACACGCGAAACTGCGCGAGCGAGACACGCGAAGCTGCGCTCGTGCTGGCGTTCTGACCGCGGGCCGATGACCCGACCGGGCGAGGCGCGATGAAGCGCGCAATTCTCCGCGGGGCCGCGCGGGCCCTGCAATCGGTGAGCGCCGCGCTGGCCAACCGCGACCGAAAGTTGCCGATGACGCTGCGCACGTCGACGCACGACCTCCTCAAGGCGAGCGTGATGGCCCGGCACCTTGAGGCAGGCGATCGCGTGCTCGACGTGGGCTGCGGGCACGGCGACCGGCTCGTCCATTTGAGCTTGTTTCAGCGCGAATTGGTCACCTTTGGGGTCGACCTCCACGCGGGCGCGCCCACGATGCTGCCGGGCGCCGTCGCGCCCACCCTCGGGGCTTACGACGGCGAGACCTTGCCCTTCGCCGACCGCGACTTCGACGTCGTGATGAGCTGCTACGTCTTGCATCACCTTCGGCCCGCGGCGGTCGACGCGCTCCTCGTCGAGATGGTGCGTTGCGCCCGGCGGAGGGTGCTCATCCTCGAAGACAGCGTCGAGCGATTTGACTTGTTTTACAGGCTCCGCAACTGGGCCCACATCGTCGACACCGACCTCGAATACGCGGCCGCGACGACCTTCGCGCCCCGCGTCGACACCGGCTCGTTTCTGACCCGCGGCGCATGGCAGGCGAAGCTCGCGTCGATGCCGCGCGCGACCGAGGTGCGGGTGCAGCCGCTCGACGCCGTGTCACGGTATCGGCACCACACCCTCTTCGTGGTCGATCTCAGCGCGTGAGCGGCGGGCTCACTGACAGGCGGGCGCCGGGTCTGGGCAGCCGCCCTCGGCGCTCATCACCGGCGATTGGTGGCACCCCGCACCGAGCTGCGTGAAGTCGTTGCCCAAGGCGGGCGCGCTGAAGTCGACCGCGGCGCCGCGCCAGTGACGCGCGATGGCCGCCACGTCGGGGGCGCCGTTGGCGAAGCTGACGTGCTCGAGGGCGTTCGCGCTCGGGGTGTTCTCGAAGAGCACGAAGGCGTTGTCGGAGCTCGTGCCTTGCCAGTCGCAGAGCTGCGCGTTCCAGTTGGCGCCTGCGCTCTGGAGGCTCGCGAAATGAAGGCGGCTCAGGCTTCGGTTGAAGCGCGGACCGAAGTAGACGCCGCGCCAGATGCCCGGGCTCGCGTCGTTGCCTGCGGGCTTCAGCGTGACCCGACCGGCCTCGCTCTGACCGTCGACGATGAGCCCGCCTTCGGCGTCGTACCCGACGCTGATGCCCGCGTTGCGGCCCATCCGGATCGTCACCGTCGGCGCGAGGGTCAACACCGGGCCCGTAGGGCCTTCGACCCGAAGGTCGACGTCGTCGGCGAGGTGATAGGGCACGCCCACGTTGCGCCAGGTCGCGCTCTGTCGCACCGCGTGGTCGTCGCCGGTGCCGCCCTCAGCGATCAACACCTCGTCGACGGCGTTGCCCGTGTACTGCCCGAGCGGCAGCGTGGCCACCGCCGGGGGGCGCTGCACATACACCGCCCCGGTCTGCGAGGTGCCCTCGGCCGCGGTCTGGGTCACCACCAGGTCAGACGAGTCTGACGAGAGCGAGCCGCCGTCGCGCAGCGCGAGGCCGAACCCTGTGTTGAACCGCATCGCGACGTGGTCGAGATGGAAGCTCGGCGCGATCACCACGAGCCCCGCGTGGACGCCCCCCCATTCGTGCCCCGCGTGCTCGACGATCACATGGCTGAGCCGCGAGTTGCGCCGCGCGTTGGCGTCGATCCAGAGGCTCTGCCAGTCGCCGGGCTGGGGCTGCGGGTTGTTCGAACCGAAGCGGATCGGGTGCTGCGCGTCGCCCACCGCGATGAGCGTCGCGCCGTTGTCGACGTGAAAGCCCGTGCTGTTGGCCATGAGCACCACCGCGCAGGGGGCCACCGTGAGGGTCTTGCCGTCGGGCACATGGAAGCCATGCGGGAGCCGATGGGGCGAGTCTTCGAGGCTCCACACCTCGTCGCGGTGCAGCTCGATGGCGTGCTCGGTGCCGGGCAAGAGCGCGCTGTTGTTGAGCATCGCCGGGCAGCCCGTAGCCCTCCCCGGCGCGGGTCTTGTCACGCTCGACGCGGGCGCCTCGGGGGCCTCGGGGCCGCCGCTCGGTGTGGCGGCGGGCTGCGCCGCGGTGTCGTGCGACGGGGCCCCGCCGGTGAGGCCTTGCACGAGGCGCATGAGCTTGCCGCAGCCCATCGAAGACCCACCCAAGACGCCCAAGATCAACCACAGCGGCGCACGCTTCATCGCGACCCTCACTCTTCGTTTGAACGGTTCGATCGCAAGGTCACACACTCGGGCCACTGGGCTCAAGCGGGCAGCGGCGCGGGGTCGACGAAGCGTCTCGCTTCACACACGCAATTGTCACCTCTGTGATACGAAGCGGCCCTACCGTCTCGGGAATCGGCGACGGGGCCAACGGTGCCCCAAATCCCCTGCGAGGCGACATCACACGGATGTGGTGGAGGCTTCGACCCCTCGTAGGGCGCGAGAAAGACCAAAAGGTGCCGCATGAACGCGCTCTTCGACCACGGACTCAGCACCGGCAACGCCGTGCTCTTGTTTGTGTGCCTGGGTATCGCGCTGGGCTTCGAATTCGTGAACGGGTTTCACGACACCGCCAACGCAGTGGCGACGGTGATCTACACCCACAGCCTCAAGCCCACCCACGCGGTGGTGCTCTCGGGCATCTGCAATTTTCTCGGGGTCTTCTCGGCTGGCATCTCGGTAGCCCTCGGGCTCATGAAGCTCCTGCCCGTCGAGCTTTTGGTCTCATCGGGCACAGGCAAGGGCCTCGCGATGGTCCTCGCCATGCTCATCGCCGCCATTTTGTGGAACCTCGCCACCTGGTACAAGGGCCTCCCGGCCTCGTCGTCTCACACCCTGATTGGCGCCATCCTCGGCGTCGGCATCGCCAACTCGCTCTTGCCGGGCCACCACTTCGGCGACGGCGTCAACTGGCAGAAGGCCGGCGAGATCGGCATCTCGCTCATCGTCTCGCCCCTCTTCGGCTTCGCCGCGTCGGCGCTGCTTTTGGTGCTGACCCGTCGCTTCGCGGCCCGCGCGGGTCTTCTCGAAGAGCCCCCGAAGGATCAGCCCCCGCCCTTTTACGTCCGCGCCCTCCTCGTCGCGACCTGCTCGGGGGTGAGCTTCGCCCACGGCTCGAACGACGGCCAGAAGGGCGTCGGGCTCGTGATGCTCATCCTCATGGGCCTGGTGCCCGCGAGCTACGCGCTGAACCTCCACGCCACCGACGAGGCCTACCGCGGCACGGTGGTGGCCGTGGCCCACATCGAGCAGACGCTCACCGCCCACGCCGACGCGCACGCCGAGGCCGAGGTCCGCAACATTCGCCGCGCCCTTGACGCGGTGAGCGCCCAGGTGTCGGCCCACCGCAGCGTGTCTGACATCCCCCGCGAGCAGCGCTTCGAGGTGCGCGGGGCCATCCTTCGCGCCGACAAGGCCCTCGAACAGCTCGTCAAGCACGGCGGCCTCGGGCTCACCGAATCCGAGCGCCGCACCCTCGACGCCGACCGCAAGGCGATGCGCAAGCTCACCGACTACGCGCCCCAGTGGGTGCTCTTCGTGATCGCCCTCGCGCTCGGGGTCGGCACCATGTTCGGCTGGCGCCGCATCGTCGTGACGGTGGGCGAGAAGATCGGCAAGTCGCACCTCACCTACGCCCAGGGCGCCGCGGCTGAGCTCGTTGCGGCCAGCACCATCGGCTTCGCGGCGGTGTCGGGCTTGCCGGTGAGCACCACCCATGTGCTCTCGAGCGGCATCGCGGGCACCATGGTGGCCAACGGCTCGGGGGTCAACCTCGGCACGCTCCGCAACATCGGCCTCGCGTGGATCATGACCCTGCCCGTGGTCGTCACCCTCTCGGGCGTGCTGTTTCTGGTGTTCCGCGCGGTGCTCACCTGAGCTTCGGCGGGGTGTGCGCTCACCCCGGTGGAGTGGCGGGCGTGACCTCACACGCTGGGGGCGGGCGCAGTGCGGTCGACGTGACCTCACCCCCTGGGGGGCGCACGGCCCTGCGTCTGGCGTGACCTCACCCCCTGGGCGGCGCTCGGCCCTGCGTCTGGCGTGACCTCACCCCCTGGGCGGCGCACCATTCTCGCGCCCCCTCTCCCTGTCAGGAGAGGGGCAAAATGCGACAGGTTTAATATGATTCTTCATTATCATAGCAATGTTCTTCCTGGTTAAGAGACTTATTGTTTTGTTCGATGGTTGGTTTTGTCTATATTTGCCCCTCTCCTGACAGGGAGAGGGGGCGCGAGAGCCGTGCGCCCCACAGGGGGTGAGGTCACGCCAGGTGCGCGATGCCCTCTCATGCCGACGTGTCAACTAATTTCCGCGGGTAAACCACAGCCCAGTCAGGAGAGGGGCGCGAGAATGGTGCGCCCCGCAGGGGGTGAGGTCACGACGACCGCGCTTGACGGTGTGTTCTATCGTTTGAGCGCGGTCTGGTAGCGGTTGACGAGCCGGGCCATGAAGCGCTCGGGGCTGACCCCAAAAGCCTCGCGCACGGGGCCCGCGCTGAGGGCCTTGCGGTCGCGCGCGGCGACCTTGTCGGCGAGGGCCTCGACGCCCCCCGGGTGGGCGTGATGGAAGCCCGCGATGGCGCGAACCCAGGCGAGCACCGCGGGCTGCGCGAGGTGGCCCTTCACCAACGCAGCGAGCACGGCGCCGCGGCCGCCCAACATGCCCGCCGGGCCCTCTTCGTCGAGCAAGGGGTCGCGGGCCAGGGTCGCGCCCCAGGCGTCGAGGTTCGGCCCGAGCCCGAGCAAGAGCGAGCGCCCGAGGCGAAGCGGGCGCGCCTCGCGGAGCGGCAAGAAGCGACCGTTCTCGGCCGCCATGATCTCGGTATTGATGCGCCCCATGCGCTCGAAGCGCGGGTCGCCCTGCACCTCCCGCGCGGGCCGCGTAAGCGCGCGCTGGAGGGCGCGACCGCGCTCGCTCGACACCTTCCACGCCTCGACGACGCGGGCGAGGTCGCCGAGGTTGTGGGCCACCGTGGTCGCGACCTGAAGGGCCAGGAGCTCGCGCCCCGGGCGGCCTTCGCAGAGCGCCCACGCGCGGTGCGAGCGTGTGATGACGGCCTCGATCTGAGCCAAGAGCTGCTCGACCAGGGCCTCGGCGCCTTCGAGCTGGAGCGCGCGCCCGAGCGCCCCCGCACGCACCGCGAGCCACTCGCCCTCGTGCCCCGAGAGCGCGCCCACCTCGGGCACGGTGATGCAGCGCGCCGAGACCGACGCGGTCTCCCAATGGTCGGTCTCGTCGACCACGGCCACAAAGCGCGCGAGGGTCTCAGCGTCTTCGCAGCGCTGCCACGCGTGGTGCCGAATGTGGCTGTCGACGTCGGTCGGCACAAAGGTGCCCACGGTGCAGAAATGGGCCGCGAGCTGGAGCCCGAAATACCCCTGCGGGTCGTCGTACGACTGCGCGCAGCCGCGCCCCGCGACGAGGCGCCGACGCCAGCTGTAGCGGAGCCCCTCGGTGGGACCCGAGAGCGCCCAGGCCGCGGTGTTCTCAACCTGTTCAACGAGGCGCTCTGGGGCGATGCCGGTGAATCTCACGGGGGCGCGCGATGACAGACTCGGCCTAGTGTTGTCAACGCTCTTGAGCCGCGGCCACCACCCGCGCGCGGCACTGCGCGAGCACCGACTCCATCACCGCGAGGGCCTCGGCGGCAGGCACGCCGTGGGCCTCGGCGAGGCGCACCCAGCGACGTCGCAGGGCGTCTTCGCGGGCGGGGTCGACCGGCGCGAGGCCCTCGGCGCGCTTGAGCGAAGCCACCTCGGTGACCGCCGCGAAGCGCAGCGCGAGGGCCGCGAACAGGAGGTCGTCGGCCCGATCGATCTCGGCCCTGAGCGCTTCGAGGGGGCGCGGTGTGAGCATCGGGAGGGCCTTCGTCGGAGGGCTCAGTCTTCGGCGCGGTCGCGCTCGCGGAGGTCGTGCTTGACCATCAAGCGCTGGAGGTGTCGACGGTCGATGCCCGAAGTGCGGGCCGCGGCCGAGACGTTGTTGTGATGGGTCTGCAAGAGCCGGGTGAGGTAGGTCTTCTCGAAGACCTCCGTCCAGATCTCTTTGGCATCGTGGAAGGGCAGATCGGTTCGGATCTCGTGGCCGCCGACCTTCGACTCGACGGGCGTCCCCGAGGCGGTGAGGGCGCTCGGGTCTGGGCCGAGCACCGCGAAGCGCTCGACGAGGTTGCGAAGCTCGCGCACATTGCCCGGGAAGTCGTAGTGCGACAGGAGCTCCATGGCGCGGCTGTCGAGGGGCTGGTACGGCACGAGGCTCTGCGCAGCGCGACGACGGTTGACGTCTTCGAGCATGGTCTCGACGAGCAAGGGCACGTCTTCGAGGCGCGAGCGCAGCGGCGGGAGCTTCACCACCACCGCGGCGAGGCGATAATACAGGTCTTGCCGGAAGCGACCCTCTTTGACCTCGCGGGGGAGGTTCTTCGTGGTCGCGGCGACGAGGCGCACATCGCTGGCCACGGGCTGCGACGCGCCGACGGGTCGCACCTCGCGGGTCTCGAGCGCGCGCAAGAGCTTGGTCTGCAACTCAAGCGGGATCTCGGTCACGTCGTCGAGAAAGAGCGTGCCCCCCTCGGCGGCGATGAAGGCCCCCTGCCGCGCAGGGACGCCCGGGCCCACGCTGCCCTTGTCGACGCCGAAGAGCTCACACTCAAGGCTGTCTTTCGGCACCGTGCCGCAATGCACGGCGTAGAAGGCCGACCCGGCGCGCGGCGAGTGCCGGTGGATCGCGTCAGCCACGAGGTCTTTGCCCGTGCCGGCCTCGCCCTCGACGAGCACCGTGAGCTCGCTCGCGGCGATGCGCTCGAGCACGGCGAAGACCTCGCGCATCGCGGGGCTCGTACCCACCAGGCGGCCGAAGCGCACGCCCGACGAGATGTCGCGCTCGACGGTGTCAGAGAGCGGCTCGACGCGCACCCGGGTCGAGCCCAAGGTCAGCTCGGCGGCGCCCTCGAGCACCACGTCGAAGACCCGAACGCCCCCGAGGAAGGTGCCGTTCGTGCTGCCCCCGTCTTGCACGCGGATGCCCTCGGGCGTCATGCGCAACACGCAGTGACGGCGCGAGACCGAGGGGTCGCGCAGCGCCAGGTCGTTGTCTTCTGCGCCGCCGAGGCGAATCTCGTCTTGGGCGCCCTCGAAGGAGCTGCCGCGCTCGGCGCCGTCGAGCACCGTCACACGGACCTTCTGCAAACGGCGCGCAACGGTCTGGCCGTTGCGTTCAATCAACTGGGTCATCGCGGTCGTTCGCTGCACGGTCGTAGCCTCCTGAGACGGGCGGTGAATGGGCAGAGTGGGTGGCATCCAACACAACCCACAGTCGATGTTGAACAGACCGCCCGTGTCTACCAGCCGAATGAGGCTTCCGCACCTGTGGAATCGCACCCGCGCGGTAGGGCGCCGACGCCCCCCCAGGCGCCTCGACGCCCCCGTACGCCCGACCGCTCAGGGCGCCCGGATGCAGAGCCGGTCAGGGCCACAGGTCGAAAACACGACATCGACCCGCAAACACTCGTCATCGGTGCCATTGGGGCAGGTCGCGCGACAGGCCCCGTCGAGGCAGATGCTGCCCTCAGCGCACTCGATGTCACGCAGGCACCCGCGCCGCCCCGCGTCGGCGCTCACCGGGGCCCCATCGACCGCGGGCCCAGCATCAACCGCGCTGGCACCCGCATCAACCACGCTGGCACCCGCATCAACCGCGCTGGCACCCGCATCGACCGCGCTTCCGCCACCGTCGGCCCCCGAATCGCGCCGCGAACGTCGCTCACGGCACCGCCCGTCATCGTCGTCGTCGCGGTCGTCGTCGCGGTCGTTGTCGCGGTCGTCGTCGTCGCGGTCGTCGTCGCGGTCGTCGTCACGGTCGCCGTCGTGGTGACGGTGATGGCCGCGGTCGTCGCCGCAGCGGTGTTTGCAAGCCGGTGCGCCCACCGCAAAGGCCGTCAGGAGCGCGAGCGAGAGAGCATGTTTCATGGCGTGTGAATCCCCATAAGAGAGCGTCGAGCGGGTTACCTCGCCAATCGCCTCGTGGACGGGGCACCTTCACCCAAATCGTCGTGCGGTGCGATGCCGCAGGGGTCTGGTCATGGCCACCCGAGTGGCCAGCCCGTGACGAGAGACGACGACGGCGCGGCAGGTGCCCCGGACATCCGGTCGGTAATGCGCAGCGACCCCGCGGCCTCAGGCAGATCGCTCGGCGGCGCGGCGCCTCAGCGCGCGAGGGTGCGGGCGCAGCGGAAGCCGATGTTGAAGCTGCGAACGGTGGGGTTGAAGCTGCCCCGGGTCGCGCTTCGGAGGTTGGCCACGTTGGTGTCGCCCCACGCGCCGCCGCGGATCACCCGCGCGCCATTGGGCTGAACGCCGTCGCAGAGCGGATTCACGCTGCCCGTGCGGTGATTGCATGGGTCAGGATCGCCGCCGAAGGCGTAGCCGGTGAACTCGTCTGCGACCCACTCCCACACGTTGCCTGCGAGGTCGAAGACGCCCCCGGCGGCCCCAGACGGGAGGCGCCCCACCCGCAGCGTACGGGCGCCGTCGTCGGTCGCGCAGGCGGTGTTGTTCCACCGAGCGCGGTCGCAGGTTGCGCTGGGGGGTTCGTCGCCCCAGGGGTAGAGGCGGCCCGCTGCGAGCCCTGCGCGTGCGGCGCCGCGCGCGACGTACTCCCACTCGGCCTCGGTGGGGAGCCGCCCGCCGTCCCACACGCAGAACTCTTGGGCCATCCAGTAGTCGACGCCGTTGATCGGGTGCGCGTCGCGCGCCGACGCCATGGGCGACCAGTTGTAATTCACCCCCTGCTCGATCGGCGACGTGAAGGGCGCCGGAGCCCACGCGATCTGCCCACCCGGATACGCGATCGCCTGCCCCCGAACCGCGGCGAGGTTCTGAGCGCGGCCGATCCAATACTGATTGAAGCGCGCGACGGTGACCTCGTACGCGTCGATGGCGAAGGGCCCGACGGTGATGTTGGTCTGCGTGGGCGCCGCGCTGTACCCGCAGGTCGCATCGGGGTTCGTGAAACATTGGGTCTCGGTGCCGATGTTGAAGCTCCCGCCCTGCAGCGCGACGAGGCCGCACCCGGGCGTCACGCCCTCGGCGCAGCTCCGTTGTGGGGGCAGCGGCGCCGCGACGTCTGCGCCCGCGTCGACCGCAGCGTCTGCGCCCGCATCCACGCCCGCATCGACCACGACGTCGGCGCCCGCATCCACGCCTACATCGACCGTGACGTCTGCGCCCGCGTCGACCGCAACGTCTGCGCCAGCATCAACGCCCGCGTCGACCGCAGCGTCTGCGCCAGCATCAACGCCCGCATCGACCGCAACGTCTGCGCCAGCATCCACGCCCGCATCGACCGCAACGTCTGCGCCCGCATCAACGCCCGCATCGACCGCGACGTCGGCGCCAGCATCGACGCCCGCATCGACCACGACGTCCGCGCCAGCATCGGCGTTGCCGAGATCGGACGTCACCACGTCGAGCGCGCCGCCGTCGACGCCCTGCGACGCGTCTGAGACGCCCAGATCGGAGCCCGAATCCTGCGGCGTTGACGGACTCGGGTCACACCCAGAAAGAATGGCCGCGAGGCTGGCGATCGTCGCCGCACGCGGGCGCCAGAGCCGGGCATACGGGCTTCTCGGTGAGCTGATCATCGTAGCGACGAGGCGTAGCGAAGCCGCGCGCGCGCTGCACCTCAAAGCGCCTCAATTCCTCCGCCGTCGGGCGGCTCCGAAGACCGCGACGCGGCGACACCATCGCACGTAACATTTCTTTACAGCATGTGAATCTTTGCAAATTAAATCGATCGAAGCACAGACAAGGGAGCGTGCCGTTCTGGATGAAGCTCACCCGCGCTCGTGGCCACCCACTTGCAACACCCCCGCGCCGTGAACGCTCGACTCGCCACCCTCATCGCCTTCGGACTCGTCGCCGCGCCGCGCCTCGCGCAGGCCCAGGTGAGCGCCGAAGCGGTCGCGCCGTGCACCGTCGAGGTCGCCGTCGACCGTACGACCTCGCCGCGACTCTGGGCCCGGATGCGCGCCCTCGCCGCGGTGCTCTCGGCCCGCGACACGAGCCCCGGCGCGTGCGAGGGGCGCGTGCGGCTCGGCATGAGCGCGCAACGCCTCCAGGTCGAGATCGCCCTCGATGACGGGCGGGTGGCCCAGCGAAGCCTGCGCTCGCTCGAAGACGTGCTCCCCACGGTGTTGGCGGTGCTGGCGGCGCCCTCGACCGACGGCCCCGAGGGCGCTGAACGCGAAGCCCCCGCGCCCACGGTCACCGCGCCGCCCCCGCGCCCCGCGCCCCCCGTCGACGCGGCCGAAGACGCCGCCCGGCCCCCGGCGAGCGCGCCGGCCCCGCAGCCCCTCGCAACCCCGGGAGACGCCTGGAGGCCCTTTGTGGGCTTGAGCCTCGGCGAGCAGTTCTCGCTCGAAGCGCAGAGCCAGTCGGTGGCCCGGGTTGAGCTCGGTTGGGTGCGCCGTCATCTCCGCGCGGGGCTCAGGCTGAGCCTCGGGCACGCCACCACCCGCGCCGATCGCCCCGACGGCGACAACGACGACGACGACCACGGTGAGACCTCTGCCGAGCGACGACGACGCGATTGGGTCTTCGACGGCCGCGTGGGGGTCGACCTCGCGGCGCGGCTCCACACGGGGCGCTTCGCGCTCGAACTCGGCGGCACCGCGATGGTGCGGCAGGCCTGGTCGAACGACGTCGCGCCGCTCACCAGCGCCGTGCTCGGGGTGAACGCCACCGCGGTCTGGGCGCTCGCGCCCCAGTGGCGCCTCACCGGCAGCCTCGAAGCCCTCAACGTGCTGCGCACCGACGAACACACCGTCGGGCTCACCCTCGGCGTACGATGGGAGTCTCTGTGATGAAGCCCGCCCTCCGAAAGCTCGCCCCGCCGCTCGATGACGCGGCCCTCCTCGGGGCCGTGGCCGCGGGCGACGCCTCGGCCTTGGGGCTCGCGTTTGACCGCTGGCACCACGACGTGTTCGCGCTCCTGGTGCGCGTGCGGGCGACCCGTTGGGCCGTCGATGACCTCGTGCAAGAGACCTTTCTCGCGCTCCCGGGCGCCGCAGCGAATTATACCCCGGGGCGCTCGGCGCGGGCCTTCGTGCTCGGCGTCGCGATGCAGATGTGCCGTCGCGAGCGGCGACGCTTCGCCCGGCGGCTGAACCTCTGGCGCACCCACGGAGAGGGCCTCGACGAGAGCCTCGCCCAAGATGACCCCGAGCGCGACGCGGCCAACCGAGAGGCCCTCGGGCGGGTGTCGGTCGCCTTGGCGCGGCTCCCCGAGGCGCAGCGCGACGCCGTGGTGCTCGTCGAGCTCGAAGGCCTCACCGGTGACGAAGCCGCCGCCATCATGGGCGTGCCCGTCAACACCGTCTGGACGCGCCTCCACTACGGCCGCGCCGCGCTCCGCGAGGCCCTCAGCCCGAAGGAGCGCCGCCCGTGACCGCCCCCTGCCTGCGGGCCCCCGAGCTCGAAGCCGCGCTCGACCAGCGCCTCTCGGCCGACGCCCGCGACGCGGTGCTCGCCCACGCCGAGACCTGCGCGCGGTGTCGCGACGCCCTCGACGCCCGGGCCGCGCTGCGGGCCCACCTCGACGCCCTCCCCCGTTTGCGCCCCGACCCCTTGGGCGCCCGGCGGCTCCGCGCGGCGATCATGGCCAAGACCCTGGTGGCGCCCCCCGAGGGCACCGCGCACCGCGTCGCGCCCTGGCACCTCGCCGCCGCGGCGGTGCTCACCGTGGGCCTCGCGGGCGCTGTCGCGGTACGTTTCACCGCGCCGCGAAACGCCGGTGAAACATCGACCCAGGCCCCCCCCGCCCTGGCCCTCGGGGCCGCCGGTGCGATGCGCAGCGCCCCGGGCGCCCGCTACCTCGTGCTCTCGACCGGCGCCTTCACGCATGTGAGGCTCCTCGAAGGCAGCGCCCACTTCAGCGTCGTGCATCGCCGCGCTGGCGAGCGCTTTGTGGTCAGCACCGACGACGCCGAGGTCGAAGTGCGGGGCACCCGCTTCGTGGTCGAGGTCGCCCGCCGACGGCTCCGCAGCGTGCGCGTCGATGAGGGCCGCGTGGCGGTGCGACGCCGCGGTCAACCCGAGCAGCTCCTCGACCGCGGCGCGACGCTTCGGGTCGATGAAACGCCTACTGAAACACCTACTGAAACGTCCGCTGAAACGCCCGCCGAGCCCGAGCGGGTCGTTCGAGCGAGCGCCCCGTCGCGGCCCCCGACCGCTGAATCGGCGCCCCCGAGGCGCAGCGACGACGAGGGCCTCGCGCTGCGCCGCGACCGCGATTTCCGTGAGGGGGCGCTGGCCTTCCTCCGGCGCGAAGACCGCACCGCCGCCGAGAGCCTCGGGCGCTTCCTCGCGCGGGCCGAGCCGAGCGACGCGCGACGCGAAGACGCGCGGTATGTGCGGGTGCTCGCGCTCTCTCGCCTGGGCGAAGGTGCGGCCTCGCGCCGCGAGGCGATGGCCTACCTCCGCGAGTTCAGCCGCGGGCTCCGGCGCGCCGAGGTCGTCTCGGTGGCCGTGCGCATGGCCGTCGCCGAGGGCGCCTGCGACGAGGCCGCGCGGGTCGCCCTGAGGCTCGACGACGAGGCCGAAGCGCGGGTGCGCGACGAGGTCACTTCGGCCCTCGCGCGCTGCCGCTGAGTGAAACAAGTTGAAACATGGTGAAGCATCACCCGGCGCGCGACTGAAACACCGGGTGAAGCGTCACGGCGCGGGAGTCACCGCGGGCGCGGGCCGGGCGGGCCGGGCGGGCCCTGGCGCACGGTGAGGTTGCCGCGGGCGCGGGCCTCGCCGGCGTTGGCCACCCGCACCACCACCGGGCCGGTGCGGGCCTCGACGGGCACCACACACGCGATACGGGTCGGGCTCACCTCCGAGGCGGGGCAGGTCACGTCGCCGATCAGCACGCCCGTCGTGGCGGTGCTCGTGCCGAGGTTTCGCCCGCGGAGTGTCAAGGTCTGCCCCGGCGTCACGGCGAGGGGCGCGAAGCCCACGAGCACCGGCGGGACGGTGATGGCGAAGGGCTCGGGCGAGGTGACCGTCTGGCGGCCCTCGGCCTCGACGCTCACAGGCCCGCCGCGGCTGCCGCGCGGCACCGTGAAGACGATCTCGGTGGTGCTGTTGCGCAGAGGCCTGATCAGCGTGGCGCCGAGGCGCACCCGAAGCCGCGGGAGCTCTGGCTCAAAGCCCGTTCCGCGCAGGGTCACGGTGGCGCCCACGGGGCCCGCGGGGGGCTCGACCGCGGCCAGGGTCACGGGCTGGAGCACCGTGAAGGGCTGTTCGGTAGCGCCGGTGCCCTGGAGCCGCACCACGATCGAGAAGCGCCCCGATTGCGCGTTCGGCGGCACCCGCACGGTCACCGCCTCGCGGGTGTAACTCTCGATCGGAACGTCAACCCCTGAGATGCGAACTTGCACGAGCGAGCGGTCGGCCGGGAGGTTCGCCGCGCGCAGCACCACCGCGGTGCCTGGCGGGCCGCGGTCGGGCTCCATCGCGCTGATGCGCGGGCGCACGGTCACCATGAAGGGCTCGCGGAGCCGGGCGTTGCCGTTGCCTTCGACGGCGACGGCGAGGTTGCCCGAGCGGCTCCCGGGGGTGAGCTCGCACACGAGCTCGGTGGGGGTGGCCGAGACCACCGTGAGCCGGGTGTTGTTGAGGGTCACGGCGTTCTGCGCGGGGGTGGTGCTGAAGCCCGCACCGAAGAGGGTGATGCGGTCGCCGACATCGGCGGCCCGGGGCTCGAAACGGCTGAGGCTCACGGGCACGAGCACCGTGAAGTCTGTGGTCGAATCGACCGGGCCGATGCCGCTCGCGGTCACCGCGACGCGGCCCGTGGTGGCGCCCTCGGGCACGGTGATCGTGAGCTCGGTCGGGGTGACCGCGCTCACCACCGCGGGGCGACCCCCGACGGTGACCTGAACGCGCCCGAGGTCGGTGCCAAAATTGCTGCCGCGGAGAGTGACCCGCTGCCCCACCGAGGCCGCCGGTGGGCTCATCGTGGTGACCGCAGGCGCCGGGCCCACGAAGAGCCGCGAGGCCATCTCGTAGCGCCCCGCCCCCTGCACCTCGATGGCCAGCGTCGCGCTCTCTGCGCCGACCGGGACTTCGACCTCGAGCTCCGTCGCGGTGGCCCGGAGCACCCGCAGCGGCCGCCCCCCGAGGGTCACCCGATTGCGCGGAATCACCGGTGAAAACCCCGCACCGCGCAAGATCACGCGCCCCCCCGGCGCCACCGCCATGGTCGACAGCTCGCGGATGATGAGCCGCGGCGTGAGGGTCAGCACGGCCTGCGACTGGCCCTCGGGGCTGCCCCCGGCGCGCACAAACACCGGCCCCGTCACCGCGCCGTCGGGCACGATCACCCGCAGCGTCGAGGCGTCGCCCGCGCGCACCACCATCGGCAACGCGCCGATGCGGACCACGTTGTCGGTGGCCCGGGTCGCGAAATTCTCACCGCGGAGCACCACCTCCATGCCGGGCGCCGCGGTGGCCGGCTCGATGGCGCTCACGGTCGGCGCGGGGGCCTGCGCGGTGACCCGAAAGACCTCGGTCTCGACCTCGTCGGCGCCACGCTGACCCGGGCGGTTCGAGAGCACGAAGCGACCCGTCGAGGCCCCCTCGGGAAGCGTCACCGTGAGCCGCTCGGGCAGCACCTCGGTGGGGGTCAGCGGGCGCTCGTTGAAGAGCACCGTGTACCCGCGCGAGAAGCCGCGACCGTGGATGCGCACCGTCGTGCCCGGAGGCCCCGCGGTGGGCTCGATGCGCTCGATCAGCGGGCGGGCCTGGGCCATCGCCGCGGTGGGGGTCACCAAGAGCGCCGAGGGCGCGAAGAGGCCAAGAGCGAGGGCCAGAACAAGCGAGCGTTTCATGGGGTCTCTCAAAGCTCCAACGGCGCATCAGGGGCGTCAGAGGGTGGGGGGGGCGCCTCGTCTTCGACCACCCCTTCGGCGTGGTGGACGTCGGCCAGGTCGTCAAAAATTTCGTCGAGACCGAGGGCGCTGCCGCTGAACCCCAAGAGCGCCGCGACCAGGTGCTTGGCGCTCTCGTAGCGCACGAGCCACTGTCGGCGGGCCAGCGAGAGGGCCTCGCTCCGCACGGTGTTCGCCCGCACCGCGCGGTCGTCTGCGATCACCTCGCGGAGCCGCTGTTGAACAGTGTTCAACTCGTCGCGCCAGTAGCCCGCCTCGCGCACGAGGCCTTCGAACTCGTCGAGCGAGCCGAGCACATGGTCGAGGGCCGCGACGAGGCGCCAGGGGCCGCGCCGCGCGAGGGTGTTGCTCGCCTCGACGAAGAAGGCCCCGTAGGGCACAGCGCCCGGGCGGTGGGCCTCAAGGTGATGGCCGAAGCGCAAGAGCGCCGAGCGGGCGTCTGCGATGACGCGCTCGCGCCGCGAGAGGGCCGCGTGGAGGGCGGGGTCTGCGCTCCGCGCGGCGTAGAGGTGCGCCGCGACGAGCTCGGTGGCCGAGCCGAGGGCGGCCGTCGCGAACTGGAGGGCGGGGTCGAACTCGCGCACCCGGCCCACGAGGTGAAGTGCGATCTGTTCGAGGGCGTAGTCGCCGTAGAGGCGCGTCTCGTCGTCGTCGATGTAGCGGTCAGCCATGGCGGTGCGGGCCCTCCTCGGGCGCCCGACGAGGTACCCTAAAGCGCCACGAGACGGAAGCTACCGACAGGGGCGCGCTGGGGGTGTAAGTGCGCCGGGGGCCGCGGCGTTTCTACGCGGCAATGACGACAGCGCTGGTGCTGACATGGCCTTGGGCGTTTCGCGCGGCGGAGGCGCGATCGGCGCTTCCCTCGGGGGGGCGAAGGCCACTATGGTGCCGGGCAGAAACGGCGATGGCCCCTCTCGACGGCGCTTCTGCGGAGGAGAGAGCCCTGGTCGAAGCGGCGCAGCGGGGCGAACGCGCGTCGCTGGAGCTGCTCCTCGATCGGGTCTCGCGGCCCCTCTATGCGGCGGTGATCTTGCCGCGGGTGGGCGTCGCCGCCGACGCCGAAGACATCCTCCGTGACACCCTGCTCCGCGCGATGGAGCGCCTCGACACCTTCCGGTGGACGCCCGCGGGCATCTTCCCCTGGCTCCGTCAGATCGCGATTCACCTCGTGATCGACCATGTGCGCCGCCGACAGCGCCGCGACCGACTCGAAGACCGGTACGAGCGCGCGGCCGCCGACGTGATGCCGCTCCACCACGCGGGCGCCGAAGAGATGCTCATCGAGCAGCAAGAGCGCGCCGTCGCCACCCGCAGCATGGAGGCCGCCCTCGCCACCCTCAACGACCGTTACCGCCGCGCGGTCGAGCTCAGACTGCTCGAAGAGCGGAGCCGCGAAGCCTGCGCCGAAGCCATGGGCGTGACCGTGGGCAACTTTGATGTGATCTTGCACCGGGCCCTCGGGGCCCTCAAAAAAGCGTACGGTGTGCGATGAGTGACGACCCCCGCCCCGCGTGGGATGAGACCCTGGGCCCGGCTCCGAGCGACGACGAGCGGGCCGAAGCGACCGCCCTCGGCGCCCTCCTCGCGCGCCCCCCCGGTGAGGCCGTGGCCGAGGCCCGAGCCCGCGACCTCGCCCTCGAAGGCGCGCTGATCGCCGCGCTCCGTGTGCGCGCGACGGCGCACCCCGAGACCTTCCGCGCCCCCGAGCGGGTGAAGGCCATCGCCGCCGAGGCGCTCGACGCCACCTACGGCCGACGCGGCTGGCGCCGGGCGATTCGCTCGCCCTGGGCCTGGGCCGCGGCGGCCATGCTCGTGGCGGCCGTGGGCGTCGGGAGCCAGCCCCGTGACACCCCCGAGGCCCCGCCGATCTCGCGACAGACCGACGACGTCTTCACCCGCGCCGTCGAGCCCGGGGCGGCCTCGAACCCCGCCCGCGAGGTCTTCGACGCGCGGCTCCACGCGTACCGCGACACCCTCCTCGGGGCCCCGCGGTGAGGCCCCGGGCGCACATCGCGAGCCCCTTCGCCCTCGCACTCGCGGTGGCCCTCGGGGCGCTGGGCTGCAACGGCCGTCGCGGGTCAGGGGGCGCGCCGAACGAGGCCGTGATGGCCACCCTCGGCACCGTGCGGGCGCTCCATCACCAGGCCGATGTATTCGAAAACGCTGGTGATTTTGCCAGAGCGAGGGGCGCCGTCGAGCGGGTGCTTCAGCTCAGCTTTCCGCCCGAGATGGCCGAGCGCGAAGACCTCCGGCTCGACGCGACGGGCCGCCTCGCCGAGCTCGACCTTCGACTCGGCGACGCCGACGGGTGCATCGCCCGCGCGACCCAAGGGCTCGCCGAAGCCCGCCGCGAGAGCGTCCTCCAGGCGCGCCTGATGATGGTTCGCGGCCAGTGCGCCTCGGCCCTCGCCGACCGCGCCCAGGCCGCCCAGAACGCCTCGCTCGCGACCCGCCATCGCGAGCGGGCGCTCAGCGACCTTGAGCAGAGCATCGCCGTCAACACCCGGGTGTTGCGCCGTGCTCTCGGCCCGCAGGGTGCGCGATGAGTCGCCTCGCCAGGGGTCTCGCCGTGAGCCTCGCCGTGAGCCTCGCCGTCGCGGGCTGCGCGATGCGCGGCCCTTCGCAAAGCGCGAGCCCGTCGTACCCTCCGCGGGCCTCTCAGAGCGGCGCGCCTGCCGACGCGTCACAGAGCGTGTCGCCCGGCTCGGCCCCCGCCCCGGCGCACCCGAGCAGCCGCGATGCGCTGCAAGTGCGGGGCGGCGTGACGTCGGTCGAGATGATGGTGTCGACCACGGCGGTGAGCGAGACCGCGGTGCGGCGCCCCACGTCGAGCATCGCCGAAGAAGACGACCCGCGCCCCGCCCCGCCGCCCCGCGCTGACGGCGACGGCGACGGCCCGAGCGTCGCGCAGCCCGTAGCCGCGCCCCCTGCCCCGCCGCCGATGCCAGCGCCTGCGCCGGGCCGCACCGCGAGCGGCGTCGCGGGGGGTGCGGGGGGCCCCTCGGCCGAAGACCCGGGGCTCGAAACGCAACGCCAGGTGATGATCCAGCGCTACCAGGCGGCCATCGCCCAGCACCAGAACCAGATCGCGGCGAACCCCAACGTGTGCCGCGACGTCTGCGGCGCGAGCGAGGGCATCTGCCGCGCCGCAGAGCAGATCTGCCGCCTCACCGGCGACCTCGTGCTCGGCATCGCCAACGCCCGCGACCTGCGCTGCCGCCGCGCCCGCGAGGCCTGCGTGAGCGCGGGCCGCGACCGCGACGCGCACTGCCCGGTGTGCCCGTTGGCGCGCTGAGCCCGCCGAAGCTGCCCGAATCGACGGGGCGTGCTACCACGCGCGGGTAGCCATGAAAGCTTCGATGAGCCTCGGGTTGGTCTTGGCCTTCAGCGCATCCGCGGCGGTGGCCGAAGCACAGACGCCGCCCGCAGGGTCGTCGCTGTGGCAGCTCCCGCCGCCCCCCGCAGGCGCCGCCGCGGCGACCCCCGCGCAGACGCCTCCTGCGGCCCCACCGGCGGCCTCTGCGCCGGTCGAGGCGCCGCGGCTCACCCCGAGCAGCGCCGAACTCCCGCGGGGCGGTCTCGGCCCTCTGGCGGCCTTGTCAGAAGGCGAGGCGCCGCACCGCGCCCCGTCGATGACCCGCGAGCGGCTCCGGCTCTTGAACGCGACGCTCTTGCCCCTCTCTGAACGGAGCCGCGAGGCGCGCCGCTCGGAGGGCGTTCGCAACCTCCTGGTGGGCGCCGGGGTGATGGCCTTGGGCTTTCTCTTGCAGCCCGGCGACGACCGCCCCTCGCCCTTCAGCGATTTGCTGTTCTTTCAGGGCGGCTGGCAGGCCGCCACGGGGCTCGCGGGGCTCGTCATCGCGCCGTCACGCGAGCGCCTCTCGGAGGAGTACGGCCGCCTCCCGTACCGCACCGGGGCGCAGCGGCGCGGGCGCGTTCGGTTCGGCGAAGAGGCCCTCGAAGAGGCCGCCCGCGACGGCACCCGTCGCCGCGTGTTGCAGGGCGTCGCGGGGCTCGTGTACGGCCTCGGCAACCTGGCGATCATCTACCGCGACCAGATCTTCAACGGCGCGCCGATGCCCGAGCCGGCCGAGCTCAACTACCTCGTGATCGGCCTCGCGAGCGTCTCGACGGTGTACCAGCTCATCGACGCCTTCTCGCGGAGCGACGACGAGCGACGGCGCGACAACTATCGCCGAGAGGTAGAGCTCCTGCGTGAGACCGCGGCGGTCGAGGCCGCAGCCGGCGCGCCCTGAGCGACGCGGGCGACGCCTCGCACGCGGTGCCCTTCGGACTTTGTGAGCGGGCTTAGCGGGCGGCCGCGGGTGCGGCAGGGCGGGCGGGCGCCGCGGGGCGGGCGGGTGCGGCGGGGCGGGCTGCGGGGCGCGCGCCGGGGCGGCCCCGGGCGGGCGTCGGCTGCAACGCGCAAGGCGGAATGAGCGAGATCGCCAGGCCCTCGTCGGTACCCATGCCTTCGCCGTCGAGGGCCGCATAGGCGTCGATGCGGAGGCACGCGTTGGGGGTCACCGCGGCGCCGACGCCGCCCGCGGGCTCCATCGCCGTGGCGTGGCCGCTGCGCTGCTCGTCGGTCACGGCGAAGGGCCGCGCGGCGGTGAGGCTCGGCAGGCCGGTGCACCCCACCACGACGCTCCAGCGGGCGCCGAGGGGCTGCGAGGGGATGTTGCAGGCGTTCGGGTCGATGGCCGCGGGCGCCGTCGTCTCTTCTTCTTCTTCGGCACCGACCACCACCGGCTCGGGGGGCGGGCCGTAGAGCTCGGCCGGGGTCTCGCGCGCCTCGGGGAAGGCGCCGCCGACCACGGCGCGGAGCTGATCCATCGACCAGCGCACTGCGGCCTCGCGGGCGGCGGCGTCGGCCGCGTCGACGGGCTCCTGGCGTTCGCTCTCGGCCCAGGTGGTGAGCCCGCGGTTACGGAGGTTGACGAACATCTGCTGGATGAGCCGCTCGGGGCCCACGCGCACCATGTCGAGCTGCATCGCGAGGCGCCGCGGCAGCGCGCTACGGCCCGGCACCGGGATGAAGAAGTCTTGCGTGAGGTCGCGGCGGCAGTGCGCGGCGCGGCACACCGGACGCTCGTTTTCAGCTTCAAACGCCGCGCGGAAGCTCTCGTTCGCGCCGGCGATGGCCCCGAGCCCCTGGCCCCAGCCCTGGAGCCCGCCGAAGAGCCGCACCCAGCGATCGAAATTGATGCGGGCGAACATGCGGTTGCGGGCCCCTTGGGCCTGAAGCTCGGCGTCGCGGCGGGCGGCCTCTTCGGCGGCGGCCTGACGACGGGCCTCTTCTTGATCGCGACGGGCGCTCTCAAACACCGCGAGGCGCTGCCGGGCCTCGCCCACATGCGACCCCTGCGGGAACGACTCGACGTACTGATTCAACCCGTCGACGTTGCCGCGGTGTTCGAGCCAGAAGTCTTCTTCCGCGGCCTCGACCACGCGCCGCACCTCGGGCGCGAAGCGCCCCGACGGAAACTGCGACAGGTACCGGCTCCCCACCGCGAGCCGCTCGGGCCCCTCGGCGGTGTACCGATACTCACGGTAGAGCGCGTAATCACCGCGCGGAGCGGTCACCGCGCAGCCCGCGCTCAACACCAGGGCCAAGGCCCCAACCCGCTTCGAAGCGCCCATCATCGGCACACCACCGTGCAAGCAGTCGGAGGCTGAATCAGCACATTGATCAGGGCGTCGGCGTTGCACGAGGTGGCCAACACCTGGTGCCCGCACGAGGCCACGTCTTGCCTGAAGGCGCCCGCGTACTGACCGCCGTAAGGCCCGCACGAGTGCGGGCAGCGCGAGAGCATCAGCTCGCGCGGAAAGAGGTCTTCGCGAATGTCACCCCGCACGCACTGCGAGTACGCCTCGGGGCTGTTGTTGTCGCAGCTCTGCCCGTTGCGACGGATCACGTCGCAGAGCGAGCCGCACTCGCGCAGCCGCCAGCAGAAGTTGGCGCAGAGCCCCTCGTCGAAGAAATCGTACTCGGCCTCGGCGGCATCACCCGGGATGGGCGTGTCAGCGTTCGAGCCGCCGCAGCCGCCCACATCACCCGGGGCCGGGCCCGTGAGAAAGAGCGTCACGATGATGAGGGCCCCGAAGGGCAGCGCGCGACGGCGCGGGCGCGTCTCGGTGGAGCTCATGGCAAGATCTCGTAGTCAACGAGCACACCCAGGCCCCCGCCGACGATCGGGTAGAAGTACAGCGAATCGCCGAGGTAACCGTTGAAGATCACCTCGGCCGTGAGGGCCAGGCCCGCGCGCACATAGAGGCTCGCGCCAGCGGCCACTTCGAGCCCCGGCGCGAGGGTGAGGTTCTGGTTCACGTCGGGCACGGGCACGTTGGTGCGCCGAAAGGTCGTGCCCGCGCCGATCTCGTTCGGTCGCGAGGCGGGCACCGGCACATAGGTCACCGGCTCGACCCCTGCGCGGGTCAGCGCCAACGGCACGTCGAGCCGCGCGTGCACCCCGAACATGCTGTTGATGCGACGATGCACCGTCACGCCGGGCTGAATCACCGCGTGCACAAAGGGCGACCCGAGGCCCACCTGGACGCCCAACGACGGCGCCAGCGACCACTGGCCGAACTGCCAGAGCGCGTAGCTGCCCTGAACGAGCACGCTCGGCGGGGCGAGGGCGCCCTGCGCGAAGGGGTCGCGCAGCCGAGCCCCCGCGGTAAACTCGGCGCGAACGTACACATGACGCTCGCGCGGATGGAGGCCCCACGACGAGTTTGGGCTCGCCGCAGCAGGTTCGGGATCAGTCTGTGCGTAGACTGGTCGGGCTCCCAGGGCCACAAGGGCCGCGCCGACGACCATCCACAATCCGGGTCCGTTCACGGTGGGCGCATGGTAGACACTTTCTCGCAGCGGGCGTCAATCCCGCGTGAAGTGTGTGAGAAGGTCGATGAGCACCCGAGCGTTTGTCTGGCGCTGCGCCGCCGTGGTCGGGGCCGTATGGCTCGGCTGTTCAAAACCCAACGAAGCGCGCATCGACGCCGGGCCGAGCGCCGCCGATGCGGCCCCCGAGGCGGGGCTCCGCGGTCGACGCCGCGCACGCCGACAGCGCCCGAGGCCCGGCGCGCGCCTGGCCCAGCACGCCCCCGCGGCGGGCAACCCCAGCGCAGAGGGCCCGAGCGAAACCGCTGACGAGGGCGAAGAAGAAGAAGCCCCGCGACCCCGGCCGCGGGTCACCGAGACGGGCCCGATGCTGCCCGAAAACCTAGGGCCTCCGCCCGCGCAGACCCTCGATTTTGGTGCGGCCAACGGCGACGGCCCGCAGGGTCTCGAACCGGCTCAGGTGCGCCGCGCGATGGAGCCCCTCCTCGGGCGCTGCGGCGCGTGCGTCGAGGCGACGCGCAGCGACGACGGCCGGAGCCCTCGGGGTCGGGTGTCGGTTCGGCTGCGCGTCCGCAACGACGGTCGCCCGTTGGCGGCGCAGGTGTCGGGCGGCGGCGGCACGGCCGAGTTTGTGACCTGTGTGCGGCGCGTGGTGGCGAGCGCCCGCTTCGACCGTTTCTCGGGCCCCGACGTCTTTGTAACCTGGGGTTTTGACGTCGACTGAGGCCGATCGGGTCGGGCTTTTGGGCGCCCTCAGGGCCCCGTGGTAGGGCTCGGCCCGCGATGGCGACGCGAACCACCTCCCGGCTCCTCGGCCTCACCTTCTGCGCGCTCGGCGCCTGCGCTTCGGGGCCTCAGCGGCCGCGCGGCGAGGCGGCGCTTCAGCCCCTCGAAGAGATCAGGGCCATGCGCGTCATCGACGAGGTGCTTCGCGAGCGCGGGCTCGCGGCGGTGCGCGGCCAGCGCTTTCGCATCTCGGCCCGGCGTGACTTCGACTGCGACGCGTTCATCGGCCCGTCGCGGCACTGCATCGAGTTCGTGGTCAACGCCGACCGCGAGGTGTTCGGGCAGTTTCTGCCCCGCGCGAGCCGCCCCGGCGCCATCGTGGTCGCGCCCGGCGTCGACGACAGCCGCGGCGCCGACGTGCTCGTGCTCGACGACCGCGACTACGCCTACGACCCCGACCCCGAGCGCGCCGGTGAGGGCCGCCAGACGCTCCAAGAGATCGAAGACCGGCTGCGCCGCACGCTCATCGACTACATCACCTGGCTGCGCGAGAACGGCAGGCTCTAGCGACGCGACCAAGTAGTCTCCCGTCGCCCCACTTTAGGTCCGCGGCGCGCTGCTGCGTTGCCGGGTCTCGACGGGCCAACAGCCCGTCTTCGCCCCGTCGCCTTGCATCACTTGCGCCCCTTCGCGGTGCTCGGTCC
>JAEUKH010000029.1 GCA_016792845.1 Myxococcales bacterium | reverse complement strand
TCCCGTCGCCCTGCGGCAGGGCCCCGTCGCCCCGCTGCGTTGCCGAGTCTCGACGGGCCAACAGCCCGTCTTCGCCTCAGCGCCTTGCAGGACTCGTGTCCCTTTGCATGGCTCGGTCCGGATACTTGATCGCGTCTCTAGACCGGGGCACGCCCTCAGTACCACCACGCCTTGAGCGCCCGGGTCGTCAGCGGCAACGACGGAAAGATGAGGGTGATCGCGCGTTTGGAGATCCATTCGAGGCCGAACCCGAGCTGATAGAGCGCGCGCAACGGGGTCTGCCAGTCGCCCAGGGCGTCGCGGCGTTGACCGCGGATGGCCGCGGGTACGGGCACGTCGCGCCCGGCGATGCGCACGCGCTCGGGGTAGACCTCGGCGGGCGAGAGGGCGTCGAGGCGATCGAGGGCCGTCTCGACCAGGGTGCCGTCGGCCCAACTCTCGTTGTCGAGCACGCGCTCGATGCGAGGCTCGGTGGGCGCTGCGGGGGGCGGCAGGCGCTCACGACCCCGGCGCGGCGGCGGCGGAACCACCGCCGGGTCACCCGCCAAGGCCAGGGCCACCCACATCGGCGGCCCCCCGAGCGGGAGGGTCATTCGGTTCGAGAGCCCCCGGGTGGGCCCGCCGTTTGGGGCCGTGTAGGGCGTCTTCCACACGATGCGCAGGGCGTGCCCGGGGCTGAACCCGCCGAGGCGTTCGTACACCTCGCGGGCGTAGCGCTCGGCCGCGACCACCTCGGCGGCCTGGCTCGCGACGTTGATGCACGCCTCGATGCTGAACGGGCAGTACCGATCGTGGCTCACCGCGAAGCCGCGCTGCGCCGTCGAACCCACCCAGTCGTCGGGGATGATGCCCCGCGCGGCGAAGGTCTCCCACGCCTCACTCGGCTTGATGAGCAGCTCTTTGAGCCGACCCGTAAACTGCACCGTGCGCGTCTCGCCCGCGACCGAGGCCCAATCGAGACCGCGGTCGAGATCCCAGCTCCAGCGCGGCGAGGCCAGCACCTCGTGCCACACCGCGGGTTCGAGATTGGTGACCGCCGAGAGGGCCTCGACGAGCCGCGGGCGGGCGGGCGCGAACAAGCGCCCCTCGAAGGCCGAGAGCGCCGCCGCGGTCACCGACGACGCCTTCGCCGCAGGCACACCGCTGCGAGGCTCAGGCCCAGCGCCATCGCGCGCCGGTCGCCCCCCGCGCCGCGCCCCGTACGGCAGGCGCACCCCGTCGAATCGGGCGCCTCGATGGGCCCGGTCTCGTTGCCGGTGTCGCGCCGCTGCCCGGCGTCAAAGCCCGCGTCGACCACGGGCTGCCCCGCGTCGCGCGGAGGCACCGGCACATCAGGCCGCGCCCCGGCGTCGACCCCCGCGTCGGCCGCGGGCTCGACACACCGGCCCCGCACACACGCGGCGCCCCCGGGGCACATGGCGTTTGCGCACGCGTCGAGGCAGCGCCCGCCCTGGCAGTACTGGCCTTCGCCGCAGGTCACCGTCGCGCAATCGGCCGCGCGGCAGCGGCCGTCGCTGAAGCACATCTCGTTGGCGCCGCACCGCCGGCACGGGCACCGCGGCTGACACACCCCCGCGACGCACACCTGGTCGCTGTCACACGTCAGCCCCGCGCAAGGGTCGATGCAGCGCCCGAGACGGCAGCTCTGCCCCACCGGGCAGGTGACGCCCATGCAGGCCTCGCGGCACATGCCCCCGCGGCACACCGAGCCTGAGTTGCAGGTCACGGTCTCGCAGGCCATCTCGACGCACGCGCCGCGGGCCGAGCACACCGAACCCGGGAGGCACCCGAGCTCGGGCGTACACTGCTCGACGCAGACCCCGCGGTCGCAGACCTGCCGCGCGCCGCAGAGGCCCTCGCCGTCGTCGACCTGACCGTTGCAGTCGTTGTCGAGCCCGTCGCACCGCTCGGGGGTGGGCTGGTTGGTCGAGACGCACACGAGCTCGGCGTTGCGGCACTGGCGGGTGCCCATCGCACACACGCCTTGCAGGCCCGGCACGGGGCACGGGTCGCCCCCGCCGGTGCAGGTGAGGTTGTCGACCATGACCACGAGGTCATTAAAGTCGTTGTCGTTGTCTCGAATGAGATCTTCCCACGCGAAGTAGAATGCGCCTTGGGTTACGCGGCTGTCATAGATGACAGCGTAGACGTAGTTTGGCACCGCCATGGGCTGGTAGCGACGCTCTGTGTAGAAGACGCCGCCCGACGAGCGATTGTCGAGAAAGAAGCCGATGTCGCCGCCGCGGTAGCGCGAGTCAGAGCCGATGCTGAGGCTCGCCACGAAGCCCACGCCGCCCCCGGCCATCGGGGTCATCTGGTTGGCCGCGGGCACGATGGTGTACCGCTCGCTCTCGGGCGGCGGCGCGCTGCGCGCGGGGTCGACGTTGTACCACCCGAAGGCGTCAAGATCGCCCGCGTACCGCGCGATCACGCGGAACGAGATGCGACACCCCGGCCGAAAGGTCTGCGGGTCTTGCCGCGCGTTGGCCTGCGCGTCATAGGGCGTCGCGGGCGCCATGAGGTTGGTCTCGCCGCGCATCCCGAGCACGTCGGAGACGCTCGGCCCGTCGTCGCTGCGTCGCGTCGGCACCTGGGTGCCATCAGGCTGTCGAACCTGGGCCGCTGACGCGCCCGCAAAGAAGAGGGCCCCGAGGCCCGCACACCACGCCCATCGCTTCGCCGCGCTCACCCCGCAGACTCTACCCGCATTGCCCCCGCCGGGGGAATGATGCGCGCGCTCAAAGAACCTCCGCCCTCGCCGTCGCCCGCTTTGGGCGCAAGCGCGGCGCACCCGCGAGCGTGAAAAATCGGGCTATGCGCGGGGCCTGACACCATGCATCATCGCGCCCCATCGGAGGTATAGGCTGCTGTGTCTACACGCTTTTGTGTTGCGGTTTCGTTGTGTCTCACCGCCCTCATGACGCCCGGGCGGTTGCGCGCCCAGACCCCGCCCTCGACGCCCCCCACTGCGGCCTCGACGCCCAGCGAAGCGCAGACCCCTGCGGGGCCCAACGCGCCCGCAGCGCAGGCCGACGATGAAGAGACCCCCGAGGGCTTTCACTGGTCTGGCACCGCCGAGTTTTATTACCAGTACAATCTCAACAACCCGTCGAACGGGCTGACGGCTTTTCGGTACTACGACCAGGCGCACAACCTGTTGAGCGTTCAGAACCTGTTGCTTGATTCGCGGTACCGTTACGGCCGCGTGAGCGGGCATTTGCAGCTTCAGCTCGGCGTCTACCCCGAGACCTTCTACGCCCCCGCGCGGAGCCTGGAGCTCGATCTCTTGTGGCGGCTCATTCAAGAGGTCACCCTACGGTACCGCACCGGCATCGGCCGCGGGCTCGGCGTCGAGGCGGGCATCTACGTCGCCCCCTACAGCATCGAAGACATGGCCGTCTGGCAAAACTGGAACTGGTCGTACTCGAACATCTTCGCCGCCGCGCCCTTTCAGATGGCCGGCGCGCGGGTCACCTACCCCGTCGGCGCCCACGGCGTCGTGAGCGGCGGCGTCTACAACGGGTGGGATCAGATCAACACCGATGAGACGCCGTACAAGACCTTCCTCGGGGCCTTCGAGTGGGAGGACGGTGACAACTTCTTCACCGTTCAGTACTCGGCCGGGGTCGAGCGGTGGCGCGGCGCCGCCGAGGGGGCTCGCCCGCGTCACACCTTGAACGCGTACGGCCAGTGGCAGCTGAGCGACCGCCTCGCCCTCCGCGGCGACCTCTTCGCGGGGTACGAGCCGACGCTCCTGGGCGACGCGGGCTTCGCGGGCCTGGCGCTCTACGGTCGGTACCGCCTGAGCTCGTGGCTGTACACCGCGCTCCGCGTCGACGCGCTCCACGAGGTGATCCCCGAGGGGGCCGAGTACATCTTCCTTGAGAGCGCCAACACCGTGGCGTCGGGCACCGTGACCCTCGACGCGCGGCCCAACGAGCACGTCTCGTTCAAGCTTGAGTTTCGCCACGACGAGTCTGACGGCGACATGTTCTTCCGCGGCGACGTCGCCCGCGACATGATGACCATGAGCTGGGTGCCCAACGCGCGCCGCCAGAGTACGCTCCTGCTCGGGTTTAGCACCTGGTTCTAAACCGCGCCGCGCGCCTGGTCTTTACGCGCCTTTTACACCTATCAAAGAGTCACACACCGTGATGAGCCACGACGACATCTCTCGGCTTGATTCGCTCTCGAAGGGCTTTCGCGCGCGGTATCTCAAGTACGACGACCTGGTGGCGCAGATGCGCGCCTGGTGCGACGCCTTCCCCTCGCTCTGCCGAATGGAGAGCCTCGGCGAGACCCCCGAGGGGCGCCCCTTGTGGCTCCTCACGGTGGGCCCCGAGCCCGACCGCGTCCGCCCTTCGGTGTGGGTCGACGGCAACATGCACGCGAGCGAGGTCGCGGGGTCGAGCGTGGCCCTCGGCCTCGCCGAAGACGCCCTGCGGCTGCACCTCGACCCCAGCGACGACAGCGATTTTCTCTCGCTCCCCGGGCACACCCTGGCCGCGCTGCGGGCGGTGCGATGGTTCATCCTCCCGCGGATGAGCCCCGACGGCGCCGAGGCCGTGCTGAGCACCGGGCGGTATGTGCGCTCGGTGCCGCGCGACCGTCGTACGGCGAAGCTCCACGCCCGGTGGGTGCACCGCGACCTCGACGGCGACGGGCTCGCGCTGGTGATGCGCCGAGAAGACCCCACGGGCGAGTTCGCAGAGAGCCCCGAGCACCCCGGGCTGCTCGTGCCGCGCACCCTCGACGACCCTGGGCCGTACTACAAAGTCTACCCTGAAGGGATGATTGAAAACTACGACGGGCGCAGCATCCCTGACCCGTACTTCCTTCAAGACAACGATGTCGATTTGAACCGCAACTTCCCCTGGTCGTGGGCGCCCGAGCCTCGCCAGGCGGGGGCCGGCGCGTGGCCCGCGAGCGAGCCCGAGACCCTCGCGGTGGTGCGCTTCGTCACCGCCCACCCAGAGATCTTCGCGTGGCTGAATCTGCACACCTTCGGGGGCGTGTTCATCAGACCGTACGGCGACAAGCCCGACCACAAGATGCCCGCCGAAGACCTCGGGGTGTGGCGCCAGATCGGCGAGTGGGGCGCCCGGTATACGGGGTACCCGATGGTGTCGGGCTTCGAGGAGTTTCTCTACGAGCCCGAGAAGCCCCTGCACGGCGACCTCACCGATTACGGGTATCACCACCGCGGGACGCTCGCGTATGTGTGCGAACTCTGGGATATTTTTCACCAGCTCGGCATCGAGCGGAAGAAGCCCTTCGTCGACCATTACACGACGATGACGCGCAAAGACTTTGTCAAGCTCGCCAAGTGGGATCACCAGCACAACGCCTCGCGCATCGTGCGACCCTGGCGCCGCTTCGAGCACCCCCAGCTCGGCCCCGTCGAGCTCGGCGGCGTCGACCCTCGGGTCGGCATCTGGAACCCTCCCTACGACCAGCTCGGCAGCGTCTGCCGCGCCCAGGCGATGGCCTTCTTTCGCGTCGCCGCGATGGCCCCGCGGCTCAGCCTCGCCGAGGTCACCCAGCGCCCCCTCGGCGACGACCTCACGGCCATCACCGTGAGGGTGCAAAACCTCGGCTATCTCAGCACCTACGTCGTGGCCGAGGCGAAAGATCTACCCCACAATGAAGCGCCGTATTTGCAAGTCTTCTTGAGCGAAACGCAGCGCCTCTTTGACGACACCCCGCACCCGATCTCGCTCGGCCACCTCCAGGGTTGGGGGCGCGGCCTCTACGGGGCCTCGACGCTGTTCTTTCTTCGCAGTCGAGGGAGCGTGAGCGAGGCCGAGGCGCGGGTGATCGTACGCGGGCGCGGCGAGGTCAGGCTCCGGGTGGGCAGCTCGCGGGTGGGCTTCGTCGAGCGCACGGTGACCCTCGCCGATCGGTCAGATTCGTCGACGAGCGGGTGAAGGCCCGCGGCGCACGAGGTACACTGCCGACGTTGATGCGTGCGTCGTCTCCGCGGTTTGGCCCCTTCGCCCCGCCCCTCGCCGAGCCCCTCGTGAGCGACCCGGGGGCGACCTGGGTCTTGCCCCCGCGGCTGCCCCTCGACGACGCCGAGGCGCGGTGCCGCGCAGAGATTCAATCGGGCGTGACGCGCCCCCGCGACAGCCACCGGGCCGACCTAGAGCCGTGCTTTCTGCTGTGGTTTCCGGTGTGGCGGGTGCGGGCGACGGTGACCGAGGGGCGCGCCCCGGAGCCCCGCGACGGCGCCACGCCCTTTGGCCGCTTCGTGGCCGACGAGGCGGCCCGGGCCCCGAGGCCCTTCGTGCGCCGCGCCGAGACGGTGCCCATCGCCGCCCGAGACGGCCTGGCCTTCGCGCCCGCGTTGGGCGCCCTCCCCTTGGCCGACGAGGCCCTCGTGGCGCGGGTGGGGCAGCGCCTCGACCCGGGCGTTGTCATCGCCCCTTCGCGCGACCGCGACGAGGCCCTCGCGGCGGCCCAGGAGGTCTTGCGCGGCTCGCCCCTCGGCCGTCTCGGCGCGTGGTCACGCGGGCGCAACAGCGCGGTCAGCGTCGACGGGGCCGAGCTTGTGTTGGTGGCGATGTTCATTCGACGGTACCGCTACACGGGCGAGGCCCACCCTGAGGGCGTCTTTGAGGGCCACGTCGTGCTGTCGGGTCACGACGGCGCGGTGCTCGACGCGCGGCACCCCGGGGCCGTGCGGGCCATCGCGCAGCGGGTCTCGACGCTGTTTCGGCGCCGCTGAGGGCTCACTTCAAGCGGGCGAGCACGACGGTGATGTTGTCGAGGCCGCCGTTGGCGTTGGCGGCGTCGATGAGGGCCTTCGAGCACGCGTTGAGGTCGGGGGTGTCGCGCACGATGCGGCCGATGTGCTCGTCGGTGATCATGCCCGTGAGGCCGTCGCAGCAGAGCACCACGGTGTCGCCCGCGTGCAGCTCGTGGCGGTGCAGCTCGACGCAGACGTCGCTCTTCATCCCCAAGGCGCGGGTCACCACGTTCTTGTAAGGGAACTTCTTCAGCTGCTCTTCGGTGAGATCGGGCCGCGTGCGGCGATACTCTTCAAGCAACGAGTGATCAATGGTGAGGGGCTCGATCGGCCCCGAGGCCCGCACCACATAGCCGCGCGAATCGCCGACGTGCGCGACGTAGGCCGCGTTGTGACGGATGAGCGCCCCCACGAAGGTGGTGCCCATGCCGCGCCGGTCAGAGTTCTCGCGGGCTGATTCGAAGATCCGCAGGTTGGCGTATTGCACCGCGATGGCGAGGGTCTCGGCGTCGTGGCTCTCATCGTGGCTGACCTTGTACGGCCAGAGCACCGGCGGGTCGCGGCGGGCGTCACCGAAGAACTGGCTCACCAGCTCGACGGCCATGGCGCTCGCCACCTCGCCGGCGTTGTGCCCGCCCATCCCGTCGGCCACCATGAACAGCTGGTCTTCGGTCACCACATTGAAGGCGTCTTCGTTGTGCGACCGTTTGCGACCGACGTCGGTGCGTGCTGCGTGCTCGACCTGAAAGCGCTCGCCCATCGCCCCGATTGTCGCGAACAACCCCGGCCGAGGTCAACTCTCGTGCGTACGCCACTGGCGCATTCGGTGACGGCGCCGCCGCGCCCATGCTAGACGACCGGGCTGTGACCGACGACGCGCTCTCTGGGCGGTGCGGGCGATGTGCTCATTTTCAAGCGCCACGATTCGACCCCAACCGCGGCGTGGTGGTGGGCGAGTGCAAGGGCGGGCAGTACCCGCCGGTGCGCCCCGAGACGTCGAGCTGCTCGCTCTTTGTTCAGCAAGGCACCCTCGCCGCACGGCTTCACAAGCCCGCCCGGAGCCAGCCGAGGCACGCCCCCGAGGCGCCGGCGACGCGCCCCCCCATCGACATCGAGGTAGACATGGATGAAGCCACGTTCCGCAAGGTGCTTCGCGAGGTCTTGCAAGAAGAGCTGAGCCTCAGCGACCCTGCCATTACTGACCGCTTTCGGGGCGGCGAACTGGTGCTTAAGCCCTCAAAGGCCGGCGCCCAGGAGAAGAAGGTGCCCATCGAGGTCTTCTTCCGCAAGGTCGTCGCGGTGCGCGACAAATTGCGGGTGCTTGAGCAGAAGATCAACAGCACCCGGAGCATGAGCGACGAAGAGCGCGCGACGCTTCAACAGTACATCACAGGGTGTTACGGCAGCCTCACGACCTTCAACATTCTCTTTAAAGACACAGACGACCATTTTGTGGGTCAGGGCGGTGACCCTTGAGCGGCGCGAAGACGCTCCGCATCGAGGTGGTGAGCGACGTGGTGTGCCCGTGGTGCTTGATCGGCAGCACCCGGCTCACCCAAGCGCTCGCGGCGCGCCCTGAGGTCAAGGCCGACGTTCAATGGCTGCCCTTCTTGCTCGACCCGAGCACGCCGCCTGAGGGGGCCGACCTGCGGGCGCGGCTCCGCGCGAAGTACGGTGTCGACCCTGAGTCGATGTTCGGTCGCGTCGAGGCGGCCGCGCGGGAGGTCGGGGTCGACCTCGATTTCAAGAAGGTGACCCGGGCGCCGAACACGCTCAAGGCGCACACGCTGCTGCGCCGCGCGGGCCCCCGGGGCACCCAAGGGGCGCTCAGCGACGCGCTCTTTCGCGCGTATTTTCTAGAGGGCCTCGACGTCGGCGACGACGCGGTGCTGGCCGACCTCGCGACCCCTCACGGTTTCGCCCGCGACGAGGCCTTGGCGGTCGTGCGCGACGCGGCGGCGCTCGACGAGACCCGTCGCGAGGCCGAGGCGATGGGCGCGAACGGCATTCGGGCTGTGCCCTTCTTCATCTTCAACGACAGCTTCGCGGTCTCGGGCGCGCAGCCCGCGGCGGTCTTCGCGCAGTGCATCGCGAAGGCGCTCGGCGAAGGCTGAGCGCCTCGGGGCTCAGGCCTCGCCGGCGGTCTCGGGCGCTTCGATGCCGAGGGTCTCGGTGATGAGCCGCGCGGTCTCGTCGTCGGCGAAGCCGAGCTTCTCGCCGGTGTGGCCGATGACTTCGAGGGCGTGGGCGTGCACCCGCCCGCGGGCGACGGCCAGATGGATGAGGATCGCGAGCCAGGCCCGGCGCGCCTCGGGCGCCGTCGCGGGCGTGACCGCGAAGGCCGAGAGCACCACCTCGCCTTCGGGCGCGAGGGCGTCGACGGCGGCCTGGTCGAACCCGAACTCGTCGGCGATGGCCGAGAGGATGTTGATCTCGTCTTCGACTATCTCGCCCCAAGTCGAGGCCACGATGATGGCGGTCTGCATCAGCGAGGTCTTGACCTCGCGCGACTCGGGCCTGAGCGGCGCCCAGAGCTGCTCTTCGTCGACGGCCTCGTACGCATCGTCAGGTTCGTGCATCGCTAGACTGATACACAGCGACGGCGGCCCATGCACAGCGGAAGTGACACCGCGCGAGGGCGACGCGCTTCGAGGGCGAGCGTGACCGCGGAGGGGCGCACAAGGCCTGCGCCGATCGCAATCTGTGGGTCACGACCCGAGCGACCCGATTGCGAAAACCCCTTCAATGACTGCGGCGCGCGATACACGATTCGAACGTGTGACCTTCGGCTTCGGAGACCGACGCTCTATCCAGC
This sequence comes from Myxococcales bacterium, assembly GCA_016792845.1. GTDB lineage: Bacteria > Myxococcota_A > Polyangia > Polyangiales > JAEUKH01. The sequence continues at coordinate 588,347 of JAEUKH010000029.1, read as the reverse complement.
TGAGCTAATCGCGCGTTGGGTCGGTGGGTCTATCGCACGCACCCACCGTTGACAAGCAGAATCGACTCAGTTCGCGCTGAAGACGCCGCCCGCCTGCTGGCACCCCGCCTGCGCCGCCTGCGCCGTCAAGGTGGGGCCGTAGAAACGGATGATGCTCTCTTGGCCGCCGCCGCCCATCACCGTGCACGAGCCGATGCGGTTCGCCGTGGCGCACGCGCCCTCAGAGTAGGTCGACCCGGAGCCCATCGCCGAGCACGCCATCGTCCCCGCGCTGGGCGTACGCCAGGCTTCGCCCGTGTAGTCGACGCAGCGCGACTGCGAGGGGGTGTTGCAGCTCCCTTTGGGCAAGAGGGCATCGACGTCGGTGCCGCAGCCCACCACCCCCAGCGCCGTGAGCGCGACCATCATCGAAAGAAGTGACCTCGTTGCCATCGCTGTTCTTGCTCCCGAGCGCCACACTACCACACCCCTACGGCAACACCCGCGGGAAGCTCACGCTCACCCTCGCCCCGCGCCCCTCGGCGCGATTCTCGGCCCACGCCGCGCCGCCGTGAACCTCGGCGATGCGGCGCACCAGCGCGAGCCCGAGGCCCACCCCCGGGCGCCCCTCGCTGCGCGCGCGGTCGGCACGCCAGAAGGGCTCAAAGGCCCGCGCGGCCTCGCCCTCTGCGAAGCCCGCCCCGTCGTCGTCGACGCGAAAGACCACCTGCGCGTCGGTGGTCGCGATGCGCAGCGCCACCACCCGCTGACCGTGCTTGCGCGCGTTCGAGAGCAGGTTCGCGATCGCCACGGTGGCCAGCGTGGCGTCGACCCTGACCCGCGCCTCGGGGCCCTCGGGCGCCAGCACCGAGGCGTCGACTTCGGCCCGCTCGAGCGCACGAATCGCGAGCTTGACCGCGTCGATCTCGCTCGGCGCCAGGGCGTCGAAATCGATGCGCGAGCTCGCCAGGAGGTCGCCCACCAGCGCGTCGATGCTCTGGAGTTCTCGGTCGAGCTCGTCGAGGTCTTGGTCTCTCGCCGAGGCGCCGCGGAGGGTCTCTAGCTGGAAGCGCATCCGCGCGAGGGGCGAGCGGATCTCGTGCGAGACCGCCGCGAGGAGCTCGCGCTGCGCCGCCATCTGCGCCGCGATGCGGGCGGCCATTTCATTCACCGCGAGGGCCAGGTAGCCCACCTCTCCGTGGCGCTCGGGGGTCGACTGCGCGCGGCGTTCGAGCTTGCCCGCGCCGATCGATTCGACCACTTCGACGAGCTCCTCAAGAGGGCGCGCGAGGCGGCGCGAGACCCTGCCGGCCATCGTCCACAGTACGACCAGGGCGAGGCCGAGCACGGTGAGAAAGCGGCTCCCGCTGAGGGGGCGGCCGTGCCGCGACAGACAGAGCTCGACGCTCCCGACGGCGCCTTGATGCGCTTCGAGCCGCACCGGCGCCCTCAACGACGCGCCCGCCGCGCAGACCGGCGCCTCGATGGGCCCTCGGGGGCCCCAGGCCCGCGGCCACGGGCTCAGCTTGTCTCGCACCACCACGTCGACGTCGAGGGTCCGGGCGGTGCGTTGGGCGAGCGCTTCGAGGCCCGCGGGGTCGCGCCACACCGCGGCGAAGCTCTCTCCCGCGAAGCTCACCATGCGCTGCCGCTCGGTGGCCCAGGCCGGGCCGCGGCTGCTCAGCATCGCGCTGGTGAGCCCGGTCACCAGGCCCGTCACCAAGATCGCCGACGCGAAGGCCACGAAGAGCCTCCGGTGGAGCTTGGCCCGCACGAAGAAAGCCAGCCGCGACGGGTGCCAGTCGGGCCCCCCGCGGGCCCCTGGGTGCGCCCACGGGTGATGCCCCGGGTGCGCCCAGGGTGGTCTGTCAAAGAGCCGAAACGGGTGGTGTTCTGGCAGACCGGTCGGGGGCCCCGAGGGGCCACAGGGGGGCCGCGCGCGCATGGTGTTCAGGCTCCGTCGTCGCGCACGAGCACATACCCGACGCCACGGATGGTCTTGATTCTACGAGGGTTTTTTGGGTCGTCGCCGAGCTTCTGGCGCAGGTGCGAGACGTGCACGTCGATGGTGCGCTCGCCCACCGTGGCGTCGTCGCGGCCGGCCTCGGTCAAGAGCGCCTCGCGCGAGATCACCCGCCCGGCGCGGCGCATGAGGGCCACCAGGAGGTCGAACTCGAGCCCCGTGAGGTCGACCCGCTGCCCCTCGACGCGGGCCTCGCGGCCGGCCACGTCGACGCGGATGTTGGCCACGGCGAGCTGCTGCGCCACCGCGTCGGGAGCCGCGCGGCGCAGCACGGCGCGCAATCGGGCGAGGAGTTCGCGGGGCGAGAAGGGCTTGCCGAGGTAGTCGTCGGCGCCGATTTCGAGCCCCACCACGCGGTCGGTCTCGTCGCCCCGGGCCGTGAGCATGATCACCGGCAGGCTGTGCTTGTTGCGAATGCGGCGCAGCACTTCGAGGCCGTCGAGGCCGGGCATCATCACGTCGAGGAGTACGGCGTCGAAGGGCTGGGCGTCGAGGGCCGCGAGGCCGCGCCCGCCGTCAGGCGCGTACTCCACGGTGACGCCGTTCTGGGCGAGGTAGTTGGCGACGAGCTCGGCGAAGCGTTGGTCGTCGTCGATGTGGAGTACGCGCAGGGCCATGGAGACGGCGGGGCTCCCGCATTGAGGGGTCGAGGGGGGTCGATCGGGGCGCGGAGTCTACCAGCGACCGTACCCGAAGTGTCGCGGAGGCGGCGCGGGGGGGCCGCCCTCGGGGTGTCGCGCGAGCTCGGCCCGGGTGGCCTCGGTGCACACCGCGGCGACGTGGCGCTCGAAGTCTGCGCGGCGGGCGTGACGGTGGCACGCGAGGCTCGCGAAGCCGCTGGCGAACCCGAGCACGGTGCCGAGCGTGAGGAGGGCGATCTTGAGACGAATCATGGGCATTCTCCGAGGTCAGAGGGCGTCAAAGGGTGGGCTCACGGTGAAGGGTGGCGGGCGCTCAGAAGCGGTAGGGCGCCCCGCGGAAGCGACCGAAGAAGCCGACCCCGCGCTCCATCAGGTCGGCGAGGGCGCGGCGCTGACGCTCGTCGAGGGCCTCGTGCACCTTCATGAGGGCGTCGATCCAGGCCTTCTGCACCGTCTCAAGGGTGGCATCTTGCCGCGCGAAGGCCTCGCCCATCGCGGTCTCGTCGAAGCGCTCTCCGCGGAAGGCGCGGGCCGAGTCTGCCCCCGTGCTCTGCACCGCGTCGCGCACCTCGCGGCCGCGGGCCTGCATCGTCTCGACGGCCTCGATGATCACCCGCTCTTGCCCGGGCGAGGTCTGCAACTGCTCAAAGAGCGGGCGCAGCATGAAGCGGAGCGAGCCTCCGTCGGCCCAGCGCGGGTCGCCGTACGGGGGGCGCCCGGGGCCGCCCTCGCCGCCGCCCCAGGGGCTGCCGTAGTGGCCTCCCATGGGGCCGCAGTGTGAAGCGTGGAGCCCGCGTCCGCAGCCTCCGTAGCCATAGCCGTAGCGGGCGCGGCGCACGGTCTTGACGAGGGCGATGAGGCAGAGCGTTCCGACAACAAATCCGATCATGGTGGTACCTTCTTCCTGGCGGTTGAGGCGCCCGGTGGGGGGCGCCGCGAGAGAGAAAGTGCCGACGCTCTGTGAAGGCCGTTCTTGTGACTCTGTGAAGAAGTGTGAAGACGGCGCTACCCTCGGCCCCGATGCTCCGCGCCTCGCTCCTCTCGGCGGCCCTCGCCCTCGCCTGCACCGACGCCGCCCCGCCGCCGCCCCTCGACGCGGGGCCGCCGACCGATGTTCACACTGTCAACATCGTCGACGCGCCGTCTTCTCTCGACGCGGGCCCTGCGGTGTTGCGGGTGCTGGTGATCGGCAACAGCTACGTCTTCTACAACGACCTGCCGCAGCTCCTGCGCGGGCTCTCGGCCGCTGAGGGGCCGCCGCGGCTTGAGGTCGAGGCCCTCACCGAGGGCGGCGCGACCCTTGAGCGTCACTGGGCGGCGATGCGGGGCGAGCGGCTCAGCGCGGGTGGTGTTGACGCGCTGGTGCTCCAGGGGCAGAGCGTCGAGCCCTTGGTGGGCTATGCCAATTTTCACGCGTACGCGCGGCGCTTTACCGAAGCGGCCCAGGCGGCGGGCGCGCGCACGGTGTATTTCGGCACCTGGGCGCGGCGCGAGGGCGACGCGGTGTACGCCCAGGCCTGGTCGGGGGGCGACGCCGCGGCGATGAGCGCGCGGCTCGACGAGGCCTATCTACGCAGCGCGATGACCACCGGGGCCGGCGTCGCGCGGGTGGGGGCGCGGTGGCAGTCGGCCCTCACGGCGCGGCCTGGTTTGGGGCTCTACGACCCTGACGGCAGCCACCCGAGCCTCGCCGGGAGCTACCTCGCCGCGTGTGTGCTCTACCGCGCGCTGGTGGGCCGCCCTGCACAGCGCGCCGAGGCCCCCGCGGGGCTCGACCCGGCGGTGGCCGAGACCCTTCGCGCGGTCGCGAGAGAGTGAGCGGTGCGGGCTCAGATCCAGAAGTCCCACCCGAGGCTGAGGTGGGCGCCGAGCATGAAGGTGCGGGCCTGGTCGCCCGAGAGGGCGTGGAGGCTCCGGAGGTCGACGCCGAAGCCGTAGACGGTGCGGCCGCGGTACATCTCAAGGTCGCCGCCGAGGCGCCACCCGAGGCTCGCGTGATCGTACGCGCGGGCCGCTGATTCGCGGACGTTCAGCCCCGCCGCGTTGTCACGGCTGACGTCGCCGAGGCCCGCGTTGGCGTGCTGAAACGAGAGCCCGAGCACCCCCGAGAGGTACACCCGTCGGTCGGCCCGACGCATACACGGAAACTCTACCCTGTACGAGTACCCGAGGTCGGCGACCACCCGCTCCCAGGCCCCCGAATGGAGCGCCCCGAGGGTCGGCCCGTTGGCGTAGCTCACCGACGCGTCGAGCCCGTGCCCCATGCCGCACGAGCAGCCCGTGATGGGCCACCAATAGCGCCCCCGGAGCCCCACCGAGGGGGCGGTGCCGGTGTCATAGCCGTAGTCGGCCACGGTGCCCGTGGTGGCCTGGTTGAGCACGCCGAGTTGGGCGCTCACGACGAGGTGCGAGATGCGATTGGGGTCGCGCCAGGCGCGCCGCTCGTAGGGCAGCTCAAGGGTCAGCACCGCGGGCTCGACACGGATGACCCGCTCTGGGGCCGAGGGCGTCACCTGGGCGTAGAGCGCGGCGGGGAGTGAGAAAAAGAGCGTCGCGAGGGCCAAGGTCGGGGTGCGGTGCCGAGTCACAAGGGGTTCAACCTTTCATGACAGCCGCGGCTGTCGGGTGAGGCGGCAACGTCGCCGAGCGCGCGGGGCTTACAGGGCCCGCGACGAATTCTGTTTTTGCGTGTACAGAGCCGCGCCGTGCGGTCACTGGCAGCGCGGTTCGGGCCCTTGAGACACGCCGACGAGGTGCGGGGCCTTCTGGCCATGGCGCTCCCCGCGGTGGCGCAGTCGCTCTTGCAGACCCTGGTGTTTCTGGTCGACCGGGTGATGCTCGGGCGTCACAGCGCCGTGGCCCTGGCCTCGATGCAGGTGGCAGGCCCCTTGGTGTGGACGCTCCACTCGGTCTTCGGCTCGTTCTCGTCGGGCACCGTGGCCGTGGTCGGGCGCGCGGTGGGGGCGGGCGATCGCGGCGCCGCCTCGGGGGCGCTCAAGGGGAGCCTCGTACTCGCCGTGGGGCTCGGCGCCCTGGTGGGCTCGGGCGCCTACGCCGCGATGGACCCGCTCCTGACCTTTCTGGGCGGCGAGGCGGGCCCTGCGGTCTTGCACGAAGCCCGGGGCTTTCTCGGGGTGCTCTTGCCCATGACCCCGGTGGTCTTCGTGGCCGTGGCCGCCACCAACGCGTTGCAGGCCGCGGGCGACACCCGCACGCCCTTCTTGATCGCGCTGGTGACCAACCTCGTGAGCGTCGCGGGCAACTGGGTGCTGATCTTCGGCCACCTCGGCGCGCCCAGGCTCGGGGCCCGGGGTGCGGCGCTCTCGAACGCCGCGGCGCTGAGCCTCGAAGCGCTCCTCGGGCTCGCGGCGCTCGCGCGTCACGGCGCCCCCGTACGATGGTTCGGTACCGAACGGTCTTCGACCCTTGAGGGCCTCAAGCGCGTCGCAGCCGTCGCCATCGGGTCGTTCGGTGAGCGAACGATCTATCACAGCGGGTACCTGGTCTTCGTGCGCATCACCAACGGCCTCGGCCCGGTGGCGATGGCCGCGCACCAGGCGCTCCTCTCGATCGAGAGCGTGTCGTTTCTCTCGGCCGACGGCTTCGCCGTGGCGGCCGGAGCCCGGGTGGCCCAACGCCTCGGCGCGGGCGACGCCGCCGGGGCGCGCCGGGTCGGATGGGTCGCCGCCGCCACCAGCGCCGCGCTCCTCGTGCCTGTGGCGCTGGCGATGTTCTTCGGCGCCGAGGGGCTCATCGCGCTCTTTCGCGACGACCCGGCCATCGTGGCGATGGGGCGCGACGCGCTGCGGGTGGGCGCGGTGGCGCAGCTCCCGATGGCCGCGGCGATCGTCTTGGCCCAGTCTCTCCGCGCCTCGGGAGCGACCCGTGAAGCGCTCGGGGTGGCCTTGGGAGGCTCCTTCGGGGTGCGCATCACCGCCACCGCGGGCTTCACGCGGGGCCTCTCTTGGGGCCTCACCGGGGTGTGGCTCGGCTCGGGCTGCGACTGGCTCGCGCGGCTGCTCCTCTGCGCGTGGCGTTGGCACCGCGGTCGATGGGCCGAAACCCGGGTTTAGTGCGACCTCACACCGCGCAGCACTTACACACTTCGCGTTGCACTGTGGGGTGCTAGAGAGTCGGCCATGACCTCACTCCGTTGGCTCGCGTTGGTACCTTGTTTTGCGGCGGCGCTAGGGTGTTCGCACGCGCAGACCCTTTTGAACGCGGGGGCCCGCGGGGGCGGCGCGTCGAGCGTTCGCCCGCGGCCGCCGACCCTGCTTCGCACCGACGTGCGTCTGTCGGCGCGGCCCACCGAGCAGCAGCTCGCGGCGTACTACTGCGCCGAGCGGGTGCGGGTGCCGGCGTTGGTGTCGCCCTGTCGGGTGTTCGGCCCCATCCCCACGCGCGACAACCTTCAGTTTACCTTTAGCGTCGACCTGACCTTGCGCAACGACAACAGCATCCCGCTGCCCACGGCCGAGGCGATGCTGGCGTTTACGGCCTTCCCGCAGCGGAGCGACTCGCAGGCCTTGGGGGCGCTGTGTGTCTCGTTGCGCGACCGCGACAGCGTGAGCGACGCTCCGAACGGGTGCCGCGACACCGGCGACGGCATCCGCACGATGGCCGATTTTGGCGGCGCGGCGGCGCGCTTTCTCTTCAACGCGGCGACGGGTCAGACCCGCGTGAGCGACGTTCGAATTCGCACCATCCCGCCGGGCGAAGAGATCCACGTGGTGGTGTCCTTGGGGCTCGACCCCGAGACCACCTTGCGGCTCCTCGGCACGGCCTCGGGCACGGCCCTCGACGCCCTCCAGCGCGGTCAGCAGCCGCACTTTGAGATCCCGTACGCGCTCGAAGGCTCGCTGTGGGTCGAGGTCGAGAACTTCGGTCGCTTCGCGGTGAGCATTCCCCGCAACGAGGGTCGCTTCGACCTCGCCGCCGCGGTGAGCGCCGAGGTGAGCGGCCGCGCGACGCCCTGAGGGGCTCAGCCCTCGCTGTTCGGCACCGGGGCCGCGCTCTTGGGCGCGCGCACGATCTCGGTGCCGGTGCCCGTGTCGGTGAAGATTTCGAGCAGCACGACGTGGTCTTTGCGACCGTCGACGATGTGCACCTTGCGCACCCCGGCGGCGATGGCGTCGAGGGCGCACTCGACCTTGGGGATCATGCCCCCGTCGATGACCCGGTCTTCGATGAGGGCGCGGGCTTGGGCCGCCCCGAGCGACGAGAGAAACTGCCCGTCGCCGCCGCGCACGCCTTCGACGTCGGTGAGCAAGATGAGCTTCTCGGCCCTGAGCGCCTCGGCCACCTTGCCCGCGGCGGTGTCGGCGTTGAGGTTCAACGACTGGCCGTGCTCGTCGACGCCGATGGGCGCGATCACGGGGATGAACCCCGCCCGCATCAGTTCGACCACGATGTCGGGGGTCACGTGCCTGACCTCGCCGACGCGGCCGAGGTCGACCTCTTCGCCGTCGCGGCTCACGAGCGGCGCTTGCTTGTCGGCCAGAATGAACCCGTCGTCTTTGCCCGAGAGCCCGACCGCGCGGCCGCCGTGGCGGCAGATGAGCGACACGATGTCTTGGTTGATCGAGCCCGCGAGCACCATCTCGACGACGTTCATGGTCGCGTCGTCGGTGACCCTGAGGCCGTCGACGAAGCGTGAGTTGATGTTCGACTGCTTCAGCATCGCGCTGATCTGCGGCCCGCCGCCGTGCACCACGACCACGTTGACGCCGATGTACTTCAGCAGACAGATGTCGCGGGCGAAGCTCTCTTTCAGCTCGGGCGCCACCATGGCGTGGCCGCCGTACTTGATCACAAACGTGCGCCCCTGAAAGCGCCGGATGTACGGCAGCGCCTCAAGCAAGACCCCGGCCTTCTCAACAGGATTCATCGTTGTTGCCGCGGCTTCTACGCAAAATATGGAGCCGCTTCAAGGGGCACCCGGCGGGCGATCGACGCGCCGCGGGTGAGGCCGCCGCCGCCGCGCGATTTTCTCGTCGGCCGATCGCGTCGCGCTCGACCCGGCGCCGCGAGGGGCGCGCGCAGACGCCCGCGGGCTCACTGGCAGCTTGAGAGGTTCTCGCCGTTGACGACCACGCGCACGCCGGTCACGCTGCGGGCCGAGCAGCAGTCGTCGAGGTGCGTGAGCACGACGCGGTTTCGCCCCGGCGCGATGTATTGCGCGAGGTCGGTGGTGGTGCCGCCGCCGAGGTAGGCGTACGACCCGGGGTCGACCACGCCGTTCGGGTACCGGCTGTTGAAGACGGTGATGCGCACCCCGTCGTCGACGCTCTCGACCTGCACCCGCAGCGAGGTGACGCGGTACGACTCGGGCACCGTGAAGAAGGTCTGAAAGTACGTAAACTCGCCGCCGTTCAGGCAGGTGCACTCGCGCCCGCAGAGGGCCGAAACTTCGCTAAAATCGACGGTGGGTGAGGTCACCGCGTTCCACCCCGAGGCGCCTTCGGCGGGGATGTTGGCGAAGGCGTACTGCCCGGCCTCGCCGTGCTGCGAGAAGCTGCGGCCGTAACAAATCGGCCCCTGGGTGCGGTTGATCTGCCAGGGCGAAGCGCTCGCCGCGATGCACGGCCGACAGTCTTCATCGACGCGGCCGTCACAGTTATTGTCGAGGCCGTCGTTGCAGCGCTCGACCCCCGGGAGCGTCGCCCCCGTACACCCGCCCCACGCGGTCGCATCGCCCGCGCCGCGCACGCAGGCTTGTGAGCCCAGGCGACAGACCCCGACGTTCTCGGTGCCCGAGGGCCCGTTGTAGCAGCTCCGGGTTTGACCTTCGAGGCACGCGCACCCTCGCATCGCATCGCCCGTGCACGCGCGGTCGACGCCGTCACAGCGGCTAGGCTCAGGCACCACCTCGCCCGTACACGGCCCCCAGTCGGTGAGCCCCGCGTCGCCGCGCAGGCAGCGCTGCGTCCCCGCCGTGCAGCGCCCCACGCCTTGGGTGCCCGTGGGGCCTGAGTAGCAGCTCCGTTGCGCGCCCTCGGTGCACGCGCAACCCGACATCGGGTCGCCGGTGCACGCGAGGTCGACACCGTCGCAGCGGTTGGGTTGGGGCACCACCTCGCCCTCGCACACGCCCCACGCCGAGCCGCCCGACGACAAGCGCTCGCACTGTTGCAGCCCGCGGCGACACGCGCCCACCTCGGCGGTGCCCGGAGGCCCGCTGTAACAAGGCTGACGGAGCCCCACGGGGCACCCGCAGCCCTCGTCGATGACCCCAGAACAGCGGTCGTCTTGCCCCTGACACTGCGAAGTCCGCGGGCGCCCGGAGCCCACGCAGGGGCCCCAGACGCCGAACTCGCCCGCGCCCTCGCAGCGGCTCGTCCCGAGCGTGCAGACGCCCCGCCCTGCTTGCGCGGGCAGACCCTCGAAGCACCGCTGGGTCTGCCCGGGGATGCACACGCAGCCCTCTTCGACCGCGCCGTTGCAGTTGTTGTCGAGCCCGTCGCCGCAGAGCTCGCGGGGCCCGCAGCCTGCGCCGCCGTCAGGGGTCGCCGCGTCGCCCGCGCTCGCGTCGCGCGAGGCCGCGTCGGGCGCAGCGCCGAGGTCTGACGCCCCCGCGTCTCGGTTTGGGCCGAGGTCAGCGGCGGTGACGCCGTCGGGCGCAACGCCGTCGAAGGCCGCGCCGTCGGGCGTGTCGAAGGGGCGATCGGGTGAGGCCGCCGCATCCGAGAGGCCCGCGTCAGGGTCGGTGACCACCGCGCTGCCTTGGTCACCACTCGAACATGCAGCCATGAGGGCCGTCACGCAGACCAGCTGCCAGGACTTCGTTCGCTTCGTCACCACAGACACCTCCGTCGCAACCCTTCGGCGCGTCGACGACCCTACCCAAGTCGAAGCCCCGCGCACAGCGGCGGTGTTGCCACGGACGCCGATCCCCGGCACGCCGCCCCGATCGGCCGCGAACGGCTGAGACGCCGCAGCGCCGCCGCCCCATCGCTCGCTCAGGAACGTTGCGACCCTCGCACTGAACAGGCATAACCAGGGCTGATGAGCCCCGCCCCGCCCGCCGGGTCGCGCGTGACCCTGGAGGGCCGTTTTCAGTTAGAGCAGCCTCTCGAAGGCTTCGGTTTTGGCGAAGCCTGGCGCGCCCGCGATGGCAACTTTCGCAATCGCATGGTGATGGTCAAGTACCTCGCCCCGAAGGCGCTCGACGGCGCGAGCCTGAATGACACCGCAGCCGCGGTGGTGAAGGCGCTCCGTGCGTTGCGTCACCCACAGGTGTTGTCGCTCGTGCACAGCGGCGTGCACCAGGGCCGGGGCTTCGTGGTGTATGAGCACTTTGACGGCGTTCCGCTGGGGTTACGGCTTGATGATGCGGCCCGCGGGGGGCGACCGCTCGACCTCGACCTCGTCGAGCGAATCATCGATCTGGCCGCTGGCGGCGTGAGCGCCGGGCACGACCTCCCGCGCCCCTTGTTGCACCGCGCGGTGCACCCGAGCTCGTTCGTGATGCGGGCCGGCGACGGCGGCACCGAGGTGAAGACCCTCGACGTGGCGCTCGCCACGTTTGCAGACGACGCGGTGCTCGAGTCGCGTCGGGTGTGGCGCTGCCCCGAAGAGCTGCGCGACCCGAACGCCGAGCTCACCCCGGCCAGCGACGTCTTCGCCCTGGGCTTGCTCTCGGTCGAGCTCATCCTCGGCCACGACCCCTCGCGCCGCGAGGCCGCGCGCACCCTCGCGGCCCGTGAGGGCGCCTCGTACGCGGTGCGCCTCCGCGAAGACGTGCCCACCGCGGTGTGGGAGGTGCTCGACCGCGCCCTCCGGCACGACCCCGCCCAGCGCTTCGAGCACGCCACGGCGCTGCGCGACGCCCTGCGCCTCGCGTGGCGCCAACGGAGCGCCCAACAAGCCCAAGGCGACCTCCGCGCGCACCGCCCGCAGAACGCCCCCGACCTGGTCAACCTCGCGGCGCGGCCGCTCGCGCCCCTGGCGCCCGATGCGCCGGTGGCCCAGACGCCGCCCGCGCCGCCGTCGAGTTGGGGTGCGGGTTGGGAGCCCGCAGCCCCCGCCGCGAGCCCGTGGGCGCCCGCGAGCCCTGCCCCGATGGCGATGCCGCCGCTCTCGAACGCGCTGCCCGCGGTGCCTTCCTTGGGCGCCCGCGAGCTCGTCGGGAGCAGCACCGGGATGCGCCCCTCGGCGGTGCCCTGGTCGCCCGCGCCAGACCCCTCGGGCGGTGACCCTTGGGCCTCGGCGAGCGCCGACTGGTCGGCCGGTGCCACCGACAACCCCTGGGATTCTTCAGCCTACGGCGCCGCCTCGGCGGTGCCCGCGGTGCCGATCGGGGGCGTACCCTCGGTGCCCGTAGTGGGCGGGCTCCCGGGGGGGAGTCACGTCGTGCGACGCGGGCATGACGCCCCCCGTGAAGAGACCCGGGCCCTCGACCTCGAAGCCTTGGGCGCGGCGGGGCTCCTCGACAGCCTTCCTGGCCCTTCGGTGCCTCCGCCTGAGGCCCGCGAGGCGACCCAAGCGCTCGATCTTGAGGGCCTCGGGGTCGACTCCCTGGGCGACTCGACCTCGGTGCGCGCTGCGCTCTTTTTTGACGAAGAGCCCGCCACCCTCGCGGCCGACGCGACGCCGCCCGAGGGCTACACCCTCGACGCCTCAGGGGGCCTCATGACCTCTGAGACGATGCGCCCTTCGCAGTTGGGCTTCGACCCCGACGACGACTGGCGCGACGCCGTGGTGGTGGTCGACACGGCCCAGCGCACCTCGGCGCCCGCCGCGGCCTCGATGGGCCACGCCCCCTTCGACGATGACGGCTCGACCTCGGTGAAACTTGGCGGTCCGTCGCCGCAAGGCCCGGGCTTCGGTCAGGCCCCGCGTCGCATGCCGACGCAGAAGGCGCCGGTGGTGCCCACGGCCGATGTGGCCGACATCGCGTCGACCTTCAAGCCCGCGCGGCCGATGCCCCGCCCGCCCATCGACGCCATCGGCGCGACGCTCAAGCCCATGCAGCGCGAGTCGGTGGTGCCTGACGAGCTGATCCGCCCGCAGGCGCCGCAGCGGCAGCCCACGATGCCGCCGCAACGGCACGCGCCGCAGGGCTTCGGGCAGCCGCTCCCGCCGAACGATTTCATGGCCTCGCTCCCGCCGAACGACCTCATGGGCTCGCTGCCGCCGCACGACCCGTTTGGGGGGCCTCCGACGCAGGCCATCGTGTTGCCGCCCGAGGGGCCCGAGGCCGTCGTTTGGGGCATGCCGCGGCCCGCCCCGCAGCCGCCGCAGCAACCGCTGCCCGCGCCCGCGGCCCGCGGCTCGAAGCTCCCGTGGATCGTGGCGAGCCTGTTGCTCCTCGCGGGCCTGGTGGGCGCCTTCGCGGTGTTGCGTTAGCGTCGCTTTGACGGCGCGGCCCTTGAAACCGGGGCCCCGGCGCGACACATCTCAAGCGATCTTTCGAGAGGCCAAGCGATGCACCGTCTGCCGACCCGGTATGTTCATCTCGACGCGGCCCGGGCGCGTTTTGGCGAGGCGCGGGTTGCGCGCTTCGGCGCGCTCTTCTGGCGCGGTGACCCCTTGGCCGACGCGGCGGTGGCCTCCCTCGCCGAGCGCCCGCGGGCAGCGCGCGAGGCCCTCATCGACCGCTGTCTTCGCGAGGGCGTCGCGCGGGTCGACGACGCGCCCGAGGCGGTGCGAGCGTTCTTCGCCGAGCTCGACGAGGTGCCCTTCTGGGTTGACCCAGAGCGCATCGCCCGAGGGGGGGCCTTCTTTCTTCGGGCGGGCATCCTCGGGGGCCTGGTCTTGGGCACCTACTCGTTGGTGGCGGGGTACTGTTCGCCCGCGGGCAACAAGCCCTTGATGTTCTCGGGCCGCCTCGAAGACGATGTGCCGCGGCGTCTCGCAGAGACGAGTCGCTTCGTGCAAGCCGTGTCGCTGCCCGGGGGCATGGCCCGCGGGGGCGCTGGCTTCGCGGCCACGGTCAAGGTCAGGCTCATCCACGCCGCCGTGCGCACCATGCTCGCCCGCTCCCCTCGGTGGAACGAGGCCGCCTGGGGCCTCCCCATCAACCAGGTCGACATGAGCGGCACGGCCCTTCTGTTCAGCTACATCGTGCTCGACGGGCTCGACAAGTTCGGCTTCCACGCGACGCCGCAGGAGCGCGAAGACTTTCTGCATCTCTGGCGCTACGTGGCCTGGCTCATCGGGGTCGACGAGTCGCTGCGGTGTACGAGCCTCGACGAGGCCCGCACCCTTTGGGAGCTGCTCTCGATGACCCAAGGGCCTCCCGACGACGACTCCCGCGCCCTCGCCCGCGCGCTCATCGAGTCGGGCGACCGTCAGGCCCGAGACCCCGCGGCGCGCTTCCGGGCGCTGCGCATGAAGGCGGTGGGGTATGCGATCTCGCGGTACATGTTGGGCGACGCCTACGCCGACGGGTTGGGGTATCCGTCGAAGGGCGCGTTGGCCCATCTCATCCCGCTGTTTCGGCATTTTCACGCGCGGGCCGGCGCGACCCTGCGGGTGCTCCCTGACCTGCCCTTCGCGACCCCCGAGGCCGGCGCGCGCTACTGGGAGACCATCGTCAACACGGCCCTCCAAGGCGTGCCCGCGAGCTTCGCGATGCCCGAACAGCTCAGGGTCTGAGCCCAAACGAGACGCGCCGTCAGAACGGCCCCGGGCGCGACGTCTTGACCTCTGAGCGCGCCGCCGATGGGGACGGCTCGCTCGGAGAAAACCATGATGTTCAGGGTACTTGCATTGATTGCAGGCTTCGCGTTCTCGTGTCTCGGGTGCGCCGACGTTGACGGCCCCGAGGGCTGCGTCGCGGGGCAGACCGCGGTGTGCGGGTGCGAGGGCGGGCGCTCGGGCGTTCAGAGCTGCGACGCCGCGGGGCGCTTCGGGGTGTGCCGTTGCGAGGGCGGCACGGCCTGCACGCCGCAGTGCAGCGGGCGCGTCTGCGGTGACGACGGCTGCGGCGGGCGCTGCGGGTCTTGCGGCCTCGGTTCGGTGTGCGACGCCGGGCGCTGCGCGGTCGACCCGGGCTCGCGCTGGGTGCTCACCGCGCAGTCAGGCACCGTTACCGAGCGCGACGGCACGAACCAAAGCTGGGACGCCGCGGGCGGCCTCCCCGACCCCTTGCTGTGCCTCTCTGTGAACGGCAACCGAGAGTGCACCCGCGCGGTGGCCGACACCCTCATGCCGCGATGGGGGCACCGCTTCGCACCACAGAGCGCGGCGTCCCTCAGGGCCGGGGTCACCTTCGCCTACGACGACGAAGACCTCACCGACGACGACGTGATCTGCTCGCCGACGACGGTGCGCATCACCGACGAGATGTTCACCCGCGGCGGCCTCACGATGGAGTGTTCTTTCGGCACATTCAGCCTCTCGTTGTCGCCCGCGCCGCTTTGATCACCCCTCGATCTCGCCCGAGCGCGTGAAGTATGCTTTCGAGGCCCCGCGCAAAGCCGCATAGGAGCCTCGATGTCGACGCTCTCAGACCGCATTCACACCATCCTTCACGCGACGAACCTCGACGAGGCCAACGCCGCGGCGGCGACGGCCCTCGAAGAAACGGGCCTCACGACCTTCACCGAGCTTCAGCCCTTCGCGACGCTCACGCCCGCGCAGCAAGCGGTCGCCCAGGCCCTCACCCGTGAGGGCTTGCGCTGGGGAGGGCGAGGGCTCCCGAGCTCGCGACGCATTCTGCTCCGCTGGCTCGGGCAGACGCCGCCGTGCCCGCTCGACCGCACGATGACGATCACCCGCGGGGGCGAGACGGTCACCGCGCCCGCATGGCAGCTCTGGCAGAGCGCGCCCCTCGACGAGCTTGAGTCGAACCAGGGGTTGCCGTCGACGCTCGCGGCGCAGTGGAGCCCCGCCGAGGCCATCGAGGCCGCGGCCGAGAGCATTTTTGAAGAGTACCGCATCAACGGCTCGCCCCTCGAAGGGCGGCTCGTCGCGTGCCTCACAGCGGCCGGCGAGACGGCCCTCGGGTGGGCCGAGACCTTCGCATCGGAGGTCGCCGCGGTGCGGAGCCCTGACGGGCCGCGCGCGCGACCCGAGCTGCGCGGGTACCGCACCCTGGGCATCTACGACTTCGACACCTTGGGCATCCTCGCGCTCTACCCGTTTGTGAAAGCGGGCAAGGCGATCGACCCCTCGCTCGATTTGATCGTTCCGTTCTCGCCGCACAGGTTGGTGTGCGAGATCTGGGAGACTTTGCCGATTGCGCGACGCGAGGCGATCTTTGTGCGCCGCCTCAAGACCGACTGGGGCCCCAACGCCGAGAAGGTCCTCAACGGCTTCTCGACGGGCTACGCGCTCCTTGATCTCTGCCCGACCGAGACCGTGACCCGGCTCTTGATGATCAAGCTGCGAAGCAACCGCAGCCATTTCGCGAAGAAGAAGGCCGTCATCGACGCGCGCTTCGCCGCCCTCGCGGCCCAACACCCCGGCGTGGCCGCGGGGCTCAAACCCGTTCGGGCGCCGCGCAAACCGAAGGCGTAACCCACGCTCAGGGTGCGGCGGGCGTTGGGGCGGGCGCGGCGGGCGCCACCTCGTTGGCCGGGGGCCGCGCGTTTGCGGGCAGCTCGCCGGTCAGCGCGTTGAGGAAGGTCACGATGTGCTGCACCTGGGCGTCGTCGAGGCGGCGACCGAGCTGCACCGCGCCCATGGTGCGCACCGCCTCGGGCAGCGTCGCGTGCGAGCCGTCGTGGAAATACGGCGCCGTCAGCGCCACGTTGCGCAGCGTCGGCACCTTGAAGAAGTGCCGATCGCTCTCTTGATGGGTGACGTTGAAGCGCCCGTGGTCGGCCTCGGTGAGCGGGCCCCCGCGGCGGGTGAAGTAGTTCTCGACCAGGCCCATCTTCTGGTACATCGCGCCGCCGATGTTGACGCCGGTGTGGCAGGCCGTGCAGCCCACGTTCACAAACTCCGCGAGGCCCTCTCGCTCGGCCGCGGTGAGGGCGCTGCGGTCGCCCCCGAGGTAGCGATCAAAGCGTGACGGGGTCACCAGCGACATCTCGTAGGTCGCGATGGCGTCGCGCACGTTGGCCTCGGTGAGCCCCTGAGCGCCATAAACCGATGTAAATGCAGAGACATAGCTCGGCTCTGCGTTGAGGGTCTCGACCACGTGGGCCCAGGTGTTGCCCATCTCGATGGGGTTGGCCACGGGGCCCGCGGCCTGCGCCGCGAGGTCTGCGGCGCGACCGTCCCAGAACTGAACGAAGTTAAAGCGCGCGTTCAGCACCGTGGGCGAGTTGATGGGCCCTTGTTGACCGCGGATGCCCGTCGAGACGCGCCGGGGCTCGGCGCCGCCGTGGTCGAGCGAGTGGCAGCTCGCGCAAGACAGGGTGTTGTCACCCGAGAGCCGCGTGTCGTGAAAGAGCCGACGCCCGAGGGTCACCTTCGCCTCGGCCAGATTGCCCGCCGCGGGCAAGGCCGCGAAGGCCGTCAAGGGCGGCTCACCGGCGGGGCCCGGGGTCGCCGACGCGGAGCCCGCCGCGGGGGTCTCGCGACGACGACAGGCCGCACCCAAGGCCACCGAGAGCGTGAGCGCCGACGCGAGGGCCGCGCGCGTAGAAGAGATCTTCATCGTGGCCCGAGAGGCTACCCGAGCGCGCAACGCGGTTCACAGTTTTCATCGCGGACGGTGGCAGATTTCGGTGCGCGCCGTCATCGCTTTTCGCCCTCACCCGCGGGGGGTGTTAGGGTCGCGACCATGCGTGACCCTGCATCTCCCATCGATCGCCGCACCCTGCTCAGGGTCGGCGGAGGTCTGGCCCTGGTCGTGCTCGGGGCGGGCGCCGCGGGCTGTAAGAAAGCCCTCGCCTGCACCGACACCGCGGGCCTCTCAGCCGCCGAGCTCTCCGCGCGACAGGCGCTCCAATACAACGACCACGCCGCCGACCCGAGCCGCGCCTGCAACCGCTGCCGCTTCTTTCAATCTGCCGGCCCCGACAGCTGCGGCCATTGCACGCTCGTCAAAGGCCCCATCAACCCCAACGGCGGTTGCAACGGCTTCAACGCCCGCACCTGAGCCCTCGCCCCGCGCTCAGCCCCCGAGCCGCGCCAGCAAGAAGGCACAGAACGGCCCCAACGAGGCGTCTTCGACGGGCCCGTAGGATGCCACCTCGTTGGCGTCGTGCGAGGGCGCTGTTGGGGCCCCTACGGCCGCGCACGCCTCGGCCATCAGCGATCGGAGCCGCGCGTCCGGCTTGAGCACCTTCGCGTACGGGGCCTCTGGCCAGCGCCCTCGCACGATGTTCACGAACACCCGCGCGCCGTCGAGGTCGCCCGAGAGGCTGGCCGACGCGCTCGACTCGACGGGGTCGATCAGGGCCGCGGCGAGACCGTCGAGCATGGGGCGGAGCGAGGCTTGGGCGAGGTCGTAGCGCCCCGGATAGCGCTGCCCGACGGTGATGCCGAGGGCCGCCGCGACGCGCGCGATGAAGGGCCCGTGGCGCGAGTCTGCCTCGGTGCCGTAGTCGTCGAAATGGCTCTGAAAACGAACGGGTACCTCGATGAAGGTCTCGGCGAGGTGGGTGTCGACCACGGCCCGAATGCTCCAGCGCGCGCCGGGCTCGTCAGGGGGCGCGCCCGAGAGCACGAGCTGCCAGACCTCGCCGCGGTTGTATTGCTCGTTCATCGGGCGCACTGTGTCAGCCTCGGAGCGGCTGCCGCAAGGGTCGCCGGGCCCGCACCCTGAACACATCGAGCTCGGCCGCCGACGCGGTCTTCTCGGCGTCGAAGAAGACCACCAGGTGATCTTGGGCGCGGCTCGCGGCGACGTGCAAGAGGTGCGGGCGCTCGGTCAGCCACCGCAGCGGCGGACCCTCGGTCGCGGTGACCGAGAAGATCACCACGCGGCGCTCGCCCCCTTGGAGCTTGTGAATCGTGCGCACCAACACGGGCAAGGTGTGAAGCCCCCGGCGATGGAGGCTCCGTTCGAGGCGCAAGGTCTGCCCGACGAAGGGCGACAAGACCGCGATGTCTTCAGGGGCGACCCCGTCGCGGAGAAGCGCGTCGACGAAGGCCACCGCGGCCTCGGCTTCGGCGGCGTTGACGACCCCTTCGGGCGCCCGCTCCGACGCGCCCGCGACGTCGTAGACCGTCACGGCCTCTCGGAGCCGCCGCGAGACCGTGCCGAGCGAGCGCGGCGCGGTGCGGACGTCGAGGCTGTATCCGCTGAAGCACGACGCCAGCGCGACGATCTCGGGCTGCGAGCGAAAGTGCTCGATCAACGAAGCGCGCGTCGCGGCCCGCATTTCTGCGAGGCGCTGGGCCGAAGTGGTCGCGCGCGTCGACATGCGAAAGGGCGCGATGGCCTCTGCGTCGAAGCGGGCGCCGAGCCGC
Organism: Myxococcales bacterium; assembly: GCA_016792845.1. Lineage (GTDB taxonomy): Bacteria > Myxococcota_A > Polyangia > Polyangiales > JAEUKH01. The sequence continues at coordinate 569,393 of JAEUKH010000029.1, read as the reverse complement.
GCGTCGAGGCGCTCGTCGAGGGCGTACACCGGGGGCAACTGGGCGACGTCGCCCGTGGTCATCGCGCGACGGGCCCGGGCCAGCGCGGCCACCGCGTAGATGGGCGCGACCTGGCCGGCCTCGTCGATCACCAGGCGGTCGACTGCCTCGGGGCTCAACGACAGCGTGGCCCGGGTCGAGAGCAGCGTGCACCCCAAGAGCGGAAAGAGCCCCGCGAGCTCGCCCAGTGCCTCGACGAGGGAGCTCCGACGCGGGCTCGCGGGCGCATCGTCGGCGAGCTGCGCGATCACCGCGCGGAGCCGCGCGCCGAGGGCGTTGCGGTGCTCGTAGGCCCAGGCCGCGCGCACCTGCAAGGCCGCCTCGAAGAGCCCGGGCACAGGTTCGGGCGGCGGCCCGAGGGGCACCGCGGCGTCGAGGGCCGCCCGCGCCGCGACGAGGTGATCGCGCTCGGCCTCAAGGCTCGGCCTGAGCGCCGCATCGAGCACGCCTTCGACCTTCAGCGCCGCGGCGTCGAGGGCGTCTCGCTGCGAGAGCATCGCCTCGACGAGGGGCTCATCGCGGGTCAAGACCCGAAACGGCAACGGCAGACCGAGGGCCTCGAGCACCGGCCGCAAGGGCGCGCCCCGGAGCCGCACCGCGTCGCCCCAACGGTCTCGGGCGCGGTGGGTCTCGGGCTTGTTCGCGTACTGGGTCACCAGCGCCGCGGCGGCCTTGGCGAAGGCCCTCAGCGCCTCGACGCTGGCCTTGAGCTCGGCGGCGCTCAGGGTCGTCTCGGGGGTCGTCGCGAGGGCCTCAAGGCGCCCCACGAGGGCGGCGTGCCGCGCGTCGAGGGCCCCGCGGGTCTGCGCGTCACGGAGCTGCTGTCGGCGCGCGGCGTCGCGCACGAGGAGCCAGTCTCGGAGGGGCCTCGCGAGGTCTTCGAAGCGAGCCCGCGCGTCGTCGAGGCGCGGCTTGTTCGGGTCATCGAGCCACGCGAGGGTGTGCCTGAGCTGCGCGAGGGTGAGCGTCTCAAGGGTCTGGCGGTTGCCGATGCGGAGCGCCATGGGCGTCTCTCGGTCGGGCAAAAACGGCGCGACCGCGAGGTCGACGGCGCCGTTGTTGGTGCTGCTCACCACCAGCGCCCAAGGCAGCCGCTGCGGCGGGCGACGCCACACCGCGCCGAGGCACTGATCGACCGCGACGTGGGCCGCGAGGTGATGAATCAGCGTGGTCTTGCCGCAGCCCGGCGGGCCGCACACCGCCACGAGGTCGCGGCTCGCCTCGAAGGCCGCCACCGCCGCGCGCTGCGAGGCCGTCGGAGCGCCGCGGTAGGTGCCATACATCGCAGCCGTTAGCCCCGCCTCTGGGCTCGCCCCAAGGTAAACCCCCAACGGCCCCGATCTCCGCGGAACCTCTTTCAACAGCGACTCGATCTCGCTCCGCAGCCCGCTCGTCGGGTCGCCCTTGGGCAGCGCCATGAGCACCCCGTGCGGGTACACCCGCATCGCCAACCGCGGGTGGGCCCTGCGCATCACGGCCTCGCCCAACGCCACAAGCTCGGCCCGGGTGATCGGCGCCTCGGGAGCCCCCTCCGTCTGCGCCCCCGCGGGCTGCGGCTCGCCGGTTTCGCCCTCCGCCGTCGCACCGGTGAGCCACCCGAGGGTGGCCCGCACGAGCGCGGCGAAGCTCCGGGCCCCGAGGGTCGAGAGCGACGCCAGGGTCTCGGCCTCGACCTCGACGAGCTGCCGCCAGAGCCCCGCGTGCACGCTGTGGGTGGGCCCCTCGTCGCCCGGAGCCTCGCTCCGAAGGTGCATCGACGTCGGCACGGGCACCGCGGCGCCGAGGCGCGGCGCGGGCAACACCAAGGGCTGCCCCGCGGCGTCACGCCAGCTCACCTTCAGCTCGCTAAAGTAGAAGAGCGGCGCCACCCGCGCGCGCCCGTCTTCGACGTACGACACCAGCGGCAGGCCCACCATCAGCGCGGCCTCGTCGTTGTACACCAGGCTCGCGACGTGGGCCTCGAAGAAGTCGGCCGCCCTGGGCATGATGGGCGCGAACACCTTGTGCGTCTCGTCTCGCAAGACAAACCCCGTGGCGTCTTCGGGGCCCTCGCCGAAGAGCCGCAGGGTCAGCGCGGCGCCCTCGCGGCTGCGCCCGCGCAGCGTCGCAGCGGGGTCGAAATAGAGCCCCTCGCGCGCCGTCGGGGCGGGCACGCTCGCTTGCGCGCGGCTCAGCTCTTCGAGGCACCGCAGGCCATACCGAAGCGGGTCGTACGAGGGCGCCACACGCGACACGATGCGCGGGCTTATACCGCCCTTCAGGCCGCTGTCATGTCGTTGTTCGAGAGCATCGGGTGGGCGGGGTCGAAGAACGCGATGGGCGCCGCGAGGCACGCGTCGGGGATGCCGAAGGCGTCGACCACGAGCCGCGCCTCGTCGGCCACCTCGGCGATGAGCCGCTCGACCTCTTTGCGCACCGCGCGGGCCTTGCTGGGGCTGAGATACCCCGCTTCGAGGTACCACGCGCTGCGACGCTCGATGAGGGCCAGGGCGTAGAGCTGCCCCAGGCGCTTGACCCGCGCCGCCGTCGGCGCATCGGCGATGGCGTCGAGGCGTTCGAGAAAGAACGACCACGCGAGGCGCTCGGCGTAGGCCTCAGACGCCGCCACGAGGTGCTCTTGGACCTCAAGAAAGGCCGCGTCGAGCGGCATCTTGGCGCCGATCCGTTTGCGCAGACGCGCGGCCGCGGTGCGCACGAGCTGCGAGGCGCGGTGCCGCAACATCCGCTCGTGCCAGGCGAGGTCGCGGAGGTGCTCGGGGGCCTCACGGCTCGTGGCCACGAGGCTCGTGTCGAGACCGCGGTCGAGCGCCTCGCCGCCCAGGGTGAGCGCGATCTGCACCCAGCTCCGCCCCTCGAACGATGACTTGTACGACGACAAGAGCGCCTTCGCGACCAGCTGAAGGAGCACCACGTTGTCGCCCTCGAAGGTCGTAAACACTTCGATGTCGCACCGCAGGTCGGCGAGGCGGTTCGACGAGAGAAAGCCCTGCCCGCCGCACGCCTCGCGACACGCCTGGACGGTCTCGACGCCGTGCCGCGAGCCGAGCACCTTGAGCGCCGCGACCTCGGCTTCGAGCTCGCGGGTGTCGGGCGTCTCTCCGGCCAACGAGGCGCGCATCACCGCGCCGTATCGCGCGCGCAGTGCCTCGAACGCGAAGTGCAACACCACCGTGCCCGCCAGCGGAACCAGCAACCTCCGGCGATGTGTCGGGTACTCCAACAGCAGCCGCTCGGCCGCCCCCTCGGCCCCAAACTGTCGCCGCGCCGTCGCGTACCGCACCGCGATGGCCAGCGCCGCGCGGGCCGCGCTCACCCCCGCGTTGCCCACGCACACCCTGCCCCCCACCAAGGTGCCGAGCATGGTGAAGAACCGCCGCGACGGGTTCGCGATGGGGCTCTCATACACCCCCTCGGCGCTCACCGCGGCGAAGCGATCGAGCAGCCCCTCGCGCGGCACCCGCACCGCGTCGAACCACAGCCGCCCGTTGTCGACCCCGTTCAGCCCCAGCTTGTGCCCGCAATCGCCGACCGAGACGCCGGGCATTGGGTTACCTTCAACATCTCGAATTTGCACAAGAAAAGCGTGAACACCGTGCGAGGCGTCGCCCACCCTGAGCTGCGCAAACACCGTCGCGTAGCGGGCGTGGGCGGCGGCGTTGCCGATCCAGTCTTTGCGCGCGGCCTCGTTCGGGGTGTGCAGCACGAACTGCCCCTCGTCGGAGCTCCAGGTGGCGAGGGTCTCAAGCGAGGCCACGTTCGAGCCGTGGCCCACCTCGCTCATGGCGAAGCAGCCCAGGGTCTCTGCGCGGGCCACGCCCTTCAAGAGCGCGTGATGCCGCGCGGTGCCGAGGAGCAAGAGGCTCCCGCCGAAGAGGCCGAACTGCACGCCGACCTTCACGAGGAGCGAGAGGTCGCCGTGGGCGAGGGTCTCGAAGGCCACCGTAAACGCCTCAAGATCGCCCGCCTCGCACACCCCCGGGAAGGCCATCTCTGCGAAGCCCGCGTCGGCGAAGGCGCGCACCCACCCGAGCACCTTCTCGCGGTACACCGTTTTGTCGAGCCCGTAGGCCCTGCGCGTGGGGTCGCTCAGAAAGGCCCGCACCCGCGCCCGGGTCGCCGCGTGGTCGCCGTCAAAGGCCGCGCGCAGCGCCGACACCGCCGCCTCGTCGCGTCGCGCCGCGGTCGCCGCGTCGTCGGCCCGAGCCCCCCCGAGCGGGCCCGCCGCGAGGCCGAGCGCTTCGTAGAGCCCGCGCACCGCTTCGGCCTCTGCGGGCGTGTTCGCGAGCGACTCGGCCGCCCGCGCGATGCTCTGCCGCGAGGCCACCGAGAGCGTCACCGTCGCGGCCTCGACCCGCGCCCTGAGGGCCGCCCGCTCGCGCGCGTCGGGAGGCGCCTCAAGCCAGCGCAGCACCAGCGCCCGGGCCGCGGGCCGGAGCCACCCCTGGGCCGCCACGGTCTCGACCATCGACCTGCGCTCGGCCGCGCTCAGATCGCCGTCAGACCACACGACCTCAAGCAACGGAACGAGCAGCTTGAGCTGCGGATCATCAAGCCCCGCGAGGCGATCATTGTCTCCCATGTGGGCCCGAGGGTACCCCTTTCTCAGCGTGCCTGTACGACCCCTTCAGCCCTTCGATGACGGCGCCCAGTGCGGTACCGTCGGCCCCGCCATGACCCCCTTGCGATGGCTCGCCCTGGCCCTAGGCCTCGCCGCGTGCAGCGCCCCTCCCCCCGCGGCGGGAGACGCCGGCACCGACGTCACCGACGTCACCGACGCGGCGCCCCCCGCGGAGCCTCTGCGCGCGACGGCGCCCTTCACCCAGTACGTCGACCCGATGGTGGGCACCGGGGGGCTCGGGTTCGGCACCGGGAGCGCCTTCCCCGGGCCTCAGCGCCCCTTCGGCCTCGCGCGCCCCGGGCCCGACACGAGCGACGCCGAGGGCAACGCGGTGGTCTTCGCCCACTGCGCCGGGTACGCCTACGCAGACTCGCACAACGCGGGCTTCAGCCAGCTCCACATGCACGGCACGGGCATCGTCGACCACGGCGCCCTCGGGTTTATGCCCGTGCGCGAGATGAGCCCCGCGATGACCTCGCAGCGCGGGTATCTTCAGCCCTTTCGCCACGCCCGCGAGACCGCCGAGGTGGGCTACTACCGCGTCACCTTCGACACGAGCGAGATCACCACCGAGGTCACGGCCACCGACCACGTCGCGGTGTACCGCGTCACCTACCCCGAGGGCGTCTCGGGCAACCTCCTCTTCGACGTGGGGCACACCCTCTCGGAGGTGCGCGTCACCGATGGCGAAATCGCCGTCGACGCGGCCGCCGAACGCCTCTCGGGGCGGGTGCACTTCGAGGGCGGCTACTCGAACCGAATCGGCGGCGTCGACCTCTGGTGGGTCGCGCGGGTCTCTCGCCCGCTCACCCCGGCGGGCACCTGGCGCGACGGGGCCCTCAGCGCCGAGCGCGCCCAACGCGGCCCGCGGGTGGGGGCCTTCGTGCCCGTCGCCGCGCAGGCCGACAACCGCGTCACCGTGGCCATCGGGCTCTCGCTCACCGACCTCGAGCACGCCCGGCAGAACCTCGACGCCGAAGTGCCGGCCCTCGATTTTGACCGCGTCCGAGAGGCGAACCGCGCGGTGTGGGAGCCCCTCTTGGCCCGCACCCGGGTCGAGGCCCGCGGCCCCGCGGCGCTCCGCACCTACTACACCGCGGTCTATCACACCCTGCTCATGCCCACGCTCCTGTCAGACGTCGACGGGAGCTACCGCGGCGTCGACAAGCAGGTGCGCCGCGCCGAAGGCTTTCGCTACTACAGCGACCTCTCGCTGTGGGACACCTTCCGCACCGAGCACCCTTGGCTCACCTTGGTTTACCCGGAGTATCAGCGCGATTTCGTGCGCTCGATGCTCGCCATGGGCGAGGTGCTCGGGCACCTCCCGCGGTGGCCCTTGGGGCCCGGCGAGACCGGCGGCATGCTCGGCGACTGCGGCGCGCTCATGGTGGCCGACACCTGGCTCCGCGGGCTCCGCGACTACGACGTCGCCCGCGCCTGGCAGCTCATGCGCGACGGCGCCACCCGCAGCCCCTCGCGCCGCGAGGCCCTCGACGAGTACAACACCCTCGGATACGTCTCGACCGAAGGCCGCGGCGCGAGCGCCTCGGCGACCCTTGAGTACGCCTACGCCGACGGCGCCCTCGCGCAGATGGCCGAGGGTCTCGGGCACGCCGACGACGCGCGGGTCTTCGCGGCGCGGGCACAAAACTATCGCAACCTCTACGACCCGAGCTCGGGCTGGCTCGTGGGGCGCAACCGCGCGGGAGCCTTCGCGCCGGTCACACGCGCCGAGGCGTGGCAAGACTTCTACGCCGAGGGCAACCCCTGGCAGTACCTCTGGTACGCGCCCCACGACCTCGCGGGGCTCGCGACGCTCCTCGGGGGTCGAGCGCCCTTCCTCGCGCGGCTCGACGACATGTTCGAGCGCAGCTTTCGCGCCCGGCGCACCCCCTTGCCAGACCCTTACTACTGGCACGGCAACGAGCCCGACATCCACGCGCCCTTCATCCCCTCGGCCTTCGGCGATTTCACCGCGGCCTCGCGCTACGTCGACTGGGTGCGCAGCAACCGCTACGGCGACGGCCCTGACGGCATCCCCGGCAACGACGACGCGGGCACCCTCAGCGCGTGGTACACCTTCGCGGCGCTGGGCATCTTCCCCCTCGCGGGCACCACCACATGGCTCCTCGCGGCCCCGTCGGTGACCCGGGCCGAGGTCTCCCTCTCGGGCGCCCGCACGCTCGTCATCGAGGCCCCTTTGGGCGGCACCCGGAGCTTCGCCTCACGCGCCCTCACCCTCGACGGAGCCCCCCTCGCCGCCCCGGTTTTGACGCATCCGCAGCTCATGGGCGCGACCCAGCTGCGCTTCGACCTCGCGCCCTGAGCGGCTCACTCGCCTTGGGCCTTGAGCGCCTCGGCCACGGCCGTCGCAGCGGCCACACGCTTGCGATCGGGCGCGCGCCCGCCCGTCATCTTTTCGAGCAAGACGAGCGAGCGCGAGCCGAGGGTCTCGACCAGATCGAAGACGTGATAGATCGGCCCGAACCCGCCGTACTTCGCCACCACGGCCTCGGTGAGCGCGAGGTCGGGGCACACGACCCCAAGGATGTCGACCGTGGGCGGCATGATGGCGCCCGTGTTGTAGGCCGAGAGCATCCACAGGGCCCACGCGGGGTCGCGATCAAAAGCGTACGCGAGGTGGCTCGCGGTGCGGCTGAGATCCCAAACGTCGCTGGTCTTGCAGCGCTCGAAGATGGGCTCGGCCTTGCGACGCGCGGCCTCAAACTCAGCCTGCGGGGCGCGCCAGAGGTATCGCCGCAGGGCGTAGAGCGCCGCCGTCGGGTCGGTGTCATAGAGCCCGGTCTGCCACGGGTTTTCAATGTCGGGGACGATGCGATCGAGGGCGAAGTCGAAGCCCGCCCGGGTGACCCAGAGGGCGACCAGGGGGTTCCAATATTCGTCGGTGAAGCAGCGGCCGGTGGTGGTTCGCCACGAGACCCCGCGGTAGCTGCCGAGGTACTTCTGCCGGGCCATTTCGCCCGCGACGGTGAGGGCGCTCGGCACCGGGCCCGCGTCGGCGAGGGCGGCCGCGGCCCCGTCGGCGTCGTAGTAGAAATCGCGCGGGTCGGCCTTGTGGGGCACACGGATCGCGCTGAGCTTCCGGCGCAGCGGAGCCGTCCACGCGCCGCTCCTCAGAGGGGTCTTGGTCATCGCCGCGAGCCTAAGCCCACTGTCGGCTCACAGTCGATTGCGTTGCACCACTTGCTGAATCGGCCGCACCTCGCAGCCGTGGGCGCCGCCGAAGCGCACCGCCGCCACGCGCCAGAAATCGTTGCCCTCGGTGCCGCGGTTGCCCACGAGGTTGCGCTCGAAGCGCGCCATCTGCCGCTCGCCGCAGTACACCACCACCGTGGCCCGGGTCGGCCCGCTCTGGCTGTGCGCCGAGTAGAAGTGCACGCCGATGTTGAAGTCTTCGTTGCCCTCGGGCGTGTCGACGCGAATGTTCTCGGGGCCGTACCCGTCGACGTCGTCGGTGTCGAGCCAGCGCCGACGCCCCTCGTCGGGGTACCCCGTGTCGGGCGTACGGTTGGCGTAATAGCAGTCTGACGACGAGAACCACCCGCCCTCGGTGCCGCGCAAGGCGTGAAGGTCGACGTCGGTGCCGTTCGAGTCCCAACTGAGCTCGACCCTGAGCCCGTGGCCCGTCATCGCCACGGTGGTGCTGCACTCGGCGGTGCGCCCCTCGGCGTCGCGGGCCGTCGCAACCACCTCGTACTCACCCACAATCACCGACGTAAACGGAACGCTCGCCCCCGCCGCCACCACCGCATCGGTGTCGTTGGCATCGAAGCGCTGCGCGAAGCGGTACGCGCGGTTGTTGCCCGGAGCGCTCCGCACCTCCCACCGCACCCGCACGCCGTCGCCCTGCGCCTCGGCCTGGAGCTGAACGGGCATCCCTGCGAGCGCCGACGTCGGCCGCGAGCACACGATCCGCGGCCCCCCATCGGGGTTCGGCGGCGCCCCGACGGCCACCTGAAGGGTCTGCGGCGCCCGCACCCCCTGCACCACCACCGTGCTCGGCGGCTGAACCGCCTGCACCGCCGTCACCGTCGGCTCTACGACGACCACCGTCTGCGGCGGCGTGAGCACCGTCACGGGGTTGCCGTCAGGGCGCAGCGTGCTCCCGCAGCTGAGGGTCACCCCCGCGATCAGCGCCATGCTTCGAGGCATCTTCATCGGCATCTCGACCTTCACCCCGTCACAACGTCGCGCGCCCGGGGTCGCTTACAGACGGAGCACCGCGCGCCGCGGTCTCGCGCCCCCGCCCATCGCGCCCGATCGCCGCTTTCTTCTACCGCAGAAGGCGTTTCGCGCAATCATCGTCGCGGCAATGCAAGCCCCGCCCCCCGGCCGGGGTCGCCTCGTCGGCGCGCCGCACCCCCTGCGTCGGCCCGCCGCCTCCGTCGTCGCCGCCGCGCAGACGCCGCGCCGCCTCGACAGACGCCTCGTCGCCGCCGTGCAGCCCCCGCGTCGACGCGACGGCCGCGCCCTCGGCCTCGCGCGAGCCCCACTGCCGCGCGACCGAGAGAGCGTGTACAAGCCCGGCGATGCGAAGCCCGCCCTGCCCGTGCTCGTCTGCGCTGCCCTACGCCCGGTGCTGCGCGCCGTACCACCTCGGCGCCGAAGCGCCCACGCCCGTCGCCCTGATGCGCTCACGCTACGCGGGCTTCGCGCTGAAGAAGGTCGACTACCTCTGGCGCACCCTGCACCCCGAGCACCCCGACCGCGCCGAGCCCGAAGCCGTCGGCATCGCGTCGCTCAGGGCCACCTGCGAGCGGCTGAAATACCCCGGGCTGCGCATCGTCGACACCCGCGAGGCGGGCCCCCGGGGCTTGCCCGAGGTGCTCTTCTACGCCCGCATGTTCGAGCGCGGCGTCGATCGCTCGTTCGTCGAGTGCAGCGCCTTCGCCCGCGACCAGCTCGGGTGGCGCTACCGCGACGGCGTGCTCGTCGCGCCGCGCGACGTGGGCGACCCCGCTAGCTGGAGCTTCGCGCGCATCGACGCCCTCGGCTGAGCCCCCCCCGGAGCCGCTCAGAGCGCGAGGCGCAGCACGAGCACGCCGTCGCGGTTGTCGTCGAGGCAGCAGCCGAGCTGATCGAGCGAGACGAGCGGCGCGAAGGGGTTCTCGAAGGCGCGAAAGTGCTGCCCTTCGAGGGCCTCGGGGATCTTCGGGTGCGCCATCACCCGCGCGTGGCTCGCCGTGAGGACGCGCCACTGCTCGCACCGGGCGCGCAGCTCGTAGGCGTACGAGGCCGTCGAGGCCATGCTCCACTGCGCGGGCTCGGCGACGCGGCACGAGACCACCGCGGGCTCTTTGACCCGCTCTAGCTGCTTCATGAGCAGCCCGCTCAAGGCCAAGGGCCAAGGGCCCGTCGAGGCTGCGGGGGCCGTCGGCTTGCCGAGCGCCCAGGCGACCTGAACGCCTTGGGCGCGACCGGGCTCCCACGGCGCGATGGCCGCCCCGAAGGTCAGCGCGAGGCGCTCGGCCTGGTCGATCCGCTCGACCGAAGCAGCCACCTTCAGCACCTCGTCGACCGAGCTCGGGAGCACCGCATCGGTCACCCTCCGGGGCCCCCACGGGGTCGCCGTGGTGCCGTGAAAGCGCCGCGTCGCGCCCTCCCAGGCGAGGGGCAAGCGCCCCCGCGCGGTGAGCACCTCCCAGGCCTCTTGGGCGCCCGTCACCCCCGCGACCTCGGCCCGCAGCGCCTCGGGGCGCGCCCGCACCCGCGTGAGCCGCTGCTCGGCCAGGAGCCCCCAGTCGAAGTCGCCCCAAGGGTCGGGCAGGTGGGCCAACAGGATGCCCCGCACCTTGGCCTCGGCCTGCGCGTTGAGCGAGTCGAAATACTCTCGCTGCTGCGTCTCAGAGAGCATCGAGAAGCCCGGCCGGATGCGCCGCTCGCTCAGCGCATCGACGGCCTCGACGACGACCGCGAACACCTTGTCGAAGCGCCCCTCGCCCCCCGCTTCGAGCTCAATACAGAGCGCCTCGATGGCCGACCAGACCGCGACGTGGCTCTGCCGCATCGCGCGGAGGTAGGCCTGGTTGAACGCAGGCTCCGGCGCGACATCGGCCTCTACGCGACGGCGGGTCTCGGCCAGCGAACCCGAGAAGGTGAGCCGCCGCTGGCGCTGCTCGGGGCTCGCGAGTTGGGCGAGGTGGAGGCTCCACGAGAGAAGGGGGTGGAGCCACGACGAGGTGTCGATGGCCGCGCGCACGGCGACCTCGCGCCCGAGCGAGAGGCACACGCGCACCATGCGCCCGAGGCTCACCCCGCTCTGTCTCGCCTCTTCGAGCAGGGCCTTGATCGCATCGAGCTTCGGTCGCGCATCCATCGTCGGCGTCGAGCGTCGCACACTCTGACGCGCTCGCGGTAGACTCGACGGCACCGTATGGGCACACAAGAAGTGGTGTTGGTGCTGGGCATCCCGGCGTCGGGCAAATCGTCGCTCACCGAGGCGCAATTCGCAGGGCATACGCGGCTCAACCGAGACGCCGAGGGGGGCAGCCTTGAGGCGCTCCACGGGCCGCTCCGCGCGGCGCTCTCGCGGGGCGAGTCGGTGGTGCTCGACAACACCTACGCCACCCGGGCCTTGCGGCTCCCGGTGATCGAGATCGCGCGGTCTCAGGGCGTTCGGGCGCGGTGCGTCTGGGTCGACACGAGCATCGAAGACGCGCAGGTCAACGCCACCACGCGCATGGTGAAGCGGTACGGGCGCCTCCTCGACGAGCCGGAGCTGAAGAAGGTCTCGAAGACCGACCCTGGGGCCTTCGGGCCGGGGGTGCTGTTTCGTTACCGAAAGGTCTTCGAGGCGCCCGACGCGGCCGAGGGCTTCGACGCCGTCGAGCGGGTGAAATTCCAGCGCGCGGCCCAGGGGCCCGAGTACCAGCAGAAGGCCGTGCTGCTCGACTTCGACGGCACGCTCCGCAAGACCCTGAGCGGCGAGCACTACCCCACCGACCCCGACGACATCGCGCTCTTGCCGGGGCGTCGCGAGCGGCTCGCGGCCCTCGCGGCCGAGGGCTACCGGTTCTTCGGCGTGTCGAACCAGAGCGGGATCTCAAAGGGCAGCCTCACCCGCGAGGCCGCCGAGGCTTGTTTCGAGCGCACGTTGGCGCTGCTCGGGCAGCGCTTCGAGGTGGGGTATTGCCCGCACAACCCGGCCCCCATCAGCTGTTGGTGCCGCAAGCCCATGCCCGGGCTCGGGGTGGCCTTCGTCGAGCGTCATCACCTCAAGCGCAGCGACACGGTGATGGTGGGCGACATGACCACCGACCAGACCTTCGCGAAACGGCTTGGGGTCGCGTACGCCGATGCCGCACACTTCTTCGGGCCTACGGGCTGACCCGCGTTGTTCGTACACACCCCTTTGAGACCCCTTCGGTGGAATGTGAGGCCAGGGCCTCGCCGTTCTGCGATGTGGTGAACGCCCCAGCACGCATGACCGACCTGCATCGATCGATCGCCCCGCTCCGTCAGGCCCTCGGCACGGTGTTGTCGGGTCGCCCCGAGGCCATCGAGCTCTTGCTCCTTGGGGTGCTCTCGGGCGGCCATGTGCTCCTCGAAGACGTGCCGGGGGTGGGCAAGACCACCCTGGCGCGGGCCTTGGCGCAGTGCTTTCGGCTGAAATGTACGCGGGTCCAGTTCACCCCCGACCTCTTGCCGAGCGACATCCTGGGGGCCAGCGTGCTCGACCCGCGCGACGGAAGCTTTCGGTTTCACCCCGGGCCAGTGTTTACCAACATCCTCCTCGCAGACGAGCTCAACCGGGCCTCGCCGCGCACCCAGTCTGCGCTCCTCGAAGCGATGAACGAGGCGCAGACCACCCTCGACGGCACCACCCACACCTTGCCCTCGCCCTTCCTCGTGTTGGCCACGCAGAACCCCCTCGACAGCGCCGGCACCCACCCGCTGCCCGAGGCCCAACTCGACCGCTTCACCCTCCGCTTCTCGATCGGATACCCCTCTGACGAGGCCGAGCTCGCGATGCTCATGGCGCGGCAGACCCGCGACCCCCTCGACGCGGTCTCGCCCGTGGCCGACGCCGAGGGCCTCGTCGCGATGCAATCCGCGGTGCGCGAGATCACGGTCAAACCCGCGGTGGCGCGGTACCTCCAGCGCATCACCGCTGAGACCCGGCGGCACCCCGACCTCTCGCTCGGCGCCTCGCCGCGCGCCACGCTGCGGCTCTTTCGCGTGGCCCAGGCCCGCGCCTTTCTAGCGGGGCGCGGCTTCGTCACGCCCGACGACGTCAAGGCCGTGGCGGTGCCCACCCTCGCGCACCGGCTCGCGCTGAGCCCGCAGAGCCGCTTCGGCGGTCGCAGCACGAGCGCCGTGGTGCTCTCGATCGTCGAGCGCGTCGACGTGCCGGTGTGATGCTGGCGAGGCTCGCGTCGCTCCTAGACCGCTGGCGCGACGTCGATTTCGCGCGGCTCAACCACATCCTCATCCCCAGCAAGAGCCGCGACCGGGAGCGCTTCCGTCGCGGCCGCGCGGGCCGCCTGGCGGCGCTCGCCTTCGGCTTCTACGAGGCCTTCACCCGCGAGGGCCACGCCCTCATCGCCGTCAGCGTGGGCGCCTTCTTCGCGGGCTTCGACGTCGAACACAGCGACGCGCTGATGCTCTGGTGCGCCCTCGCCGGCGCGCTCACCGCGAGCTTTGTCAGCCGCCGCGCGCTGCGCTTCTCGGCGCTCAGGGTCGAGGTCAGCCACGCCCCGCGGGTCAGCGCCGCGGCGCCCCTCGGCCTCGTGGTCACCCTCTACAACGACAGCGACCGCGATGTGTTCTCGGTGCGCGTCGAGGGCCCCTTCCTGCCCTGGGACGGTCGCTACCTCACCCAGGCCCAGACCGTCGCGCGGGTGCCTCGAAACGGCGCCGTCCGGGTCTTCGTCGAGGCCACCTTCAGGGCCCTCGGAGAGCACCAGCTCGACCCCTTTCGCGCCGCCGCGCTCGGCACCTTCGGGCTCACCCAGGGCCCCGGGGCCTACTCCAACGTCGCGCGCTTCGTGGTGGTGCCGCCCATCACGCCGGTCACCCTCGGGGCCGACGCGCTCTCGGGGCGCGGCGACGAGCAGGCCCTCCGCTCGGCCCTCCGCGGCGACGCCTCGATGGATCTCCGCGGCCTCCGCCCCTACCGCCCCGGCGACCGCGTCCGCGACCTCCACGCGCGCAGTTGGGCCCGCACGGGCGTCGCGATGGTGCGCGAGTACGACGAGCCGCAGACCCGCCGCGCCTTGGTGATCGTCAACCGCCAGGGTCGCGGGCGCGACCGCCACCGCTTCGAGAAGTGCCTCTCGCTCGCGGCCGGGGTCGTCGCGGCCCTCGAACAGCGCGGCCTGCACCTCGTGGCGCTGCTCCTCGGCGAGACCCTCCACCCCTTCGCCGAGAGCGCCTCCGCGGCGCCCCCTCAGCACCTCGACGAGGCCCTCGATCTCCTGGCCTCGCTTGAGGTGCACCCGACCTTCGAAAGCCCGCGCTTTGAAGCGAGCCTCGACCGGGTCTTCGACCCCAGCCTCGCGGTGCACGTCGTCACCCTCGACGGGAGCCCCGCGTTGCAGCCGCTCATCGAGGCCCTCACGACCCGCGGCGCGCGCCCCACGGTGCACGGCCTGCCATGACGCTCTCCCTGCCACAACGGCTCGTCGCGCTCGTGCCTGTGCTCACGGTGGTCGCCCTCTTGGCCCAGGCCGTCGACGACCCCGGATACGCCATCACCCTCTTGGGCGCCTCGCTGCTCTTCGCCGCCATCGGCCCGCGGGCAGACTTCGACCTCCCGACCCAGCGCATCGTGCTGGCCATGGCGGGCGTCGCGGGCGCCGCGGTGGGTTTGTTCATCCCGCCGCCGCTCGAAGGCCCTGCGCTGCGAGGCCCGTGGTGCGCCCTCGCGACGGCCTTCGCGGCGATGCTGGCCTTCCGTCGGGTGTACGCGCGCCCCGAGGGCCTCGGGCGTGTTGACCTCGCCTTGGGGGTGAGCGCGCTCCTCGCGGCCCGTCAGGGGCGCATCGCGCCGTGGTTCTTCGCGGCCACCTGGGTGTACCTCGGCGCGGGCTTCGTGCAGCTCGCGGTCGAAGACCCTGGGCGCGCGCGATTCACCGAGCTGCCGGGGCGTCGACGCGCGTTCACCGTGGGCACCATCGGCCTCGCGGTGTTGCTGAGCGCGGGCCTCGCCCTCGCGCTGCCGCGGTTCGCGTTGTGGCTCTCTCAGCGCGCCATCGCGTCGTACCTCGACGACACCGCCAACGCGGGCTTCGAAGACCGCTTCGACCTCGGCAGCATCTCGATCCTCGGAGACTCCCCCACCATCGCGATGCGCCTCCGCGGCGACGCCCCCTCGTACCTCCGCGGCGCCGTATGGAACCTCTACGCCCGCGGCCGTTGGGTGCGCCGTCGGGCCATCCAACCGCACCGCATCACGCCCGTCCACGCGAGCCCCCCTGACACCGCCGAGGTTGTCTGGGTCGAGCGCGGCGCGGTCAGCAACGAGAGCTTCTTCGCGCCCCTGAACGCCGCCAATTTTGGCACCACCGAGGGCAACGCGCGGGTCGACCTCTTCGGCGTCTTTCGCACCATCCCCGGAGACCCCGGGCGAAGCTGGTGGTTCATCGAGGGCCCTCGCCCGCACGCCCACGTCGTCGCGCCGGTCGCCGACGACCTCACCCTCACCCGACGCGACCCGGCCTTCGACCAGTACCTCCGCGCGCTCGCCCACACCTGGACCGCCGACCACCCCGACCCCACCGTGCGCGTCGCCCGCATCGCCGACCACCTCCGGCGCGAGTACCGCTACGCCCGCACCTTCACCCGCACGCCGCAGGTCGACCCGGTCTTCGACTTCCTCCGCACACACCGCGAGGGTCACTGCGAATACTTCGCCTCGGCCCTCACGCTCTTGAGCCGCGCGGCCGACGTGCCCGCCCGCGTCGTCGGCGGCTACCGCGTCGCCGAAGAGAACACCCTCAGCCACGAATGGATCGTCCGCGAACGCAACGCCCACGCCTGGGTCGAGGTCTACCTTGAGGGCCGCTGGCGCACCCTCGACGCCACCCCCGAGGGCGCCGTCGCCCACAACCGCCGCCACCAGACGCGCGGCCTCCGCGCCCTCGTCGAGTCATGGTCGACGCTCTTGCAGCGCGGCAAAGAGTGGCTCTTCTCGCGCAGCGCCGGCGAGCTCCTCTTCGCCGCGGGCGTCATGCTGGCCCTCTGGCTCGGCCTGCGAGCACGACGTAAGCCCTCAAAAACAAAGAGTATTCAAGCGCCCGACGGCGACCCCCCGATGGCCGCCCTGGTGGCCCTCGAAGCGCTCCTCGCGGCCCGCGGTCACCCCCGCGCGCCGAGCGAGTCGGTGAGCGCTTGGGCCGCACGGCTCGATGAAACGCGGGCCCTCAGCCCCGACCAGGCGCAAGAGCTCCGCGAGGCCCTCGGGCGCTTCGAAGCGTGGCGCTACGGCGACCTGGGCGACGAATCCGCCGCGCGCGAAGCCCTCAGCGCCGTGCTCAACACCCTGCGCCGCGATGCACGACCTGACCCACCGCGATCGACGCCACCGCGACCCGATCGACGCGACCCTTGAGCCACGTCACCGCGGGCGCTGACAAGGGCAAGCCCTCGGGCTGCGACGGCGCCCCCGACACGATCGGGAGCCGCACCCGCTCAGCCCGCCGCGCCCAACACTCACGCACCTTGTCGGCCATGAGGTCGAGAAAGAGCGGGTGATCGTTGACCGTCGACGCCCGCACCATGCGAAGCCCCAGGGCCTCAGCGTGGGCCGCGGCCTCATGGTCGAGGTCATGGAGCACCTCGACGTGATCGCTCACGAACCCGATCGGCGCGAGCACCACGGCCTTGCACCCGCGGGCCTGGGCCTCAGAGAGGGCCACGAGCACGTCGGGTTCGAGCCACGGGTCTTCGGGCCGACCCGAGCGCGATTGGTACACCAGCCGCGCGCGAAGGCCGCGATCGAGCCGCCGCATCACCGCCGCCGCGCAGGCTTCGAGGTTCGCCACGTACTGACTGTTCGCGGCCATCGCGGTCGGAATGCTGTGCGCCGTAAACAGCACCTCGGCCTCGGCCGCGAGCCCCTCGGGCAGCTTCTTCAGCGCCGCCGCGAGGTTCATCGCGTTGGCCGACACGAAGCCATCGTCGAGGTGCCAATCGCCCACAAACTGAACCTCGACGTCAGGCAACCCGAGGCGCTTGAGGTGGGCCCGCGCGTCGGCCACATTCTGCTTGTACTGCCCGCACGAGGCGTAGCTCCGATGCGCCGCGGTCACGAAGGCCACCGCGCGCCGCACCCCGTCGCGGGCCATCTCAGCCAGCGTCTCGTGCAGAAAGGGCTGCCAGTTTCGCATCCCCACGTAGACCGGCAACGCCGGCCCGCTCCGCGCCAGCCGCGCCGAGAGCCCCGCGGCTTGAAGAAAGGTCCACCGAGTGATCGGCGAGATGCCCTCAAAGTGAAGGTAGTGCTCGACCACCGCCTCGACCCGCGCCGCCGCGACGCGGCGCCCACGCAGCACGTTCGCCAGAAACGGGCGCACGTCGTCGACCCCCAAGGGGCCGCCGAACGACACCACCAACACCGCATCAAAAGGAGGGCTCACCATCTGCCCACTACGATGCGTCAGGCCCCTCGGTCGATGCAGGCCTCGCCCTCAGGAGCCCCTTTTCGTCGAGAGCGCGGGCCACGGGCATCCCGAGCCGCACCCAATGCGCCTCGGCCAGCGCGTCGAGCCCCGCGTCACGCAAGAGCGAGCCCACGGTCTCGCCCTCGAGCGCCTTGAGCACCGCGAGGGTCTCTTCACGGATCACCGCCCTCAGCGGCGCCCGCGCGAGGTTGTGCGCGAGCACCAGGGGCGTCGCTTGATCGATGTCAGACCACGGCGCCTTCAGCACATTCACCACGGCCTGCTTCTCAGTTGTTTCGATCAACTTTTCAAACAACGCAGCGCGTCGTTTGCCGAGCTGTTTCGCGGTCTCGTCGCTGGTCACGCGCTCGACGATCTTCTGTTGAATCATCGCGACGAGCCCGTCAGCCTGGTCGCGCACGCGCTCGAGGAGCTGCTGCTGAAACCCCTCGGTGAGCCCGCCGAGCACCGAGCCCGCGGTCTTCGCGCCTTGCCGCAGCGCCCCGAAGAGCCCGCCGCCCCCCTGCGACGGAGCGCGCTCGCCCACCACGCTGGTCGCCTTCTGAACAAAGCTCGTCAGCGCGTCGACCACCATCTGTCGCGTCGCCTCGCGCATCTTCTCAGAGCCCACCGCGGCCTCGACGTGCCGACGCGGCAGGTGCAGCGGCGCCGCGGCGCGCTTTCGCGACCACGCGATCACGCCCTCGGGCGCCCAGTCGCCGAGCCTCACCTCGCTCACCGAAGCGCGCTCGACCAAGCGATTTCGCAGCGGATTCCAGACCCTGTCGTTCCACCGAGAGACGCGCTCTGGGGCCGCGAGGGTGTCGAGCGCGAGCATCAGGTCGTCGAGCACGACGAGGGCCTCGATCGGCGTCTCACACACCGCGGCGAACGCCTCTCTCAACACCAACGCGAGCGCTTCATCTGTGAGGGCCATCGCCCCGAGGTGTTACCACATCGTCTCCGGCCCAACGAGAAAAGCCGACACCCTTCACAGCGTGCCGGCCTCTCACGAAGCGCTACCGCGCGCGCCTCAGCGCATGGCGCCCGGCCTCAGCCCAGGGCCATTGCCCCCCGACATCGGCACCGGCGCGCCCGGCCCCGCGTCGCGGCACTCGCCCGCCACGCACTGCCCGACGAAGCCCCCGCGGATGGTGCACCGGCGCCCGCAGCCGCCGCAGTTCTCGGCGTCGCTCTGCGTGTTCACGCAGCGCTCGCGGCACATCGTGAGCCCCGCCTCGCAGCGCACCTCGGGGGTGCAGTGCCCGTTGACGCACTGTTGATTGTCATTGCACGCATAGAAGCACGCGCCGCAGTGATCGTGGTTGTCTTCAAGGTTGGCGCAGGTGAGCCCGCAGACGTTGCTCCCCGTCGGGCACTGGCAATGCCCCGCGACGCAGCTCCCCCCGGTGGGGCACACCGAGGTGCAGATCCCGCAGTTTTCGGTGTCGGTTTGAAGGTCAGCGCAGATGTTGCCGCATTTGGTCTGCCCCTCAGGGCAGGTGATGGCGAGGCAGCGCCCGCCGCTGCAAATCTGCCCGCGCACACACCGCTGGCCGCACGCGCCGCAGTGGTTGTTGTCGGCCATGGGGTTGGTGCAACGCCCCTCGCAGGTGAGCGTATACCCGGGGTTGCAGCGACATTGGCCGTTGGCACAATCGGCCCCCTCGGGGCACCGATGCCCGCACGCGCCGCAATTGCTCTGATCAAAGCTCAAGAGCACACAGCGGTCGCCGCACGGCGAGAGCGGAGCGTCACACCGCACCGTCGGCCGCGCGGGCCCCGCGTCGGCTGCGCGCACGGCGCTCGAAGCACTGGCCGTCGCCGCAGGGCGAGGCGTCAGCGACGCGTCTTGACACGAAGTCACGAGCGCGCCGAGGCCCCAAAACCCCAGCATGAGTTGTGTTCGAAGCGCAGGCCAGGTCTTCACCGAAAGCTCCTCAGTTGGAGGCCGTCATTACTGACAACGCCCCGCACGACAGATGCCAGCGCCGCCGCCCACGCTGTTGCAGACGTTGCCGCAACGCGAACAGTTGTTCGGGTCGGTCTGGAGATCTACACACTGTTCACGGCAGTTGGTCTGCCCCGTCGGGCAGATCAGCGGCGGGAAGCAGCGCCCCGCCTGACAAGTCTGCGTGTTGTTGCAAGCATAGAAGCACTCGCCACAATGGTTGCGATCGGTCTGAAAGTTGGCGCACGCCAGGCCGCACTCGACGGTGTTGCTCGGGCACCCGCAGACCCCGCTGTTGCATTGGCCGCCGCTCGGGCACACCGAGGTGCAGACCCCACAGTTGTTCGGGTCGCTGCTGGTGTTGACGCAGCTGTCGCCGCACCGGGTGAGGCCGCCCGTGCAGCTGACAAGGATGCACTGACCGCCGAGGCACGAGCGCCCGTTGGTGCAGGCGATGCCGCACGCGCCGCAGTTGCTGGTGTCAGAATTAAGCAACACGCAGCGGTTGCCGCAGCGGTTGTAACCCGCATTGCAGGTGCATTGACCGCCGTTGCACGATGAGCCAGCCCCGCACGCGTTGCCGCAAGTGCCGCAGTGAGCGTCGCTGAAGCCGAGGTCAACGCACACGCCCGAGCAGCGCGTCTCACCCGATTGGCACCCGGTGTTGCCCGTGTCAGTCACCGGGTTGCCCGAATCAGGCGGAATCTGGCACACCCCGTTGAAGCAGCTCACCCCCGACGGGCACGCGCGCCCGCACCCGCCGCAGTGGGCCGTGCTGATGCGCGGGTCGACACACGCCCCACTGCAGAAGAGCTGAACCGAATCGCACATCGGCCCGGCGTCCATCCCGAGGCCGGCGTCCATCCCGCCGTTGCCCGTGTCGACGGGCCCATTGCCCGTATCGACGGGCCCATTGCCCGTATCGACAGGGTTGCCGCGGTCGGTCACGACCCCGGTGTCGATCACGTTGCCCGTATCGACCGTGTTGCCGCGGTCAGTCAGAACACCCGTGTCGATCACAATGCCCGTATCGATTGCGTTGCCCGTATCAACCGGGTTGCCGCGGTCGGTTACAACCCCTGAATCAACCCCGTTGCCCGTATCGACCGGGTTGCCGCGGTCGGTCGAGACACCCGAATCAATCGAGTTGCCGGTATCAACGGTGGCACCTTGGTCATTCGAGACGCCCGAATCGACCGACGTACCGCTGTCGACAACGTCGGCGGGCACGACGCCCATGTCGCCCGCCATCGCGACGTCGACCGGGCCCGCGTCGACCGCCGCACCGTCGGCGGCGCCATCAGACCGCGCGACGTCGACCACGTCAGGCGCGTCACCCGTGGCGTCTTCGGGCCCCGATTGAACGTCTGTTCGGAGCACATTGGCGCGGTTGTCATCGCCGCACCCCGCGAGCCAGAGGGCGCTCGCGAGGCCAGCCAGAATCGAAGTGCGAAGAGAGAAGCGAGAGGTCATTGGTCAGAACCCTTTGATCGAATCTTGACGGCGATCCCTCTGAAAAGTCCAGCGCCGACGGCTCAGCAGCCGTTCGCCGTCCATTCGAAGATCATCGGGTTCGAGTTCTGACCGCAGCCCGGCTGGGTGTACACGTTAAAGAGACGGATCGCCGTGGTGGTCACCGGCGCCGGGAAGGTGAAGCTCCAGTCATTCGACTGACCGTTCACCGCACCGGCGTTGATCCAGGTCGACCCGTTCCACCACTGGATCTGCGCACCGCCCAGGGTACGACCCACGCCGCTGCACCCCGAGGTGCAGGTCGACTGGGTGTCGACGAAGATGGTCGAGATCCGCCGCGGCGTCGACCAGTTGTACTGAATGTACTGACCGTTCGGCACCGTGCCCGCG
Organism: Myxococcales bacterium; assembly: GCA_016792845.1. Taxonomy (GTDB): domain Bacteria; phylum Myxococcota_A; class Polyangia; order Polyangiales; genus JAEUKH01. The sequence goes on along the minus strand of JAEUKH010000029.1, from coordinate 548,299 downwards.
AGCATCCAGGCCCAGACGCCGCAGCTCGCCGGCTCAAAGGTGCCGTTGTTCGCCTGGTAGGGCGCCCAGGGGTTGCCCCACACCGTGTGGTTCACCGAGGCCGTCGCCGCAGGCGCCACGTTGAGGAGCGCGGCCCCCTCATCGATCGACCCGTTGCAGTTGTCGTCGATGCTGTTGCAGACCTCGGGCGCACCGGGGCGAACCGCGAAGTTGCTGTCATTGCAGTCGGCGTTGTTGCTCACCCAGCCGCCCGGCGGCGAACACGCCGTCGTGGTCACGCTCGGGTTGCCGTACCCGTCACCGTCGGCGTCGCGCCAGTAGGTGTTGAGCACGCCGTCGTCGATGGTGCCGTCGCAGTCATCGTCGACGCCGTTGCAGACCTCGGCCACGGGGCCGAGGTTACGGTTGCAGACGATGCCCCCGCCCGAACACGCGGTGGTACCCGCAGCGCAGCGACCCGCCTGACCCGTCGAGCAGCCAACGCCGCCGCCCGGGTTGCCGTCGTCGATCGCGCCGTTGCAGTTGTCGTCGACGTTGTTGCAGGCCTCGGCGATCGGCGCGAGGTTGCGCACGCAGATGTAACCGCCACCCGAGCAGGTGATGGTGCCCGCGGCGCAGCGACCCGCCTGGCCGGTGCCGCAGTAGCCGCCGCCGCCCGGGTTGCCCTCGTCGACGCTGCCGTTGCAGTTGTCGTCGACGTTGTTGCAGGTCTCGGTGGTGGGCGCGAGGTTGCGGTTGCACACGATCGTGCCACCCGTGCACGCGGTGGTGCCCGCAGCGCAGCGCCCCGCCTGACCCGTCGCGCAGCCGACGCCGCCGCCCGGGTTACCCTCGTCGATCGCACCGCTACAGTTGTCGTCGACGTTGTTGCAGACCTCAGTGGCACCGGGGCGGATCGCCGCGTTGCCGTCGTTGCAGTCTGAAGCGTTGGTGACGTACCCCGCAGGCCGTGAGCACGCCAAGGTGGTCACACCCGCGTTGCCGTACCCGTCGCCGTCGGCGTCGCGGTAGTAGGTGTTGCGCACGCCCTCGTCGATCGAACCGTTGCAGTTGTCATCGACGCCGTTGCAAAGCTCGGTCGCACCGGGGCGGATCGCCGCGTTGCCGTCGTTGCAGTCTGAAGCGTTGGTGACGTACCCCGCAGGCTGCGAGCACGCCTGGGTGGTCACGCCCGCGTTGCCGTACCCGTCGCCGTCAGCGTCACGGTAGAAGGTCGTCAGCACGCCGTTGTCGACCACGCCGTTGCAGTCGTCGTCGATACCGTTGCAGACCTCGGTGATGGGCGCGAGGTTGCGGTTGCACGCGATCGCGCCACCCGTGCACGCCGTGGTGCCCGCGGCGCAGCGACCCGCCTGACCCGTCGAGCAAGCGAGGCCGCCGCCGGGGTTGCCATCGTCGACGGTGCCGTTGCAGTTGTCGTCGATGTTGTTGCAGGTCTCTGCGGTCGGCGACCCAGGCGTCGCGTTGCAGGCGGTGCCCGTGCCCGAGCACACCACCGTGCCGTTGCGGCGGCAGGCGCCCACGCCGTTCGTACACGCCCCGCCCGTGGTCTGACACACACCCGAGCAGTTGGTGGTGCCCGCCGCAGGCGTGGTCGAGGTGCAGAGCGCGAACTGGTTGGCCACGCCGTTACCGGCCGAACACCAGCTCCCGCTCAGGGTGCCGCAGCCGCCCGCCCAGGCGTTGCCCATGTAGGTGTAGACGCCGTTCAGGGCCGGGCAGCCGGGCGGGCTCGAACCGCTGCAAATCGCCTGGGCCAGGCGCAGCATCGGGTTGCCGCACGAGTTCTCGAAGTTGTACTGAGCGCACAACCCGTCGTTGTAGCCGCAGCCGGCGGTCGACTGGCACGGCACGGTCAGACCGGCCGCGAGGCAGTGCGCGCGGATGTTGTTGTCGGTCATCGTCCCCGAGACGCGGACTTTGTACCAGTACACCCCGCCCACGTTGGCGATGAGCGACATGCCCGCCGGGCCGCAGCTCTGCACGCAGGTGCTCCCCGTGCAGGTGACCGAGCCGCCCACCGGCGCCGTGCAGACGTTGCCGCACCCGCCGCAGTGGCTGGTGTTGTTGGTGGTGTTGATCTCGCACCCGTCAGCCCAGTTGCCGTTGCAGTTCGCCCAGCCGGGGTTGCAGGTGTAGACGCACGCGCCGCTGACGCAGCCCGTGGTGGTCGCGTTCGGGCGGGTGCCACACGCGTTGGCGCAGGCGCCGCAGTTGTTCACGTCGGTCTGGAGGTTGCGACACGTCCCCGAGCAGTTGGTCTGACCCGTCGGGCACACACACGTCCCCGTCGCGCAGACGCCGCCGGTCGGGCCTGAACACAACGTGCCGTTCGGCGTCAGCGCGTCGCTCGGGCACGAGATCGAGTTGCCCGGGCAGACCTCCTGCGGGTCGCACACACCCGTCGAGCCGCGACACACCGTCGTCGTCGTCAAGTAGGTGTCGGCCGGACAGGTCGTCGCCGAGCCGTTGCAGGTCTCAGCCCGATCGCATGCGCCCGCCACCCCGCGACACACCGTGCCGTTCGGCGACCGTGCATCGGCCGGACAAGCCGCCGAACTGCCGTTGCAGGTCTCCTGCGGGTCACACACACCCGCCGAGGCGCGGCAGAGCGTCCCGTTCGAAGCGAGGACGTCACTCGGACAGGTGGTCGAGGTGCCGTTGCAGGTCTCGGCCACGTCGCAGCCACCCGCCACCGGACGACACACCGTGCCGCCAGGCGAACGCGCATCGGCCGGACACGCCGCCGAACTACCGTTGCAGACCTCTTGCGGGTCGCACACACCGGCCGAAGCGCGGCAGATCGTCCCGTTCGAGAGGAAGGTGTCCGCCGGACAGGTGTTCGACGAACCGTTGCAGCTCTCCGCGACGTCGCACGCACCGGCCGAAGCGCGGCAGAGCGTCCCCGCGGTGGCCGGGCGATCGTACACACACACCGTGCTCGTCCCTGAGCACACCGTGCGACCGACGCCGCAGATGCTGAAGCTGCACGGCGTCGCAGCGATGTCATCGACCAGGCCGTTGCAGTCGTCGTCGACGCCGTTGCAGCTCTCGACCCCAGGCGTGCCGGGCGTCGCACCACAGACCGTGCCGCCCGTGAGGTCTTCAACATCGACCGCCGTGTACCGGTCGACGAAGGTGCCGTCGCCCAGCTGGTCGTAGTTGTTGTAGCCCCAGCACTCGACGTTGCCCGACGAGAGCAGCGCGCAGGTGTGATAGAGGTGGCTGTCAACGCTGGTCGCGTTCGCAACGCCCACGGCCTGCACCGGCGTCGTGCGGCTCGTCGCCGTACCGTCGCCGAGGTTGCCGTAGGGGTTGTAGCCCCAGCAACGCACCGTCGCGTCAGAGAGCCGCGCGCAGGTGTGGTAGTACCCCGCGGTCAACGTGGTCGCGGTGCTGAGGCCCGACACCGTCGACGCCGTGTACCGGGTCGTGGTGCTCGCGTCACCGAGCTGACCGTAGGCGTTGTAGCCCCAGCAGCGCACCGTGCCGTTCGAGAGCAGCGCGCAGGTGTGGTAGACGCCCGCCGACACGGCCACCGCGCCGGTGACACCCGAGACCTGCACCGGCGTGTTCCGGGTGGTCGCGGTGCCGTCGCCGAGGTTGCCGTAGGGGTTGTAGCCCCAGCACCAGACCGTGCCGTCGTTGCGCACCGCGCAGGTGTGATAGCCGCCCGCCGCGACGTGAACCACGCCCGTCAGACCCGAGACCGCCACCGGCGTGTACCGGTTCGTCGTCGAGCCGTCGCCGAGCTGGCCGTAGCCGTTGTAGCCCCAGCAGCGCACCGTCGCGTCAGCCAGACGTGAGCAGGTGTGGTAGATGCCCGCCGTCACCTGCACCGAGGTGGTAATGCCCGACACCTGCACCGGCGAGGGCCGCTGCGTGGTGGTGCCGTCACCGAGGTTGCCGTAGCCGTTGTAACCCCAGCAACGGATGGTGCCGTTCGCAAGGCGCACGCAGTGGTAGTCGTCGCCCGAGCCGCCGTCGAGCGCGTTGGTGATGCCCGGCACCGTCGTCGGGAGCACCCGGTTCGTCGTCGTCCCGTCGCCGAGGCGACCGTTGCCGTTGTAGCCCCAGCAACGCACCGTACCGTCGCGCAGTACCACGCAGGTGCTCGAGTACCCGACCACCAGTGACACGCCGCCGCTGTTGCCGCAGGCCACCGCACCCGTGCGGGCGCAGGCGCCGACGCCCGCCGAGCAGGTCATCGAGCCCACGTTGCACGAGGTGCAGGTCGACGGGTTGGTGTCGTCGATGACGCCGTTGCAGTTGTCGTCGAGGTTGTTGCAGGTCTCCGACGCGGGCGCGCCAGGCGCCGCCGTGCAGGTCACGTCGGTGGGCGTGAGGTACATGACCAGATCCGAGGTGCGGCGGTCGATGGTCGTGCCGTCGCCGATCTGGTTGTTCGAGTTGTAACCCCAGCAGCGCACCGTCTCGTTGCTGAGCCGCGCGCAGGTGTGGCGGTACGACGAGGCGATGTCGGTGATGCCCGAGAGCCCCGACACCACCACCGGCGTGGTGCGCTGCGTCGTGGTGCCGTCACCGAGCGCGCCCTGCGCGTTGTAACCCCAGCACCGGGCGGTGCCGTCTGAGAGCCGCGCGCAGCTGTGGATGTCGCCCGCGGTCACATCGACCGCGTTCGAGATGCCCGACACCTGCACCGGCACATACGAGGTGGCGGTGCTGCCGTTGCCGAGCTGGCCGTAGCCGTTGTAACCCCAGCACCAGACCGTGCCGTCGTTGCGCACCGCACAGGTGTGGCTGGCGCCCGCCGCGAGGCGCGTCACGCCCGAGATGTTCAGCACCGAGTCGATGCTGTTGCGGGCCGTGGCGTTGCCGTTGCCGAGCTGGCCGTACTGGTTGTAACCCCAGCAGCGCACGGTGCCGTCTTGCCGGGCCGCGCAGGCGTGGTTCTCACCCACCGCGATGGCCACGGTGTTGAAGAGCGCCCGCACCGGCGCCGCGGTGTACCGGGTCGAGTTGGTGCCGTCACCGAGCTCGCCGTTGCCGTTGTAGCCCCAGCACATCACCGAGCCGTCTCGGATGAGCGCGCAGCTATGGTTCACCGAGACCGACACCTGCGTCGCGTTGGTGACACCGGTCACCGAGACGGGCGTGTACCGGGTGGTGGCCGTGCCGTCACCGAGCTGACCGTAGGGGTTGTAACCCCAGCACTGCACGGTGCCGCCCGCGAGCCGCGCACACATGTGGTAGCGGCCGCCCGAGACTTGAACCGCGGTCGAGACGCCCGACACCGTCACGGGGTTGAAGCGCTGCGTGGTGGTGCCGTCACCGAGGTTGCCGTAGCCGTTGTAACCCCAGCAACGGATGGTGCCGTTCTCCATCAGAGCGCACGAGCTGATGTACTGCGCCGCGACGCCGATCGCGCCGAGGGTGCCGCAGGTCTGAGTGCCCGTGGCGGCGCAGCGGCCGGTGCCCACCGCGCAGCTCCCGCTCGGAGGCGCGCAGGTGTTGCAGAGCGAGAAGGCCACATCGTCGACGACGCCGTTGCAGTCGTCGTCGATGCCGTTGCAACTCTCGACCCCGGGCGTACCCGCGACGGCCGAGCACGCCTGCTGGTCAGGCGACAAGTACTCAACGTCGTACGGGGTCGTGCGGGTCAGGTACGTGCCGTCGCCCACCTGGCCGTTGTCGTTGTTGCCCCAGCACCGAACGTCAGCGTTCGACAGCCGCGCACAGGTGTGGCGGTAGTTCGAGCTGATGCCCGTCACGCCGGTGAGCCCAGACACCGCCACCGAGGTGGTGCGCTGCGTGGTGGTGCCGTCGCCGAGACCGCCCTGGCCGTTGTAACCCCAGCACCGCGCGGTGCCGTCGGCGAGCCGCGCGCAGGTGTGGATGTCACCCGCCGTGATGCCCCGCGCGTTGCTCAGGCCGGTCACCTGAACGGGCGCGTACTGGTTCGCAGTTGACCCGATGCCGAGCTGACCGTTGCCGTTGTAGCCCCAGCACCACACCGTGCCGTCGCTGCGGCGCGCGCACGAGTGGTCGCTGCCGAGGGCGAGCTCGACCGCGGTGAAGTTACGAATCTGTTCTGCGATGTTGCTCTGGCCCGTGGTGCCGTCACCGAGTTGCCCTGAGCCGTTGTAGCCCCAGCACCACACCGTGCTGTCGGTACGGATCGCACACGCGTGGTTGTAGCCCACGGCCACAAAGCGCGCGTTGTAGAGGTTCTGCACCTGCACCGGGGTGATGCGGGTGGTGGTGGTGTTGTCGCCGAGCTGGCCGTAGCCGTTGTAGCCCCAGCACCACACCGTGCCGTCGAGACGCACCGCGCAGTTGTAATGCGCCATCGAGGCGACCTGGGTCACGTTGGTGAGGCCCGACACCGCCACCGGAGTGGTGCGCGTCGCCGTCGAACCGTCACCGAGGTTGCCGTAGCCGTTGTAGCCCCAGCAACGCACCGTGCCGCCCGAGAGCCGCGCGCAGGTGTGGTTGTCGCCCGCCGACATCTCGACGATGCCGCTCAGACCCGAGACCGTGGTCGGGTTCAGCCGGTTGGTCGTCGTACCGTCGCCGATCTGACCATACCCGTTGTAGCCCCAGCACCGAGCCCGACCGTCGCGCAAGAGCGAGCACGTATGGACGTACCCCGCGTACACCTCGGCCCCGCCGTCGAAGCCGCACGAGAGGGTGCCGCTCCGCGCGCAGGCGCCGACGCCGCGGGTGCAGCTCCCGGTGGGTGCGGCGCACGCGTCGCACTGTGAGTACGACACGTCGTCGTTGACGCCGTTGCAGTTGTTGTCGCTGCCGTCGCAGATCTCGCTCGCGACCGCCCCGGGCGTACCCGCGCAGACCCGATCGCCCGCCGTGAGGTAGAGCACCGAGAAGGGCACGCGGCGGTCGTTCTGCGTCGAGTCGCCGATCTGGCCGTAGCTGTTGTCGCCCCAGCACTGCACCGTGCCGTTCGACAGCACCGCACACGCGTGGCGGTAGAAGGTCGCCACGTCGATGGCGCCGGCCAGGCCGCTCACCACCGTCGGGGTGGTGCGCTGCGTGGTGGTGCCGTCGCCGAGGTTGCCCTGCCCGTTGTAGCCCCAGCACCGCACCGTGCCGTCGGCCAGACGCGCACACGACGAGATGTTGGCCGCCGCGAGCTGCGCCGCCGTCGAGATGCCCGAGACCACCACCGGCACCGTCGACGAGCCCGTGGTGCCGTTGCCGAGCTGGCCGTAGCCGTTGTAGCCCCAGCACCGGATCGTGCCGTCAGTGAGCCGCGCGCAGGTGTGGTTGTCGCCCGCTTCGAGGTCGACGACGTTCGCAAGACCCGGCACCGGCGTCGGGATCGACGTGTTCGAGGTCGTGCCGTTGCCGAGCTCGCCGTTGCCGTTGTAGCCCCAGCACCACACCGTACCGTCGGTACGTCGTGCGCAGGTGTGGTTCGAACCGCAAGCCACGTCGGTGACGTTCTCAAGGTTCGTCACGCGCACCGGGAGGTACCGGGTGGTGCCGGTGTTGTCACCGAGCTGCCCGTAGTAGTTGTAACCCCAGCACCAGAGCGAACCGTCACGGCGCACCGCACAGTTGTGGTACTGGCCCGTCGACACCGTGGTCACCTCGGTCAGACCCGAGATGGCCGCCGCGGGGGTGGTCGCGTTGGTCGTGTTGCCGGTACCGAGCTGGCCGTAGCCGTTGTAGCCCCAGCAGCGCACCGCGCCGCCGATCATCACGGCGCAGACATGCTGGTAGCCGCCGGCCAGGCTCGCCACGTTGGTGAGCCCCGTCACCGACACCGGGTTGATGGTGCTGGTGGTGGTGCCGTTGCCGAGCTGCCCGTTGCCGTTGTAGCCCCAGCAGCGCACCGTGTTGTCGCGGAGCTTCGCGCAGCTGTAGAGGTAGCCCGTCACCACCTGCTGGCCGCCGAGCACGCCGCAGGCGTTGGCCCCCGTGCGGGCGCAGCTGCCGACACCGACCGAGCAGCTCCCGCTCGGCGCGGCGCAGGCGTCGCACTGCGAGTACGAGCCTTCGTCGACGGCGCCGTTGCAGTTGTTGTCGATCGAGTCGCAGGTCTCGGTCGAGGGCGAACGCGGCGTCGCGTTGCAGAGCTGATCGCCCGCCGTCAGGTACAACACCTCGACCGAGCTGTTGCGCTGGAAGGCCGTCGAGTCGCCCACTTGGAAGTAGTCGTTGTAACCCCAGCAACGCACCGAGCCGTCGCTGAGATTGGCGCACATGTGACGGTAGTGTGCGGCGATATCGGTCACCCCTGCGAGGCCCGCCACCGCCGTCGGAACGTACCGCTGCGTGGTGGTGCCATCGCCGAGGCAGCCGTTGCCGTTGTAGCCCCAGCACCGGGCGGTGCCGTCGGCGAGCCGTGCACACGAGAAGATGTCGCCGGCTTCGAGCTCGACCACGTTGTTGAGGTTCGGCACCACCGTGGGCACATAGCGGGTGGCCGTGGTGCCGTCACCGAGCTGGCCGTACCCGTTGTAGCCCCAGCAACGCACCGTACGATCGGTCATGATCGCGCAGGTGTGGTTGTCGCCCGCGACCACGTCGCTGAAGGTGTTGATGCCGTCGATGGGGTCGGGCCGGTTGCTCGCCGTCGTGGTGCCGTCACCAAACTGGCCGTACCCGTTGTAACCCCAGCACCACATCGTGTTGTCAGTGCGGATCGCGCAGGTGTGATTGTACCCCGCCGCGATCGCACGCACGTTGTAGAGGCTCACCACCTGAACCGGGGTGGTGCGGTTCGTGTTGGTGTTGTCGCCGAGCTGGCCGTTGCCGTTGTAACCCCAGCACCACACCGTGCCGTCACGGCGGAGCGCGCACACATGGTGCTGCCCCACCGCGATCTGCACCGCGTTGGTGAGACCGCTGACGTTCACCCCCGCGGTCGCGCGGTTGGTGCTGGTGCCGTCGCCGAGCTGGCCGTAACCGTTGTAACCCCAGCAGCGAACGGTGCCGCCCTCCATCCGGGCGCAGTTGAAGTAGTACCCGCCGTGCAGGTTGGCCACACCGCGGAGCGGCGCGCTCGTGTTCGGGTCGAGCACCGACACCGGGTTCACCCGCTGCGTGGTGGTGCCGTCACCGAGGTTGCCGTACCCGTTGTAACCCCAGCAGCGCACCGTGCCGTCGCGGAGCAGCGCACAACTGTGCAGCGCGCCCACGGCCACCGAGCGTGAGGCGTCGGTGCCGCAGACCATGGTGCCCGTGTTGTTGCAGGCCCCCACCCCGGTCGAGCACGAGGCAGTCGGCGGCGCGCAGGCGTTGCAGGCCGAGAACGAGACGTCGTCAGTGAAGCCGTCGCAGTCGTTGTCGGCGCCGTCACACGACTCGGCCGACGGAGCCCCCTCGGTGCCCTGGCAGACCTGGTCATTGACCGAGAGGTAGAGCACGGGCACGGGCAGGCGGCGGTCGACCTGGGTCGAGTCACCGAGCTGGCCGTAGCCGTTGTCGCCCCAGCACTGCACCGCGCCGTTCGAGAGCGCCGCGCAGGTGTGGCGGTAGTACGAGCCCACGCTCACCGCCGTGCTGACACCGCTCACGGTGACAGGCGTGGTGCGCTGCGTGGTGGTGCCGTCGCCGAGGTTGCCCTGGCCGTTGTAGCCCCAGCACCGGATCGTGCCGTCGGCGAGACGGGCGCAGGTCGAGATGTCGCCCGCGGTGAGCTGCACCGCGTTGGTGATCCCCACGGCCTGGACGGGGCTGTACACGCTGGCCGTCGAGCCCTGGCCGAGCTGACCGTAGCCGCCGTAGCCCCAGCACCAGACCGTGCCGTTGCTGAGGCGCGCGCAGGTGTGGTTCTCGCCCGCGGTCAGTTCGACCGGGTTGGCCAGCGAGGGCCCAGGCGTCGGGCGCGAGTTGCTGTTGGTCGAGCCGTCACCGAACTGGCCGTTGCCGTTGTAGCCCCAGCACCAGATGGTGTTGTCGTTCTTGATCGCGCAGGTGTGGTTCGCGCCGGCGGTGATGTACCGAACGTTGAAGAGGTTCTGCACCTGCACCGGCGAGACGCGGTTGGTGCCCGTGAGGTCACCGAGCTGGCCGTAGTAGTTGTAGCCCCAGCACCACACCGTGCCGTCGCTGCGCAGACCGCAGGCGTGGTGGTTGCCCGCGCTGACCTGGGTGATGTTGCTGAGCCCCGACACCGCCGCGCCGGGCGCGTTGCGGGTCGTCGAGGTGCCGTCACCGAGGTTGCCGTAGCCGTTGTAGCCCCAGCAACGCACCGTGCCGCCCACCATCAGCGCGCACTGGTGCTGGTAGCCCGTGTTGAGCGAGGCCACCCCGGTGAGCGAGGTCACCGAGACCGGGTTGACGGTGTTGGTGTTGGTGCTGTTCCCGAGTTGGCCGTTGCCGTTGTAGCCCCAGCAGCGCACCGTGTTGTCGCGGAGCAACGCGCACGAGTACAGGTAGCCCGTCGCGACCTGCCGCGCGCCGATGGTGCCGCAGGCGAAGGAGCCCGTGCGCGCGCAGGCGCCCACACCCACGGTGCAGCTCCCGCTCGGCGCCGCGCAGGCGTCGCAGGTTGAGTACGACACGTCGTCGACCACGCCGTCGCAGTCGTCGTCGATGCCGTTGCACACCTCGGTGCCAGGCGCCGCCGCCGTGGCCGAGCAGACCTGATCAGCCGGCGGGAGCGCGATCACTTCACGCGCGATCGGACGATCGATCTGGCTCGTATCACCGAGCTGGAAGTTCGCGTTGTAGCCCCAGCACCGCGCGCGCCCGTCGGCCGAAGCCGCGCAGCCGAAGCGGTATCCCGTGCCGATGCTGAGCGCCCGGGTCGTGCCCGTGATGCCCTGCACCTGCACCGGCGTGGTGCGCTGCGTGGTGGTGCCGTCGCCGAGGGCGCCCTGGGCGTTGTAGCCCCAGCACCACACCGTACCGTCGGTGCGACGCGCGCAGCTCGCGATGTCACCCAGCGAGAGTTCTTCAGCGTTGGTGAGCCCTGACACCACCACCGGCGTGTACGAGGTGCCCGTGGTGCCGTTGCCGAGCTGGCCGTACGCGTTGTAGCCCCAGCAGCGCACCGTGCGGTCGCTCAAGATCGCGCAGGTGTGGTTGCTCCCCGCGGCCACGTCGACGACGTTGGTCAAAGAGAGCTGCGGCGTCGCGCGGTAGAGCTGCGTGGTCGAGCCGTCACCGTACTGGCCGTAGCCGTTGTAGCCCCAGCACCAGAGCGTGCCGTCGGTGCGGAGCGCACAGGTGTGCTGCCCGCCCGCCGCGACGCGGGTCACGTTCTGGAGGCTCACCACCTGAGTCGCCACGTTGCGGCTGGTGGTGTTGGTGGTGCCGAGCTGGCCGTTGCCGTTGTAGCCCCAGCACCAGACCGAGCCGTCGCGGCGCACCGCACACGAGTGACTGTCGCCCGAGCTGATCTGCACGGCGTCGACCAGGCCCGAGACCGCGGCGGGCGCCAGGCGCTGGGTGTAGCTGCCATCGCCGAGCTCGCCGTTGCCGTTGTAGCCCCAGCAACGCACCGTGCCGCCCGCGAGCCGCGCACAGGTGAAGTAGTACCCCGCGCTGATCTGCGCGACGTTGGTGAGCCCGGTCACCGACACCGGGTTCAGCTGCGTGGCGGTGTTGCCGTTGCCGAGCTGGCCGTAGGCGTTGTAGCCCCAGCAGCGCACCGTACGGTCGGTCAGCACCGCGCACGAGTGCTGGTACCCGTTGGTCACCGACTGGGCGCCGCTGCGGCCGCAGATGTAGGTGCCCGAGCGGGCGCAGGCCCCGACACCCACCGTACAAGAGCCGCCGGGTTGAGCGCACGTCGAGCACTGCGAGGGGTCGACGTTGTCGACCACGCCGTCGCAGTCGTCGTCGATGCCGTTGCAGCTCTCGGTCGAGGGGTTACCCGGCGTACCGCTACAGAAGGTCGACGGGGCGAGGTTCGTCACCACCACCGCGTTGCGCTGGTCGACGTTGTTGCCGTTGCCGAGCTCGTAGCCCGAGTTCTCGCCCCAGCAGCGCACCGAGGTGTCGCCGATCACCGCACAGGTGTGGCGGTAGAAGGCCGAGATGCTGCGGACGCCCGTAACGCCCGTGACCACCACCGGCGAGGTGCGCGTGGTCGTGGTGCCATCGCCCAGACCACCCGTGCCGTTGTAGCCCCAGCACCGGGCGGTGCCGTCGGCGAGCCGCGCGCAGGTATGGATGTCACCCGCCGTCACCGAGACCGCGGTCGTGAGGCCCGTCACCTGAACCGGCACATACGACGTACCGGTCGAGCTGTTGCCGAGCTGGCCGTAGCCGTTGTAGCCCCAGCACCAGACGGTGCCGTCGCTCCGACGGGCGCAGCTGTGGTTGTCGCCCGCGGTGATCTCGGTCACATCGGTGAGGTTGACCACCGGCACGGGCCGCGACCAGTTCGTGGTCGAGCCGTCGCCCACCTGGCCGTAGCCGTTGTAGCCCCAGCACCAGACCGTGCGGTCGGCGCGCAGCGCGCAGGTGTGGTTGCCGCCCGCGGCCACGTCGACGAAGTTGGGCACGAAGCTGGCCGTCGTGGGCGTGTTGCGGGTGGTGGTGGTGTTGTCACCGAGCTGGCCGTAGCCGTTGTAACCCCAGCAACGGATGGTGCCGTTCGAGAGCACCGCGCAGCTGTGGTTCTGCCCGGCCGAGATGCGGGTCACGCCGCTCAGGCCCGACACCGTCACCGGCACCGCGCTGGTGGCCGTCGACCCGTTGCCGAGCTGACCGTAGGTGTTGCGACCCCAGCACTGAACCGTGGTGTTCGCGAGGCGGACGCAGCCGTGCTCCCACCCGCTCGCGTACTCGAGGGCGGTGGTGACACCGGTCACCGTCACCGGCGAGGTGCGCAAGGTCGTGGTGCCATCACCCAGCTGACCGTAGTTGTTGGTGCCCCAGCAACGGATCTGCCCGCCGGTCATGGTCGCGCAGCTGTGGCGGTACCCGACCGAGACAGAGCCCGCGCCGCCGCCGGCGCCGGTGGTGGTGCAGATGAAGCTCCCGGGGCGGGCGCAGGCGCCGACGCCCACGATGCAGGCCGAGCCCGTCACCGTGCAGGTGCCGCCGCAGTCGATGGTGCCCGTCGGGCAGCCGCAGGTGAAGCCGTTGCAGCTGCCGCCCGTCGGGGGCGTGCAGCTCGAACCCGTGGGCCGCGGCGCGTCGGTCGGACACGCGCCGCTGAGTCCGTTGCAGGTCTCAGCTTGATCGCAGACCCCCGCCACCGCGCGACACACCGTGCCGTTCGGCGACACGACGTCGTTCGGGCAGGTGGTCGCCGTGCCGTTGCAGACCTCGGCGGTGTCACAGGTGCCGACCGAGGGCCGACACACAGTGCCGTTGGGCGAGCGACCGTCGGCCGGACACGCCGCGCTGTTACCCGGGCAGACCTCTTGCGGGTCACACACACCCGCCGACACGCGGCACACCGTGCCGTTGGTGGCGAACCCGTCAACCGGGCAGGTCGACGAGGTGCCGTTGCAAGCCTCGGCCACGTCACAAGCGCCGGCCGAAGCGCGGCATTGCGTCCCGGCGGGGGTGCGGGCGTCGGCGGGGCACAGGGCCGACGACCCGGTGCAGGTCTCAGCGACGTCGCAGACGCCCACCGAAGCGCGGCACTGCGTGGTGTTGGCTGCGAAGCTGTCGGTCGGGCAGGCATCGCTCGACCCGTTGCAGACCTCGGCCACGTCACAGACGCCGGCCGAAGCGCGGCACTGGGTCGTGAGGTAGCCCACCCGCTGGCAGATCGGCGCCTCGGTCATGCCCGGCGTGATGCCGGTGCGACACGCCGTCTGCGCGGTCGAGCAGGGCCCGAGCGAACACGCCGAGGTGGCGATGTCGTCGACCACGCCGTCGCAGTCGTCGTCGATGCCGTTGCAGACCTCGGCGGTGGGCGAGCCCGGAGCCACCGAGCAGGCCGTGCCGAGCCCGTCGGGGCGACACACATACGCGCCGGTGCGGCGACACGCGCCAACACCCGCCTCGCAGGTGCCGCCGACGGTGCCGGGGTTGGCGCGCACCGACAGCGAGTAGAAGCGCGAGGTCGAGCACCCGACGGCGGCGTAGCCTTGGGTGCTCTCAGAGCAGAAGTCGCCGCTCGTGACCGCGAAGGCGTTGAAGTACGGCGCCGTGGTGTTGGTGATGCAGATACGGCCGTAGTTGCTCGAAGTGACCCAGTTGTCGGTGCAGAAGTTGCTCCAGGTCGCGTAGCCGTAGCGCAGGGTCTGAGCGACCGCCGCGGCGCCGTTGATCGAGACGCTCACCGGCTCGTCGACCGCTTGGAAGCGGAACGGAGCCTGGGCTCGCCAGTTGTTGGGCATCCCGAAGGTCGCCCAGTTGCCGACGATGGCGTTCGAGCTCGCGCGGAAGGCGCTCAACACCTGGGTGGCGTTGGCCACCGTGGCGTAGTTGTTGAGCGTGTAATTGAGCGCCGTAGTGCTGTTGTTCAGCGTACCCTGGCGGAACACCTCGGCCCAGCCGCCGCCCTGCGTGGTGTTGTCGCAGAACACCGAGAACGCTGCGTTGCCGCCGTCGCCGTCGGGGTCGAGGGTGTAGGTGCCGCTCGCCGCGTTGAGCCAGAGGGTCTGGCAGGCACCGACCGGGCCGTTGGTCACGAAGGGGTCGTCGACGGTGCCGTTGCAGTTGTCGTCGACACCGTTGCAGGTCTCGGTGGTCGGGTTGTTGTTGCGGTTACAGACCAGCGTGCCGCCGGTGCAGGCCGTGGTGCCCGCCGCGCAGATGCCCGGCTGGCCCGTGCTGCACGCCTGACCCGCGCCGGGGTTGTTCTCATCAACGAGGCCGTCGCAGTCGTCGTCGAGGCCGTTGCAGATCTCGGCGCTGGCCGTGCCCGGCGTCACACTGCACAACGTGCCGCTCGGACCGCAGATGTAGGTGCCCTGACGCTGGCAGGCCCCGAGGCCCACGGTGCAGTTCGCACCGAGGTCACGCTGCGAGCCGCGACGCGCGAACTCTTCGCGCACCATCACCTGGCCCTGGCGACCGTTGAGACCGCCGCCGTAGCAGTCGTTGTAGCAGCTCGCCCACCCGCTCGGCGTAAGGCCGAAATCAGGCCCCGGCACATCGCGGAAATAGAACAAGTGCGAGGCCGTGGTGTAGCCCATGTAGGCCATCATCCCGGGCACGTTGGTGCCACCCGTGATGACCGGGCAGCTCTGCTGCACCACCGTCGGCTGCGTGTTGAAGAACGACGAGGTCGGGAAGCCCGCGATGAAGTTCGCCGGCACCGTGGTGGTGTAGATGTTCGCACCCCAGGTCTTGCCCGCGGTGTAATCGCCGAACATCACCTCACGGAAGGTCACCCCGCGACCCACCGCGTTGAGCGAGTACGGGTTGACGTCGTCGGTGACCGCGCCGCGGGCCCACTGCCACCCGAAGTTGCCGCCGCCGAAGGGGTTCGTGCCGTCGGTGCCGACACAGGTGTTGGTCCACGTGCCGGGGCGTGAGCGACCGGTGAGCGTCCACCCGCCGTTGTTGGTGACGAGGTCGCAGTACGCCTGGAAGGCATCGCTGGTCGCGCCGCCGTTCGGGTCGATCCAGTAGATGCCGTTGGTGCGCAGGCCCTCGCCGTCGCCGAGCGCCGAACACGACGCCGCGGGGCAGGCCATGCTGCGGCCGAGCAAGCCCTCGTCGATGGTGCCGTTGCAGTTGTCGTCGACGCCGTTGCACGTCTCAGGGCGCCCGCCCACCGCAGGCTGCACCGGCGTGGTCGGACACGGCCCGCGATGCAACTCAAGCTGGTCGAAGTCAGCGTTGCCGGGGCCGCCCGACGAGAAGAGCTCGACCCCGAGGCGGAGGTACTGCGCCGTGGTCTGAAGCGTAAAGGTCTTGGCGTACCAGCCCCACTGACCGTTCGAGGTCACCGGGGTCACGAAGTCGCCGTAGCCCGTCGGGTAGCCGCTCTGGCCGATGAGCCAGTTGCTCACGCTCATGGGGTTGCCCGCAGCGTCGGTCGCCGCGATGCCCACAAACGGCAGGGTGCCCGCGCTGCCGCGGATCCACCCTGACACGCAGTACTGCTGCCCGCCCACCACGTTCACGACGGGTGAGAACAAGCGCCCGCCGCCCGAGAGGGTCGAGTCGCGGAGGAAGCGGGTGTTGCGGCTGCACCCCGCCTCGCTGGGCGTGGTGAGCGCGGGGCCGAAGGCCGTCACCCAACCCGTCGCGCCAGACTCGAAGCTCTCGCTGTACACCAAGCGGGTGTTGTTCGTCGGAGCGCCGGGCACGAAGGGGTCGTCGATGTACCCGTCGCAGTCGTCGTCTTGACCGTTGCAGGTGTCGGTCATCGCAGGGGTGCGAATCACCGTGTCGGTCGGACACGCCGGCCCTGAGCCGTTGCAGTACTCGGGCGGGTCGCAGGTCGGCACGTTGGCGCTGGGCCGACAGAGCGTGCCGTTCGGAAGCAAGACGTCGTTCGGGCAGGTGATGGCCGAGCCGTTGCAGACCTCGGCCTGGTCACACGCGCCGGCCGCGGCGCGACACACGGTGCCCGCGGTGAGACGCCCGTCGCCCGGGCAGAGGGCGCTGGTGCCTGAACACGACTCGGGCGCGTCACACGCCCCGGCCGCCGCACGGCACACCGTCGCATTGGAGCGGAACGCGTCAGCCGGACACGTGTCGCTCGACCCGTTGCAGTTCTCTTGCACGTCGCAATCACCCGCCGAGGGGCGACACACCGTGCTGCTCGGCGCGAAGCCCGTGCGGCGGCAGATCGGCGCCACCGTCACGCCGGCCGTGGTCAACGGGCACACCTGCACGCCCACCGAACACGCCGCGGGCGAGCACGCCGTCGGCGCGATGTCGTCGACCACGCCGTCGCAGTCGTCGTCGATGCCGTTGCAGATCTCGCCCGTGGGCGTCCCGGCCGTGGCCGAGCAGACCGTACCGGCGCCGTTCGAGGCACACGCCCAAGCGCCGGTGCGCTGGCAGGCGCCTTCGCCCACGGTGCAGCTCCCGCCGAGGGTGCCGCCCGCCCAGCTGCTCACCGGCGTCGCGCTGTTGCGTACGAACAGGTAGCCGAAGGTGCGAATGTCGGTGTCGCCGTTGGCCCCACCGCAGCGGGTGGTCTGCCCCACCGCGAGGTCGATCACCTGCCCGCAGGGGTCGCCGTTGCCGCCGATGCCGATGCGGGAGTCGGGGGTCGCGCAGTCGTTCTCGTTGTTGCCGAGGATGCCGAAGCGGATACGGGTGCTGCCCGCGACGTTGTTGAAGCCTTCGCGGTTGCAGTTGGGCTGCAACGACGCATCGGGCAAGAGGTTCAGCCAGTTGGTGCGGCCGACGCCGGTGCCGACGAAGCCGCCCGCGCCGAACATCGCCTGGAGCGAGCCGTAGGTGCCGATCGCGGTGCTCACCGTGCGGGCCGTGCCGCCGGTGTTCGCGATGAAGAGCACGTTGTTGAAGCCCACGTTCGTGAAGGGCGAGAACTTGCCCTCTTCGAAGCGGGTGCTGACCGACCCGGCGTTGATGAGGGTGGCGTTCGTCCAGTTGCCGGAGTCGTAGACGAAGGTGGTGTTGCGACCGTCGGCCTTGAGGGCGAGGGTCCAGCCGCCGCCGACCGAGCCCATGTCACAGAAGGCGTCGTAGGCCGCGATGGGGCCCGTGCCGTCGGGGTCGATGCGGTACACGCCGGTCGGCGACGTACGGTTGATGGCCGAACACGAGGTCGGCACCACGCGGTACGGCTCGTCGATCACGCCGTCGCAGTTGTTGTCGTCGTTGTCGCAGACCTCAGCGCCCGGCGTGCGGGTGATGATGTCGGCGGGGCATTGGGCGTTCGAGCCCGTGCAGACCTCGGGCGGGTCGCAGTAGGCTTGGTTGACCGTCGGACGGCACACAAATCCCGCGGGCCTGAGCGCGTCATTCGGACACACCGACGAGCTGCCCGTGCAGGTCTCTTGCACGTCGCAGGTGCCGGCCGCCGCGCGACACACGGTGGTGTTGGGCGCGAAGCCGTCGTTCGGGCAGTTGGCGCTGGTGCCCGAGCACACCTCGGCGACGTCGCAGTTGCTCACCGCGGCGCGGCAGACCGTGCTGCCACCCTGGAAGGTGTCAGCCGGACAGGTGTCGCTGCTGCCGTTGCAGACCTCGGCGGTGTCGCAGGCGCCCGCGACCGGGCGACACACCCTGGAGTTGGGCGCGAAGCCCGTACGGCGGCAGACCGGCGCCACCACGGTGCCGACGTTGGTCGCCGGGCAGACCGTCACGCCGACCGAGCAGGCGGTGGGGTCGCAGGCGTTGGCCGGGATGTTGTCGACCACGCCGTCGCAGTCGTTGTCGATGCCGTCGCAGACCTCGGCCGAAGCCAGACCCGCGGTGGCCGAGCAGACCGTGCCGAGACCGTTCGACGCGCAGGCCCAAGCACCCGTGCGCTGGCAGGCGCCGAGGCCCACCGAGCAGGTCGTGCCCACCGAGCCGCCCACCCAGGTATTCGGCGTGACCGTGCTGTTACGCACGAACATGTAACCGAAAGAGCGAATGTCGGTGTCGCCGTTGCTGCCGCCGCAGCGGGCCGTCTGACCGACCGAGAGGTCGTCGAGGCTGCCGCAGTAGTTGCCGTTGCCGCCGATGCCGATGCGCGAGTCAGGCGAGGCGCAGTCGTTCTCGTTGTTGCCGAGGATGCCGAAGCGGATGCGCTGATAGGTGAGGTTGTTGTTGAAGCCTTCGCGGTTGCAGTTGGGCTGCAACGAGGCGTTGGGCAACAGCGCGAGCCAGTTGTTGCGACCCGCGGTGCTGCCGACGTAGGTGCCCGAACCGAAGAGGGCTTGCAGCGAGGCGTAGGCCGAGACGTTCTGCGTCAGCGCGTTGAAGCTGCCGCCCGTGTTCATCTGCAACATCACCTGGTTGAAGGGTGAGTTGACGAAGATCGGGTACTTCGACTCGGTGAAGCTGTTGTTGAGCACCGTGTTGTTGAGCAGCGCGGTGTTCGTCCAATAGCCGGCGTCGTACGAGAAGGTGGTGGCGCGACCGTCGGCCTTGAGGGCGAGGCTCCACCCGCCGCCGTTGGCGGTCATTTCGCAGAACGCGTCGTAGGCTGAGATGGGCCCGGTGCCGTCGGGGTCAACCCTGAAGAGCCCCGTGGGCGTCGTGCGGTTCACCTGCGAGCACGAGGTCGGCAGCGCGGCGTAGACCTCGTCGACGCTGCCGTTGCAGTTGTCGTCGCGGCCGTTGCAGACGTCGGTGCTCGGGAGCACTTGCCCGAGGCAGCTCCCCCACGAGCCCGCGGTGCAGGTCTCGGTGCCCGCGGTGCAGACGCCCACCCCCTGGGTGCTTGGGCTGCCCGTGTAGCAGCTGCGGGTGACGTTGTCGTCGACCACGCCGTCGCAGTCGTTGTCGAGCCCGTCACACACCTCGGGGAAGCAGGTGACGCAGTTGGCGTTGATGTCGCACACGCCGACGGCGTTGCCGGGCGTGGTGCACATCGTGTTGGGCGGCAAGACGCCCGTGTCGCGGCACACCGGCGCGCCGCTCGTGCAGGTCACCGAGGCGATGCGGCAGCTCGAGCTCGCGGTGCAGGCCATGCCCTCTTGGCAAGGCACACACTGCCCGCCCGAGTTGCAGACCGCGTTGGTGCCGCAGGTGGTGCCCACGGGCTGCTGGCCGATGCGCACACACACCGGGCGGCCGTTGATGCACGCGATGTTGCCGATGCCGCAGGCGTCACCCGGGAGCGCGCAGGCCGAGCCCGCGTTGCACTCGACGCAGTTGCCGCTGCCGTCACACACGGCCTGGACGTTGGGCGTCCACCGGATGCCGGAGTTGCTGCTGACGACGCCGGCGGTGTTGTAGCCCACCTGGTCAAAGCTGCTGCCCGAGTCGCGCTGGATGCCGATGGTGGCGCTCGCGCCGGTCGCGCGGTCGCCCTCGCCCGTCATCGTGCCGTACCGAACATCGATCGTATTCGAAGTTTCAGTCAAGAAGACTTCGAAGTTGATGCTCGTGCTGGGCGTGTTGTTGTAATAGAAGAAGTTGTTGTCCCACTGGGCAACAAACTGTCGGTTCGGCGCCGTACCCAGCACGACGGCGCAGATGCCGTTGGTGCGGGGGTAGAGGTCATCCCAGAAGGCGAAGATCGTATCGGGGATGTTGCCGTACGGGATGGCCGTGTTGACGTACTGCCAAAGGTACGCGCTCGAGCTGAACGAGATCATGCCGTTCGTCGAGACGTTGATCAGCGAGTAGGGCGCGCCGTACCAGTTGAAGGCGAAGGGCAGCGTCACCGAGGTCGCGCCGTCGTCGACGTTCGGCAAGAGCCTCGACGAGCCGGGCTGGTTACAGACGTTGACCCAGCTGAGCGGCGAGACCGAGCGGGTGTAGGCCGCCGAGTTGCCGCGGCAGACCGTGCCCGTGGGGGCGTAGTTGCCGACCACACAGACCGGCGCGCCCGTGGCGCACGAGATACGACCCAGCGCGCAGACGTTGCCGAGGTCGCAGGCCGTGCCCTCGCTGCACGCGATGCAGTTGCCGGCCGGGTTGCAGACGAAGCCGTCGCCGCAGCTCGTGCCCGGAACCTGGGCCCCGATGTCGACGCAGACCTCGACGGGGCGGCCGCCAGCCGAGTTGCGACACTCGATGCGACCGCGGCGGCAGGCGGCGTTGATGAAGCAGTCGGCGCCCGCGCGGCAGTTGTTGGTGGGGTCGACCGGCCCACAGGTGAACTGCGTCTCGGTCGAGACGAGGGTCGGCGCGACGGTGCGGTCGGGCGACGGGTTGAGCGTCGCGATGATCTGCGCGTACCGGCGGCCGTCGAGGGCGAGGTCGGGGCGCGCCGCGCGGATGGCGGCGCCGATGTCGATGCTCGTGGGGACGTTGCTCATCCCCCGGTTGGCGGAGGGGAGGCGGATCGGCGCGGCCGTGGCGAGCGCGGGCTCGGTGTCGGCGATGCGCACCTCGAAGTCGATGCTCGTACCCTGAGGGACGATGGCCGTGTAGTTGAACTGGCCCCACCGCGGCGCCTCGCCGGGTGAACAGAGACCGTCGAAGGTGCGGCGGTAGATGCCTTGTTGACAGACGGTGCTGCCGGTCGAGGGCGTCCAACGGATGGAGCTGTTCGACGAGATGGCGCCGCCGACGTTGTAGCTGACTTGATCGAAGCTGCTACCCGAGCCCTGCTGAATACCGATGGTGGCGCTTGAGCCGGTCGCCCGGTCGCCCTCGCCCACCATCGTGCCGTAAAGCACATCAATGATGTTCGAGGTCTCGTGGAGGACGACCTCGAAGTTGATGTTCGTGCTGGGGGTGTTGTTGTAATAGAAGAAGCTGTTTTGCCACTGAACAATGGCGCGACGCGAACCCGCGGCGCCGGTGACGGCGAAGCAGATGCCCTCACCGCGGGCGTAGATGTCATCCCAGAAGGCGAAAACGGTGTTCTGGATGTTCGCGTAAGGGAGCGGGTAGTTGTAATACTCGTACGACGCGGTAGGGAACGACACCATGCCGTTCATGCTCACGCCGATGGTGTTGAAGTTGTTGCCGTAATAGGCAAAATTGTAGGGCAGCGTCAGCGAGAAGGTGCCGTCGTCGTTGTTCTGGAGGAAGCGTGACGCGCCAGGCAGGCTGCAAGCGTCGGTGTACGACAGCGACGAGGTGCCGCGGAGGTAGCTCGTACCCGAGGTGGAGTTACAGACCGAGGTGATGCCGCCGGTGGGCAGCCCCGTCGGGCAGAAGGTCGCGTGGACGCCGGCGCCGATCTGGACGTTGGTCGAGCCCGCCGGGAGCGTATCGCCGGGCGTCGGACACAACACCTGATGGCGGCACCCCTGGAGACACGAGCCCGGGCACGCGCTGATCACGCTCTGGTACTGGAAAGCGCCGCGCCACGCCTGGCACGACGACCAGCGACCGTCGACGCAATTGCGCTGACCCAAATGGCACACGCCATCTGGGCCCGCGTTTCGCCCCGAGTTCACATCGCATGGGACCGGCTGGTCGCCAGGCCGACAGTCACACCCCTCTTCGGGGAGACGACAGCGGTAACACTGGTCGGTCACATTGGGGTTGCGGTCGTCGCAATCTGCATTGCGGCAACCATTGCCGAAACCGAAGCCATCCCGGTCTTCATCGACGCACTCGCGCGGCACCGTGACATCGGCATCGACCGCGGCATCAGCAACGTCGCGAGGCTTCTGCACGTCGCCGACGACGAGCACGAAGTCATCACTCAGATCGTTACCAATGTCGCGGCCGGCGTCGAAAGACACCACCACTGAGGCGTCTTCGTTGCCCACAAGCGAGCCGCCACCACTGCAGCCCACAAGTGCGAACAGCGAAGAAACCAGGACCGCCAAACGTGTCCAGCGAGACGGCATGACGCTCCTCTTGGTCTCCACTATACCCGCACTTTCGCCAGTCTCACACTAACTGCCGTGCAGAAACCGCTATGAAAACAGCGCGATCCGCTCGATACATCTTGCGGTGCGGGCCCTACGCCGCACCCCTGAAGTGTGAGAATCATGGTTGGCCTGGGTGCACTTTCGCGGTCTGCGGCGATGCAAGCGAGTTTGTGACAGTTTGACCCTGAGCTCCCATGGTCTTGGGGGCCGGGGGGGCTGCGGGGCCGGGGTGGGTTCGGGGGTCTCTGGCGGGGTGCGTGCAACCGTTGCGGGGTCGATCGGGTGTTCGAGCCGCTCGGAGCCTGCGCGCGATCAGAACGGGCGGAGCTCTGCCCGGTTTTTTTGCCTTCCGTTGACCCTCAAGGGGGGCTGTGTAGAGTCTCGCCGTGGCGCACACCGGCGGGGCTCAACGGAGGCATCGGGGGGCACCCCCAGGGCGTATCGGCACCGCGCTGTTTGCGCTTGTTTTGTCGATGTTTGTGTACGCCTCGGCGCTCTCGGCGCAGCACACCGGCGGGAGCTTCGGCGGCAGCGCGTGGGGTTCGGGCGCATCGAGCGCGCCGTCGCGCCCCGCGCGGACGAAGATCTTCCCCACGAAGAACACGGGGTACGGCAGCCGATACGACTACGACCGCCAGCGTTACGGCGCGAACGACGGGGGCGGCGGCGGGAGCTGCGCAGCGTCGATGGCCACGCTGATGTTGGGCCTGAGCGTGGGCCTCGGCATGGTGATCTCGCAGCGAAGACGCCGCTAGCGTTTCAGCTTGAGTTGCTTCTTCACCGCGCGTTCGAAGACCGTGCGTCCGAGGGTGACCTCGCGGGCGTTGACGAAGCGCGCGTAGTCGGCGAGGGCGTCGGTGAAGGCGGCGAGAAAGTGCGCCTGGTCGGTGGGCGCGAAGCCGTCGACGAAGCGCAAGAGCTTCACCGTGAGGTGCTGCGCGCGGCGATCGTAGACGGGCTCGATGCGCCCCACGATGCGATCGCCGAAGAGCACCGGGAGCACATAGTACCCATGCTCGCGTTTCTCTTCGGCGGTGTAGACCTCCCAGCGATACCTGAAGTCAAAGAGGCTCTCGACGAGGCGGCGATCCCATAAGAGCGGGTCGAGCGGCGCGAGGAAGCTGACCGTCTCTTGGGCTCGATCGAGCCGCGCGGTGCACGCTTCGAGGAGCGGCCGATTAGCGGCGACGATGTGCCTCGGGTCGCGGTGCCCCTCGACGCGCACCTCGATGAGGGCGCCCGCTTCGCACAGCGCGCGGCGTGCCGCTTCGCGCTCTTGGGCGTCGCCGAGCGCGACGAAGACCTCGGTGTTGGCGGTGCGCGCGAGCAGGCCCATGCTGCGGTGCCGCGTGAGGAGGCGCTGCGCGATGCACGCGTCGCGCGGCAGGCGTGGGGCGAGGTAGTGGGGCGCGATGCAGCGCTCGGTGAGGTCGTAAATGCGGGCGTTGCCCTCGCGTCGCATGATGGCGACCTGGCCGGTCTCGAAGAGGGCTTCGAGCACGGCGCGACCCGTCGAGGTGGGCGCCCAGTACCAATCGATGGCGCGCTGGTGGTCGCGGCTGAGGGCCCGCGTCGCGGTGGGGCCCTCGTCGCGGAGCCGCGCGAGCACCGCGTCGACTTCGCGGCGATGGGTGCGGAAGAGCGCGTTGCGATGTCGGGCTTCGGCGCGCTCCCACGCGAAGCGGTGCGCCGCGAGGTCTTCAAGCGGGACGATGTTGAGCGACTTGTTGTAGACCTCGACGAGACACCGCGACGCTTGGGGCGCGTAGAGCCACGCTTCGGTGTCGGCGCGGGCGTAGTCGGCCACCCGCGCGTGCATCACCAAGTCGTGGTTTCGGGCCCCCGGCACCTCAAGCGGGTCGAACTGAAGCGCGCCCCACCCGCGCACAAGGTCGCGCGCCGCGAGGGCCCGCCCGGGCAAAGCTCGCGCGGGCGCCAGGTGGTGCCGCAAGACCAGAAATCGCCGAGCCTCGTCGCGACTGAGAGACAGCATTGCCGGGGCCGAGGGTGCACCGAAATCACTCGGGGTCGCCAGTCGTCGTCGGCGCGCTGTGCTAGCGTCGCAGACCCGCTGTGTTCACCCGAAGCGCGCAGGCGCAGACCGAGCCTCTCCGTTCGATCGAGACCGTGGCCGTGCGACTGGAGGGCAGCGCGCCGCGGTGGCGACGCAGGGGGCGGGTTCGCTGGCGCGCCGCGGTGGCCTTGGTGCTGCGAGAGTCTCCGCGGGGCATCGAGATGTTGGTGATCCGCAGGGCGGTGCGCGCCGGCGATCGTTGGTCGGGCGACGCGGCGCTCCCGGGCGGCAAGGTCGACGCCGACGACGCCTCGATCGAATCGACGGCGATGCGCGAGACCCTCGAAGAGGTGGGGCTCGACCTCGACACCGTGGGCGCGCGGCGGCTCGGCACGCTGTCAGATCACCCTCCGGCGAGCCAGGGCCGGTGGGCCAATTTCGCGGTCACGCCTGTGGTCTTCGCCATCGAGGGTGACCCGCCGCTGCGGCTCCACCCCGACGAGGTCGCCGAGGCGCGGTGGGTCGCGCTCGAAGCCCTTCGCCCCGTGCAATCGCGCATGCTGTGGTGGTGGCGACCGTACAAGCGTGTGCCCCTCGGGGTGCCCTTTGTGCTCTCGCGTTGGCGCCTTGAGGGCCTCACGATCTGGGGCCTCACCTATGGCATCATCGACGAATTTCTCACCCGGCTCGGGCGCTGAGGGTGTGACGCTAGGGCGTGCGGGTCTTGAGCGAGTCGACCGCGTGCACCGGGGCGTGGTCGCCCTTCATCAACGGCGCGATGGCCCCGAGCACGAGGCGCTGGCTCTCGAGCATGCCCTTGCCTGCGAAGACCGGGCTCACCACCTCGATGGTGTAGTGGCCCCCGCCGCCCTCGACGCGCACCTCTGCGTCGGCGATGCGCCCCAAGATGGCCTCTCGTACCGCCGCCCGAATCTCTGCCGGATCGTTCATCGTAGCCATCTCTTCTACACCGCCCGCGGGCTGATTCAATAGCGCGGCACGCTCGGGTCGACGGTCACGCTCCAGGCGTCGATGCCGCCTTGGAGGTTGTAGACCTTCTGAAACCCGAGGCTCGCGAAATGCTCGGCGGCGGCGAGGCTCCGCACGCCGTGGTGGCACACGAACACCAAGGGCAGCGCGCGATCGGCGGCGAGCAGCTCGTGCTCGAACACAGGGTCGAGGAGCCGCGAGCCTTCGATGTGTGCGATCTCGCGTTCTTCGGGGGTGCGCACGTCGATGAAGGCCATGGGCTCATGGGCTGCACGCATCGCGGCGATTTGTTGCGGCGCGCGTTGGGCGACCGGCGCGGGCTCGTTCGGGTTGTCGATGCGAAAGCCCGCCCCTTGGGAGCCGACCACGTAGTCGATGGTGACGCCCTCGGCGCGCCGCGCGCTGGCGGGGTCGCAGTGCACCTTGAGGCCCCGGCTCTCGCTCACGAAGTCGTTCGCCTCGGCGTCGCCGAAGAAGAGATCGTAGGCGAATTTGCCTGACACGCCGAGCCTGAGCACGAGGCCCTGGGCCTCACCCGCGGCCTCCGAGAGGGCACGGGCGGCGCCTTCGGTGAGGGTGATGCTGGGGGCCTTTCGCTCGGCGGGGTTGACCTCGAGGAGCCTCGCGAGCTCGCCGCTCTCGTGGAGCGAGCGCACGATGTCGGCGCCGCCGACGAACTCACCCTTGACGTACAGCTGCGGGATGGTGGGCCAGTCGGCGTACTCTTTGATGCCATCGCGGATCGCCGTGTCGGCGAGCACGTCGACGGTGTGATAGTCGGCGAGCAGGGCGTCGAGCACGTTGACGACGTTGGCCGAGAAGCCACACGAGGGTGAGAAGCGTGTGCCTTTCATGAAAAGTACGACCCGGTGACGGGCCACGAGTTCGTCGAGGTGTGCGCGAAGACCTTCGGTGAGTGCCATGACAAGCCCTTTCAGCGGAGAGCGGTGGTCGACCACTGACGGAGCGTCGCGTCAAGAGCCTTGGCATCGGAGGGGCGGCGCGCCATGATCGCGGGCGACATGAGCGCTCTCTCGATTCCGACCGTTGACCTTGACGATCTGCGTGGTGACGACGAGGCCCGGGCCCGCGCGGCCGCGGCCATCCGTGAGGGCTTCGGCGCCTTCGGTTTGGTGTATGTGCGCAACCACGGCATCGACCCCGCCTTGCTCGATCGGTACTACGACGTGTTTACACAGTTGACGTCGCGTGCCGAGGCTGACAAGCGCCGCCTCGCGCGCCCCGACCTCTGGTACCAACGCGGGTGGACGCCGCCGAACACCGAGCAGGCCGTCGCCGCCGGGGGCCAGCCCGACTTCAAAGAATGCTACTTCGCGTCGCCCACGGCGATCGACGCCGAGCTCCAGGCGCAGTACCCCGAGATCTACGCCGAGAACGTCTGGCCGACCGACATCGCGGGCTTTGAAGAGACCTACCTCGCCCTCGGCGCGGCGCTCCACCGCGCGGGCTCGGCGCTGCTCACGGGCGCGGCGGTGGCGCTCTCGCTCGAAGCCGATCGCTTCACGCGGCTCATCGAAGGCGGGCCTCACATCACCCGCGCGCTGCGGTACATTCCGCTCAATGAAGCGCAGGTCGGCGGCGGCATCCTTTGGGGTGAAGAGCACACCGACTTCAACCTCCTGACGCTCTTGCCGGGCGGGCGGTTCATCGACCCGAGCGGCGCCCGTTGCCCGCCTCCCGACCCCGAGAGCGGGCTCTACCTTCGCACCCGGGCCACGGCGGCCGACCCTGCGGGGCGCAAAGTGCGAGGCGCCGCGCCCGCGGGCTGCATCGTCGCGCAGGTGGGGCAGCAGCTCGAGATCGTCACCGGCGGCACCTTCCTCGCGACGCCGCATGTGATCACCGCGCCGAAGGCGCCTGGGTATTCGCGGCTCTCGTGCGCGCATTTTGTGCACGCGCACCCGCACGCCACGCTCTTTCCGTTCACCGAGTTTCGCAACCCCGAGACGGTGCGCGCGTACAGCCCGCCGGTGCTCGCGGGCACCTACGACCTCAAGACCCTGGTCGACATCGCGCTCGCCCCGAAGACCGCCCTCGACCTCCTCGGGTATCGGCACTACGACCGCCTCAACCATCAACGCACCGTGGGCTGATCACGCCTCCGCGGCGAGCGGCATCAGCCGACGAAAGCCGACGGCCAAGACGCTCCCGTCGTCGCGCGCCACCAGCGCGCCGTAGCGACACTTTTCAAACAACGTGGCCCGCTCGCCTTGCCCCGACGGGTGCAAGAAGCGAACGGTCATGCCCTCTTCGAGGGTCGCGAAGACCCGCGCGTCGGCCGAGACCGCGAGGATCTTCGGGTCGACCGTCGCGTCGTGACGATCGAGCACGTTCGTCGGCGAGGTGCGACGCACCCGGTCGCCGAGGCGCCACACATCGACCTCGCCCTCGCCCTCGTAGAGCACCACCCCGGTCTCGCCGAGGCCGTCGGGAGTCATCACGGTCACGATGGCGCCGGTGCGCTCGTTGCCGCGCACCCGACCGCCGAGCCGCTGTCGGGCCTGCTCGATCTTCCACCGGGTCGAGGGGTCGGCGCGGAGCATCCCCTCGAAGAGCGGCAACGACCGGCGCCCTTGGCTCACGAGAGCACCTTGGCGCCGTCGGGCAAGAACGGGCGCGTGAGGTTGTCGATGGGCCTCGCGGGGTCGTCGGTGACCACCACGTCGTCTTCGATGCGAATGCCGCCGAATGGCGTCAACGCGTCGACGAGCTGCCAATCGACCAGCCCCGAAGGCGCGGCCTCTCGCATCGGCTTGAGGAGGCTCTCAATAAAGTACAACCCCGGTTCGATGGTGAACACCTGGTCTGGTGCGATGACGCTCGTGTTGCGAAGAAAGGGGTTCTCGCCCCGAGGCTTGAGGAGCGCGCAGCCCACGTCGTGGCACTGAAGCCCCAGAGAGTGCCCGAGACCGTGCGGGTAGAACGCGCGGGTGACGCCCTCGTCGACGGCGCGCTCGGCGCTCTGAACCACGCCGCAGCGCGCGAGCAGCTCGCCCAACAATGCGTGCGACCGATCGTGCAGCGCCTCATAGGGCGTGCCCACGCGCACCTCGGCGCAGAGGGTCTTCTGGAGCGCCTCCATGCCCCCGAGGAGCTCGGCGAACACGCTCGCGCTCGCGCCGCGGGCGTCGCGAAAGAAGGTGCGGGTGATGTCTGAACAATAGCCCATGCACGTCGACCCCGCGTCGAGGAGCAGGGTCTCGGGCCGGGCGCCGCGGGGCGCGCGGTGTCGGCCATACGAGACGTGGTGCAAGGTGGCCGCGTGGGGCCCGAGGGCGACGATGTTCTTGTAGGGCGTCTCGGGGTCGTCTTGCCCGGTGGCGCCGAGGTACGCGAGGTGCAAGTCGAGCTCGCTCTCGGCACCCCGCGCGAATGCGTCGAGGACGGCCTGGTGCCCGAGCGCGGCGCGGCGGTTGGCCTCTCGCAGACACGCCTTCTCGTAGGGGGTCTTGTAGACCCGCAGGGCGTCGAGGTCGGCCACGAGCGCGGCGCCGTTGCGCTGCGCGATCGAGAGCTCGGCCGCCGCCGCGAGGTCGTCGCCCACAAACGCGAGACGCCCCTTCGGGAGCTGCTCGGCCAGGTCTGACCACCGCGCGAGGGGGCGCTGTGCGAGGGAGGCCTCCCAGTGACGGCCCTCGGGCTCGAAGGGGTGCTCCCAGAAGCTGGTGACGGCGACCCGGGCGACCCACGCGCGGCCCGAGGCCTCGACCACCACCGCGGCGTCGGGCTCGGCCAAGGGCACCCAGTGCTGAAAGTGCGGCGTGGGCCTGATGGGCCAGTACTGATCGTCGGCGAGGGTGCGCTTCTGCGCGGTGCCGCCGTGCAAGACCACCGCGTCGAGCGCGTGACGCTCGAGCACCGCGACATAGGCGGCCACGAGGCGCTTCAGGTGGTCGGGGTAGAGCGCGCTGAGGGTCGCTTCGAGGGTCACGCCACCGCCTCCATCATGGTGCCTGCGTTGTGAATGCGCGCGAGCGCCTCATCGAGGAGGCTCAGGTTGCCGTCGAGGCTCTCGGTGACCACGAGGCGCTGACGCAAGATCGCCGCGCCGGGGAGCCCCTTGAGGTAGCCCGTGAGGTGACGCCGGGTGACCGCGACGCCGTGCTTCTCACCCCTCGCCGCGACGTTCGCCCGAAGATGAACTTTGCAGAGTTCGATACGCTCTGCGGGGGTCGGCGGGGCGCACTCGACGCCGGTGTCGAGCAGGCTCCGGGCTTCGCGAAAGACCCACGGATGCTCGATGGCGCGACGCCCGACCATCACGCCCTCGCAGGCCGTCTCGGCGATGGCGCGAGCGGCGTCGCTGGCGCTTCGCACGTCACCGTTGACGATCACAGGCATCTTCACCACCTCGCGGGCCTTGCGCGCCCACTCCCAGACCGCGGGGCCGTCGTGCCCCTGTTTGGCCGTACGGCAGTGCACCGTGAGCGCCTGGACGCCCACCTCTTCGAGGCGTCGCGCGAGCTCGACGATGGGCATCTCGCTCTCGGGGCCCCAGCCGATGCGGGTCTTCACGGTGACGGGCATCGTCGGCAATCGCGCGACCACCATTTTGGCCATGGCGACCATGGCGCCGGGGTCACGCAACCACCCCGCCCCTGCCCCGCGCGCCGCGATCTTGGGCACCCAGCAGCCGCAGTTGATGTCAATGGCCGTGGGCCCCGCGGCGGCCGAGACCTCGGCGGCTTCGGCCAGTCGCGCCGGGTCTGAGCCGTAGATCTGAATGACCGTGGGCTGATCGTCTGGGGGCAGCTCGATCTTTCTCAGGGCGGTGCGAGCACCGCGCAAGAGCCCTTCAACATTGACGAATTCGGTCACGCAGAGGTCGGCCCCGACGCCGCGACAGAGGCGCCGAAAGACGAGGTCGGTGACGTCCTCCATCGGCGCGAGGATGACGGGCCGGGCCATGTAGAGCGCCCGCAGGTGCTCGAATCGATTGACGGTAGACACGGTAATTTCTCACGAGGCGCCCAAGGGCTCGGGGTGCGTTACGGGCGCGCAGGGGCTATGGCCGGTGGTGTACCTTCGTCGGCCCGATGTTGCCACCCCCCTCACCTGCTCTTCTGGGTGATCGCTCACTCTTTCCCGACCTTGAAGCGCGCGCCTACCTGGCCCACGCCGCGGTCTCGCCGCCGAGCTTGCCGGTGCGTCGTGCGGTCTTGGCCCACCTCGGCGCCCTCAGCCGTCAGGGCGCGGGATACTTCGGCGGCGCCCTCGCCCAGCGCGACCGCCTCCGTCAGAAGCTCGGGGCCTTGCTCGGCGCCGACGCCTCGGAGGTCGCGCTGGTGAGCAACACCTCGCTCGGCGTGACCATGGTGGCGCTCTCGTTGCCGTGGCGCCCCCGCGACCGGGTGCTCTGCTTTGAAGGAGAATTCCCTGCCAACGTGACGCCCTGGCAGCGCGCCGCGGCGCTCTTCGACCTTGAGTTCGAGCTCGCCTCGGCCGACGCCTTTCGCACCCGCCCCGACGAGGCCATGGCCGACCTTGAGGCGCGCCTCTCGCGCGGCCTTCGGGTGGTGGCCCTCAGCGCGGTTCAGTTTCAAACGGGCTTCAAAATGCCCTGGGCCGAGATCGCCCGGCGTTGCCATGCGCACGGCGCCGAGCTCTTCGTCGACGCCATCCAGGCGTGCGGCGCGGTGCCCCTCGACGTCACCCGCGACGGCATCGACTACCTCGTCTCAGGGGGTCACAAATGGCTCATGGGCCTTGAGGGCGCGGGGGTCTTGGTGGCGCGCCAGGCCGCCGCGGCGCGGTTTCACCCCCACCTCGCGGGCTGGCTCTCGCACCAGGAGCCCTTTCGCTTTCTCACCGAAGGCCCAGGGCATTTGCGCTACGACCGCCCCTTCGTCGAGAGCGCCAGGCGCTTCGAAGTGGGCACCTTGAGCGCCGAGGGCTATGCCGCCCTCGAAGCCAGCGTCGACCTGTTGACCGCGCTCGGCGTCGAGGCCATCGCGGCACACGTCGACTCCTACCTCGTCGCGCTCGAAGCAGGCCTCGTCGCGCGCGGCTTCGAGAGCCTACGGAGCCCTACCGCGGCGGGCCGGTCGTCTATCTTGGGGGTGATCGCCCCGGAGGGGCGCGAGGGGGCTGCGGCCTGGCAGCGCGGCCTCGCGGCCCACGGCGTGGTCACCAGCTGCCCCGACGGCGTGCTGCGCTTTGCGCCGCATTGGCCTAACAATTTCGCGCGTGAAGGGGCCTACGTGCTCGGCGCGGTCGACGCCCTTCTTCGGGCTCAGCGCTGAGCCTTGAGCCAGGCGATCACGGGCCCCCAGAGCGCCGCGTTCTTCTCTCGGAAGAACCCAAAGTGACCGATCGATGAGAGCCCGTGGCGCTTTGGTTCGAGCACCTCGCGGGTGATCGTCGCGCTGCGAAACCACCCGACAAACTCCTCGACGGCGGCCGCCGGAGCGTAGGCGTCGTCGCTGTAGTTTTGAAACAAGATGGGCACCGCGAGGGTGTCAAACTGCGCCGTCTCGGCCTCGAGGGCGCCGCGAAAGTACCCCGGGGTCAGACACCAACCGGCCCAGTCGCGGGCCACCCCGCCGGGGAGGTCTTCTTGCAGGCCCGCCCAGCCGGGCACATACCCCAGCGTGCCCGCGAAGAAGGGCACCGCCACACGCCAGAGCGCCTCGATCTTCAGCCGCGCGGGCATCGGCCAGTGGCCCACCCACCCGCTCATGCTGGCCACGCTGACCGCTGCCCGAACGTGGGTCGCCACGGCGCGTGAGACCCCCAAGGCGTGGCCTCCGAAGCTGTGACCGACGTAGAGCACCGGCAGGCCCGCGTACCGCTCGGCCACAAGGCTGACCACCGCGTTGATGTCTTCGAACCAGCCGCGCATGTCGGGGGCCGGGTGCGCCTCGCGCGAGCGCCCCACGCCGCGGTAGTCGAAGGTCATCACGGCGAAGCCTTCGCGCGCCAAGGCAGTCGCAAAAGCTTTGTAATATCGAGATGGTACCGCCGTCGCGCCGGCCAACACCACCGCCGCGGTGGGGCGCTCCCTGGGCACAAAGGCCTGGGCGCTGAGGAGCGCGCCGTCGGCGGTCCGCACCCACTCGGCGGCGCTCTGTTGCACCTCACCGCGCGGCGCATGGGGCGCGCCGATGCCCGAGAAATCGACCTCTTCGACGAGTCCGTTGAGCGAGTCTGTCATGCCCGACAAGTCTGGGCGCGCGGGGGCTCGTTGACCAGACGACGCGGCGCATCACACCGTTGCAGAATTTCGCCACCGGGCCGCCATCGGCCGTGCGACGCTCGTCGCGGTCGCCGATGCAAAACTGGGATCAGCTTCGGATCTTGCTGGCCGTCAGTCGTGCGGGTTCGGTGTCGGGCGGGGCCCGCGCCCTGGGCGTCGACAAGGCGACGGTGAGCCGACATTTGAGCGCCCTCGAAGAGTCGCTCGGCACGCGCGTTCTGCGCAAGAAGCCGGGCGCGGGCCTGGCGGCCACCGAGGCGGGGCAGTCGCTCCTCGCGGTGGCGATGCGGGCCGAGCAGACCCTCGACGACGTGGTGCGCGCCGCGCGGGTCGACCGAGAGGCGCCTCAGGGCATCGTGCGGGTGACCACCACCGACGTGCTCGCGGTGCACTTTGTGGCGCCCTTGCTGCCGCGTCTGCGCGAGGCCTTGCCCTTGATCACCCTTGAGATGGTGGTCACCCCGCAGGTGCTTGATCTCTCGCGCGACGCCGAGATGGCCTTGCGGCTCTCGCGGCCGACCCGGGCCGACGAGCTGGTCCGGCGCGCGGGCAGCATCGAGACGGCCATCGTGTGTTCACCCGAGTACCTGCGCGGGCGAGACCCGGCTGAGGTGCCGCGCCCGCTCGAAGCCATCGCCTTGGGCGAGCACTTCTTTCAGCACGGCGAGAACGCGTGGATGCAAGGCGTCGACGAGCTCCGCATCACCCTCCGCACGACGAGCCTCGGGGTCGCCATGGCGGCCGCGCTCGGCGGACTCGGCGCGACCCTCGCGCCCCGACGTGTCGCCGAAGCGGCGGGCCTGGTGGTGCTCACGGCCTTCAAGCCCGTGCCGCGCCCGGTGTGGCTGGTCACGCACCCAGATTTTGCCCGCTCTGCGCGGGTGCGCGCGGTGAGCGACTTCTTCGTCGAGGCCCTCTCAGACTGAACGGTGATTCAGTCTGAGACCCGCACGCCGCTCGGCAAGAGCACACGGTAGGCCCCTTGGGCGTCGGCGCTGACCCGCGCCACCCGCACCACGGCCCCTTGGGCGCCTGGCTCGCGCACCCGCACGATGGCCTCGACGGTGGCCCCGGGCGCAACCCGCTGCGACGAATCGCGCACCACGCCGTGAATTTCGAGCGGCGTGTCGAGGGCCACGTCGAGCGCGCGCACCCTCCCGGTGACACACACCGCGGGCCCGAGGGTCGCGGGAAAACCCGACCCGTTGGCGGGCTCGACCAGAAAGCGATAGAGCCCCGGGTCGAGGTCGAGCCGGTAGGCCCCGTCGCGGGCGCTCACGGCGTCGCGCACCGAGGCCCGCGGCGCCAGGAGCGCCATGTCGGGCTCGTTGAAGCAAGGGTGCTGCACGTACGCGCGATGAAACGGGATCGCCGTCACCCGCGCCGAGGCCACGGCCATGCGCGAGGGCGTCAGCACGCGGCCCTCGACCGAGAGGCGCGTCTCGGCGGTGAACACCTGGCCGAGCTGCTGCGGCACGTCGCCGAGCACCCGGAAGGCGCGACGCACCGTATTGCCGAACTCACCGCCGTTGGGCGCCACGATCACGTCGTAGTCGCCCGGCACGAGCCAGCCGCGGAAGGCGCCCTCGGCGTCGGTGGTGGTGCGGCATTCGAAGCTCGCCCGCGCCCCGTCGCCGAGAGAGGGCGCGTCGAGGGTCGTGCGCATCACCACTTGGGCCTCGCGCAAGACCTGGGTCGCCCCGTTCGACGAGCGGCCCTCGACCGAGGCGCGGACGTCGACGCAGCCCACACACGCAGGCACGCTCGTGCCAATCGGCACGGTGCCCCCCGAAGGGCGCATCCCGTTGAGGTAGGGCAACCCGAGATCGCTCGGGAGCTCGATGCGCAGGTTGCGGCCCGTCGGGTCGTTGCGCGAGAGCGCGGCCCGCGGAATGTCGATGGTCAGCCAGCTCGACGCGCTCGTCTCGGCGGTGATGCGCAGCACCCACTCTTCGGGCGCGCCGGGGGCGAAATCGAGGTTGAAGCTCCCCCCGACGGGCGCGTCAGGGTCGCTCGACGACGCCGCGGTGGTGACCACCGTCGAGACCACCCGGGCGTCGCGGTTCAGGTCGACCGCGCGCACCACGAGGCCTTGGAGGGCGTTGCCTTGACGGTCGCGCACCACCCCCGACCACCGCGCGAAGCGGGCGGGGTAGGCGATGTCGAAGCGCTGCGCCGAAGCGTTGGTGCGAAGATCGTAGGCC
This sequence comes from Myxococcales bacterium, assembly GCA_016792845.1. Taxonomy (GTDB): domain Bacteria; phylum Myxococcota_A; class Polyangia; order Polyangiales; genus JAEUKH01. The sequence continues at coordinate 513,610 of JAEUKH010000029.1, read as the reverse complement.
TGCTGAAACAGCGGCGGGAGCCGCCCCGCGAGCTCTGACACCGGCCGCACCACGATGTCGAACGCGCCATCAGGCAAGAGCGCCTGAAAGGTGAACGGGCGGTTGTCGTTCTGGCTGTTCTGCACCGCGGTGTCGGCGGCCACGGCGCGGGTGGGGCGCACCACATCGCCGAGACCCGAAGGCACAAACTCGACCGCCGCGGGCACATACGCGCGCGCCTCGCCGCCGTCGGGGGTGGTCGCGTCGGAGCTGAGGGTGATGGCGCCGTAGACCGTGCGCGCCGTGCTCAGCGCGAGGTCAACCTCGTCACCCGAGCGAATCGTCTGGGGCGCCGTCAAGGTCGGGAAGGCGTCTGCCCGAAGACCCGTCGCCGCGGGCGTCACCGAGAAGAACACCTCGGCCCGCGCCGCCACCACACACCGCATCTGTTCGAGGTTGCAGACGCCCTCTGCGCAATCGCGGTCGCTGCGGCACGAGTTGGTGGGGTTGACGTGCCCGCCCACCACACTCGAATCACTGCACCCGAGCCCACCGAGCAAGAGGCCCCAAAGCCCCACGCGGTAAAGCCGTTGTCGTGAAAGTCCAAGCATCGTTGCAACCCTCCGTGCCCTCACCGCGCCCCGCTCAGGGCACGATGTACGGGCAGCGCTCGACCGAGTCGCCGGTGCCGGCGTCGCTCGTTGAAGTGCTGCCCGCGGGGGCTCGAACAAAGACCCACCAGCTCGCGAAGGCGAGGTCGCCGTCGCGGGCGGGGGTGTGAAAGTTACCATTCAGAAGAAAGCGAGACGAGGTCACATACAGCTCAACCCGGTTACAACCGAGCTGACGAAAGCTACGACTCCAGGTGATGAAACGGCGCCGCGCGCGGTCTGACGACGGCGGCAGCTCGCGAAGGTTCTCGGTCTGTGCGCAATCGCTCGCGCCGTTCGATTGAACGCAGTCGCGATCGCCGTTCACGAAGAAATTGAACTGAAGCGTTTCGTCGACGCCCAGGTCGTCGACAGGGATGTTGAACTCAATCAACTCAGACTGCGCGTTGCCCTGCTCGACCAACACAATGTTGCCCACCCGCGGACGGGTCAACCCCGGGGCATCAACGATCTGCGGTGGGCTCAACGGGGGCTCCGTCGCAAACTCCGGCGCGCTCGGAATCAAGCACCCTGCCACCGTGGCAAGGGCCGCGACCATGTAGCGACACCGTTTCACCGAGCAGGTTGCATACCACGATTGATGCCGCCGCAAAGCCCGAGCTTTCACCCCACCCCGCTACGACAGCGGTGTCATGGGGGCACACGGGTTGACATAGTCTGTCACGCGCATCGAGAACATCGGCTCGCGTGATGCGGGCTCCGTGGGATAGTCACCCCAACCAGCATGATCGGACGATTGCACGGCAAGGTTGTGAGCGAACAGCTTGATGGCACGGTGATTGTCGACGTCGGCGGCGTCGGCTACGAGGTGTTGGTGCCCTTGGGCACCCTCGGCCGCGCCCCCGGCGACAGCGAGGGCAGGGTCACCCTGACGGTGGTGACACACGTACGCGAAGACGCCATCACGCTCTTCGGCTTCGCCAACGAGGGCGAGCGCGCGGCCTTCAGGCTCCTCACCGGCGTCACCGGCGTGGGCCCGCGCATCGCCGTCGGCATCTTGTCGGGGCTCTCGCTTCATGAGCTCGTGGGCGCGGTGTTGAAGGGTGACGCGAAGCGGCTCCAGACCGTCAACGGCATCGGCAAGAAGCTGGCCGATCGACTGGTGTTGGAGCTGAAAGACAAGATCCAGCAGGGCGCCATCACCCTCGGCCCGACCCCGCCCGGTGCGGCCTCACCCGGGCTCAGCGCGGCAGCGTCGCCGCCGAGCGCAGCGCCGAGCAGCGGGCCTGCGGCCACCCTGGTGATGACCCTGGTGCGGCTCGGGTTCAAACAAAGCGAGTGCGAGCGTGTGGCGGCCGAGCTCGGGCCTCGCCTCGACGAACCGCTCGACGTGCTCGTACGCGAGGCGCTGAAACAACTGACCAGGTGACAGAGAATGTCACTCCGCATCGCGGAGGGGCTTTGCTTTGGGCGATGGGGTGGTAGGTTGCCGAGACCACGATGCCACCGCGAAAGAAGCCGACTCCGAGCGCGCCTGCGAGTGCTGAGACCTACGACGGTGAGAGCCTTCGCGCGCGGGTGGCGAGCGCCACCGCAGAGGCGACCGCGGCCACGGTGACGGGCGAAGACGATCAGCGCCTCGACCTGACGCTGCGCCCCAAGAGCCTTGACGAGTACGTGGGTCAAGACGAGCACCGCGACAACCTCAAGGTGTTTGTGACCGCCGCGCGGAAGCGTCGTCGACCCTTAGACCATGTGTTGATTTCGGGGCCTCCGGGTTTGGGCAAGACGACGTTGGCGTTGATCCTCGCGAACGAGCTTGGGGTGAACGCGCACACCACGAGCGGGCCTGCGATCGAGCACAAGGGCGCGCTGGCGGGTCTGCTCACCAAGCTTGAGAGCCGCGATCTCTTGTTCATTGATGAGATTCACAGGCTCTCGGCGGTGGTCGAAGAGAATCTGTACCCCGCGATGGAGGATTTCAAGATCGACCTGGTGACCGGCGACGGGCCCCATGCGACGACGATCCCTCTGAATTTGCAGCCCTTTACGTTAATCGGCGCCACCACCCGCACGGGGCTCCTGACCGGGCCGTTGCAGACGCGCTTCGGCATTATTCTGAGGCTCGATTTCTATTCGGCCGAGCAGCTCGCGCGGATCGTGCGTCGCAACGCGGTGCTCCTCGGCACGGGCATCGACGACGACGCGGCGCTCGAGATCGCACGGCGGAGCCGCGGTACCCCGCGTATCGCGAACCGGCTGCTGCGTCGCGCGTGGGATTTCGCCGAGGTCGCGGGGCTGCCGAGCATCGACCTCGCGACGGCGCGGATCGCCCTCGACCGGATGGGGGTCGACCGGGCGGGGCTCGACGAGATGGATCGCCGTCTTTTGAGGGTTTTGATTGAGTATTATGACGGCGGGCCGACGGGCATCGAGACCCTGGCGGCGGCCACGGCGGAGCCGCGGGACACCCTCGAAGACGTGTACGAGCCGTATCTGTTGAGAGAGGGGTTCCTTGCGCGCACGCCGAGGGGTAGGGTTGCGACGCGCAGGGCCTACGAGCACCTCGGCATTGCGGCCCCGAAACACGCGATGGGGTCGGGCCTGGTCGCCGGGCTCCCACAAGGGACGCTGTTTGAATGAGCACCGGCAACCGTCTTTCGAGCCTGATGCCTCGCCCCGATGTGGGCTCCCACTCTTCGTCGAACCGTCGGCTCCGCGACCCCTACGCCGACCTCCTCCGCGACACGCGCAACCTTCGCCGCGAGCAGGCCCAGGCCCGCGACGCCTGGTATGCCGCGCTGCCGCTCGAACGCAAAGAAGACACGCTCTTCGAGTTCGAGATGCTCTTAAAGGGCCTGGTCGCTTGGGCGAACCCGCGTAACCACCCGCGGATCCGCCCGACCTTGCCCCCCCGCGACCGCAACTTTCGCCCCCACCTCCTCGTCGCCCGTGAGGGCCTCGCGCGGGTCATCTCGCTGATCACCCAGCTCTTGGGCGCGCAGCGGCACGCCGTCGATTTCGGCCGTTACCTCCCGGTGGGCTTCTCCGATGAGCCGCTCACCGAGGTGCCGCCGGGTGCGCAGAGCATCCCCCCGCCGGGGCCCGGGGGCGGGGTCGCCACGGTGGTCTCGGCGCTCCCCGAGAGCCCCCACGAGTCGCTGGTCAAGCTGCGCCACGGGCTCAGCGCCGTGGCCGAGATCGTCGACGGCCTTCTGCACCTTGAGCGGGTGCCCTTCAGGCTGTTCTTCGCGACGGTCAGCGCGGTGGGGCGCGAGGTTTCGCGGGTGCCCCTCTTCGACCCGCTCTACGTGCTCGAATTCAGGCCTGAATTCGACCGAATTCGGGTCCAAGAGGTGCTCGACGCGATGCAGTCGATCGAGAGCGACGTGGCCCACCGCTTTGTGGCCCTGGGCTTTCTCTCGCAGTATCGCCTCGCCCGGGTGGCGTCGCTCTGGTCACTCGCCGCCGCCGAGGGGGCCGCGGGCACGAGCCGCGGGTACCTCTTTCTCGCGACCCTCAGGGCCGAGGCCCGGGCCTTGACCTTCACCCTCCAGACCTCCGTGGGCGGCATCTTGGGTGACGCCTTCGAGCGCGATTGCCTGCGCGTGACGGCCCACGACATCCGCGCCCGTTACGATGTGCTCGCCCGCGAGACCGAGCGATTGACCCAGCTCCGCAGCGCCCTCGGGGCCGCGGCCGCGACCCTGCGGGCCGAGCTCCGTCGGGCCTGCGAGCGCGAGGTGGTGCCCTGCGATTGGCCCACCGCCGACAACCGCGCCGAGCTTGCGCAGGCCATGGCCCTCGCCGCGGCGCACCTCAAGGCAGCCCTGCAGGGCAACATTCTGCACCTCGTCTCGGTGCTCAAGGCCAGCGTCGTCGACCCCGAGAAGGTCTTCGCCGAGAAGGGCGCCAAGGCCCTCGCGAGCGAGCAGCTGCGACGCGACGCATGGATGTTCTCGCTCGTCCTTCGCGCCTTTGTGACCCGCGCCCAAGCGCACCGAGGCACCCAGAGCGACGCATGGAGCGTGGGCCCCGCGCAGGGCTATGTCGCGCAGTTTCTACGGTATTTTCAAGCCTTTGGGCAGCGTGTCGCCTTCGAGACGCGCTACCCTCAGCTCGATCGTTTGCGCATCGCCCTCGACGACCTGCGCGACGCCGACTATCTCGACACGGCGCTCTTGCAGTCGGCGGTGGCAGAGTGTGAGAGCCTCGGCGGGTATCTCACCGAGGTGACCGCGAAGCTCAGCGCGGCGCCAGAGCTTCGGGCCCGCGCCCTCGACCGCTTCGCCGCGGCCGAGACGCTCGTGCTGTACATGGAGTGACGGCGGCCTGGGCTCAGCGGCCCATCCGCAGCACGCGGCCAGGGCGGGCACCGGTGAGGCGTCCGTCTTGGGCGATGACCTCGCCGGCCACCAAGGTGGCGCGGTAACCGACCGCGTCTTGGAGGAAGCGCTTGCCCCCGGCCGGGAGGTCACGCTCAAGGCGCGGGCGCAAGAGCCCCAACCGCGCCGGGTCGAGGATGTTGAGGTCGGCGCGCTGCCCCAAGGCCACCGTGCCGCGGTCTCGGAGGCCGAGAAAGCGCGCGTTGTCGTGGGTGAGACGCTTCACCGCGTCGGCGAAACGCAGCCGGCCAGAAACCCGATCGCGCGCCCAGTACGAGAGCAGAAAGGTCGGGAAGCTCGCATCGCAGACCGTGCCGACGTGCGCGCCCCCGTCGCTCAGCCCCACCAGCGAGAGGGGGTGCGAGAGCATCTTGCCCACGTTGTCGAGGTTGAACTCAGTATAGTTATAAAGCGGAAAGTAAAGGAGCTGCCGCCCCTCGTCTTCGAGCAACGCGTCGTAGAGGGCTTCGAGCGCGCCGACGTCGCGGGCGAGGGCCTCGGCGGCCAGAGACTCGGCCATCGTGGGCTCATACTTCGGCGTGTTTTCAAGCCTGAAGAGGCGCATCGCGACCATGCCGATGTTGGCCAAAAGCGCATCGGCGAGCGGCGGAATGGGCGACCCGTCACCCGCGAGCGCGTCGGTCTTTTCAGACAAGAGCTGGGCTTTAAAGTCAGCGCGGCGCATCGCCGACACCCGCTCGGCGAGCGGCAGGTGCGCCACCTTCTTGTACGTCGGAAAGCCCATAAACGGGTGAAACGTGGCCTCAAGGCCCAAGATCACACCGATGGCCCGCGGCGCGACCTGAACGCGCATGGGCATCCCGGCGGCGTTGCCGCGCTCGACGCGGCGCAAGATGCGCTGCCACTGATCGGCCTCCATGTCGCGCTGAAGCAGCGAGATCGACAAGGTGTGCCCCGGGGCGCGCTCTGCCATCGTCTCAAGAATGTCGAACTCGAGGTCGAAGCGGTCGGGCCCTGAGGCCATGTCAAAGTCTGAGACCGCCTGCAAGACGCCGTGATCGAAGCCCGCGAAGGCCTCGGCGATGCCGCCGAGCTCACGCGCCGTCGCCTCGCTCGCGGGGGTCGCGCTGCCGTCGCGGGCGCGGTGGTTGTCGCTGCGACCCGTGCTGAACCCCACCGCCCCGGCCGCGAGGGCGTCACGCACGAGGGCGCGCATCGTCGCGATCTCGTCGTCGGTGGCCTGCTCTTGGGCCACGGCGCGCTTGCCCATCACGTACAAGCGCAGCGCGTCGTGCGGCACCTGGAGGCCCACGTCGAGGGTGTGCGGCACCCGGTCGATCGCGTCGATGTACTCGGGGAATGACTCCCAATCCCACTTCAGGCCCTCGGCGAGGGCGCTGCCGGGGATGTCTTCGACCCCCTCCATCAGCGCCACGAGGGTGTCGCGATCGCCCGGGCGCACCGGCGCGAAGCCCACCCCGCAGTTGCCGATGATGCAGGTCGTGACGCCGTGGAGCGACGAGGGCGCGAGGTCGCCGTCCCAACTCACTTGACCGTCGTAGTGGCAATGAATGTCGACAAAGCCGGGCGTGACCGCGGCGCCCTCGGCGTCGATGACCCGCGCGGCGACCTCCGGGCAGGCGCCAATCGCCACGATCTTGCCATCGCGAATGCCGAGGTCTGCGCGACGGCCCTCTGCGCCAGAGCCATCGTAAACAAGCCCATTAACAATCTTGAGGTCGTATCCCATGGCGTTGCGCGCGACGATACCATGCGACACCCGCGGCGCCCTCACAAACACCCCGCCGTGCCGCTGCGCAAGGCCTTCGCAGGCCCGAGGCGCGGGCGACGCGCAGACGAGACGCGCGACCCCGCAGGCCGTCGCAACACGGTGTGTGTGGGCCGTACGAGGTCGCCAGAGGCGGCGCTCAGGTCTCGGGGCTCGGCTCGCCGCGGCGACGGCGCGCGCGCCAGCTCACCCGAACGGGCACGGCCTCGAAGCCGAAGCGCTCGCGGAGCTGGTTCTGAACGTAGCGTTGGTAGCTCACGGCCACCGCCTCGGGGAAGTTGGTCATCGCGGCGAAGCGCGGCGGGTGCGTGCCCACCTGCGAGATGTAATACACCCGCACGGCGCGCCCGAGGTTGGTCGGCGGCGGGTGCCGCGTCAGCACCTCTTCAAAGAAGCGATTGACCTCACCCGTGCCCACCCGCTTGCCGTGCGCGTCGAACGCGCGATCGACCATCGAGAGGAGCGCCGTGGTGCCGCGCCCGGCCTTCGCAGAGAGCTTGATGACGGGGATCCAGGGCGCGAAGGTGAGTCGATCGTGCGCCGCCGCGACGGCCTTGCGCTCGGTGTTGGCGTCGACCTTGTCGACCTTGTTGAGCCCCACCACGATGGCCCGGCCGCGCTCTTCGGCGAGGCTCACCAGGCGCAGGTCTTGGTCGCTCAGGCCCTCGGTCACGTCGACCAGGACCACCACGACGTCGCAGCGCTCCATCGCGCGGATGGCCTGCATCACGCTGGTCATCTCGACCGGCGCCGAGACCGCGCGCTTGCGACGGATGCCCGCCGTGTCGACGAACACGTACTGCTTGTCGCCGCGGGTGACGAGGGTGTCGATGGCGTCGCGGGTGGTGCCCGGCACATCGGTCACCACGAGCCGATCGCTGCCCAGGAGGCGGTTGATGAGCGAGCTCTTGCCCGCGTTGGGGCGCCCGACCACGGCCACCCGCGCGACGTGCTCGGAGAGGGGCACGTCTTCAGCGCTCGACTCGGGCAGCGCCGCCTCGATGGCGGTCTCGAGCTCGACCATCCCGCGGCCGTGGAGGGCCGAGAGCGCCACCACGCGGTCTGCGCCGGCGCGATAGAGCTCGGTGGCTTCGAGGGCCCGCGCTTGGCTGTCGGCCTTGTTGGCCACCCACACCACCGGGCGCCCGGCCCGCCGAAGGAGCTTCAGCGCCTCATGGTCGGCGTCGGTGAGCACCACGGTGCCGTCGGTGACGAAGATCACCACGTCGGCCTCGGCGATGGCGAGCTTCACCTGGTCGCGCACGCCGGCCATGACCGGGTCATTGGGGTCGTGGTCGAAGCCGCCGGTGTCGACGAGCACGTACGGCCGCCCGCGCACCTCGGCGTCAGCGTAATGCCTGTCGCGGGTCACCCCGGGCTCATCTTCGACGATGGCCAGGTGCTTGCCGACAAGGCGATTGAACAAAGTACTCTTGCCCACATTGGGCCGCCCCACGATGGCCACCAAGGGGCGACTGCCCCGGGCCACCCTGAGCTCAGCGGGCACCACACTTCGATCGACGAATGCCATACAAACTCCGCCTATTCGCGGGATTTTGAATCTTGCCGGTATCCAAACCGCGCCAGCCCTTCGGGCGAGCGGGTCCAGTCGGGTGAGACCTTCACCCAGAGTTCAAGGTACACTTTTTTGCCGAGCATCCGCTCGATGTTGGCGCGCGCGAGGGCCCCGACGGCCTTGATGCGCTCGCCCCCGGCGCCCACGAGGATCTTCTTCTGCCCCGGGCGCTCGACATGAATCGACGCGGTGATACGCGGCACCGCGGGGCGCTCGTCGTAGGTGTCGATCTCGACGGCGGTGACATAGGGCACCTCTTCGCCGGTCTCGATCATCACCGCTTCACGAATGCGCTCGGCCACGAACCAGCGCTCGGGCCGATCGGTGAGGGTGTCAACGGGGTAGAGCGCGGGCCCCTCGGGCAAGAGCTCGTTGAGGGCGCGGGCGAGGCGCTCGACGCCGCCGCCGTCTTGGGCCGAAATGGGGATGATGGCCGTAAACTCACGGCGCTTGGCGTAGGCCTCGAGCACCGGCAAGAGGGCCTCTTTGGGGCGCACCTTGTCGACCTTGTTGAGCACGAGGATGATCGGGCGGGTGACCGTGGCGAGGGTGCTCCACACGTTCTCGTCGCGGTCGGGGCCTGCGAGGCCTTCGCTGGCGTCGGTCACCATCACCACGGCGTCGGCCGACTCGGCGGCGTTTCGCGCCTCGGCGTTCATGTACTCGCCGAGCTGCCGGTGCGGCCGGTGGATGCCCGGGGTGTCGACGAAGACAAACTGCGAGCGCGTCGCGAAGGGCCCGGTGACCACCGCGAGCACCCTGTCTCGGGTGGTCTCGGGCTTGGGCGTCACGATCGAGAGCGACTCGCCGATCAAGGCGTTGAGCAAGGTGCTTTTGCCCACGTTTGGGCGGCCCACGAGGGCCACGATGCCCGCGCGCTCGACGGTCACTGAGGGCGCCGACGCGCGATCTTCGGAGGCAGAACGGTGCTGAGGCTTGACCATGTTGAAGGGCGCGCAACATAGACAAACCCCGGTGTTGCGCAACCCTCCTCACCCGAGAACCTGCCGCGGGGTCGCCCTCTGCTTTGCACTTTGGGCTGCGGCACAAGACCTTTGGGCACAAACCCGGCGTACCGAAGACCCGGTAATCTGGTTCGCCGCGGGCGAGTCGGCCCAAGGCGCCGACGCGCTCTCATGGGCCACCACCCGCGCGCTCTGCGAGCACGGACTCGTGCGGCTGGCGAGCTTCTTTCCGGGCGAGGCTTCGCCGGGGCGCGGCGCGATCGGGCTCAGCCTGCGGGTCACCTTCATGCTCGAAGCGTGTGTCGGGGTCTCGGTGGGCGAGAGCCGCTGCCCGGTCGGCCTCGACGAGAATGTGTACAGCGCACACATTGTCTGGCTCGCTCCCTTCGGTCTTGACCGCACCGAGGTGACCGTCGAAGCGTATCGGCGGTGTGTTGCCCAGGCGCGGTGCCGTCCGCCGCGGCGTTGGCCTGTGGGGGGCGCTGACGCTGCGGGGCGGTGGCCGATCGCCGAGGTCTCGTACGACGACGCGGTGACGTACTGCGCATGGGTCGGGGGGCGCTTGCCGACCGAGGCCGAGTGGGAGCGCGCGGCGCGAGGCACCCAAGCGAGGCTCTTTCCGTGGGGCGAGCTCTACGACGACCGTCGGGCCAACGTGGGTGCGTTGCGCCCCGGGTGTGTCGACGACGGCGACGGGCACGAGGCCCTGGCCCCGGTGGCGAGCTACGCCTCGGGCGCGACCCCAGAAGGCGTCTACGACCTCAGCGGCAACGTCGCGGAGTGGGTCTCCGACCGTTTCGGTCGCGAGGGCTCAGACCCGCGCCTGGGCGCCCGGCTGGTGGCACCTGAGGGCCCCGCGGCGGGGGCCTTGCGGGTGGTCCGCGGCGGGAGCTACCTCGGCCCCGCGTGGGCGCAGAGCAACCTCTGGCGCATGGCGCGTGCTCCGGGCGACCGGGCGCCCGACCTTGGGTTTCGATGTGCATACGACAGGTGACGCGGCCCACGATTCGGGCTAAGAGCCGCGCGACCCCAATGGCAGAGAAGCGAAGCACAATGCGAATGGCGTGGCTCCTCGTGACGGCGCTGTTCTTCGGTTGTACGACCCAACCGGTCGGCGCACGTTGTCAGATCAACACCGACTGTGACTCGGCAAACAACGAGGTCTGCCGCTCTGAGCAGTCGCCCCGGGTGAGCTGCAGCGGCGGCGCGAACTGTATTTGTTGTCCGGCCGACCCCGCCGTCGCGGCGGGCATCGCGGCGTGCTCGGGCAGCGGCAGCGTCGACGCGGGCCCCCGCGACGTCGTCACCACCGACACGGGCGCGAGCACCGACGCGGGCGCGAGCACCGACGCGGGCGCGAGCACCGACACGGGCGCGAGCACCGACACGGGCGCGGGCACCGATGCGGGCGCGAGCACCGACACGGGTGCGGGCACCGACGCGGGCAAGGGCACCGACGCGGGCGCGAGCACCGACGCGGTCAGCGACGCGGCCGACGCAGGCTGATCACATTCTCTGAGAGGAGATTGTGAACCGTGCGCAAGACTTCGAGCGAAGGCATGGTCGACACGTCGATGATGTCTTCGATCGAAGACATGCCATCGATGAGTGAGAGCACAAAGCCCGCGCGGTGATCGAGAGCCAGCCATCGGAGCTGGCTCTGCGAATACATCGTCGTCGGGATCTGATTCAGAGACCCGATACGCTGGATGTACAGCGTGCGAAGCTCCTCGCGGCAGCGCATCGCGACCCGCCGAGCTTCACCGTCGGAGCGGTTGATTTCGAGGAGCTTGTCGGCCAACGAGAGCGCCCCGGCGAAGTCTTCGACGGCGAGACGCTCACGCATCGCGATGCGAGCCTCGTCGTCGACCATCGCCACCTGGGCCCCCGAACCCGACGCGTCGACTCGCTGCGTCGGCCGCTCATGCACCGACCCCTTCGCCTCAGGCGGAACCTGCACCGGCCCCGGCGGCGTCGGGCGGCTGTGCGCGTCACCGACCCCGTGATCGCTCGCGCGAAAAGGCTCAGGCGGCACCGAGGCCCCCGAGGGCACCGGCGTCTTCACCCCGAGGTCTTCTCCCAAGAGCGACGAGAGCGTCGACGCGGGCATCTTCGGCGTGAGCTTCGGCGTGCGCGCTGAGAGATCGGGCTCGATCTCGTCGTCGAGATCGACCTCCAGGCTGCGCGGGGGTGTTGCATCATCCCAACGCAGTTCGGGCGCCGACGGGGGGTCGCGACGCGCGACCGCGGCAGGCGTCACCATGGGCGGAGGAGGCACCGACCCCATCGACACCGTCGCCCGCTTCGTCGGGCCGTGCGGGTTGATCGAAGGGGTCATCACAGACATCGCCGCAGGCGGCGTCAGCGAGCCCTTCGGCGCCGACGTCGGCCGCCGAGGCGCCGCGTCTTCGAAGGGGTCAAACTGCAAATCGTCGTCTGCAAAGTGCACGAACTCGGCGCTCGGCGGAGGCGGCGCTTCGACCGGCGGCGGCGGGGGCTGGCTCGGCGCCGCGATCGCCGCCACGATGCTGTCGTCGGGCTCGAACTCGGTCGTCGAGCCGTGCGCCCACGCAGGCATCGCAGGCTCGATCTGTCGCTCAAAGGTCAGCTCGGTGTCGTCGTCAGACCAGACGTCTGAGACGCTCAGCGCACCCCTCGGGCCCGGAGGCACGCTCGGGCGCAACGGCAAGGCCCCAAGAAGGGCGTGTTGGGCGTCGCTGAGGTTCGGCCCCGTCGGGGGGGGCAACGAGGCGCTGGGAGGCTCTGGCGCGACCGCGCTGGCCATCCGCAACACGGGCGTCGCGTTGGGCGGCGTGGCCAACATCGAGGGCGCCACCGAGCCGCGCGACGCGGTGGGCGGCAACGGAGGCGGCGGCGGCCCGCTCGCGCTTCCGCCATAGAGGTTCGTCGGCACCCGCGAGCCGCGGGGCGGCAACGGAGGCACGGCGGCGGCGCGCGGCGCCACCGGAGGCAACGAGCCCCGAAGCCCAAGCGGCGTCGACGGCGGCGGCAGAGACCCCGGCGGGATCGCGCTGAGAGGCGACGCGGCGCTGAGGGGCAAGGGCGGCGGGCCCTTCGACGGCGACGGCGACGGCATGGGCGGGGGCAAGCGCGCGGCCCCTACTGGCAAGGTCACGCCCATCGAGGGAGCACCCGCGGGGCGCTCACCCGACAAGGGGGCCTCGTCGACCTCATCGAGGAGATCGCCCCAATCCTCGGCGTCCGAGGGTGCACCTTCAGGTCGCTGACCGTTGCCCATCTACACTCACGCTCTCACCGACGCAGCCTGCTGGGCGGGTTCACCCCTTGGCCACGACACCTTTGAACATCCGGAGGGTGCGCGAGAGCGCATCGACCTGCTCTTTGAGGGCTGCCACATCACGGCGATCGATGGCAAGCCGCGCCCGCTCGATGACCCCCTGCGCCTTCTCAAGCGCGTCGCGACCGTAGTCGCTGCCGCCCACCACCCGGGCGACCTTGTCAAAGAGCCGTTCGACCTCATGCACCAGGCCCTCGGCCTCTTGCCGCAGCCCCTCGAACTCCTCGTCTTTCTTGCGCTCCAGGGCAAAGTTTTTACCCTGGTCGATCATTGCGGCGATCTCTTCTTTGGTAAGCCCCGACGAGGCCGTCACAGTGATCGACTGCTCTTTGCCCGTCTCGAGGTCCTTCGCGTGAACGCTCACGATGCCGTCGGCGTTGATCTCGAAGGTCACCTCGATCTCGACCATCCCCGCGGGCGCGCGACGCAGCCCCGTCAGAATAAACTCACCGAGGAGCTCATTCTCGCTGGCCTGCTCAGCCTCGCCCTGCATCACCAAGATCTTCACCGCCGTCTGGTTGTCGCGCGACGTCGTGAAGGCCTTGGTGCGCGAGGTCGGCACCGTCGTATCTTTCGGGATGAGCGGCTCCATCAAGCCGCCCGCGACCATCATCCCGAGGGTCTGCGGCGTCACATCGAGGAGCACCACCTTCTGCTGCGGCGAGGCGCCCTCCATCAGCGCCGCGCCCTGGATGCCCGCGCCCACCGCGACGACCTCATCGGGGTGAACGCCCTTCGACGGCTCGCGCCCGAAGAACTCTGCCACCGAGCGCTCGACCAGCGGCATGCGGGTCATGCCGCCCACCAGCACGACATCTTCGACATCGCTGGCCTGAAGCCCTGCGTCGTCGAGGGCTTGCTTCATGATCGCCACGGTGCGCTCGACGAGGTCGGCGGTGAGCCGCTCGAACTCGGCCCGTGAGAGGGTGCGCTGAAGGTGCAGGGCCTCGTTGCGCCCCGACGACATGATGAACGGGAGGTTGATCTCGACCTCGCGCACCGCCGAGAGCTCGATCTTGGCCTTCTCTGAAGCGTCTTTGAGACGTTGAAGGGCCATACGATCGCGGCGCAGATCGAGCCCGTGCTCGGTCTTGAAGCCCTCGACCAACCAGTTGATCACCCGCGCGTCGAAGTCTTCGCCGCCGAGGAAGGTGTCACCCGCGGTCGAGATGACCTTGAAGACCCCCGAGGCGCCGATCTCAAGGATCGACACATCGAAGGTGCCCCCGCCGAGGTCGTACACCGCGACGGTGCGGTCGATGTTGCGGCCGAAGCCGTACGCGAGGGCCGCCGCGGTGGGCTCGTTGATGATGCGAATGACGTCGAGGCCCGCGATGGCCCCCGCGTCTTTGGTCGCCTGGCGTTGGTTGTCGTTGAAGTACGCCGGCACCGTCACCACGGCCTTCGAGACCTCTTGCCCGAGGTACTCTTCGGCGATGAGCTTCATCTCGGCGAGCACCATCGCTGAGATCTCGGGCACCGAGTGGGCCTTGTCTCGCAGCATGATGCGCACGTCGCCGTGCGGGCCCTCGACGATGTTGTACGAGGCGGTCTGCGAGACCTGGGTCACCTGCGGGCTGTTCCACTTCCGGCCGATGAGGCGCTTGGCCGAGTAGATGGTGTTTTCAGCGTTGGTGATCGCCTGGCGCTTGGCCAGGTGCCCGACGAGCCGCTTGCCCGCCTCGGTCATGGCCACCATCGACGGCGTGGTCTTGTATCCGCCGCGGTTGGCGATCACCACCGCCGAGCCGTTCTCAACGACCGCCACGCACGAATTCGTCGTCCCAAGATCGATACCGATGACCTTTTCCATTCGTGATCCCGCCGCCGCTACCGGCACTTAGCTTCGTTTCTGGCTCTAACTCTCACAGAGCGCCCCCGCACGAGGGCCGTCGCACCCCGCGGCTGAGCTCACCCCTGCATCATCCACGCATGAGGTGTTCAATCAACGCCTTTTGCGCATGCAACCGGTTTTCTGCCTCATCCCATACGGCGACGTCGTCACCGTCGAGGTACGCCGCGTCGATCTCTTCGCCGCGATGGGCCGGCAGGCAATGCAACACCGTCACGCCTTTAGAAGCGTTTTCGAGCAACCCGGGGTTCACCTGGTAGCCCTCAAAGGCCGCGAGCCGCGCCTTGGCCTCGGCCTCTTGCCCCATGCTCGCGAACACATCCGTGATCACCACCTCTGCGCCCTTGACAGCCTCCCTCGGATCGGTCGTCTTCCGCACCGTCGGGCCGAACGCCCCATCGAGGGTGAAGCCTTCGGGCGACGCGAGGGCCAACGAAAAGCCTAGAATTTGCGCGGCTTCGGCCCAGCTCCGGGCCACGTTGTTGCCGTCACCGACCCACGCCGCGCGCAGGCCCTCAAGGCTCCCGCGCCGCGCCTGAACGGTCTGAAGATCTGCCAAGATCTGGCACGGGTGATGTTCGTCGGTGAGGGCGTTGATGACGGGCACCGAGGCCCACCGCGCCAGGGTCTCGACGCGGCTCTGACCAAAGGTACGCAGCACGATGAGATCGACGTAGCCCGAGAGCGTGCGGGCGGTGTCTTCGATGGTCTCGCCGCGCCCGAGCTGCATGTCGCGCGACGAGAGCACCACCGGGTGCCCGCCGAGCTCGCGCACCCCCACCTCGAACGACACCCGCGTGCGGGTCGAAGGCTTCTCGAAGATGAGCGCAACGCTGCGCCCCTCGAGCACCCCGCCGAAGCGACGGTGCGCGCGCCGCTCTGCCTTGAGCGCCTCGGCCCGCGCGATGATGGCGACGAGCGCGTCTCGCCCGAGGTCAGAGAGCTTGAGAAAATCGCGCTTCATGGCGCCACCGGCTTGAGCGTAGCGAGCACCGCGTCGAGCGCCGCGAGGCCCTCATCGAGTTCGGCCTTTGTGATGATCAGCGGCGGCGCAAAGCGCAACACCCGATCGCCCGCGGTGGCGATCAAGACCCCGCGGTCGCGCAAGGTCTTGAGCACCGCTTGCGGGTCTTGCCCGGGCTTGAGCGCGAGGCCGCAGAGGAGCCCCACGCCCCGGGCGCCCTCGCAGACCGTCGCGTGCTTCTGCGCGAGGGCCGAGAGTTGGGCGACGAAGTAGGCCCCGGTGGCGGTCACATGGTCGAGCAACGCGGCGCTGTCGAGGGTCTCGAGCACCGCGAGCGCGGCCGCCGCGGCGAAGGGGTTGCCCCCGAAGGTGCTGCCGTGTGACCCCGGCGGCAAGGTGTCTGCGAACTGCTCTTTGCAGACCATCGCGCCGATGGGGACGCCCCCCGCGAGGCCCTTGGCGAGGCTCACGATGTCGGGCTTGACCCCCGCGTGTTCGATCGCGAGGAAGCGCCCGCTGCGCCCCACGCCGGTCTGAATCTCGTCGACGATCAAGAGCGCCCCGACCTTGTCGCAGAGCGCCCTCAGCCCGGCGAGGTAGCCCTCAGGCGCGGGCAGCACGCCCCCCTCGCCCTGCACCGGCTCGATGATCACGGCGGCGGTCTGATCGTTCACGCGGCGGGCCATCGCGTCGAGGTCGCCGTACGCGACATGCGAGACGTTCGGCAGGCGGTGACCGAAGCCCTCCCAGTAGGCCTTCTTGCCCGTCATCGCCACCGCGCCCATCGTGCGCCCGTGGAACGAGCCCCACGTGGCCACCACGTTCACCCGCTCGGCGTCGCCGCGGTTGTGATGGTAGCGCCGCGCCAGCTTGAGCGCGGCCTCATTGGCCTCGGCGCCCGAGTTGCAGAAGAACACACGCTCGAGCCCGGTGCGGCGCGCGAGCTCGGCCGCGAGGCGCACCTGCTGATCGTTGTAGAAATAGTTGGCGATGTGCACGAGCCGCGCGGCCTGCTCGCTCACCGCGCGGGCGATGGCCGGGTGGGCGTGGCCGAGCGCGCACACCGCGATGCCGCCGTACAGGTCGAGGTATCGCTTGCCCTCGGTGTCGTAGAGCCAGCAGCCCTCGCCGCGGGTCATCACCAAGGGCGGTTGCTTGTAGTTTCGCAGCAGGTGCTTGCCTGCGAGCCCGAGAAGGTCAGCGGTCGACGCGCTCATACCGCGCCCTCATACCACGTTCGCCCCGTCAGCACGTCGCGCAATACAACCCCGTCGCCGGGCTCACGGCTTCTTCGCAGCGGCCTCTTTGGCACGCACCGCGTCGTCGTGCGCTCGGAGCTTCGCCGCCCGGATCGCGTCGGGGTCAGCGCCCGCGGTCACGGCCTTCTTCACCGTCGGCTCGACGCTCTTGATCTGCCGCCAGGCCCGCGCCTTCTTCGGGCCGAAGAGGTACGACAGAAACACCGCGAGGAAGTAGAGCGCCACCAGCGGGAGCGCGAGCGCGACCTGCGAGTACACGTCGGTGCTCGGGGTGAGAACCGCCGCGAGGATGAAGGCGATGACCGTGAAGTAGCGCCCGAATTTCAGGAGCTGCTGCCACGTCACAAAGCCCGCGATGGAGAAGAAGAAGATGAACAGCGGGAGCTCGAACACCACCCCGAACGCGAGGAGCATCTGCGACGTAAAGCCGAGATACTCATCCATCATGATGGTCGGGATGACGTTAACCTGGGTGCCCTTGACCTGCCCCGAGAAGCCGAGAAACCACTCGTACCCGATCGGGAAGACGAAGTGGTACCCGAAGAGCGACCCCGCGAGGAAGAAGCCCGTCGAGAAGAACACAAAAGGCAAGACGATCTTCTTCTCGCGGGCGTAGAGGCCCGGCGCCACAAAGGCCCAGAGCTGATAGAAGACCACCGGCAGGGCCAAGATGAAGCCGCCGATAAAGGCGATCTTCAGGTAAGCCACAAAGGCCGCCGTCGGGTCAGGGAAGTGCACCTGCGGCTGCACCGGGAAGCCCGGGATCACCGACGGCTGGTTCGCCGCCGCGGTGCGGTTGGCCACAAAGGTCGCCGGGTGCAGCATCCACGAGAAGACGCGATCGACCTGGCACGCGTCGCGGGCGTGACAAAACCACGCGACCTCAAGCGGCCTGAGGAGCCAGGCGAAGAGCTGCTCGCGGAAGTTCCACCCGACGATCATGCCGGCGACGATGGCTACGGCGGCCTTGACGATGCGCCCTCGAAGCTCTTCGAGGTGCTCGCCGAACGACATCTTGCCTTCGCTCACGCTGACACCTCTTCGCCCTGCGCGGGCCCCTCGGCCTCACGGGCTTCGGCCTCAGCTTGCCCCAACACCTGCGGCGCATCGGGGTACACCTGCGCCCCCTCGGGCAACGCCCCGTAATCGTCGGGGCCCCCGTCGGGGTACTCCATCGCCAGATCGACGGTGCGCGCGGTGTAGGCTTTTTTCACCGAAGCTTCGATGTCGTTCGCCTCGCGCTTGACGTCGTCTTCGAGCCCCGCGAGCCCCTCTCGCAGGGGCCGCGTCACCTCGTCGACGACGTCGTCGAAGCCGGCCTCGCGGCGCAGCTCGCGGGTGGCCCGCTGAAACTCACGAATCGCTCGCCCTACGGCACGCAGCGTCGCCGGCAGATTCTTCGGCCCAACAACCACCAGCGCGACGAGCGCGATCAACACCAATTCAGGGACGCCAATGCCAAACATCGCTCAACCCGTCGCCTCATAGCCCAGTTGCGCCCGCGACGCTACGCGCCGCGCGACCCAGCTCACGCCCACCATCGCCGTCGAGACCACCACGAGGTGCCCCGCGGTCACAAGCCGCATCAGCCACGATGGCGAGGTCGTCACCACCGCGACGAAGCCCACCGCCCCTGCCAGCGTGGCCCCGCGCACGATCCACCCGATCACCCCGAGCGCGTCGAGGTCGCGACGCCGCGCGACCCGCACCGCCCAACGCGCGAAGGCGAACACGAGGGCCGCCGCCACCACGTCGAGGCTGCCCACATGCCAGACCGCGAGCACGAAGCCCACCCGCAAGACGAGGCTCACCGCCGCGAGGGCCACCGCACCGCGCGCCAGACGCGCCCACGCGGCCTCGCGCTCGGGGGTCACCTCAAGCGGCAAAGGCGCGGGCGCCCACGGCGCGCCGCAGCGCACACACACCGGCGACGCGGCGTCGTCGGGCGCGCCGCACTGGTCACAACGACGGTCGCTCACTCGTCGTCGCCGCCCTCATCGTCTTCGCTGTGGCGCGGCGTCGAGAGGAGCTCGCCGTTCGGCCCGTCGCGACGGATGACGTAGCTCCGACGGGCCATCACGTCGTCGTCTTCTCGGGCCACCACGGTGACGATGTTGGCCCCAGGGCGGAGCGGCAAGACCGCCTCGAAGCCCAGGCGATGCGGGTCTGCGCCGTTGCGGTTTGACTGATAGAACACCTTGTTTGAGCCGACGAAGATGTACATGTCGAGCACCCGATTCTCGTCGGTGCTCGCGCCGTGGAGGGTGAGCGAGGCGCCGCGCACCGCGAGGTTTTGAAGCGCGTCGGTCTCGATCAGCGGCGGCGAGTTGTGGAGCACGTAGGTCAGCCGCGCCGGGCCCGCAGGGTTCGGGCGCGCCGGCGCCCCATCGCTCCGCAGCGCCCAGGCGAAGCGCCCCGAGCCGGTGTCGACCCTGACATAGTCGCCGCTCGCCGCCGCGACGGGGAGCACCGCCCCCGGAGCCACCCGCATCACCACGCGCCCCGAGGCCAGCGGCTGCTCGCGGAGCTCAAGCTCCCGCGCCACGTTGAAGCTCCCGGTTTGCGGCGCGACCCGCAGGCCCTCTCGCTCGATGGGCACCCGGATGCGCTGCGTGGCGATCTCGCGGAGGTCGTCGTCTTCGATGACCAGTTCGAGCTTCAGCTCGTTCTCACGGAAGGTCTCATTGACCGAGAAGGTGAAGGCGACACGCCGCTCTTCGCCGGGCTGGAGGTTGTCGATGCTGAAGCGCGCGTCGCGCAAGAGCACCCCGGCGCCCGAGAGGTTTTTGAGGTTCGCGAGGCTCGTGAACGAGCGCCCGCGGCCCACGTTTTTTACCGTGAGAAAGAGCGTAAACTCTTCGCCGACCTGCACCCGACCGTCGCCGTTGCCGCCGCGCGGCTGCTCTGCGAACTGCCAGCCGTACGCGAAGATCGGGCGCTCGAGCCCGCGCACCGAGACCCGCACCGGCGTCACCGTCGGCACATGGTTGTGCGCCTCAGACCACTCGAAGCGAATGCCGTCGGTGCGCGAGAGCGCGGCCTTCGGGATGAGGCACACCTTGCGCGTGCCCGCCGCGGGGATCGAGCTCGAACCCGGACGATAGCCCTCGTATTCGCACACCCCGAGCGGCGCCGTGTAGGTGCGCGTCTCGCCGGGGTTGATGCGACCGAACACCAGCTCGCGGTTCTCAAAGAGCGGGTTGTCGCTCTTGGTGTTGGCCCGCAAGCGGTACACCGGCACGGTGCCGCGGTTGGTGACCGAGACGGTGAGGTCGAAGGCCTCGCCGGGCGCCGCGAGGTTCTCAGGACGCGAGCTGCGCACCTCGACGTCGAGGGTCGCGGCCCCTTGATCAGGGCCGTCTTCCCAGTTGATGCGGAGCGGCTGGAGCGCCCGGGTGACCGCCGCGAGCTGCTCGGTGCGGGTGCGCTCGATCAAGGGCCGCGCGTCTTGGATCATCTCGCGACGACCCGGCCGCGAGGCCGCCGCCACGAGGTCGCGGGCGAAGCGAATCGAGAAGTCTTCGCGCACGCCGTCTTCGGCGAGGTCGTCTGCGCCGCGGAGCCGGAGCTGCTCGCGCTCCTCGGTCGGGAAGAAGTACCGCACGGTCTCTGAAGGCCGCTGATCGCCCCGCGCCCGAGTGTTCGTGAGGTGCGCCGAGAGGTCAGCCTCTCGGGGGAAGAGCCTGTCAGCCTCAAGATCCATGTCGAGCGGGTCGACGGTCATCGGCGACAGCTCGATGTCGGGCGGGATGCCCACCCCTTGAATGCTCACATCGCCCGGCGTGAGATACTGCGCGATGGTGATCTTGAGCGCCCCCCCATCGGCGAGGTTTCGGATGGTCTGCACCGAGCCCTTGCCGAACGACTGGGCCCCGACGATCACCGCGCGGTTGTTGTTCTTGAGCGCCCCCGCGACGATCTCGCTCGCGCTCGCCGAGCCGCCGTCGATCAGCACCGCGATGGGGTAATCGGGCTCGGTCTCTGCCGCCTGGGCCTCGCGCTCTTCGCGCTCTTCGCGGCGATTGCCCGCGGTCACCACGATGGTGCCGTCGCGCAGAAACAGATCGGCCACGGCCACGGCTTGCTCGAGCAGACCGCCCGGGTTGCCTCGGAGGTCGAGCACCAACGAGCGCATCCCGGCCTGGCGCATGTCGCGCACCGCGCGGGTGAGCTCTTCGCCGGTGTTCTCGCTGAACGATTTGATCTTCGCGTACCCTACGCCGTTGCTGAGCATGCGGTTCTCGACCGAGCGCACCGAGATCACCGCGCGGGTGAGGTCGAAGCGTCGCGGCTGGCTCCACCCGCCCGTGCCCGCGCGGGTCACCCACACCGAGACGTTGGTATCTTGCGGCCCGCGGAGGCGGTTGACCGCCTCGGTCAGCGACATGTTCGACGTGCTCTCGTCGTTGATGCGCACGATGCGATCGTAGCGACGGAGCCCCGCCCGCGAGGCCGGCGTCTCGGGCATCGGGTTCATCACCGTGAGCATGCCGTCGCGGATCGAGATCACGATCCCGAGGCCGCCGAAGTGCCCGCCGGTCTGGATCTGCATGTCATGAAACTGCTCAGGGTTGAGTGCCACCGAGTGCGGATCGAGGGTCCGCAACATCCCGTTCGCGGCGGTGTACTCGACCTCGCGCAGATCGACCTCGGTGCCCCTGAGGTGCTGCTGGAGGAAGGTAAAAATCTCACGCCACCGCGGCTCAAGATCCCACGGGGCGTTGACGTTCGCGATGTTGAAGCTCTGCTCGTGGGTGTCGACCCGCACGGTCACCGTGGGCGAGCCCTCGTCGTGCCGAACGAGCACCTGGGCCACGCTGCGCTGGATGGCGTCGAGCCCCTTCAGCAGCATCTCGCGCGGGTGCACCCGTGAGGGGTCGACGTAGCTGTCGTTGATCTCTTGCACCACCCGCCTCAGCACGGCCATGCGTGCGAGGTCGTAGTTCGGGTCGGGGGTACGACCGTTGCGACGAGGCTGCGCGTTGAGCGCGCGGCTCCCCGTGACGTCGACGCCGAGCAACCCGCCGTGGCGGGTGATGGTGACATACGAAGCGCAAAGGCAAGCCGCGGCGATCACCGCAGCCTTCCACAACACATTCCACCGAGAGCGCATTGCGCGGGAGACTAACGCGCCCCCCCGCCGCACGCACGCTAACTTCTACATCACACCTGCGATCGGTCTTCCGGGGCACCGAGGGGCGCCGCACCCCAGACGTCGCGGGCATACTCCGCGATGGTGCGATCAGACGAAAAATGGCCCATGTTCGCTACGTTACGAATGGCCATGGCATCCCAATGATCGGGCCTGACCCAGGCCGCCTCGACCTCGCGTTGGCACGCCGAATACGCGGAATAATCTGCCAACACCATGTACGGGTCGTGGTCGAGGAGCCCATCGACCATGGGCCGAAAGAGCCCCGGCTCACCCACCGAAAAGTGCCCTGACCGGATGAGGTCGAGCACCTCACGCAGCTCGGCGTCGCGGGCGAGCACGTCGCGCGGGTTGTACCCTTCGGCGAGGCGCTGATTGACCTCATCGGTTTCGAGCCCGAAGAGGAAGAAGTTCTCGGACCCGACGGCGTCACGAATCTCGATGTTGGCGCCGTCGAGGGTGCCGATGGTGAGGGCGCCGTTCAGGGCGAACTTCATGTTTCCGGTGCCGCTGGCTTCTTTGCCCGCGGTGCTGATCTGCTCTGAGAGGTCGGCCGCGGGGATGACGCGCTCGGCCAGCGAGACCCCGTAGTTGGGCAAATAGAGCACCTTGAGGTGCGCCGCGTCGGGGTCTTGCCGTAACACCTCAGACACCGCATTGATGAACCGAATGATCACCTTGGCGACGCGGTACGCCGGCGCGGCCTTGCCTCCGAAGAGAAACACCCGCGGCACCCGCGGCGCGTGACGGTCGCGCTTCGCCCGAAGGTACAGGCCCACGATGTGGAGGGCGTTCAAGAGCTGCCGCTTGTACTCGTGAATGCGCTTGATCTGCACATCAAAGAGCGCGTCGGGGTCGACCTCGAAGGCGTGCTCTTCGGCCAGCCACCGGGCAAGGCTGCGCTTGTTGTCACGCTTGATCTCACGAAACCGCGCGCGCACCGCGGGGTCGTCGGCGGCGCGCGCGAAGCCGCGGAGCCGGTCGAGCTCGGTCTCCCATCCCGCGCCCACGACCTCGGTCAAGAGCGACGCGAGGCCCGGGTTGCACGACAGGAGCCACCGCCGCGGCGTGACGCCGTTGGTCTTGTTGTTGAATCGCTCGGGCCACAGCTCCGCGAAATCACCGAGCACGGTCTTCTGCAAGAGCGCGCTGTGCAGCGCCGCGACGCCGTTGATCTTGTGCGCGCCCACGGCCGCGAGGTGAGCCATGCGCACCATGCGCTCGCCGCCCTCTTCGATGAGGCTCATGCGGGCGGTGCGGGCCGGGTCGTTCGGCCAGCGGTTCATCACCGTGCGCAGGAAGCGCGCGTTGATCTCGTAGATGATCTGAAGATGCCGCGGCAAGAGGCGCTCGAAGAGTGCGACCGGCCAGCGCTCGAGGGCCTCGGCGAGGAGGGTGTGATTGGTGTACCCGAAGGTCTTGACGGTGATCTCCCAGGCTTCGTCCCACCCGAGGGCGTGGAGGTCGACCAAGACGCGCATGAGCTCGGCCACGGCCACCGCGGGGTGCGTGTCGTTGAGCTGCATCGCGACCTTGTCGGCGAACTGCGCGAAGCTGGTGTGCGTCTTGCGGTACCGCCGCACGATGTCGGCGATGGCGCAGGCGACGAAGAAGTACTGTTGCTTCAGCCGCAGCTCGCGCCCCGCCCAGGTGTTGTCGCTCGGATAGAGCACCTTCGAGATCACCTCAGAGGCCGTCTTCTCTTCGACCGCGCGCACATAGTCGCCGCGGTTGAAGACGTCGAGGTCGAACTCCTCGCTCGCGCGGGCGCTCCAGAGACGCAGGGTGTTGACGTGCTTCAGGCCGTGGCCCGCGATGGGGGTGTCGTAGGGCACCCCCAGCACGGTCACCGCGGGCACCCAGCGCACCCGCCAGCGGCCCTCGTGGTCGACCCACTCTTCGGTGTGCCCGCCGAATCCGACCGGGGTGGTGTACTCGGGCCTGACGATCTCCCAAGGGTTGCCGAAGCGCAGCCACTCGTCGGGGCGCTCGACCTGCCAGCCGTTCTCGAAGCGCTGCTCGAAGATCCCAAACTCGTACCGAATGCCATACCCGTAGGCGGCATACCCGAGCGTCGCGAGCGAATCGAGGAAGCACGCCGCGAGGCGCCCGAGGCCCCCGTTGCCGAGGCCCGCGTCGGGCTCTTCTTCTTCGAGCGCGCCGAGGTCGACCCCGTCAGCGGCGAGCACCTCACGGGCCAGCTCGAGCATGCCCGCGCTCTGGAGGTTGTTGCGGAGTGTGCGCCCCAGGAGAAACTCGGCCGAGAGGTAGTAGATCCGCTTGGGGTCTTCTTCTTTGAAGCGGAGGTGCGTGGCGATCCATCGGTCGACGATGGCGTCGCGCACGGTGCGCGCGAGGGCGAGGTACCGGTCGTGTGCGGTGGCGCTGATGGGGTGTTTGCCCTGGGTCAACCGCAGGTGCTCAAGAAAGGTCTCGCGGAGCGCGTTGACCTGACCCTCATGACGGTCGCTCATCATGCGTGTGAGTGTGGTGCATCGCCCGCCCCGGGTGGGAGAAAAAGAAATTGCTCCAACCGTGATTGGGGGATGAATGTTCCCCCGGAGAGGGCGTATACAGCGGGCGACTTCTCACGGGGGCATCGCCGGGCCGATGGGTGGCCCAGCGTGGTCTCAATGTGCAGGTCGGTCAGGCATCTCTGAAAGGGAGACATGCAATGAAGGCTCAGATGTTCAGCGTGGTTGGGCTCCTCGGTGCGTTGGCGGTCTCGGGTTACGGCAGCCAGGTCACAGCCCAGGGTGCCCTCCAGATCGGCGGCCGTCAGGCGAACTTCGGCGTGCGTCCGGTGTCGCCGGGCTTCGTGCCCGACCCGGTCTCGGTCAACATTGTCTCGGGCGGCAACATCGACGCCCGCAACCTCGGCCTCGGCCCGGGCTGCGTCGGCTTCGTGACCCGTCAGCCCGACTACATCGTGCGGCTCACGGGCACCTCGAGCTTCCTCCGCTTCTACGTGACCGCGGGCGCTGACACCACGCTCCTCGTCAACACCGCCAGCGGCCGCTGGGCTTGCAACGACGACTCGTTCGGCGGCGTGAACCCCTCGGTCGACCTCACCAACGCTGGCCCTGGCCAGTACGACGTCTGGGTGGGCTCGTACCAGTCGGGCACCCAGGCCCGCGGCTCGCTCAACATCACCGAGCTCCAGTCGAACCATCCCTGAGCTTGGGCTGAGCACGGCGCCACACTGCTGAACGTCGTGTCTGCCGACGGCGCAGCGCCCTTCACCGGGTGTTGCGCTGTTTGCATTTGGGCCCAAACGAAGAGCCCGCAGCGTGTCGCCACGGCGCGGGCTCGCACGGCGCGGGAGGCCGCCTACTCGACAGGCCGCACCGGCGCTTCAGCGGCCGAGAGCTTCTGGGCTTCGTAGCGCGAGGCTTGGGTGGCGATGAAGGTCAGCGCCACGGCGCCCATGCCCAGGTCGTCGAGCCACCCCAACACCGGCGCGAGGTCGGGGATGAAATCGGTCGGCACGACGATGTAGAGCACGGCGAGGAAGGCCGCGGCTTTTGACCAGCGAGAGGCCTTCGGATCTCTCAGAAAGCGCCACACCCCCTTGGGGTTGGCCATCATCGCCAAGACCCCTGCGCGCCCCCGCGTCGGCGTGGTGGCGCTGGGGCTGGTCACCGTAGTCGATGTGGTGTTGCTCATTGGGCGCATCGTACGCACCCTGGCCGCGCTCGCAATGGCTGGCCCGCGCATTGGGCCCCTGAAACCCGCAAAAAAGAAGCCTACCGATGGACGTCGAAATTCTCGCGTGTCTCGAAGACAACTACGCCTACCTCGTGCGCGACGAAGCGGGGTGTGCCGCGGTGGTCGACCCTGGCGAGGCGGGGCCGGTGCTCTCGGCCCTCGCGCGGCGCGGCTTGCGGCTCACCCACGTCTTCGCGACCCACCACCACGGCGACCATGTCGGGGGGCTGCCGGCGCTGCGGGCGCACTTTCCGGCGCTGCGGGTGATTGCTCACCCCCGCGACGCGGCGCACATCGGGGGCCCTGTCGAGGCGCTGGCGGGCGATGGGCGCTTCGAGGCGCTCGGGCTTCGCTGGCGGGGGCTTCATGTGCCGGGGCATACGCTCGGCGCGGTGGCGTTCTGGGGAGGCGACGCGCTCTTCTCGGGCGACACGCTGTTTCGCGCGGGTTGCGGGCGCCTCTTCGAGGGCGACGCGGCGATGATGCACCACGCGCTCAACGCCACGCTCGGCGAGGTCGACGACGCGACGCGGCTCTACCCCGGGCATGAGTACACGGTGAAGAATCTTCGCTTCGCGCAGGGGCTCCTCCCAGACGATGTCGATGTCCGCGAGGCGCTCCGAGAGGCCGAGTCTTGGGTCGCGGAGGGGCGCCCGACGGTGGGGCGACCCATGGCCCTTGAGCGCCTGACAAACCCCTTTCTCAGAAGCCACGACGCGCGGCTCTGCGGGCTGACCGAGACCGAACCCGGCGTGGCTTGTTTTGCGGCGCTCCGAGCGCGTCGCGATGTCTTCTGAATCGCTGCGCCGCTGCACGTTTACGGTACACTCGCCGCAACCCGCGCTTCGTGTGCGCGATGGAGTCTCACGATGATCGAATGGGTCGAGCTAGACATCACGGGCTTTGAGGTCGAAGACATCGAGGGCGCGCGCACCGCGCCTGGGCCGTGCCCCGCGTGCGCGAAATCGCTCCGCCTCGTCGAGCGAGAATTGGTGAAGAACCTCAGGGTGTTTGGGCTCTCGTTGGTGGCCGTCGAGCGCGGTGGCAAGGTGTTTCAGTGCCCCGCGTGCGAGGCCTGCTTCGAGCCGCCTGCGGCCTTGCCGAGCGAGGCTCCGGCGGCGCCGTCGCGGTCGAAGGTCGAGGGCGAGCGGGCCTACCTTCAGCGCAAGATCGACGAGGCGCGCGATGAGCTCGAACGTTGGCGCGAGCGCCGCGCGTTGGCAGAGCGCCGACACGATGCGACGCTCAGCCGCGAGGCCCAAGGGCTGATCGAGCGCTACGCGGCGGTGCTTGAGACCCTTGAAGGCGAGCTCCGACACTTTGACGCGAGCCCGGTGGGGCAGGCCGTTCCGCGCGATGACCAGGGGCTCGATGAGGCGATCGTGGCGCTCAGACAGAAGAGCGCCGAGCGTCTCGCCGAGGCGGCCCCCTCGCCGGTCGAGCGTGCCCCCGAGGCCCCCAAAGCGCCTCCGCCCTCTCGCGACGACGAGCTCGCGGCGCTCAAGCGGCGCTTGGGCCTCGCGCCTGTGAGCGCGCCCGCGGCACCGACGGTCGAGCGCGAGGTCGCGGCGCCGACGCCACCGCCAGTGCAGCCGCCCCCTGTTCCCGATGCGCCGACCGGGGCGTCACCCGACGCCGACGACGAGATGGCGGCGCTGAAGCGCCGATTGCGCGGCAAGTGATGCCGTCTGAGACGCGCCTCGGGGCGCTCAGGGGCGGGCGTTGCCGCGGGCGACGTACATCGCGGGGCTGCCCGTGCGGGTGTCGCTCCAGGTGGCCCAGAGCTCGCCGCGGGTCGAGAGCGTCAACCCCAAATAATCACCGTGCCATGTCTGCGGGTTACGGCCGGTGGTGAAGCGAAAGCTCGCGTCGCTGACCGCTTCGTTGCGACCGCACGGCATCGCCGGGTCGGCCGGGCAGCGCGCGTAGGCCACGGCCCCTTCGCCGAAGCGGTTTTCGAGCCAGATGAGATGCAACGCGTGGGTCTGCGGGTCGACCACCATCGCCGGGAAGGCGTGCGTCGCGCAGCTGTCGGGCTCGTCGTTGACCTTGCGGTAACGCCACGTCTCGCCGAGGTCGGTGCTGGTCGCGACGATGAGATCCCACGCGCCCGACGCGTCGCCGGTGATGTAGGCCACATGCACCGTGTCACCGTCGAGCGCCACCGGAGGCTGCGTGTAGACCGGCGTGTCGGCGAGGCGTGAGACCACGCGCAGCGGCTCGAGGGTGCGGAAGCCGTCGCGCGACATCCGAAACACCACGCGGTTGCCCGACGAGCCGAAGCGAACCGAGCTCCCCTCGCCCGCCCCTTGACCCGCGTTGAGGCCCGCCCAGGCGGCGGCCACACGCCCCGATGGGCCTGTGGCGAACTGAATGAGGTTGTGCGCCACCACCGCGGTGCCGAGCACGCCCGCGTTGGCGAGCACCGAGGGTGCGCTCCAGGTCATCGCGGCGTCGTCGCTGCGCTGCACCACGAGGCTCGCGGCGTTCGAGGCCTGACTCAGATACCCGAGGTACACGGCCTCGGAATTCTCAGCGACGCCGGGGCCTGTGATGATCCAGGGCTTGTCGCAGATGCCGCCGCGGGCGCAGAAGCCGTCGGGCTCGACCTGTCGCGGCCGCGCCCAGGTGGCCCCGTCGTCGCGGCTCTCGGTGACCCGCACATGCACCGCGCTGACCTGCCCGAAGCCGTTGCGCCCGAGGCCGATGAAGGTCATCCGCAGGGTGCCGTCGCGACCGTAATCGAGCACCGGGTCGCTCGTGCCGTTGAGCTCGGGGTCGTTCACCGTGCCGTCGGCGACCCACGTCATGCCGTTGGCGCTGCGCGACGTGCCCATGAACGCGCTGCCGCCGCCACCCACCGCGATGTACGAGTTCACCACCGCCATGGTGCTCGGATGCACCGCGATGTTGCCCTCGGCTTCGAGGAGCGAGTCGGCCCGGCCCGCCGACACCGAGGTGTTGGCGCCCGTGAACACCGTGCGCGGCAGCGCGGCGATGACGTTGGTGCCGCTCGCGCCCGCGGTGTAACACGCGCCGCCTTCGCGATTGCCCGTCGGCTCGTCGTTGATGCGACACCCGCGCTGCGTCGACCCCTCGATCGCGCCGCAGACGTAGCCCTCGGAGGTGCGACAGTCAGCGTTGGTCGTACAGCTTCGAAAACACAAGGGAAACCCTTGGTACCGGCCGCACACCGCGTCGGGCCCGCAGCTCGACCCGCCGGTGCAGGTGCGGGTGCAGTATCCGCCCGCGAACCCGAGCGCCGCGCTCAGACACACCTGCCCCGTGCGGCAGTCGCCCATGCTCGGCGGAAAGGGCGCCCCCGTGGCGGTGCAGGTGTTGCCGATGCCGCTCGGCTCGACGACGTTGCCGGTGTCGACCGCGGGAGGCGTGTCGACCGCGGGGGGCGTGTCAACGGCCGGAGGCGCGTCGGCCCCTGCGCCCGCGTCGCTGACCGACGGTGTGGTGCTTGAGCTGCACGACGCCAACACAACCCCCAACGCCCACGCACGACGCCAACCACGCGCTCGCTCGATCACAGACTGCCTCCAGACTCGGGTGTGTCACGCGACGGAGGCCCCTCTTCGGGCCCGCTCGCCTCTGCGACGTGGAGCGCGGGCACAGACGCCGCGGTCAAGCCGGCCGCGCCCAACACGCGCTTGAGATCGTCGATGCACTCGCGCACCGCGAGGGTCACTTCGCGGCGACGCAAGCCCACGCTGAGGGCGTACGCCGCGCCGGGTGTGCCGCCACGCCCAAAGGCCGCCAAGGCCGGGTCGACCCAAGGCCCGAGCGCCGCCTCGCAGGGGCCCACCCCCTCGTGTCGAACCGCCTCTGACAGAAAGCGCTCGGCCAGGGTCTGCCGCGCCTCGACGTCGCGCAGCATGGCCGCGATCACGGCCCGATACGGCAAGAACGAACACGCCTCGTGCTCGCGCAGCGTCCACATCCAGGCGCGGCCTGAGACGAGTTGGGCCACGGCGAGCTCGGCGCGGCTTTGGGCCAGCGGCGGCGCTTCGGCCCGAAGGCGCCGCTCGACCACGGGCTCTAACCGCTGCCCCGCGAGCGCCTCGTAGCACCCTGCGATGCCGCCGTAGTGCTCGACGCACTCGCGCGCGGCGTGGGTGGCAAAGCGCATCCATCGGAGGCCCGTCGAGTGCACCACCCCGGCCCCCAAGAGCCGCGCTTGCGCCACCGCCCGAAACGCGTGGGCCTCCATCATCCGGCACACCGTGGCGCGGTAGAGCGCCGCGGGGTCGCCCGAGACCGTCGCGTCGAAGCCCTCGACGGAAACCGACTCCCCCTGCGGCGGAGGCGTTGCGGTCGAACCCGGCGGTGGCGGCGGCGTCGTGCTCATCGAAGCGCGCGGATGCTGAACGCTGCGCACACCCCTGTCAACGCAGCACACACGTCGCGTCGGCCCAACGAGAGTATTGTGCTCGCGATCGGAGTCTTCGATGCCATCGTTTCGTCTCAACCTCGACGCCGGCGAGCTTGCCGACGAAGACCCTGCGCTTCGCGCCGAGGCCCACTGGCTCAACATCGCGTGCGGCGCCCACGCCGGCGGCGTCGCGATCGCCCGCGCCGTCCTCGCCGAGGCCCGTGTCAAAGGGCAGACCGTGGGGGCCCACCCGGGCTACCCCGACCGCGCGAATTTCGGCCGTCGGGTGCTCAGCATGCCGACCGCGGCGCTCTGCGCCAGCCTCGCAGAGCAGCTCACCTGGCTCGCGGCGTTGGCCCGCGACGAGGGCGTGGGCCTGACCCATGTGAAGCTCCACGGGGCGCTCTACCATGCTGCCAACGGCGACCCGGCGCTGGCCGAGGCCTTGGTCGACACGGCCCTCGCGACGCTCGGCGCGCTCGCTTGGGTGGGCCCGCCGACGGGCGCGCTGCGAGAGCTCAGCGCGCGAAGGGGCCTACGATACTACCGCGAGGGCTTCTCAGACCGTGGATACACCGCAGACGGCCAGCTCATCGCCCGCGGTCAGCCTGGCGCGCTCGTCGGCTCCGTCGACGATGCGGTCGCGCAGAGCCTCAGGCTCGTCGCGTCGGGTCAGGTTGACACGGTGTGCCTTCACGCCGACAGCCCCCTCGCCCCGCAGATCGCGCGCGCTTTACGTGCGTTGGAGCGAGCGTGACCGCCGCGCGACCGATGGGGCCCACGGCCACGCGCTTTGAGCGTGTCGACGGGGTCGACAGCGTGGCGCTCCTCGCGGCGCTGCGCGGCCTCGCGGGGGTCATCGACGCGGTGGTGACCGACCGTCATGTGTTGTTGAGCCACGCTACGCGGGCCTGCCCCCTCGACGACCTCGAGCCCGTGCTCCGAGGGCTGATGCCGCCGCGCGCGGGCGCGCACCATCGCTTCGAGGTCGTCTACGACGGGGCCGATCTCAGCGAGGTCGCGACCCTCGCGGGGCTCTCCATCGGCGACGTGATCGCGCGCCATGCGAGCGGGTCTTACCGCGTCGAGCTGATGGGTTTTCAGGTCGGCTTCGCCTACCTCGGAGGGCTCGACCCGCGGCTGCACTTGCCGCGACGCGGGTCGCCGCGGCCGCGGGTGCCCGCGCAGAGCGTGGCCATCGCAGGGGCGCGCACGGCGGTGTATCCCTTCGCCTCTCCGGGCGGCTGGCACCTCTTGGGGAGGCTCGACGCGGGGCGGCTCTTCGACGCGCTCGGTGCGCCCTTGTTGAAGCCTGGCGACACGGTCTCGTTCACCGTCGCGGGGGCGCCGTGACGACGCTCCGGGTGTGCTTCGCGGGGCCTGGCGCGAGCCTCCAAGACGCGGGGCGCCCGGGGAGCATGCACCTCGGCGTACCTCCGGGCGGGCCACTCGATTGTGGCCTCTTCGCGCTCGCGCAGCGCGCGTTGGGCAACGCCCCGCACGACGCCGCCATCGAGATCGCGCTGCACCGATTTGAGTTTGAGCTCGACGAAGACGCGACGGTCTCGATCGACGGCGCGTTGCAGCGCGTGAGGGCCCACACCCGGGTGGTGGTGAGCGCTCAGACCGGGGCGCTGCGCTACCTCGCGGTGCCCGGGGGCTTCGACGTCGCGCCCGTTCTCGGGGGCCGCGGGTGCCTCCCCACGGCCGCGCTCGGGGGCGTGTACGGGCGATACCTCAGACGCGGCGACACGCTCTCGTTTCAGGCCGCGGTGCGGGGTGATTTCGTCGACCTCGCGGCGCCGTCGCGGGCCCCGGTGTTGACCTTCTGGCCGGGCCCTGATGCGTTCTCAGACGCGGCGTTGGGCGCCCTCGTCGCGCACCCGTTCACGGTGACGGCGACCCGCGACCGGTGCGGCCAACGGCTGACCGGGCCGCGGCTCGATGTGCCCGAAGGGAGCGGGATCCGCGGGTCGGCGCCGATGGTGCGGGGCGCCTTGCAGGTGACCCTCGACGGGAGCCTCGTGGCCCTCGGCCCCGACCACCCGACCACGGGCGGCTACCCGGTGATCGGGGTCTTGACGCCCGAGGCGAGCGACACCCTCGGGAGCCTCCGCCCCGGCGAGACGGTGCGCTTCGTCGACGCGACTCAGCTCCGCTGAAACTGCCGCGCGAGGAGGTTGATGGCCCAGGTCTCGGCCACCCGGAGCGCGCCAAACTGGAGGCCCATCCCTGCGGCGATGACCCACCGCACGGTGCATCGAATCGTCGTCGGGCGCTCTAACGCGGGAAGGTGAACCACCACCTCGACCTCGCTGCCGTACGGAAGCGTCTGCGCCGTCTCGACGAACATCCCCCCGAGCGAGAGGTCGCGCGATCGCCCCTCGATGGCCCCCGCGGGCCCCGCCATCAGCACCTTCAACCTCGCCGGAAACCGCGTGTGTGAACGCTTCTCAATGCCCACTCGGCCTTCAGAACCCTTCTCGACCGTGCGCAGTCAACTCTGCGCGCTCCGACCGTGAGCGGTTACACTGACGCGGCATGGCACCGGCACGCAAGGCTCACCCGCTCGGCACCTGGGATGTGCCGTTCAGCATCGTCGTCAGCGCCCTCGGCGTACTCACGGCCACCTTCCTCCCGATGGCCACACATGCCCCTGAGTGGCCCGACACTTTGCCCAACATCGTTGATTCTCCAAGCGAATCGCTGGCCGCACACACGGCCGAGCTCGCCCGCCGCTCGCCCGCCGACGCCGACGAGGCCCTCGCCGCGTGGCGCCGACTCAACGAGGCCCTCGAACGCCGCGACGGCGCGGCCGTGACCGAAGCGCAGCGAGAGTTCGCGACCCGCACCCGCCAGGTGACGGCGCACAACCGCGACCGCGAAGAGAGCCTCCGTGCGCGCGCGTGTGCGGTGCTCGGCGGGCCCGCTCCCGGCGACACGGCCCTCACCCGCCTCGCCGCCCGGCACGGGCTCGTCAACGGCGCCTCGACCGTCGAAGCGCGCGCGGCGCGGCTGTCGTGGTGTTACCTCCGGTGGGAGCGCCTCGCCCTCGACACGCCTGATGAGGGGCCGCTTGAGCCCATCACGGCGACCCTCGCTCGGGTGCCGCGGTCGCTGCAACTGAGCTTCGTGCGGTGGGTGCTAGGCGCCCGCTGTTGGGCCCTGGTGGGCCTGCCGGGCCGCGCGGCGCAGCGTGAAGACCCGCAGCGGTGCGCGCAGCTCCGCACGGCGATGTTGCCCATCGCGCGGGGGGTCGACCCGCGCTACCCGTCGGCCCTCGCAGAGGCTCACATCGCGTTGTGGTTGGGCGAAGACCTGAGGCACGTCGCGGCGACGGCGCCTGAGGGCTCGTCGGCCTCGGTCACCGACGAGGCGCGGGGAGCGTTTCAGCAGGCCTTTGAGGGGTATTCGCGGGTGCTCGACCGGGCGCCGTCGCGTCGCGTGACACGCTTCGCGGCGGCGGCCCTGGCCGGCATGAGTCGAGACTGATCAGGGCAGACCGAAGACGGGGATGCTCGCCACGGCGCGGTTGGTCGCCGACCCGTCTGAGAGCTCGCCGTTGCCGTTGTAGCCCCAGCACACCACGACGCCGTTACGACGGCGGGCGCAGGTGATGTAGCCGTTGACCCAGACCGACGCGACGTCGGTCATGTTCTGCACCACGGCGGGCACGTTGCGGTTGGCGGTGGTGCCGTCGCCGAGGTTGCCGTAGGGGTTGTAGCCCCAGCAGAGCAGCGCCCCGGTGGTGCGCACGGCGCAGGTGTAGTGAACGCCCGCGGCGATGTTGGTGGCGTTGTCGAGCACCGACACGTTGACCGGGGTGAGGGCGCGGGTGGTGGTGCCGTTGCCGAGGCCGCCGTACGCGTTGTAGCCCCAGCACGAGACGATGCCGCTCATGCGACGCACGCAGGTGTGGTCGTCGCCCGCGGTGATCTCGACGGCGTCGGTGATGTTCTGCACGGTGATGGGGCTCGTGCGGTTGGTGGTGGTGTTGTCGCCGAGCTCACCGTTGACGTTGTAGCCCCAGCACGAGACGGTGTTGTTCCGTCGAATCGCGCAGGTGTGGTAGTAGCCCGCGGCGATGGCGATGGCGTCGGGCACCATGGTCACGTTCTGCGGCACGGTCTGGTTGGTCACATTGCCGAGACCCAGCTGACCGTAGTTGTTGAGGCCCCAGCACATCACCTGGCCGCTCTGGCGCAAGATGCAGGTGTGGTTGAAGCCCGTCACGACGCGGGTTGCGTCAGAGACGCCGAAGGCGTTGGTGGGCACCCGCGGCGAGGCCGTGGCGCCGTCGCCGATCTGGCCTTGGGCGCCGTTGCCCCAGCAAGCCACGGTGCCGTTGGCGCGGCGCGCGCAGGTGTGCGTGCCGCCGCCTGAGACCTCGGCCACGTCGGCGAGGTTCGGCACCACCCGGGGCGCGCGGCGGCTGAGCACCGAGCCGTCGCCGAGCTGACCGGCGTTGTTGTAGCCCCAGCAGACCACGCGACGGTCGTTTTGTACCGCGCAGCCGTGGTTTCGGCCGATGCCGAGCGGGAGCGCCGCGCAGGCCGTGCCCGAGCAGCCCTGGGCGGCGGGCATGCCGAAGATGTTCACCGTGGCCGTCGAGCGGTTGGTGAGGGTGCCATCGGCGAGCTGGCCGAGGTCGTTGCGGCCCCAGCACACCACGTCGCCGTTGGCGCGACGGGCGCAGACCGTGTACCCGCCGACCGAGATGCGCGCGGCCTCGGTGAGGCCCGTGACCGCAGCGCCGATCACGCGGTTCGACGTGGTGCCGTCGCCGAGCTGACCGTAGTTGTTCTGCCCCCAGCACGTCACCGTGCCGTTCGAGCGGCGCGCGCAGGTGAACTGGTCGCCCGCCTGGATCTGCGCCGCATCGGTGAGCCCCGCCACCTGGCTCGGCGCCGCGGCGTTGGTCGCCGCGCCGTTGCCGAGGGCGCCGTTGACGCCGTAGCCCCAGCAGAGGGCCGTTCCGTCACGGCGGAGCGCGCAGGTGTGGTTGAGCCCCGCGGTGATCTGCACGACGTTGGTAAGCCCAGGCACCACCACAGCATTTCGGCGCTGCGTGGTCGAGCCGTCGCCGATCTGACCGTACACGTTGTAGCCCCAGCACATCACCGAGCCGTCGGCGCGGAGCGCGCAGCTATGCGAGCCGCCCACGGCCACCTGGACGGCGTTGACGACGCCCGGCACTTCGGAGGCGAGCACGCGGTTCGACACGGTGCCGTCGCCGAGCTGACCTTGGTTGTTGTACCCCCAGCACGACACGGTGCCCGCGCGGCGCACCACGCAGTTGTGGTACGCGCCGACCGAGATCTGCACCGCGTCGGTGAGCCCGAAGGCCTGCGTCGGCACCGGGCGCTGCGCCGTGGCGCCGTCGCCGATCTGGCCGTAGGTGCCCGAGCCCCAGCAGTACACGCTGCCCTCGTTACGGAGCACGCACGAGTGCGTCGCGCCGAGGCCGACCTCGCGCAGGTCGGTGGCGTTCACGTTGTTCACGGTCACCGGCGCAGCGCGCGACACGGTGGTCACGTCGCCGAGCTGCTGGTTGCCGTTGTTGCCCCAGCACGCGAGCGATCCGTCGCTCTGAACGGCGCAGCCGTGGTTCAGACCGAGCGCGAGCTCGAGGCCGGTGGCGCCGGTGCAGCGACCCGCGGTGCAGCTCTGCCCGGCGGCGCAAGCGCGACCGCAGGCGCCGCAGTTTTGCGTCGAGCTGTTGACGTCGACTTCGCAGCCGTTCGCCGCGTTCATGTCGCAGTTGGCGTTGCTGCCGGTGCACGAGGCGATGGTGCACTGCGCGTTGGTGCAGGCGGCCACGGCGTTCATCAGCATGCAGGTCTGGGTCGACTCGGGGGCCTCGTCAGTCATGCCGTTGCAGTTGTTGTCCATGCCGTCGCAGCGCTCGGCGGTCGGCACCACCTCGCCCGCGCAGCTCTGTGACCAGGTGCGGTTCGACTGGCAGATCTGCGTGCCGTCGCGGCAAATACCTCGGCCCGAGGTGCCCGACGCGCCGGTGTAGCAGCTCCGGGTCATGCCCGGCGTGCACTCACCGCAGAGGTCGTCGACCATGCCGTTGCAGTCGTCGTCGATCATGTTGCCGCAGGTCTCGCTCATCGCGGGCGTGACCTCGCCGATGCAGCTTGAGCCGTAGCTCGCGTTGGTGCCGCACACCTGCTGCCCCGCCACGCAGCGGCCCATGCCGCGGGTGTTCATCGGGCCGGTGTAGCACTGCCGCGTCTCGCCCGGCGTGCACTCGCCGCACATCTCGTCGACCATGCCGTCACAGTCGTCGTCGATGTTGTTGCCGCAGAGGTCGCCCATCCCGGGCAACACTTCGTTCATGCACGCCCCGGCGTACTGCCCCATGCTGTTGCAAGCCTGGGTGCCCGCGCGGCAACGCCCCACGCCTTGGGTGCCATTGAGCCCGGTGTAGCAAGGCCGGGTCTCAGGCGCCGTGCACTCGTTGCAGGTCTCATCGACCATGCCGTTGCAGTTGTCGTCGATGCCGTTGCCGCACATCTCCATCGCGGCGGGGAGCACCTCGCCCTCGCAGGTGCCGAAGACGCCCGGCGCCATGCAGACCTGTGTGCCGCCGCGACATCGCCCGACCCCGCGGGTGGTCTCGTTGCCCGTGTAGCAAGAGCGCGTCGACTCGACGAGGCACGCGCCGGCGTCGTTCTCGACCGTGCCGCCGTCGCCGGTGGTGCTGTCGATGCCGCCGCCCGAGTCGGTGCCGCCGCCCGAGTCGGTGCCGCCGCCCGAGTCGGTGCCGCCGCCCGAATCGGTGCCGCCGCCCGAGTCGGTGCCGCCGCCCGCGTCTTCGGTCATCATCCCCGTGTCGGTGCCGCCGCCCGAGTCGGTGCTGCCGCCCGAGTCAGTGCCGCCGCCATCGGCGATCGCGCTGTCACCGCCGCCGCTCGCGTCACCCGCCGCGTCGGAAGGCGCCCCCGTGTCTGTCGGGGGAGCCGGGGTCGCCGAATCGCCGCAGCCTGCTGCGAACGAGGCAACAATTGCCAACCATGTAAGCCGCTTCATGGGCCTCCTGATGCATTGGTTGAGCGTCCCACCATCGGTTGCTCACCAATAATTCCCCTGTGAATCTACACAAAATCCGCTTCCTGAGAAGGGCTTGAGCAGCAATTGCCCCCCTTGTACCGCGGCATCGAAGCCCGCGGCTTCAGCGTCTAACGCTGAGGGGTCAAGAGCACAGAAAGAGGGCGAGCCGACGCGGCGTGTCTCACCAAAGGCGCAGACTCAAGGCCGTCGATACACAGAAACAATGGGCACGCCGTCATAGGTGAGCACCTCGGCGACCCGGGGCGACTGCCAGGTGACCCAGTTTTGATAGTCGACTTCATTCATATGAAGCTCATGATGGACGATCGAAAAGTCAGCCTCCGCGGGCTGCCAGACCGCACGAAGGTCACCTCGCAGATAGCCGTCGCGCTGCATCATGACCCAGCTATCCCAGGTGGTGTCATGGATGTAGACGCTGGCGCCGGGCCGGGCTTGCGCGTTGAAGTACGGCACGAGGCTCGCGGTGGTGAAGCCCCAGAACTGCCGGTTGAGACCGAGATCGGCGCCCCCGGGTGCCCCCCCCGCGAGCGGGGTGTAATTCGACAAACCAAAGGGGTGCGAGTGCGCGGTCTGGCTGAAGGCAGGCAAGACGAGCGCGGCGCCGAGGCACAAGACCGCGAGCCAGGTGCGGGTCACACGTTCGCCCAACCATGCTTCAAAAAGACGACTGAGCGCCCAGAAACCAAGGCCTGCAAACAAGGCCAGAAACGGATACGCGGGGAACCAATGCTTCGTGCCCCCGAAGATGGGCGTCTTCGGCGAGAGCCAGGGCCCCAATGGCACCGCGAAACCCAGCAAGAGAAAGCTCACCGAGCCGCGGCGGTCTTCGGGCCAGGCGTCTGCGAAGGTCTTGAGCCGCGCGCCCCATGCCGAGCGCGCAGGCGCCAGCGCCGAAGGCAACCAGCTGAGCTCGCGCGCCAAGGCAGTGAGCTGCGTGCTCACCCCCAAGAGACCCAAGAGGAGCGTGATCGCGGGTACCGTAAAGACAATCATGCCCCACGCATAGCTGCGCGGGAACGGGGGCCTGAACCAGTTAAACCCGAGATACTCCATGTTGTAGTAGGCGTGATGGAGGTGAAAGTTTGCATACTCTGAAAAGCGCCCCGGGTGACCGTCGGGGGTCGCGAGGGTGTCAAACCACATCCAGGGCCAGAGGCCGACAAAGATCACCGGGCCGAGCAAGGCCATCATCGGCAGCGACAGCGGCAGCGGGAAGTTGCCGCGACGCGACGCGCTCAAGAACTCGCCCCCGCGGGTCACCAGCCAGTGCACCACCACGAGGATGGGCACGAACCACGCGTTGTGCTTTGTCTCAAGACAAAGCCCCCACATCACCCCCGTCGCGAGCGACCAGCCGAAGCCCCCGTCGAGCGAGCGCCAATGGCAGTACAGCACCGCGACCCACATGGTCATCACTGGCACGTCGAAGCAATCGAGGTGCGCGTGGTAGAACACCCGCGGCATCAACCCGAGCAGCGCCGCGGCCATCAGGCCGACGCGGTGACGGCCCGTGAGGCGATACCCGAAGAGGTACACCAGCCAGAGCCCGAGCCCGCCCATCACCATGCCAGGGAGCCGAAAGCTGAGGCTCTCTTGGGCGATGAGGTGCCACTTCTCATGCAAGAAGAGCCAGCTTAGGCCGAAGAGGCTCTTCATCAATGAGGGGTGTTCGTGGTTGATGTTCCACGCCTGGTCGATGGCGGTGCGGGTGAGGGCCTCGTGGCGGTTTCGCAGCAAGAGGTCGAACCACCGCGCGTACGAGGTGCTCGCCGCGAAGTAGAAGCCTTCGTCGCGTGCGAACCCGAGATGCCGCGCCGTACGAAAGAGCAGCGCCACGTAGGCGCTCATCAAGCTAAACCCAATGAGATGCGGCAAAAGGGCTGGCCGCCAACGCGCCCATCGCTCACTCACCTGAGGTCTCCTTCAAAACAATAGTGGCGCATGCCCGCGTTCTCGGTACGAATCTCGATGCGCAGTCGGTGTGTGCCGTTGGCGAAGCGCAGGGTGTCGAAGTCGAACACCTTCCACCCCTCGCCGTCGTGATGGAGGCTGCGCCCGACCTCTTCGCCGTCGACGAGGGCGCGAAGCTCGACGTCGGCCCCGATGTGCCCCTCGTCGTCACCGCGTTCGGCCTCGTACGCGAGCCCGTGGTGCCCGTGGAGCCGCGCCGCGACCTGCGCTTCGGGCCACTCGGTCGCCATCACCCCGCCCTGCACCGGATGCGACCAGATGCACTGTCGCCCGCGGTGCTCCATGTCTTCAATGACGGTGACGCCCAGGTAGTTCCACCCTTCGTTCGAGCAGGTGAAGCGGTTTGGGGGCGCCAAGGCCCCCTGCCCGAGCCCGCCGCCCATCACGTTGATGCCCGTGCGCCACTGGCATTCGAGGGAGTCGTTGCCCAAGACGCGAAACCCGCGCGCGTCGGGCGGGTGCAAATGCGCGATGAGATCGTACCGCACCTGCGCGGGCGCGGGGTTCTCAAGGGTGCGCACGGTGATGGGCCCGAAGCGCTGCTGGGCGGTCTCGCGCCAGCCTTGAAAATCAGGGTGTTCGCGACCGCGAATCGTCGCCACCAGGGCGCGGCGATACCGGGTCGCGTCGGGGCGCGCCGCGTCGGCGAGCGAGATCAAGTCACCGAAATAGCGCCGCGCGAGGGGGTCGGTCCACAACGGGGCCGAAGCGACGAGGTCGCCGTCTCGGCGTGTTTGCCGCAAATACTGCTGCGCGGCGCGCCAGTCGGCCTCGCGCGGCACCCGCGCCTCGGTCACCCACTCGGCGACCAGTTCGGCACCCGCGGCCAGCGGGATGAGCAGCAACATTGCGCGAAACCCACGAGTCTTCGTGAGCCAGGAATCAACACTCAAGGGTGGGGTCGCCACGGCGGCGCACTCTATCGCAGCCCTTCACACGCGCGGCAACACTCCAGCGAGCCGCGCCACCCAAACAACGCCCAAGGCGAACCCCGCGAGGCGCAGCGCCCCATCGCGCCAGCGCTCAAAGCGCGGGTCGTCGTCGGGCAAGCCTGCGGCCACCGCGAAGGTCGCCCCGAGGCCCAACAACAACGGCAGGGCCAGCGGGTGAAAGGCCAGGCTCTCACGCCAACGCCCCAACACCAGGGCCTTGACCGCGCGGGTCATGCCACAGCCCGGGCAGGGTAGATGAAACAGCCGTTGCGAGACGCAGGTCGAGAACGGAAGGAGACCCAACACGAAGACCAGGGCCCCGACCTCGATGACCGGGCGCAACCGTAAGGTCGCCCGCCGAAGGCGAGGCCCCAAGCGCATCAAGAGATGTGCTTCGCTTCGTAATCCCACTGCATCACCATCGACCACGGGAGGCCGATGTAGAGCGTGCAGCCCGCGAGCAGGCCCGAGACCAGGATGTTCACCAGACGGTCGCCGAACTCAGACTGGTAACGGAAGGCGCGCCCCGAGATGCTCGAGTTGTTCCACTCCCATTCGCTGAACTTGTTCATGATCCACGGGAGGGCCAAAATGGTCGGAATCCCGCCGAGGAAGGCGCCCACCACCACGATCACGATGTAGATCACCACGAGCCCCAAGAGGTCGCCCGGGTTACCCGAGAACTGCAAGCGCTCGCCGCCCACATCGACATTCTCGTAAATGAAGTGCTTGAGCTTCGCGAAGAGCCAGGGCGTGTAAATGCCCAGGGTGAGCGCCGTGAGGATGTACGGCACGATCATCGCGCCCACCAGACCGCCCACGGTGCCGCGGTACTGACAGCGCTTGCCCTCGATGGTGAGGTTGTCCCAGTAGAAGCCGATCATCTTGTTGGCGCCGATGAGGCCCAACACCAAGATCGCCACGCCGCCCACGAGGCCACCCAGGGCCGAGATCGCCTGCCCCGCATCGCCGCGCATTTGCTGCCCCGCGAAGACCGCCCCGCCGAGGATCATGTACGCCACGAGGATCGGCAAGATCACCCCGACGATCATGCCCATCGCGAGCGCGCCGCCGGTGCCGGTGTAGGCCACGCGGCCGCCGGGCATCCCGAAGCCACCGCCGCCCGGAGGCGGACCAAAACCGCCACCGCCCGGAGGCGGACCAAAACCACCACCCGGAGGCGGGCCGAAACCGCCGCCCGGAGGCGGACCAAAACCGCCACCGCCCGGAGGCGGGCCGAAACCACCGCCGCCCGGAGGCGGGCCGAAGCCACCACCGCCCGGAGGCGGGCCGAAACCGCCGCCGCCCGGAGGCGGGCCGAAGCCACCACCGCCTGGGTATCCGCCCATCATCATCGGGACCTCCGCGCCACCACCTGAGACCTGCATCATCGTCGACTCTCCTGCGGGCACTGCGACCCAACTCGCGGCGGGTGACCGGGTTTTTGCCCGTTGAACCCTCTTTTTGCGGGAGTCGGCCCGACGACCCCCTGCGCTACCAACTGTTGGTGCCGCGATCGTACACAACTCTCAGACACCTGCCACGCAACGTCGACCCTCTGTCGCACCCGCGGGGTCATTGTTTGACCTCGCCGCCGCGTGTCAGCCACCCCTCGAGGGCCGCACGAGGTGTCGCAAACGCGGCGATGATCGCTTGATACACCGCCGCCGCGTCGTCGCCGCGAGCGTCACCATACGACCAGCGCGCCCGCGGTGTTTCACGCGACGCGAGCCCGTAGAGACCGAAGCGTGGGCTCCAGTGCCCGAGTTCGTAATTGTCGACGAGGGTCCACAGGCAGAAGGTGCGAAGGGGCAGCGCCTCTTGGGTGATCGCATCGAAGACACCGCGGGCCATTTCGAGCAGAAACCGAGGCCGCGTCAGACCGTCGGCGCGCGGGCGACACTGCGCGCCTTCGGGCCGTTCGAAGGCCATGCCGCACTCGTCGATGTCGATGGGCAGCGAGGGCGCACCGCCGTGCATCGCGCGCACCGCGGCCACCAAGGTCTTCGCGCTGTGCCGCCACGCCCAAGGTGGCGCCAGCCGAAACGCCCCCGACGCGGCAGAGGCTTCGGCGAGGCGGCCCCAAGCGCCTTCAGACAGCGCCTCGACCACCGCGGGCATGGCCTGGAGCTGATTCGCCGTGAAGGGGTCATACACGTCGATGGCGAGGTGATCGAGGGTCGACGGGGCGTTACGCTCGAACACCAGCCCCAGCGTGCGCGGGAGGCACTGCGGCGTGAAGAAGCGCACGAGCGCGGCTTCGAGGTGCCGCGCGACCCGCGCCTCGACGGAGGGTCGCCCGTGGTCGAAGAGATCGTCGTGAAAGCGCCCGCGGCAGGCCGCGATGTGCGCGTCGAGACCCCGCGGGGTGACCCCGAGCGAGGGCGCGCGCAACAGGTCGAAGGGCATCTTCGCGAGCGGGTAGAGATCAACCACGTTGAGGTTGGTGC
Source organism: Myxococcales bacterium (assembly GCA_016792845.1). Taxonomy (GTDB): domain Bacteria; phylum Myxococcota_A; class Polyangia; order Polyangiales; genus JAEUKH01. The sequence continues at coordinate 471,276 of JAEUKH010000029.1, read as the reverse complement.
TGCAATCGGGAGCGCCCCACCCCTCGCGGAGGTACCGAGCCCTGAGCCGACGCACAGTCAAGACGTGGGCCGCGAGCATGTGGTCGAGGGCGAGCCAGGCCCGCAACAGCCCCATCGGCGCCCCCTCTGCGAGGGCCCCAGCCCCGTGCGGGAAGACCCCCGCCACATAGCTCGCGAGGGCCAGCATGTTGGGCTCATTGAGCGTCACCATGCGACGCAGCGGCGCCGCACCGCGACGGGTCAGCGCGGCGTTGAGGGCCGCCACCGCAGACTCGGCGTAGCCCGCGAAGACCTCGGGGGCGTCGCCCGAAAGCCAGAAATCGGCTCCCAACCAAGCGGGATGCGTGAAGTGACACAGCGTCACCAGGGGCTCGATGCCCGCCCCGCGCAGCGCCCCGAGACGCGCCGCGTAGCCACGCACCGCCGCGGGGTCGAGGCGCTCAGAGACCGGGCAGAGCCGCGCCCACTCAAGGCTCAGCCGAAACACCCTGAGGCCCAGCGTGCGCGCGCGCGACACCGCCTCGGAGAAGCCTCGCCAGAGGCCGACCCCGGGGTGCGAGGGCTCGACGCGACCCGAAGCCTCCCAGTCGCGCCAGTGGTGCTGCGGCCCGGTGGGCCCGTTCAAGCCCCCTTCGGTCTGAAAGGCCGAACAGGCTACGCCCCATTCGAGCGCCCCAAGCCGCGCGTCGACCAGCGTATCGTCTTCGTCGGGTGAACCTCGGGCTGCCATCTCGCGCTCGGGGCGCGAGTGTACGTCAGGGCCCCAGGGGTGGTAGAGGCTCAAAGCGCCGATGAGTTCTGTTGTGCGTCGAAGCCAAGACGAGCGCCGCGAGACCACCCGAGCTTTGCTCATCGAGTCGGCCGTGACGCTCTTCGCGCTGAAGGGGTCGCACGGCACCACCCTGCAAGACGTGGCCGAGGCCGCGGGCATCTCGAAGGGCGCCGTCACCTACCACTTCACCAGCAAAGACAGCCTCGTCGACGCGGTCTTTCGGCGCTGCGCCGAGGGTCTCGTCGAGAAGGTCTACCTCGCCGAGCGCGACAACACCCACGACCTCGCAGGCTTTCGCGCGCTCATCGCCGCGGTGTGGCGCCCCTTCGTCGCCGGCGCCGCCGAGGCCCGGGTGATGGCCGACCTCGCCACCCTCGGGCAGTACAGCGAGCCCCTCGCCCACGCCGTGCAGGCAGGCCTCGCGGTGCTCAGCGAGAGCCTCGCGACGGCCCTCGATCGACACGCCGCGCAGCTCAAGGCGCGCTTCAACGGCGGCGCGCCGGCCCTCGCGGAGCTTGTGATCGCGGCCGCCCTCGGGGCCTCGCTCTCGGGCGCCAGCCCCGGCGATGACACCCAGCTCGGCCCCGTCGGCGAGCTCATGCTTGGGGTCGCGCTCGGGCGTCTCGCGCTCTGAGACATTCGCGCTTTGGGCTTCTCGACGCGCTGTGGTAGCGCTCTCGCGGCCCCTATGGCGCGCGACCGTCGACAGCAATTTCTCGAAGCAGGCGCCGCGGTGTTCGCCGAGAAGGGCTACCACGACGCGCGGGTCGACGATTTTGTGGCCCGGGTGGGCGTCGCGCGCGGCACGTTCTATCTCTATTTTGACGACAAACGCGCGCTCTTCGAGGCCCTCGTCGCGCGCTTCATGCTCCGCCTGACCGACGCCATCGAGCCCATCGAGCTGTCTGACCCGGGGGTTGACCCCATCGCGGCCTTGCGGGCCAACCTCCTCCGGGTGGTGGTGGCCTTCGTCGAGACCCCTGCGATGGCGAAGATCCTTTTGTCGACGGCGGTGGGCGTCGACCCAGACTTCGACCGCCGGCTCTTGAGCTTTTACGAAGAGATCACGGCGCTCATCGTGCGCTCGCTCTCGCAGGCCGAGGCCGCGGGGCTGGTGCGCCCCGGGCACGCGCAGATTCGCTCATTCTGTCTCGTAGGTTTGCTCAAAGAGACGCTCTACCAGCTGGTGCTCCGGGGGGCCACCTTCCCGCCCGAGGCGTTGGTCGACACCATGCTTGACCTCGTGTCGCGCGGCATTTTTGTGCGCCCCGGCGACGCATCGGCGACGATCGTCGCGGCGCCGTAGCGGAGCTTTCGAAAAACGGTTAGCCTCGCAGGCTCTGCAAAGTCACAGAGCGCTGTGTCGCGGGCGCCGAGCCCTGCGCCGCGGCGTCGATACGATCTGTCACGAGGAGCACCCATGAGCGAGACAAGTCCGTTGCCTGAGGTCGAGTTTAACTTCGACGCGGGGGTGGGTTCGGGTTGGTGGCCCGTCCATTTTCTCCACAAAGAGGGCCTCTCTCGGATGTTCGAGACCTCGGTGGTCTTGGCCAACCGCACCTCGGGCGCTGAGTCGTCGACGCTCTTCGAGAAGAAGGCCCGGGTCGAGGTGCGCCGCGGCGGCATCACACGGTACTTCCACGGTCAGATCGTGCGCGTCGAAGACCTCGGCACCACGGGCATGTACCGCTTCGTGCGGGTGCTCGTTCGCCCGGCGCTCTGGCAGCTCTCGCAGCGCACGAATTCGCGCATCTGGCAGCACGTCAACATCGCGCAGGTGATCCGCGATGTGCTCCAGGCGGCGGGCATCTACCAAGGCGACCTGCTCGACATCGGCGGCGGCGTCGACGGGCTCGCGCCGCACGAGTACTGCGTTCAGTACCGCGAGACCGACCTCGCGTTCGTGCAGCGGCTCCTCGAAGAAGAGGGCGTGCCGTACTACTTCCGTCACAGCGCCGAGGGCGAGACCTGGGTGCTCGCCGACGACGACCACGGGTACCAGGAGTTCGACACCCTCGACGGCGGCCCGGTCTCGGTGCTCGACGCAGGCATCACCACCGCCGCGGCCGAGACCGTCCAGTGGCTCGACTGGCATTTGCAGACCAAGCCCACCGGGGTGGTGCTGCGCGACTACGATTTCACGCACCCGAGCGCCGTGCTCGACATGACCCCGCGCGGGGGCGCAGGGGGCGGGGCCCGCGGGCTCTACGACTACCCGGCCTCGTTCACCTTGGGCGAGTACGACGACGGCGGGCATGTGTACCGCCCGCATCAGGGCGCTCGCTTCGCGCGGGTGCGCTTCGAAGAGGCCACCACCCTCGCCAAGACCGGGCACGGGCGGGGCAACGTGACGGGCTTCCTCGCGGGCGGCGCGTTTCAGCTTCAGGGGCACATCGACAGCGAGCGCGACCGGCGGCACGTGCTGGTCGAGGTCGAGCACCACGGGGTCGCCTGGGGCGACATCAGCGACGACATTCGGTACAGCGATCACATCCGCGACATCTTCAAGGCCCTCGACATCGAGGCGCTGCCGCAGGGTAACGGCGGCGGCGGCGCGCTCAACTCAGAAGCTCGGTATTGGAACAAGTTCGCCATCGTCCCGAGCGATGTGAAGATCCGCCCCGAGCGGGTGACCCCGCGGCCGCTGATTTCGGGCCCTCAGACCGCGAAGGTGATGGCGCCGAACGGGCAAGACGAAGAGATCGCCGTAGACTTCCACGGCCGCGTGCTCTGTCGCTTCCATTGGGAGCGGCCCGACCAGCGTCAGGGCGGTCAGCGCACCGAGAACGCCAGCTGCTGGATCCGCGTCGCGACCGCGTGGGCCGGCGCCGCCTGGGGCACCATCTTCATCCCCCGAGTGGGCATGGAGGTGGTGGTGAACTTCCTCGAAGGCGACCCCGACCGGCCGCTCATCACGGGCACGGTCTACAACGCCGAGAACAACACCCCGTACCTCCTGCCCGAAGAGCGCACCAAGAGCACCATCAAGACGTCGAGCTCGCCCGGCGGCCGCGGCTTCAACGAGCTGCGCTTTGAAGACCTCGCCGACAACGAGCAGATCTTCATGCACGCCCAACGCGACAAAGACGTGGTGGTGCGGCGCAACGAGACCCTCACCGTGGGCAACGACCGCGCCCAGACCGTGATGGGCAACGAGGTCATCTCGATCACCAAAGATCGCACCATCTCGGTGATCGAGAACGAGTCGCGCGACGTCGGCAAAGACTGGAGCATCGCCGTCCACGGCCCCACCGGGATGAGCACCTCGGTCGACAACAACTTCGTGCTCGAAGCGCAGAAGAACATCTCGCTCAAGGTCGGCGACAGCGTCATCACCATGACGCCCGACAAGATCACCGTGTCGTCGAAGACCGTGCAGATTCTCGGCGACAGCCTCGTGCGCGTCACCGGCGGGCTCGTGAAGATCAACTGCGACGACGGGGGCGCCGACGTGGCCCAGGGCGCCGCCTCGCAGGTCGCGCCGACCCTGGCCTTGCAGGGCCAGCCGGGCAACCTCCTCCAGCGCCTCCTCGACAAGCTCGACCCGGCCAAGCTCGCCGACCAGGCCGCCAAGGGCCTCGACAAGCTCCTCGAAAAGATCGGCGTGCCGCCGAAGATCCGCGAGCGCCTCTCGAGCCTCGCCAAGACCACCGTCACCGAGCTCGCGAGCGCGCTCAAAGAGGGCCGCAAGCCCAACTTCGCCAAGATCGGCGAAGAGGCCATCACCAAGGGAGCCCAAGAACTCGTGGGCGCGATCTTTGAGCCCATCAAAGAGATCCCCGCGGTGAAGAACAGCCCGCTGCTCTCGGGCCTCGTCAACGAGACCCAGGGCGTCGCCACCACCGCGGTGACCTACGGCACCCTGCACGCCGTGGGGCTCCGCGACGGCCTCGCGCGCGACCCCTTCTTCCAGGTGTTGCAGCAGCGGCACGGCGAGAGCATTCGCAACTTCCTCACCGAGCAGGGCACCGCCGCCGCCCAGCAGGTGCTGAACCAGTGGGCCGAAGACGAGGGCCTCCCGCCCATCGTGCGCCGCCTCGCCCGTCAGGCCTCGCGTCAGTCCGAGCGCGCCATCCGGCAGCTCGTCGATCGGCACGTCCTCCCCGCCCCCGCGGCGCCCGCGGCCCAACCCGGCGGGTGATGTCTTGATGCCCCGCGGCGCCCCCACAAGGGCGCCTGCGGGCGCGTTCAGCCCCCAAACACAAAGGCCCCGGCCGGCACCCCTCGCGGGCGCTGACGGGGCCTCTGCGCGGCCTCAGAGGTTCGGCATCTGCAGGGCGAGCTCGTCGCGCACGACCCCATCAGGGCCGAGCCTGAAGCGCACCATGGCCTGGCCGTCTTCGCGCTCGGCGAAGAACGTGCGGATCGGCCCGAAGAACGCGCGGGCCTCGTCGAGCGAGCAGTTCGAGAGCCACTGGTCGAGCACCACGGGGTCGTAAAACTGCCGGGTGGTGAGCATGCCCTCTTCGTCGAAGGCCACAAACTGGCTGAGGTGGCCGAAGACCTCGGAGAAGGGCAGATCGCAGTGCAGAAAGATCGCGTTGCCGGTGCCGAAGGTCACCTCGACGGCCCGCGAGAGGGCCCGCGAGGCCGGGGTGAGGTGCATCAACATCGGCGCAAAATCACCGAGGTTCATGAGATCGCGGGTCTCGTCGAAGGCGCAGAACGCTTCGTGTGATTCGTTGGCGAGGTCGAGCAGACCCGGGTCGTGCGCCACATCGAGGATGGCGTAGATCGGCAGGCTCTCGCTCTGGAGCACCCAACGCGCGCAGTCGTAGGGCTTCGACCTGAGCCCGGCCATCATGTCGGCGAGGTTGAGGTCTTCGCGCTCGGCGGCCTCGGCGGGGGTCACCACGGGAACGTCGGCCACGCGCACCGAGAAGAGCGTCTGGCCGGCCTGGATGGTGTCGCCGTCGCGGAGCGCGACCTCGCGCACGGCCTGCTGGTTGACGAAGGTGCCGTAGTAGCTCTCAAGGTCGCGGGCGTAGACGCCGCGGGCGTCGCACCAGATCGCGAAATGCACGTCGCTGAGGTAGGGGTCTTCGACGGTGAGCGAGGCCTCGGGGCTGCGACCCACGGTGCGCGGGGCAGGGCCGTCGGCCACCAAGGCGTGACCCGCCCCAGGGCCGGTGAGGATGGTGAGCGTAGCGTTCATGGGTTCAGAGCGGCTCCGATGCGACGCGAACGCCTGTCGCATCTTGGGTGATTCGCAACAATGACTCGCCCTCCCACCCCTCGACGAGGAACGCGTCAATCGGGCCGAAGAGCTGTGTCGCCTCGTCGACGGTGCAGACCGGCAGAAATGCCCGCAGCACCCGCGGATCGTAGAATCGAAACAACATCCGCGCGCCGGCCTCGTCGCGCACCCGCAAGAAGCGCCGCAGGTGCCGACGGAGGTCGCGAAAATCGACGCGGTCACACCGGAGGAAGACCCCCCAGCTGTCGCCCCAGGCCTCGCTCACCAGCAGGTCGAAGAAATCGTCATGGTGAGAGAGCTGCACGAGGTACGGCGCCACGTCGGCGAGCTGGTCGCCCAAGACCCCGTCGTAGAGCGAGGCCATCGGGAGGTGCGTGTCGCCCACCATCGTGAGCACCCGCGGGTCTCGGGCGGCGTCGAGCACCGCGAAGAGGCCATGTGGCTCCTTGGCCAGGAGCGACCGCGCCGCGTCGGCGCGTTGAGCACGAAGAAGGTCGTCGTCCACCCGAGCGCGATCCGTTCTGAGCTGAGAGGGTCGTGAAGTACCGGCCTCAGGCCCCGCCCGAGGGGGGCCGCTGCGGCTCCTGGCGCTGTTGCATCGCCGCCCTCGCGCGCGCGCACTCTTCGCAGAAGGGCACGCCGCTGCGGGCCGCGTCGCGCATCACGCCGGCCTGCGCCATGTCGCCAATGAGCACCGTCGAGAAGCCCGCGACGATCACGCCGCCGTGCGCCGTGGGGTCGCCGATGCGCGCCGCTTGCTGGTTGCTGATCAGCACCCCGCTCGCGCCCTTCGAGATGCTGTCTGGCGGGGCGTTGCACTGCGCCTTGTCGCTCACCCGGGCGGCCGGCATGTTGCCGATCAGCACCGTGCTCTCGCCGGTCAAGATCGGGCCCCCGACGTGCGGCACAGGGCCCGGCTCGACCTTCGGGCAGGTGTGCATGTCACCAATGCGTGAAGCTGGAGGCATCGTGAGTGACCTTTGCTTTCCTGCGCACCATGGCTCTGCCGGGCGCAACACCCTCGATGCCACCACACCGCCGCGGCACCGTCAACGTTTGAACGCCCGGGTCGATCTTTGCCTTGACAGTGCGGCCCGTGAATCGTTGAAGTGAAGTGCGGCGGCCCGCGCACGGCGGGCGCCCGTTCGGGGTCGTCAGAGACCCCCCGCGAGGAGCGAGAGCATGTTCATCGTACGCGAGCGCCACCTCGAAGCGCTGGCCCGGGCCCGCTCAGACGATTTTGTGCGGCGCGCGGCGCGCGACCTCCGCAAGCGGCACGCGCGGCTCGACGGGGTGCCCGAGCAGGGCCTCCAGGGGTGGATCGCCCAGTCGATGCAAGACGCCGAGCGGTACCATCTTCGCACCGAAGCCGAGGTGGTCACTTTTCTTGAGTACCGGCTGTTGTATGGTCATGACTTCCCCGAGGGTGAAGACCACACCTGGGCGCTGGCCATTTTGACAGATGAAGCGATCGATGTGCCCGAACGGCTCGTGCGCCTCGATGAAATGCACGCGCGGTTTTGTTTGATGAGCCCTGAGCAGGAGGCACCATGAGCAGTTCTCCGTTGGTACGCAATCCCCCGGCGAATCAGTGGTATCCGGTAGGCCCGCTGCGCCCCGAGGTCGCGCAGGCGCAGATGGTGCAGATGTCGCCGTTCTCGACGCGCATCGCTGACCAGGTGACGGCGCGGTACTACCCCGAGTACGCCAACCGTCGGCCCAACCCGGCGTCGACCAACCCCCGCGAGCGCGCCGCCGCACAAGCCTGGTCGTCTGCGTGGACGTCGGCGCGAAACGTCGAGCGCGAGCGCGCGGGGCAGGCCGCCCCGGGTCAAACCACGCTGCCCTGTCAGGCGCAGACGCCCTGCGAGATCGAAAAGGTCGAGGTGAAGTGCCAGCACCACGACGAGGGCCCGGCCAAAGACCGCCGCAAGTTTGTGGCCGTGGTGGGCGTCGGGGCCAACACCCAAGAGTACCAGGTGGCCACGGGCAACCGCGAGGGCGACAAGGTCAAGGTCAAGACCGTCGTCAAGAAGCCGCTCTGCAACGCCAAAGAGCACCGCACCAAGCACTACCGGCTGACCAACAGCGGGCAGACGCAGACCTTCGCCGCGCCGCAGTTCGAGTTCGAGGCCAAGCACCCGTTGCGGCTCCACGTCGCGGGCGCCGCGCCGAACATCCCCGCGCTCTGGCGCTCGCTGCGGCCCCTCGCCGAGGCGGGTCACGAGTACCAAGTCGAGGCCCAGGCGTGCAAAGGCGCCGCGACCACCAAGATCAAGGTGACGGCCTTCCCCGCGGTCGAGTGGGAGATCAAGTTTGGGCTCCGCGCCTCGTCGGCGCAGTCGGTCAATTTGCCGGCCCGCGGGGGCGTCTCGGGCACCGCGGCCGACACCGACGGTGTGGCGCTCAACCTCGAAGCCAAGGTCGAGTACGACGGCGGCGCCTTCGTCTTCGGGCGCGAGCTGAAGAGCGAGTTCTCACGCAAGCAGCCGTGGGTCCACGCTGTGATGAAGATGGGCACGTGGTTAAAGAAGTTTCTTTACCTCGCGGGCAACATCAACATCATCTTCCCCGAAGTTAATATTGAAGGCACCTACAAGTCGAAGGTCAAAGAGCACCCCGACCAGTGGCGCGTTTACAACAACACCGAGTTCACCTTCGGCGGCAACCCCATTCTTGGGGGCACCCTTGAGTTCGAGTTCATTGATGCCATCTTGCGGGCGGCGGGCAACATCCTCGCGGCCTGCGGCATCGTGGTGGCCCCGGCGGTCGCGCAGTTCTTGATCCAGCTCCGTCGGCGCTTCGCAGAGGGTATCGGCAACGACGACTCGATGTTCGCGGCCCGGGCGACGCTCTCGGCCAAGCTCTGCATCAGCGGCTCGCTCAGCATGGGCGCGCTGTCGGTCGAGCACGAGTGGGGCGTGCGTAAGAAGCTCGAAGTGTCGCCGGTGAGCGGCAAGCTCACGTTCAAGGTGCGCGGCGAGCTTTCAGCGATGGGCCGCGCGTGGATCGTGACCGTCAGCGCGGGCGGCTCGGCCGAGGGCACCGCCAGCGTCGAGGTGGGGCTCTGGGCCGGCGAGTGGGTCGAGAAGGGCGTCAAGACCAGCGGCCTCAAGGGCGGCATCCGCTTCGGCGGCATGAAGATCGAGATCCAAGGTTGGGTCTCGGTGAAGGTCGACGGCTGGCTGTGGAGCACCACGCGCCAAGAGCAGTACAAGAAAGAGATCGAGATTCTCGGCAAGAGCGAATGGCACCCGAGCTGGCTCTCGGTCATTCGTCAGTGATGGCCTGGGTTTGACATTCTTTGAGACTTCAAAAGAGACAGGTCTGCAATGCCACCACACGACGCACCGCTCCCGCCGCCTGCTACACCGCTCTTTACCCTGGCGCTTGAGGTCAGGCGGTGTCGCTTCGAGCTTCGCCTCAACGACCTCCCGGTGTTGAGCTACGACGTCTCAGACACTGAGATTTCAACCGAGCTGCCGCTCAATCAATCGCTCTTGACGGGCGACAACGTGCTCACCATGAGCCTCTCGGCGGGGCGCCTCGGCAACGGCGACCCGGCCCTGCTCTCGCGACCCGGGGCGGCCTGCGTGGCCGAGGTCACCATTCGCCCGATGAGCGCCCCCGACGGGGCGCGTCGTCGCCTCGCGGGCCTGGCCTTCGAGGGGCAACGCTTTCAGTCTCTCGACCCCGCCGTCGATGCGCCCAGCATCGTCACGCCGGGGCCCATGGCGGTGCTCGCCGAGACCGAGACGCAGGCCCTCGGGCGCGTCGCCTTCGCGCTCCAGACGCCCTTCCAACCGTGGCTCTGGAGCCGCGCCGAACGCCTCACCCTCGACGAGCCCACCGCCGCCGAGCTGCTCGATCAGTACCGACAGTTCTGGGCCGCGGTCGACCGCCGCGACCTCGCCGCGCTGCGCGCCGCCACCCACGAGAACGCCCGCGAGATCCAATCGGCCTTCTTCTTGGGTTCGCTCAACGAAGCGCACCAGATGCTCGAGCTCGAAGACACCTTGCGCCGCAACGGCACCGTGGTCGAGCCGCTCGAGCTCGACCTCAGGATGGAGCTTCTCGCCGACGGCCGAGTCGCGCGGCTCGTCGCCCGTGACGGCCGCTCGCCGGTGCGGGTCAGCGACCCCGAGATCGAAGCCACGATGGCCTTCAACCTCCTCTATTGTCGCGTGCCGGGTCGCGGGTGGGTTCAGATCCGCTGAGCCCGCGCCGGGTCACTCGCGCTTCGCTTTGACGGGCGGCAGCCTGAGCGGCACACGACGCCAGGCCAACACCGCCGCGCCGAGCAACACGAGCCCAAGAATCACGCTGGCCCAGGGCCACACGATGCCCGTAAGGGCCACCATGGTGAGCAGCATGGCCAGCAGCACCACCCGCTGCATGCCCGAGGCCGAGGCGCCTTCGTACGCGCTCCGGGTCTCTCGAAGGAGCTTCGCCAAGGTCTTGTTGTGGCGGTCGCGCAGGTGCGCCCGGGCCGCGAGCTGAAATGCCTCTTCGTATTGCCCGGTGACCCGCAGCGCGCTCACGAGGTTGATCATCGCCGACTGGAGCGAGGGCCTCAGCAACAGCGCGCGACGGCTGGCCTCGATCGACTGCGCATAGAGCGCCCGCTCATAGAGGGCGTATCCGAGGTTGGCCCACGCGACGTGGTTGTTGGGGTCGATGCGCAGCGCCGCCTCGGCCATCTCGCACGCCTCGGGGTATCGTCGGCGCTCGTTGAGCACCCAGGCGAGGCGGCAGAAGGTCGCGCTCGAGTCGGGCTGTTGCTTGAGGAGCCGTCGCGCCACGGCCTCGGCCTCGTCGAGGGCCCGCGCCTGCCCGAGCACCCGCGCCGCGGTCTCGAGCACGACGTCATCTTCAGGCCCCAGCGAGAGGGCGCGCTGCACCGAGGCGAGCGCCGCCTCGGGCTGCCCCGACTCGACCTGTGCGAGGGCGAGCCGAACGTGATACCGCGCGAACTCTGGCTCGAACGACACCGCGGTCTCGAAGGCTGCCATCGAAGCGCGGTATTCGCCCTTACATTGAAGCGCGAAACCGACAAGGTAATGGTGATACCCGTTTGAGGGGTCGACCGCGAGGGCGCTCTCGAGCGTGGCGAGGGCTTCGTCGAAGGCGCCGCGGCCGATCTGAGCCCGCGCGAGGAGCACCAGCGCGTCGTCGTCGCCGGGGTCGTGCGAGAGGGCCTCGCGGGCGAGGGTCTCGGCCACTCGATAGCGCTCTAGCTCAAGGGCCACCCGGGCCTTCTTGGCGGCGCGCCGGGCGTGGTCTTTGGGGTCGCTCATACGAGCTTCGCGCGGCGGAGGTAGTCGGCGATCTCGTCGTATTGGCCGCCCTCATTGGAGTACTGCGCGTAGTTCTTCGCGGTCTGAAACCACTCGCGGGTGGTGGGCTTGAGCCGGGCCCGGGCGGTCTCGAGCATCACCATGGTGAGGGGCTCGATGCGCCCCGAGCGCATGGCCTGTTGGATCGCGAGCTCGGTGGCGCTCTCGACCAGGTGTTCGAGGTCGGCCCCCGAGAAGCCTTCGGTGAGGGCCGCGATGCGCTCGACGTCGAGGGCCTGTTGGGGCTTGTCTTTGAGCTTCAAGCGAAGAATCTGCCCCCGCGCCGGGGCGTCGGGCGGCGGCACGAACAACACCTGATCGAAGCGCCCCGGGCGTCGAAAGGCCGAGTCGAGATCCCACGGGGTGTTCGTCGCGCCGATCACCAGCACGCGGTCATTCTTTGAAGCGAACCCGTCGAGCTCAGAGAGAAACTGGGTGATCACACCGCGCATCGCCCCGCTCTGGAGCTTCGAGCGCTGCACCCCGAGGGCGTCGACCTCATCAAAGAACAGCACCGAGGGCGCGCGGCGGCGGGCCTCGTCAAAGAGCGCGTGGAGCTGCTTTTCAGAGTTGCCGATCCACATGTCGAGCACCTCGTGCAGGCCCACCGAGAGAAAGTGCGCACCGCACTCGCCCGCCGTCGCCCGTGCCAGAAAGGTCTTGCCGCAACCCGGCGGCCCATAAAAGAGGATGCCGCCCCCCGCCCGCTTGCCGTAAGCCTGAAAGAGCTCGGGGCGCTTGAAGGGGTGAATGATGCGCATCCTGATGCGATCTTTGAGCTCTTCGAGCCCGCCCACCTGCTCGAAGCGCACGGCCTCGCGCCCCGCGGCGGGCGCCTCGGGAGCGGCCTCGGGCCTGGCCTCGGCGGTCTCTGCGGCGGGCACCAGGGCGTCCCACAGGGCGGTGTCGGCGAGGCCGGGGTCGAGCGAGACCGCGCGCTCGTAGTCGCGGCGGGCCGCCTTGTGATCGCGCTTTTTCTCGTACACCCGCGCCCGCAGCAAGAGCCCCATGGCGTGCTCGGGCACCGCATCGAGGAGCGCGTTGAGCTGCGTGGCGGCGCCGTCGAGGTCGCCGAGCGCGAGGTAGCATCGCCCGGCGCCGAGGCGCGCCGTGACGCCGTGCTGCGGGTCGAGGTAGAGCCTCGCGAAGTGCTCAAGCGCCTGACGATGTTGGGCCCGCTGCTCAAGGCTCGCGGCCACATGGAGCCGCAGCGGCGCGTTGTCAGGGGCGAGGCCGAGGGCGTCGATGAGCAGCTGCAATGACGGGTCTACCGGGCGCTCTTGCATGGTGGGGCCGCGAGTGTACGCCCTCAGTAGCTTCCGCGCAGGCCCAGGCTCGGCACAATGGGGAGCCCGGTCACAAAGATGCTCGAACGGCGATCCCAGGCGTAGATTCGCGACTCGGCGTTGCTGCGGTTGGTCGCGTTGAGCACCTCGAGCACGGCTTCGAGGTTCAGTGGCCCGGCGCGAAAGCGCTTCGAGACCCTCAGGTCGAGGGCCCAATAGGCCGGCAGGCGCCCGGGGTCTGCGGGGTCGACCCGGCTCAGCGAGACGTCGCGGTTGGTGTCGTAGAGCGCGCCGGTCACCCGCGGTTCGGTGAGCCCCGAGGTGCTGCGAACGCGAAACCCGAGCTCCCATCCGCGGCCGAGAGAGGCCCCGAGGAGGACCGTCAAGAGGTGGGGCTGATCCCACGTCGAGGGGTACCGCGGCAGCCCCGGGAGGTCGCGCCGCAAGACCCGCTGGTGCGTGTACGCGAGCCAGCCGAACAGCGGAAGGCGTCGCGAGGGGTGGAGCCTGAGCATCCATTCGCCGCCGATGCTCTCGGCCTCGCCCGTGTTGGCGAAGCGCAGCGGTTCGAGCCCCGCCCCGCGGTCGACCCGCGCCGTCGAGGGCGCCACCACGTCGTGACCGAGCTTGTAAAACGCATCGCCGGTGAGCTCGAGCACACCCGAGACGAGCTCCATCACGAAGCCCGCCGCGACGTGGGTCCACCGCTCGTTGCCGAGGTCTGGGTTGCCGAAACCCGGCAGCACGAAGTACCCCCGCGGCGGGGTCGCGTAGAGCCCCAGACCGAAGCGCGCCGAGAGCCTTCGATCGAGGCGCACCGTCGCGGTGACCCTGGGGTCGACGGTGGTGATCCCGAAGCGACTGAAATGGTCGACGCGCAGCCCCGCCACGAGCCGCAGCGCCGCCGAGGCGTCGATCACCAGCTCGGCGAAGAGGCCCGGGTTGACGAAGCGCCACGCGCCGCGGTGTGACACGAGCTCGGTCGCCCCTTGAGGGTCGGTGATGCCGTTCTGACTGAGCGGCGGCGCGCGAAGGGCGACCTCGGTCGTGCCCATCTGGAGGTCGAGCCCGAGGGTGCCTCGCAGACGCGCATTGGGCCTGAATTCGAGCTCATCTCGGAGCCCCACGGTGAGCGTCGCGATGTCATAGTGAACCGCAGGCCCGGCGTTGGCCACGGTGCGCTGGTAGCCCACCGACGGCGCCACGAGGTGCGTCACCCGCGCCCCGATGCGGCGCAACCATCGGCCCTGAAGGCCGTGAAAGGCCGTGCGCGACGAGAGGTCTCCGCGCAGCGAGGGGTCTTCGGCGTTGGGCTCCGAGAGTCGCAGCCCGAGGGCGTCGTCGCTGCCTGAGCCGACGAGGCGCACCGCATCGCGGGCGCTGGGGTCGGCGTCAAAGGCGACCTGCCAATCCCAGTAACGCGGGAGCCGCACAAACGACTGCCCCGCTTGAGACGGCGCGAACACCGCGAGGGCGCCGTCGAGCCAGCTCCGACGCGCCCCGAACGCGATCGACGCCCGACGACCGAGGGGCACGCTCGCGAAGGCCCCCGCGTCGAGCACGTCGAGGTCGGCGCTCGCCCGCACCCGATCGCGCGCCGGGGCGCGCATCACCACGTTCACCACGCCGCCCGAGACGCGGCCGTAGCGCGCTGAAAAATTGCCCGGCAAGACCTCGACCCGATCGACGAGCTCTGAGGCCAAGGTGGTCGCGAGGCCGTAGAGATGAAACGCGAGCCCGATGGGCTGCGATTCGAGGGTCACCAGGGTGTCTTCAGGGTCGCTCCCGCGGAGCACGAAGGCCCCCAGGCCGAAGGGCGTTCGGCCCACCCCGGGGAGGTTCTGAACGGCCAGGAGCGGGTCGCCGCGGGTGCCCGCCATGCGCGCGAGATCGGCCGCCGCGAGGTCACGCCGCCAGGGCTCGCGCGGGCTCGTGCGACCGCGCACGGTGACCTCTTGCATCGCCGCCTCGGGTGCGGCCCGGGTCGCCTCGCGAGGCTGTGCCCGCAACGTAGACGGCACCACGACCCCGAGCGCAAGCACCACGACCCGACGCACCTCGCGAAGCTACCACAGCCCGTGCTACGCCCCCGCAGATGAACGCACCGCGCTTTGTCTCGGTCGAGGTCGACGAAGGCCCCGCGAGCGACTCGCCCCTCTCGCTCCGCTTCAAGACCATCTCGCCCCCGGAGCCCGTTCGGGCCCTCGATTATGAGAGCGAGACCGGCCTCGATGGCACCTGGCGCGTCGAGGGCGTCGACGATGTTGACAGTGTGAACATCACCGCAGCGACGGCGGCCTTGGTAGACGATTCGAGCGACGGCGCGGCCTGGCTCATCATGGGCGGGCGTCACGGGCTTCGGCTGACCCACGCCGTGACCGGGGCCGTCGAGCGCGCGCCTTACCTTCTTCTCTCGCAGCGCCGCCCGCCGCAGCGTTGAGGCCGCGCTCAGGGGTCGCTGAAGGGGCTCCGCTCGCGCCGTTCGAGGGTGCCGTCGCGGCCCACGCGCCACCATTGGGCGCCCTCAAGGCGCACCCAGATGGCCCCCTCGGCGGTGCTCATCACGGGCATGGCGTTGCGCACCCGCGAGGCCAGGCTGCGCACGCTGAGGCCGCCGTCGAGCGAGACGTACACGCCCCCGTGGGCGTCGCTGACGGCGACCGAGCTCCCGGCCACGGCCACGTCGACGTAGTCTGCCACGGGGCCGCCTTCGCGACGGAGCCGCCACGAGGTGCCGCCGTCGTCGGTGCTCCACCACTGGCCGAGGGGGCCCACGGCGGCGCCCGTTTCGCCGCGGTCGTCGAAGGCGATCGAGCGGGGTGAGGGCGCGCCCTCGATGCGGCTCTGAACCCAGTGGGCGCCGCGGTCATCGGTGTACGCGATGCCGCCGTTTTCGAGGGCGGCGACGATGCGACCTCGGGCGGTGGCGGCGAACATGTTGACCCGCAGCCCGAGCTGCGGCGGCGGCAAGGCGAAGCCCTCGGGCACCCAGGCGAAGCAGCCCGTGGTCAGCACCGTGGTGAACACACACGGCGCGGCCACCCGGCTGACGTACACCCGCGACCCGATGAGGTTGACCCGGGTCGGAGCGGCCCCGAAGGCCACACACCCGGCGGTCGAAGGCCGCGCGACGAGCGCCGCGAGGCCGAGACAGAGTGCGAGAGCTGCGCGCGCCATGGTGCCCGGGGTTGTAGCACCCGCCGCGGCGAGGGTCGTGTTTTGTGCGGCCGCGGGGCGAGGGCTCACGCGGTGCGGTACCCCGAGTCGACCCACTTCGAGGCCGCGCCGGGAGAGAGCTTGAAGTTCGGCATCACCCGCTGAGAGCCGAGCTTCTCGCCGGCGTCGTCCCACGCCGAGAGCAGGGCGTGGGGGTCGTCTTCGTCGGGCTGCACGTCGAGGTCGACCCGCACCCGGAGCCCCGCCGTGTCGCTCACGGTCACGCTCTTGTGGAGCATCGCCCGCCGCTGTTGAGCCGCCCGCTGAAGAAACTCCGTGACAGTCTTCACCAGGGTGTTGAACGCGTTCGTGTCGAGGGGTTTGGGGTTCTTCTTGTCGCGCCCCATGGTCCACGGGCCGACCAGCGAGGGCTCTGACTCGCCGTCGCGGATCATCTCGACGGCCCACCCATCGTCGTCGAGGTTCTTGGTCACCCGTGCCGTCCAGCCGTTGGCCTTCCAACACCGGGGGTCTTGCTCTTCGGGCCTCAGAAAGTTCACGCTCTCGTCGCTCATGATGCGTGCAACCGTGCCTCCCCCGAGCCCCCGCGTCTAGCCCCGACCCTTGCAACCCGAGACATATTCTGTCACGAGCATGGCGATGAGCATGGGGCGCGTGCTGGTGGCCATGGTGTGTCTCTTCGTGCTTCTTCACGGCCTCGCGGCGGGCCTCTACCCGGGCGGCACGTGGTTTCACCGCGGCGCCGAGGGCTACGACCTCTGGTTGAATTTTCTCTGCGACGTCACGCAGCCCACGGCCCTCAACGGCGCCCCCAACGCGCTCGGCGCGCGCCTCGGGGTGGCATCGTTCGCGGCCCTCTGTGGGGCCCTCGGGGCGCTCTGGTGGCACCTCGCCGGGGTCATCACGCCGGTGGCCCCTCGGCGCGGGCGCTGGCTCGCCTGGGTCGGCACCGTCGGGTGTCTCGCTCTCGTGGCGGTGCCGCTGACGCCGAGCCTGCGCTTCGGTCACCTTCACGCCGCGGTGGTCTTGTTGGCGGTGACGGCCTCGCTCGCGGCCCTGGTGATGGCCGTCGCGGCGATCGCGCGTCACCTCGGGTCGCACCGGGTGTTGCGCGCGATGGGCGACGCCCTGGTTCTGCTCGTGACCCTCGACGCGGTGCTCTACGCGGTGTCGCTCCCCCGGTGGGGGGTGATGCTCACGGCGCTGCCGATGGTGCAGAAGCTCGCGACGCTGCTCGGCCTCGGGTGGATGCTGTGCCTCGCGCGCCTCGCCCCGCTCAGCGCCCCGCGATCCGAAACTGCGTGAGCCGCGCCGAGAGGGCCGCCTCGGTCGCGTGCCGCACGGCCTCGACCGCCGCGGGGTCGCCGACGTCGCCGCGGGTGTCGATGGGGTCGAGGAGCTCAAAGGTCAGCTTCACCCGCCGCGGCAGCGGGCTCCCGTACGCGCCCCACCACACCGGGATGTCATAGCTCTCGGAGCCGAAGAGCCGCCGCCCGATCCACCGCTCTCGGCCGAGCACGGTGTACGCCTCGTCGATGCCGAGCCCCGCCACCGGCACGATGGGCACCCCGGCCCGCATGGCGACCTTCGCAAAGCCCGCGCGCTGCCCCCATTTCAGCACGTAGCGTTCGCCCGGAGTGACCTTGAACGCGTCGCGCACCCCGCCCGGATACACCCCCACCAGGTACCCCTCGCGCAAGAGCCGCTCGGCCGCCCCGGGCTCCCCCGCGAGCGCGCCGAAGGCAGTCAGGGTGGGGCCCACCACGGGCATCCGCCAGAGGTTTCGATCGCCCAGAAAGCGCACATAGCGCCGGGTCGCGTCGCGCACGAGGGTGCCGAGCACCACGCCGTCGTAGCCCCACATCGCGTGGTTGCCCACCAAGAGCGCGCCCCCGTCACGCGGCAAGCGCGCTGCGTCGCGGAGCTCGGCAGAGAAATACCGCACGATCGCCGCCCGGGTCAGGTCGCCCCATCGGCTCTCATCAAAGGCTTGAATTCGCGTCGCAACCATCGCCCCCCAATGGGTAGCAAAGCCTCAACGGTTTCGGTAGCCCGGCGCAATGTTCACAATGTGAACATTGTCATTTCGGTCTACGAGGTGCTGGTGATCGCGGCGGGCTCTGCGCTTGAAAAGTGATCTGAGGGTGACTGAAAGTTGGGCACCCGTTGAAGGCGCGGCGGGGGCTTTGACGTACAGCGAAGCTCACGAGCGACGCTGCGGGGCGATTTGACCAAGATCCTTGATCTGGGGGGCGCCACTCTGCGAAGCTCACTTCTCACTGGAGGGTCTCTTCGTCATGGCAGAACAAGATCAGTCTGCAAAGGCGCCGCGTAGTCTCGACGACGCCGACATTACCACTGAAAGCACCCCTTCGACGCGACGGTCGGCCTTGGCCGTCGTGGGTGCAGCGATCGCGACCGCGGTGTTTGGCGCCGTGGTGGCAACACCGAGCGAGGCCGAGGCGTGTCGTCGTCGCACGGGCGTGACCGACCGAGACCCCAGCGACGGCGTGGGGCGCGGTCACACGGGTCTCACCGACAGCGACTCGGGCGACGAGGCGCGGTGCGGGCGGGGCTCGACGCGGCGCGTGCGTCGTAGCTGCACTGACAGCGACGGCGGGCGTTACGCCGACCGTCCGGGTCGCGGCCGTCGCTGTTACTGAGACGCGACACGGTCGGGTGCAGCGCGCCCCCGTTCGATGTGACCCCTTCGTTGTGGGCGTCGTGTCGGCGGGGGCGTTCTCTTGTGGGGTCGGCGCGGCGCTGGGGCGTGGCGCTGAGCTTGAATGACGAAGGAAGACGTTCATCGATGAGTGCCACAGCGTTTCCGGCCCTCGCGCGCCTCTTGGCGCCGTTGTCGGCCGACGAGTTTGTTGCCGATTATTGGGAGAAGAAGACGGTGCACGTCAGGGCCCGACCGGGTCACAGCGCGCCGCCCATTTCGCTCGCCGAGCTCGACGCGATCTTGACCGAGCGCCCCCACCAGCACCCCGCGCTCTCGCTCGTCGACGCCGCGAACCCGATCGAGGCCGAGAGCTACTCAGACGCCGAGGGTTGGGTCGACATGCGCGAGGCCATCGTTCGGTACGGCCGCGGCGCGACCATCATCGTCAACCGCGTCGACGAGCACGCCCCGCGGGTGCGCGCGCTCTGCGGCGACCTCGAGTCTGAGCTCGGCATGGGCGTTCAAGCGAACCTCTACCTCACCCCGCGCAACGCCCAAGGCTTCGCCGCTCACTTCGACAGCCACGACGTCATCATCGTGCAATGCCAGGGCGCCAAAGACTGGCGCTTTTACGACAGCCCGCGGGGCCTCCCCATGCGGGGTGAGCGCTTCAACAAGCAAGAGACGCCCCCCGGCGCGATCACCGAGACCTTGCGGCTCGAAGAGGGCGACGTGCTCTATGTGCCGCGCGGGCTGATCCACGACGCGGTGGCCGTCGACGGCGCGAGCTCGGTGCATGTGACCCTCGGCTTGCACGCGGTGCGCTGGTCTGAAGTCTTGCTCGAAGCAATCGCCCAAGCCTCTCTCGACGACCCCGCCCTGCGCGAGGGGCTGCCTCCTGGGGCGCTCGTACGGGGCGACCGCGACGAGGCCCTCAACGCCGCGCTCAGCGCACGCCTCGAAGCGATTCGTGCCCGAGTCTCCTGGCAGTCGGTGGCCTCAAGGGTCGAGTCGCAATTCTTCACCCAACGCAAGCGCGACCTGCGCGGCATGTTGCTCGACGCCTCAGAGCCTATCGGCGAGGCGATGCAGTTCGCCTTTCGCCGCGGGGTCATCATCGACCTCGACGTCAACGACGATCACTGCCTCTTGCACATCGACGGGCGTAGCTCACGCTGGCCGGCGCACGCCGCCGAGACCCTCGAAGCTGCCCTGGCCCAGCGCACCTTCGGCCTCGACGATCTGGGCGACTCGCTCGACGAGGCGGGCAAGCTGACCCTCGTGCGGAGGCTCATCACCGAAGGCGCGCTCAAGGTCTCGCGCGAGGCGCTCAGTTGAGCGATTCACACCCCGGGGCGTAGAGCCCGCCGGTCACCGTGCCGCCCGAAAAGGTGATCTCGATCGACCACGAGACCGCCACGCCAGGCATCAAGAAGCGCGGCGTCGCGCGCACCGCGGTCGCGCGTACGAGCGGCTCAGAGACCAACGAACCGCTGAAGTCAAAGAGCGTCGCCGAGACGCCGTCGGCCATGCTCTGGGGCCCGGTGGCGTCAGCGCGGAGCCCCGTCAACACAAGCGTGCGCTGCGGCGTGGGCGAGCGATCATTGGGGCACGCAGGGTCGCCCCCGAAGTGCGCCTCGATGTGGAGCCGCCCCGCGTCGACGCCGTGCTGAGCGCGCACAAACGTGGCCGAACGGCTGCCAAACTGGGCGTTGAGCAGGGTCGTCGCGCAGGCCCCCTCGCAGCCCGGCGTCGAGCCGGCATCGGCGGTCATCATCGAAGGGTCTCGCGCACACACGCGCCCCACCGTCGGGATCGACACACACCGCGGCAGCGCCGACGGACACTCGCCCGCCGTCGTGCACGCGTCGCTGCAAAGGAACCCCGCGTTGCCCTCAAGGCAGAGCCCGCTCGCGCAGTCGTTGCCGCCCGCGCACACCGTCTCGCCCGCCAC
Source organism: Myxococcales bacterium (assembly GCA_016792845.1). GTDB lineage: Bacteria > Myxococcota_A > Polyangia > Polyangiales > JAEUKH01. The sequence continues at coordinate 450,889 of JAEUKH010000029.1, read as the reverse complement.
GCCGCGCCCCCGCGCCCCTCGCTCGCAGCGACACGCGCCCTCGTTGCACGCGCAGCGCTCGGCCTCGGGGCAGTCGCGGTTGAACGAGCACGCGCTCCCGCTCGAGGGCACGTCATCGGCCGCCGCCTCGACCCCGAGGTCGCCCGCCGCGTCGCCCGCGTCGACCGAGGGGCCCCCATCGCCCCCCGTCGCGGTCGCACGGTCACACGCCGCGAGGCCCAACAACACCACACACAACGCTCGCACCATCGGCGGCTCTATACCACCCTTCGGGGCCTCCGAGGGCGCATCGAACCTGTGACAGACAATGTCAAAGACTAGCTTGCGAGGGCGGCGACGGGTGCGTACTTGTTCTCGCAACGGAGCCCGACATGAAGACCCTCAGCTTGCTCACCCCGAACACCGTCGCGTTGGCCTATCTCTTTGTTGAGGGCTGCGAAGACGAGAGCCCGAAGCAGTACGGGGTCGACCTGAGCCCGGCCTTTCCGGTGCGGCGCGAGGGGGTGTATCGGCTTCGCAGCCCCGTCGAGCCGGTGTCGCCGTGGCACGGCGAGAACGTCGAAGACTGGTTGATCGCGCAGCTCGAAGCGCAGGCCTCAGACGACGACGACGACGCGGGCGAGGCGCTCTTCATCGACGACACCGCGTACGACGGCGCGGGCTACCCCGTGCGCGACGACGGGGCCGAGGGCGAGGGCGACGACGACGCCCCGGCGGCGAGCCTTGAACCTCAGCCCGAATGCGACGACGCGCGATGGGTGATGCGCTACCGCCGCGGGCGCAACGGCAGCGTGTGTCGGCCGTGCTGATCAGCCCTTGCGCTGGGCGATGAAGCCCGCCATGGGCTGGGTCTCGTGGGCCGAGGGCTCGTCGGCGTGGTGCATGCCCCCGGCGCCCCCGTGGCCCCCGTCGATGCGAACCTGCGTGCGCTGCGCGTCGCCCATCGCCGCAGCGAGGGCCACCGAGCGTTGCATCGAATCGTCGGGGCGCGCCAGGTCGAAGATCACCTTGCTCACCCCCGGGCCCGTCAGATTCTGAAGGGCTTCGAGGCGTCGCAGCTCCATCGCGCCGGGAGCCTCGGAGAGGATGCGCGCGGCCTCGGCGAAGTTGCGCGCGCTCTCGACGTCGGCCTGCGACTTGATGATCACGTACTGGCGATCGCGCTCTGCGATGGCCTTCTTGGCGAGCACTTCGCGCATCTCGGGCGGCAGCTGGATGTCTTGCAGCGCGATGAGCTCGATGTGGAGCCCCCACGCGGCCACAAACTGCTCGACCTGCGAGCGCACCTTGGCGGCGATCTCGTCGCGGTGCGCGAGCAGGTCGTCGAGCCGCGTCTCGCCCACGATGTCGCGCAAGACCACCTTGGCCCGGTCTTTCACCGCGAGCTCGAAGTTCTCGACGTGGAGCACGGCCTTCTCGGGGTCGACCACCCGGTAGTACACCACCGCGTCGATGATGGCCGTGACGTTGTCGGCGGTGATCACCGACTGCTGCATCAGGTCGCGGTTGCGCACACGGGTGTCGATCTTCACCAGGCTCTGAATGAACGGCAAAACGACGGTGATGCCCGCCTCGGCGCGCCCCGAGAATTTACCCAGGGTGAACTTCAGCGCGACCTCCCACTGATTGACCTGTTTGATCGAGCGAAGAAGCATCGCCAACGCGACCATCACAAAGGGCATCATGCCCACCCATGTGCGGGGATCATCCATCGTCGTGACCAACCTTTCGCCTGTGCGCCTGACACAATGACCCCGGCGCCTCGACGGCGTGAGAGTCATCGCCACCGCCGCGTCACCCCGCAAGGGGAATTGCGCCGTCGCCCCCTCGACAGCCCTTGAGACGTCGTTATCGTGCGGAGCCCCCGATGAGCTCACACGCCCCGACGTTGCCTCTCGGCCCCGACGCCACGGTGGTCGACCTCCCCGGCGAAGCCGACCCAGGCCCCGCCACCCTCTCAAACGCGGCGACCCTCATCGCCCACGACCGCGGCGCCCCCGGCGACACCCTCCTCGGCGTCACCGGCAACCACCGCTCGACGGTCTTGCCCCGCCTTGAGCTGGTGGGCGACATCCCGCAGCTCATTTCAGACAACCGCCTACGCTTTGAAGAGAAAGACCTCCTCGGGCGCGGCGGCGTGGGCGAGGTGCTCCTCGCGCACGACAACGACATCGAGCGCGCGGTGGCGGTGAAGCGCCTCTTGCCTGACCTCCAGCGCCCGGCCATGGTGGGCCGTTTTGTCGAAGAGATTCGCACACTTGGCAGGCTCGACCACCCCAACATCGTGCCCATCCACGACGTGGGCACCGACGCCGACGGCCGCTTCTATTATGTGATGAAATACGTCGAGGGCGAGACCCTTGAGGGCATCATCGAGAAGCTCGCGGCGGGCGACGCCGAGTCGCACCGCAAGTACACCTTTGAGCGCAGGCTTGAGATCTTTCAGGGCATCTTGCGCGCGCTCCAGTATGCCCACGCCCAGGGCATCATTCACCGCGATTTGAAGCCCGCCAACGTGATGGTCGGCCGCTTCGGCGAGGTCATGCTGATGGACTGGGGGCTCGCCCGGCGCATCCGCGACGACGCCCAGCCCGTGTTGATCGCTGACAGCCAAGGGCGCCCCTCGCAGAGCCCTGAGTCGCCCAAGCTCCGCACGATGGTCGGCGCGGTGCTCGGCACCCCGGCGTACATGTCGCCCGAGCAAGCGCAGGGGCTCACCGACAAGATCGACGAGCGCTCTGACATCTACGCCCTCTGCGTGATGTTTCACGAGCTCATGGGCCTGCGCCATTACCTTCACGACATGCAGACGGTGACCGAGACTCTGGCCGCGGTGGTGAGCCGCGAGGTGCCCAACGTCCGCGAGTTTCAGCACCCCGCGCAGCCGCCTGTGCCCGCAGAGTACGGCTGGTTTGTGACCCACGGCGTCGCCAAAGACCCCGCCAAGCGGTACCGCTCGATTACCGAGATGATCGCCCGCATTCAAGCCATCGAAGAGGGCAAGATCCCCGTAGAGTGTATGCACACCATGATGAAGCGTATGAGCTGCGAGATGGCCAAAGGGGTCGACAAGAGCGCCCCCACCATGCTCGTGGGCGTGCTCACGGTCTTGGTGATGGGGGCCTTCGGGCTCGCGGCGCTGGTGTGGGCGCTGTCACACTGAGCGCCGCGGGGCGACGCCCCCATCGGGCGGTCTCTTCAGGCGCGGCGCGGGGGCGCTGAGCGCGCCTTGGGGGGCAGGTCAGAGGGCTCGGCGCGCGGGCCCGGGCCTTGCGCTCTCGGTGCGCCCTCGTCGACGAACTCATTCAACACAGAGACCTGTGAGGTGTCACCGCGGAAGTCGCCCCAACTCTCGACGGCGCTCGGCACGCCTTTGGGGCTGGTGTGGTATTCTTGGAGCCACACCACGAGGCTCCCCCAAAGGCGAAGCGTCTGGCGCTCGATGGAGCGAATGCCGGTGGGGCCGATGACCTTGAGGTTGAGGGCGCTGGTGTCGACCTGATCGAGGGTGCTGCGCTCGACGATCACGGGCACGCCCTGGCGCACCATGGTGCGCATGAGGCGCCAGGCGTCGGGCGAGACGGGCCGAAAGTCTTTTGGCGTGACCACGTAGTTCTTCGGCGGATCTTTCACAGCGACGGGGGCCAGATGGTGGGCCATGTCGATGAGCACCCAGAGTCGGATGCGCTGGCGCATCCCTGAGGGGACTTGCAGATAGGCCACCGCGCTGGTGCACTGCAGACGCCCCTCGGTCTCGGCGAAGCGGGCCAAGAGCGCGGCGAGCATCGCCTTCTCTTCCTTCTCATTGGGGAACCACGTCCCCACGAAGCCGATGGCGTTGACGAGGCTGACCAGCTCTTCAGTGTAACTGATTGAATCACCAGGCTTTGTCACAGCGCACTCTCTTTGAGAATTTTCGCCAGCGCATCAACCGGCAAATCGGTGAGACCCAAGATCTCGACCATGTGGGGGTAGCCGTCTTCGAAGAGCTTTTGATCGACGGCCTTCAGCGGCGCGAGGTCGGGCAGCTCGAGCTCTTCGGGGTCCCAGATCATGCAGCGGTCGCCGGGCGCGTTCAGGTCATGCAGAATCGCGTTCACCGCGTGTCGCGCTGACTCGTTGGCGGCCTCCATGGTGGTGAGCCGGGTGTAGGTCTTCATGTAGGTGCCGGCCATCACCCAGCTGCGGTTCTGGAGCTGATACCCGCGGTGACGCTCGCTGTTGCCGAGCAGACGCCCCGGGCGGAGGCGCCACTCGCCGGGTCGATTGATGAGGTACGGCGAGGTGTTCTTCGCGACGCGATTGTTTTCAAAGACGAGGTTGTGATCGACAAAGAAGCAGAGCGGCCTGACCTGCTTCGAGAGCGCGGGGTCGTTCGGGTGGAGGCGATCGGGGATGGGCAAGATCTCGACCGGCCGCTGCGCCGTGAGGGCGTCGAGGTTGCCCGCCCGGGTCGCAGAGAGCGAGGCGCGATCGCCCGCGCCGCGAACATGAATGGTGTCGACCGCGATGGAGTTCGCCACCTCTTCAAAGACCTCGTGGGCGATCACCCGACGCGGCAGGTGCCAGGCCCACGCGTGAGAAGGGTCGCTGCTGAACAGCGACGCGTTGTGGACGCGGTGGTCGAGCGGGCGAAAGAAGGCGCCGATGTCGACGGAGACGATGCCGCGGTACCCTTCATTGCCAGTGGGGCGACGGTGCCAGAAGTGCGTCTGCGAGATGCTCGACAGGCGCCACGCGCTCTCAAGATACAGCGTGTGCTCTTGACCGAACTGAATGTTGGCGGGGAAGAAGTATTGCACCCCGCTGAGGTGCCGGAGCGCCCCGGCCCCCTTCGCGTCGCCGCCGTCGAGCCGACCTTCGGCGCGGATGTTGGCCTCCCAGGCGACGATCTTCTCGAAATCGCCGACCTCGGCATGGGCCGACGCGGGCGCGACCCCGGGCTGCCGCGCCCCGGGGTGGAGCGCGTCGAAGACGCTCAGAAAGCGCGCGGCGAGGTTGCCCCCGGGCGCCCCGAGGGCGTCGTCTTTGTTGTTGTTGTCGAGATTGTCGGCCTGAAACTGGGTGAGGCCCATCATCGCCGTGACGGGGGTCGCAAGCACGAAGTAGTGTTGGCGCTTCAGGGTGTTGAAGTTGTCGAGGCTCAGCATCCGGTGGCCGACCACCACCTCGGGGAGCACCACATCGGGCGCGTGATCGGGGTACTTCGCGGGGTCTGGCGCGACAAAGCCCAGGAGCCTCCCGCGAAAGAATTTGACCCCGTTGTAGATCAGGTACTCTCGCCAGAGGTCGAACCACGCTTGCGATGTGGGCCCGTTGAGCGTCGCATCGGTGAGCTTTCGGCCCATGATTTGATCGAGCAAGAGCTGCGTCACCATGTTGCCTTGGGTGCGCACGTCGCTCTCGGTGGCGGTCATCGCGCCGAGCACCTCGGGGCCGCGCTCCATGTGTTCGCGGCAGCGCGGGGTGAAGCTCTCGCCGTCGATGAAGTCGTACCAGGTCTGGTCTTCAAACTCGGTCTCACGGCGCGCCTGACAGGTCGTCATGTATTGAAAGAGCCGCGTGGTGAGCTTCTGGAGGTCGCCGCCGGTGTACCCGAGGTTCTTGATGAACGCGGCCACCGCGGTGACGATCTCTTGCATCGATTGCGGCGGCTTACGGGGGAATTTGATCAGCTGCGCGTGCCGCGGCTGCCCTTCGATGCCCGGGTCTTGGGGCGCCTTGACGCCGGGCTCGGAGCCCACCACCAGCCAGGTCGCCTCGGTGCCGACGAGGTTGTCGTACACCGAGCGCACCACCTGCCCGAAGCGGTCTTCGCCCTGGGTCAAGATGGTCGTGCGCTGCATGGTGTCAAAGAGATGCCGATAAAACCCAGGGAAGTATCGAAACCCGTGCTCGCCCGGTACGACCCCGAGGCCCTCGATCACAAACTCAACCCTGAGCATCGCGGGCTCGTTGAGAATCAACCGATAGTTCTTATCTTCTTGAATCTTCAGTGACTCTGGCAGCTCTGCTTGAATCAACGCCAGGGTCGCCTGCACCTGGTCTTCTTTGACATCACGGCTACAGCTGACCTGCATTCTCAGCGTGCCGGGCCCCGCCTCGCCGTACTCTGCTCTGATCTTTCTTAGAAACGATGCAAGCTCCCACAGCTCGTGCTCACGCAACGACGCGGGCGGCAAGGCGCCTTGAAAGTCGAACACCGGGTGACGCAGCATGGCCCGCGCCTCGATGACGTCAAAGCCGGGTGTGAGCTCAACATCTTCTGCCTTCTCGGGGATGATGGCCCATTGGGTTCGAGCCACCCCGCCGACCGCGGGGAGGTCGGGCTCCCAGGGGTCGTCGGAGGGCTCTACGAGGTAGACCTCGACGCCGCGCTCGGTCAGCTCGTGCGCGGCGCTGAGGCCGGTGATGCCGCCACCGAAGATCCATGCGATGGGGCGAGATTTAGGGTCATGACTCATTCGGTACCTCTCGCGACGTGACGATCACGAAGCCGTTGCCAGCGGAGAAACTGGTCGAGCGTGTCTGCAAAGCTGGGCGCCCTGACGGCGCCTTCGAGGAAGGCGATGAGCGCGTCGTAGACCCCCGCGAGGGCGGCGACGGGCCCGCGCAGGGTGACGCCCCCTGAGGTGATCGCGTCGAGGATGCTCAGCTCGCCGCGGGCGAGGGCGGCGATCGCGCGACGCGTGGTGCGGAGCTCGACCGCGAAGGCCGCCGGGGCCGAGGGCAGGAGCGCACATCGCCCGGAGGCCGCAGAGAGCATCGCGCGCTCGCCCTCGACGTCGATCAAGACCGTGAGCTCGCCCAAGGCTTCGCACATCGCCGTGGCGGCGAAGGGCGCCTCGCGCTCAAGCCTCAAGACCGCCCGCTCGACCCATACCGGGAAGGTCAACAGCATCGCCCTAGGCTCCCAGGAACTCGAAGATCCCGCGGCCTTCGAGGGCGACCTCTTCGCCCCGCACCGCCCCCCGCAGCGAGACCGCGCCGCTCACCTCATGAATGATGGTCTGCCCGCGGGTTCGATCGTTTGGGATGATGACCTGCGCGAGGTCGTTGGCCTCAAAGGCGAGCCTAAGGCGGTCGCCATCGCCTTGGCCGTCGACGAGGAGCCGCGCGGGCACGTCGGTGGCCGTTGACGGGCAGATCAAGCGCATCACCCGCGGTACTTTAAAGACCGTGTCTGGCCTCAAGAGCCCCTCGCGCCGCACGGTGAGCTCGCCGCCGCGCATCACCCGGTGCTGGTACGGGCCGCGCCAGAGAAAGAGCGCCTGCATCAGCGCGCGGGTGTGGGCGCGGTTGCTCAGCCGCACAAACACGAGGCTCCAGGGGTTTGTGCGGTCGTGGGCGAGGGCGAAGCCCCACTCCCATGCGAAATCTTGCCCCCAACGGAAGTGCCCCCAATTGTGATCGTGGTAGCCCGGCGCGCGCTGAAAGGTGTGCGTGCGCCCTCGGTGGGTCATGGTGCCGTCGACCCTGGCCCGCGGCATCACCAGCCAATGAATGGGCGGGCCGTCTTCGAGGGCGATGTTGTTGGCCAATGAGGGCATGGCCTCAGGGGTCATCACCATCGAGAGCGTGATGCCCAGCGAGGGCGCGTTGACTTCAATGAAGTACCGACCGTCGCGCCAGCGCACCGCGTTGTCGCCGAACACGAAATGGTGCCCCCCGGCGGGCGCGCGCACCGCGTCGGGCGCAAATTGCAGCACCTCACCGTGCCACGCGTCACCCCGCACGAGGAGCGTGAGCCGGCCGCACTGCGCCCCCGTGGCGGCCCCGACGCGCACGTCGTCGACGAGCGAGAAGTTGATCAAGACGTCGACCCCGTCGCCGTACACGCAGAAGTGCCACCACTCTTTGTGCCCTTGCGCGCCGCCGTGACAAAACGGCGAACCTCGGAGGTAGTCGCCGTCGGTGAGGCTCTCGGCGATGCTGCTCACCGCATGACCCCCCGAGGCCAGGCCGACGCCGCGGGCCCGCGAGGCGCGGGGCGCCGAACGCTGTCGACCCGCTCGGTGAACGCGCGGCAGAGCGCCAAGACCCCCAGCCACGCGTCGATCACCGCTGCGTCGGCGGGGTCTTCGGGGCCTCGCGGCGCCGTGTCGCGCGGCCCCGTCGGGCTCAGCGACGAGGTGATGGCCGCGTCGAGGGCGCGGGCGCGCGCGTAGAGCCCCAGCACGAGGTGCAGAAAGAGGCTGCGCTCGGCGAAGGCCGGCTCATGGTGTTCGAGCGGGCGTGTCATGCGCCGTCTCCAGATTGAACAGGCGTGCCAGGAAGGGTTCGAGGGCGCTGAGGGCGGTGCTCTTGGCGAACGCGTCGAGGAGGCGCGAGGGGATGACCCCCTCGGGATGCTCTTCAAAGATATTGAGCGTGGTGACCTCCCAGACGACGCGCCCGCGACGCAGCAGCGCGCTCTCGGCGATCTCTTCGCGGAGCCTCGCCCCTTCGGCGGTCTGCGCGTAGGCCCTGCCCTCGGCCACCAGGGCCCGGAAGAGCTTCTGCGCCACCACCGGGTGCGCGATGAGCCCGCGCTGGAGCGACCTCAGCGCCGAAGCGATGGCGTCTTCAGGGGCCGGCGCCCCGACCTCGAAGAGCGGCACCTCATCGCTCACGAGCCGCTCTCGGGGGGTGGGGCCGCGCGCACGGTGATGTCGAGCTCGAGCACGGGGTCGACGCCGAGGCAGAAGGTCACCCGGGTGGTGTAGACCCGCGCCTTCTTGAGCGGCGTCTTCGGGAGCAGGGTGAGCTCGACCAGGCCCACCTCGCCCGCCTTGAGCTGGCTCTGATCGTGCGAGAAGACCTTGAACGCGGCCTGCGTCTTGACGACCTTGCCCTTGTCAGAGCGGAGCTTCAGCGCGGCGTGTTCGAGCGAGACGGCCCGCGGGCCCTGGTTCGGGTCGGCCTGGTGCTTGAGCCTGAAGCGCGTCGACACCCGGTCGCCCTGGGCCGTCAGCACGAGGCTCTCGCGGCGCACCCCGGGGCGCGGCGTGTCGAGCCCGAGGAGCCGCCCGACCTGGCCCTCGACCCGCGCATTGTGGCGCTCTGCCACGCCGACGAGGCGCCCGACAAACTCGGCCTGCAACGACGCCACCTGGAAGGCCACGCCCCCAAGATCGTGCAAGAGGCCCTCGACCGCGGCGCGCTGCCTCGGCGGCACGCGGCGCGCGAGTTTGTCGTATCCGCGCCGCGCATCGTAGAGGCGCTTGAGGGCCTCGGCGACGCGCTCGACCGTGCCCGCACGCAGCGCGTCGAGCAACTCACTCTCACTCTTCCACCCCGACATGGCGCCACGACCTTCTCCGATTTTTGCCTTCGAGGGAAGTTGTCGTCGCGACAAAAATGACCTCACTCTGCGCCCCCGATGCTGCCACCGCTCGACCTTGACGCTTACCTGGCCGACTGCCGAAGCCTCGTCTTGGAGCAGCTCCGCGCACAGATCGCGCGGCGCTCGGGCCCGCGTCGCGCCCTCTACGACCTCGTGCTCGACTACCCGCTGCGCCCGGCGAAGGGGCTGCGCCCGGCGTTGTGCATCGCGACGTGCCGGAGCCTGGGCGGCTCGCTTGAGGCGGCCCTCCCCTCGGCCTCGGTGCTCGAGCTCTATCACAACGCGTTTCTCATCCACGATGACGTCGAAGACGGGTCTGAAAAGCGGCGAGATCTCGATACGTTACACCGTACTCAGGGGGTTCCCATTGCGGTGAACGTGGGCGACGCGATGTTGGCCATGGCGCTCGAACCCTTGCTCGACAACATGCACGTCCTCGACATGGGGCGCGCGCTTCGCATCCTTGAGACGGTGTCGGTGATGGCGCGCGAATCGGCCGAAGGGCAAGCCGTCGAGCTCGACTGGGTTCGCCACGCCCGGTGGGACGCCACCGACGCCGAGTACCTCGCCATGGTCGACCAAAAGACCGGCTGGTACAGCTTCGTCGCGCCGATGACCCTCGGCGCCCTCTGCGCCAACGCGCCCCGCGCCCAGGTCGACGCCCTCGGCGCCTTCGCGCTCAAGCTCGGCGCCGCGTTTCAGATCATCGACGATGTACTCAACCTCATGGCCGACGCGCACGCCTACGGCAAAGAAATCGCGGGCGATCTTTGGGAGGGCAAGCACACCTTGATCGTGCTCCACACCCTGCGATGCATGGGCGACGCCGACCGGCGCGAGGCGCTCGCCATTCTGGGCAAAGCGCGGCCCTCGCTCAGCGCCGAGGCGGCCCACAGCGAGGCCCTCATCGCGCGGCTCCAGGGCCTTGAGCGAGCGGGCCAGCTCGGCCCCGAGGCGCGCGAGGCGCTGCGACCGTGGCTCGGGCGCACGCCGCAGGTGAAGACCGACGCCGAGGTGCGATGGCTCCTCGCGCAGATTGAGCGGCACGGCTCGCTCGACTATGCGCGCGCCTTGGCGGTCGCGCGTGCCCGTGAGGCGGGCGCGATGCTCGCAGAATTCACATGGATCGAACCCTCGATCCACCGTCAGGTGCTCGAAGGCGTGGTCGAGTATGTGGTGGCGCGCGACCGCTGAGCCGCCGCAGCCGCGCCGCGCGAGGGGTCGGACCTGGGTGATCGCGACGCACAGAAAACATGTTTGATTTCAATAACTTCGCAGCAATTTACCTTTCACCTGTCGGCGCCCGCAGCCGAGGTCGAGGAAGTGACGCGTGCGCGATGTTGCTTCGCTGCGGAGGCCACGCGACGGCGGCCGAGGCTTGACAGTGTCGCCGCGAGGGGGTTGAGAGTGCGTGGGCGATGAAGCGGTGTCCACGCTGCAATGCACGTTTCGACGACGGCCTGGCGCTGTGCGCCCACGATGGGGCCACGCTCGTCGAGCTGCCTGACCCGCTCTTGGGTCGCACCCTGGCCGAGCGGTACAAGCTCGTTCAGCGCATCGGCGCCGGGGGCATGGGCACGGTGTACCGCGCGCGGCATCTGCTCTTGCGGCGCGACGTCGCGGTGAAGCTCCTCTCGGCCGAGCTCACCCGCGACCCGGTGATGCGTCAGCGGTTTTTGCGCGAGGCGCAGACCACCAGCATGCTGCGGCACCCCAACATCGTCGAGATCTACGACATCGCCGAAGAGAACAACCGCGCCTTCCTGGTGATGGAGCTGCTCGAAGGCGCGAGCCTCGCGTCGCGCCTGGGGGCCGGCGCGTTGCCCATCGACGAGGCCGTCGCGCTGTGCATCCCCGTGGCGTCGGCGCTGGCGCGGGCGCACGCGCTGGGGGTGGTTCACCGCGACATCAAGCCCGAGAACGTGTTCGTGGCCCGGCGGGCGCAGGGCACGATGGTGAAGGTGCTCGATTTCGGCATCGCGCACCTGCGGTTCGAGGCGCGCCTCACCGCGCCAGGCGAGATCTTCGGCACGCCCGAGTACCTCGCCGCCGAGCTCGCGCGGGGTGAGCCCTGCGTGCCCGCGAGCGACCTCTACGCCCTGGGGGTGATGCTGTTCGAGCTGGTCACCGGGAGCTTGCCTTTTGATGGCGATCTGGTGCGCCTGATCGAGCACCACCGGGTGACCCCCGCGCCCTCTGCGCGGGCCCGCAACGCAGAGGTGCCCGACGCGCTCGACGCCTTGCTGAAGGCCCTGATGGCGAAGCAACCGAGCGAGCGCCCCGCGAGCGCGGCGGCGGTCGAAGAGACGCTCACACGCCTGCTCGACGCGACGCGCGGGGCGAGCCCGGCGCCGCGGCTGCGACCGCTGCGCGAGACCCTCGAGATCACGCCCATCGACGAGGCCGACGACGAGAAGAAGACCGTACCGCGGGTGATGACCACGCCGCCGTCGTTGGCGACGCTGCGGCACCACCGGGTGAGCTTCGAGGCCGCCGTGGCCACGGTGCATCCGAAGGGGCCGCCGGCCTGGGTGGGCGACGCCCTCGGCGTGCTCGACGCGACCCTCGGGGCCCTCGACGCACTCGAAGACAAGCGGCGCGCGGCCGTGCGCGATGCCGCCGATGCGAACCGCCGCGCCAGCGAAGAGCGCCACCAGCTGCGCGACCGCGTCGACCTCCATGCCCGCGCCATCGAGGCCGCCGAGGCAGACCTCGAGGCCCTCGCGCCCGAGATCGACGAGCTGCTGCGCGACGAAGCCACCGCCCTCAACGCCATCACCTTCGGGTGGAACGACCTCGGCTCACCGCCGAGCAACCCCCGCGGTCTCGGCCCTGAGCGCTTGCTCCTGCTCGAATCGCTGGGTCGACAAGCGACCGCGCTGCGCGCCTTGCAGCAGTCGCTCGCGGCGCGGCAAACCCAACGCGAGGCGCTCAGGCTCACCCTGTCGCGCTCTGAGCGCCTGCGTGACGAGAGCCTCGCGCAGCTCGAAGGCCTCGACGACGCGGGCCGGCTGCGCGACGAGGCGTTGAAGACCGAGGCGGTCGAGACCGGGCGCGAGGTCGACGCCCTCTACGCGCGGCTGCAACAGTACGGCGACGCGCTCGCGGCGCACCTGGTGGCCTTTCCGGCGGCCAGAGGGCTGATTCACTGGGTGATCCGCCCGGCCCCCGCGGTCTCGGCCGAGGCGCCCGATCATGGCGCGGCGGCGTCACTTCGCGCAGGGGATTGACCCGAAGGCCAGAGGCGACGAAGGTGCTCGCGCGATTGGGGCACCATGTTCGTCGGCACGCAGCGATTTCGAGTGCTTGAAACCCTCGGCAAGGGCGGGGTCGGGGTCGTCTACCGTGTGCGCGACGAAGAGATGCAGCGCGACGTCGCGCTCAAGACCCTGCGCCGACTGAGCGTCGACGACCTCTACCATCTCAAGGCCGAGTTTCGCGCGCTCGCGGGCATCGTGCACCGCAACCTCGTCGAGCTCCACGAGCTCTTCGTCGACGCCGAGCACGCCTACTTCACCATGGAGGTCGTCGACGGTCTCAGCCTCGTCGATCACCTCTGGAGCGACGAGGGCGACGGCCCCGCGATCTCTGACGCCGGCCTCGCGCGGCTCGAGTCGCTCTTGCCCCAACTCATCGAGGGCCTCTCGGCGCTGCATCGCGCGGGGCGCCTGCACCGCGACCTCAAGCCCTCGAACCTCATGGTCACCTGGGAGGGTCGGGCGGTCTTTCTCGATTTCGGCCTGGCCATCGGTTGGGGCGACCAGCGGCCCTTTGACACCGCGCCACAGCCCGACGACTCGCCCTTCGGCACCCCCGGCACAGGGCCGTACATGTCGCCCGAACAAGCCCAGGGGCACGACCTCAGCCCCGCGTCAGACTGGTACTCGCTCGGGGTCGTGCTCTACGAGACCCTCACCGGGCGGCTGCCGTTCTCGACCGACCGAGGCACCGCCCTTCGTCAACAGCGCGAGGGCGCCTTCGCGCCGCCGTCGACCTTTCGCCCAGGGCTCCCGGCCCGCTACGACACCCTGGTCTGCGGCCTCTTGCGCCCCGACCCCGCCGCGCGATTGGGTCTTGAGGCGCTGTTGGCGCTAGTCGACGAGGGCGCGCCGACCCGAAGCGCGCTGCCGCTCCAGTGGCACGTCACGCTGCCGTTTGTGGGCCGAGACGCTGAGCTCGCGACGCTGCGTCAGGCGTGGCACGAAGGCGCCTCGGGCGCGCCCGTGGTGGTGCGCGTCGAGGGGCGCTCGGGGGTGGGCAAGAGCGAGCTCATTCGACGCTTCTTGCTCGACCTTGAGGCCTCACCGCGCACGGTGGTGCTGCGCGGGCGCTGCCGCCCGCAAGAGTCGGTGCCCTTCCGCGCCTTCGACGGCATCATCGACGCGCTCAGTCGGTACCTCGTGCGCGAGCCGTCGCGGCTCACGGCCCTCGATGTCGCCACGCGGCGCGCGGTGTTGCAGCTCTTTCCGACCCTTGGCCGGGGGCTCTCTGGCCCTGAGGCGCCTACGCCGGTCGCGCCCGAGATCGACCCGCGGGCCTTGCGTGAGCTCGGCTTCGCGGGCCTCCGACAGGTGCTCTACGACTTCGCAAAGACCTACAGGGTGCTGCTCTCGATCGACGACCTCCAGTGGGCCGACCTCGACTCGGTGGCGCTCGCCGCGAGCCTCGTCTCAGAGCCCGAGGTGCCCGCCGCGGTCTGGGTGCTCTCGTACCAGAGCGAGCTCCGCCAAGAGCCTGTACTTCAAGCTTTTCTCGACGCCTTGCGGGTGCAGAGCGCGGGCGCCGGGCGGCACACCATCGAGCTCGGCAACCTGCCTCACGCCGACGCCCTGCGGCTGGCGGCGTCGATCCTCGGAGAGCGCAACGGTCACGCCGCAGAGAGCCTCACCGCCGAGACCCACGGGTCGCCCTTTGAGCTCGTCACCCTCGCCCGCGCGGTGGTCGAACACCCGGGTGAGGCGCCGCCCCTCGCAGAGCTTCTCACGCGCCCGCTCCACAACATCGAGCCCCACGAGCGCGACCTCCTTGAGCTCGCCGCGGTGGCAGGGCGCCCCCTCGAACGCTCGTTGCTCTTGCAGGCCGCCGGCCTCGGAGAGTCGGGTCGACGCGAGGTCTCACGCCTCGTGGGGTTGAACCTCTTACGCCTCGCGCGCACCGACGGCCGACCCGCGGTCGAGACCCGACACGATCGCATCCGCGCGACGCTCCTCGGCGCCACCAGCCCCGAGCGGCAGCGCCACTGTCACCGCCGTCTGGCAGAGACGCTTGAGCGGGTGACGCCGCCCGATGTCACGGCCCTCGCCCATCACTGGTACGCCGCTGGCGACCTGGTCAACGCAGGCCGCAACGCGCGGCTCGCGGCCGAGAAGGCGAGCGCCTCGTTGGCCTTCGACCAGGCCGCCGCGCTCTACACGATGGCCCTCGAAGCGCCGCCCGGCGAGCTCCCGCGGTGGCGACTCGAAGCCCGGCTCGCAGAAGCCCTGGTCGGCGCAGGCCGTGGCGCCCTCGCCGCCGAGGCGTTCTCGCGCGCGGCCTTGCAGCTTGAGGCCGAGGCGCCGGGCACCGAAGAGGTGCTCGATCTGCGCCGTCAGGCGGCCGCTCAGTACGCCGGTTCGGGGCGTTATGCCGAGGGGTTTCGGGTGATGCGCGAGGTGCTCACGGCCCTCGGGGTCAAGCTCCCCGAGTCGCCGCGTTGGGCCCTCGCGTCGGCCCTCGCCGGGCGCACGCGCTTGCTCTTCAAGGGCACCCGCGCGCCCACCGTGCGGCGCTCGGTTGAGCGGCGTCAGCTCCGACGGCTCGACGCGATGTGGTCGGCGGTGGTGAGCCTCTCGATGGTCGAGCCCAGCATGGCCGACGCCGTAGGGGTCTCGCATCTCCTCGAAGCGCTCGAGCTCGGCGAGCCTTCGCGGGTCGTGCGCGCGCTCGGGTACGAGGCCACCTGCGAGGCGAGCCTCGGGGGCGGCTTCTTTCGCAAGCGGGTGCGGCGGCTGTTAGACGAGACCGAGGCCCTCGCGCGAGACACCGCGGTGCCCTACGACCGCGCCTGGGCCCTCATGGCGCGCGGCACCAGCAGCTGGTTCGAAGCCGACTGGCCCGCCACCGTGCGGTGGTGTGACGGCGCCCTCGAGATCTATCGCAGCGCGTGCCGCGGCGTCTCTTGGGAGGTCGCGACCTCTGAGATTTACGCCCTCTCGGCGCTCAGCCACCTCGGTCGCATCAAGGCCCTCTCGCAGCGCATGACCCGCGTGCTGCGCGAGGCCGAGTCGCGCGAAGACCTCTTCGCGATCGGCGGCTTTCTCTTCGGTCAGCAGAGCCTCCATTGGCTCGCCCACGACAAGCCCGCCGAGTGGGAGGCCTTGGCAACCCGGGCGCGCAATTCATGGCAATCGGGGGTCTGGCACGTTCAGCGGTATCAACACCTGGTCGCCAAGACGCAGGTGCTGCTCTACGCCGACGAGGTCGGTGAGGCCTTCGCGCTCTTGACCCAAGAGTGGCCGGCCCTCGAAGCGGCGCAGCTCCTGAGGCTTGAGATCGTTCGCATCGAGCTGCACCAGCTGCGCGCCCGGGCCGCCCTCGGCCTCGCACGCCGCGGCGGCTCTGCGAGCTGGAGCGTCGCGCGGCTACACGCCCAGAGCCTCGCCGACGCCCGCACCATCGCCGCGACGAAGCTCGCCTGGAGCGCGCCCCTCACCGCCATGATCGCCTCGATGGTCGCCCATCAGCGCCGCGACGCCGCGCTGGCGAGGGCCCGGGCCCAAGACGCCGCCGAGGGCTTCGAGCGCTGCGAGATGGCGCTCTTCGCCGCGGTGGCCTCGTCGCGGAGCGCACAGCCCGACGGCCCGCTCGTGCCCGCGGTCGCGCAGTTTTTACGCGACGAGGGCGTGGTGCGCCCCGAGGCGCTCGCGCGCATGGTCATGCCGGGGTAGCGTCGGGCGATGAAGAGCCGCCTTCGGGCCTTGGTCACGGGTGCATCGTCGGGTATCGGCGCGGTCTTCGCGCAACGCCTCGCCGCACGGGGCTACGACCTCGTCGTCACCGCGCGACGGGTCGACCGTCTTGAGGCGCTGGCCGACACGCTGCGGGCCGCCCACGGCGTCGAGGTCGCGGTCGTGGCGGCCGACCTTGAGCACCCCGAGGGGCCCGCGACGCTGCTCTCGGCGCTCGACGCCGACGCCCGCGAGATCGATCTCTTGATCAACAACGCGGGCTTCGGGTTTCAAGGCGATCTCGTCGCGATGCCGCCCGAGAAGGCCTGCGCCATGATCGACCTGAACATCAAGGCGCTCACCCTCTTGACCATGCACTTCGCGAAGGTCTTCGCCGACCGCGGGCGCGGGGGCATCATCAACGTGGGGTCGATTCAGTCGTTTCAGCCCATGCCACACTACGCGGTGTACGGCGCAAGCAAGGCGTACGTGCTGTCGCTGTCGAACGCGCTGGCCGAAGAGCTGCGCCCCCGCGGAGTGACCGTGCTCGCGCTCTGCCCGGGGCTCACCGAGAGCGAGTTTCACAGCGCCCTCGGGCGTACGACCACGGCGCCGGGGTGGATGATCCAGAGCGCCGAAGACTGCGTCGACGCGTGCCTCGAAGCCTACAACGCCAACGCCACGACCCTCGTCCCGAGGTGGAACAACAAGCTCACCGCGCAGCTCCACCGGGTGCTCCCGCGTCGCCTCGTGACCCGCCTCATGGGCAGCGTCATCGCGCGCTCGTACCGCGACCTCTAGCGCCGCATTTCACAGCGCGCGGGTCGTCTGTGACTCATGAAACTCACAGCGAACCTGCCGAAACCCTGCCTGCTGGAGCGCCGCCCGGGCCCTCCCCCTCACCAGCCGCTCGACCATGCCGACGTCGCAGTACATGCCCCCGATCTGCAACGCCGTGCCGCCAGGGTCGCGCTCGTGAATGCACGGCGCCGAGGTGCGCGCCCGCAGCTGCGCCACCACCGCGGCACGCGCCGCCACCGAGTCTTGCGCGCCCGATGACGCCACCGCCGTGATGACCGCCGCCTCGAAGCCGCCGTAGACCCGCTCGCGCACCGCCGTAAGCCGCGCTTCGAGCGCTTGCACCTCTGCGCCGAGCCCCGCATCCGCCCCGATCGCCTCAAGATGCGGACGCGCACGCCCAATGTCAGCCCGATACCCCGCCGCTTCGATCTCGACCACCGCGGCGCGCGCCGACGCAAGATGCTCAGCCGGCGTCATCGCAAGGAAGCGTTGCCGATACGCCTCGGCACGGCGCGCCCGCTCGCCCGGCGAGAGCAGCGTGCCCTCGGCCACCTGCGACTCATCAAGCTGGCGCCCCAACGCCAACACCCCCAACACACACGCCGAGGGGAGCAACACCACCGCCCCCAGAATCATCGCCACGCGCTGCATTGACGCCATCGTTTTCTCCGGTTGCGAGGCCACCATCGCTACCGCAGTTTGCACGGCGATGGAGAGGGCCCTTCAGACGGAGCCGCCGCACACCCTGCGATTCGAGGGTCTTGAAGCCGCAGGATGTCGGGCTTCTATGGCAAGCAGAGCGCAAACGGTGTACGATCCCCCGCCCGCAACGGGGCCCCCGTTGCCGCTGTGGGAGGAGTCGTAACGCGAATGTTCTGTCCGAACTGTGGAGCTCAAAACCCTGACAACACAGCCCGTTGTTCAAGTTGTGGCGCGGTGTTGAGTCAGGCGCCGCAGGCTGCGGGGGGTGGGCGTCCGGCGCCGAAGTTCAAGGGCACGATGCTCATGACGTCGGCCGATGCGGCCCCCGCGGGCGGGGTTCGCCCGACGGCGCAGGCGGCCGGCGGGGCACACGCGATGGGGGCACCGGGCGCCAAACAGGGCCCCTACGCCAAGACCATGGTCGGCGGGATGAACATCCTCGACCCCGCGGGCCTCGGGGCTGGCCCCACCGGTGACACAAACGAAGACATGCTCGAATCGGCCACGGTGATGCAGCCCTCGGCCTTCGGGTACGACGCCGCGCCTCAAGCGCCGGTCTCGTCGGCGGCCCCTCGGGTTGGGGGCGGCTTTGCCCCTCCGGCCCCGCAAGCGCCACCGCCCCCGGCGCCCACCACGGCGCCGCAGATCCCACAGGTCGCGCGCCCCGCAGCGCCCCCCGAGACCGCAGCCCGCACCATGGCGATGGACGCCTCGGCTTTCGGTCTCCCGGGCATGGGCGCCCAACCTGAATTTGAACAATCAGAGGGTGTCGCGAGCACCCTCGCGGTCGACGCGGCCTCGTTCGGTCTGGGCGGCCCGATGGGTCCGGGCGGCCCGATGGGTCCGGGCGGCCCGATGGGTCCGGGGCATTTCGCTGGCCCCGGCGCCCCCGCGGCGCCCGTCGCGCGGCCCGCCCAGCCGGTCCAGCCGCCGCCTTACGCGCAAGGCCCCGCGCAGCCCGAGTTTGAACAGTCAGAGGGTGTGGCCAGCACCGTCGCCGTCGACGCGGCGTCGTTTGGCCTCGGCGGCCCTGGCGGCCCTGGCGGCCCTGGTCAGCCGGGGGGGCCCTTCCCGGGGGCTCCGGGCCCTGGCGGCCCTGGTGGCGGCTTCTCATCGGGCGGCGTGGCCAGCACCATGGCCGTTGACGTGTCACAGTTCGGTCTCGCCGGGTACGGCGGGCCGGGGCCGCAGGGGGCGCCGCCGGGGCAACCCGGGCAACAGGGCTATCCCGGGGCGCCGGGCCCTCAGGGCGCTGGCTACGGGCCGGGGCCGCAGGGCTACGGCGGGCCGCAGGGGGCTCCTCCCGTCGGCCCAGGGGGCTTTGGCGCTCAGCCGAACTTCGGCCCGGGGCAGTTTCAGCCCTACGGTCAGGGCGCGCCGGGCCCGGGCATGCAACCGGGGATGCAGCCCTTCCACGCCCCGCCGAAGAGCAGCTCGAAGGTCGGGTTGATCATCGCGGCGGTGGTGGTGCTGGCCGTCCTGGCCTCGGCGGCGGCCTTTTTCCTCCGTCATTGAGCGCCCTTGGGGGCGATCCGAAAGATCTCTCTGCGCGGGGTCGGCGTGATGGCGCACGGTGGGTATAGACACCGCCCGAGGGTGGTGTCACCTTCCGCGCCGCTCGGATGGCGCTGATTGAGTTTCACGATGTGTACAAAGCCTTTGGCCCGAAGGTGGTTTACAAAGGTCTGAGCCTCGCCATCGAGCGGGGTGAGACCTTCACCATTCTTGGCGGGTCGGGGGTCGGCAAGAGCGTGATGTTGAAGCTCCTCATCGGGCTCCTGAAGCCCGACGCGGGCAGCATCGTGTTCGACGGCGAGCGGGTCGAGACCATGGGTCCGAAGGCGCTGCAACGCCTCCGACAACGGGTGGGCATGGTGTTTCAGGGGGCGGCGCTCTTTGACTCCCTCTCCGTGAGAGAGAACGTGGCATACGGCCTCCGCGAGCACTTCAATATGGACGAGGCCTCGATCAGCGAGCGCGTCGCCTGGGCCCTCTCGCTGGTGGGCCTGCCCGGGGTCGAGTCGATGAACCCGGCCGACCTCTCAGGCGGTATGCGAAAGCGCGTCGGATTGGCCCGCACCATCGCCCTCCAACCCGAGGTGTTGCTCTACGACGAGCCCACCACGGGGCTCGACCCCATCAACATCTCGCGCATCAATCATTTGATCACCTCGCTAGAGAAGGCGCTCAACATCACCTCGGTGGTGGTCACCCACGACATGAGCACGGCTTTTAGCGTTTCGCACCGGCTCGCGATGGTGCACAAAGGTCGAATCATCGCGACGGGTACCCGCGACGAGTTTCGCGCTTCGACGGTACCCTTGGTGCATCAGTTCATCACCGGGCAGGCCCCCGAAGACGAAGACATGGCCGCCCTTGTGGGGCGTACGGGCCAAGGCGATCGGGCATCATGAACAAGCAGATTCGAGTGGGTCTCTTTGTGACCCTCGGCGCATTGGTCGCGGGCATCCTCATCTTTTTGGTGGGCGACGAGCGTCACATGTTTGAGCGAAAGGCCGTGCTGCATGCGACCTTTCATGACGTCTCGGGCCTCAAGGTCGGCTCGCCCGTGCGCATGGGCGGCGTCGACGTGGGCTTTGTCGAGCGCATCGAGTTCGGCAACACCGACGCTGACCACAACATTCACGTCTACTTCTCGATGGTGAACGCGCAGATCACCCGCGTGCGCACCGACAGCATCGTGCGCATCGTGGCCAAGGGGCTCTTGGGCGACAAGGCCCTCGACGTCAGCATGGGCCAGCGCGGCACGCCCTTGCATGACGGCGCGACACTTCAGAGCAATGAGAGCGACGACATCGGCAGCGCGCTCTCGCAAGCGGGCCAGATCCTCGGGCGAGCCAACGACGTGCTCACCAACGTGACCAACGCGACGCGCCCCCTCGCCGACCCGCAGCTCGGGCGCGACGTGCTGGCCCTCGTGCACAACCTCAACACCATCACGCATCAGGTGGCCGAGGGCCCCGGCACGGTGCACGAGCTCCTCACCAACGACGCCACCGCGCGGCGCCTCGACGCGACCCTCGCCTCGGCGCAGCACGCGGCCAACCGCGCCGCCGAGAGCATGAACCACGTCGAGTCGATCGCCCGCGAGGCGCGGCAGGGCCGAGGCCTCGTGCACGCGCTCGTGTACGATCGCGAAGGCGCTCAGATGGTGCGCTCGCTCGCGACGCTGAGCGACGAGGTGGCCTCGATGACCCACGACGTGCGCACGGGCAACGGCGGGCTCCATCAGATCATCTACGGTCAAGAGAGCGCGCGGGCCGCCGCCAATGTCGAGCAGATCACCGCCGACGTGCGGGCGATGATGGGCGACGTGCGAGCGGGCCGCGGCACCCTGGGCGCGCTCTTGGTCGACCCGTCGTTGTATGAAGACATCAAGTCGTTGGTGGGCAACGTTCAGCGCAATGAGATCTTGCGTGCGATGGTGCGATACTCGATCCACCAAGACGACGCTCCGCAGGCGCCGGTGAACGCCCAGCCTGCGCAAGGCAATCGCTAGTAACTCTCGCCTCGCCTCGGTAGACTCGTGTCGATGGGCCTTCGCTTACTTCGCTCGCTCGCGCTGGGTGCCTTCGTGCTCGTCGGGCTCCTCTCGTCTGAGGTCGCGGCGCAGCCGGTGGCGCCTCCCGCGACGGGCGACGACGCGGCGCTCCTCGAAGCCGCGCGGGCCTTGTTTCGCCGTGGTGTCGACGACGCCCAACGCGGCAATTGGCGCAGCGCCGCCGAGAGCTTCGAGCGGGCGCTCGCCATCAGGCCGGCGCCCCTCGTGCGCTTCAACCTCGCCGTCGCCTCGCGCAACCTCGGCCGCTACGTCGTGGCCGTCGATCAGTATCGTCAGTACCTCCGCGATGTTCAGCCCGGCAGCGACGCCGAGCGCGAGGCCGCGGCGCGCCGTGAGATCGCGCTCCTTGAGGCGCGCCGGGCGTTCATTCGTGTGACCCTCACGGCCGGCGAGCCGCGGGCGCTCACCCTCGACGGGCGCGCGCTGCCCTTGAGCCTCGTCGGCGAAGAGATGCCGGTCGACCCGGGCCCGCACACCGTCGAAGTCGAAGGCCGCCTCGGCGACCGCCAGCGGCGCGAAGGGGCGCTCTACGAAGGCGAGCACGTCGCCCTGCCGATCGCCCTGGCCACCGAGGCGCCTCGGGCCGAACGGGGCGCCGTGGTGGCCCCCACGCAATCGTTCGGTCACTGGGTCGCGCGCCCCGGGCCCGACGGCCGTTGGGTCGATTGGGCGCAGCGGGTCGAATCGACGGCGCGCTCGCCTTGGGCCCGCCACAGCTTCGCGGTGGGTCTTCAGACCGGCGTCGGCACGCCGACGGGCTTGCTCGCGCTCAGCGCGCGTTGGTTCGCCCAACCCTGGGCCGGCATCGAGCTCGTGGGGGGCGCCGGGGGCGACCTGAATGGCGGCTTCGCGGCCTACGCCCACGCGCGCTTCACCGTGCGCCGCGCGGCCTTCGGGCTCGTCTTGGGCCCCGCCGTGAGCGTCGGCACCTTGACCCTCTGCACCGACGCGAGCTGCGCCCAACAGCGCGCCCCGCGCAGCGAGGTCATGGTCTCACTCGTGAGCGCGCTCTCTTGGGAGCAGCTCCTCGGTGAACACCTGTCGTTTCGTACGCTATTGGGGGCTCGGGTGATCGGCAACGTGTCGAGCTTCGGCGGCCCCACCGACGACCTCGAATACCCGCAGTGTGTAGCCGATCGCTTCGGTACGGGGCCCTGTACCTTCTACCGCGACCGCCGCGCGGGCGGCGTGGTGGTGATGCCGATGGTCTCGCTCGACCTCAGCTACCGCTTCTAGCGCGTCACCCGCGCAGCACCCGCAAGAGCCCCAACAACAAGACCGCGCCGATGAGCGAGATGCTGAAGCTCGTGACGTTGATCCCGCTGTTGTTGATGGTCGCCCCTGAGCCCCCGAGGGCCCGCGAGACCATGCCCCCGAGCGAGGCCCCCACGATGCCCACCACGATGTTGAGAAAGGTGCCCTGTTGAGCGTTGGTGCCCATGAGCATGCTCGCGACCCAGCCCACCAGCGCGCCCATCACCAGCCAGGCAATAAAACCCATCATCCGCGAACCTCCTCACCGAAGGGGCCGTGAGAGCCCCCTCGACGTGCACACCGTTGGGGTGACCATGACGCGCGAACCGCTGACGCGCGCCAAGCCCTCAGCGTTTGTCATCGCCGAAGGCCCTGTCAACGCGGCATCGCCCCCCCACGCGCGCCCTCAGGCCGCCACAATCTTCACAGGGAAGGTCGCGTCGCCCGAGCAGAGCCCGTCGCCCAGAAAGCTCGGCAGCGCGTGCAAGGCCGCCCGAAGGAGCCCCCGCAGCGCCTCACGCTCGCTCGCCCAGGCCAGCACCGGCCCGTCGCCCCAGGCCACCAACACCGCGCCGTCGTTGGCCGCGCGCCCCAACGTGGCCGTCGTGTGAACATCGAGACAGCGGCTGCTCGCGTAGAGCGCCCACACAGGCCGCGCGTCGCCCGGAGCCTGCCAGAGCGCCCACCACACCCGCGGCTCGCCGCGCTTCGGCGACGACACCACCACCTTGCGGGCGGCACCGCGGCGCACGAGCCCCGGCAGCACCGTCTGCTCGAAGGCCGCCCGCAGCGCCTCGCGACGCCCTCGTAGCGCCTCGGCCCGAGCGTGACCCACGCCCTCGGCCCATCGGTACAAACGCCCCCCAGCGCTGAAGGTCTCGGGCTGCGGGTTCGGGGTGCTGGTCTCAATCGCGGTGCGCATGCACAACGAGTAGTGGCCTTTGGCAAGGGCCGCCAGCGCACTTTGACATTCTCTGACACGAGTCGTGACATACTCTGTCACGAGGGGGAGTCTCAGACCGTTGCGAGCTCGAGCGGCGCGGTCGACTCGAAGGTCACCTTGGGGAAGTCACGCTCGGCCACCTGGAGCGACCAGTCTGACTTGAAGAGCACCACGAGGCGCTGGTCTTGATCGAGCACGCACGCGCCGTAGCCGCGGTCGCTGAAGGCTTCGAGGGTGGCCCCTTCGCCGCGCACCCAGCGCGCGTGCTGGTAGGGCAAGGGTTCGAGCACCACCTCGACAGAGTATTCGTCTTTGAGCCGGTGAACGAGCACCTCGAACTGGAGCTGCCCCACCACGCCGAGCACGGGGATCTGCTCCTGGCCGGGAACCTGAAAGTGCTGAACGGTGCCCTCTTCGACGAGCTGCGAGAGCCCCGAGACGAACTGCTTGCGGCGCGAGGGGTCTTTCGGTCGGAGCCGCGCGAAGTGCTCGGGCGAGAAGCGCGGCACGGCGTCAAAGGCCAGCATCGGGCCCGTACAGAGGGTGTCGCCGATGCGGAAGGTGCCCGGGTCGAAGATGCCGAGCACGTCGCCGGGGTAGGCCTCGTCGACCGCGGTGCGCTCCTGCGCGAAGAACTGCTGCGGCCGAGAGAGGCGCACGTCTTTGCCGAGCCGCGCGTGGTGAACCCACATGCCGCTGGTGAACTTGCCAGAACAGACACGGAGGAAGGCCACGCGGTCGCGGTGGGCTTTGTCCATGTTGGCTTGGACTTTAAAGACAAAGGCTGAAAACTCAGGGTCGGCGGGCTTGACCTGACCCCGCGAGCTCTGACGCGGCCCAGGCGCGGGGGCCATCTCTTTGAACTTCGCGAGGAAGGGCTCGACCCCGAAGTTGTTCATCGCAGAGCCCCAAAAAACAGGCGTAATCTCACCCGCTTGGAACTTCTCAAGGTCGAAATCGCCCCCGGCCCCCTCAAGCAGCGCCACCTCGTCTTGGAAGGTCTGCCAGAGCGACTCGCCGAGAATCTCAGCGAGGCGCGGATCGTCTGCGGGCACCACGTCCATGTTGGCGACGCTGGCGCCGTGGTCGGTGTTGCGCTGAAAAAGCAGCACCGTCTTGTCGATGCGGTCGTAGACGCCCTTGAAGAGCGGGCCCATCCCGATGGGCCAGGTGACCGGCACGCACCGAATGCCCAAGAGGTTCTCGACCTCGGTCATGAGATCGAAGGGGTCTTGCCCCGGTCGATCGAGCTTGTTCATAAACGTCACGACCGGCGTGTTGCGCATCCGGCAGACCTGAAAGAGCTTCCGGGTCTGGGCCTCGACGCCCTTGGCCACGTCGATGAGCATCACCGCGCAGTCGGCCGCCGTGAGGGTCCGATACGTGTCTTCCGAGAAGTCTTGGTGACCCGGCGTATCGAGCAGGTTGAAGCGCACCCCCGCGTAGGGGAATTGCAGCACGCTCGACGTGATCGAGATGCCGCGCTGCTTCTCAAGCTCCATCCAATCGCTGGTGGCGTGCCGCCGGGCCTTGCTGGCCCGCACCGAGCCCGCGAGGTGGATGGCCCCGCCGTAGAGCAAGAGCTTCTCGGTCAGCGTCGTCTTGCCCGCGTCGGGGTGCGAGATGATCGCAAAGGTGCGGCGTGGCGTGTGGGCCGAGGTCTCATCGCTCATGGCTGTCGGCGGGGCCGATAGCGCGCCGCGCACCCGCGGGTCAACCAGCAGCGCACAAGAATCGCGCTACTTCTTTCGCGCTTCGCGCTGCCGTCGCACCTCGTCGCGCACGGCCTTCGCGCCCATCATGTACCCGACAAAGACGCCGATCAGCAGCACCCCGGGGATGAACACCACATGCTCGACGGTGGGCATCGCTCAGGCCTCGCTGTCGTCGAAATCGACGGCCCGATCGAGCTTGCCGCCCCGCTTGACGATCTCGTCTTCGAGGCGCTCGACGTCGCGCTCGAGCCGCGTCGCGCGGCGCCCGAGGTTGACCGCGTAGAGCCCGATGGCGCCGATCACCACGGTGTAGGCGATCACCACGAGCTTGCCCGCGGGCACGCGCTCTTGCGCCTCGCCGAGGCCCGGCCTGAAGGCCATCGCGCGGTCTTCGCCCGGCGTCGGAGCGGGCTGCGCCGCGGCCGGCAGCGCGGGCAAGAGGGCCACGAGCGCCACAAGGAGGAGTCGCTTCATGCGCGGGTTCATGCACCCTCCGCGTCGTCGTCTTCAAGCATTCCGAGCGAGACGGCTTCGGTCTTCATGGCTTCGAGGCGGGCCTCGCCGAGGGCGAGGTTGGCGCGCATCCACAGGAGCGCGACGGCCACCAGGGTGAAGGCCGCGAAGCTCACCCCGAGGGTCTTGCCCATCTCGGGGGCGAGGCCGCCGCCCGCCGAGCTGATCACCGTCGGATGCTGCCCGCGCCAAAGCCTCACGCTGAAGTGAATGACAGGCATGACGCAGGCCCCGAGCACCGCCAGCGCAGACGAGAAGCGCTTCTCGGCTTCGCCCGCCCCGGCGCTGCCGTGCAAGACCAGATAGGCGACGAAGATGAGCATCCCGAGCAGGGTCGTGGTGAGGCGCGGATCCCACGCCCAGTAGGTGCCCCAGGCCTTGCGCGCCCAGAGCGGGCCGGTGATCAGCACGAGGGTCGCGAAGAGCACCGCGAGCTCGCCCCCGGCTTGGGCGAGGGCGTCCCACCCGGGGCGGCGCTGGATGAGGTAGCCGAGCGAGCCCATGACACACGCCGTCACCCCGAGGTACATCACGTACGCGCTCGGGACGTGAATGTAGAAAATCTTCTGAGACAAACCGCCCGCGGCATCTTGCGCGATCGGCGCGTATTCAAGGGCGAGATAGATGGTAAGCCCGAGCATCGCAAAGGCCACCGCGGCCAACACTTTGAACCATCGCATGATCGCGGCGACGCTAGCACCGTCTCGGGTCTGGCTCCAACCCTCGTGAATCGCTTGATCTCTGGCACATCCATGACGCTCTCGCCCCCTTGGCCCCCGGCCCCGCTCGAAGACGCCTGGCGTGACGCCCTCGAAGCCACCCTCGCCCGCCCGGTGACGGCGAGCGCCCTCGCGCGCATGGTGGCGCAGCAGGCGGCGCGGTACCGCGGTGAGGGCGGCCCGCACGCGCACGAAGACGGCCTCACGGCGCGGCTTCTGTTTTGGTTCCCCCGCGATGTGGTGAAGGTGGCGCGCCCGGTGGCCGAGCTGCTTCGCGGGGGTGTGTTGCCGACGCGCCCGCTGCGCATCCTCGACGTCGGCGCCGGCCTCGGGGCCACGAGCCTCGGGGTCCTGCGCGCCCTCGCGGGGCACCGCACGGTGGCCTCGATCGACGCCGTCGACCTTGACGGCGCGGCCCTCAGCAAGCTCCGCGGGCTCTACCAAAACGCCGCGTCGCGAGGGCTCCTGGCCTCGGGCGTCACGCTGAACACCCTCACCCAAAACGCCGCCGAGGGCGGGCTCCCGCGGGGCCCCTACGACCTGGTCTTGCTGGGCCTCGCGGGCGTTGAAATCACCCAGGGCTTGAGCACCCCCGAGGCCCGCGCCGAGGCCCTCTCGGCGGTGCTCACACGCCTCGTCGACACCCTCTGCGACGACGGCGCCCTCATCGTGATCGAGCCCGGCAGCCGCGACGCCTCAAGGGTGCTGCACCACGCCCGCGCCCGCGCCCTCGCCCTCGGTCAAACGGTCTACGCCCCGTGCCTCCACAGCGGCCCGTGCCCGATGCTTCGCAGCGAGCATGACTGGTGCCACGAAGACTACCGAGAGGGTTCGCTCCCCGCATGGCTCGTGGGCGTGGCCCGCGACGCCGGGCTGCGATGGGAGGGCCCGACGTGGTCTTACCTGGTGCTCCGCCGCGACCGCCGCCGGCTCGTTGACGCCCTCGCGCCAACGGCCCCGAACCGCAGACTGTTGCGGGTCATCGAAGCCCCGACGGTGACCAAAGGCAAGACCGAGACTTGGCTCTGCGGCGACCTCGACGACGCCCGCCACGACACCCGCGCGCTCGAGCTCGACCGCGTCGGCAAGGGTCACACTGTTCGATTGCGCGACACCCGACGCGGCGACATCATTCAGACGAGCACAGAAAACACGCGCACAACCTCACTAAACATTCGCTTATCACCCGACGATTGGGAGCGAATTGCCTTTAATCACATCGACCCGTCGCATGGCTGAGCGCACACCCCCGCGCGCGAGCTCGGCGTCAAGCGGCATGATTTGCCGCCGCCTCAGCAACTGACGTAGCGTAGCAGCATGTCGGCCTTGTCGAGACGCGCTTCGTGGTGGCTAGGTGCCGTGCTCGTCACGGGTTGCGGGGGGCGGGCCTTGCTCGGGAGCCTCGACGACCCGCGAGACGCCTCGACCGTCGACGCGCAACAAGGTGACGCGGGTGATGTGACCGACGCCAGCGACGACGTGACGTCCGACGCCTTTGACGTCGGCGCCCTCGACGTCGGCGCGACCGACGGCGCGACGCCCGGCGACGCCGGCCGTGATGGGGGCGACGCGTTGGCCCTCGATGGCCCGCGCGACGCCGGTGACGCTGGGCTCGACGCGGGCGATGCGGTGCGCGACGCCGGTGACTCCGGGCTCGACGCCGCTGACGTTCGCGACGCCTCCGAGGTGGCCACCGACCTCGGCCGTGACAGCGGCGACGCGGCGCCCGACGTCGCCGACGCGGGCAGCGACACCGGCGTCGATGCGCGCATCGACAGCGGCCCTGATGTTGTCGACGCGGGCAACGACATCGGCAACGACACTGGCAACGACACCGGCAACGACATCGGTAACGACACCGGCAACGACACCGGCAACGACACCGGCAACGACATCGGCAACGACACCGGCAACGACACCGGCAACGACATCGGCAACGACACCGGGCCGCCGATGTGCACCTCGCCGCTGAGGCTCTGCAACGGCATGTGCGTCGACACGCGCTTCGACCCCTCGAACTGCGGCGCTTGCGGCACCGCCTGCGGCACCAACTTCTTCTGCGACAACGGGCGCTGCGCGCTCCAATGCCCCACGGGGTCGACCCCCTGCGGCCGCACCTGTTGCGGCGCCGGAGGGCTCAGCGTCTGCCTCTTGAACATCTGCGTCGCCCTCTGATCGGACCGGACAATGTTCACACTGTGAACATCACCCCATCGGTGTGCAGAGCTCGACGAGGAAGCCTTCGAGGTCGCGCACATAGGCCACGGTCTGCCCCCAGGGCTTGCGCGCCGGAGGGTGCACCGGCAGCGCGCCCGCGTCGAGTGCGCGGGCGTAGGCTTGGGCGACATCGTCGGTGACGAGGCCGATCTCAAAGCCCAGCGCGGGGCCCGCGGGCTCGCTCCGCTGATAGGCGAAGCCGTGGCCTTCGATGAGGTCGTGGCGTGCGAAGGAGAGCGTCGTGGCGCCGGTGTCGAGCTCGCCGTAGGTGCCGCTCTCGTGCACAAACCGCGGGGTCAGATTGAAGGCGCGGGCGTAGAACGCGACCGCCGCGGCCACGTCAGAGACATACAGAATGGTGTATCCGAGTCGCATCAACGCGAGACTGTACAGACGCTCAGCCCCCTGTGTCGAGAGGCTGCCAGAAGCCGTGAAAACCAGGCGGCTGATGGTGCGGGAGGCTCCACCGCGCGCAGACCGCCAGCGTCGCCGCGTCGAGGCAGTAGAGCCGCGAACGGTGGGCCTCGCCGTCGTACACGAGGCTCAAGAGCCAGCCGTCGTCTTCGGCCTTAGCGCCGGGGCGCGGCACCATCACGGGCTCGCCGGGTAGCTGCGCCCCCTCGAAGCGGTGCGAAAGTACCATGATTGACTGTCTGTCAAACTTCAAGAGGTGGTCGAAGAGGCCCTCACCGGCGCCGTCGTGGGTGCCGATCGACCATGCGTAGCGGTAGGGTTTACCGCGGTAGAGGGGGTGCACCTGGGGGAGCTCGCCGTGCCAGCCTTCGAGGGCGCTGAGCGAGGCCTTGGTTTGACCAGGTGTCAAGGTCATGCGGGTGAGCCTTGAGGCGCTGAGGCCGAGCGGGGGCGCCTCTTTCAGCGTCGAGACCGAGGCCGCGAGGGGCATCTCGCGCGCGCAAAAGCCCTCGACGACCACCGCGTCTCCGTCGTCGTAACCGTTGACCCAGTGAAAGACGAAGCCGCTCGGGGCCTCGAACCAGCGCGCTGGCCCCGGCGCGTCGCGGGGGAGCACCAGCACCCGGGTCGGCTTGCCCGCGGCCGACGAGAGCGAGCGCACCGGCGTGACGAGCCCCAAGAGCGCCCGCGGCACGTCGAAGGCCACCGGCGGCAGAACAAACACCCGGTGGCGTTCGGTCAACACGAAGTCGTGCACGAACGACAAAGCCGGGAGCACCACCCGCTCGACAGGCCCCATCACACCCGCCGCGTCGACGCGGTAGAGGAGCAGCTGCGGCGCGGCCCCGAGGAGGGTGCCAAAGTTGTAGAGCGCGCCGTCTGCGAACTTCGGGTGCGCCGAGAACGGCAGTTCGGGCGCGAGGTGCCGCAGCACCGGGTGGCGCTCGATGAGGGCCTCGTCGAAGTCGTAACGCCCGAGCGTGTCGAGGCTCGCAGGGTCGACCCAATGCGGCAGGCCGCCCTCCCATAGCGCGAGGAGCTTGCCGACGTGCTGAATGACGCTTGTGTTGGCGGCGTTTTTGAAGCGCAACCGCAGCGCGTTCTGCGCAAAGCCCCCGGGGATGTTGGTGCCAAACCCGCGGTACACGATCTTGCCCGCGCGCTGCTCTTCGACCCACTCTCGGGTGCGCAGAAACCGGTTGCGGTAGCGCACCCGGCCTCGCTCGAAGGTGAAGCGAGAGAGCATCCCGTCGCCGTCGAAGAGGTGGCCGTAGGTCACCCCGCCGCGCGAGAGGCGCCCTGTTCCGTTGCGGAAGAGCAGGCCGTTGAGGGCGCTCGGCGCCTCGCCGAGGTCACACGCCAGCGGTGTGTCGACCTCTTCGTCGAGGTCTTCGAGCGAGCGCGCAAAGGCCCACGCGAGGGGGCGCGCCCCACGCGATGCATGATCGAGCGACAACATCGTTGGCCCAATGGGATGGACGGGCCGCCCGCCCCGTCGCAAGCGCCGCCTGCGCCGCACCACACTTTCTCGCGCGCGAAGCCATCACGCATATTCTTCTTTTATTAGCATGCACATCCAACACAAAAGCCAAACCACAGACATCACCCGCGGCTCGAAACCTGATCGCGGCCATCGGCGGGTGCGGCATCTGTGTGCGGAGCCCTTGCCCGAGGGTCTCGTTTCGTTGAAGACTGCGCAGCGCTGGGGCATCGGGGCCCCGACTTCGCTGCTTACCCTGAAGGAGTCTCGGTCTATGTCGTCACGTCGTGAATTGCCTGTGGTTCAGAACACTTTTGACCGTCGTGGCCTCTTGGTGATCGGCGCCGCGGCGGGCCTCGCGGCTTGCTCCGACGGCAACGATCCGGCCCCTCCGCTCAGCACCGACGGCGGCGCTGACGGCGGCACCGACGCGGGCAACGGCACCGACGCGGGCAACCCGGTCGATTCAGGCAACGCCACCGACGCGGGCATGCGCACCGACTCGGGCAACCCCGTCGATGCTGGCAACCCCGTCGATGCGGGCAACCCCGTCGATGCGGGCAACCCCGTCGATGCAGGCAACCCCGTCGATGCGGGCAACCCAACCGACACGGGCAACGCCACCGACACGGGCCCGGCGATGCCACCTGCGGGCTTTGCGATGGCAGGCCCGGTGAGCAACTACAGCGTGGGCCGCTTCGCCAGCGGCAACGTGTCGGGCGAGGCGCTGATCATCGGCCGCGACGCCATGGGCATCTTCGTCTACTCGGCGATCTGCACCCACAGCGGGTGCATGGTGGCGCTCCCCTCGGGGGCGGGCTCGAACGGCGTCTGCCCCTGTCACGGGTCGACCTTCAGCGATGTCGGGGTGCGCATCAGCGGCCCCGCGAGCCGCAACCTCAACCACTTCGCCTCGGTGGTGGTAAGCGGTACGCTCTATGTCAACACGAACATGGTCGTCGCCTCGACCTCGCGGGCCGTCGTCAGCTGACGATTCTGTTGTCATTTCAAGACGTTCACTGATGGTGCTGGGCTCGGCCTGCGGGGCCCTCGGATGCGCCGACGCGGCCCCGTCGACGGGCGCTGACGGAGGCGTCGATGCGAGCGCCGACAGCGGGCGCGACGTGCCGCTAGACCGCGCCCTGACACGCGACACCGGCGCGGTCGACCTCGGGCCTTCGTGCGCCCCTGAGGGCTACCTTCGCATGGGCCCGGTCTCGTCGTTCGCGTTGAACACCTGGGTCTTCGTCGACCCGCCCGGGGTCTTCGTGGGCCACGACGCGGGCGGCCTCTTCGTCTACTCGGCGCTCTGCACGCACAGCCGGTGTGTGATTCCGCCGCCGCGCGATGGCGCGAGCGTGTCGCGCTGCGCGTGTCACGGCTCTGAGTTTGATGCCAACGGGCGGAGGCTCTCAGGGCCCGCACGCAGCGACCTGGCCCACTATGCGACCTGGGTGTGCGAAGGCGTTCTCTTCGCCCATGAGACCCTGACCGTCGCCTCCGACACGCGGCGCCCTGTGTAGCGTCGATGCCGCACGGGTGCGGCGTCTTGTGCTAGGAGTGGGCGGGCGATGAGGCGAGCGAGAGGCCGAGCGGGGTTGGGGGGCTGCCTTGTGGCTGGGTTACTCGGCTGCGGCCCGGCGACCCCGCGCGACGCGGGCACCGACCTCGGGGCCCTCGATGCGATCGTGGCGCCCGACTTGCCGTGGGTTCACCCCGATGTGCCCGACGACGCCGGGATGGGGTCGAGCGACGGCGCCATCCCCCGAGATCGCCCGTCGGTTGACCGCGAGCTCCCCGATGACCCGCGGGTGAATGTGTTGGTGACCGATGGGCTCCGCGGTGAGGGGTTGCCGTGCAAGCTCACCATCGAAGGGGTCGAGGGCACCCGCGACCCGCATTTTGGCGAGGGTGACCAGCGCGGCGTGATGGTCGACCGTGACAACCGGGCCATCGCCACGGGGCGTTGGGTGCTCATGCCGCGGGGTCGGGCGAGCTTCATGCTGCCACCCGGGCGCTACCGCTTTCGCGTCACCCGCGGCACCGAGTACGACCAGCTTGACCTCGGGGTGGTGAACCACGATGGGCGGCGAGGGCCCACGTTGCGGGGTGAGCTGCACCGGGTGGTGAACACCGAGGGCGAGGTGAGCGCAGAGTTTCATGTGCACAGCGAGCCGAGCTTTGATTGCGACGTTCCGCTTGAGCAGCGGGTGCTCTCGCTCGCGGTCGAGGGCGTTGAGGTGTTCGCGAGCACCGACCATGACATCGCGGGTGATTTTCGACCTGCGATTCGGTTCTTAGGGCTAGAGCGCCACATTCATTGGATGAAGGGTGATGAAATCACCGCCGATGGGTTCGGGCACTTCGGCGCGTATCCGCTGCCCGAGGCCGTCGACCCGGCCCGCGATTTGACCCACGATGAGCCAAACCTGATGGCCATCTTGGATCGCGCGCGGCGGGTCGCGCCGGGGGTCATCCTTCAGCTCAATCACCCGATGTGGAATGAATACCCCATCGGGTACTGGTCGCTCGCAGGCTTCGACCCCACCACCGGCATGAGCCGTATGGCCCTCAGCTCGCTCTTCGACACCGTCGAAGTATGGAACGGCCACAACCTCAACGAACCCCTCGAATTCAACGCCGACGTCGACCAGGTCATCGACACCTGGATGGCCACCCTCCAGCTCGGGTTTCGCGCCGCCGCCGTCGGCAACAGCGATTCGCACCGCTTGACCCACAACCCGCCCGGCTGGCCTCACAACTACCTCCGCGTCGCCAACGACGACCCCGGTGAGGTCACCGACGCGATGGTCACCATGGCCCTCCGCGCGCGCGACGTCTCGCTCACCTCAGGGCCCTATCTTCAGCTCCGGGTGAACAACCGCCGACCCGGCGAGCTCGCGCCGGGCCCCGAGGCGCGGGTCAGCGTCGAGGTGCAAGCCCCCGCGTGGATCCCCCTCGACACCGTCGAAATCATCGCCAACCGTAGGGTGATGGCCAACCTCACGGTCACCGCGACGCCCGAGCGCGGCCTCGTACGGCAACGCTTCGAGCTGCCGCTACCCTTGCGCCGCGACGCTTGGGTGCTCGCCCGCACCCGGGCGCGCGCGCCCCTCGACCGCACGGTGGGTGCGCCCGCGCGTCCGATGCCCTCGCTGGCCCTCACCAACCCCGTCTACGTCGACTTTGACAACAACGGCCGCTATGAGCCTCCGGGCATTCAAGGTGGCCCCTGAGCGCGCAGACCGCAGGGTGAATCGCAGGGGGCCGTTTTGTTTGTTTGACAAGCGCAAGGGCGGGCGTTACACCCGCCTCCACGTTCGCGGGTGGCTGGCTTCCCCCCTCCCTCCCCCTCCGGTAGCTCGCGAACGGTTTGGTGCGGTAGCCAAGTGGTTAGGCAACGGTTTGCAAAACCGTTATACGTGGGTTCGAATCCCATCCGCACCTCTCCAACACTCTCGCCCGCCTCAGGCACCGCAGAGAGACGTTGCCCCCTTCGATGAAGCGTCTAGTCCCTGCGATGTTGGCGGGGGCCCTGGCCGGTCTCGCAGATGTCGCGAGCACAGTGCTTTGGCTCTCGTCGGGGCGCGATCAATGGCGCCTCGTGCTGAGCCTGGTCTCGCTCGCGGCCTTCGCGACCTCACTCGCGTATCTGCTTTGGGTGGGCTTCGACGCCCTGCTGTCTCGGCTCCGGGTCGCGCCGTGGCTCCGTCGCGGGGTGTTCTTGGCGCTCCCCTTGGGGCTCACCGCGCACTGGCTCTTCGAGGGCGGCAAGATGCGGCGCTTGCCCGCGCAGTGGGTGTTGCAGCCCTTGGCCGCGGCGCTCCTCGTGGCCGCCTCGCTCGCGCTGTGGGAGGCGCTGGCCCGAGGCGCGGCCCGCCTCGCTGACGCCTCACCCCGGCGGCGCGCGGTCGCGATCGCGGCGGGGGTCGCCGCGGGGCTGGCGCTGCACGGCCTCGACCACCGCATTTTACCAAGACTTTACGAGTACTTGCACGCAGGTCTCGGGGTCTTGACGGCGGTCGCCTTCTTCGTCGCGCTGTCGAACGTCGCGGCGCTGTCGCGGGTTCGCCGCGGGGTCGCGCTCGCGGCCTTTGTGCTGGTGAGCGCCGCGGGGCTCTTCAGCTTCGATCGGCTAGAGTCCTGGCCCAACGTGCGGGCCGAGGTCTTCGGGGTTCACAGCCCCTTTGTGCGACACATCGCGGTGGTCGCGACGCACCTCGCGGGGGCCGGCGACGACGGGCTGAGCGCGCAGAGTCTGGCCCACGCCCGGGCCCGGCGCAGGCGCGCGGCGCAGGCGCGGGTGGCGGGGCTGCCTGTGGTCGAGGGCGCCCATGTGCTGTTGCTCTCGGTCGACGCCCTGCGCGGCGACCGCGTCGGCCGCGGGCTGATGCCCTTTGTCGATTCGCTCGCGCAGGCTGGCGTTCACTTTGAGCGCACGTACACGCAAGCGCCTCACTCAAGTTATTCGCTGTCTTCATTGCACACCGGTGAGTACTTGCATGAGACCATCCCGCTCGGGCAGGCGCAGCCGCTGCCGACGCTGGCGGGGCAGTTTCGCGAAGCGGGGTGGAGCACGGCGGCGCTCTACACCCGCGGCATCTTCTTCACAGAGGGCGAGCGCCTCACGAGCTACCGCGATTCAGACTACGGCTTCGCCCGCGCGGCCCACGTCGACCGGTACGCCGAGGCCCAAGCCGCGGCGGCGCGGAGCGAGATCGACGACGTCGTGCGGCGCCACGAACCGCCGAGCCTCCTCTGGGTGCATTTCTTCGACGCCCACGCCCCCTACCAAGGGAGCGGCGCCACCCCCGAGGCCCAGTACGACGCCGCGGCGCGCACCGTCGATGACGCGATTCGCAACGTGGTCGGGTATGCGCGACAGCGGTACCGTCGGCCCATCGTGATCGCCATCACCGCTGACCACGGTGAAGAGTTCTACGAACACGGGGCGGTCTATCACGGGTCGAGCCTCTACGAAGAGCAGGTGCGGGTGCCCTGGGTGCTGGTGGCGCCAGGGCTCGCCGCGCGCCGGGTGGGGGCGCCCGCGCAGCTCGTCGATTTGGCTCCGACCTTGCTCGCGCTGGCCGGCCTCGAAGCCCCCGCGACGATGCACGGCCGCGACCTCAGGGCCGCCATGGTGGCCCCCCGCGACGACCTGCAACAGCCTGTCTTCTCGGCCGTCAACAGCCGCAAAATGGTGGTCAAATGGCCGTGGAAGCTGATCACCGATGTGATGTTCGGCGTGAGCGAGCTCTACAACCTCGAAGCCGACCCGCACGAGCATCACAACCTCGCGAGTGAAGAGCCCGACCGGGTGCGAGAGCTGCGCGCCGACATCGGCGTCTGGCTCGAAGAGCTCACCGCCCGCACGGGCGACACGAGCCCCCTCGCCCGCGCGCGCCTCGGCGACCGCACCGTGATCGAGCCCCTCGTCGCGCTCGCGCGCAACGCCGAAGCGCCCCAGGCCCAGCGCATCGAGGCCATCACCCTCCTCGCGCGCTTCGGCCGACGCGACCTCCGCACGTCGCTGAGACCCCTGCTCGATGACCCGCTCCCCGCCGTGGCCGACGAGGCCGCCATCGCGCTCGGCAGCGCACGAAACCCAGAGGCCATCCCGCGGCTCTTGACCCTGGTGAGCGCCGACCCGCGCGAGCGTCGCTGGCGGGCCGCCCGCGCTCTCTGTCGCATGCGCAACAACGGCGGCCTCGACGCGATGCTCGAAGGCCTCTGGGCCGAAGACGAAGAGACCCGCAACG
Source organism: Myxococcales bacterium (assembly GCA_016792845.1). Lineage (GTDB taxonomy): Bacteria > Myxococcota_A > Polyangia > Polyangiales > JAEUKH01. Next base: position 414,538 of record JAEUKH010000029.1, on the reverse strand, counting down.
AGACCCTGCTCTGCCTCATCGAGCTCGGCGACCCCCGCGCGGTCGAGGCCCTGCTCGCGGTGCTGCCCGACGACCACGTGCGGTACCGGGTGCTCCTCGCCTTGGGCCGAACGCGCGACCCGCGGGCCTTCGAGGCCATCGTCGAGCGGGCCCTCCACGACCCCACCGACGACGCCCGCGGCAACGCCGTGGCGGCCCTCGGCGCCCTCGGTGACCGCCGCGCCATCGCGCACCTCAGCGCCATGGTCTCTCGCGACCGGGCCGAACCCTACGCCGTCGAGGCCCTCGGCGCGCTCGGCGCAATCGGCCGCGAGGTCGTGGGCTTCGAGGCGCGCTCACACCTCGGCCGTGCGCCCCAGGGCTTCGCCCGCTGCGACGAGCACGACGACGTTTGGGGCTTCACCTACCTGCACGCCAGCAGCTGCGAGAGCGCGCCGGGCGTGAGCGCGGTGGCGCTCGGATTCTCGCTCCCCCCGGGCGAGCGCCTGCTTGTGCTGCGGCTCCGCGCGATGGCGCCCGGCGAACACCCGGTGGCCGTTCGCGCGGCGGGGCGAGAGATCGCGCGCATCACCGTCGGGCCACGATGGCACGAGCACCGCATCGCCCTCACCCGAGCCCCCGCGGGGCCGGTCAGCCTCGACCTCGCCCCCGAGCGACAGGCGCCGCCCGCAGTGAGGGTCGACCACGCGGCGCTCTTTCCACTTCAATGAAGTGAACGGCGATTCAGTCGCGCCCTCGCACTCAAGACAGGGGCAACACGTTACGAGGGTCGCACGGCACGCTCACGCTCTGATCGTTCAAGCGTGAGGCCTCGATGCGCGAAGGGTCGACCCCGCTTCGCACGAGCCTGACCTCGTAGTGAAGATGGACGATGCCGTCTGCCCCGGAGTCGCCCACCACGCCGAGGAGCCCCCCGGCGGGCACCGTGGCGCCGCGGGCGAGGCCCGGCGCGGGCGCGTCGAGGTGGCCGTGGAGGGCGAGATAGGTGCGCAGCGAGGCGCCTTCGCGCACGACGTGGCGCAAGACCACGGTGTTGCCGAAGAGCCACCCGACATACACGACCTCGGGGTCGCCGACCTCGTTGCGGAGCGAGATCGCACGCACCGGGGTGCCGCGGGGCTGCGGGAGGTCGACCCCGCCGTGCCCCACCGCGTTCATGCTCGAACCGCGGCGCTGGAGGTGATCAGGCTGGTCGAGATCGTACCCGCTGGTCACCGTCGTGCCGTCGCTGTGCGGCGGGACGGGGTACAAATACCTGCGATAATCACTGGGGAATTCGGGCCTCCGCGCGAGATGCTCGTACACCACCCGGCGGCCGAAGCGGTCAACATGGACGTTCGTCGCCAACGGGTTGTCGCTCGCCCCGTCGACGGTGCCCATCGAGACGCAGAGCCCGTCGAGCTCGAGCTCGCCCACCCCGCAACGCGCCGCGCCGAGACAGCGCCCCCGCACCACCGGCCCCGGGCACCCCGCAGAGGCCGTCACCGCGACGTCGCGCACCGCCCTGGGCGACGGCCTGAGGTCGATGGCGCGCCGCAAGACCCGCTGGGCGGGCCACCACGCGAGGGCAAAGAGGCAAAGTGCCAGCGTCGACGGGCGCCGCATCGCGGGGGTACTGACAGCGATCGACACGGGCGTCAACGTTGCGGCGCCGCGAGGCTATTCCGCCCGAGCGCGCGGGTGACCGCTGGGACGGTGAGCGCCCAAGGGCCGAGACGCCGCGAGGCGAGGCGCCGTGCCAGCCCCCCGCGCCGCGCTGCTCGGAGATTGCGCCCTCGGGAGCGAGAGGGTAGAGGGGCTCTCGCCATGACGACCTCTGCCGACGAACAACTCCAAGCCATTTTCAAGGCCGACCGCGTGCTCCACGAGGCCATTCAGACCTTCGCCCTCGGCGGCGAAGCCAGCGCCCGGGTCGACGCCATGGGCAAGGCCATCGAGGCGGCCCTCCAGCACGACGACACCGACGAGAGCGAGCTGCGGTTGATCCGTCTGGCCGAGCTCCTCGGCGACGAGACCGGCCCGCAGGTGGTGAAGCTCCTCCTCAAGGTCTTCAACCATGAAGAGCCCTCGGTGCGCGCCGCCGCGGGCGAGTCGCTCTTGGAGCTCGGATACGCTCGGTACGCCGAGCTCGCCCGGGGCATCGAGAAGCTCATCGAAGACGGCAAGGCCACCACCGCGCTCAGCGAAGTGCCGTACCTCCTTGCAGAGATCGGCGAGCCTGGCGGGGTCAAGCTCTGCGTTCGGCTCTTGAAGCACGCCGACGGCGACGTGGTCGGCGCCGCCGTCGAGGCCCTCGCGATGCTCGGCGACCCCGTCGCCATTCGCGACCTTGAGAAGCTCAAGAACGACAAGCGCGCCGTACACAGCGAAGAAGAGCTCGAAGCGGGCGAAGTCACCGTCGGCGAGCTGGTGAAAGAAGCGCTCGAACATCTTCGTGGCGGCGCGCGTTCTCGTGTAGAGTCTTGAGCGTCGCGAGAGGCGTGACGCTGCCATGGGTGCCGACCAAGATGCCGCCTTCGAGGCCGTGCTCGCGTACGATGCGGCCTTCGTACCGCGTTTCGGGCATCGCTTCGGCGAGCACCTGATCGGCGTCTTGCAGCTGCCCGCGCGGGCCAACGTGCTCGACCTCGTGTGTCGCACGGGGTACCCCTCGGTGCCCGTGCTCGACCTCGCCCGCGACGGCCGGGTGATCGCCCTCGACCCCGACCCGCGCTACCTCGAGCTGGCCCGCGCCCGGGCCGGGGTTGAGCTGGGGCGACGCATCTTCTTCAAGCAAGGTGAGCCCACCGAGCTGCGCTTCGGCGACGAGGTGTTCAGCAATGTGATCGGCAACCTCATCGACCGGGTCACCAGCGATCGTCAGCGCGTCTTCGCAGAGGTGCACCGCGTGCTTCAGAGCGGCGGGCAGTTCGTGTGCACCCTCCCCTTGCGCGGCAGCTACCTCGAAGTTGTCGACTTCTTTCGAGAGGTTGCGTTGCATTTTGACCTCGCCCGGGTGACCGAGCGGGTCGAGCAGTATGTGGCCACCTTGCCCACCGCCGAGATGCTCGAACAAGAGCTTCTCGGCAAAGGCTTCTCAGAGGTCAACGTCGAGCAATGGAGCTTCTCAATGGAGTACGCTTCGAGCCGTGACCTCTTCGATGACCCGGTGATCCACGCTGCGGCCCGCGCCGAGTGGCGTTGGTGCGCCGAGGGGAGCACCGACCCCGAGGGGGTGCTCGCCCACGTCCGCCACGCGATCGACACGTACTTCCAGGGGCGGCGCTTCAAGCTGTCGATGGCGGGCGGCTGCGCGGCGGGGCTCAAGCGCTAAGGCCCCTACGGGATCGCCGGCCCCGCGTCGGCCGCGACCGGCGGCTGGAGCGGCACGATCTCTTGCGTCGGCACGGGGTTGAGCACGAAATCTTGGGTGGTGACCTCGCCCGCCCGCACCGTCACCGTCGCCTGGGTGTCGCGCGCGTTGGGGTACCACGCGTGCACCGTGGCCTCCCCCGCGGGCACGCCCACGATGCGATAGCGCCCCTCGGTGTTCGACTGATCGTAGAGCACATTGGGCGTCACGATGAGCGGCGACTGCATCCAGTTGGGGTAGTTGACCGAGTGTAGGATGTAGCGCCCCGGCCGCAAGATCGGCTTCTCTTGATCTTCATTGCGGTTGAGCATCTGAGCGATGGTCGAGCCCATGCCGTCGACCTTCACGAGGTGATGCTGGTCGGTCTCGGCGTGAAGCGTGAGCCGGTCGTTGAGGCTCATCAACAAGACCGGCGGGGTGATCGAGCAGTCGCGCCAGGTGGCCACGCGGTTGCGCGGCGCGGGCGTACGCACGTTGTGCTCGCGGGGCACGTTGACCAGCACCACCGCCCACGGCAAAGGCCCGGGCGCCGTGATCGGAAAGGCGTTGGCATACACCCCGCGGGCCGCCTCGGCGCAGCCCTGACGGCGCGCCCACTCGGCGTCGAGGGGCACCGGCCGCGGAGGCGGGAGCGGGCCGTTCAACCGGATCGTCCCCTCGATGATGCCCGTGGGCAGAAAGGCCGCGTCGGCGCGGTCGCGCGGCGCCTGAGTCGGCGGGGCCGCGCCGCTGTCGGCCGCCACCGGCGTTGGCAGGTTGACCGCCACGGGCTCTCGGGGCGTCGACGCATTTTTGCACGCCACAGCGACCAGAACGGCGGTCACCGAAGCCCACACCACTCGCGAAGGGTGCTTCATGATTCGAGACTTTCAACACAAGTCGTGCCAACCCCGATGCGCGGGTCGCGCGAGGGCTGAGACGACACAAAGGTGAGAAGAACGGGGCCTCTCATGACCCGAGAGGCCCATGCGGGAGGTGTTCAGAGGGGCGTCGGGGCGCCACCGTTGTTGGCACCCTCGGCAGGCGCCGCAGCGGCGGGGCGCGCGCCCGAGGCCTCGGCGGCGAGCGAGAGCCAGCGCTCGGGCATGAGGCCCATCCAGACGACCAAGACGCCCGCCACGATGAGCGAGAAGACCACGTAGAACGACTTCATCGGGGCCGCGCGGGTCGCGCCGGGCGCGGGCTCGCGCATGTACATCTTCACCAAGACGCCGAGGTAGTAGTAGGCGCTCACGGCGCTGTTGATGAGCGCGATGATGGCGAGGTTGGTGTAACCCGCGTCGAGGGTCGCGCGGATGATGTAGAACTTGCCGAAGAACCCGACCGTCGGCGGCACGCCCGTGAGCGAGAGCAGGAAGAGCGTGAGGGCGAAACCCGCGGCCGGGTGGCGACGGGCATAACCCGCGAGGTCGTCGTACGAGACCGTCTCGGCCCCGCGGCGGCCCGCGAGGATCAAGGCCCCCATCGCGCCCGCGTTCGAGACCGTATACCCGAGGAGGTAGAACAGCACCGACGACTTCGCCGCGATGCCCGCGGTCGCGTGCGGCGCCGCCACGACCCCGAGGAGGAGGTAGCCCGCGTGCGCCACCGAGCTGTACGCGAGCATGCGCTTCACGCTGGTCTGGGTGAGCGCCACGAGGTTGCCGACGCTCATGGTGAGCACCGCGAGCACCGAGAGAACCGCCGGCCAGCCGCCCGAGATCGAGGCGTTCGCGGCGTCGCCGAAGACCGTGAGAAAGACGCGCAGGAGCGCGCCGAAGGCGGCGGCCTTCACGACCACGCTCATGTACGCCGTCGTGCTCGTGGGGGCGCCCTCGTAGGCGTCGGGCGTCCACATGTGGAAGGGCACGGCGCCGACTTTGAAGGCCATCGCGACGAGCACCAGGAGCATCGCGAAGATGCTGATCTTGAGCTTGATCGCGAACTGCGCCGCGAGCACCGCCGCGTTGGCGTCATCGGCCGCCGCCCCTGAGGCCGGTGACGGCGCCTGAAGCGCCGCCGCGATGCCCGGAAAGTCAGTGTGACCCGTCACCGTGTAGAGAAGGGCCGCCCCCATCAAGAGCAGCGCCGCCGCAAAGGAGCCGAGCAGAAAGTACTTCAGCGCGGCTTCGGCCGAGCGGGCCGAGGTGCGCCGAAAGCCCGTCATCGCGTAGACCCCGAGGCTCATCGTTTCGAGCGCCACGAAGACCATCAGCATGTCGTTGGCGGCCACCAAGAGGCCGGCCCCCGCGGTGCTGAAGGCAATGAGGGGGTAGTACTCTCCGCGGTCGAGCTTGTGCTCGGCGAGATACCCGCCCGCCAGGAGCGACGCGAAGGCCCCGCCCAAGGCGATGGTCGCCTGGAGAAACAGCGTGGTCTTGTCGATGGCGAGCCAGCCATGGACGAGCGAGCCGGCGTCGCTCGGCACGCCGCGCTGCCAGAGCGCGAGGGCCGCCGCGGCTGCGACGAAGTGCAAGAGCGCCGTGGGCATCGCGAGCCCGCCCTCTTGCTCTTGGAAGGCGTCGATGAGCATCACGATGAGACCGCCCACCGCGAGCACGAGAATCGGAGACAGAAGAAGCATCAGGGTCACGACTCAGTCTCCCTGGGCGAGGAGAGCCTCGCGACGAAGAGGAAGGGCCGCGTGGGGCTCGGCCGCAGCCGGTGCCGCAGCGCTCGGCGCACGAATCACCGCTTCTTCGAGCATCACCGCGCGGGTGCGAGCCCCGCCGGGGTCACGGAGGGCGTCCATCTTGGCGTTGTAGACCACCAAGAAGTCGTGCACGGTGGGGTCCATGCGGCTGCGGAAGTAGTTCGGGAAGAGACCCATCGCGAAGATCATGAAGAGCAGCGGCGCGAGGCCGGCCCACTCTCGGCGATTGAGATCCGGGAGGTGATCGTTCTTCGGGTTCGTCGCGGGGCCGAAGAAGACCTTCTGCACCACGTCGAGCATGTAGATCGCGCCGAGGATCACCCCCGTCGCGGCGATGAGCGAGAACAGCGGCCCGATCTGCGCGAGGTCGCAGTCGCCGCCGCTTGAGCAGCGGTACGACCAGCGCAAGAGCGACGACGAGAAGCTCCCGGTGATGACCAGAAACTCGCCGATGAAGCCGTTGGTGCCCGGCAGACCGATCGAGCTCATGGTGACGGCCACAAAGACCGTCGCGTACCAGGGCATGATCTTCGCGAGGCCGCCGAACTCAGCCACGTCGCGGGTGTGCCGACGGTCGTAGATCACCCCCACCAGGAGGAAGAGCGCCCCGGTCGAGATGCCGTGGTTGATCATCTGGAGCATCGCCCCTGAGACGCTGGAGTCGGTGCGGCCGATGAGGCCGAGCATCACGAACCCGAGGTGGCTCACCGACGAGTAGGCCACGAGGCGCTTGAAGTCATACTGACGCCACGCCGCGAGGGCCCCGTACACGATGCCTACCACCGCGAGGAGCGCGATGGTCGGCCCGATCCAGTGGGCCGCGAGGGGGAAGAGCCCGAGGCTGAAGCGCAGAATGCCGTAGGTGCCGAGCTTCAACATGATCGCCGCGAGGATCATCGAGCCGCCCGTCGGGGCCTCGGTGTGCGCGTCGGGCAACCAGGTGTGCACCGGCCACATCGGCACCTTCACCGCGAAGGCGATGGTGAACGCCGCGAAGAGAATGCGCTCGGTGCCGATCGGGAAGCCGAGGCGCATCAGGTCGAGGTAGCCGAAGCTGTAATGCCCCGTGAGGGTCTTGTACTGCATCACCATGTACAAGATCGCCAGCAGCATGAACACCGACCCGAGGAAGGTGTAGAGGAAGAACTTCACCGCTGCGTAGACGCTGTTCTTGCCGCCGAAGACGCCGATGATGAGAAACATCGGCACCAGCGTCATCTCGTAGAAGACGTAGAACAAGAACATGTCGAGGGCGAAGAAGCACCCGATCATCGCCGCCTCAAGGATGAGCATCGCGGCGATGAACTCCTTCTGGCGATTGCGGATCGCGCCGAACGAGACATACAGCGTGATGGGCGTGAGGAAGGTGGTGAGCAGCACCAGCCAGAGCGAGATGCCGTCGACGGCCAGGTGATACCGAATGCCGAGAGAGGGGATCCACTCGACGTTCTCGACCAGACGGAAGCCGCTCGCGGCCCCCGCTTCGCCCGTACCATTCAAGAGTTGCAGCGACTGCCCGAAGATGAACAGCGAGGCTGCCACACCATAGGCTCGAAGCAGCTTCGGCGACTGCCGCGGAAGAAACAGCGCCAGGAGGCCCGCCAACGCGGGGAGCCACACAAGCACCGACAAGAGATGACGACCGGTATTCACGTTCGACCCTTTGTCACCGCGGCTGAGCGGGCAGGAGGAGCGTTCGCGCGAGCGTCGTGGAGCCGAAGGCGTTGGTCGCCTCGACCACGGCGCAGCGCGGGCTGTTGATGGTTTCGGTGCGACGGGTCTCGTTCGAGGCCGCCGCGGTCACCGCGCGAAGGGCCGTCTGCGCCGCGGGGCGGGTGCAGACATACTCGACCGCGGCGCCACGGGTGACGGTGGGTTCGTAAAAGGCCCAGCGGTATTGGTACCCAGGCCCGCCGCTCACTTCGATCACCGTGCCCGCAGCGCTGGGCTCGGCCGTGAGGCTCGCATTGGGGAAGAGGGTCATCCACGCGACGAGGGCCAAGGCCCCCACACCGATCGCGGCGCCGTAGACCTGAATCGCGCCCGTCTGGAGGGGCTTGAGGATGCGCCCGAAGGCCATCGCGATGGCCCCGAGGAGGTTCACGATGCCGTCGATGACAAACTTGTCGAAGCCCGCAATGAAGGCCGCCAGGCCCTTGAGAGGGCGGACCACCACAGCGTCGTAGAGCTCGTCAACCTTCCACTTGGCGACGAGGAGGTCGTAGAGCCCCGAGGCCGAACGGGCCGCGTTCTCAGCAGGCTCGCCCTTCTGGAGCACGTAGACCCAGTATGCGAGCCCGAGGCCCGCGATCCACGAGACGAAGCCGCCCGCCATGGCCGGCCACTCGAGCTTGTGCGCGTGCTCGATGACCTCGGCCGAGCGCCCCTCGAACACGTCAGAGACGGTGCCTTCGAGGAAGAGCGGGAGGATGCCCTCGCGGTGCGTCCACGCGTGCGGGAGACCGAGAAAACCAGCCAAAAGCGCAAGCGCCGCGAGCACGAACAAGGGCGCCACCATGAGCTTCATGTCAATGCCGTGCTCTGACGGCGGCGCGCTCGGATCGTGGTGCCCGTGACCGTGGTCGTCGTCGCCGTGGGCGTCATGGCCGTGGGCGTCATGGCCGTGATCATCGTGGCCGTGATGATCGTGGTTGTGATCGTCGTGGCCGTGCGCGGGGCCGTCGGCGGCCAGCTCCGCGAGGTACTTCGGCCCCTCACCCAAGAAGGTGAGGATGAAGAGGCGGCACATGTAGAACGAGGTCATCAGCGCCGCGGCGACGCCCATGAAGTAGACCACCTTGCCCACGCCGGGTGAGAAGGGGTTGGCCAGCGCGCGCCACAAGATCTCATCTTTTGAGAAGAACCCTGAGGTCAGCGGGGTGCCGATGATCGCAGCGGTCGAGACCCCGAAGGTCAAGAAGGTGCCGCGGAGGTACTTGCCGAGGCCGCCGAGCTTGGTGATGTCTTGGCGATCGCCGCAAGCATGCATCACCGCCCCTGCCCCGAGGAACATGCAGGCCTTGAAGAACGCGTGCGTAAAGACGTGGAAGAAGCCCGCCGTGAAGGCGCCCACGCCGCAGCCCATGAACATGAACCCGAGCTGCGAGACCGTTGAGTAGGCCAGCACCTTTTTGAGCTCGGTCTGCACCACCGCGATCGAGGCCGCGAAGAGCGCCGTCGCCGCACCCACCAGGGCGATGATGTTCAACACCGTGGTGAAGTGAACATACAAGAACGAGAGACGGCAGAGCAGGTAGATGCCCGCGGTCACCATCGTCGCGGCGTGGATGAGCGCCGACACCGGCGTGGGGCCCGCCATCGCGTCAGGGAGCCAGACAAACAACGGCAGCTGGGCGCTCTTGCCGCAACAGCCCACAAAGAGCAGAAGGCAGGCGAGACCGCCCCAGGTGGGGTTGATCTTCGCGAGAAAGGCCGAGAGCCAGGCGATGTTGTTCACGCCGGGCAGGGCGTCAGCGAGAAACTGACCGAGCTCGGTGTGCGAGGTCAACGCGCCGAAGAAGGTCGCGCTGCCCTCGACGTGCTCGCGGAGGGTCTCAAACTGATAGCTGCCGCCCTTCCACGCGAGGATCGCCATGCCCATGAGGAGGCCGGCGTCGCCGATGCGGTTGACGATGAAGGCCTTGCGACCCGCAAAGGCATAGTCTGACCGCTCAAACCAGAACCCGATCAGAAGGTACGACGCGAGGCCGACACCCTCCCACCCGAGGAACATCAGCACGAGGCTGTCGCCCAGGATGAGGTTCAACATCGCAAACACGAACAGGTTGAGGTACGCGAAGAAGCGCGCGTAGCTCTTGTCGTGTGACATGTACCCGGCAGAGTAGATGTGAATCAGCGTGCCGACGCCGGTCACCACCAAGAGCATCACGCCCGAGAGCGGGTCGACGACGTAGCGCACCTTGAGCATCTCGCTCGTCGCTGGGCCCGTCGGAGCGGCGAACCACTCCCACGGCTGGTCGCCCAATCGCGGCACGAAGCTCAGCGCGCGGCGCACATGTTCGGCCCCCTCGGCCGCCTCGCCGCCCGCGTGATGGCCCGACTTCAACAGCGCCACGAACGCGAGGATCGAGAGCAGAAACGAGGTGCCTACCGCGCTGATCGCTGCGATGTGAACGCCCTGGCGACCGATCTGCTTGCCCCAGATGCCATTGATGATGGCGCCCAAGAGAGGCAGCAAGACGATCCAACCGAGGACCGAATACTGATCTTGTGCCGCGACCAGAAACTGGTCGAAGCCGAAGTGGAAGAGTCCGTAAAAGGGTTGCATGGCCGTTTCGTTGAAGAAGGCTCTTCAGCCCCGGAGCATGTCCGCGGCGTCCGTCCGAACGGTCTTCCGCAGGCGATAGAATGACAGCACGATCGCGAGACCCACCGCAGCTTCTGCCGCGGCCACTGCGATCACGAAGAAGGCAAACACCTGCCCGTGCGGCGCGATCGAGCCCACCGCCACCGCGGGGGTACCGCCCACCAGCCCCGAGCCCCCTTCGGTCATCGCGGGCTGCCAACGGTTGGCCGCGACCAGGGTCAGGTTCACCGCGTTGAGCATCAGCTCGATGCTCATCAGCGAAATCAGCGCGTTGCGCCGCACCAGAAAGCCCACCGAGCCGATGGTGAACAGCACCATCGAGAGGGCGAGGTAGTGACCGAGTTGCAGGGTCATTCTTGCTCTCCCTCAGAGGCCGTCAGACGCACCTTGTTGTGATGCCCGCGCGCCACCGCGAAGGCGCCGACCACCGCCGCGGTCAAGAGCAGCGAGGCGATCTCGAAGGGCAACACGGCAGAATCAAAGAGCACCGCGCCGAGCTCGCGCAGGGTGCCGAACGACTCGGCCCGGGCCACGCGCTCAGGCGCGAGCCCCCGAACTTGAAGGGCCAGGAGCCCGCCCACCAGCGCCGCCGCGCCGCCGCCCAAGAGCCTCGGGAAGCGACCCGCCCCGTCACCCGACGACTGACTCGCCGGGCCGAGGAGCATGATCACAAACACGAAGAGCACCACCACCGCGCCGACGTACACGATCAGCTGCACGGCCACGAGGAAGTGAGCCGACAGCGTCGCGTAGAGCCCCGCCAGTGACAGAACGTGGACGAAGAGCGCCACCGCGTTGCGGATCGGGTTACGCTGCGCGACCACCCCAAAGGCACTCACCGCGGCCAAGAGGCCGAAGAAGAAAAACGCTACAATCTCCGCAGGGGAGCTAGGTGTCGGGGTCACGCGGCAATCTCCTTCGGCGCACGGCCTTCGCGCACCGCCGCCTCAAACTCGTGGCGGAAGAGCTTCAAGATCCCGAGCATCGGCATCGCCGCGCCGTCGCCGAGCGCGCAGATGGTGTTGCCCATGATGTTGTTGGCGACGTCGTTGAGCACCTCAAGGTCGTTCATCGTCGCGGTGCCCGCGGCGAACTTGCGACAGAGCCGCGCCATCCATGAGCAGCCCTCGCGGCAGGGTGTGCACTGACCGCACGACTCGTGGGCGTAAAAGAGCATGAGGTTCTCGGCCACGCGCACCATCGAGGTGGTGTCGTCCATCACGATGGCGCAGCAGGTGCCGAGCATGGTGCCGAGGGCGCGCATGGTGTCGACGCCCATGGGCACATCGAGGTGGCTCTTGCCGTGCCAGGGGTGCAGAATGTGCTTCTCGTCGGCCGCGCTGACCTTGTCTTCAGGGCGCACGATGGGGGTCGAGCTGCCGCCCGGCACGATGGCCTTGATCTTCCGATCGCCGCGGACGCCGCCCGCATAGTCGAAGATCAGCTCGTTGAGGGTGATGCCCACCGGAGCCTCGTACACGCCGGGGCGCTTGACGTGCCCCGAGACGCCGTAGAGCCTCACGCCGCCGTCTTTGAGGTGATGCAAGCGCGACATCTTCGAGAAGCTGTCGCCCCCGAACTCGATCACACTCGGCACCGTGGCCAAGGTCTCAAGGTTGTTCACAATGGTGGGCGCGCCGAAGGCCCCCACCACAGCGGGGAAGGGCGGCTTCAACCGCGGCTCGCCGCGCAGGCCCTCAAGGGAGTTCAAGAGCGACGTCTCTTCGCCGCAGATGTACGCCCCCGCGCCCGGGTGGATCACAATGTCGAGCTTGAACGGGCGCCCGAGGACGGTCTCGCCGAGGTAACCCTTGGCCCGCGCCTCGCGCACGGCTTGTTCGAGCCGACGGATCGCCAAGACCAGCTCGCCGCGCACGTAGCAGAACACCGTGTGCACATCGAGGGCGTAGGCCGCGATGATGAAACCCTCGATGCAGCGGTGAGGGTCTTTCTCCATCAAGGTGCGGTCTTTGAAGGTGCCAGGCTCGCCCTCATCGGCGTTCACCGCGATGTAGGTCGGCTTCTCGGGGTTCGGCTTCAAGAACGACCACTTCACCCCCGCCGGGAAGCCCGCACCGCCGCGGCCGCGGATGTTCGCGGCCTTGACCTCGTCGCGGATCTTCTCAGGGCCCATCTCGAGCGCCTTGCGGAGCGACTGGTAGCCGCCCTGACGCTCGTAGTTTTCGATCTTCCAGCTCTCGGAGACGCCGTAGTTCTTCGTGAGGATGTTCGGGTTTTCAGCTGCCATGGTCACTCAACTCTCCTTCCGAGAACGAATGCTCACCGGCGAGAAGCCTGCTTTCACCCGCTCGTCGCGCTTGCGACGGGCCCCCTCAAGGAGGCCATCGAGCTGCTCGGGCGTGAGGTTCTCGTGATATTCGTCGTTCAGCTGGAGCATGGGGGCCTGGCCGCAGGCGGCCAGACACTCGGCCTCAAGGAGGGTGAACTCACCGTCTTTGGTGGTCTCGCCGACGTGACAGCCGAGCTTCTTCTCGAGGGCGTGGGTGATGCCCCGGGCGCCCATGAGCTCACAGCTCAGGGTGCGACAGACCCAGATCACGTTGCGGCCGGTCTTCTTCTGCTGAAACAGGGTGTAAAAAGTCACCACGCCCTGAACGTCAGCGGTGCTGATTTCGAGCCGTTTGGCAACAAATTCAACCACCTCGGGGCTGACCCAGCCTTCTTGCTCTTGACACAAATGCAAGAGCGGAATCGTAAGGGCTCGTTTGGTGGGGTACCGGGGCAGCAGGTCTTGGAAGATCGCGAGCCGCTCTGGGGTGAGCTCGAACGCCATGCGCGTGTTTCGCCTTCTGGTGTCGCGTCACGGGATGCGTTGCACCGTGCGCAGAACCTCGTAAAACACCGACTCTGTCGAGGGTTTTGAACCCGCGAGGCCCAGAGTCGGGCGCGCGGACGCTAGTTAGTTCCCTCGGGGGTGTCAATACACCGACGCACCCGGGCGCCCCCGCGAAGCGCCAACGCGCCGATGAACGCCCGCCCGAGCCGCCGCATCAGTGACATCACCGGTGACCCGCCGCACCCGCCGCCTCACGACCGGGTAGACTTGCACCCGGGCCGCGTCATGGGTCATGTGTCACCTCGCTAGGAGGCTGTACCCCTATGATCCGATCCTCCGTGGTCTTTTCGCTCGCGCTCCTCGCCGTCGATCTGGTCGGGTGCTCTGAGGCGCAGACGCCGCACCCTGAGACGGCGCAGGCCGCACCGCGTCGTCGACGTCGCAACCGCAACGCCGCGCCCGCAGCGGAGCCCGCGGCCGCCCCCGCGACCCTGGCCGCAGCGACCGCGGTGGGTGCGAGCGAGGCCCCGCCCGCCGACGCCCCGCCCCCGGCGGCGCACACCCTCAACGGGGCTTTGGTCGCTCGCCCGGCCCCCGACACGGGCGGCTTCGGCACGCCCATCGTGCACCACGCCGCGGCGGCCCAAGCCACGGCGCGTTGGGTCACCGACAGCGCGCGCCCGCGCATCGTGTGTGATGCGACGCCGAACGCGCAGATCCCGAGCTCGCAGTCTCCGTGGGAGCCCACCAACGCGATGACGGTGCGCGCCTTTCAGCCTGTTGAGTCACAGGTGCTCGCGTGTCGCCCGCCTGCCGACGCCAACGGCCGCTTCGCGATCACGGGCCGCTTCTCAGGCGGCGGCGTGCCGCAAGAGTTCTTCTTCCCCGAAGGGGTGAGGCTCTCGGCTTCGCGGGCGCGCTGCCTCGGTGAAGCCCTCTGCCAGACGCGCATGCCCGCGTTTCGTGCGGGCTCCGCGGCGGTCAACTACGATTACGTCGTGCTGATCTCGGAGTGAGCCCCGAGCCGCACCTCGACGGCCCGCGCGTGCCCCTCTAGCCCTTCTTTTCTAGCAAAATCTGTGATCGCCTTCTGGTGCCGACGCAGCGCCTCGGGGCTGTACCCGATCACCGACGTGCGCACTGTGAAGTCGTAAACCCCAAGCGGTGAAGCGAAGCGCACCGCGCCGCCGGTCGGCAGCACATGCGAGGGCCCCGCGAGATAATCGCCCGCCGCCTCTGGGGTATAATCACCGAGGAACACCGCCCCGGCGGCGCTCACCTTGGCGAAGAACGCCTCAGGGTCGCGCACTTGAAGCGAGAGATGCTCGGCCGCGAGGCGCGAGCTCACCTCGGCCGCGTGGTCGCCCGAACGGCACACAAAGGCCGCCCCGCGGGTGCTCACGCTCTCGCGCGCGATCGCCTCTCGGGGGAGCAGCCCGAGCTGCGCCTCGAGGGCCGCGCAGACCCGCTCGGCGGTCGCCGTCGAGAGCGTGACCAGCAAGGGGTACGCGGCCTCGTCGTGCTCGGCCTGGCTTAAGAGATCGGCCGCCACCACGTCAGGGTTCGCCCCCTCGTCAGCCACCACCAAGATCTCAGACGGGCCCGCGATGCCGTCGATCGCGACCTGCCCGAACACGAGCTGCTTCGCGCACGCGACGTAGAGGTTGCCGGGCCCGACGATCTTGTCGACCCTCGGCACCGTGGCCGTGCCCCACGCGAAGGCCGCGATGGCCTGGGCGCCGCCCATGTCGTACACCGCCGCGGCCCCAGACAGCGCCGCCGCTGCGAGGAGCTCGTCGGTGGGGCGCGGCGTCGCCACGAGCACCTCGGCGACCCCGGCCACCCGTGCGGGGATCGCGCTCATCAACACGCTGGAGGGGTACCGCGCCTTGCCGCCCGGCGCATACACCCCCACACGACGCAGCGGGCGGACGCGCCACCCGAGCGAGACCCCCTCGGCGTCGACGAAACGATGCGACACCTCGCGCTGGCGCTCGTGAAAGGCCTCAATGCGCGACGCCGCCGCGCGCATCGCCGCGAGCACCTCGGGCTCGCCCCGGGCCATTCGGTCGAGGGCCTCGGTCATCGCCTCGGGGCCGTACACAAGCCGATCGGGGGCGACACCGTCGTAGGCCAAGGCCAGCGCGCGGAGGGCCGCGTCGCCCTCAGCCCTCACCCGGGCGATCACGGCGCGCACCGTCGGGGTCACCCGCTCGAGGTCGGCGCCGCCGCGATCTTCTAGTTTTCGCAGGGTCTCTTCAAACGATGGAGAATCAAAGTGAAAGATCTTCATGGTGGGCTGCTCGACCGGGCCTCTGGCGCGACACTCACGCTTGCCCTCGGTGGGGCCGGTAGGGTACGCCCTTTTGGGCACGAACATGGGCTTCCGCTTTCACGACACACTGACAGATTCCATCCTCCCCTTGCCCGAGCGCACGCCCGGCGAGACCTCGCTCTATGTGTGCGGGCCAACGGTGTACGGGTACATCCATGTTGGCAACGCGCGCCCGCCGGTGGTCTTCGACGTGCTGGTGCGCCACCTTGAGGCTCAAGGCCGCGCGGTCAAGTACGTTCGAAACTACACCGACATTGATGACAAGATCATCGCCGTCGCGGCCGCCAACAGCGAAGACCCCGGGGCGGTCTCTGAGCGCTTCATCGCCGCCTACCGCGAAGACACCGCCGCGCTCGGGTGCCGCGCGCCCAGCGCCGAGCCCCGGGTCAGCGAGCACCTCGGCGACATCGTGCGCCACATCGAGGCCCTCCTCGCGCAGGGCTTCGCGTACGTCACCGACGAGGGTGACGTCTATTACGATGCCGCGCGGTTTGAGACCTACGGCAAGCTCTCGAAGCGCAACGTCGCGGTGAATCGCAGCGAGTTCGGGCGCGGCAAGGTCGGCGAAGGGAAGCGCAACGAGCCCGACTTCGCCCTGTGGAAGCGCGCGAAGCCCCACGAGCCCGCGGGCGCCCGGTGGCCCTCGCCTTGGGGCGACGGCCGCCCCGGGTGGCACATCGAGTGCTCGGCCATGAGCTACGCCCACCTGGGCAAGCATTTCGACCTCCACGGCGGCGGGATGGATCTCAAATTCCCCCACCATGAGAACGAGATCGCGCAGACCGAGCCCGTTCACGGCGACCCCATGTGCGGCGGGTGGATGCACAACGGCTTCATCGAGGTCGACGTCGAGCGCGGCGCGAGCTTCTCGCCCGAGACCGCAGCGCTCCTCGCGGGGCTCTTCGCCGCCGACCCCGAGCTTCGCAAGATCTCGAAGTCTGACCGCGCCCGGCGCGACGCGCTGGCCGCCGAGCCCGCGCGGAGCCCAGCCGACGAGGCCCTCTTCGCGGTGTATTCGCGCAAGGTGCAGATCGGCCATTGGTTTCAGCTCCGCCGACTCCTTGAGCGGGTCGACGGCGAGGCCGTACGCCTTTGGATCCTCGGCACCCACTATCGCTCGCCGCTCGCCTTCGACGTCCAGGAAGACGCGCAGGGCCCGCGCTTTCCGGCGCTCGAAGCGGCCGAGAAGCAGTGCGAGTACCTCTATGACACCTGGCTGAAGCTCCGCGCGCGGCGAGAGGCCCTGGCGGGCAAGGTCACCGGGGTCAAGCCCTCGGCCGCAGCGTTCTTCGCCAAGGCCCGCGCCGACTTCGACGGGGCGCTCAACGACGACCTGAGCACGGCCGGCGCGCTCGACCCGTTTTACCGTGTATTTTCGCGTATTAACGAGCTCTGCGACGCCAAGAAAGTCGCCCCCGAAGACCTCGCCGCGGGCGACGAGACGGCCCGCGCCATGGCCGCGGTGCTGGGCGTGGCCGAGGGTGACCCTGAGACCTTCTTCGGGCGCGTGACGGCGCGTCGCATCGCCCTTCGGGGCCTGTCTTCGACCCAGATCGACGCCCTCGTCGACGCCCGCACGGAGGCCCGCAACAACCGAGACTTCGCCCGCGCCGACGCCCTCAGGGCCGAACTTACCCAACTCGGGGTTGAACTCCGAGATGGGGTATCAAAGACGACTTGGCGAGCGGTATAGTCGCTTCTGCCCGCGGGGGCCCTCTCTCTCCTTTGTTGAGCAGTGGTCGAATGAACGCCAAACCCACGACCGAAGGCAGCTTTCGCAAGACCCCATTCCCTAACGTGTTGCTCTACGCGCGCGACAAGCGTTTGAGCGGTTCGTTGGTGGTCAGCATCCCCGGCGACGCGGGCCACGAGCTTGAGGGCGACTCGACCTTGGTTCTCGAAGGGGGCGCCTTGGTGGCGATCGCGCTGCCTCGCGAGACGGTGCGGGTCGCCCAGGTGCTGCGCGAGTTGGGCTTCATCAGCGCCGACGCCTTGGTTCAAGCCGAGAAGGCCTATCAAGACTCTGGCGCCGACGAGATGGCGACGCTGCTCCGCAACCGCGCTGTAACGCCCGCCTCGCTCGACCGGGGCTTGCGCGAGGTGCACCGCCGTCGGGTGTTGGGCCTCTTCGGCATCGCAGACGGCACCTACGCGTATTTCGCCGGGGTCGACCTGCTCGACGGCGCGGGCTCGCTGCGGGCCCCTGAAGACGTGCTGCCCATGGTGGCCCGGGGCATGTTTCTTCACCCGCCCGACGCGGCCTCGATCCAGGGCGTGCTCGATCGCATTAGCGGCAGGCTCGTACGCCTGAAAGAGCAGAACGACTTTGACCGCTTTGAGTTCGGCGAAGAGGTCGGCATCGCGGCCACGCAGCTCCGTGCGGGCCCGTCGAGCATTCCGCAGCTTGAGACCCTCGCGACGAGCCCCGACAACGCCCGGGTGATGCTCTATTTGCTCGCGCTCACCAAGCAGATCGAAGCGGTGAACAGCGCGCGCGGCAACGGCACCACCGAGAACTCGACGGTGCAAGCCGGGGCCAACTCGATGATGCCCACCCCCGCCGCGGGGATGCCCGCCATGCCCGGCGGGGTTCAGCGCCCCCTGAAGGCGCCGCCGCCGCCGCCGCCGCCGCGACCGACCAGCGCGAGCCCCGCCCCCGCCGCGGCGCCGACCGAGCCCGCAGCGCCGACCGCCGAGGCCACCGAGGCGGCCCCAGAGCCCGCGACCCCTGCGGCCCCTGCGGCCTCTGCGCTCGAGAACATCGCCCTCTCGAAAGAGGCCATCGCGCACCTCAAGCGGCTCGAACACTCGACCTACTTCGAGATGTTCGACCTCTCGCCGAAGGCCAGCGTCGAAGAGGTGCGCGGGGCGTTCACCCGCATGGCCGCGACGTGGCACCCCGACCGCGCGCCGCAGAGCCTCAACGGCATCTACACCGAGATCTTTTCGCTCTACAACACGGCCTTTCAGACCCTCTCAGACGCCACCGCGCGCGACGAGTACGAGGGCAGCCTGCACGGCGGCGGCGGCACCCCCGCGGCCCAGAAGACGGTCAAGAACGTGCTCGAAACGGTGCAAGACCTTCACCGCGCCGAGATCGCCGTCAAGCGAAAGAACTTCGCCGAGGCCGAGCCGCTCTTGCGTAAGGTGCTCTCGCTCAACGCCGATGACATTACGGGCAATCTCTTGCTCGCGCAGGTGTTGTTAGAGAACAACGCGCAGGCGCACCTCGACCAGGTTCAGCCCATGTTGCAGCGGGTCATCAAGGGCACCGAGCGCAACGACCGAGCCCATTTTCTCATGGGCATGGTGCTGAAGCATCGCGGCGATCGACGCGCCATCGGCTACTTTCGGCAAGCCCTTGAGATGAACTCGCAGAACCTCGACGCGCAGCGCGAGCTCAGGTTGGCCGAGATTCGCTCGAAGCAGCAAGAGGCCGCGCAGGCGCCGACCGGGGTCGCGGGCTTTCTCAACAAACTCTTCAAGAAGTAATCGCCGCCACCAGGGCCTCGGTGAAGGCCTCGGTGGTGGCGTCGCCGCCGATGTCGCGGGTGCGCACTTTACCTTCGGCGTGCACGTGCTCGACGGCGTGCTCGATGCGACGGGCCGCCTCGCGCTCGCCCATGTATTGCAACATCAACGCTGACGAGAGCACCAGCGCGGTGGGGTTCGCCACCCCGAGCCCGGCGATGTCGGGGGCGCTCCCGTGAACGGCTTCGAAGACCGCGCATTGGTCGCCGATGTTGGCCCCGGGCACGACGCCGAGGCCGCCGACGAGGCCGGCCGAGAGGTCAGAGAGGATGTCGCCGTAGAGGTTGTCCATCACGAGGACGTCGAAGTTTGAGGGGTCTCGCACGAGGCCCATGCAGCACGCGTCGACGATGCACTCGTTGGTCTCGATGTCGCTGAAGCGCTTTGACACCTGGCGCGCCACATCGAGAAACATCCCATCGGTGAGCTTCATGATGTTGGCCTTGTGCACCACGGTGACGCGCTTCCGCCCTGTCGCCCTGGCGTGACGGAAGGCGAACTCCGCGATGCGCATGCACGCCTTCTCGGTCACGATCTTCAGGCTCTCGGCGACGCCCGGCACCACCATGTGCTCGATGCCCGAGTAGAGCCCCTCGGTGTTCTCTCGCACGATCACAAGATCGACCGCCTCATAGCGCGACGGCACACCCTTCAGCGACTTCACCGGGCGCACGCACGCGTAGAGATCAAGTGCTCGGCGCAGCGTCACATTCACGCTTCGGAACCCCGTACCGATGGGCGTGCTGATCGGCCCCTTCAACGCGATACGGTTGCGCTGAATCGACTCGATGATCTCATCGGGGCACGGCGTGCCGTACGCCTCGATCGCGCCCGCGCCTGCGAGAAAGGGCTCCCATTCGATGGCGACCCCGGCCGCGGCGATCACACGCTGGGTCGCCTCAGTCACCTCGGGGCCGATGCCATCACCCGGAATCAAGGTCACTTTATAATCCACCCGAGCGTCGACTCCTCTCGCGCAGCGCGCCCTCTGGCGATACGCGCAATCTCTCGCTCCGACAAGCACTTCTCGCGCACCCGCGCCCTCACCCGCCGCGCCGAGCACAGGCACCTACACAGCGCACCGCCGCGACGCCCCGCGCGAGGCCGCGCTGGGCCCTCACACAACGTCGGCTGCGACGACGGCCCCGCAGCGCACCGCCCTGGGGCTCACACCCGAGCGCCTCGACGGAGACCGCGCACGCCCCTGACGTCACACCGTAAAGACCCTAACGCCGATGCGGGGTCGCGTTTGATTCTGCACATCGTCGCGCGCAATTCATCAAAGGCCCGTGCCTTGCAATCGACCTCGCGAAGACCACTTTCGGGCGAGGCACTTCAATGGTGAGCCTCTCATGCGTTCGTCTGTGCGGGGTGCACGGCGCGGCGGTCGCCGTGCTGTGTCTATGGAGTGCTGCGATGGGGTGTGGCGCGACGCTCCAGGGCGACGCCGTTTCAGGTGACGCGAGCCTCGCGCGCGACGGCGCTGCGGCGGGCGACACGGGCGCTCTGGGCGCGGGGGCCGACGCGGCCTTTCTCGATGACTGCCCCCTCGGGCGAGCCCCGGCCAGGCGGCAATACCGCTGCGACCCGCTCAGCAATGAGGGCTGCCGCGCCGATGAGAGCTGTCGACCCTTTGTTGAGTATCCGACGCTCTTGTGTGCGGCCGAGGTCTATCACACGCGGTGTTTCAGCAACGGGCCTGTCGCGCCCGGCGGCTTCTGCCGTATCGGCAACGATTGCGCCGCCGGCAGCGGGTGCTTCGTCACCGGCGCGATGAACCGCTGTCTGCGCCTCTGCTCGTTTGACGGAGGCGTCTCGGCGTGCCCCCGCGGCACCGTCTGCGAGCCCACCGATCAGCCTGATTTTGGAGCCTGCCAATGAAGCGAGCCCTGCTCCTGGTGGCGTGCCTCGGCTGCGGGGCCCGCGCGGGTCTGAACGTGCCTGAGCCCGAAGACGTGGCCTGCGACACCGCTGCCGACTGCGACAACGGTCTCTATTGTGATGGGCTCGAACGCTGCAACGATCACCGCTGCGTACCGGCCGAGGCGGGCCCCTGCCCGCGCGTCGATGACCCCTGCCTCGTCGCGCGTTGTGAAGAGACGACCCGTCAGTGTTCGAGCGCTCCGCGCACCGAAGACCGCGACCGAGACGGGCACCGCGAAGCCCAGGCGGGGCTCGCGTCGCGCTGCGGAGACGACTGCGACGACCGCGACCCCGCAGTGCACCCGGGCCAGGCAGAGCGATGCAACGGGCGCGACGACGACTGCAACGGTGTCATCGACGACGGCGCCCAACTCAGCCCCACGGGCGTCTTGCACCGGGTCTCGCCGCCCGCCCTCAGCCCCGCAGGGCCCGCGGGGCTCGCGTGGCAAGGCGACCACTACATCGCCTCAGAGTGGGCCTACTCACAAGGCAAGGCGCGCATCTACCTCAACCATCTCGACCGTGACGGCGTCTCGGTCGCGCCCCGTGAGGCCCTCACCAGCGCCGTCGCCGACGCCTTCGGCGCGCAGCTGGTCGCGCAGGGTCAGACCCTCGGCGCCGTCTGGCAAGACCGCCGCGACCCCGGCGGCGGATACGAGATCTACTTTCAACACCTCGCCCCCAACGGAGCCCGCTCGGGGCCCGACCTGAGGGTCACCCGCGCGCCGGGCTTCTCGGGCAACCCGGCCATGGTGGCGACCTCCGCGGGCTTCGTCATCGTGTGGCAAGACGACCGCGACCAAGCGCGAAGCGGGCACTTTTCATTGTACCTTCAAGCGGTCAGCGCTGACGGGCGGCTCGTCGGCGCGAACCAGCGCCTCACCACCCCCGGGCCCGACGAGAGCGATGAGTCGCCCGCCATCGCCCGAGGCGCGAGCCGCGTCGCCGTCGCCTTCATGCGCGCCGGGCCGCGGGGGCGCCGCGTCTACCTCGTGACCCTCGACGAGGCGCGACACCTGCCGCGCTCGCTCAGCGCCCTCTCTCCGCCCGACGAGAGCGCGGTGCAGCCGGGCCTCCAGGCGCTCCGCGATGGCTTCATGGTGACGTGGTACGAAGACCGCGCCGAGGCGCCCCGACGCGCCATCTCTGCGCGCTGGCTCGACCACGAGGGCGTCGCCCTGTCCGCCCCAAGCCCCCTGGTCGCGCACCCGAACGCCTTCGTGCGGAGCCCCGCGCTCTTGTCTCAAGGCGACAGGGCGCTGCTCGTCTGGGCCGACGATCACCGCGCCCAACGCTTTGATCTCTGGGCCAACGTCTTCCGACCGGGGGCTCGCTTCGTCGCGGAGCCCCACGGGGCCCTCGCGCTCACCCCGTCGGTCGCCGAGAGCGCGAGCGTGGCGCCGGTGCTGGCCCGAGGCCCCGAGGGCGATGTGGGCGTCTTCTTTCGAGACAACCGCGAGGGCCACATCGGCACCTGGTTCACCGCGCTTCGCTGTTCCGCGCGATGAAGCCAGACCACAGTGTAGACTCGCGTCGACAGCGCGAGAGGGCCTGAAAACTACCTAAAATCATGGTGTTTTGTGATTGGCATCGGCGCTGCAATCACCGCATCGTACCTCACAAGGAGTCGCACCATGATGAAGCCCCTCGCCGCCACGCTCTTGACCCTCGCCGCCGCGCTCGCC
Organism: Myxococcales bacterium; assembly: GCA_016792845.1. Classification (GTDB taxonomy): domain Bacteria; phylum Myxococcota_A; class Polyangia; order Polyangiales; genus JAEUKH01. Next base: position 391,956 of record JAEUKH010000029.1, on the reverse strand, counting down.
CTCTCAGCGTGCGGCAACGGGAGCCTCGATGACGACGACGTCAGCACCAGCGCCGAGGCCATCGAAGGCACCAGCGACACCAACGCGTTGATGGCAGTGAGCGCCGAGGCGGCCGCGACGACGATGGCCCCTGAGGGCGCCGCGGTGGCCAGCGCCCAAAGCGCGCGGGCGCAGTTCTCGCCTGCGGGCTGTGTGGTCGCCACCCAACAGGGCGCCACGGTGAACTACACCTTCAACAACTGCACGGGCCCTTACGGGCTCGTAAACCTCAGCGGCACCGCCAGCGCGACCTTCTCGAACCGCACCCCCACCGGGTGGACGGTCACCCTCACGGGCAGCCTCATGGCCAATCAAGCGCAGCTTCGCCCGAACGCGACGGCGCAGATCTCCTACGCCAACGGCACCCGCACGGCCAACGTCACGCTGATGGGCTCGGGCACCTCGCGCCGCGGCGTCGCCTATCAGAACACCGGCTCGTACACCTCGACTTGGGATGGCAGCTGCTTCGGATTAAACGGTTCATTGACCGCAAACGCGAACGGCGCGAGCGTCTCGATTGCGGTGAACAACTACCGCCGCTGCCGCGGTCAGTGCCCTGAGGCGGGCGGCTCGATCGCGCTCTCAAACAGCAACGGCGACGCGCTCTCGATCGCGTACTCGGGCAGCGCCACGGCCCAGGTCACCGGCGGGCGCGGAGTCACCCGCAGCGTGCGACTCTATTGCGGCGGCGCGAGCTGACACCCGGGAGCGACCCCCGGGAGAGCGACGCAGCCTCCCCCCCTGGTCTCCCGCTGCACCGTCGGCTTCATGTTTCGCTGCGATGAAGCCCGAAACCGCACCTCCGCTCGCACGCTCAGCGCCGTCGCACATCGCACAGGTGATTCAGCACTGTGTGTTTCTGCTCTCGGCGCTCTCGATCACCGCGCTCTTGACCTACCTCAAGGTCGTCGACCCACGCTGGTTCATCGCCATGATTCTTGTGATGGGCGGCTGGCTGCCGCTCTCACAGCTTCTCCGTTGGACGCAATCGCTCCAGGTGCGCTGGCCGACGCCGCAGGGCGCGACCGAGGCCGCGACGCCCCCGCCGGAGCACCCCGAGCCCGACGACACCTGCCAAGGTGCTGAGACCCCGCGCGAGCGTTACGGTCTCCCCCTCGGCGCCCCGTGCCGCGGCGCCCCGCTGCGCGCGACCGATGGCGCCCTCTGCGCGGGTCGAGCGTCTGGGCGACGCCGGGCGTGTGCCTCCGCCGCGCGCCTCTGCCGAACGTACTGCACGCTCGGGCCGCGCGACGGCGCGCCCTGCCATGCCCGGCGCCCCGTGCAGCCCTGAGACCCCGCGAGCGCAGCATGGACCTCGAAGCTCTCCTCGCCGCACACTTCTCGGTGAAGCGCGTCACCGCCCCATGGGCCTTTCGGCGCTGCTGCCCTCAAGGCACCGACCGCCCGATGGCCCCCATGGCCCTCGCCGCGGCGTTCTCCGGGCGGGTGCTCATGCCCGCGCGGGGCGCCTCTCGGGTCGAACGCCTCGACGCCCTCGCCGAAGGGCTGACCCGCGCCCGACGCCACGCGCGTGACCCGCACGCGAGCGCCGACGCGCTCTGTCGGCACAGCGAGCTGGCCACCCACTTGAGCCTCGAAGCGGCCCTCGCGACGCTCGAACTCAGGCTGATCTTCGGCCTCGATGCGCCCGACCCGGCGCGGCTCCTTCATGACTTGCACCATCGACACCCGCGCGAGAGTCACCGCGTGTTCTGCACCGACATGCTCTCGATCGGCCTCACCCGCCTCGCCGCGGGCGAGCGCGTCACCGCGCTGGGGCGCGCGGTCTCGTCGTGGCTCAGCGAGGCTCCGGGGCCCGTGTGAAGCCGCCCCCAGGGCTTCGGGCCAGCGCCGCGAGGGCCTCGGCGACGAGCTGCGACGCGCGGCGTTGCCCGAGCTCGAGCCCCTCGCGATACCGCCGACCCGTCTCACCCTGCGCCCTCTCTCGCCGCACCGACAGACACGAACGATAGCGCTTCAATGAAGCGTCGAAGTGAAGGTTCTCAGGCAAGAACGGGAGCCACACCGAACCATCGCCGTTGGTCTTGATCAGCTGACGGCCCGTCACTTGACGGTTGGGCGGCATCGACGCCAAGAGCCGAGCCCGCAGATCATCGAGCCCCTTCTGCTTCGGGTCGGGGTCGATCTTCTCTTTGTCGACAAAGCCCCCGGGCCCCACCCGGGTGAGACCGGCGCGGGCCGCGGCGAGGCGCAAGAGTTGGGCAAAGGCCACGTCGCTCTTTTCAAAGTGTCGGCTCGGCTCACCTTGAACCATCACCACATGCCCCGTCTCACCCTCGGCGAAGGCGATCTCGACGTCGTGACAGAGCCAGGCGGGGTGATTTGGGTCAGAGAAGATCGCGCTCCGCAGGCGCGGCCACACCCACGGGATGCGCAACGACGGCGGCGAGCGCGCCAACATCGAGGCGAGCGAGAGGTACACGACCCCCTCTTGCGCGAGCGCGCTTCGATCAGACTCTGACAAGAGCGCGTCGGGGCTCAGCACCACCAGATCGTGCCCGCTCTGGTAGCGAAGACCGCGGAGCGCGCGGGGCGCATCGGCGCCGCTCAGACCGTAGACGAAGAGCACCTCGGCGCAATGTTCGAGATACCGCGTGACCCCAAGGCGCGTCACCCCGGGCGGCGCGTCGCGCGGCTCAACCGGGCCCAACGCGTTGTCTCTTCGCAGCGCCTCGACCAGCACCCGACGCGAGAGCTGCCACTGCCGCCCCGCGCTGAGGCGCTCGATCGGGAGCGCCCCGTCCCACTCTCCGAAGGGGCAGAGCACGACCAGCTGCGCGTGCCGCGGAGCCACCGAGAGCGAGGCCGTGTCGCCCATGACCGGGAGGTCAACGCAGCCGCGCCAACACGCCGAGCACGCCACGCGATCGCCCACCTCGGCCCTCAAGAGCCCGAGCTTCACCAGGGCGCCGAGCCCGGCGTCGTCGGCCACCGCGCGCGCGCTCAGGGTGAGCCGCTCGCTCGATTCAAGCCACGAGAGCGTCATCGCGCTTCTCGGCCTCGCTTGAGGCGAGCTCTTCAGCGACCTGATCGCTCACGCGCCAGAGACCCCATCGAATCAAGTGCTCTTCGAGGTACGGAGACGACGCGTCGCTCAAGAGATGGCACTCATCGGGGAGCCGCAGCATCACCACCCGGTCGTGCTCGACGCCGTCTCGAATCACGCGAAATCGAAGCCGAACCGCCAACACGGCGTTGGCGTCGAGCGGCTCCTTCAACAGCGCGTCGATCATCGGGCCGAGGTCGCTCGCGGCCTGCACGGTCAGCACTCCGCCTTGCGCGACGGGCAAGCGAAACGCGACCTCGGTGACCGCGACCGAGCGCACGGGGTACTCGCAAGGACCCGGCTGCCAGCCGTTGCGCGCGAGCGGGCCGAAATCAAACTGCCCCTGCGCGCTGTCGACGAAGAACCCGCGCTCGCCAAGATAGACCTCGGCGAAGCTGTCGCGCATCGCGCACGCCAAGGCCCGCGGCCCCTCAGGGAGGTGCACCGTCAACAAGCGCTGAGCCGGCAAGAATCGCAGCGCGGCGCACACCGTCGGCCGCACCTCGTTGGCCGCCACCCCCTCGGCGCTGATGGCTTCAATCAACAACGGCGCCGACTCAAAATAGAGAAAGAGCGTCAGGCTCTCGTGGTCGGCGTGGTCTTCAATCACCACGCGGCCCTGCCCCGCCGTAAGCGCAAGCTGCGGCGCGAGGTGCGCCTGAAAGGCCGACCGCTTCATCGACGAGAGCAACGGCACTTCGCGCAAGGCGGCCCGCGCGGTGAAGGCGAAGGCCCGCGTGAGCGGCGTCTGAGAGAACCACAGCTCGGCCTGCCTGAAGCTCTCAGGCGCCTCAAGGTAGAGGTCAAACGCGAGCTGCGCCGTGGTTGACGCGGCGGCGCGGAGCACCCGATTCGAGCCGGCACCCCATTGAAGCCGATAGGCCAGCTGCAACACCGCGCGGGCCAACGGATGCGAGAGCCGGTCGACCCGCTGCCACACCTGAAGGTGCTGCGATTGCTGAGCGGCCCCCAATTCGAGAAAGCTGCGCCAGTGACGCTCGGTCGAGCGCTGCTGACCGCTCTGGGCGCTCAGGCCGCAGCGGGCAAAGTATCGATCGGCCCGCTCAGGCCCGACAGAACGAAAAAACGCGCGCGGGTTGAACGTGGCCACAGCCGCTACGCCCCCTCAGCCCGCTGCGAACATGCCCCGCCGCAAGGGTTTGCACCACACGCCATCGTCGCCTCAAGCGCCACTCTGCCCGAGGCGCAATACCTGGTCAAACGATCAGTACCCGAGCGTGAATCGAAGGAGCTGTTTCAGGCAGAGCTCTGTCGGGGCTCAGCTGACGTTCTTGCGGAGACGCGCGCTGATGGCGTCGAGGGCCATCACGAGCACGACGATGGCCGCAATGACGACGGTGACCTTCGCGTACTCGGCCCCGCGCATGTAGGTCTGAAGGAGAAAGCCGATGCCCTGCGCCCCGACGAGGCCCAAGACCACCGCGCCGCGCACGTTCAGCTCAAAACGGAAGAGACTCTGCGACACAAAGTGAGGCGCAAACTGGGGCCACACGCCCCAACGCACGACTTGGGTCTGGGTGCATCCGACCGCGCGCATCGCCTCGACGGGCCCAGGGTCGAGGGTCTCCAAGGTCTCGTAGAACTGCTTGCCCAACGAGCCGACCGTGTGAATCGCCAAGGCCCCAACCCCGGGGAAGGCCCCAGGCCCGTAGGCGCTCACCAAGATCAACCCCACAATCAACAGGTCAATCGAACGGTCGAGATTGCAGAAGAAGCGCGCGCCGCGGCGCACCATCGCGAGCGGCATCACGTTCTCAGCGGCCAAGAGCCCCACCAGGAGCGCAAAGGGGATCGCCGCCACCGTGCCGACCAACGCGAGGCGGATCGTCAGCACCGTCGCCTCGAAGACCTCAGCACCGACCCCCGTGTCGGGCGGCAGCATGCCCCGAAGGAAGTGACCGATGTCGCGCCAGCCGCGCCAGAAATCGTGGGCCGGGATGCGCGCCGCCGAGGCGCTCCAAACGAGGGCGACGCCGAAGAGCGACCACGCCGCCGCGCGCTGCGCCCCGGGCCAGCGACGCATGGCGCCCGCCCCCAACACGGCCGCCAACAAGACCAACGCGCTGAAAATGTAGACCGTCTTGGGGTCTTCGAAGCGCCCCGAGCGGGCCCGCGCGTGCGACTCACGGTTCGACTGAAACGCCCGTCGCACGAGCTCATAGTGCGCGGTGTCCGCGGGCACGAAGCCGTCGGTCGCGTTGAGTCGACGGAGGAGCCCGCGCCCCTCGGCGCTCTGCCCGATGGCGACCAGCGCCTCGCTCACGCTGCGCACGAGCCGGGGGTGCGATTGAGCCCAGGTGGCCTTGGTGGCGATGGCGTCGCTCGGCACCGGCGGCGACATCAACAGCGGTCGCAGGCGGGGGCCAGGTCGGTGTTCGAGGTAGCGCGTCCACGCGCCGCCACCCTCGGCGGGGGGGTTGGCCCATACCGCCGCGACGTCGACCTGGCCGCGCTGAACGGCGATCACCGCGGCGTCGTGTTGCCCCGCGAAGAGCTGCCGCGCGAAGAAGGTTGAGGGGTCAAATCCCCGCTGCGCCAAGAGGTACCGAGGGATGATGTATCCGCTCGTCGAGGTCGGGTCGACCCAGGCGATGCTGGCCCCCTGAAGGTCTTCAACCCGTTGAAACCGCGAGCCTTCTTGCACCACCAGGGCCGAGTAGTACGAGGGCTGTCCGCGGCGCACCTGGGTCAAGAGCACCCGCACCGGGAAGAGCCGCTCGGCCAACACCAACGGTGACGGGGTCAACCAGGCGAAGTGCACATGCTCTGAGCGCATCGCCTCGACCAGGGTGGTGTAATCAAGGGTCACCGTGGCCCGCACGGGCAGGTGCACCCGCTCGCTCAGCGCCTCGGCCAGCGCGTCGGCCGCACGCTGGAGCGTCTGCGCGTTCTCAGCCGGGTTGAACCCCAACACAATCTCGCGCGGGATCTCCTCTGGCGCCTCGACCCCCTGCGGCTGCGCCTCGGCCCTCAGGGCCACACACCAGACCAGACACAGCGCCCACAGCGCCCATCGCCCGACCCGGCTCACAGGGCGGCCCCCTCTTCGGCCTGACGGCCGTAGATCTCATTGACCGCGGCGTCGCTCAGCGTCGACGAGGGCCCGTCAAAGACGACGCGGCCGGCGCGCATCCCGATGACACGATCGCAGTACCTTCTCGCATGTTCGATGGTGTGAACATTGATGAGAACGGGCACGCTCTCGCGCTGCCCGTAGCGACGCAAGAGCCCCAAGACCGTGGCCGAGAGCTGCGGGTCGAGGCTCGCGGTGGGCTCATCGGCGAAGATCGCCTGCGGCTCCTGGGCGAAGGCGCGGGCCACGGCCACGCGCTGCTGTTGGCCACCCGAGAGCTCGCGGGCGAGGCTCTGGTGCTTCTCGGCAAGCCCCACTTCATCGAGGCAGCGTCGCGCGAGGGCCACGTCGACCTCGCGCCAGAGGCCCAGAAGCCCGCGCGCCCACGAGACGTGACGCGCCCGCGCCACGAGCACGTTGTCGAGCGCCGAGTACGAGCGCACGAGGTTAAACTGCTGAAAAACAAAGCCGATCTGGCCGCGCGCGCGGCTCAGGGCGCGGCCCTTGAGGCACGTCAGCGCGAGCTCGCCGAGGGTGACCTCGCCGGTGCTGGGCTCGATGAGCCGCGAGGCGCAGCGCAAGAGGGTGCTCTTGCCGGCCCCCGAAGGCCCGAGGATGGCTGTCATCTCACCCGGCTCGAAGACCAGGCTTTGGCCGCTGAGGTCGATGCCCAGGGTGCCATCGGGCCAGCGCCGGGTGAGGTCGCGGAGCGTGAGCCGGGCGCTCAAGGGCGCCCCCGGGAGAGACAGCGTCGTGGTGAGGGCCCCGCGCGAAGGCGCCAGTCAGCGGCGAATGACACGCGCCCGAGTCTCGCAAAGAAACCCTTCAAGCGAAGCGAAAATCGTCTACCCAGACCACCCCCTCGTCGGCCGCCGGAGCGCCCGGGGCGAACGAGGTCTTGAGCAGCACGGTGTGGGCCTCAGGCCAGAAGCGCGCGAACATGTTGGCGTTGCCGGGCTCGTTCTCGAAGGTCGCCACCACGCGCCCGAGGGCGCCGATGCGGCTGAGCACGCCTTGCTTGAACGCGGTGTCATTCTCTTCAAAGGTCGGCTTCAAGATCAGCTCGACCCCGGGCACCCCGATGGGGAAGCCGTCATCGCGGAGCGTGCGCACCGTGCCCACGAGCATGTTCGGGATGTCTCGCCCGGTCAGATAGACCACCGTGGCGCCGCGCTCGTAACACGCACGCACGAAGCGAACCGCCCACCGAACGGGCACGTCGTCAGCGCACGCCGCGTCGGTGAAGAAGCGCTTGAACCAATGGGCCTGCGCGCCCTTGATGACCGGCTCTGAGATGCCCGAAGGGCGCATCGAGTCGTCGAGGCGATACTTCAAATCGGCCACCGTCAGCGCCAAGATCTTCTCGGCGTCGACGCGCTCTGCCTCGCCCAGATTCGCCGCGTAGGCGTGCGCGATGCGGAGCGTGCGCGGGCGGTTGTCGTAGAGCGTACCGTCGAGGTCAAACACCACCACCGGACGGGTGTCTTGGGTGCTCTGAATGGTGTCGAGGATCGATCGAAGTACTTCAGACATGGCCCTGTGACCCTTCGCGGCTCAGGCACCGACGCGCGCCGCAGTCACACTGACGCAGCCGCGGGTGCCCCGAAAGGCGCGCGAACCTACACGACTTCGCCCTCGGGTCAATGGGGCATCGTCGCCTCGACCCCTGCGCAAGCGTCACAGCCTCGATCAACCTTTAGAATCAATCGTTTGTGAGAATCGACGGCCCGCGCTCAGCCCGCGTCGAGCCGCCCCTCGCGCACCGAGACCGTCGCCGCGAGGGCGAGCGCCGCGTTTGAGTAGCGCGGGTCGTCGGTGACCTCTTCGCGCACCCAGGCGGGGCGCTCGAAGGGCGTGTCGACGGCGTCGAGCTCGATCTCGCCGACGACGAGACCGCGGTACCGCCCGTCGTAGACGTCGACGTCCCACACATGGGCGCCGACGCGGAGGTGGTGGCGCACCTTGGTGATCACCGCGTTGCAGAGCGGCATCATGGCCTTCGCGTCGTCGACCGGGATTTCGTACTCGAACTCGGCCCGCGCGAGGGTGCCCGGGCCCTTGACGGTGAGCCACGCCTTGGGAGGCCCCTCGGCGGGGGTCGCGACGCGCACGCGCACCGTCGGCGCGCGCGAGAGATAGCCCTGCACCATCGCGTGCCCTTGGGTCAACGCGGTCGCCGCGACGGCGCCGAGATCGACGATGAATTTTCGCTCGATCTCGGTGCCCATCACGAGCCGAACCCGCCGGCGCGGTACAAGAGCTGAATCTGCGAGGCCGAGAGCACGCTGCGGTAGACGCGCACCTCGTCGATGTCACCCGTGAAGAACTCGGGCACCGGGCGGCCCGGGTAATGGTCGAGCACCGCCCGCCCCACCACCAGCTGCGGGATGCCCGTGTCGAGCATCATGGCCTGGCTCGCGGCCTCGGCGCCGTCGACGTAGACCCTGACGGTGGTGCCGTCGTAGCTCGCCGCGAGCATGTGCCACCGCCCGTCGTTGACGAGACGGTTGGTCGCGAGGTCGCGCTGCTCGCCGACAAAGTAAACCGCGTTGTTTTGAATCAACAACCCGAAACGGCGCCCCTGCTCGGTGCTACCCCAATTGACGATCGAGGCCGCGGGGTCTGCGCCCACGTTCGCGGTGGTGCGGATCCATACCGAGACCGTACGCTCTTGGTTGCCCACCGGGAGCCGCGGGTTGGGCATCCCTTGGAAGAAGCTGCTCCCGTTGAAGGTCACGGCGCTTCGGGGCGTGTTGAAGCGATCGCTCGCGGCGTTGAGGGTGCCCATGGGCATCAAGCTCGCGACCATGTCGCTGAACTCCTGGCCGTCGGCGTCCATCGGGTAGAAGAGCGCGACGCCATCGGGCTCGCAGCGCCCGACGCGGCAGAGGTTGCCTTCGCCGCACGCGCTGCCGCAGCGACCGCAGTGGTTGGCGTTGCTGCGCGTGTCGACCTCGCAGCCGTTCATGGGGTCGTTGTCGCAGCTCGCGAAGGGCGCGATGCACGAGCCCGCGCTGCACATGCCGTTTGAGCAGACCGCCACCGCATTGGGGATCATGCACCGCACGCCGCACCCGCCGCAGTTGGCCGGGTCGGTCGAGGTGACCTGACAGGTGCCCTCGCAGCAGCCCTGCCCGCTCGGACAAGGGTTCGTGCTGCTACACCCGGTGACGCACTGATTGCCCTGACAGATATTGCCTTGTGGGCAATGCGAGTCGACGAGACAGCGCACGCAGCGCCGCATGTTGATCTCGCAGAAGGCGTTGCCCATGCCTCCATCGGCGATCAACGCCTGACAGGTCATGTCGTTCTGACACCCCTCGGTGCAGACATTGTTTTCAGTGCAGTACTGCCCCGCCGGGCATCGCATGTCGCCCGGCACACACTGCACGCAACGCCCCGTGACGGTGTCACATGCAGGGCCCGTGAGGCTCGACGCGCACTGCTGATCGCTCTGGCATCGCTGCCCCGCGTCGACCTGGCCGCTGTCTTGGCCGAGGTCAAAGCCAACATCGAAGCCCACGTCAAAGCCCACATCGAAGCCCACATCGAAGCCCGCGTCTTGGGGCATCGGCTGGTCTGAGCCCACGTCCGCGGGGCCGCTGTCGACGGGCCCGCCCGCATCAACGCTGCCCGCATCAACGCTGCCCGCATCAACGCTGCCCGCATCGACAGGGTTCGCATCGCCGGGAACAACGTCGATCCCAGAGCCGTCGCCCGCGGGCGCATCAGAGACGAAGACGTCGAGGCCCGTGACCACGTCAGCGCCGCCCGCGTCTGCGCCCTGGTCGCCCGAGACACCCTGGTCTGACGCGGCATCGCGCAACGGCGCGGGCGCGGGGCTGTCTGAGCATCCCGCGACGCCCGAAAGCATCACCGCGCCGAGCCACCAGCGCATCTGCGAAGAAGTCTTCATGACGCGAGACGCTACCGACTCGGCTCTCAGAATGGAAGGCCCGGCCACGCCGCAGCCCGCGGGCATTGTCACCGCAGGGTGCGGCCCCTCGCGGAGCCCCGTCTCGGGTGAGGCTTCGCGCGATGAAACAACGGCCCCGCGGGCTGCGCGAGGCCGCCATTGGGGTCAATGCTTCAACGAATGAAGAGCATGCCGAAGGCTTGGGTGTTGCGGTCGCCGTTGTCGCCGCCGCAGGTGCTCACGTTGCCCGCCGAGGTGGCGGCGAAGGGTGCGGTCACACACCCGTTCGAGTCGTTGCCGAAGCCGAGCCCGAGCCCCGAGTCGGGCGAGCCGCAGTCGTTCTCTTGGTTGGTGAGAATGCCGAGACGCACCCGTCGGTAGCCGCCGACGGCCTGGTTGAAGCCTTCGGCGTTGCAGTTGGGTTGCAGCGAGGGAGAGGCGACGAGGCGCGTCCAGCCGCTGCGGCCCAGCGCGGTGGCGCGGGCGGGCCCCTGAAACAGCGACAGCATCGAGCTTGCGGCGAGGGTGACCACCGCGGTCCGATCGACGCCGCCGTCGCGCATGAGCACCCGGAAGGCGCTGAACGATTGCCCGTTGAAGCCTTGAAATTTCGCATCACCCACCGCCGTGTTGGTGGCCGTCGGGTTGAGCAAGGCCGTGTTCGTCCAGAGGGCGCTGTCGTACTGAAGCGCGGTCGAAGCGCCGTTCACCTTGAGCACGAGGGTCCAGCCGCCGCCGTCGGTGCTCATGTCACAATACGCCTGCCACGCGCCGCCGCTGTTGTTCAGGGTGTAGACCCCCGACGCGAAGCTCCTCGGCACGGCGTTGCACGACGCGTAGACGCACGCCCCTTGGGTCTCGCAGCCGTTCTCGGCCACGCCGTCACAGTCGTTGAAGCCCGCGGCGCAGACGTACTGACACGCCCCCGCGGCGCAGCTCGCCACCGACCCGGCCCGCGCCGCGCACGCGCGGCCGCACCCGCCGCAGTGCTGAACGCTCGTCTGCGTGTTGCTCTCGCACCCGTTGCCGGCCATCGCATCACAGTCTGCGAAGCCTGTCGCGCACGCCGTCACGGCGCAGGCCGAGCTCATGCACGCCAGGGTCGTGTTGGCCGCCGAACACGCGCGGCCGCAGCCGCCGCAGTGGCTCGCGCTGACCCGCGTGTCGGCCTCACACCCGTTGGCCGCGTTACCATCACAGTCTGCGAACCCGGCGGTGCAAGTGATCGCGCACATCGCGCTCACACACACCGGAGCCGCGTTCGCAGCGCCCGCACAGACCTGCCCGCAGGCCCCGCAGTTTGACACGCTGGTGCGGGTGTCGGTCTCGCACCCGTTGGTGGCGTTGCTGTCGCAATCGCCGAAGCCCGCGGCGCACCGCGCGATCGCGCACTGCCCCATCGCACACGCCGCCACGCCGTTCGGAGGGTCGCACACCCGACCGCACGCGCCGCAGTGCGAATTGCTTGACTGGGTGTCAACCTCGCACCCGTTCGTGGGGTCGTTGTCGCAGTCGGCGAAGCCGGGCGCGCAGCTGTACTGGCAGGTGCCCGCCGCGCACGACGCCGCGGTGTTGGGCCGCGAGGGGCAAGCCATGTTGCAGCCGCCGCAGTGCGCGATGCTGGTCAAGGTGTTGGTTTCACAGCCGTTGCTGAGCATGTTGTCGCAGTCGCCGAAGGGCGCGGTGCACATCGCGACGGCGCAGGTGCCGTTGCGACACGCCGCGACGCCGTTGTCGAGCGCGCAGCGGGCGCCGCACGCGCCGCAGGAGGCGACATTTGACTGAGTGTCAACACAGGCCCCGTCGCAGCAGGTGAGGCCCGCGCCGCAGGGTCGCTCGGGGTTGCACCCTGCGACGCAGAGGTTGCCGACGCAGAGCGTGCCGGGCGCGCAGTGGGCGTCGGTGACGCAGGCCACGCACTGGCGCGAGCTCGGGTCGCAGCGGCCCGCGCTGACCTGACCCGCGTCGCCTCCGGAGGCGCAGGCCTCGTCGTTGCGACACCCGGCGCTGCAAGCGTTCGTGCCCGTGCAGTATTGGCCCGCGGGGCAGCGGTCGTCTGTAGGCGTACACGCGACGCACGCGCCGCTCGCGGTGTCGCAGCTCGGGCCCCGGGCATCTCCGACGCAGTCGGCTGCGCTCATACAGCGTACGGGGCCGGTGTCGGGCGCACCGGCGTCGAGCGCACCGGCGTCGAGCGCACCGGCGTCTTCGGGGCCGCTGTCGAGGAGCCCCGCGTCTTGGCCTAGGTCGGTCGACGCGGTCACGTCGGCCCCTGCGTCGACGGGCCCCCCGACCACCGTCGCGTTCTCAGAACACGCGGCCAGCAAGAGGCTCGACCATGTGGCCACAGACCGTAATGAAAAACGAGAACGAGTCGCCATGAGGGTAAGCTCCGATCGCGCAAAACGAGCGCACTGGGAGCCTACACCGGTTTCGGAGAGGCTCAAATTTGGCGGACTTTGAGCACTCTACGATCAGCGCTCTGCGCTATTGGAGCCAGAGCGAGACCCGCTCATCGATGCGATACGCGCAGGTCGCGGCGCGGCCGTGGGGCATCGCGCCTTGCGAGGCGGGGCCGCCTTCGTGCATCCGCATGCTGCAAGGCTGACCGCTGTTGTTGATGCCGATGCCGCGCGCCGAGCAGTACACCCAGCGGCCGTTCACGATGCTCTCAAAGGCCGCGGTGGTGTAGCCCGTGGTGCAGGCCCGCGGTTCGTTGATGTCGGTGTAGTTGACGCTCCAATCGACGACGCAGGTGGGCCGAAAGTAGACCGTGTTGCTCGCATCGGTGAGGCGCCAGGCGCGCGAGGGGCGGAGCTGGGTGATCTCAGCGCCGCCGAGCCGCCAGCTCTGGGCGAGGTCGCCAAAGCCCGAGAAGTTCACCGTGTCGGCGGTGTCGGGGAGCGGCGCGTTGGCGGCCTGGTTGGCCACCATCGTCCACCCGCCGTCGCGCATGTCGCAGTAATAATCGCGCGCGGCCCCCGGGCCGTCGCCGTCGAGGTCGAGGCGGTATCGCCCGCTCGGCAGGCTCGGGTTCATGGCCAAGAGCGCCTGACACGAGCTCAACGCGGTGCACACCCCCGTGACGCAGCGCTCGCTGGTGCCGCACGCCCGACCGCACGCGCCGCAGTGGGCGTTGTTTGACAGTGTGTCAATCTCGCACCCGTCGCTCGCGCCGAGGTTGCAATCGGCGAAGCGCCCCGTACACGAGGCCACCGCGCAGGCCCCTGCGACGCAGGCCGCCACGCCGTTGGGCGCGGCGCACGCGCGGCCGCACGCGCCGCAGTGCGTCGCGCTGATGCGGGTGTCGACCTCGCACCCGTTGGCCGCGTTGCCGTCGCAGTCAGAGAAGCCGGCGACGCAGGTCACCGCGCAGCTCGCGTTCGAGCACACCGCCACCGCGTTTGCGCCCGCCGCGCAGCCGCGCCCGCAGGCTCCGCAGTTTGACACGCTGGTGCGGGTGTCGGTCTCGCACCCGTTGGTGGCGTTGCTGTCGCAGTCGCCGAAGTTCGCGGCGCACCGCGCGACGGTGCACTGCCCCATCGCACACGCCGCCACGCCGTTCGGAGGGTCGCACACCCGGCCGCACGCGCCGCAGTGCGAGTTGTTTGACTGGGTGTCAACTTCGCACCCGTTCGTGGGGTCGTTGTCGCAGTCGGCGAAGCCGGGCGCGCAGCTGTACTGGCAGGCGCCCGCCGCGCACGACGCCGCGGTGTTGGGCCGCGCGGCGCACCCCCGGCCGCAGCCGCCGCAGTGGGCGATGCTGGTCAAGGTGTTGGTTTCACAGCCGTTGCTGAGCATGGCGTCGCAGTCGCCGAAGGGCGCGGTGCACATCGCGACGGCGCATGTGCCGTTGCGACACGCCGCGACGCCGTTGTCGAGCGCGCAGCGGGTGCCGCACGCGCCGCAGGAGGCGACGTTTGACTGAGTGTCAACACAGGCCCCGTCGCAGCAGGTGAGGCCCGCGCCGCAGGGTCGCTCGGGGTTGCACCCTGCGACGCAGAGGTTGCCGACGCAGAGCGTGCCGGGCGCGCAGTGGGCGTCGGTGACGCAGGCCACACACTGGTGCGAGCTCGGGTCGCAGCGGCCCGCGCTGAGCTGACCCGCGTCGCCTCCGGAGGCGCAGGCCTCGTCGTTGCGACACCCGGCGCTGCAAGCGTTCGTGCCCGTGCAGTATTGGCCCGCGGGGCAGCGGTCGTCTGAGGGCGTGCACGGCACACACGCGCCGCTCGCGGTGTCGCAGCTCGGGCCGCCCGCGTTGCCAACACAGTCTGCCGCGCTCACGCAGCGCGCAGGCCCGACGTCGGTCGGCGCGATGTCAGGTGACGGGGCGTCGACGGCGGCGTCGACCTGGGCGTCGGGTGCGTCAAGGATCGGTGAGAGGTCTTGCGTGGGCACGTCAAATAAAACATCGACTCGACCGGCGTCGGCTGGCCCGCCGACCACCGATTCGCCGCCGCACCCGACGGCGAGGGTCGCGGCCGCGACGAGCACCCAAGACCGTTCAAAAGCTCTCGATTGCATGGGTTGATTCTGCCACAAAGCCGGGGCGTTGAACGTGATAGAAGGCTCGCACCATGCCCACCTGGCTCCGTGAGCTTTTGCCCATTCTGATCTTGCTGGTGACGGTCGCGGTGGTGGTCGCACGACTCCCGCGCAGCGGCATCGAGCATCAGCGCGCGTTTCTTCGGCGCCGCGTTCAAAACTGGCTCCCGGTGGGCCTCACCTATGCGTTTCTCTACATGGGGCGTTACAATTTGAACGCCACCATCGGGCCGCTCTTCGAGAAAGATCAGTTCTCGACGATCTACGGGTTCGGCACCCTGGCCTACGGGTTCAGCTTTCTGTTGAATGGTCCGCTGGCCGATCGCTTCGGCGGCAAGGCGACGATCCTCGCGGCGGCGGTGGGGGCCGCGCTGGTCAACATCGTGATGGGCGTCGTGGCCACCGGGGTGCCGCGGGTGAGCGGCGGGCACGCCGAGCTCGTGCCCATCTTTTCAGTGCTCTACGCCGCCAACATGTACTTTCAGAGCTTCGGCGCGGTGTCGATCGTGAAGGTCAACGCGGCGTGGTTCCACCTGCGTGAGCGCGGCACCTTCGGCGGCATCTTCGGCATCTTGATCTCGCTCGGGCTCTACTTCGCCTTTGACTGGTGCAAGCTCATTCTTGAAGCGAGCCACGGCGCGACGCAGTGGGTCTTCTATGTGCCCGCGGCGATCTTGTTGGTCTTCGCGGTGATCGACACGCTGCTCGTGAAGAACACTCCGGGCGAAGCGGGTCACGACGATTTCGACCTCGGCGACGCGACCCAGCACGACGACGGCGCGCGCCCGTCGGTGCTCGCCATCGCGCGAAAGATGCTCTCGAACCCTGCCATCTTGACCATCGCCCTCATTGAGTTTTGCAGCGGCTACCTGCGCAACTCGATTCTTCAGTATTACAAGCCCTTTGCGAAAGATCTCGGGCGCGTCCACAGCGCGGCGGCGATCGAGGCCGCGCGGGCCGCAGGGCAGAGCCTCGGCAGCGATTTTGTGCATGACCACTGGGGCATGTTGAACTGCGTCGCGGGCATCTTGGGCGGGGTCTTCGCGGGGGTGATCTCTGACAAGGTCTTCGGCTCACGCCGCGGCCCGGTGTCAGCGGTGCTCTACGCCGTGATGATCGCGGGGGCGCTCGCGATGTTTGTGACCCTCGACTCGCCCATGATCGGGTGGGTCGTGATCGTGATGAGCCTGGCCATCATCGGGGTGCACGGCATGCTGTCGGGCACCGCGAGCATGGATTTCGGCGGCAAGAAGAACACCGGCGTGGCTGTCGGCATCATCGACGGGTTCGTCTACCTCGGCGTCGCCACCGAGGCCTTTGTGCTAGGTCGGGTGCTTCCCAAGGGCGCCGCCGCCCACGACGTCGCCAACTGGAAGTCCTGGCCCGCGGCCATCCTCCCGGCCGCCATCATCGGCTTCGCCCTCGCGCTCCGCGTGTGGAACGCGCGCCCCGTCAGCAAGTCTTCGTCGCACTGACCTCGGTCTTCAACGGCGCGGGGTCGTCACTGCTGGCGAAGCCGCGTTGCCCCTCCGCGGCGCCGCGACGGGGCTTGCGTTACACTCGCTCTGTGGCTCTGGGCCTCTCTCGTTCAGCCTCGCAGCGGCTCTGGCGTTTTAGCGCGCTCGTGACCCTGCGGCTCGCACATCGTCAGCTCGTGGCCCTCAGCGTCGCGACGACGCTCGTCACGGTGACCGTCTCGTGGGCCCTCACCCGCGGTGCGCCGCAGTGGCGCGCGGCGCCTCTCTTCGTGTGGTCGCTCTGGCCCCTCGCGGCGCTGCGTATGGCGCGTGGGCGACACCCTCGCCGCCTCGACGGCGTGCTCGCCCTCGACCGACAGCTCGGCGCCCACGCCGCCGTGTTGACCGCCGCAGAGTGGAGCCTCGCGCCCCTGTCAGCCCCATCTCCCCCCGTGCACGCGCGTGTGCTCGCCGACGCCGAAGAGGCCCTCGCGCGCGCCACCTGGCGTGACCTCGGGCTCGCCCCGCTCTGGCGGGGGCTCTTCGTGAGCGCTGTGATGCTCGCGCTGACCGTCGGCGCGCTGCGCGTCTCCATCGCGCCGGTGCCCGCGTCGACGCGGCCGTCCGAACGCCCGCTCCCGAGCGCATCGGCGGCCTCGATCGCTGCGGCGGCAGAGACCCTCGGCAACGTCGCCCCCGAGGCCCCCGGGCACGAGGCCGCGGCCGAAGCGACCCGCGAGGCCCGACAGCTCGCCCACGCGCTCGAACACGCGATCACCTTCGACGCGGCCCAGAGCCGCACCGAAGCCCTCGAACAGCGCACCCGCGACGCCCGCCTCTGGAGCCGCGCCGAAGCACACCAGCGCGCCCGCGAGGCGGCCCTAGAGGCGCTTCGAGCCCCCCCGCACCGCGCCCTCGCCGACGCGCTCTCGCAAGGCGACTTTCGCGCCCTCGACGAAGCCGTACGCCAGCTCGCCGACCGTCGCGAGGCCGCCGCGCAGCGCGCAGCCGCCGAGGCCCTCGCCCGCGCCGCCGAAGCTGCCGGCCGCAACGGCTCGTCGCCCCTCGCCGACGCCCTGCGCGACGAGAGCGCCCTCTTGCAACGCCGCGCCACCGCGTCGCGCCTCGCAACGGCCATCGCCCGCGAACTCGAAGCGAACCCCGCAGGCCGCCGCATTGCAGCGCATCTCCAACGCAGCGATGACACTTCGCTCTCAGACGCTCTGAGCGAGACGCTTCGTAGCCTCGACGGGGGCCTGAGCGAGGCCGAGCGGCAGCGTGTCGCCGAGGCCCTCGCGGCGATGTCTCAACAACCCGAAAACGTTTCGCGCGCCGAGCTCGAACGCGCCGCCCGCGCGATGAACGAGGCCGAGGCCCGAGAGGCCATGCGCCAGCTCATCGAGTCGCTGCGGCGCCCGGGGGTCGAGCGAAGCCCTGCCGGTCAGGCCGCCGCGACCACCGCGCAGGCCGAGGGGCAGATTCGCCAGCTGCGCGTTCGATTTCAGCTCGAACGTCAAGGCGCCACGGCCAGCAACCCAAGCAACGCGACGCCCGCCGCGGGCAACGCCGCGCACACCGCCAGCAGCACCCCCGGAGGCGCCCCCAACGGCGCACCAAGCGCAAACCCTGCGGGCCCTCACGCCGCTGGCGGGACGCACATCGACAGCACCGGGCAGACCGCGGCGGTGCGCGGCACGGGATTTGTGGCCCCCGTGACGGCGCCCCCCAACCCCTCCAACCCGGGCACCGTCGTCTCGATCGAGCGCAGCGACACCACCGGCGCCCGCGCCCAGCGGCTCGACCGCGTGAGCCTGGAGCGCGCAGCCCCGAGCGCCGTCGAGGGCGTCGAGCGCATGCCCGTACCGGCCCCCTGGCGCGAACAGGTGAGAGCGTATTTTCGGCCCTGACGCTTCAACTACGCCGCAGGCGGCGCTTCGCAACGGCCGTCACGGAGGGTCACGACGCGCGAGGCGATCGCGAGGCACCGCGGGTCGTGGGTGGCGAGCAACACCGCACAGCCGCGCTGCGCGGCGAGCTTCAGCGCGTCGAGCACGGCGGCCCCGCTCTGGCTGTCGAGCGAGGCCGTGGGCTCGTCGGCGATGATGACCGGAGGCCCAGCCGCCAAGGCCCGCGCGATGGCCACGCGCTGCTGCTGCCCGAGCGAGAGCGCCCGCGGGAGTCGACCCGCCTCATGCGTCACCCCCAAGAGCGCGAGGCTCTCTCGGGCGCGGGCGCGGGGATCGCCCGTGGGATTGGGGCCGTGCTGAACGGCCAGCATCACGTTCTCTTCGGCCGTGAGAGTGCTCAAGAGATTGTGGGTCTGAAACACGAAGCCGACGCGATCGCCTCGCACCCGGGCGCGCACGGCGTGAGACAGCGCATAGAGGTCGTACCCGTCGAGCATCACGCGCCCCTCGGTTGGGGTTTCGAGCCCACCCAGCATGGCCAGGAGGGTGGTCTTGCCCGAGCCCGAGGGCCCGCCGAGGGCCAGAATTTCGCCCCGCGCGAGCTCAAGAGAGACCCCGCCGAGGGCCGTCACGTCACCGTATCGGCGCACCAACGATTCACCCGAGAGGAGAGACTTCATGGTCGACGCAGGGCCTCCATCGGGGTCATGCGCGCGGCCCTCAGGCCCGGGAGCACGCCCCCCAACAACAACACCGGCCCCACCACGCCCGCGGTGTACGCGAAGACCTTGCGTGAAAAGACCGGAACGAGGTGCGGGTCCATCCCGACGAGCCCCTCAAGACCGACCCCGCCGGCGACCCGAACATCGATGCCGCCGAGCCGCCCCACCAGGGTCACCAGCGCGTACCCGAGCCCGAGGCCGCAGGCCACCGCGAGGCTGCCGAGCAAGAGCGTCTCGAGCGCCACCAGGGCCACCACGCGGCGCGGCGAGAAGCCGATCGAAGCCAGCACGCCGAGCTCTCTCGTGCGTTCGAGAATGCTCATCAATTGAATCGCGGCCACCCCGGCGCCGACCACGATGTAAAGAAACATCAACACCACGTTGGCGCTGCCGTGTTGAAAGTTGACCATCGCCTGAAGAAACGGCGAAACCTCACCCCAGGTGCGGACCCGCGCCCCAGGCCCGAGCCGCGCGCGGAGCCGACCCGCCACAGCCTCGGTGTCACGATTCTCTCGCGCGCGGAGCACCACCCGACGCGCGAGCCCAGGGTCGAGCGAGAGCCACCCTTGAACCGTGGCCAGGGGCACCAGGGCGAGCCGATCGTCGAGGTCTTCAGACCCCGCTCTGACAAGGCCCACCACCCTGAGCGTCGTCGGGCGAAGCCGCTCGCCGGCGTCAAAGTACACGAGCGAGACGTCGGCCCCCACCGTGACCCCGAGCGACCGCGCGAGGTCGACCCCCAAGGCCACCGCGTCGCCCTCATCGGGCCCCGGAATGCGCCCCCGGGTCACCAACGACGGAAAGGTGCTCGTCGCCGCTTCGTGCCCCCGCACGACGCCCAGCACCAAGGCGCCGCGACGCGACGCCCCCTGCCCCATCAACACCGGCAGGTCGAGGCGCGGAGCCGCCCCCCGAACCGCAGCATCTTCGGCCGCGGCGGCGAGCACCGGCCCCGCGCTGACCCACCCCCTCGCCCCCGGCGCGTCGACCTGGACGTGACCGAGCATCAGGCCCACCGAGTTGGTCACCATCATCTGCGCGAGCCCGTTGTTCATTGAGAGCATGAACACCAGCGCCGCGCAGCCGCCGATCACCGCGAGCGACACCAGCAGCGAGCGCCGAGGGCTCCGAACGATGTTACGCAGCGCAACCCCGAAGAGGCTCAACATCACACGACCTCGCCAGGCCGCAAGCGACGTGCGATCTGCTTTGACCAGAAGATGCCCCAGAACGCCGTGCCGAAGCCGCCGAGGATATCAACGAAGTAATGTTGCTTGGTGGTCAACACCGTGACCGAGAAGAGCAGCAGCGTCGCCCAGATGAGCCCGCGATGCTTCGGGTGCTCTCGGGCGAGGCCCCAACACGCCACCGCGGGGATGGTAATGTGCCCAGAGGGGAAGCAGTTCGCGGGCGAGTCGACCTCGACCATGATGCGAAAGCACACCGACGTGAGGTCGTCGCCGCTGGGCGCCGCGGGCCGCGGATACACCGTCGGCCAGAGGCTCCAAATGGTCATGTTCGAGGCGATGGCGATGACATAGGCGATGAGGGTGTCGCGAAAGATTTCGCGCGCCCGCAAGGCCAGGGGCAAGACCAGATCGGGCAACATCAAGATCAGGTAGGGCCAGAGCGTCAGCGGCACGAAGGGCACCGCGCGGTCGATCGCCGTCAACGGAAGCTCTCGCGGCGCCCGCAACGGATGCTGATTGAGCCAGTAATAGATGCTGCTGTTGACCACCGCGAAGGGCAAGACCCAACGCGCGTTGCGCCAGACGTGAGCGAAGCGCGACATCAATACACCATCGCCAGCGCGCCCACCGAGAGCCCCGCCGCGGTGCCCGCGAGGAGCACCCGATCGCCTCGACGGATGCGCCCCCCGCGGACCCCATCATGGAGCACCATGGGGATCGACGCAGACACACAATTGCCGTGGGTCTCGATGTTCTCAACGAGCTGATCTTGGCGAAAGCCGCAGGCCCGCGCCGTGAGCCGCATCGCGACGAGGCTCGCCTGATGCGGGCAGAGCGCCGCAAAGGCCTCAAGCGCGAAGGGCAGACGCGTCGAATACTCAGTAAAGAAGCCGACGCTCTGTTTCATGGCGTGACGAAAGATGCGGGTACCCTGCATATGAAAGAGCGCGTATTCGCGCGGAGTCGCCGGGTCTGAGGGCGGCCAGGCGGTGCCGCAACCCTTCACCTCGGCGAGGGCGGCGCCGCGCGAGTCGGTGGTAAAGCAGCCTTCAAAGAGCAGGCTCGGCTCGCCCTCGGGGGTCGGCACCAGCACCGCCGCCGCGGCCCCATCACCGAAGAGCACCGCGCTCTCGTGCTCTGACCAGTTCAGCCCGACCGAGGTCGCCTCGGTCGAGACCACCACGGCACAGCGGTAGCTGCCCCGCGCGACGAGGTCGCCCACCACGTCGAGCGCGTGAACAAAGCTCAAGCATGTGCTGTTCACATCGAAACACGGCACCCCCCTCGCCGCGAGCCCCAAGGCCTGCTGAAGCAACACCGCCGTACACGGAATCGCCTGCTGGCTCAGCCCCGAGCCGCACACGATCAAATCAACGTCATCGAGCGAGCACCCCGCATCGGCCAACGCGGCCAACACCGCCTGAGCCCCCATGCTCGCCTGCGTCTCGTCGGGCCCCTTGCGCCGCCGCTCGCGCACCCCCGTCACCCGCTCGACCCAGCCAGGCTCAAGCCCCAACTCGGCTTCGAGCGCGGCGCTCGCGATCACCCGCTCGGGCAAATACTTGCCGAGCCCCGCAACCTTCACCCGACGGCTCACCAACGGCTTCGACGCAGCCCCCATCAGAACACCCCTCTGCCCCTTTGTTAGACTTGCGGGCGAGACAGAAAGATGCCATAAACGAATCTACGATGCAAGACCCCAGCGCCGAGGTAACGCCTGGGCCTGAGCATAACGCCTCAAATCTTTTGCTATCGATGGCCGCCGTGCGGGGCGACCAGCCCTGCCTGGTTGACCCGACAAACGGGTGTTCGCTCGGCTTCGAAGGGGTCGCGACCCTCGCGAGGCGCTACGCAGACGCGCTGCGCAGCCTCGGGCTCCGCCAGGGTGATCGCGTCATCGTGCTGCTGAAGCCCTGCATCGAATGGGTTTCAGTGTCGTATGCGCTGCTCCTCCTCGGGGCGGTGCCGGTGTTCATTGACCCTGGCTTGGGCCTCCGTCAGGGCCTCCGATGCGCCAGGTCGACCGCAGCCCGCGCGCTCATCGGTGTCTCAGCAGCGGTCATGTCTGTTTTTTTGACACGACATCTCTTGCCAACAATCAGCATTCTAGTGAGCAATGAGCCGCTCCTGGGCCACCACGACCTCAAGTCGATTCTTCGTTCAGCGCAACCCCTCGCGGCCCCTGCGTCGGTGACGCCTGACACGCTCGCGTTGATCGCGTTTACGAGTGGCAGCACGGGGGCCTCGAAGGGCGTGTGTTTCAGCCACGGCGTCTTGTCGGCGCAGGTGTCTGCGCTCGGGGGTCTCTTGTCGATTGAGGCGCGCGACGTTCAGCTGGCGATGCTGGCGATCTTCGCGTTGTTGGGGCCGCCGCTCGGGTGCACGACGGTGTTGGCGCCGATCGACCCGACGCGCCCGACGGCCTTTGACGCCGAGCGCGTGATCGACGTGCTGGTCACGCACCGGGTGAGCTTCGCCTTTGCGGCGCCGACGAGCTGGCAGCGCATCGCCGGGGCCTCGAATGTCGCGCGGCTCGGCGCGAGCGCGCTTCGGCTCCTCCTGACGGGGGGTGCTCCGATTTCGACGCGACATGTCTCGCAGTTTGAGCGCTTTCTCCCCGAAGGCGCCGCGGTCTTTGTCTCGTACGGCGCCACCGAGGCGATGCCCTTGACCCGCGCCCGAGGGCCTGAGTGGCACGCCAACCCGGGGCGAGGCACCTACCTCGGCACGGTGCTTCAAGGGGTCGAGATGGTGGTCGTGCCCTGCGCCGATGGGCCCATGACGGGTGATC
Organism: Myxococcales bacterium; assembly: GCA_016792845.1. GTDB lineage: Bacteria > Myxococcota_A > Polyangia > Polyangiales > JAEUKH01. Next base: position 369,228 of record JAEUKH010000029.1, on the reverse strand, counting down.
CGCGGGCCATGCAGCTCGATCACGGCGAGGTCGGCGAGCTGGTGATCGCGGGCCCGGTGGTGACGCCGGGGTATTTCGATCAGCCCGAGGCCGAGCGGCTCAGCAAGATCGAGTGCCGACCGACGCGGTGGCATCGCATGGGCGACCTCGGGTGCCGCGACGCTGAAGGGCGATTCTGGTTCTGCGGGCGAAAATCCGAGCGCGTCGAGACGCCCGAGGGCGTTCTCTACACCGCGGTGATCGAGCGCCATTTTGAGGGCGTTCCGGGGGTGGCGCGGGCGGCCCTGGTGGGGGTCGGGGGTCGGCCTCGGCAGCGACCCGTCGTCGTGGTCGAGCTTGAGCCGGGGTACCGCGTCGGCGCCGCGCAAGCCCGGGCGGCGATCGTCTCAGCGCTCCGTGCGCGGGCCCGCGTTCACCGAGAGACGGCGATGATTGAAGACTTTCTGATTCACCCGGCCATTCCGCTCGATGTGCGGCATCGCGCGAAGATCTTGCGGCACACCCTCGCGGCCTGGGCGGCCAAGAGGCTCTCGTGAGGCCCACCCTTGCCATCACCGGCGCCACGGGCTTTGTGGGCAAACGGTTGTGCGAAATGGCCCTCGCGGCGGGCTACTCGGTGCGGGCCCTGGGTCGTAACTTCTCGGGCTTTCATCTCGACTCAGCCCGCTGCACCCGCTGGCCCGTGGCGCTCTCTGACCGCGCGGGGCTCGGCCTCGCCTTCAACGACGTCGACGCTGTGATTCATGTGGCCGCGCTCAGCAGCCCGTGGGGGCTCCGCCGAGACTTCTTTGAGGTCAATGTGGTGGGCACCCGGCATGTCATCACCGCGGCGACCCAAGCGCGGGTGCGGCGTGTGGTGCATTGCTCGTCGGCGAGCGTGGCCTTCGGCGACCGCGACGGGTTCGACCTCGATGAGTCTTCACCGCTGCCGCGCCGTTATCTCGCGGCGTATTGTGAGAGCAAGGCCCTCGCCGAGGCCGTCGTCCGCGCCGCGGGCGGTGTCGAGTGGTGCATCGTTCGGCCGCGCGGGGTGTTCGGGCCCGGCGACACGTCGATCTTGCCACGGCTCGTCGCGCGGGCGCGCTCGGGCCGATTGCGGGTCATCGGCGATGGGCAAAACATTCAAGACATCACCTATGTCGACAACTGCGCCGCGGCCCTCCTGCGCGCCGCAGAGGCCGAGGCCGCCCACGGTCAGTGTTACTTCATCTCAAACGGCGCTCCGGTGGCCCTCTGGCCCTTCTTGACCGAGTGCCTGCGCGGGGTCGGGGCGCCGCTCCCTCGGGGCCGCGTGCCCTACGCCGTGGCCTTGCGGGCGGCGGCCCTCTACGAGGCCTTGGCCGAGCGGGTCACCGCCCTCGGCGAGCCGCCGCTGACGCCCTACACCGTGTCAATCTTGGCGCGCTCGCAGACCGTAAACATCTCGAAGGCCCAGGCTCAGCTCGGGTACCGCCCTGAGGTCAACCTGGGCGACGGGCTCGCGCGCACCATCGACTGGTTCAATCAACAAGGTAAGGTTGTCACATGAGTGAAGGTCGCGTGACGCTCACGCTGGGGGTCGCCGGCGCGTGCCAACATCCTGAGGGCATGGTGCTACGCCATGCGCCGTGGCGGGCGGCCTCGTTCCCCGCGATGTATGCGCTCATCGAGCACCCGCGCGAGGGCCTCACCCTCTACGACACTGGCTATGCTGAAGCATTTTTGCGAGAGACTTCACCCTTCCCGGCGAGGCTCTACCGCTGGCTGACCCCCGTGACCTTGGGCCCCCGTACGAGCGCCGCGGCGCAGCTTCGTGCGCGGGGCGTCGACCCCCGCGAGGTCAGGCGCGTGGTGCTGTCACACTTTCACGCCGACCACATCGCCGGGGCCCGTGACTTCACAGAGGCGCGCTTTGTCGCGAGCCGCGAGGCGTATGCGTCGGTCTCGGCGGGCTCGGCCTTTGCGCAGCTCGTGAGGGGCTTTCTCCCGGGTTTGCTCCCCGATGATTTCCTGGCGCGCGTTGACTTCATTGAAGCGCGAGACTTCAACGCGCAGGGTGTGGGTGAGTTTCACCGCGGCTTCGACCTCTTCGGCGATCGCTCGGTGACCCTCATCGGGCTGCCGGGGCACGCAGCCGGTCAGCTGGGCGCCCTGATTCAGGGCGCCGAAGGCAGGCGCCACCTGCTCGTCGCCGACGCCGCGTGGACCACCGCTTCGTTTAAAGACAACCGCCCCTCTCACCCGCTCGCGGGCCTCATCATGGACGCACCCTCGCAGGCTCGCACCACCCTCGCGGGGCTCCATCGCCTGAGCCAGGCCGACCCTGCGCTCGACATCATCCCCAGCCACTGTCGCTTTCGCTTGAGCGCCTGCGCATGAGCGCCGAGGCCCCATCGCGCGCGGCGCAACGGCTCTTTCGTTGGTACCAGCGACGCCACCCCGCGCTCGACGCCGAGCGGGTCTGGGCGCGCCTCGACCTTGAGTCACCCGCGCCCGGCGAGCTCACCCTCGAAGCCCGGCTCGTGGCCGACCTCGCCCCCCACCGGGCCGCCCTCGCGGCCGCCATGTTGCTCATCTTTGGGCTCGGGGTCTCGCTCGTCTGGGGTCTCGGCCCGCGGCTCGTCGCGGCGCTCAGCGCGCGGGGGGGCTTCGCGGCGGCGACAGGGTGGGCCCTCGTGCCATTCTTCGCAGGCTTCGTCGTGCACGGGCTCTTCATTCTGGTTGTACACGAGGCGACCCATCACAACATCTTACAGAATCGCTTCGATCGGAGCCTCGGCAACATCGCGCTAGGGTTGCTCTTTCTGCCCTTTCTCGCAGAGCGCTATCAGCACACCCATCGCGTCCACCATCGGTGGGTCAACACCGCGCACGACAACAATTGGACGGCGTTTCGAGACAAGCTCTCGCAGCGCGCCCGGGTGTTGTATGTCGTGTATGAGCTCATCCCGATCTTGAACAACGTCGATCGGCTGGCTGAGCGCGTGCCCGTGCGTCGTCTTCAGGCGGCGCTCGCCTGGGGCGTGGCCCTCTGCGCCGCGCTCCTCTTTCGCCCCCCGGTGACGTACTGGCTCCTGGTGCTCTTCTGGCTCAATTTCGTCAACGCCAACCGGCTTTGGGTCGAGCACTTCGGTCACTACCGCGGCGCCCTCGCCAACACCTATTCGGCGCCGCTCTCTTTTGGCATCGGGCATCACGCGTTGCATCACCGCGACCCGCGGGTGCCCGCCCTGGTGTTGATGGTCGGTCTCTGGTTTCGCCGTAAAGACCTCTCGCTTCGGCACGGTCTGTACCGGTTGCTTCGGCGCCGCGATTGGGCGCACTTTCGAACCCAACAGCCAGACTTCGCGCCGTCGACCGCCGAAGCCTCCGCGGGCCCTGCGCGACCGCCCGAGACGCGCGCCGCTGCGAGGGGGCGCGATTCTACCGGGGGGGCTTAGAAATCACTCTTTGCGCGGCGCCGAGTCGATGTAGCGTCGCGGCGTGAGTGCCACCGACGAGACGCCGAAGACGAGCTTCAAAGACGACTTTTTCGAGTTGATCCGTGGGTCGAAGGTCATCTGGCTCATCTATGCCGCGACCTTCTTTGAGTACCTTGGCATCTTCTCATTCCTTTCGACGCTCAAATTCTGGTTGTCGAAAGACCACGGCATGACCGATCAGCGGGCCGGCTGGTGGGCGGCCACCTTCTCGACCCTCTTGACGGCCTTTGTCTTCATCGTAGGCCCGCTCAGCGACAGCGTCGGCGTGCGGCGCATGTTGATCCTGTCGTTCGCCTTGGCGGCGCTCACGCGGCTCGGCATGTCGCTCGCCCACAGCCAGACGACGGCCATTGTGGCCTTGTTGTGCTTCGGCTTCGCCTACGCGACCACCTCGCCGGTGCTCCAGACCGCGGTGCAGCGCGCCGTGACCAAGAACGCGAGGGCCTTCGCCTTCTCGCTCTGGTATGTCAGCTTCAACCTCGCCGGGGTGCTCGTCGGCCCCATCATCGACGGTCTCCGGGCCCACTTTCGCGACCCGGTCACCCATCAGCTGGTGCACAAGCCCGTGGCGCTGCCGCTCCTCGGCACCCACGAGATGTCGGCGTATCAGGCCATCCTGGGTGCGGGCTTTGTCTTCGCGGTGGTGGCCTCGGTGCTGGTGCTGTTCATCCCCCGAGAGTTTGGCCACCTGAAAGACACCGCCGAGCCCGGCGCGAAGAAGCCGAACCCGCTCATGGTGCTCAAAGAAGTGCTCGTCGACAAGGCATTCTGGCGCTTCATGTTTCTCTTGGTGCTGCTCTCTCTCGTCAAGCTGATCTTTCAGCACATGCACTTCACCTGGCCCTCGTACGTCACCCGGGTCAACGGCGAGACCTTCCCCGTAGGGACGGTCTGGTCGATCAACTCGTTCTTGATCTTGGGGCTCGCGCCGCTCGCGACGGCGCTGACGCGCAAGATGCGCTCGATCGACGTGCTGATGGTGGGCGCCTTCCTCACGGCGGCGTCGCCCTTCGTGCTGTGCTTTGGTTCAAGCATGTACTTTCAAATCGCGATGATCGTAGTGCTGACCCTCGGCGAGGCGCTCTGGTCGCCGCGGTTGTATGAATACAACCTCTCGATCGCGCCGCCCGGGCGCGAGGCGACCTATGTCAGTCTGGCCTCGCTGCCGTACTTCTTTGCCAAGCTGATCGTGGGCCCGACGGCGGGGTACCTCCTCGCGCAGTTTTGCCCAGAGACGGGCCCGCGTAACCCGGCGCTCCTTTGGGGCATCATCGGCGCGGTGACCCTCGTAGGCCCCGTGAGCATCTTCTTCACCCGCAATTGGATCTCGAAGAAAGACGCCCCTCCGGCGGCGCCCGCCGCGGCCTGAGCGCCTCACCCGCACGCTCTTGAGCGCTCGCGTTTCGATGACGTTTGGGCGATAGTCTCAACGATGAAGAGTCACGTGCGGGCGGTGTTCATCACCGCGCCAGGGGGCCCCGAGGTCTTGCAGTTGGGCGAGGTCGCGCTCCGGGCTCCGGGCTACGGCGAGGCCCGGGTGAGGGTGCTGGCCAATGGTTTGAACCGCGCAGATTGCCTCCAGCGCAAGGGGCTCTATCCGGCGCCCCGGGGGGTCGACGGGCGCGTGCCTGGGCTCGAGTTTGCGGGCGTCATTGAGGCATTGGGCGAGGGCTGCTTCGACTGGCGGCTCGGCGATCGGGTCATGGGCATCGTGGGCGGCGCCGCGATGGCCGAGGCCATTGTGGTCAACGCGCGCGAGCTCATGCGTGTACCGTCTTCATTGTCGATTGACGAGGCGGCCGCCATCCCCGAGGTGTTTCTCACGGCCTACGACGCGCTCGCTCAAGGGCAGGCCAGCGCGGGCGAGCGCGTGCTCATTCACGCGGTCGGGTCGGGGGTGGGCACCGCGGCGGTTCAGCTCGCGCGCCTGATGGGTCTGAGCCCCCTCGGCACAGCGCGCTCGGCCGAGAAGCTCGACCGGTGCCGCGCCCTCGGGCTCGACGCCGGGGTGGCGGTCGGCGCCGAGGGCCTCTTCGCGGCTGCGATTCAAGAGCTCGGGCCCGCGCCGTCGCTGATCATTGACGGTATCGGCGGGCGCTACCTCGATGAAAACCTCAAGGTGTTGGCCCCGATGGGGCGCCTGGTGGTGCTCGGTCTCTTGGGCGGCAACTCCGCAACGCTCTCGCTCGGGATGATGCTTCAGAAGCGCCTGACCCTCATCGGGACGGTGTTGCGCAGCCGTGCGAGCGAAGAGAAGGCGAGCCTCGCGCGGCGCTTTGATCGCAACATGATTCATCACTTTGAGTCAGGGTCGCTCAAGCCGGTGATCGACGCCACCATGCCCATCACCCGCATCGCCGAGGCCCATCAATTGATGGAGCGCAATGAGACCTTTGGTAAGATCGTGCTTCGATGGGAGGGTGCGTGATGCGGTGGCCTCAGGGGCGTCTCTTGGCGGTGGTCTTCTCGGGTCTGGCTGCTTGTCACAGCAACACCCCCGCGGTCGATGCGGCGGTCGATGCGGGGCCGAGCGACCTCGGCGTCGTCGACGCGGGGCAGCCCCCTCGGTGGCCGCGCACCCTCGCGCCGGCGTCGGTGATGGCGCCCTCACCGGGGCGGTGGCTCCGCACGATCATTCACGCTCACTCGGTTCACTCGCATGACGCCTGCGACGGCAACCCGTACGTCGATGGCGGCCCGAATGAGCCGTGTCTTCAAAGTTTTCGCAGGGCGCTCTGCACGGTCAAGATCGACACCGTGTTCTTGACCGAACACGCCGAGCGCATCTCGATGGTGCCGTTTACGACGGTGCTCCAGATGCGCGACGGCGACGAGCCCATCATTGAGGGCGGGCAGACCGTGGGCTCGCGGATTCGTTGCGACGACGGTCACCGGGTGATGATCCTCCCGGGGGCAGAGAACGAGCTGATGCCGATCGGGTTGCGGCGTCACCCGACCGAGATCGAGGGCTCTCTTGAGCGGGCCTACCACGATGACGGCGCCGCCGGTGCAGCGCGCTTTCGAGAGGCGGGCGCCCTGATCGCGGTGCCTCATTGCGAGCAGCAGACCCGCGACCAGCTGCGCGGCACCAACCCCGATGTGATCGAGAGTTATAACATTCACGCCAACCTCGACCCTCGCATCGCAGATCGGGTGTTGGGCTTGCCGCTCGGGCAGATTCTGCCCGACACCATCGCGTTCTCGCAGGCCGCGCGGGGCCTCGACCCCGAGTGGATGTTTCTCGCCATCTTTCGAGAGAACCATCTCGATCTTGCGCACTGGGCGGCCTTCGCCGCCGAGGGGCGGCGCTACGTCGCCGTGGGCGGGAGCGACGTACACGAGAACAGCTTTCCGGCCATCTTTCCAGACGGTGAGCGCGGTGACAGTTATCGCCGCGTGCTGCGGTGGTATTCTAACTTTGTCAGGGTAGACGGCGAGGTGACCCGCGAGAGCATGATGGCGGGCGTCGCCGCGGGGCGGCTCTATACCGTGTTTGAAGCGTACGGCACCCCCGAAGGCTTCGGCCTGACCGCGGGCGAGGCCACCGTCGGCGACACCGTGATGCTCGCACGACAACCGCAGTTTCAAGTGACGGTGCCGCGGGTCTACGGTCTCGACCCCTCGCTGCCCCGGCCCGACGTGCGGGTGCGCTTGCTCAAAGCTGAACTGAACGGCACCTGGCGCGAGCTCGCGGCCTCGGCCGAGACCCTGCGGTTTACACCCACCGAGCCCGGCGCCTACCGCGCAGAGGCGCTCATCACGCCGCATCATGCGCGACCGTACATTCCGCGAATGGAGCGGCTGATCCGTGAGGTGCCGTGGGTCTATAGCAACGTGATGCGGGTCGAGTGAGGGGCACCCGGCCGAGCGCGTCGCGGTGACGGCTCGACCAGGGTTTCGACCTCGCGGCGATTCGCTCAGCCCTGCTTCACGAACTGAAGGTCAAGGACGAGCTCGACCTTCTCGCTCACCACCACGCCGCCGGCCTCGATGGCGGCGTTCCATTTTACACCGAAGTCCATACGGTTGATGGTGCCCCGGGCCTCGAAGGCGATCTTCTCGTTGCCCCACGGGTCTTTGGCCGCGCCGAGGTTTTCAACCTTGAGGGCGATGCTCTTGGTGACACCGCGGAGGGTGAGGTCACCATGCAATGTAAACTCCCCGCTGGTGGCGCCCTCGACCCCGGTGCTCACGAAGCGCATCGTGGGGAAGTTTTCGACGTCGAAGAAGTCTGCGCTCTTGAGGTGACCGTCGCGCTTCTCTTCGCGGGTGTCGACGCTGTTCATATCAATCTCGGCGCTGACCTTGGGCGCGTCGCCGAGCTCGAGGTTCGCCCGCACGCTCGCGAAGCGACCGTGCACCTTCGAAATCATCAAGTGGCGAACCGAGAAACCAATGCTGCTGTGGCTTGCGTCGAGAATGTAGCTGCTCATGGTGGGCTCCCTCGCCCGGCGGCTGTGCCGCGGCGAATGCCCTCCCTTGAGCAATTCAAAGGCCACCCCAGAATCAGCCCGTTCGGCACGCCTCAGTGCCCCGCAGGCATTCAGAATGATTGAATCACCCGATCAAAACGGGCGCCTCGGTTTTGAGTTGCGGGCGCGCGTCAGGGTGGCAAGGTCGTGCCCGCGATGGCTGAATCACCAACGGCGATGGGTGTGCGCGAGGCGCTTGAGGCGCGGCGCAGCGTGCGCGGTTTTCTTGAGACCCCTGTGCCCCAGGCGACGTTGCAGGGCATTTTCGAAGCGGCGCAGCGCGCTCCGTCGTGGTGCAACATTCAGCCGTGGCGGGTGTGGGTCACCTCGGGGGCCGCGACCGAGCGCCTCCGTGAGGCCTTGGTGAGCGCGGCGAGCGCCGAGGCGCCGAGCCCCGAGTTCGCGTGGCCGCAAGACTACCCCGAGCCCTACGGGCAGCACCGCCGCGAGTGCGGCAAGGCCCTCTACTCGGCGATGGGGGTCGCGCGCACCGATACCGCGGGCCGACAAGACGCATGGCTGCGTAACTACAAGGCTTTCGACGCTCCTCATGTGGCCATGGTGGCCATCGACAGGCGCTTCGATTTCTACGCCGGGCTCGACCTCGGGTGCTGGCTCCAGTCGTTGATGCTCGCGGCCATCGAGGCGGGGGTCTCGACCTGTTCGGCGGCGAGCCTCGCCACGCACCCGGCGGCGGTGCGTTCGGTGCTGGCCATCCCCGAGGGCCTGGGGCTCGTTCTCGGGGTCGCCATGGGCTACGAAGACGCCGCCGTTGCGGCCAACGCGTGTCGTACGCGCCGCAGCGCGCTCTCAGACAACATCACCTTCGTGGGTGAATGACCGGCGGTTCTTCTTTAATAAACATCAACGCGGTAACCGTTCGGGGCCGTGGCGCCGCGGGGCGGGCGAACGGGGCGCGCAGGGCGTACGGGGCGCAGAGGGGCGGCCACCGGAGGCGCCGTCGGGGGCGCCGCGACCACCGGCGCGCTCGCGTCGACGGTCATCGGACGGAGCCGCGCGAGGTACAGCATCGAGGCCCCTGAGAGGCTCACCTCAAGGGGCTGATGCCCCGCGAGGGTGAAGCGAAACGTGCGGGTGCGGTTCGGGTCACCCTGAGCGCCCTGCCATGTCGCGCGAAACGGCGTCGTGCCGAGGCGCGTGTCACCCTCGAAGATCTCAGCGCCGCTCGGCTCGCTCTCGAGCGCCACGTTGACCGTCGGCGTCGGCGCTGACGGCACCGCGACGCTGGCGACGGCCGGGCCGCGCCCTCGGAGCGCCAGAAAGGCCCCGCACACCCCGGCCCCGAGCAAGAGCGCCGCCCACACCCACCGCAGCCGGGCGCCCGTCGGAGCCGCTGGAGGGGCGGCGAGGGCCGACGCCTGAGAGTTTGCGAAGCTCTCAGGCCTCGGCAACGATTGCGACGGCAGCGAGGCTTCGAGCACCGTCTCGGGCGCCATGGGGCGGTCAGAGCTCGCGCGCACCCCGCTGGTGGCCGAGGGCGACGAACCGCTCGGCGGAGACGACGGGAGCGGTGGCGGCCGAGTCGGTGACGCGGTCTCGCCCGAGCCCCCCAAGGCGTGAGGCGCGCTCGTGGCGAAGCCGCCCTGCCCCGCAAACTCGCCGGTGAGGCTGTTGAGGGGCCGCCCCATCGCGGCGCCGGCGGCGCGGATCGCGGCGATGAGCTCGTCCATCGAGGCGAAGCGCTCGGCGGGGTCTTTCGCGAGGCAGCGGTAGACCATGTCTTCGACCGACGAGGGCACCATCACCGAAGGGTTGACCGACGCCAGGGTCGGGATGGGGTCGGTCACATGGGCCATCAACAGGTTGACCGAGTTCGGCTTGTCGAAGGGCACGCGGCCCGTCAACATTTCAAACAACATCACCCCGAGGGCGTACACATCGGTGGCCGATGACACCCGCTCGCCGCGGATCTGCTCAGGCGCCATGTACTTCGGCGAGCCCATGAACAAGCCCGTCTGCGTGAGCGCCTCGTCGGGCGACTCGTCGGTGCGCTTCAACAGACCGAAATCGAGGAGCTTTACAAAGTCAGGGTCGTCGTCATGCTTGATGAGAAAGACGTTCGCGGGCTTGAGGTCGCGGTGAATCACGCCGTGCCCGTGCGCCTCTCGCAGCGCCCGCGCCGCCTGCACGAGGATGTGCAACGCGCGCTGCGTGTCGAGCGCCCCCTCTGTGCGGATCAGCCGATGGAGGGTGCGGCCTTCGAGGCACTCCATCGCCATGAAATAGACGTTGTCGTCGGTCTGGCCGTAATCGTAAAGCGTCACCGTGTTGGGGTGCGTAAGCTTCGCGACGATCGAGGCTTCGAGGAAGAACCGCTTGTGAAACTCGGGGTCGTTCTCGCCTGAGTAGTTCGGGTGCAAGACCTTCAAGGCCACCACGCGGCCGAGGGGGCTCTGCTCGGCGCGGTACACCTTGCCCATGCCGCCCCGGGCGATCACCGATTGAATGGTAAAGCGACCGTTGATGACCCTGCCGATCAATGGGTCGGGTTGTTGTGACGCGCTGGTGGTCGACGCGCCGAGGGCCGCCGCGCCGGTCACCTTGTTTGCTGTACTGCTCGCTTCGCCCATTCGAGATGGCAACCTTCGGCGACCCTGAGCTCGGAGCGACAGCCCCCAAAGTGATTGAAGCCCCGCGCAAGGTCGGAGGGGAGTCTGACACCGGCGAAAATCTCCGTCAATCTGATGGGTCGATTGCCGCGCCGCCACGCGTATGCTGTGGTCTGGGGTCGGGCCTGCGGTGAGACACCCGTCGGCCCGCAGGAGGCATCAAAGCAACCATGCGCGCGCGCTCGATGATCAGAGTGGTTTCGGCCCTGCTGGGCTCGGTTCTGGCGGTGACCGTGGGGGCCGCCCCGGTGGGCGCACAGACGCCGCCGCAGGCCGACGATCAGGCTGAAATTGTAGTCGATCTCGACGACGGCGAGGGCCCCGAGGCCGTCGCTGACGTTGCCCAGGCCTTGGGGCTGACGCTCCGCCCCAACAGTCACCTCGCGTCCGCCGACGGCGTCTACCTCACGACGGTGCCGCGGGCCCGGCTCGCCCAGACCTTGCGCCGCCTTCGGGCCGACGCCGACGTCGAAGCGGCCGATGAGAACATCACTTATCAAGCGCTTTTCACCCCCAACGACCCGATGTTTTCAGATCAGTGGGGTCTGCGCCGTCTCGGGGTCGAGCGCGCTTGGGAGGTGACCTGCGGCGCGGGGGCCGTCGTGGCCGTCGTCGACACCGGAGTCGCGTGCGAAAATCACGGTGATTTCACGCGCGTCACCGACCTCGCGGGCACCCGCTGCCTCGCGGGGTACAACTTCGTCAACCACACCGCGCACGCCAACGACGATCAGGGGCACGGCACCCACGTCGCTGGCACCATCGCGCAGACCACGCACAACGCCCTCGGCGGCGCGGGGGTCGCCTATTGCGCGACGATTCTGCCTGTCAAAGTGCTCGACGCCATGGGGCGCGGGAGCCTCGCCAACGTGGCCGAGGGCATCCGTTGGGCGGCCGACCACGGGGCCCAGGTCATCAACCTCTCGCTCGGCGGTGACGGCCGCTCGCGGGTGATGGCCCAGGCTGTCGCCTACGCCCGTCGGCGGGGCGCCACGGTGGTGTGCGCCGCGGGCAACAGCGGGCGCGCGGTGGGCTCTCCGGCGAACGAAGAGGGCGCCCTCGCGGTGAGCGCCATCGACGACGGCGACCAGATCGCGTTCTTCTCGTCGCGCGGGCCTGAGGTCGACCTCGCGGCGCCGGGGGTTCGCATCGTGCAGCAGACGATCTGCGAGCGCGGGCGTAACCGTTGTGAGCAATTTGCAGCTTTCTCGGGCACTTCGATGGCGGCCCCGCATGTCGCCGGCGCGGCCGCGCTCCTGGTCTCGCTCGGGGTCACCGACCCTGACGCGGTCGAGCGTCTCCTCAAGGGCTATGCTTCGCAGACCGCGCACGGTGGCGCGCAGCCCGAGCTCTACGGCGCGGGGATCGTCTCCGCCGAGCGCGCGGCCGAGGGGGTGCTCTGGCACCAGGGCGTGACCCGCGCGGCGGTGCTCGCGCTCGTGTCGCTGCTGCTGGGGTTCTGGGTGAAGAGCCGGCAGGGCTCGTTGTCGCTCGGGTGGGTGGTGCCGGCCTGGCTGACCGGCGTCGGCGGCTTCTTCTTGCCGAAGTTCTTGTCGCATCAGCTCCCCGGGATGGAGCTCGCCATGCGGCCCCTGGCCTCGTGGGATCTGGTGCTCCTCGGGGCGGGTTGGCACCGTTGGTTGTTGAGCGCCAACCTGGTGGTGGTCTTCGCGCTGGTGGGTTTGGGCTTCTCGAAGCGCGCGTTGCGGGCCCCCATCGGCGGCGTGGCCTTGGGCATCGCGTCGTACCTGCTCAGCGAGTGGTGGCTCGGCTGGGGCGATGCGCCGCTCGGGCGCGGGCTCTACTTCGGCTGGATCGCCCTCAATGTCGTCGCGAGCTTGTGGGTCGCCCGCATCGGGGTCGACCGCCGCACCGCTGACGCGTGACGGGTAACGGCGGGGTCGGTGTGCAAATCGTTCATGGGTGTGCTCGGGTTGGTTTAGACTCGGGCGACCCGCGTGAGTGAGCCAGACGACGCAGACGATGCCGAGGTGACGGGCCCACTTCCGCGGCCCCCTGCGATGCCGCTCGCCATCGGGCCTGCGGTGCCGACCGACCCCGTGGTGGGCACCCGCCCGGTGGCCATGCGGTGGTCAACGCGCCCGCCGTTGCAGGCCCGCGAGGCCGCCACGCGGGTGACCCGGAGCTCGGCCCTGGGTGTCCTCCTCCGGTGGACCGAAGACCTCGACGATGAGCGCGCGGTGACCCTCTGGGCGGGGCTCTCGGCGGTCGACGACCCCGCAGCCCGTGAGGCCGCCATCCTCCGGTGGATCGAGTGGGCCGGGGTCACCATCCCCCTCGGGGTGAAGTTTCGCGACCTCGTCTCCGCGGTGGTTCAGCTCCACGAAGAGCTCGAAGCCACCACCCGCAACGCCGAGCGGGTGTACAGCCACGACCCGGTTGACCTTCTGCCCATGACCCGCGCGCTTCACGGGTACATGCGTGCCCGCGAGAACATCGCAGGCGTGGTGGTGGGCGCCTCGCGCGCCATCGTGCTCGCGCGGGAGGTGCTGCACTCGCGCGAAATCCCCGGTGTGACGCCGCAAGGGCTCGACCCCTCGGCCACCGGGCATCTCATGCTCGTGGCCGCGCTGCGCCGCCGTATGGAGCGCGCCACCAGCGACGAGTGCGCCGAGCTCTTGACGCTGTACCTCCGCGCCGAGCGACCGACAGAGTTGCCGACCTGGGCGCAGACGACCCTCGATTTTCTGTTACTCCAGGGCGACCTCAAGGGCACCTTCGTGCGCCCCCTCGCGCTCATCGCGCTGGTGAGCCCCGCCCTTTGGACGACCGTCCTCATGGCCTCTCGCAACGTGCGCGACGCCCTGCGTGCGGGCCGTCTTCTGCAGGCGCTGGCCCAACACGACGACGTCGCCCGGGAGCTGCCCGAGGCCACGGTGTACAGCATCCTTGAGGCCTTGGTGATGCTCCTTGAGCACGACCGCTTCGAGGTGTGGTCGCGCTCGGCCCGCGCCTTCGGTCGGCTCTCGGGCTCGGTCGCGCGCGTGGGAGAGCGCCTCGTGAGCTTGTTCGTGGGCGAGGTGCCCACGCTCTTGCGTCGCCGTGCCTACGCGGCGCTGGGTAACCTCTCGGTGTTCGCGCCGGCCGAGCTTCACGCGCGGCGCAACACCATCGTCGGGGGCGAGCGCAGCTCGTACGAGGCCATCGCGGGGGCGGCGGGCGTCGATCTGGGTGAGTCGGGCGCCGCGGTGGCCGATCAGTCGCTGGTGGCGGCGCTCGCGGTGGGCCTGCCCGATCTCGCCCTCGACGGCGGCACGAACTGGGTCGACCCGATTCGGAGCTTCATCCCCCGGGGCAACCCCGAAGCGTGGACGGCCCTCGCCCGCTCGCTGCAAGAGATCTGGCAGCGCGACACCGACGCCCGCGCGTTGATCGAGCTCCTCGCCCAGGACCTCCGGGCGCGGGCCGAGCTCTTCAAGGGCCCCGCGGGCATCGAGGCCGAGCGCGCAGAACGCGCCGCGGCGATGGCCGCGAGGTTGGGCGCCCTCGACGAGACCCGCACGCCGTTTGGGCTGGTTCAAGAGCTCGCGGCGTTGATCGCGCGCTCGCCCGGGGCCTCGGGCTTGCGCGCTCAGGTCGACGCCTTCTCGGCCGAGATTGACATTCTGGTCGGCAACAGCGCGCGGGCCCTCGGGCAAGAGAACGCGCGGATGGCGGCGCGGGGCGCGATGGTGCTCGAAGAGATCGTCGACCTCGTGGTGCACGGCGACCTTGAGGTGATCGCGTACCGCATCGCCGAGGGCGGGCCCCGCGCGGCGGCGCTCTCGATGATCGACGCCCTCAGGCAGCGCCTCCTCAAAATGGTGTGGACGGGGCTCCGGCGCCCGACGCCGCAAGTGTTCTCATGGCGTCGCTGGCTGTTGCGCTCGGCGGCGGTGTTGCCGCGGGTGCCGCCGACCAACCGTCGCATCGCGCAAGAGACCTTGCGCGAGCAGGTGTTCGAGACCCTCGACCGCCTCGCCGACGAGCCGACCTTCGCCCAGCCCGGGGTTCAGCGCTACATCGCCAACGCCATCGAGTCGCTCGCAGAGCCCTTGCGCGAGGGCTTCGACGACAGCGCGCCGCTCGCGATGTTGGTGTGGTTCGCGGTGCGCGGGGTGCTCCAACCGAGCCAGGTTCGGATGCGCCGCTGGCTCGGCGAAGAGGTCTCGCAAGAGGCCGTCGAGCGGCTCTTTCGGGTGATGGAGCTCATGTCTCGCGCGGGGCGCGACATCGCGCGCGACCTGCACGAGCTCGCGACCCTTGCGGGGGGTGACCGCGCGCGGCTCGGCAACGTGCTGAGCGCCCTCGGCTCCGAGCTCGCGACCCTCGGCCAGCGCCGCCCCGAGGTGCACTGGTCGGGGCTCCCGCGCTTCGACCTCGCCGATGTCGCCAACATCGCAGACACCCTGCGGAGGGCGCGCGAAGACGCGACCTTTGCGTTGACCCTCGACGCCGAGCGCGGGGCCGCGGCGACCGGCGCGCCGACGACCGAGAGCCTCGCCGACCGCGCGGGCAAGCTCAATCGGATGCTCACGGCGACCTCGCTGAGCTTCGTCGACGCCTCGCGCCGCGCCGAGGTCGTGAGCCACTATCTCAGCGAGCTGTCGACCCTCTCGGAGTCGATCGCGAACGACTGCGGCCCGCTCATCGGGGCGGGTGTTCGCGGCATTCTGGCCAAGGCCCTGGTGCAAGTGCGCGCCCAGGCCGCGGCGCTCGGCAGCGACCAGGAGGGCGTTCGCTACATCGCGCGCTTGCGCGTGCTCGGCGAGCTCTCGAGCGCCCACGAGGGCGGCATCGCGTCGACGTTTTTCGCTGAGGGCCCTGCGCCCGGCAAGCGCGTGGTGGTGAAGCTCCTCCCGTGGACGCGCTTTCGAGGCGCCTCGGCCGAGATGGCCCGGCAGATGTTCGAAGGCGAGATGATGCGCCTCGCGGGGGTGGTTCACCCGAACATCGTGTCGCTGGTCGACGCGGGCTTCGTCGACGAGGGTGCGTACATCGCGGTCGAGTACATCCCCGGCGCGTCGCTTGAGACGCTCTTGCAAAAGCTCGGCAAGCTCTCGTTGGCGCACCTCGCGCCGCTCGTTCGCGACGTGGCGCGGGCCCTGGCGTATCTGCACGGCAAGGGCGTCTTGCACCGCGACGTGAAGCCCGCCAACCTGCTCGCGCAGGCTGAGCTCCCTGAGGGCGAAGCGCTCACCGAAGCCCTTTGGTCTGCGACCGAGGTCGTGCGCGCGGTGCTCATTGACTTCGGCGTCGCCACCGAGGCCGAGCGCGCGGGGCCGCACGAGGGGGTCACGGGCACGCCCGGATACATCGCCCCCGAGGTCGCGCGGGGGCTCTCGCCCTTCGGCCCTGCGGTCGATGTTTACTCGCTTTCTGTAGTGATTTTTGAGCTTCTCACGGGGGTCAACCCCTTCCTTGAGGGGCAACCCGATCTCCAGACGATTTTGGTGCGTCACGGCTCGCTCTCGCTGCCCTGGTCGCAGCTTCCCGAGGTGCCGCGCCGTGATGCGCTCATCGCGTTGCTCACCGACGCGAGCCAGATTGACCCGCGGCGACGCCCCACGATGCTTGAGTTTCTCAAGCGCTGGGTCGAGCTCACGGGCGTCTGAAGGCGAGGGTGCGATCGGCACCGGGGCCAGCGGGGCCCCGTGCGAGGCTCAGAAGGGGTTCTGGGGGATGGGCCCCGCGGCCGGGGGCGCGGTGGGCGCGGGCGGGGGGCTGTTGGGCGGCGGTGGGGCACGCACCGGCGGCGCCGGCTGGGCCGCGGGCGCTTGCGGCGCGGGGGCTGCCACGGGGCGACGGGGCGCGGCGACCGGCGTCGGACGCGCGGCGATGTTCGGTCGTGCAGGCGCCACGGGCTCGGGGGTAGGTTCGGGGGCCACCGTCGGTGCGGGCGCTTCGGGCTGAGGCGCGGGGGCCTCTGCGACGGGCGCCTCGGGCTGCACCTGCTGCGGCGGGGGTTGGGCCATCGGGTCGGCGGGCGAGGGCTGCACGGCCGCGGCGGGCTCGGTGCTCGGCGGAGGCGCAGCGGGCGGCGCAGCGGGCTCTGAAGGCGGCGCGGGCGGAGGCGTCGTCTCAGACGAGGTGTTCGACGCAGGCTCTGCGGGGGTCGGCGTGTTGCCGCCGCCAAAGAGCACGTAGGCCCCGATCGCGAGCGCCGCGAGGACCGCGATCACGATGAACACCCGGTTGTTGTTCTTTTCGTGCGTCGCGGCGAGCGAAGCCTTGGGCGCCTCGACGGCCTTCGCGTCAGCGACCTTGGGCTCGGGCTTCTTCTCTTCGACCTTGGCAGCCGCAGGCTTCTTCTCTTCGACCTTGGCGACGACCTCAGCCTTCGCAGGCTCTTCGGTCTTGGGCTCGGGCTTCTTCTCTTCGACCTTGGCGACAACCTCGGCCTTCGCGGGCTCTTCGGTCTTCGCAGGCTCTTCGGCCTTCGCGGGCTCTTCGGTCTTCGCGGGCTCTTCGGCCTTCGCGGGCTCTTCGGTCTTCGCGGGCTCTTCGGCCTTCGCAGGCTCTTCGGCCTTCGCAGGCTCTTCGGCCTTCGCGGGCTCTTCGGCCTTCGCGGGCTCGCCGTCGTCACCCAAGGTCTTCATCGCCGTGAGGGCGTTGTTGATCTCGGTGTTTGAGGCGACCTTGGTCGACTCTTCGAGAATGCCATCGACGAAGGGGGCCAAGCCGAGGAGCGTGCCGCCGGGCACCGGAGCCTCTTCTTCGTCTTCAGCCTTCGCGGGTTCAGCCTTCGCGGGTTCGGCCTTGACAGCGGCCTCGCTGGCGGCCTCAGCCTTGGCGGCGGCCTCTCTCTCGGCCTCAGCCTTGGCGGCCTCGGCCTTGGCGGCGGCCTCTCTCTCGGCCTCAGCCTTGGCGGCGGCCGCTCTCTCAGCCGCTTCTTTCTCGGCTTGAGCCTTCGCGGCGGCCTCGCTCTCGGCCTTCTCGCTCTCGGCCTTGGCAGCGGCCTCTTTCTCGGCCAGAGCGGCCTCTTTGCGAGCCTGCTCAGACTTCGCGCGGGCGATGGCTTCTTGAACCTGCTCTTGGTTCACCGGGGCCATGCCGAGGATGGTGCCCTTGCCCGTCGGCTTCTCTTCGCCTTGCGGCTCATTAACCTGGCGAAGGGCCTCACCGAGCAGGGCGTTCATCTGCCGCATCACGGTGCGGTCTTGCTCGGGGAGGGTCTGGGTGCCTGCCCCTTGAACCCCGAAGAACGCGCCGTTGCCGGCATCACCGGGCGGCGGGCGCAGGCTCTCGAAGTGCGGCCCGGCCTGCTCGCCCTTGAGCGCCATGATGCGATCGATGGTCTCTTGCGAGGGGCCTTCGAGCTTCAAAAAGCGGATGCCCATCCCTGCGGGCGCCTCGGCGTTTGCTTCGGCCTCCTCGCGGCGTTGCACCACGCGACCCACCGCCATCAACACGGGGGTGCCGTCTTTGAGCTGAATCTCAAGCTTCAACAAGGCACCAAGCGCGGGTGGCTTGGGCGTCTTGATGAACATGCCCGTGCGCGAGATGTCTTTGCTGTACTGCTCGACGAATTCGTCAAGCGTCGCGCTCTTGTACTTGGCCCGCAGGGTCTGGGCCTTCAACCGCTGGTCCTTGCGTGCGTCGTCGGACATCGACCGATCTCTCCGCGCCTCTCTTGCCGATGAGAATGCAGCCGCGGAGAGTACCCTCGCCCGACGCCTTTACAGAAGCACCGTTTACAAGCCCTCGCCGTTTTTTCAGCCCCTATACCCAGAAGGGCTGATTTCTACAGCGTTCGGCGCCCTTCGAGGGCGCGCCCCAGGGTGATCGGGTCGGTAAACTCAAGATCACCGCCGTGCGGTACGCCGCTGGCAATGCGCGAGACGCTGACGCCTTGGGCCCGCAGGGCCTCGGCGACATAGAGCGAGGTCGCCTCACCCTCGACCGTGGGCGGCGTCGCCAAGATCACCTCGCGCACCTGCTCATCGCGCACGCGGGTCACCAAGGCATCAAGCGGAAACTCCGCCGGCCCCACCCCCCCCAAAGGGTCGAGCAGCGTGTGCAGAACGTGGTATCGCCCTTGAAACGACCGGCTCCGCTCGATCGCATCGACCTCAGACGGGCGCCACACCACACAGAGCACGTCGCCCCCTCGGCGCGGATCGGCGCACACCGCGCAGCGATCAAAGCTGGTGTAGTTGCCGCACTCGACGCACCGCCGCACGCGCTCGGGCAGCGTCGCGATGGCGTCGCCGAGGGTCTGCACGAAATCGATCTCAGCGCTCAGCACATGGTGGGCGATACGTCGCGCAGACTTCTCGCCGACGCCCGGCAGTCGCGTGAGCAGACGCACCAGATGCCCGATCGGGTCGCCATCATCGCCGAGAGGTCGTTGACGCATCGCCGTGCACCACGCGCAGACTCAGAGAACGCCCGGGATCTTGACGCCGCCGGTGACCTTGTTGAGCTCGGCCTCCATCGCGTCAGAGGCCTTCTTGAGCGCGGCGTTGATGGTGCCCACCGCGGCGTCGAGCGCGAACTCACGGTCTTCTGCCAGAAACGCGGGGTCGATCTCGATGCGGACCACCTCGCGCGCGAGGCTCGCCGTGACCTTCACCTTGTCGTTGGCGCCCGTCACTTCGAGGGTCTGGCTCGAAAAGGCAGCCTTGGTCTCTTCGATCTTCCTTTGAAGTCGGGCAGCTTGACGCAAGACCTCATTCATCCCACCGCGCATCTGCATGGAAACCGCTCTTCTTTCTTCCGCCACTGGGTCGACCATCGCGCGGTCGCCCTCCGCAGGGTGCGGCTCTCATACACCAAAGTGTTGCCCCCGCCACCGACCGACGGAACTTCTGCCAGCCTCAAGCGTCTCGGCTCTCGATGTCGCCACCCACCGCGCCCGCCGTGCCTCGCCTCGCGCTGCTCTCGCTCGGGGTGATCTTCACGGCCCCCGCGGCGCTCAACGCCCAGCGCCAGCCCAACCCTTCGGCCGCCACGGTGGCCGTCATCGAGCGCATCGCCGCCACCCAGACGGTGGGCCGCTACAGCCACAGCACCCGCGTCGACCCGGCCTCGGGGCGCTACGAGTGGGACTGCTCGGCCATGGCCGCTTGGGTCTTGCGCCAGAGCGCACCGGGCGCCTTGGCGAGCCTTCACAGCGGGCGCCCGCTCGCGGTTGATTTCTACCGCGCCATCGCGCGGGCTCCGGCCCTCGGGCAGGGCGGGGCGGCGGGCCCGTGGCGGCGCGTTCCGCGGCTCTCGGAGGCCCAGCCCGGAGACGTCTTGGCGTGGCCCCGGCCGAGGTGGTTTCCGTCACGCAACACGGGCCATGTGGCCTTCGTGATGGCGGCGCCGACGGCGGTCGCGGGGGGCGTCTTGCTCCGCATCGCAGACGCGACGAGCTTGCCCCACGCCAGCGACGCGCGCACGGCCTCTGGCGCCACGGGCTTCGGCCAAGGCGTGCTCAGGGTCGACACCGACCCCGCCACCGGCGCGGGCATCGCCTACGGCTGGATCGGCGACGAGACCCCACGCGAGTGGATGATCGCCACCCCCGTCGTCATCGGCCGCGCCCTGCGCTGAGCGATGTTCACACTGTCTACATCGAATGTTGACAGTGTGAACTTTACCCCCCGAGGCCGACCGGGCAGCTGACCCCGGTGCCTCCGAGGCCGCAGTACCCGTCGGGGTTCTTCTCAAGGTACTGCTGATGGTCGTCTTCGGCGTAGTAGAAGGGCGGCGCGTCGACGATCTCGGTGGTGATGGGGCCGAGCCCTCGGGCCGCGAGGGCCGCCTCGTAGGCCGCCCGGCTCGCCTCGGCCTCGTGCCGTTGGGCCGCGGTGAAGGCGTAGACGCCCGAGCGATACTGGGTGCCGAGGTCGTTGCCCTGGCGCATGCCCTGGGTGGGGTCGTGCGACTCCCAGAACACCTTGAGGAGCTGCGCGTACGACACCTTCGCGGGGTCGTACACCACGCGAACGACCTCGTTGTGCCCGGTGCGCCCCGAGCACACGTCGCGGTAGGTGGCGTTGCGGGTGAAGCCCCCGGCGTACCCGACTTGGGTCGAGTAGACCCCCGCGACGCGCCAGAATTTTCGCTCCGCGCCCCAGAAGCAGCCCATGCCGAACATGGCCAGGGCGAGGCCCTCGGGCCAGGGCTCAAGGGTTCGGGTGCCGAGGGCGGCGTGTCGTGGGGCCACGGCGATGACGGCGTCGCGGTCAGCGAGGGCCTCTGCGGCCGAAGGCATTTGCGGCTTGGAGCGGGCGAAGAACATCAGAACACCTCGTGCTGGGCTCTCGGTACGTCACCCCCCGCGGGTCGGCAACAGGGCCCGCTCAGAGCCTGTCGAATCGCGGCTTGGGCGGCGCCTCGGGCACGTCTCGGCCGAAGCGCAGCCCCGCCATGACGCCGACCGTCACGGCCGCGAGCACCACCAACGGCGCCGGGCCCACGCGCACGTCGACGCCGAGCCGGCGCAGCCGCAAGAGGGGCATCACCACGCTGACCAAGGGCGCGAGGGCCACCACCGTGACGAGCGGGCGCGCCGCGAGCATGGCGCCGCCGGTGCGTCGACTCCGCAAGAGCTGCGCGAGAAAGAGCACCGCCCCCGGCAAGAGGAAGGCCGTCATCTGACCGTGCAACGAAGGGTATCGCCCGGTCACATAGTCGAAGAGCGAGACCCACACCTCGCCCGCATCGTCTTGGCCCTGGCGCTGCAACCGCAGGCCGCCGGCGAGCGGCAGAAACAGCCCCACCGTCGAGAGCGCGGCGGCGAGGAAGACCCCCAGCTGCCCGGTGTGCCACCACCGCGCCAACGGAGCCCGCGGCAGCGCCCCTTCGGTCTCACCGTGCTCGCGCAGGGCGCTCGTGACCGGGTCACCGACGAGGTGATCGCACACCGGGCAGGGCGTCGCCAGGGGCGCCTCGGCCCCGCACTGTTCACAGTTGCCAGCTCTCATCACGACACCCTCGGTAGCGTCAAAACTCGCGCGCCAAAAGGCCAAAGCGCCAATGGTCGACGTACGCGCTGCCCACGGGGCGGTCTTCTCGCAAGACCCCCTCTTGGGCGAAGCCGAGCTTCTCTAGCACCCGCGACGAGGCGTGGTTGCCCACCGCCACGTCGGCCCGAACCTTGTGCAGCAGGAGCACCTCGAAGGCGTACCGCAGCATCGCGCGGGCGGCCTCGACGGCGTAGCCGCGACCGCAGCGGTCGGTGCGGATCCAGTAGCCGAGCTCGGCCTGACCGCGCCGCGCGTCGATGCCGTCGAGCTCGATGTTGCCCGTCAGGGCGCCCGTGGCGCGCTCGTAGACCCCGAGCCTGACGGTGCGGCTCAAGAGCCAGCCGTCGCGGCTCAGCTTGATGAAGCGGCGCGCCTGTTCGGAGTCGACGAGGTCGCGGGGCCAGCCCATAAAGCGCCCGAGCTCGGCCCGGCTCGCGCTCACCACCGTCAAGAGCTCGCGGGCCTCGCTCGACACCATGGGCCGAAGCTGCAACCGTGGCGTATTCGCAAAAGGGAAGCTCGGTAACATCGCGCACCTTGCGGCGCGGTGGGTTATACGCCACACCCCGCGACGGGTCTGCTTTGTGTCAAGATCTGTCGTCGCCCGCTCGGGCCAAACCTCACCATGACCACGCCCGCTTCACTGACCGCCGAGACCCTCATGGCCCGGTGGTTCTGGCCGCTGTACCCGCCCGATGTGCGCGACGCGCCGTTCTTGCACCGCGACGTCGACGCCAACCCTGGGCAAAACCCAGCGCTTTATCAACAACTTACAGCCATCGCAGAGCAGTTCACGCAGAACGCCGAGGCGCTCTTGGGGGCCCCGCTGAGCCTCGACGACGCGGGGGTGGCCACCCTCGCCCAGCGGCTCGACCGCGCACGCCGCGACCGGTGGATGGCCGAGAGCGCGCCGGGCGACCCGCGGGGGGTGTTCTTCAATGCGGTGATCCACGCGGCGTGCTTCCTCGGTGAGGTGATGGTGCGGCGCCATGGCGGGCGTTGGGAGCTGCGTCGGCCGCTGTGGGAGTCGGTGGTGCATCGCCCTTCGGGGGGCGCGGTGAGCCCGTTTCATTGGCTCCTCAAGGGCCTCGCCGACGACGCCGTCGACGCGCATCCGCTGGCGGTGCGCTGGCGCCTTCATGTGCTCCAGCCGAACCGCGACCCGCGCGACCTCGCGACGGTCACGAGCGCCAAGTCGCTCCCGAAGCTCAAGGAGCCTACGTACGACTTGTTTGTAAAGTACCTCCACACCCACCTGCCGGGTCTACGCGATGTGGGCGAGGGCTTCCCTTCAGCGCAGGCGTTTACCGAGAAGCGGTATGCAGTGTTGAGCTTTACGCCCATGGCCTCGGGGCGCCTCTTGGCCCTTCACGGCCAGACGCACTCGACCGACGCTCAGCCTGGCGTGGTTGAGATCCATTGGTTGACCGCTGAAGGGCACGACCACACAGACAGCATCCCGTCAGACCACGGGGTGCCGTACTTCGCGCGGGCGGTCACCGATGAGATCCTTGAGGTCACCGTCGGGTGGCAGAAGAAGCCGCACACCCATCGGTTGACCTTTCGCGGGCACGCCTGAGCGGCGCTCAGCCCTGCGAGCTCGGGCGGCAGAAGTACTGAGGTTGCGGGTTCTTGTCGCGCAGCTCGGCGCAGGTGTGACCGCTCGGGCACTCGCAATCGCGGGCGCACGGGATCTCGCACCGACGCTGGAGGACGATGCCGCTGAAGCTCGCGCAGGTGTAGCCCACGGGGCACATCACCTCGCTGGCGCCGCAGGTTCGACCGATCGCCGAGGTGTCTTGGGTGACCACCGCGCAGTTGCCCGCGTCAGCGCTCGGCGTGTCGCCGCCCGTGGCGTCGCGCGCACCCGCATCGCGCGCACCCGCGTCGCGTGCACCCGCGTCGCTCGCACCCGCGTCGCTCGCACCCGCGTCGGGCGGCGGAACATCGAGCGTCGGCGCATCGGTGAGGAGCGGAATGTCGAGCATCACCACGCCCGAGTCTTGGCCGACGTCTTCGGCAGCGCCCGCGTCGCGCACATCGCCCTGGGCCCCCGCGTCGGTGCCCGTCGGGGGCGCCGGGTCTGACGAGCAGGCCGCCAGAGAGACGCAGAAAAGCCCCGTAACCAGAAGGTATTTCATGCCGCCGAGGATGACAGCGGCCCCCCCCTCTGTCGAGTCTTCAGCGACGCCGGAAGGGGCCCGTGTTGACCACCTCGAAGGCCGAGCCCGGCACCTGACGGAGGGTCTCGAGCTCGGTGTCATTCCACCGCGTGTCGGTGGCGCCGCTCATGTACCAGTTGTACCCGGTGTCGGCGACCATGAGCCCGTAGCGCTTGAGGGCTTCGAGGATCACCCGCGCGCTGCCTCGAAACGCGGCGATGTTGTAGCTCGCCCGGAGGCGCAAGCGCAGGCCCATGGGCGGCGCGGTGCTGTCGCGGTTGCCCCCGGGGTGCGTGGCAGGGTGAACCCACGCGTCTTGGGTGTGATCAAAGGTCACCCGGATCGCGTGCCGAATGACACCCGCTTGAATTTCATCGTAACGAATCAAGCCCGGAAGCACCGCGAGGCCGGCCTGGTCGGTGCTCGTCCACCCTTCGGGGCGGAGGCGATTCGAGCGCAGGTCGAAGGTCGCGCCCGAACCCGCGGCCCAGCCGCTCCCGGCGCGGCGCGCGTGGTAGAGCTCGAACAAGCGACAGGCCCCTTGTTGGAGCACCAACACATGGTCATCGTTGCCCCCCTCGATGGGCGCATTGAGCGGAATCGGAAAGGGCCCCGGGTCGCTCTCGTCACCATACTCGGTGTACGTGATGGGCACCCGCGCCTGACTCTCGGGCACGATCACATAGGGCAGCCCGTACGCGGGGTTGCGACCGAAGTCGGCCCGCAGCATCCGGTTGTCACCGTGGGCCTGAATGTTCGCCATGATCTGTGCCGACTGGGGGTGCAGGGCGTCGGCCGAGACGTCACGATTCCACAAGTTGTCGGGGGGAAAGAGCGGGCAACCGCCAAGGGTCGGGCTCACCCCTGCGTCACCCATCACCACGGGCACATCGCGCACCGTCGACCCCGCATCGACCGCCACCGCGCCGCTGTCGCGGCCCGCATCCACGCCGACGTCTTGGGCCACCGACCCGCCGTCACCCATCGGGCCCGGGGTCACCACATCGGCCGCAGCGGCGTCGTCTTCTACGACCTGCACAGGGTCTTCGGTCGAACACCCCAAGAGCAACATCGCCCAAACCGCATAGCCCCCACGCATCTGCATCGGTGACGCATTATTGCGCAGCACGCCCCGCGTCAACCCGTCTCACCGCCAACGCCCACGCGCGGCCCACGCGGCGATGCAACTTCAGCCCTGCGGCACCACAAGATCGCCCACCCGCAGCACGCGCCCCACATCGCCAGGGTGATGCTGAACGTTCTGCCCGAACACCACCCGATGCCCGCGCATTCGAAAGGTCGCCAGGGTCTTCAAGACAGCCCCGCGCCCTTGTGCCCGCTCGGGGTCGATGTCGACCATCACACAGCGCCCGCACGGTTTCAGCACCCGCAACACGAGCCCCGCCACAGTGAGGGTCTGCCAGTCGTCTTCGGCCCACGCCGTCGCCCCCGAGAGCACCACGTTGGGGCGAAAGCGCGCCATGCCGACGGGCGCATCGAGCCGCCCGTTGAGGTCGTCGAGCGAGGCCTCGGTGGTGACCAGGAGCGCGAAGCCGTCAGCGAACCCCACCCGGTCGTCGGGGGCCGCGTAGTGCGCATCGACCGCGCGGTGAGAGCCGCCATCGAAGGCCACGAGGTCGCCCGAGAGGCCCAAGGCGGTGCGCATCCAGCGGCGCGCGTCGGCGCCCATCACCGCGGCGTCGACGGTGTCGCCCCACACGGTGACCTCGCGGCGCGCGAGGCCTTCGGTGTCATGCGAGACCGCCAGCACGTCGCCCCCGGGGGCGGTGAGCGTGAGCCCCGAGACAGAGAGCGACACGGCGACCCGCGCCAGGCCCGGATGCTCTCGCTGCGTGTAGAAGCGCCCCGCGTCGTCGACCAGCATCATGCGCCGGTCGAACTGCAAGCCCGTCTCGGCGAGGCGCGCCTCGGTGAGGGTCACGCCGCCGAGCGATTTCACAGGGTAGACGTGCAGCGAAGCGACCTGCATCACGCCGTCTTCGCGCGGCGACGGGCGCGGCGACGGAGGTGCAACGCGGCGCTCCCCACGAGCGAGCCGAGGGCCAGGAAGGCCGGGTCGAAGGCTGAGCCGCTGTCGGCGTACCGACTCAGATCGTGCACGTTTGACACGTCAGGGAGGCCCGACACAAAGGCGAACTCCGGGTCACGATCCATCGAGGCGGTCGAGATCGTGGTGTACATGCGCGTGAGGTACGGCTGCGCCGGGAGCGCCGCCCGCAGCATCGGCGAGAAGTTCGCGTCGGCCCCGTCGGGGAGCTCGCCCGCGTACTCGGTGATCCACGCGCGGCCGCCGGCCTCGGTGACCGCGTCGGTGACCAGCTGGTCATAGGGCGTAAGCTGCCCCTGGGCCATCGGAGCGGTCGAGAAGCGCGTCGGCCCGAGCCGCGCGACCTCGGCGTCGGACACCGCGGTCTGCGCGAAATTCAGCGGCACGCCCCGACGGTCGCTGATCACATAGGTGAGCACCGGGAGCGTCGGCGCCGTCGCGATGCGCGTCAAACGAATCGGCACGCAGGGCCCGCGCCCCCGGTACGAGAAGGCCAACGGCGTCACCGCGAAGGCCGGCACCCCTTGCAGCGCCCGCAGCCGCACCGCGAGAAAGTACTTATTCTCGGCGACATACTCGGCGATGATGGGCACCGCGCTCTCGGGGGTGCGATAGCCGTTGGTGTCGAGCCAGCGCCGCAGGGCATCGGGGTTGTCTGAGCTCACCACACTGAACGCGTAGTTGCCCGTCTCGCCCATGGCCCACACCTGCACGTTCGGCACGCCGTCGGCCTCGCGGGGCGCCGCCCCTACGGTGGCCTCAGAGGCGCCGCAGCCGAAGCCGCTAGAGCCCGTACCCACGCTGAAGCGAGCGCCGCCGAAGAACTGGTACACCGGCGCCGTGAGGCGATCGAGCGGCGCGAAGGTCTGCGACGCCTCTTCGTGCACGTTCTCGGGCACCGAATCGAGCGGCACCACCCACGCAAAATCGGGGTCGTTGCCGGTGGCCTGGATCTGCACCACGGCGGTGGTCAGCGGGTCGCCCGGGCGCTTCAAGAACAGCACCCGCTCGGCGTTCTGAACGATGGGGCTGTTCGAACAGAAGGTGCCCCCGCAGGCCGCCGCCGCGCCCGCGTCGAGCTGTACCGTCAACGCAAGTGAGACCCCCAGAATCGCCCTCGCCCCAAGCTGCCGCAGTGTACGCATGTGCCTCGCCTCTCGGGGTGACCTTACAGCAATCGAGGGGCCAACTTCGACAGCCCCGCCCCCCTCTTTTCTGGCGCTGCGGAGGCCCCTCACGGCACGCGCGGTGTGCCCTCGCTGCACGGTGTGCCCCTCGGCACCACGGCCGAGCGCGCGAGGGTGACAACGCGGTGCCACATTTGACACTCACAAAGTGCGGGTGTTATCGGCCCGCTCGCGTGGCGAGGCCCCTCTTGCACTCTCTCGCTGCGTGAGGTGTTTGCGATGTCGAAATCGATCGCATTGTTCTCAGGCAACGCAAACCCCGGGCTCGCGGGCGTGATGGCGCATCACCTCGACGTCTCGCTCGGGCGCATCAAGCTGGGGCGCTTCTCAGACGGCGAGATCCAGGTTGAGATCGGCGAGAATGTGCGCGGCGCAGACGCTTACATCGTGCAGTCGACCTGCACCCCGGTCAACGACTCGCTGATGGAGATGCTCATCATGGCCGACGCCCTCCGTCGGTCGAGCGCGGGGTCGGTGACGGCGGTGATCCCGTACTACGGGTACGCGCGGCAAGACCGAAAGGTCGCGGGGCGCACGCCCATCACGGCGAAGCTCGTGGCCGACCTCATCTCGACCGCGCAGATCACCCGGGTGGTCACCATCGACCTGCACGCGGGGCAGATCCAGGGCTTCTTCAACATCCCCGTCGACAACCTCTACGCGATGCCCGTCTTGCTCAACGAGGTGCGTCAGCTCGGTCTCACCGACCCGGTGATGGTGTCGCCCGACGCGGGCGGCGTCGAGCGGGCCCGGGCCTACGCCAAGCGCCTCGACGCCAACCTCGCGATCATCGACAAGCGCCGCGAGCGGGCCAACGTCTCAGAGGTGATGCACATCATCGGCGACGTCAAAGGCCGCGATTGTGTGCTCCTCGACGACATGATCGACACCGCGGGCACGCTCACCAACGCCGCGCGCGCGCTGCACGAGCAGGGCGCTCGGAGCGTCTTCGCGGCGGCCACCCACGCCGTGCTCTCGGGCCCCGCGGTGGGTCGCATCATCGACTCTCCGCTCTCACAGGTGATCGTCACCGACACCATCCCGTTGCGCGAAGAGGCGCGCGGGTCGAGCCGCTTCCGCGTGGCCTCGGTGGGCCCGCTGCTCGGCGAGGCGGTGCGGCGAATCCACAACAGCGACTCGATCTCGTCGCTCTTTGTCTGAAGCTCAACGACCCTGGTAGCGAGGCTTTCGCTTCTCGACGAAGGCGCCGATGGCCTCGCCGAGGTCTTCGCTCGCGAGGAACGCAGCATTCCACGCGGCGACATAGGCCAGCGACTCCGCGACGGCGCGCTCGCGGTTCTGATCGAGCACGCGCTTGGTGCCTCGCACCGTGAGGGGCGGGTTGGCGGCGATCTCGTGGGCCATCGCGAGGGCCGCCTCGTCGAGGGCCTCGCGGGTGTCGTAGAGCTCGTTCACGAGGCCGATGCGCAGCGCCTTGTCGGCGCCGATGTCTTTGCCGGTAAAGGCCAGCTCGCGGGTGGCGCCCTCGCCGATGATGGGCGGCAAGCGCTGGAGGCTCCCGAGGTCGGCCACGATCGCGATGCGGGTCTCTCGCAGCGAGAACTTCACGTCACGGCTCGCGAGCCTGAGGTCGCACGCAGCCGCGAGGTCGAGGCCGCCGCCGATGCACCAGCCGTGCACCGCGGCGATCACGGGCACCTCGCAGCGCGCCACCGCGTCGAGCTCGCGCTGGAGCTGCAAGATCGTGCGATGGAGCCCCATCCGCGTGTCGGCCCCGCCGCCCGCGAAGGCCTCGCCCATCTCGGCCGCCGCCGCCGCCAGGTCGAGCCCGTAGC
This sequence comes from Myxococcales bacterium, assembly GCA_016792845.1. Lineage (GTDB taxonomy): Bacteria > Myxococcota_A > Polyangia > Polyangiales > JAEUKH01. Next base: position 340,494 of record JAEUKH010000029.1, on the reverse strand, counting down.
TAAACTGTCGCCCCTCGTTGCGGAGCACCACCGCGCCGATCGCGGGGTCACCCTCGAAGCCGCGAAAGGTCTCGCCGAGGGCGCGGAAGTACGCCGGCGGCATGGTGCTTTGCAGCATCGACACCACCGCCACCCGAGCGTCGACCCGGACGCTGAAGAAATCGCTCATGTGCTGAGATCGTATCGAATCTCGTGCATCGTAACGAGATGACTCTCTTCGATCGTGCGCTCTTCGCAGACCGGGTGTGCCTCGTCACCGGCGGCGGCAGCGGCATTGGTGCTGAAATTGCGTTGCAGTTCGCGCGGCACGGCGCCCGGGTGGCGGTGCTCGGGCGGAGCGCGGCGAAGCTCGACACGACGGTGCGCGCCCTTGAGGCCGAAGGCGCCCAGGGCCTCGCCCTCGCGGCCGACGTGCGCGACGCCCACGCCCTCGAAGCCGCGGTGGCCCACATCACCCAGCACTGGGGTCGGCTCGACGTCTTGGTGAACGCCGCCGCGGGCAACTTCCTCTCGCCCGCCGCGACGCTGAGCGCGAACGGGTTTCGCACGGTGATCGACATCGACCTCTGCGGCACCTTCAACGCGTGCCGCGCGGCCTACGCGGCCCTCGCCGCCCGACGCGGCGTGATCGTCAACATCACCGCGTCGCCGCAAGGCTTCGTGGCCATGCCCTTGCAGTGTCACGCCGGGGCCGCCAAAGCAGGGATCGAGAAGCTCACCCGCGACCTCGCCCTCGAGTGGGGCCCGGCGGGCGTCCGCGTCGTCGCCGTCGCCCCAGGCCCCATCGCCAACACCGAAGGAATGTCTCGCCTCGCGCCCGGCGATGCGGCCGAGACGATGCAGCAGAAGATGCCCCTCGGGCGTTGGGGCCGCAGCGACGAGGTCGCCTCGGCGGTGATGTATCTCGCCTCGCCCGCAGCGGGTTTTATCACCGGCACGACGCTCACCGTCGACGGCGGCGCGGGGCTCCTCGGCGCAGGCTGCTTCCTCGCGGCGCTGAACCTCTGAGGGCCCGCTTCGGGGCCTCGAACACGCCACAATTTCGTCTCACTCTGCCTCGCACGACCCGTCATTGAAAGGCTTTTGTTCTCTGCGACTTTGTGCCACGCTCGACCGTAGATTGTGCGGCCGAGGGGCGGCGAAGGTCTGGTGCGAAGGGTCGCATCTCAGCCGTCTCGCCCTTCAGGCGACACGCATCTTGGGGGCAATCATGATGGCTGGTCGATGGGGCACAAGCGCCCAAACCGTGATCTTCTTCGTCGCCGTGGGCGGGCTGAGCTTGGGCGCGTGCAAACGCAAGAACAGCAACGAAGCGGCGGCGCCGAGCGCGCCGATGGCCCCCGGGGCGACGCTCAGCGCCAACTGGCGCACCGACGCGCGGGCCTACCGCGGCCAGGTCGGCACCGTCGTCAACGTGATCTGCCCGCCCGGCGGCCCTGGCGGCACCGTCTGGGGCTCTGACATCTACTCAGACGACAGCTCGGTCTGCGCCGCGGCGCTGCACTCGGGTCGGGTCAGCCCCGCCACCGGGGGCGCCTTCCAGATTCAGATTTTGCCGGGTCAGGCCAACTACATGGCCACGCTCCGTAACGGCGTCACGACGCGCCCGTTTCGCAGCTACCCGGGGAGCTTCTCGATCGTCGGGGGCCCGCTCCCGGGGCTCCAGGCGATGATCCCGCAGCCCCTCCAGGCGCCGCCGCCGGTGGTGGGCAACGGCATGCCGCAGGGGGGCGTTCAGACCTTCTCGTGGTCAGACAGCGCGACGCGCTTTCGCGGTCAGAACGGCCAGACCATCCGCGGCTTCTGCCCGCCCGGCGGCGCGGGCGGCACCGTTTGGGGCACCGGCCTCTACACCGACGACAGCTCGATCTGTCGCGCGGCCCAGCACGCGGGCCGCATCGGCCCCGGCGGCGGCATGTTCACCCTCCGCATTCTGCCGGGCATGCCGGCCTACGCGGGCAGCAACGCCAACGGCGTCAACACGTCGAACTACGGCAGCTACCCGGGCAGCTTCTCGGTTCAGCCCTGACGCGGCGTCACCGCGAGGGTGACCCACTCCTCGTCTTCGCTCCGCGTCGCGCGCACCGTGGCGCGGGTCTCGTCGAGCGCCGCAGCGACCATCGGCAGCGACCACCGCGCGATGCCCGAGAGCAGCAGCACACGCGGGCGATGCCGCGTCGCGCCGAGCTTCAACACAAGCTCCTTCGCGTCTTCAGCCCCGATGTTCTGAATCACCACGTCGGCCCCCACGAGCCGCGTCGCGCGCCAATCCTTGCGCTCGAATCGAACCCGCGCGGTCACGCCGTTGAGGCGCATCATCTCGCGCAGATGGGCCCCCGCCATGGGGTCGATGTCGACCGCCAGCACCTCGCCCGCGCCGCACATCGCCGCGCCGAGGCTCAAGAGCCCGGCCCCCGAGCCGAGGTCGATCACCCGCTCGCCAGGGCGCACCAGCTCTGTCAAAAATCTCATGCAATCTCGCGTTGTTGCATGATCTCCCGAGCCGAACGCGCCGCCCGGGTCGGTGACGATCACCCGGCCCTCGCCCGGGGGCGCTTCGCACCAATGGGGCACCATCCGCCAGAGCGCGTCGACGACGATGGGCAGGTGCGCCTTGCGCCAATCTTCGACCGCGAGCTCGACCTCGCTGGCCTCGCGGAGCCGCGCGCTGGCAGCGAAGAACGGGGCCGCGGTCGCCTCTCGCGCGAGGGCTTCGAGCGCCTCGACGCGCGACCGATCGTCACACCACACCTCGACCCGCGCGAGGGCGTCGGGGTCGACCCGGGCGCTGTATCCGTCGCGGGCCGGGAGGCTCTCGACCGGGTCGATCACCACGGGTTCAAGAAACCCCGACACGGCGAGCCGCTCGACCCACAGCGCGGCGCCACGGGCCGCGAGCGACACCTCGAAGACGATCCACTGGCTCACCCGGCGAGGCTCTAACACAGCCCGCAGGCCGCTCACAGCGCGCCGACGCGGGCCTTGCGTGACAGAGAGAGATGCGCCCAGCCCTCGGGCAGAGTAGCCTCGGGGCCGTGTCTGAAACCGACGACTCGAAGACCCCAGACGCCGCCGTGTCGGCAGCCGCCGACCCCGAAGTGTTGACCATGCAGCGCTGCCTCGACGCGGGCGATCACGCCGAGGCCCGGGCCATCGCCGCGCGCCTCGCCCGAAGTGACGACGCGACAAAATCGCAGGCGGGTCGAACGATGCTCGCGCGCTTCGCACCAGACCCGGGTGCGACGGCGGCGTTCATCGTCACCGGCGGCCTCATCGTGATGTTGGCGGCGCACTGGTTGGGTCACTGATGAAACACCTTCGATTTGCGGTCTTCTCAGCGATGCTCGCGGCCTGCGCGGCGCCCCAACGGCCGGCGGCGGTGCGGGCCGAGCACGCGCGCGATTGGGTGCCGCTGCGCCAAGGGGCCGCGTGGAGCTACGACACCCAAACGGGCATCGGCGGCGACACGGTGCTCGCGACGCTGGTGGTGGTGCGGGTCGACGGGCCGCGCTTCCTCGTGCGGAGCAGCAACAGCCGCACCGAGACGTGGGAGTACCGCGAGGGCGGCGTCTTCCGCGAGGGGCAGTTCATCCTCAAAGACCCCGTGCGCGTGGGCACTCAGTGGGAGGGGCCCACCGGCGGATACGAGATCCGCACCGTCGGCGAAGCGCGCACCGTGGGCGACCAGCGCTTCACCAACGTGGTGAGCGTGACCCACACGGCGCGGGCCTCGGGGGTCACCACCACGACCTACTTCGCCGCGGGCGTTGGGGTGATCGAGATCGAAGCCTCGGCCACGAGCTCGCGCGGCACCAGCGTGGGCATCCGCTCGACGCTCCGCGGGTACACCTTGAACGCCGACGGCGCGTAGCGGGCTTTTCGGGTATTGTCGCGGGGCCGTGAACGCGCCCTCGTTGTCAGACCCGAAGTTGTTGCTCAACCGCGAGCTCTCTTGGCTTGAGTTCAACCAGCGCGTGCTCGACGAGGCCGCCGAGCCCGGGGTGCCGCTCCTCGAACGGCTGAAGTTTCTCTCGATCGTCAGCACCAACCTCGATGAGTTTTTTATGATCCGCGTGGCGGGTCTCAAGCGTCAGCTCCTCACCGGCGACGTGCTTGAGATGCCGCCTGACGGGCTCTCACCCGCCGAGCAGCTCGCGGCGATCTCAGCCCGCGCCCACCGCATGGTGCGCGACCAGTACACGCTCTACCGAGAGCAGCTCGTGTCGGCGCTCGACGGCGCGGGCATCGCGCTCGGCGAGGGCGCGGGGCTCAGCCCAGAGACCGACGCGCGGATGCGCGAGTACTTCAAAGAAGAGATCTACCCGGTGCTGACGCCGATGGTGATCGACCCCGGGCACCCCTTTCCGCATCTGCGCAACAAGGCGTTGGCGCTCGGGGTGGTGTTTCTGAGCGACCGCGACGAGGGCGGCATTGGTTTCGCGGTGGTGCAGGTGCCGCCGATCTTGCAGCGCCTCGTCGAGGTCAAGGGCGAGGGTCGCGGGGCGCACCGCACCTGGCTGTTTCTCGAAGAGGTCATCGCCCGCCACGCCGGGATGCTCTTCCCCGGGCTCGAAATCGTGTCGGTGTCGCCCTTTCGGCTGACCCGCAATTTCGACCTTACGATCGACGAAGAGGAGGCCGAAGACCTCCTCAAGACGATTCAGCAGGAGCTTCGCCGTCGCGACCGCGGCAACGCCGTGCGCCTCGAAGCCGCGGCCCGCATCGACCCGCGCCTTCTGACCCTCTTGCGGCGCTTTCTTCGCCTCGAAGACGACGACGTCTACCTCGTCGACGGCCCTCTTCACCTCGGCGACCTCATCGGCGTTCACGCGAGCGAGCCGCGCCCCGATCTCCACGACGAGGCCTTCACCCCGCAGGTCGTGCCGCCGTTTCGCGACACCGAAGACCCCTTCGCGCTCTTGAGCGAGCGCGACGTGCTCTTGCAGCACCCCTACGAGAGCTTCGACTCGGTGGTCGATTTTGTCTCCCGCGCGGCCGACGACCCGAAGGTGCTCGCGATCAAGATCACCCTCTACCGCGCGGGCTCGAACTCGCCCTTTGTGCGCGCCCTCGCGCGCGCGGCCGACAACGGCAAGCAGGTCACGGCCCTCGTCGAGCTCAAGGCCCGCTTCGACGAAGAGGCCAACATTCAGTGGGCCCGGGCCCTCGAAGAGAGCGGCGTCCATGTGGTGTACGGGCTCCTCGGGCTCAAGACCCACGCCAAGGTGTGTCTCATCATTCGCCGCGAAGAGAAGGGGTTGCGGCGGTATGTGCACCTCTCGACGGGCAACTACAACCCGGCCTCGGCGCGGCTCTACACCGACATCTCGATGTTCTCAGCGCGCAAAGAGCTCGGCGAAGACGCGACGCACCTCTTCAACCTCCTCACGGGGTATTGCGAGCCGCCCTCGTGGCAGCGCATCGCCGTGGCGCCCACCAATTTGCGCGAGCGCATCTTGGCGCTCATCGCCCGCGAGGCCGAGCACGCGCGACACGGCCGCACGGCGCACCTGGTGGTGAAGCTCAACTCGCTGGTCGACGCCGCGGTCATTCAGGCCCTCTACGGGGCCTCGCAATCGGGGGTCAAAATCGACCTGATCGTGCGGGGCATTTGTTGTTTGAAGCCCGGCATCCCAGGGGTGAGCGAGAACATCAAGGTGCGCTCGATCATCGACCGCTTTCTCGAGCACACCCGGTTGGTCTGGCTCGCCAACGGGGGCGCCCCCGAGGTGTACCTCTCAAGCGCCGACTGGATGCCCCGCAATTTCGACCGCCGCGTCGAGGTGTTCTTCCCCGTAGAAGACAAGGCGATGGCGAGCTGGGTGCGCGACACGGTGCTCGCGACCCAACTCGCCGACAACGTGAAAGCCCGTGAGATGCAGCCCGATGGCACCTACCTGCGCCGCACCCCCGCCGACGGCGAGGCGCCCCTCAGGTCGCAATCGCGCTTCATGGAGCTCGCCCGCGAGCGCGCCCGCAGCAGCACCCCGCAGGCCGGGTCGATGTTGTTTCGGAGCGGCTCGACGCAGGCGTCGCAGCTGCCGCCCCCGGTCTCGCCCAGGGCCGGCCACCGCGTGGTGCGCAAGCGGGTCAAGAAGAAGACCCTCTCGACCTGAACTCAGCCCTGCGGCGGCGGCCCCCAGCCGCCTCCTTGGGGGCCTCCCGGCTGCTGCCCGGGCCCCCAGCCCTCTTGGCCGGTCTGCGGCCCCTGCGGCCCCGCCTGAGGCCCTTGCGGCCCCGTACCGAAGCCCTGCTGCGGGTACGGCTGCCCTTGCGGCCCTGTACCGAAGCCTTGCGGGGGGTACGGCTGACCCGGCATCGGTTGCCCTTGCGGCCCGGTGCCGAAGGGCTGGCCCGGCATGGGTTGCCCGCCGAAACCTTGCGGGGGGTACGGCTGACCCGGCATCGGCTGGCCGCCGAAGCCCTGCTGCGGGTACGGCTGACCCGGCATCGGCTGGCCGTAGGGCGCGGGCTGCGGCGCGCTGCCGCCCTTCATGCGCGCGAGGCCCACGAGGGTGAGCACGAAGCAGATGCCCGTGACCACCATGCCGCCCTCGTATCGCTCGCGAAAACGGGCGCGGCGGATGTACGAGTACGACGAGCCGTAGCTGCCATAACGACCGTAGCTGCCGTAGCTGCTGTACGGCGACACGTACGCGCTCTGGTATTCGCTGTAGTTGTAGGCCGTAAAGGCCCCCGAGAGCAGCGTGAGGAGGCCGAAGGTGACGGCCATGCCGCGGCGCGGCCCCGTCGGCGCCATCGCGACCCCGGGCATACCGGCCATGCCGGGCATACCGGGCGCGCCCATCGCGGCCGGAGCGCCGTTCACCAGCGCGTGCGAGACCTCATTGCGCATGCGGTCGACGTCGCCGTTCGTGACCGCCCAGACGAGGCCGAACAAGATCAGCCCGGGCAAGATGCCGAAGACGATGGTGAGGATGACGAAGAATTTCGTCGCGAGGCTCGGAAACTCCCAGATCAGCTTCGCGCGGCCGTTGCCCATGTCGCGCACCAGCACCCCGGTCGCGAGGCCGTTGCCGACGATGACCCCGTGCATGTTCGGCTCAACTTTATATTGAGGAAACATGCGCTGAAGGTGCTGCGCGAGGCCCTGCTTATCGTGCAGCGGCAGTTGTGTCTGAATCTCCACGAAGACGCTCCCCCATTGATGGTGCTCTGCTGACGGCGGCGCGGGCTACCTGGTGCCGGCCTCGTCGATCACGGTGCCCACCTCGGCCCCCATGATCACCCGCGCGATGTTACCCTGATCGGCGAGCTTGAACACCCTGATGGGGAGCTTGTTGTCGCGGCAGAGGGTGACGGCGGTTGAGTCCATCACGCCGATGCGGCGCGCCAAGAACTCGTCGTACGACAGCTTCGGAAACATCACCGCCTCGGGGTTCTTCTTCGGATCGGAGTCGTAGACACCATCGACCTTGGTGGCTTTGAAGAAGGCGTCTGCGTGAATCTCCATCGCGCGCAGCGCCGCCGCGGTGTCGGTGCTGAAGTACGGGTTGCCCGTGCCCGCGGCGAAGATCACGATGCGCCCCTTCTCGAGGTGCCGAATGGCGCGACGGCGAATGTAGGGCTCGGCCACCTTTGACATCTCGATGGCGCTCTGAACCCGCGTCGGAGCCCCGCGCTTTTCGAGGGCGTCTTGCAGCGCGAGCGCGTTCATCACCGTCGCGAGCATGCCCATCGAGTCGGCGGTCGAGCGATCCATCCCCGCGGCGGAGCCCTTGAGCCCGCGAAAGATGTTGCCGCCGCCGACCACCAGCGCGAGCTGCACCTTGAGCGTGCGCCACGCGGCCACCAGCTCGTCGGCCAGCACGCCGATGGCCACCGGGTCGAGGCCGAAGCCGCCCTCTTGTGCGCAGAGCGCCTCGCCCGACATCTTCAGCAAGATGCGCCGGTAACGAACACCGCTCGACTGCGGCGGAGGAGGAATCGTACGACCATCATCTTGGGGCGAGCCGTTCATGCCCGCGGCCCTTACCGCAATGCGTTGAAGGCAACAACCCTCAGGGCGCCCCTCACCTGCTGCGCGTTCGCCGCAGGAAGCGCTCAAGCCCTTGCAATTGCGCGGTTCTCAGCCGCGTCAAGGGTCGCACGCGGGTCAGCATTGCCACGGCCTCGTCGACACTTGCGGCTTCATCGAGGGCCAGGAGCGTCGCGGCCACCACCATGGCGCTCCGCCCGCGACCGAAGGCGCAATGCACCAGCACGCCGCGCCCCTCGGCGCGCCGGGCGAGCACCCAATTCACGGCCCGCGCGAGCTCGTCGTCGTTCGAGTGAGCCCGGTCGAGGGTGGGCACCCGCAGTCGCACAAAGGGCGCGACCCCAAAGCGCGCGGTCTCAGGCAGCTCGGCGGTCATGTCACAGATCGCCGTGATGCCCTCGGCCCGCAGCGCCGCGGCCTCACCGGCGAAGGGCTTGGGGCCCACATAGAGCCGCGCCGTCACGCGCACCGCAGGCCCGCCTCCGCGCACACGCCGCAGGAGCACCCAGAGCGCAGTCGCCACCCCGCGGAAGGGCCACACCAAGGGCTGCAACGCGGGCCAACGCGCGCCCGACATCACCGGCCCCGGCGCGCCGCCGAAGGCCGACACGGCATAGAGTGACAGCGTCACCGCGAGTGACAGCGAGGCCCAGCCGAGGAGCGCCGCGAGGGCCCACCGCCAAGGCCCAAAGGCCGAGGCCCCGACCGCGAAGGCCAGGGCCCCAAGAACCGCCGCCAGACACCCGAGGAACGCGGCCCACTTCAAGGTACCGCGCGCCACCGGTGCTTGCATTCAGCCCGCCTGCGCCGCCATCTCGGCCACCTCGGTGGCGAAGTCTTTGGCCGGGCCCTTCTCGATGCCCTCGCCCACCTCGAAGCGCACAAAGCGCTTCACGGCGGTACCCGGCACCCGCGCCGCGACCTCAGACTGGATCTTGGCGATGGTCTTGTCAGACTCTTTGACCGAGGTCTGATCAACAAGCACCACCTCGGTGAGCCACTTGCTGACCTTGCCTTCGAGGATCTTGGCACGAACCGCCGCGGGGCGCGCCTTGAGCTTGTCAGCGGCGCGCACGAAGCCTTCGAGCGAAGCCTTGAACTTCGCGTCTTCGGTCACGAGGCGCTGGGCCTCGGCGGCGGGGTCGGCCACCTCGGTGCCCGCCTCGCGCGCGTCTTCGATCACCTTGAGGCGAACGCGCTCAAGGTAAGCGTCGGGCTCGGCGAGGATGGCGGCGTCTTCTTGATCCATCTGGGCCGAGAAGATCTCGCGCTGCTTGTCGACGGTCTCGGTGGGCACCTCGCTCTTGAGGAGGTACTTCGGGCTCATCGACGCGATCTGAAGGGCCACGTCTTCGGCGAACTCTTTCACCGCTTCGTGACCGACGTTCGACGAGACCAGTTCGACGAGCACGGCGATGCGGTGGTTCGAGTGCACGTAGGTGTGGAGGAGCGAGCCCTCACCGGCCTCGTACACCGCCACGCGCCGGAGCGCGTGCTTCTCGCCCGAGCGGGCCGTGAGGTCATTGATGCGCTCGGCGAAGGTGCGCCCCTCGACCGAGACCGCCTCAAGGGTCGCCACGTCGGCCGGCTTGTGCGCCAGCGCCGCGTTGGTCAGCTCGCGCAACATGCCCTTGAACTCATCGCCCCGGGCGACGAAGTCGGTCTGGCAGTTGAACTCGAGGGCCACGCCCACGTTGCCCGAAACCGCGGCCGAGACCGCGCCCTCGGCGGCGATCTTGCCCTGCTTCGACATGCCCTTCAAAATGCCCTTCTTCTGAAGGATTTCGACGGCCTTTGCCATGTCGCCATCGGCTTCTTTGAGCGCGTTCTTGCAGTCGGCCATGCCGGCCTGCGTGCGCTCGCGAAGCTCTTTCACCATCGACGCTGTGATGTCAGCCATGATCGTGTCTCGCCTCTGCTCAGTCGGCCTTGTCGGTGCCGCCCGCTGACGCGGTGCCGCCCGGGCCACGGGTGACATTCACTTCGCCGCCACGGCCGCCGGGGCCGCCGGGGCCACGACCGCCGGGGCCACGACCGCCGGGGCCACGGCCGCCGGGGCCACGACCGCCGTCACGGCGATCGCCACCGCGACGGTCACGGTCGCGGTCGCCGCGGTCGCGCATCTCGACGATGTTGCTGCGGCCCTCGTCGGAGCCCACGAGGTCGCGGCGCTTGAGGGCGCCCTCGATGGCCGCGTCGGCGATGCGCGCGGTGATGAGCTTGATCGAGCGGATCGCGTCGTCGTTGCCCGGGATCGGGAAGTCGATGAGATCGGGGTCGCAGTTGGTGTCGGTGATCGCCATGATCGGAATGCCCAGCTTGCGGGCCTCTTTCACCGCGATGTCTTCGAGCGCCGGGTCGATGATGAAGACCACGCCGGGGAGCCCGCCCATGTTCTTCAGACCGCCGATGTACTCTTCGAGACGGATGCGCTCTTTCTCGAGACCGAGGGTCTCTTTCTTCGGCAGGTTCTCGTAGGTGCCGTCGGCCTTCATGGTCTCGATGGCCCTGAGGCGCTCGATGCCCGAACGGATCGTGCGGAAGTTCGTCAACGTGCCGCCGAGCCAGCGGTTGGTGACGAAGTGCTGGCCCGCGCGGAGGGCCTCTTCTTGAACGATCTCTTGGGCCTGGCGCTTGGTGCCCACGAAGAGCACGTGCCCGCCCTTGCCCACCACGTCGGTGACGTAGTTGTAGGCGCGGGTGAAGAGGCGCGAGGTCTGGTCGAGGTCAATGATGTGGATCCCGCCGCGGGCGCCGTAGATGAACGGGCGCATTTTGGGATTCCACCGCTTGGTCTGGTGGCCGAAGTGAACGCCCGCCTCAAGAAGCGCACGAACAGGGAGGGGGGCTTCGCCCGGAGCGGGCAGAACGGCATCCATCGTCATGACAAAACACTCCAACTGCGTTTGGGTTGTTGCCTCCCTGCTGAGAGCCAAAACCACCAACCCGCAACGACTGCGGGCACCCTAAGGGTGGGGCCGTGCATCAGCGCCGCGAACACCGCGGCCCATGCGCTCAACAGGTGTGGATTCTCAAAACAATACCGACCAACGGTATCCTTTGAGGGGCGCGGAGCCTACGCCCACTTCACCCCCCATACAAGGCCCCCCGCTCGCTTTCTGGCTGATTTTCTCTCGAAACGGCGCAGCCGCGCTCAGAACACGCCGGCGAGACCGAAGGTGCCGCCCGACCCCAGGGGCGCGGGCGCGGCGCTAGGCATGACCCGGATGCGTTGACGACGCCGAGACGCTAGCTGGACCTGCGCTTCTTCGAGCACCGTGGCGGTGTTGGTCAACTCATAGAAGAACGCGGATGCCAGCACCGAGGTCACGGGGGTCAGAAGCCACGAGGCGAGGCGCACGTCGCGGTCGTCGCTCAGGGCGTAGGCCAAAATCGGCGGCACCGCGGTGCCCAAGAGCGCCCCCCCGAGCGCGCCGATGATGCTGCCTCGCGCACCGTGCCTCTCACCCGCGAGGGTAACACCCGTTGCAACCCCGAGCGCGTACCCGGCCCCGAAGAAACCAAGCCCCACCGTGCCAAGCGCGCCCACTGTAACCTCGTCGACTGGGCGGGAGCTGGCCTCGGAATGTTGTACCAAGGCTGCGATGCCGTACACCACGCCGCCGACCACCAAGCCCCCACCGACCATGCCGACCACGGTACCCTCTGCGAGTTCGCTCGCGACCCGCGCTCGCAACGGCGACATTCGCCGGGGAGGCTCGGCAGCCTCACTCGACGACGACGACGCGGTTGTGGCGCTCGTGGTGCTCGTCGACGATGGCAGGGTCGTGATCGAGGCGGGTCTCGACTCAGGAGGCGCCGCGCCCGCGTTTGAGATCGAGACACCAGCCGCTGCCTGGCCTTGCACCGTCACCCCACCTGGCGTCGTCTGAACCTGCGCCGTAGCGCCTGCCCCCAACTGAATGCCCTGCGCTGACACCTCACCCGCGCAGAGCACCCCCGTGAGCACAAGCCCCTGCTTCAAACCCGTTCGAGTACCCCACATGCCCCATCAATATCAAAACATCGAAGCACCAACAAGTGGCCTCAGCTCGAATTTTTGGAGCACGACCCGCGGAGGCGGGCATCGACGCCGCGGCGCGACACGCCGACGGGCGCGTTGAGCCCTAGAAGCTGCCCGAGAGGCCCACGCTGACAGACTGCAACGTGGCGCTCGCGGTGGGGAGCACCATGCGGCGCGCGACCACGGCGCGGGGCCGTCGGCTGGCGTCGTTCGAGAGCTCGTACCCGAGGACGGCCCCGGCGACGCCGCCCGCGATGATCAAGAAGCTGCTCACCTCGTTGGGGTCGCCGTCGCGGTTGAGCGCGTAAACGACCGAGCCCATCACCATGGTGCCGCCGAGGTGCCCGAGGAGCGACCACCCGAAGCCCCCGTTGCCGCCCTGCGAATGCCCCGCCAAGGTCACCCCCAAGGGCACCCCCGACACGTACCCGAGGGTGGCGCCGTAGAAGAAGCCGCCGAGGGCGCTCCACTCGCCGCCGCGGTCGTTCATCGCGATGCCGACGAGGCCGCCGACGAGGCCGAGCCCGAGGCCCCCGCCGACCCCCGCGAGGCTCTCGTAGACGATGCGACGGGTGCGGTGCGGGTCGACCTCAAAGTTCGGCGCCACCAACGACGGCGGGGCCATCACCGCGGGCGGAGCCATCACCGCGGGCGGGGCCATCACCGCGGAAGGCGCCATCTCGACGGCTTGCGGTGCGACGGCTTGCGGTGCGACGGCTTGCGGTGCGACGGCTTGCGGTGCGGCCGTGGGGCCCATGGTCACCGTGACGCTCACTCCCTGAGTTCGTGCGGCCCATGGCGCCGTGACGACCACGGCCCCCTCGGGCTGAGCGGGCGCTGCGACGGTCTGGGCAGAGGCCGATTGTGAAGCGAGCGCGACTGAAACAAACGAGGCCCACAGCGCGAGACCGGTGTTTTTCATGGTGAATGGCGCCATTGCAGGTGACGTGCCGAAGGTTGATTCGTACTTCGGTCACAAGATCAGCCTCGATTGCAATCTTTAACGCGCTCGTGTGCGCGCCCGGCACGACCGTTGTTCGCTCTCGGCACAGGGTGTCTCGACAAGCGGCCGGAAGGGCACCCCCGCGCTCTGACGTTGACGTGGTGGCGCGCTGCGTATCTTCTCGGCGCCTCGCAGGTAGAGCTCACCGTGATGTTGCTTCGTCGTTCAGGTTTGATGTTGGCGCTCTCGGGCGCCGTGGTGTCGCTCGGCGCTCGGGCCGAAGCCCAGGTTCGGCTTGAGGTTGTTGGGCGCAGCGGTGGGCCGCGCGGCAACAGCTTGACCCGGGCCGACCAGTTGGGGGCGCGCGACTGCAACAGCGCCGAGGTGTGGAGCTTTCGCGCCGAGCTCGGCGAGCCCGCCTCGGCCGCCCCGTCGCTGTGGATCGGCGACGACCTCGCGTGCGCGAGCGCGTCGCGAGAGCCTGCGAGCGGGGCGAGCTGCTTTCAGCTCTGCGGCGCAGGGTCGCGTGAGGTGTGCGCGAGCCCGCTGTTGGCGGGGGCGACGCGGTACACGGTGCAGGTTCCGTCGGCGCGGATTGTAGACGCGGTGACGGGGCAGTGTGGGGCCGCGCTTGGGGTTCGGCGGCTGTTCTTGATGGTCGAAGGCAACGTGGTGGCTCGCACCTCTCCGATCACCGTCGACACGGTGGCGCCGCTTCCGGTGGGCTCTCCGGGGGCCCTCTCTGACGAGGGTCGCGCCACGCTCTCGTGGGATTATGCCTTCGACGCGGGCGCCGACGCGGGCGCCGACGCGGGCGACGTGGGCGATGTCGAAGACGCGGGGGTCGACGCAGGCTTCGACGCAGGCTTCGACGCGGGCGGCGACGTCGGGGCGCCGACGGCTTCGCGCGAGGCGCTGCGGGCGGTGTATGTGCTCTGCGACCCTCCGCGGGGGCGTGAGCCTGCCAGCACGGGCGCGCTCGACGCGGCGACCTGCGGCACCGGCGCCCTGACCGGCATCGACCCCAACGACGACACGGCCCTCGCGCAGTATCGCTGCAACGACGGCGACGCGGGCACGGGCTCTCCGGCGGTGATCTCGGGGCTTCGCAACGGTACGCCGTATCAGTTCGGTGTGATCGTCGAAGACCAGGCCGGCAACCGCAGCGCGGTGGCGCTCACGACGGCCTGCAGCACGCCGCGCTCGCTCACTGACTACTGGGAGCGATACCGTCAACAGGGCGGGGCGGCCGCGCCGGGTCTCTGCGACGCGCGCCCTGGGCTCGCGGGTCGCGGGGGCCTCGCTTGGCTGAGCTTCGGCGTAGGGCTGGTCGCCATTTTACGCCGCCGACGTCACGGGTAGGTGTCGCGCGGGCGCGTCGGTGGTGTAGCGTCGGCGGGTGGAGTTTCGACGCTATTTCGGGGTGCTCGGTCTCGCCGCGGCGACCTTGGGGCTGAGCTCGTGCTGGGGCGAGCTCGAAGAAGACGGCATCGGCACGTTGCGGGTCGGCACACACGTCGAAGATTGGCGCGACGAGACCATCTACCAGGTCTTGGTCGATCGCTTCGCCGACGGTGACACCACCAACGACCTTCGCATCGACCGCACGGCCCTCGGGCGCTACCAAGGCGGCGACTGGCAGGGTCTCACCGACCGGCTCGACTACATCGAGCGCCTCGGGGTCACCACCTTGTGGATCAGCCCCGTCGTGCGCAACGTCGACACCGACGCGGGCTTCGACGGCTATCACGGGTACTGGGCGCAAGACCTCACGCTCTTGAACCCGCACTTCGGCGACCTCGCGGCGCTCAGGCGGCTCGTGCGAGAGTGCCATCGCCGTAACATCAAGGTCATCGTTGACATCGTGACCAACCACATGGGGCAGATGTTCTTTTATGACATCAACTCCAACGGTCGCCCCGATGAGTTTCTCGGCGGCAGCGGGCGGTACCCCGACAACGAGCGCGGCGACGGGCAATACCGCAACCCGGGCGGCGTCGAGAGCACCCTGACCCGGGTGACAGAGTACGACCCTGACTTCAACGACCGGGGCCCGGTGCAGGGTTTTACCTCGCTCGGCCCTGCGGGCGACGCGCCGATCGTCTTTTTTAACATGCCCGAGATCTTCAGGGTCGTGCCGCGCAGCGACATCCTGGCTTCGCAGGCGATTCTAGCGCGCCCTGAGGGGTATCACCGCCGCGGGCGGATTACGAACTACGGCAATGACGGGAACGGGGTGCCCAACCCGCAGGTGTTGTTGGGTGACTTTCCGGGCGGGTTGAAAGACGTCAACACCGAAGACCCGCGGGTGCGCCGCGCGATGATCGAGGCCTACTGGCGCTGGATCGAGCTCACCGACATTGACGGCTTTCGGATCGACACCCTCAAGCACGTCGAGCACGAATTCTGGCAGGTCTTCTCGGCTGAGATCAGACGTCGCGCCCTCGCCGCGGGGAAGCGCAACTTCCTCCTCTTCGGTGAGGCCTTCGACGGCGACGACCGCCTGGTGGGCTCGTTCACCAACGTCAACGAGATGGACAGCGTCTTCTACTTCCCCCAGAAGTACCGCATCTTTGACAACATCTTTCAATGCGGCGACGGGCGCACGCAAGACCTCGAAGGGCTCCTGCGCGATCGCCAGATGCGATACTCGTCAACGCCGCAGCCCAACGGCGTCGGCGTCGCCCCCTCGCAGATCCTCGTCAACTTCATGGACAACCATGATGTGTCGCGCTTTCTCTATGGGCTCAACCCCACCGTGGCGGCCAACATCAGCGCCGGGGGTCGAGACTGCTCTTCGGGGGTCGTCGACAGCAACAACCCGCGCGATGTCGAGCGGTTTCGCCCGAGGCTCCACGCCGCGTTGACGTACCTCCTCACCGAAGACGGCATCCCTTGTCTGTATTACGGCACCGAGCAAGACTTCCGCGGCGGCAACGACCCCGCCAACCGAGAGCGCATGTGGGACACCGGCTTCAACACCAATGAGCGCCGCGCCGACAACTCGATCAGCACCTTCGGATACACCCGTCAGCTCCTCTCGATCCGGCGCCGTTACCCGG
Source organism: Myxococcales bacterium (assembly GCA_016792845.1). GTDB lineage: Bacteria > Myxococcota_A > Polyangia > Polyangiales > JAEUKH01. Next base: position 324,466 of record JAEUKH010000029.1, on the reverse strand, counting down.
CCTTTCGTCGCGGCAACATGGCCGTACGTTGGGTCACCACGCACACCGGCGCCGAGCCCGACGCGGGCATCATGGCCTACGAGCGCGTGAGCGGTGAGAGCTACGGCCTCGTCGTGATTCACGCCAAAGACGGCACCGCCGAGACGAGCACCCTCTCGACCGGCGGCAACCCGATGACCGTCTCGCAGCCGCAGGGCACCGTGCTGGTGAACGTGCTCGGCACCGAGCCGCGCATGGTGACCGTCGGCACCGGCGGCGCGGTGGTGGTCTCGCTCGGCCCCTGGCAATCGGCGGTGTTTGTGCCGCAGAGTCAGGTTCGCCCGTGAGGGCTGGGTGGCGGCCCGCGGCGATCTTGTTGGGGCTCGCGCTGGGGTGTCACAAGACCGTGGTGTACGCGCCGCCCGCGCAATGCGCCGCAGGGCGGGTCGAGATCGCGTCGCTCTCGACGCTCCGCTTTGCGGGGCAGGGTTGGGTGGGCACGCTGCAAGAGGCGCAGGGCGTGAGCGTGCAGTGGCTCGATTTCGAGGGCCGCCCGGTCGAGACCTTTCGCCAGGTGACGGGGCCCGACGAGTCGGTGGTCGATCTCGCGTTTTTTGAAGACCAGGCGTACCTCTTGACGCGGGTCGGGGCGGGCTCGCACACCCTGCGCGCGATCGGGCGCGGGCGGCGGCGCGGCGCCACACGGGTGTACGCCCGCGGCGCCGAAGAGGCCGTGGTGCTGAGCGACGAGAGAGGGGTTCGGGTGTTCTTCGAGACGCCCGAAGGCGCGTTTCTCTCAGAGCGCGTCGACGCCGGGGCGGGGCTCTCGCGCTGCGATGCGCCGCTCATGGCGCGCACCGTGGCCCTCGCCGGAGACGACCTCTACGGCGTCGCGGCCCATCGCGCGGGGGCCATCGAGGTGCTCCGCGCCGACGCGGGCTGCGCCACGCAGCAGCGCACGACCCTGCAAGCGCCGATCAACGAGAGCGGGCGCTACGCCCTCGCGGCCCATCGCGACGGCGTGCTGCTCACCTGGGCCACCGGCGCAGGGGCGAGCTACCTCGCGGCGGTCTCGCGCGGCGGAGCCGTTCAGGTCAGGCCCAGGGTGCTCGATTCAGGCCTCGACGAGCCGCGCTGGCTGGTGGCGCGGAGCCCGTCGGGGGCGCGCGGGCGGGCCCGGGTCTTGGGCCTTGAGCGCTCGGAGGTCGACACCCGGGTGGTGCTCATCGACCTCGACGATCGCCTCGAAATGACCGACCAACACGGGCTCCTGCGGGTCGCCGGGGTGCGCTGGGAGACCCTCGGTGTCGCGCCTTGGGGGGGCGCCCTCGGGGTGTTTCGTCTCGCCGATCCGACCCTTGGGGCGACGATGCACCGTGACGCGCGGCTCTTCGCGGGGTTGAGGGTGTGCCCGTAGCGCGTTCGGCGCGCGGCGCGTGGCGGGGAGTTGACCGCGGCGCGGGCCTCGGTGATAGCGTCGCGGGTCGCGTGGGCCGAGGGCTTTCATACTCCATCGTTCGTGGGCTCGTGGGCTTGGGGCTTGTGCTCTCGGGGGCTCGGGGCGAGGCGCAGCCGACCGCGGCCTGCAACAACCTCGACGCGCGCATCGAAGAGGCCATTCGGCTCCGCGAGCGCGGGCAAGACATCGCGGGATGGGCGATGTTTCGCGACCTCCACGCGCGCTGCCCTTCGCCGCGGGTGGTGGCGCAATTGGGCATCGCCGAGCACGCGATGCGGCGCTTCGTAGACGCCTTGGGGCACCTCGACGAGGCCCTCGAAGCGCACGGCGACCGTTGGGTGACCACGCGGCGCGCGGCGCTCCTCGCGCTGCGGCAAGAGGTGGTGGCCCACATCGGCTTTCTTGAGGCCTCGGCGAACGTGCCGGGGGCTGAGCTCTTTGCGGCGGGCGTGTCGTTGGGGCGGCTCCCGCTCGACCACGCGCTGGCCTTCAACGAGGGGCCCCTCGACCTTGAGGTCCGCGCGCCCGGATACGTCTCCCAGCACACCCACGTCGAGGTCGCGGGCACCCAGACGCACCGCGTGTCGGTGACCTTGGCGGCGACGCCCGTGGCCCGTGTCGCGGCGCCTGCTCTGCCCCCGGCGGCGCCGGCTCCGTCGCGCTTCACCACGACCCGGGTGGCGGGCCTCGTCTTGCTCGGGGTGGGCGTCATCGCGAGCGGCGTGGGCGTGTACTTCTGGGCCCAGACCGCCGACTCTGCCGAGCGCATGCAGAACGCCGGGGCCATGGCGCCCGACCCGTACGGCGCCTGGGCCCGCTACGACGCCGCGATCAACACACCGCAGCGCCTCGACGTCGACGGCCTCTGCGCCCGCGCCAGCGCCGACAGCGCGAGCAGCTTCGACGCCGCGACGGTCAACACCCTCTGCGAGAACCAGACCCGCAACCGCGTCGCGGCCTTTGCGCTCGGCCTCTCGGGCCTCGCCCTCGCCGGGGTGGGCACCTTGCTCGTGGTGCGCGGCGGTCGCAGTCACGCCGCGCCGAGGGTCGCCCTCACCCCGTGGCTCTGGCAGCAACAGGGGCTCTCGGCCACGGTGCGGTTTTGAGCCCCCTGCGCACGCTCGTCTGCCTCGGTGTGACGCTCGCCCTCGGCTGTGAGGCGCGGCTCCCCGCGCGCGACGCGAGCGCCCTCGACGCCCCCCTCGAAGACGCCGCCGCGGCCGATGCACCGGGCGATGTGTACGATGTCAACATTGACCGCGGCGACGTTGTTGATGTGGTCGACCTCGACGTCCGTCTCGACGCCGGGCGTGTGGTGTGTTCGAGCGCCCGGGGTGACTGCGACGGGGTCGCGGCGAACGGCTGCGAGGTCGTCTTTTCGAGCGATTTGTCGCACTGCGGCCGCTGCGGCAACGCCTGCCAGGCGCCCTTGGCGTGTGTCTCGGGTGCGTGCGCGTGCCCGAGCACCCTGACCCTCTGCGGCGGCGCGTGTGTCAACCTGAACACCAACGCGCTGCACTGCGGCCGCTGCGGCAACACCTGCGCGACGGGCTCGACCTGTCAGGGTGGCGGGTGCCTCAACCAGTGCCCCTCGGGGCAGACCTTCTGTGACGGGCGGTGCCGTGACCTTCGAGCAGACCCGAATCATTGCGGCGCGTGCGGTCGCGCGTGCGGCCCCGGGCAGGGCTGCGCGAGCGCGAGCTGTACGTGTCTCTCAGGGCAGACGGTGTGCGGGGCGCGCTGCGCGCGTTTGACCGAGAGCAGCGAGCACTGCGGCGTCTGCGAGCGCCGATGCACGGGCGGCGCGCGGTGTGTTTCGGGCGCCTGCGCGTGCCCGACGGGGCAGACGAGCTGCGCGGGCCTGTGCGTGTCTGCGAACGACGCCAACCACTGCGGCCGCTGTGGTGTCGTGTGCCCCTCGACCGCGGTGTGTTCGGGCGGGCAGTGTACGGCGAACTGCGGCACGGGGCTCACGAACTGCGGCGGCTCGTGTCGGCAGCTCAGCAACGACGTCAACCATTGCGGGGCCTGCGACACGCCCTGCGCGGCGCCCGCGGGGGGCACGGTGAGCTGCGTGAGCGGGCAGTGCGCGGTGGCCTGCAACGCGGGCTCGACCCTCCGCGAAGGCCAATGCGAGCCCTGCGGCGGGGCCGAGCAGCCCGCGTGTCGGAGCGCGCCGCTGTGCGCCGCGGGGCTGACCGCGTGCGGCGGTCGGTGCGTCGAGACGGTGAGCGACCCGCAGCACTGCGGGCCCGGGTGCGCGGCGTGTGCGGCGCCCGAGTCGGGCATCGCGGTGTGCAGCGGGGGCGCCTGCGGCGTGCTCTGCAACCGCGGTTTTGTGTTGCAGTCGAGTCGGTGCGTGCCCTGCGGCAACCCCGACCAGCCGGTGTGCTCGGGCGGCGTCTGCAACCCCGGGGCGGTCGCTCAGGCCGCGGTGTGTGTCGCGTGCGGCGGCGTGGGTCAGCCGACCTGTCGGTGAGCCTCAGCCCTCGGCGCGGCGTCGGGCTTCGCGCTTGCGGGCGTCGGCCTTCGAGATCATGCCGTCGTGTTTTGCGGCCTCGTGGAAGGCGCGCGCCACCAGCGCGACCACCACGTCGAGGGCCTCTCCGCGGCGCGGTTTGACGGCGATGCACGACTTGCCCGAGAGGTAGGGTCTGAGCGCGTCGCCCATGAGCGCCATCGTCGCCGGCGAGCAACAGTAGGCCACGACGCCGTTGGCGCGAACGGCGAAGCCCGCGCACCACTCCATGTCGCGCACCACCACCGGGAAGCCCGAAAACAAGGTGATGTCATCACCCGGGAAGGCCGCTTCGAGGTGACCGCAGAGGGTCTCTGCGAGGCCCCGGTGTTTCTCGGGCACGGTGGCCAAGAAGGCCGCGCGGTCGTAGCGCGCAAAGCGAGATGGGTCTTTGGTCATGCGCGAGGCTCGCCCCGCCGTCATGCGCGGGGCCGCCCCCGGCGGTCAACTTTTGCGGCGCCGAAGAGACGCTTGTGTTCGCCCGAGAGATGCTGCACCGAAGCGGTGTGATGAAGCAGTATTCGCGGCGCTTTGGTCTGTTTCGTGACCCGGCCGTCGGGCGCGAGATCGCAGCGTGTGATGCCGTGCGCGATTGCCAGCGTATCGTGCACCTCCTCACGGTGTACGAGTTCGCCTTCGACGTGCAGCACGCCCTCGAGCTGGCCCTGCTCTACACCTTCGGGAGCCGTTCGGTGGCGCGGGTGCTCGCCAAGACGGGCGCCTTCGAGCGCCGCGGGCAGAAGCGCTACGACGACACGCAGCTCATCATCAACCGCTTCGTCGAGGCCGGGTACGACAGCCCCCTCGGGCAGCGCGCCATCTCGCGCATGAACGAGATCCATCGGCGATACGACATCGCCAACGACGACCTCCTGTTCGTCTTGTGGACGTTCATCGACTTCCCCGAGGCGTGGCTGAGGGCGCACGGGTGGCGCGCGATGACCGCCCACGAGGCGATGGCCTGGTTCACGTTCTGGCGCAACGTGGGGCTCCGCATGGCGATCGCCGACCTCCCAGAGACCAAGGCCGCGTTCGACGCCTTCGTGGCCCGCTACGAGGCCCGCGAGATGCGCCCCAGCCCCGAGGCCCGGCGCGTGGCCGACGCGACCCTCGGGGTGCTCCGTGGGCAGCTCCCTCGCCCCCTCGGCGCCCTCGCGACGCCGGTCGCCATGAGCCTCGCGCCCGCGCGGCTCTGCGAGGTGTTCGGGTACGCGCCTCCCCCGTCGGGTCTCGCCCGCGCCGTCGACGCGGCGCTGCGGGCCTACGCGGCGGTGTCGCGGCGGGTGCCTCTCACGCGGTACCCGGCCCTCGTCGACGACGCCGACACGGTCACCTACGGCCGCCGCACGCCCCCGGTCGAGGCGCTCGGCGTCGACCGTCGCGGGCCCTCGTCGCTCGCATCTTCGAGGGCGCGCGGGTAGAGAGCAGCGATGCTCAACACACTCCGAGGCGTGCGGGTGCTCGACCTCACGCGCATGCTCGCAGGGCCCTTCGCGACGATGATCCTGGGCGACCTCGGCGCCGAGGTCATCAAGATCGAGCGCCCCGGCGTCGGCGACGACATTCGCGGCGTGGGGCCGCACTTTCTTGAGGGCGAGAGCGTCTATTTTCTCTCGGTCAACCGCAACAAGCGCTCGATGGCGCTCGACCTCGCGAGGCCCGAGGGTCAAGCCGTACTTCGCGACCTCCTGGGGCGCTGCGACGTGCTCATCGAGAACTTCAGGTACGGCGTCGCCGAGCGCCTCGGGCTCGACCACGACGCGCTCCGCGCGCAGCACCCGCGGCTCATCACCTGCGGCATGACCGCCTTCGGGCGGAGCGGGCCCGACCGCGCCCTGCCGGCCTTCGACCTCACGCTCCAGGCCCGCGCCGGGGTGATGGGCCTCACCGGGCATCGCGACGGTCGCCCCGCGCGGTGCGGCGCCCCCATCGGTGACCTCACCGGCGGTCTCTACGCCGTCATCGCCATCGCCGCGGCGCTCTACGAGCGCGAGAAGACAGGCCGCGGGCAGTGCATCGACCTCGGCCTCCTCGACTGCCAGGTGAGCCTGCTCACCTATGCGCTCTCGAACCAGGTGATGGCCCACGACCCGATGGGCCCTCAGGGCTCGGGGCACGCCGACGCGACGCCGTATCAGAGCCTGAGGGCCCGCGACGGCGAGCTCACCGTGGCGGTCTTCACCGACACCTTCTGGCCTGGGTTCTGCCGCGCCATCGAGCTCCCCGAGTGGGCCGACGACCCCTTGCTGAAGGGCCGCCTCTACCGCCGACAGCGGCGCCCCGAGCTCATCGCTGCCGTCGAGGCGCAGCTCGCCACGCAGCCGCGGCGGTACTGGCTCGAACGGCTCTACGCCGAGGGCGTGCCTGCGGCCCCGGTGCAGTCGCTCGAAGAGGTCGCGGCCGACCCGCAGGTGCGCGCCCGCGGCATGCTGAACGCCGTCGAGCACCCCACCGTCGGGCCCTTCGTCGCGCCCGGAAACCCCCTCCGTTGGATGGGCGAAGGCGACGCGCGCCCCGACCGCGCCGCGCCCCAACTCGGCGCCGACACCGACGCGCTCTTGCGCGAGCTCCTCGGGTACAGCGACGCTCAAATCGCGGCCCTCAGGCGCGCCCAGGCGCCCGCCGAGAGCGACTGAAAACCTTGTAACTTCAATAAGTTACAGCCAACGCGCGTGCGACCTCTGCGCCGCACCCGATTTTTCTCTCGGCCCCGCCGGAACCTCTCGCCCCGCGCCGTTGTCACTGGTCGCACAACACCTCGCGACACCTCGCGACGCCTGCGCACCGCAGGAGGGGGCCTCACCATGTCAAAGCACACCGCACGCGCCCCCGGCGCGATGACCTCGGCCATGTCTGCGCTGCACCCGCAGCCCCTCGCGCGCGCGCTCCGGGTGGGCGTCTTCGTCGATCAGAGCGCGGCCCGCGAGCGGCTCTTTCGCGCCCGCGAGGTGGTCTCGCTGGGCACCACCGAGCGCGCCACCTTCGTGCTCAACGACGAGGCCGCGCGGCACGTCGAGCTGTTCGTCCCGAGCGCCCAGGGTTGGCAGCTTGTGTTGGTGCCGGGGCTTGAGGGCAAGCTCTCGCACGGGGGTTCGGTGCAGACCGTCTCGGCGCTCCGGGCTGCGGGCCCGCGGGTCACCCTCGACGCGCAGAGCCGCGGCAAGCTCAGCCTCGCGGGCGCGACGGTGCTCTTTCAGTTCGTGGTGCCGCCGCCCGAATCGCCGAGGGCGCAGCTCCCGATGGGCCTCAAGCGGAGCCTCGCCCGGGAGCTCGACTGGCGATACAACGCCTCGCTGGCGGTGTTTTTGAGCATCGCGGTGGGCGCCCTGGGGTACGTCGAGTACGGCTACGACCCGGTCGTCACGGTGAACGAAGCCGAGCTCATCTTCCCCGTGCGGAGCCAGGTTCGGATGGACGACGCCACCACGCCGCCCGAGCCCGCGCCGCCGCCCGCGCCGAGCGCCGAGGGCGCCGCGGCCGAGCCCTCGACCGCCTCGCGCGCATCACACCGCGAGGGCCCCGCGCGCACGGCGCCTTCGGGTCGACCGGGGCCAGACCGCGCGCCCGACGCCCGCGCCATCGAGCGCCAGGCCGAGCGCGCCGCGGCGGCCGCTGCCGGGGCCATGCGCGAGATCGAAGCGAGCTTCGCGCCCCTCACGGCCCGCACCGCCGGCGGCCCCACGGCGCGCGAGCAGCTCGCCAACGGCGCGTTGATGGCGGGCAACGCCGACGACCTGCGGCACACCACGGGCATCACCGACCGCCCCGCGGGGCCGAGCCGCAACACCCTCGTGGCGGCCTCTCCGGGCGGGCGTCAACCCGGCGCCTCGACCCTGCTCAGGCCCGGGCCGGCGATCGGCACGGGAGACGTCACCCGCGAGGTCGGGCCGCGCACCCAGGTGGTGATGATGCCCTCGCCCGACCCGATGCCCACCGACCCCGTGTGTCGCGCCGACGCCCAGGGCGTGGCCCGCGCGATCCGTCAGAACATCGGCGGCATTCGATCGTGTTACGAGCGCGCCGTGCGCAACAACCCGAGCCTCTCAGGGCGGCTGCGGCTCGAGTTCTCGGTGGGCGAGAGCGGCCGCGCGCGGGCGGTGAGCGCCCAGGGCTTGTCGCCCGAGGTGGCCTCGTGTGTTGAGCTCGCGGTCGCGCGCATCGTCTTCCCCCGGGCGCAGTGCAGCGAAGACCGGTACGAGTTTCCGATTCAGTTCGATCACGCGGAAGATTGAGCCGAAGGGGTCGCGCGCGAGGGCGACGAATTTGGCAGCTCGTGCCGCGCCGAGATAAACATCCGCTCAGTGTCTACCGAAGCCTCACCTCCGGGCCGCGCGGCCTTCGTCTTCATCTTCATCACCGTGGCCCTCGACATGTTGGCGCTCGGCATCATCGTGCCGGTGCTGCCTCGGCTGATTGTCTCCTTCGAGGGCGGCGACGTGGCCCGCGCGTCGGCCATCACGGGGGTGTTCGGCACCGTGTGGGCGGCGATGCAGTTTGTCTTCTCGCCCATCTTGGGTTCGCTCTCAGACCGCTACGGGCGGCGCCCGGTGATCTTGCTCTCGAACCTCGGGCTCGGGCTCGATTACGTGCTGATGGCGATGGCGGGCTCGCTGCCGATGCTGTTTCTCGGGCGGGTGATCTCGGGCATCACATCATCGAGCTTCCCTACGGCGAGCGCGTACATCGCCGACGTGACGCCTGAAGAGAAGCGGGCCGCGCAGTTTGGGATGTTGAGCGCGGCCTTCGGGCTCGGCTTCGTGGTGGGCCCCGCGGTGGGCGGCTGGCTCGGCGAGCACAGCCTCAGGTTGCCCTTCTGGGTGGCCTCGGGGCTGAGCCTCGCCAACGCGCTCTACGGCTTCTTCGTGCTGCCCGAATCGCTGCCGCCTTCGCGCCGCGCGGCCTTCGCCTGGCGCAACGCCAACCCCCTCGGCTCGCTGCGGCTCTTGCGTCACTCGAAGGCCCTCGTGTGGCTCGCGGTGGCGGCCTTCGTGGGGGCCGTCGGGCACGAGGTCTTTCCGAGCGTGTATGTGCTCTACACCGAGTCGCGGTACCGCTGGAGCGGCCGCACGGTGGGCATCGCCCTGGCCCTCGTGGGCGTCTCGTCTGCGCTCATGGGCGCCCTGGGCACCGGCCCCCTGGTGAAGCGCCTCGGCGAGAAAAAAGCCTATCTTTTCGGCATGTTGGTCGGCACCCTGGGCTGCCTCGGGCACGGCCTCGCGCCCACCGGGGGGTGGTTCCTGGTGAGCATCCTCGTAGCCGCCCCGATGGACGTCGCCATGCCCTCGCTCTCGGCCTTGATGACCCGCGAGGTCGACGCCCGCGCGCAGGGTCAGCTCCAGGGGGCGGTGAGCGCGCTCCGAGGCATCAGCGGGATGCTCGGCCCGGTGCTGTTTACGCAGTGCTTCTCGTGGGCGATCCGTCACGGGGGCTTGGGCCTCCGGGGGCTGCCCTTCATCGTCGCGGCAGGGCTCTTCGGCGTGGCCGGGGTGATCGGCTACCGGGCGGCCGCCCGGGCCGAGGCGAGTGTGCTAGAGGGCCGTACCCATGAGCCTGACGCTGTATCGGTTTCCCGGGAGCCAGTACTCTGAGAAGGTGCGCGCGGCCCTCGATTTCAAGGGTCTCTCGTACAGCGTGGTCGACCTCGCGCCGGGCGCCGACCAGTGGATGATCTACCAGCGCACCGGCCAGCGCCAGGTGCCCGTGCTCGCGCACAACGGCAGCTTCATCCACGACTCGACGGCCATCTGCCTGTACCTCGAACACGCCTTCCCCGCGGGGCGCGGCGGGCGGCGGGCGCTCTTGCCCGACGATTTCGCCCTGCGCCGCGAGGTGCTCGACCTCGAAGACCGCCTCGACGCCCTCTTCGGCTTGCCGGGTCGGGCGGTGCTGACCGAGCAGTGCCTCCGTGACCCGCACTGGCTCAAGGCCGTGGGGGCCGCCAACGGGGTGCGCGGCCCGGGGCTTTGGGCCCTCCGGGGGGCCAGCCTGGGCCTACGCCTCGGGAGCCTCTTGCCGCCCGTTCAGACGACCCTCGACGCGGCCCACGCGGCCCTGCGAGGCACCCTCACCGAGCTCACCGAGCGCCTCGCCCGCGCGCCCTACCTCACCGGCGCCGAGCCCACCCTGGCCGACGTCGCGGCGGCGGGTCTGAGCCTGCACCTGGCCTGGCCCGACAGCGCCTACCTCGGGGTGCCGCTCCTCAGAGGCCGGGGCATCGCCGAGTACGTCAACGACCCCGTGCTCGGGCGCTTCTTCGCGTGGCGGGAGCGCTTCTATCGAGAGTTTCTGAAGTAGCCGCAGTACCCTCGGGCCCGTGGCCGCGGTAACGCTCCGGGCGCTGCGCAAGACGCTTGGCGAGAACGCCATCTTGCGGGGCATTGATCTGCACCTCAACGACGGCGAATTCGTCGTGCTGGTCGGGCCTTCGGGCTGCGGCAAGAGCACCTTGCTCCGCACCCTCGCGGGGCTCGAAGAGCCCGACAGCGGGCAGGTGCTCTTGGGCGACCGCGACGTCACCCTGCGCCCCCCGCGCGACCGCGACGTCGCCATGGTGTTTCAGAGCTACGCGCTCTACCCCCACCTCACGGTGCGCGAGAATCTGGCCTTCGGGCTGCGGCTCCGAAAGACCCCTGAGGCCGAGATCGCGCGGCGGGTCGCGCGGGTGGCCGAGATGCTCTCGATCGCGTCGCTGCTCGACCGGCTCCCGAAAGACATGTCGGGCGGCCAGCGGCAGCGCGTGGCCATGGGTCGCGCCATCGCCCGCGAGCCCTCGGTATTTCTCTTCGACGAGCCGCTCTCGAACCTCGACGCGGCGCTCCGCGCGCAGGTTCGGGTCGAGATCAAGAAGGTGCACCAGACCCTGAAGACCACGATGATCTACGTGACCCACGACCAGGTCGAGGCCATGACCCTCGCCGACCGGCTCGTGGTGCTCTCGGCCGGCACCGTCGAGCAAGAGGGCCCGCCGCTTGAGGTGTACCGCCGCCCGGCGTCGATGTTCGTGGCGAGCTTTCTGGGCTCTCCGGCGATGAATTTCGTGGCCGCCACGGTGGCCCCCGACCTCGCCCGGGTCACCGCCGAGGGGCTCTCGCTCGGCTTCGACGCCGCGCGCTTTCGCGGCAAGGTGAGCGCCGGTCAGAGCGTGATGGTGGGCGTGCGCCCGCACGACGTGTCGCGGCGCCCTGACGGGGGCCTCCGCTTCACCGTCGACGTCGTCGAGCCCATGGGCTTCGAAGCCTACGCCCACGGCCGCGTCGGCGAGACGCCCTTCGTGATGCGGCTCGACGGCCACGACGCCCTGCCCGCGCCGGGCGATCAACTCAGCGCCGCGGCCGATGTTGACAGCGTACACATCTTCGACCCTGTGACCCGAAAGGCGCTCGGGTGATGCGTCATCGTGGGGTCGGGCTGTGGGTCGCGCTCTCGGCGCTGCTGCTGGTGTTGGGCCTCGCGGGGGCCGCCGAGGGGCAATCGCTGACGCTCTGGCATGCGTACCGTGAGGCTGAGCAGCGGGCGCTCCAGGGGGCGCTCGATCGCTGGCAGGCCGCGCACCCTTCGGTGCGGCTGAACGTGCTGGCTGTGCCCTTCGAGGCTTACGGGGCGAAGCTTGAGGCGGCCATTCCGCGCGGCAACGGGCCCGATGTGTTCATCGACGCGCACGAGCGGCTGGCGAGCTACCGCAGCCGGCAGCTTGTGGTGCCGGTGGTCGAGGCCCGCGCCGAGGCGCTGTCGGCGGCGATCGATCACTTCGACGAGACGGCGCTGCGGGCGTTTACGGCGCCCGAGGGCTTGTTCGCCTGGCCGCTCAGCGTGAAGTGTGTGGCCTTGTATTTGAACCCGCGCTTCTGGCCCGCGGGCCGCGACCCTGCGAGCCTTGAGGCCGTCGAGGCCTTGCAGGGTACGCTCTCGCGGGGCACCTACGCCCTCGTCTACGAGGCGGGCAGCGCGTATTTTCACGCGCCGATGTTGCACGCCTTCGGGGGCGCGTTTCTCAGCGACGACGGGCGCTACACGTTTGATGGCGCCGCGGCCGAGGCCTCGGTCGCGCGGGTGCGGCAGCTGTTGGCGGCGGGGGTGGTGCCCGAGGAGGCGGGCGGCGCGCTGGTGTCGCAGCTCTTCGCGTCGGGGCGCGCGAGCGCGGCGATCTCGGGCCCTTGGCTCGCGGCCGAGTTGGGCGACCGGGTGGCGTATCGGGTGGTGCCCTTGCCGCGGGTGTTGAGCACCGGGCGGGTGATGGCGCCCTTCGCGACGGTCGAGGGCGCGATGGTGTCGGCGCGGGCGCGGGAGACGATGTTGGCGCGAGACCTGGCGGCCTACCTCGCGTCGCCCGAGGCCGCGGTGCTGCGCGCGCGCGTGGGCCGTCAGGTGGTGGCGACCCGCGCGGCCTGGGAGCAGGCGCCAGAGCTCGCGGCTGACCCTATTTTGTCGACCTTTCGTCGGGCTGCGGCGCTGGCCCGGCCGATGCCTGGGCACCCGAACATGCGGGCGGCCTGGGAGCCCGCGCGGCAGGCGCTCCAGAAGGCGCTGCGGGGCGATCGCGGCGTGGGCGATGCGCTCCGCGAGGGGCATCACCGCTTCGACGACGTGACCCGCCCGTTGCCCGCGCGGCGGAGCCCGACGCTGTACCTCCTCGGGCTCGGCGTGTTCGCCTTGGGGCTCGCGCTGCGTGCCGTGCAGCGTGCGCGGGAGGCTCCCTTTCGGGCGGCGTTACGGCGCTCATGGCCTGCGTACCGTTGGGTGGCCCACGCGGTGCTGATCGTGACCGCGCTGGTGATCGCGCCCTTGGTGTTGGGCGCCACGACGAGCCTTTACGCCACCCGCGAGGGCACCTCGTACTTCGTGGGTCTGGCCAACTATGTCGACATCCTTCGGGCGCGCGGGGGCCCGCTGCTAGCGAGCGGTTCGTTCTACCGCGTGCTCTTGGTGACCCTCTTATGGACGGCGGCGAACCTCAGCCTTCACCTCGGGTTGGGGGTGGTGCTGGCGCTGGTGCTCTCGCGGCCCATGATGCGCCTCCGGGCGCTCTACCGAGTGCTCTTGATCGTGCCGTGGGCGGTGCCCTCGTACGTCACCGCCCTCGCGTGGAAGGGCATGTTTCACCGGCAGTTTGGGGCCATCAACGCAGCGCTCTCGGCGCTGGGGGTCGAGCCCGTGAGCTGGTTCGCGCGCTTCTCGACGGCCTTCGCGGCGAACGTGGCGACGAACGTGTGGCTCGGCTTCCCGTTCATGATGGTGGTGACGATCGGGGCGTTGGCGGCCATTCCGCGTGATTTGTATGAAGCGGCGAGTGTTGATGGCGCGACGCCGTGGCAACAGTTCTGGCAGATCACGGTGCCGCTCTTGCGCCCGAGCCTCGGGCCGAGCGTCGCCATGGGCGCCGTGTGGACCTTCAACCAGTTCAACGTGGTCTTCCTCGTGTCGGGCGGCGAGCCCGACGGCGAGACTGACATCCTCGTGAGCGAGGCGTACCGTTGGGCCTTCACCCGCCAGGCCCAGTACGGCTACGCCGCCGCCTACGCGGTGCTGATCTTCGCGCTCCTGGGCCTTGTCAACGTGTGGCAGGGCCGCGCCCGAGGTGACCGATGAAGCCGCGCCGCATCGCTTGGGGCGTCGAATTTCTCTCGCACGCGATCGCCGTCGCGGCGGTGGCCTTCGCGCTCTACCCCGTGCTCTGGGTGGTGTCGCTCGCGCTGAACCCCGCGGGCACCCCCGCGCCCCGCGCCGCCCCGTGGCCCGAGGTGCTGAGCCTCGTGAATTTTCGCGCCGTCGTGTCGAGCTCGAACAGCGCGGGCGAGTGGCTCTTCGGGCGACAGCTCTTGAACTCGGTGCTGGTCTCGAGCGCCACCGCGGCGGTGAGCGTGCTCATCGCGACCCCCGCGGCCTATGCCCTCGCGCGCTTTCGCTTCGTGGGCGAACGCACGGCGATGAAGGCCCTCTTGGCGACGCAGATGTTTCCCGGCGTGGCGACGGCGGTGCCGCTCTACGTGATGCTCGACACGCTGAAGCTCCTCGACACCCGGGCGGGGCTGGTGCTCGTGTACGCCACCACGGCGCTGCCCTTCGCGCTCTTTCAGCTCCGGGGCGCCTTTGAGGCCATCCCGCGCGACCTCGAAGAGGCCGCCATGGTCGACGGCGCGACCCGCTGGCAAGCCTTCGTGCTGGTGGTCTTGCCCGCCGCCCGCCCCGCCATCGCCGTCACCTGCCTCTTCGCCTTCATGGCCGCGTGGAACGAGTTCATCCTCGCGGCCACCTTCCTCTCGCGCGAGAGCGCCTTCACCCTCCCGGTGGCCTTGCAGCGCTACGTCGGCGAGTACGACGCCGCCTGGGGTCGCTTCGCCGCCGGCGCCATCCTCGTCAGCGTGCCCGTGATGGCCATCTTCTACGCCGTGCAGCGGCACCTCGTCGGCGGCCTCACCGCGGGCAGCGTCAAGGGCTGAGCCCTCGCCCGCACTGACACCTAAACCATTGTAACTTCAAGGTAATTCTTCAACCGAAGAACGCCCCTCTGCGGCCGCGGCGCGGTCTTCGCTGAAGGCCTTGCGGAGGGCGGTCGAAACCCGCTAGAGCACGGGCCAAGCACATGGCCCAGCCCATCATCGCACTCGCGCAGACCGCGCCCGGTCAGGCACTCGAACGGCTCACCCTCGCGGCCCCTGAGGCGCCGACGGGCTACGAGGTCGACCTTGAGATTCACCACTGTTCGGTCTGTCACAGCGACGTTCACCTCGTCGACGGTGACTGGGGCGAGGTGAAGAAGCCGCTCATCCCCGGGCACGAGATCGTGGGTCGGGTGTTGCGCCAGGGGCCCCGGTCGCACCACCAGGTCGGCGCGATGGTGGGGGTGGGCTGGCAGGCGGGGGCGTGCGGCGCCTGCGCGGCGTGCGTGTCGGGGCGCGAGCACCTCTGCACGGGCGGCAAGGTGCGCACCTGCGTGGGCCGCCAGGGCGGCTTTGCGACCGAGCTTCGCGTCGACGCGCGCTTCGCCTTCGCGCTCCCCGAGGGGCTCGATCTGGGCACCGCGGCGCCGCTGCTCTGCGCGGGTCTCACGGTGTTCTCGCCCCTTGAGCGCTTCAAGGTGGGCCCCGGGCGGCGGGTCGGTGTGGTGGGCGTCGGGGGCCTCGGGCACATGGCCGTTCAGTTCGCGAAGGCCCTGGGCGCCGAGGTGATCGGCTTCGACCCCGACCTCAGCAAGCGCGAGCTGGCGTTGAAGCTCGGGGCGCGCGAGCTCGTGAGCGCCACGGGCCCGCTGCCCTCGAACGCGGTCGACCTCTTGCTGGTCACCACCCACGCCAACCTCGACTGGACCGCGTGGATGAACACCCTCACCCTCGAAGGCACGATGTGCCTCATCGGCGTGCCCAGCAAGCCCCTCACAGTCAGCGTCGACCCCTTGATGGACGAGCAAAAGACCGTCACCGGCAGCGTCATCGGGAGCCCCGCGTCGATGCGCGCGATGCTCTCGCTCGCGGCCGCTCACAAGCTCGCGCCGATCACCGAGCGGATGCCCATGTCACAGGCCAACGCGGCCCTTCAGCGCGTGCGCGAGGGCGCCGCGCGGCTGCGCGTGGTGCTCGACCGCGACCTCGGCTGAGGCGACACCTCGACGAAGCGGCGCGACGCGCTACACTGGGGGCCCTTTTGCACCGCGCGGCCGCCACGTTCTGTGGCGCCGGTCGCGCCAAGCCCCGGCCATGACACAGCTCCTCGACGAAGCCCACTGGAAGCAGCTCGCCCGCGACAACGCGCGCGATGGCTACTACGCCCTTGAGACCCGCGACACCGCCGCGGTGCCCGTGCGGCTCTTTCTCACGCCCGCGCTCTTGAACGAGTGCGAGCCCACGCTCTACCGGCAGATCGTGAACGCGACACACTTTCCGGGTGTGAAGCAGGTCTGCATCACGCCCGATGTTCACTACGGGTACGGCGTGCCGGTGGGGTCGGTGTTGGTGACCTCGCGCGACGAGGGCTGCGTCGCCATGGGCCCGGTCGGCTTCGACATCGGCTGCGGCATGATGAGCGCCCGGAGCGAGGTGCCCGCCGAGCGCGCCACCTTCGAGCGCCGCCTCGCGTTCAACCGCGAGGTCGAGAAGCGGGTGAGCCTCGGGGCGGGCGGCACGAGCCTCGCCGGGGCGCTCTCGCGGCGCGCGTTTGAAGAGATCGTCCGCGGCGGCGCGGAGCACTATCTGCGCGGCAAGCAGACAGCCTTTTCGCACGATCGCGCCGAACGGCAGCGCCTCCCGGTGCGCGACACCTGGGACGTCCCCTGGGACGCCGCGGGCCGCCCCGACCGGGGCCGCGAACAGCTCGGCACCCTCGGCGGCGGCAATCACTTCATCGAGCTTCAGCGCGGCGAGCCCTCGGGCACGCTCTTCGTGCAGGTTCACACCGGGAGCCGCGGGTTCGGGCACGGCCTCGCGACGCACTATTTCGAGCGCGCCCGCGAAGAGCTGCCCGCGCTCCGCGACATCGACCTCGGGTATTTTCGCCCTGAATCGAAGTACTTCCTCGATTACCTCGACGCCGTCTCGGCGGGCGCCAACTTCGCCATCGTCAACCGACTGATGATCTTCGAGCACGTCGCCGAGGCCTTCTACAAGGTCTTCCGGGCCGAGCTCTCGCTCGTGTACGAGATCAGCCACAACCTCGTTCAAGCCGAAGAGCACCCCGAGCTCGGCCCCGTATGGACGCACCGCAAGGGCGCCACCCGCGCCTTCCCTGCGGGTCACCCGGCGCTCCGCGGCACCTGCTTCGAGCGCGAGGGTCACCCGGTGCTCATCCCCGGGTCAAACCGCGACAAGAGCTTCATTTTACGGCCCGAACCGGGCGCCCTCAAGAGCGCCTACTCGGTCAACCACGGCGCCGGTCGCCGCCTCTCTCGGGGAGAAGCTTCGCGCACCCTCTCGCAAGAGAAGGTCAACGAGCAGTACCGCCATGACGGCATCGTGGTGAACACCGACCTCGAAGTGCCGCTCGACGAATCGGGCGCTTGCTACAAGCCCAGCGACGAGGTCATCAACGCCGTGGTCTCGGCCGGCCTCGCGCGCATCGAAGAGACCCTCTACCCGCTGGCCTCGCTCAAGGCCAACGAGGCCCTGCAACGCAAAGCCGTGTACCGTGAGCACGAAGCCGACAAGAAGGCCCGCGACAAAGCCCGCGAGGCCGAACGCCGCCAAAAGCGGCGCTGAGCGAGGGTCTCCGTGAAGCTCCGAACGCACATCGCCTTGGCGCTCTTGATGACCGCGCGCTGCCAGCGCAACACCCCCACCGACAGCGCGGTGCTCGCCGTCGCGCGCGACGCGTGCAGCGCCGAGACCCTGGGCTTGCGCGGGGTGCGCCCGGTGACGACCCTGCGGCTCCCGCCGGGGTGCACCTTGCGGCGCGCGGGCGATGCGCCGATCACCTCCGAGGCGGCCTTTCGTGCGGCGCTCTCGTGCCCCGAGGGCGCCTCCGTGACCGTCGATTTTTCGCGCGAGCAGCTCGTCGGAGTTGAGTACCTCCAGTCGCCCGCGGGGGCCGGCCTGGCGGCCTTCGACGACGGGCAGACCCTCACCGTGGTGTCGCGCTTTACAGCGAACTGCCCCGACGACCCGCGGCCCATGCCCATGCCGCCGGTGACCTGGTGGCTGAGGGTCGAGGGCCTCGCGCCGCGTGCCATGGGGGCGGCGACGTGCACGGTGCCGCGGCGCTGCGGGTCGTAACCTCAGGCCCCGGCGCGCACGGCCTCGTCGAGGAGGGCCAGGTACCGCGGCAGCGCGACGCTCACCACCACGCCGAGGGGAGACTTCTTCTTGTCGACCAGCATGCCCGCGCGGTACCGCTTCATGGGCAACACCGCGACCAGCTTGTCGCCCTCAAGGTCGAGGAGATAATACCGACTCAAGGCCGGGAAGCCCGACGCCGCCAAGGTCTCTTGGATCGAATCGGTGATCTGATGAAACAGCGCCGTGGCCACGGGTTGGCTGTTGAAGCCGACGATGGGCACCGCATCTTCGACCAGCCACACGTCGGTGGCGATGAGCCCCTCGCCCAAGGTCTCGCGGAGCCGCTCGACGGCGCGCCGCGCGAGCTCCAGATTGATCAGCCCGGGCCCCACCGCGTGACTCAACGGACGCGATGCTGCCGGTGGCGCTCGACCGGCGGGGCGGGTGCGGGCGCGGCGCTCGGAGCCGCCACGCTGGCGTCACCCACCGCGGCGTCGTCGGCGAAGGTCGGCGTCGCGGTCGCGGTCACCGTCACCGGGCGCGTGGTCGCTGAGATGCCCCCGACGGTCACCATCGGCGGCTGCGGCGGCGGCAAGGGCTCAGGGCGCCCCAACACATGCCGAACCAGGTCTGGGCGCTTGAAGTAGATCAGCGTCGCGCTCGCGCCGAGCGCCGCCAGGAGCAAGAGCAGCACGGCCACCCAGGCGCGGCCCCCGCGGGCCGGCTCGTCGAGGTCGCCGTCTTCGTGCGAGGGGCGGTCGGTGCGGAGCTTCTCCCACGCGCTCTCGCTCGGCGGCGGCTTGGGCAGGGCCGTCTCGACGATGGGCGGCGCATCGAGGGGCGAATCGAGCAAGAGCGCGCTCGACACCGCGGGCCCCGAGTGACGCGCGCCCTCAGCGGGTGACGAGGCCCTCGACCGCGGCGCATCGGGCGAGCCCGCGCCGCGACCGCTCATCACCGGGTTCAGCGAGATGCGCGGAGCGTCTGGGTCGTGGGGCGCCTCGTCGTCTTCGAGGTTGTCGAAGATCTCTTCAGCGGGCGCCTCATCGCCGCGATAGGGGATCGACACCAGCATCGTCGCCTCGCCCTTCTCGACGTAGTTCGGGTCGTCGGGCGAGAGCTCGTCGTCGACGCTCGTGAGGAGCTGCGGCGTCGGCGTAAAGGGCGTGCTGCGTACTTCGAGCCACTCGGCGAGCGCGTCGGCCATCTCGCGGGCCGACTGGTACCGCTGGTCGGGCTTCTTCGCGATCGACTTCATCACGATCTCGGCGAGCCGCGGGTCGAGCTCGCGGTTGCGGCGCAAGATCGGGATGGCCGGCTTGTTCAAGATCTCTGAGATGAGGAGGTTGTAGTTCTCAGCCTCGAAGGGGAGCCCGTTGCAGAGGATGGCGTAGAGCACGGCCCCTGCGGCATAGAGGTCGATGCGGGCGTCTTGCCCCTTGGCCCCTGCGGCCTGCTCGGGGGCCATGAACTGCGGCGTGCCCATCACGGTGCCGGTGCGGGTGAGCGAGTTGAGCTCGCTGTCGTCGCGCAGCTTCGAGATGCCGAAATCGAGCACCTTGATGCGTCGGCCGCCCGCGTCGTCTTCGGCGAGGAAGATGTTCTCAGGCTTGAGATCGCGGTGAATCACCCCGCGGCGGTGGGCGGCTTCGAGCCCCGCGAGCACCTGCCGCATCACATCGACGGCCTCGACCGGGTCGAGCCTGCCCCCGGCGCGCTCGACCACCGTCGCGAGCTCTTGCCCGCGAAGAAGCTCCATCGCGATGTAGGGGCCGTAGTCGGTGGTGTTGCCGAGGTCGACGATCGACACCACGTTCGAGTGGTCGATCTGCCCCGCGGTGCGCGCCTCGCGCTGCACCCGCGCCACGAGGTCGGGGTACACGATGTACTCGGGCAAGAGCATCTTGAGGGCCACCGAGCGGTGGATGCCCATCTGCTCGGCCCGGTAGACGACGCCCATGCCGCCGACGCCGATGATGCCGTCGATGCGGTACTTGGCGTCGATCACCGTGTTGAACGGCAACAACCCCTGGAGTCTTCGATTGGTCACCGGACATACCGGCGTCCCCGCGGTGTGCTCTCCGCCGCAGAAGGGACAGGGGACCGACTTCACGGCGCGAGACGTTATCTGAAAAGCGCCCCGTCGCCTACCACGACGTGAAGCCCCAACGCCGCTTTCGCCCCCGCCTCACGACGACGGCAGACGGAAGGCCCATCTTCCGTCAACCGCGCAGCGTTGGTCGGCGCACCGCACCCGCGCGCCCGGTCGACGCGGCCCCTCGCGGGCGCTCGCCTCGTGGGCGCTCGTCGCGGCCCCGCCGTCGCCCGAGAGCGCCCGAAAGCTCACCCCGTCGAGGGTCAGAAAGGGCCCCTCGGGGCCGGTAAACACAGCGGTCTCGTCTCGCAGCGTGGCCACATCGTCGGCCAGCCGCGGCAGCGCGAAGCTCCGCAGCACGGCCCGCGCCGGATCACCGAGAACATAGAAAGACTCAACGTGCCCGGGGCCTCCGGCTTCGACGAGGCCTGCGACGCGGCCCTCGCGGGTGAATCCTGCGACGACCCAGCGCGCGGTGGGCTCGGCCAACACCAGCGGGAGCCAGGTCGCGTGGTCGATGTCGTAGCGCCTGACGCTCCAATCGACGCTCCGCGGGCGCCCGGGCACCATCACGCTGTTTCGCACGGCGATGAGGGCCTGGCTGTCGAACACATCGATGACGAAGCCTTCGGCGGGTGCCGTCCAGGTGCGCCAGGGGCGCTCGCCGCTGAGGGTGCAGGCGCTGAGCTCGCTCGCCTCGGGGCCGAGGTCGACCGCCGCGCGGCGGCAGGGCCCGTTGCGGGTGAGGCTCCGCCCGTCGCGCGAGGCGAAGAGGTCGTTGGCGTCTCTGCCGAAGCGCGCGAGGCGTGGCGCGCTCGCGCCGAAGGGGCCCTCGGGGCTGGGCTCGACGGCGCCGTCGCAGCGCACGAACGCGCGGGTCGACCAGGGCTCCAGGCTGCACCCCTCGGCGGGGGTCGCGAGGGTGCCGAGCTCGTCGCCCTCGGCGCTCACGATGCGCACGCGGCCGTCGCGCTCGAAGCGCACCCAGGTGCCGTCGTCGAGAGGGGCCGCGGCTTGGGGGTCGCCCGCGATGGCGCGCATCGCCACGGCCTCGCCCTCGACCGGCGGGGCGGCCCGCACGGGCCGAATCGGTGGCGGAATGAGCGGCTGCGGGCTCCGGCACCCGAGCCACGAGAGCGTCGCCAAGAGGGCCCATGGGCGTACAAGGTGCGTCATGCGGGGCTCTGAACGCACGGGCTGGGTCGAGAGATTCCGCATGTTGCGAGCGGGCGCGAGTGTGCCATTCTCGCGCGCGAATTTGCTGGAGGCGAATCGATGTACGGGTTTGAGCTGAGCGAAGAGCAGAAGGGCCTTGTTGAGACGGCGCGTAAGTTTGCGCGCGACAAGATCATCCCCGTGGCGGGCGAGCTTGATGAGCATGAGAAGTTTCCGCACGAGGTCTACCATGCGGCCTTCGAGCTGGGTCTGACGAACCTCGAAGTGCCGCAAGAGTACGGCGGCCTCGGGCTGTCGTGCCTCGACCACTGCCTCGTGCTCGAAGAGATCGCGTACGGCTGCGTGGCCATCAAGACCACCCTCGCGGGCAACAACCTCGGCGCGATGCCCTTGATCATCGCGGGCAACGACGAGCAGAAGAAGCGCTACCTCGGGGCCCTGACGAGCGAGCCCATCTTCGCCGCCTACGCGTGCTCAGAGCCCGACGCCGGCAGCGACGTCGCGGGCATCCGCACGAAGTACGACAAGCACGGCGACGATTTCGTGCTCAACGGCCAAAAGCGGTGGATCACGAATGGCGGCGTGGCCTCGTGGTTCACGGTGCTCGCCACCCGCGACCCGAGCCTGCGCCACAAGGGCATCTCGATGTTTGTCGTCGACGCCGACACCCCCGGCGTCAAGATCGGCAAGAAAGAGAAGAAGCTCGGGCAGCGCGCGAGCAACACCGTCGACGTGATCTTTGAAGACGTCAAGATCCCCCGCAGCGCCCTCGTCGGCGACGAGGGCCAGGGCTTCAAGATCGCGATGAAGACCTTCGACCGCTCGCGCCCGTGGATCGCCGCCGGCGCCTCAGGCGTCATCCGCCGCGCGATGGACGAGTCGCGCAACTACTCGCTCGAGCGCAAGACCTTCGGGGTGCCCATCGCGCAGCACCAGGCCATTCAGTTCATCCTCGCCGAGATGGCCATCAAGTACGAGTCGTCGCGGCTCCTCACCCACAAGGCCGCGTGGTGCATCGACCAGGGCCAGCTCGACAGCGTGGTGAGCTCGTACGCCAAGGCCTTCAGCGCCGACGCCGCGATGGAGGTCACCACCAACGCCGTGCAGGTCTTCGGCGGCTACGGCTACACCCGCGAGTACCCCGTCGAGAAGCTCATGCGCGACGCCAAGCTCTTGCAGATCTACGAAGGCACCAGCCAGATTCAGCGCATGGTGATCGCCAAGCACCTGCTCGCGCGCTGAGCCGTCGCCGACACCCCGCCGCGGCCCCGAGGCGCACCCTCGCCCGGGGTCGCGGGCCCTACAGAGCCCTTCACAAGGTCAGCACCAGCTCGTGCGGGCTCACCTTCACGCTGCCGCCGTGGGCCACCACCACCCAACGGGCGCGGGCCATCTCCATCGCGGCGCAACCGCGACCCGCCGCGCGGGTGCGGAACACCCCTTCGAGCTCGCTCTCGCTGCGCGCGTCGTGCATCTGCCAGCGCACCCGCATGGCCCCGTCGCCGTCGTCACCGCACAGCCGAATCTCGAACAAATTCGCTTTCTTACACCACTCTGTAAAGGCCACGAGGGCGTCGCTGAGGGCCGTCGGGTCGCCCCACACCAGGGTCACCGCGTTCGACTCGACCCGCACGAGTTCGCGGCCCGCGCAGTCGACCAGGGCCTCTTCGACGTCGAGGCTCTGCCGCGGGCCGTCGCCCGCGCTCACCATCTCTTGCAGATCGCTCACGAGCCGGTCGACGCGATCGACCGCGTTCTGCATCACCTGGTGAACCACCGCGGTGTCGTCTTGCGAGAGGTTGCCCCGGCGCACCAGCGACACGCTGTTGACCAGCGCCGCCACGGGGTTGCGAAGCGCGTGAAAGCCGTCGCGCCAGGTCTCGCTCACCACCCCGAGGAGGCTCCGCGTGAGGGCGTCGTCGAGGCTCTCCCATCGGAGCGCGAGGGTGTCGTCGGGGCTCGCTTCGAGGCTCACCGTGAGCGCGCGGGCCGTGCCGCCGTAGCGGGCCACGACGTCGTCGACCCAGCGCGCGGCGCCCCCCGCGAGGGCCCCGAGCCCGGCGCCGATCACCCGTTGGGCCGCGCTCTCGCCGACCCACCGCGCCAGGGCCCGGGCGCCGTCGGCCGCGACTCGCCGGCGCAAGAAGAACGCGCACGACGCCTCGTCACCGCTGAGCACCTGGCCTTGTCGATCAAGCTTCAAGACACCGCAGGCCCGCTTCGGAGACTCTCGCACGGGCCTACCATCGCACAGCCCACGCCCCAGGCCGAGCCTTCGCCGCGCGAGGCCCTGCGCTATCGCAGCCCCGCCGCGCGCATCGCGGCCCCCGCGGCATCGTGAGCGCCCAGAAGATGGAGTACCTCTGCGCGACGGGCGTGCAACACAGGCACCGCCTCGCCTGCCGCTTCGGCGAGACGGATCGCCTCATCGTACCGGGCCAGGGCCCGCTGCGCGTCGCGGCGCTGGAAGGCGATCCCCGCGAGGAGCACCAAGGCTCTGAAGCGCTCGGCCTCGTGGCTCCGGAGTTCGAGCACGGCGGTGAGGTCGACCTCGGCGCCGCCCGGGTCGCGCCGGTAGTATTTCTCGCCCGCGCGGCGGAGGTAGAGCCGCGCGAGGCGGGTGCGCAAGAGCAGGTCGTCGGGGCTGAGCGACACCGCGAGGTCGCCCTCGGTGATGGCCCGATCGAGCTGCTGTTCGCGCTCTGCGAGCACCATCGCCCGGGCGTGGACCCCCGCCTCTCGGAGCCCCTCGCTCTCGTCGAGGGCTTGCAGCCACGGCGAGCCCGGCCCCTGCGCTGCGACGAGGCCCGCGAAGGGCAGGTCGTCGATGCGGGCGAAGCGCGCGAAGACCTCGGCCGTCGCGTCGCTGTAGAGCAGCGCCGGGGCGCGAAACTCGAGCACGAGCGAGGAGGCGCGGTAGACCGTTCCGCCGGTGCCGACGCGCGCGACGCCTCGGGCGCCCGAGAGCACCCGCGCCAGGAGCGCCGCCCGAGAGCGGATGCCCGCTTGGGCCAAGAGGGCCGCGGCGGCCGGGGCCTCGGCGCGCGCGAAGAAGCGATCGACGTCGAGCGCGTACGGGGCCTGAGCGCCCACCAACAGGTAGTCAGTGCCCGCGGTCACCTCGACCAGACAGCTCTGCGGGAAGACCCCCCGAAAGGTCTCGACCACCGAGGCGATGGTGTCATCGCTGGTGCTGTACGCGTGAAACCACACGCCCATCACGCCGCCGGGCGCGAGCCGCGCGCGGGCGGCCTCGAAGGCCTCGCGGGTGAAGAGGTCGCTCATGCCCGCCACCCAGGGGTTTGAGGGCTCAGACACGATCACGTCAAAGGTGTCGCGGGTGCCGCGAAGGTAGTGGGCCGCGTCGAGGGCCCGAACGGTCACCCGCGGGTCGCGCATCACGTCGTGGTTGGCCCGCGCGAAATCGACGCGGGCGGCCTCGACCACCTCGGGCACCAGCTCGGCCACGGTGATCGCAGTGACTCCCGGCACGGCGCGCACCGCGTCGACGGTCATGGCGCTCCCGAGGCCGATGACGAAGACCCGCGCGGGGTCGCGGGCCATCACCGTCGGCAAGATGCCCACCACGGTCTGCGTGGTGGCGTCGCCCACGCTGGTCGCGTCGACCTTGCCGTCAATCTGGAGGAGCACCCCGCCCACGTCGTCGCGGCGCACCGCCACGGTGGCCTCGCGGCCGTCACGACGCCAGGCCACCCGCCCCAACTCAAGCTCGCGCGAACCCGCATAGAGGAAGGGCCCCGAGAGCACCGCGCCGGGGTCTCGACGCGCCGCCCGCACGCCCACCACAAGCGCCGCCAGCGCCGCCGCCGCGAGGGTCACCGCCCGGCCCCGCCGCGCCCCAGACGAAGGCCCCCCGAGGCGCCACGCCGCCGCGCCCAGGGCCAGCGACGCGAAGGCCAGAACACCCTCGATCTGCACCCTCGGCAAGAGCACCAGCGGCACCCCGAGCCCGCCGATCACGTTGCCCGCCGCGGTCGCCAAGAGCACCGCCCCGTTGGCCTCGGCCGCCCGCACGCCGTGGGCCTGCGCGAGGTGCCGCGCCCCCAACGCGAGAGACGCCCCTACCACGCCGGCCACGGGCAACGCCGCCAGCACCATCGCGCCGAAGGCCACCGACCACAGCGCGGGCAACGACGGCGCGCCTCGCCCCAACCACGCGGTCATCGCCGCGGGCAGACGCATCGCCAGCGAGACCGTCACCGCGGCCATGAGGGCCCCGACGCCCAAGAGCCACGGCAGGCCCTGAGCCTCGTCGGTTGACTCCCTGCCGAGGCGCCGGTACGCCCAGGCCTCGCCGAGCCCGAGGGCCATGCCGTGGGCCGCCGTGGCCGCCGACAGGGCGTACGCGCTCGGGCCGAACGAGAGCACCCCGAGCCGTGTGAGGGCGAGCTGCCAGGCCGTCGACGCGAGCCCCACGGCCGCCAGCGCCGCGAGGGGGCGTCGGGCCTCAGAGACCCACCGGCGTGAGGGCGCCGCGGGGGCCTCGGGCGCCTCGGGCGAGGCCGTCTTGAGGAGCCAAGCCCCAAGGGCGACCACCGCGAGGTAGACCCCCGCCAGGGCCGCCATGGTGTTGCCCACGCCCAACCACGGCGCGAGCCCGAAGGTGGCCGCGAGGGCCGCGAGCGAGGCGCCGATCGAGCTGGCCGCCCCCACCCAGGCCGTGCCGCGCCCCGCCTCGGCCCGAAGGAGCCGCACCGCGCTCGGGTACAACGCCCCCGCGAGGAGCCCCGGGAGCACCGTCGCCAGCACCGCGAGGGCCACCCTGAGGAGCGTCGCGAGCCACGGAGCCCGCACGTCGAGGGCCACCAAGACCCGCGCCGTCGGGGTCGCCAGGGCCATCGCGAGGGGCGTCGCCGTCAGCGTCACGAGGCCGAGGCCCAGGTGCGCCCCGAGGAGGGCGCGGCGCAGCGAAATACGACCAGATTCTAGCCACTTAGCAACCACGAAGGCGCCGACACCGAGCGAGCCGAGCACCCCCGCGACGACCCCCGACTGGGCCACCGCGGTGGTGCCGAGGAGCGGCCGCAGGAGGCGCGCCCCGAGCACCTCAGCGCCGAGGGTGGCGCCCCCCGAGAGGGCCACCATGAGGGTCACCCAAAGCGATCGCGCGGCCAGGGGCGTGCGCGGGCGTGGCGGCGTCTCAAGTGTCTGGGCGCGCTCGCGCGAGGGCGCAGGGGCCGCCTTACGGGGGGCCTTGCGTGGTGTCTTCGGGCTCATGGTCTCAGCGGTGCAACCTCGGCCGACGAACGGCCTCAGGCGAGGGCTTCATTCCCTCTCAAGGGCGTTTGTGCGCTCGGTCGCCTCCCACGGCATGGGCGCCGCGGGCTGCCGCAAGGTGGCCACGATGGCGGCGATCTGCGGCTCGACGGCGTGCGCCTGCTCGGGCCGCTCGCGGGCGTAGCTCAAGAGCTGTTCGAGGGCCGAGAGCATGGCCCTCTGGCGCCCCGACTCGGCCACCCCGCGCACGAGGGTCACCACGAAGAGCAAGAGCGTGGCGGCCCCGAGGAGGCCCATCAAGAGCCGCGGCAGCGACTCATCGAAGGCGAGCCTGAAGCTGAAAATCACCGTCACCAGGGCGACGATGAGCCTCGCGCCGATGCGCCACGAGCCCTCGCGGCGCAGCTCGGCCACCGCGTCAGCGCTCAGGGCGTTGAGCACCGGAGGTTTCGCGAGGGTGTCGTCTTCGGCGGTGACGGGTTCTTTGGCGAGCAGCACCCTGGGCGTGTCGGGCAGCACCGGGAGCCCGTCAAGGGTCGGCGTTTGGGGGCTCTCGTGCACCTCGGCGGCGCGGTCGGGGTCTGGAGCGTCTGACACGATGGCCAGTACCTATACCGCAGTTGTCGGGCGCTTGCGTCGACTGATCGCGGGGGCTCGGCGGGTGGTATAAGCTCCGCGGCCGTGTCACGCGCCAGCATCCTAGTCGTCGATGATGAACCGAACGTTCTGCGCAGCGTCGCGCTCGCGCTGAGAGACGAGGGCTTCGAGGTCGACACGGCGGTCGACGGGGCGTCGGCGCTCGAGCGCGCGAGCACCCGGGCCTACGAGGTGATCTTGCTCGATGTGCAGCTCCCGAAGCTCACGGGGCTTGAGGTGCTGCGCCGGCTGCGGGCCCAGCACATCGACACGCCGGTGGTGATGATGTCGGGGCACGGCACCATCGAGACGGCGGTCGAGGCCACCCGGTTGGGGGCCCAAGACTTTCTTGAGAAGCCCTTCGCGAGCACCGAGAAGCTCTTGTTCAGCGTGCAGAAGGTGCTGAACGTGGCGCGCCTCGAAGACCGGCTCCACGAGCTCGAGAAGCGCCTCGGGTCGACCAGCGCGCTGCTCGGTGAGAGCCCGGTGATGCGGCAGCTGCGCGAGCGGGTCAGGCTGGCGGCGAGCAGCAACGCGACGGTGCTGGTGACCGGCGAGCGGGGCACCGGCAAGGAGCTCGTCGCCCGCGCCATTCACGGCGGTTCGCGGCGGGCCGCGCAGCCGATGGAGAAGCTCAACTGTGCGGCGGTTCCGCATGATTTGATCGAGAGCGAGCTGTTCGGGCACGAGGCCGGGGCGTTCACCGGGGCGGCGCGACAGCGGAAGGGCAAGTTCGAGCGCGCGCATCAGTCGACGCTGTTCCTCGACGAGGTGGGCGACATGCCCTCGGCGATGCAGGCCAAGCTCTTGCGGGTGCTCCAAGAGGGCGAGGTCGAGCGCGTCGGCGGCTCTGGGGCGCTGAAGGTCGACGCGCGGGTGGTGGCGGCCACCAACCGCGACCTGCCCGGCGACGTCAACGCGGGGCGATTTCGGGCCGACCTCTACGATCGCCTCAACGTGGTGCCGGTGCACATTCCGCCGCTGCGGGCGCGACGCGAAGACGTGCCGATGTTGTTAGAGAGCTTCCTCCCGGGGTCGTGCCAGGCCAACGACCGCGCCCCCAAACGGCTCAGCCAGGGCGCGTTGAACCTCCTGGTGCGGTACCCCTTCCCGGGCAATGTGCGCGAGCTCCGCAACCTCGTCGAACGCCTGGTGATCCTCACGCCGGGCGACGTCATCGACGAAGACGACGTGCGCGCCGCCCTGCCCGCGAGCACCCTCGCCGGCGCCCCCGCCAGCGGCCGCGACGGGTACTACACCCCCGGCGTCAGCTGGAAGGACCTCACCGAAGCCGTCGAGCGCGACCTCCTCACCCGCGCGCTCGAGCACCACAAGGGCAACGCCACGCACGCCGCGCGAGACCTCGGTCTTGAGCGCTCCCACTTCTACAAAAAGCTTCGTTCACTGGGCATCCAGCGCCCCGGTGCGCAGAGCCACGACGACGACGACGAGGGCTGACCATGCGGCACGCCACCATCACCGCCTTGCTCTTGCTCGGGCTCTGCAACGCCCGATGCAGCGACGACAGCGACGGCCCCGCCGGGCCCGGGAGCGGCTACGACCTCGCGCTGACGAGCCCCTTCCCCGAGACCCTTTCGCTCAACGACCGGCTCCGCACCGTGGTGCTTCGCTACGAAGACCGTGTCAACCTCGACGGCCGCGGCACCCGCTGCACCGCCACGTCGCTCACCCTCGACGTCACCTCGGCGACCGCGGCGAGCCCCGCCGCGATCGACAACGCCAACCGCTGCCGACTCTACACCGCCGCGCCCGAGCTCGCCTGGGCGCGACAACGCCCGCTCTGCGTGGGCGCCTACGCGATCGCCAGCGGCAACCTCCAGGAGGCCATCACGTTCTGCCCCCAACCGGGCGCGAGCGCGGTGCGCTTCGAGCAAACCCTCTCGGGCTGCGGGGGCTTCGCCTCACAGCGCCTCGCGCAGATTTCGAGCGTCGACGAGGGGGTCGAGGGCGACGCCGTGACCGACCTCATGGGCAACGTCGAGTTTCCGAGCGCGGTGACCATCACGGGGCCGAGCGCCTTGCCCATCGTGACGTGGCCCGCCGAGGGCGACCTCACCCTCACCTGGGAGGCCAGCGGCGCCACCAGCGCCCTCGTGCGCGTCGAAGCCGCGACGGTGACCGACCCGAGCGCCTCGCCGGTGATCGTCTGCAACCCGAGCCGTCAGGGCCGTGTCACGGTGTCGCAGAGCCTGATCGCCCAGGCCAACTTTCGCAGCCTCGAAGCGCGCGTTCGCATCACCAGCTTTCGCGACCGAGAGGTCACCGCCGCGGGCAGCGCCTGGCGTCTGAGCGGGGCCACCAGCTCGAACCTCACCCTCCAGGCGCGGCGCTGAGCCGCCTCGGCCCTGAGCGCGCGGCGCACTTCAGCGCGCGACAGGGCCCGCCGATCGTTTACAGTCTCGGCCCGTGAGCGGGCTGTTGCGAGTGTGGGCCAAGGTGTCGCGAGCGATCGCGACGGCGTCTTCTCTGTCGATGTTCTTCGCGGCCTCGACCGCGGCGGCGCAGCCCGCGGCGCCTCCGCTGCCCCCGTCGGCTCCGACGCCGTCTGCGGGCGCTCCGGCGCCGACGCCGAGCGCCAACACGGGCTTCTCGTTCGGCTCGTACGGCCGCGTCACCGTGGCGAGCGACCTCCGCGGGCGTTCGGGTCGGCAGGCCAACATCGTCGCCTTCGGGCCTCGCCTCGACGCGCCCTCGTACGCTGAGTTGCAGTTCAACTACGACGGCCAGCACCAGCATGTGCACTGGCGCACGGTGGTGACCCTCGCCGCCAACGAGAACCTCTTTCACTTCACGGGCCGCTTCGACCAGACCTTCGCGGTGCGCAACCTGTACCTCGAAGAGCGCGGCGCGATGCTGCGCGACCTCACGCTGTGGGCGGGCTCGCGCATGTACCGCGGCGACGACGTGTACCTGCTCAACTGGTGGCCCCTCGACAACCTCAACATGGTCGGCGGCGGCGCGCGCTACGAGCCCGGCGAGCACCTCACGGTGGCCCTCGCCCTGGGCATGAACCGCCTCGACGACCCGTACCAGTTGCAGACCCTCCGCGTGGCGCCGCGCGACAACCTCTCGGCGGTCACGGCCTTTCTGCTCGACCGGCCGCGCATCATCACCTCGCTCAAGGCGACGTGGTTCACCAACAGCCGGAGCGCGCGCGAGGGGCTGAAATTCTCGCTCTACAGCGAGTACCACACCATGAGCGCGGGGGTTCGGCAGACCAACGACACCGGGCACCGCATCGAGCTCCCGGCCGACAGCGGGCTCGTGGCGGGCGCGCAGGTGGGCCTCTACCGCGGGGCCAACTTCATCAACCTCTTCACCCGTTACGGTCAGGGCCTCGGGGCCTACGGCGACCTGCGGGTGCCGGCCACCCTCGACAGCGCGCGCACCGCGGCGCGGGCGAGAGAGTTCAACGTGGCCCTCGCGGGCAACTTCGAGCGGGGCCCCTTCGCGGTGATGTTGGGCGCGTATTACCGCTATTTTCGCGACGCCGACCCGGGGGTCTTCTCGCGCGCGGCGCTGCAAGAGGGGGCCGTGAGCGTGCGGCCGATGGTGTGGTTCGGTCACCATGTGGGCCTCGCCGCAGACCTGAGCTACCAGCACATCACCTACCAGGCGCTCGACCCGGTCACCGCCAACGGGGCCGTGCGCGGCTCGCTCTTTCGCTTCGGCGTCATGCCCTTCGTGGCGGTCAACGGCCGCGGCAGCTACAGCCGCCCGCACTTGCAGCTCTTGTATGTGGCCACGGTGCGCGACGCAGGGGCCCAGCGGCTCTACGCCCCCGACGACCCCTTCGGCTTCAACAGCACCGAGCACTTTCTCGGCCTGAGCACCGAGTGGTGGTTCAACAGCTCGTACCTGTGAGCACCCTCGCGGCGCATTGGGCCCTCGACCCGAGCCTCCACCTCCTCAACCACGGCTCGTACGGCGCGGCGCCGCGGGCCGTGCTGGCCGCGCAGGCTGCGCTCACCGCGCGCATCGAGGCCAACACCCACGGGTTCTTCAACCGCGAGCTCGAAGCCCTCGTCGACGCGGCCCGCACCGAGGTCGCGCGCTTCGTCGGTGTCGCCCCCGAGCGCTTCGCGTTTGTGCGAAACGCCACCGAGGGCGTCAACGCCGCGCTCATGAGCCTCGCGCCGACCCTCGCGCCGGGCGACGCGCTCGTCTGCTCTGACCACGGGTACAACGCGTGCGCCAACGTCTTGCGGCGCGTGGCCGAGGCGCGCGGGGCGCATGTTCACACTGTCAACATTGGCCTCGACGGCTGCGACGCCGACGCGGTGCTCGGGCGCTTCTTGGGGGCCTTGGGGCCGCGGGTGCGGGCGGTCTTGGTCGACCATGTGACGAGCCCGACGGGCTTGATCTTCCCCGTGGTCGAGCTCGCGCGGGCGTGCGCGGCGCGGGGCGTCGCCGTGGTGGTCGACGGCGCCCACGCGGCGGGTCTGGTCGACCTCGCGCTCGACCCGCTCTTTGACGCGGGCGTCTCGGTCTACACCGGCAACCTCCACAAGTGGACCTGCGCCCCCAAAGGCGCCGCCTTCATCGCCGCCGCGCCCGATTTTCAGCGCGCGCTTCGCCCCGCGATCACCTCGCACGGCGCGAACAGCCCGCGCACCGACCGCGCGCCCTTCTGGCTCGAATTCGACTGGTGCGGCACCTTCGACCCGACCCCGTGGCTCTGCGCTCCGGTGGCCCTCTGCACGGTGGCCGCGATGGTGCCTGGCGGCTTCGGCGAGGTGATGGCCCGCAACAACGACCTCGCACGGCGCGGGCTTCGCTGCCTCGAAGCTGCGGGCTTCGCCGCGGTGGGGCCCGACGCGATGCGCGGCCCGATGGCGAGCGTCGTGCTCGGGGGGCTCGCGCCGGGGCAGAGCCTCGCGTTCATGCATCAGCTCTGGCGCGACCACCAGATCGAGGTGCCGGTGATCGCCATGGGCGACCGCGCGCTCTTGCGCATCAGCGCCCATCTCTACAACCAGCTCGCGTCGTACGAGCACCTCGCGCGGGTGTTGCCCGAGGCGTTGGCCCGCGCGGCCCGGGGTCTCTAGCGCGCGGCCCCGGTCTGCCCTTGAAGCATCTGTTGCAGCTGTTGCACGGCCGCCGGCGTCGGAGGTGCGATCTGCACCGTCAGGGCGCGCACCCCTGGGCTGACCGAGAGGGAGGTGCGCGCGAGGGCTGAGACCGCGCAGCTGCGCCAGCGTGCGGCCCCCGCGGAGGGCGTCACCCGCTGCACCCTGCGACGCGCGTCGAGGCTAACCTCGACCACCACGGCCTCTTCGTTGGGGTTCGGGGTGCAGCGCATCCAGCGGGCCGCGCGTTGCTGAACCTGTCGCCGCAGGGCGGGCGAATCGTCACCGATGACCGTGATGTTGCGCACCTCGAACTGTCGCGCGGGAGGCGGCGCAGGCGGCGGCGCGGGAGGCGGAGTACCCACCAGCGACGGAAACATCGGCGACGGCGGCCCGCCGTAGCCCTGAGCGCCCATGTGCGGCATCTCCATCCGAGGGGGGTCTGCGCGGGCCTCGGCGCCGAGCAGCGAGAGCCCCAGGCCCACCGCCAGCGAGAGGCTCGTGACGCGCTCTTGGGCCATGCAGAAGGGGCATCTCAGGTCGTCGACGCGCACATGACGATGACAGCGCGCGCACGGTTCATATCGCTCACTCATGGCGTGACCTCACTCCTACGAAGCGACCCGGCTTGGGCCGCGGTCATACAAATGCCGCCGCCGCAGTCGGAGGTGCACGTCCAGTCGCCGGTGCGCGCATCGCAGCTGCAGGTCGAGGGCAGGCACCGGTCGCTGCGCACGCAACGCATGGCCCCTTGGCAGTCGGCGTCGCGACGACACCCCGCAGGGCTCGCCCCGCACCGCGACGGAGTCGGCGCCACGGGCGCGTTCGGCAGCACCGCACGCGGGCGACGCCGGAGCGTAAAGCCCACGGTGTACCCCGTCGGCCACGCCACAAAGCTCACCGAACGCAGGGCTTCGAGCACACACCGCTGGTCGAGCCGGTTGCCCGTACGGAAGCGCACCCTGGTGACGGCCCCCCGCGCGCTCAGCGACACCGCGCCCTCGACCGGCGCACGCCCCGGCAAGGCAGCACAGCGCGCAAAGGGCTCGTACTGTGCGGTGAGCGCGCGCGTGACGGCGGCCGCGTCGGGCACCTGCCGCAGCGTCACCTCGTTCACCGTGAGGTCTTGCGGCATGCGCTGCATCCATTGTTGACGCTCGATCGGCGGAGCCACCCCATACGCGGGCACAACCCGCAACGGAGGCTGCGGTTGCGCCTCGGCGGGCCCCGGGCCAAGGGCCGCCATCACACCCATCGCAACCACCGCCGGAACAAGCGCTTTCAGACAAAACGGGCAGACCGCGCTGCCCTCTCGAACGTGTCTCTGACAGCTGGCACACGGCCAGAGTGAATGGCGCATCTCAAGGCTCCCGCGTGAGAAGGTTGGCACGAGACGAGACGCGCGCGCTGCCCATTCGCGCTGCGATCAACGATTGATTTCTTTTCACCGCTGACGAATCAGCGAAGCTGCGCGTCGGCCTGGGCCTTCATGCGCTCGAACTGCACCGGGTCGTGGGCCGCGAAGACCGTCACGGCCTCGCCGTGGGCTTCAGCCAAGGCCGCCAGCCGACGGTGGTTGGCCCCGACCTTCGCGCGGTCGAAGGCCACGAGCCGCTCGAAGACCCTGAGCCCCGGCGGCATCGCCGGCGCCTCGCGCTCGACCACGCTGCGATGAAAGATCGCGTCGCCCGCGTGAAGGAGCCAGCGCCCGCGGGTGTTGACCGCCACACAGGCGTGACCGCGCGAGTGCCCGTCGAGCGGCACCGCGAGGATCTCGGGCGGGAGCCCCTTCAAATCGCGCGCAGCCTCGAAGCCGAACCAAGGCTCGCCCGAGGCGCCGAAGGTCTGCCACTTCGGACCGTGGGCGAAATGCACCGGGCGGTACCGCTCGCGCTCGGGCAAGGTGGCCCGCCCCTCGGCCGTGCTGCGCTCGCGGTGATGGACGTGAACCGTCGCCCACGGGAAGTCGCCGAGCCCCCCCGCGTGGTCGAGGTCGAGGTGCGTGCACACGATGTGGCGCACGTCGCGGGGGTCAAACCCGAGGGCCCTGACCTGCGCGAGGGCGGTGCGGGTCGGCCCCTTTGCGGCCCCGGTGAACCACGCGAAGGCCCCGCCGAGGCGGCCCGAGGGGTCGCGCAGGTCGGCCTCGCCCACCCCGGTGTCGACGAGCACGAGCCCGTCTGACGGCGTCTCGATCAAGAGCGCGTGCGCGACGAGGTGGCCGCGCGCGAGGGCCGAGCCCGCGCCGTTGACGAAGCGACGGCCCACAGGGCACATCGTGAACAGATCGAGGTGGTGGACCTTCACTCGAAGCCTCGCGCCTTCAGCGATTCTGCGGGAAGCCGAGGTCGACGCCGCGGAAGCGCGGGTCGGGCCAGCGCGAGATCACCACCTTGTTGCGGGTGTAGAACTGCACGCCGTCGCGGCCGTAAATGTGGAGGTCGCCGAAGAGCGACTGCTTCCACCCGCCGAAGGAGTAGTAGGCCATCGGCACGGGGATGGGCACGTTGATGCCCACCATGCCGACCTGGATCTCGTTCTGAAATTTGCGCGCGGCCCCGCCGTCGTTGGTGAACAGCGCCACCCCGTTAGCGTACCGATGCGCGTGAATGAGCTCGATGGCCTCGTGGTAGGTCTTCGCGCGCAGCACCGAGAGCACAGGGCCGAAGATCTCTTCTTGGTAGATGCTCATCGACGGCGTCACCTTGTCGAAGAGCGTCGGCCCGAGGAAGAAGCCCTTCTCGTGCCCGGCCACCTTGAGCGTGCGGCCGTCGACGAGCAGCTCGGCCCCCTCGCGGGCCCCGGCGTCGACGTAGCCGCGCACCTTGTCGAGGTGCTGCTGCGTGATGAGCGGCCCCATCTGCGAGGCCGGGTCGAGCCCGTTGCCCACCTTCAGCGCCGCGATGCGCTCGCGGATCTTGGGCAAGAGCTTGTCGGCGGCGTCGCCCACCGCGACCAAGACCGAGATGGCCATGCAGCGCTCGCCGGCCGAACCGTAGGCCGCCCCCACCGCGGCGTCAGCGGCGAGATCCATGTCGGCGTCGGGCAGCACCACCATGTGATTCTTCGCGCCGCCGAGGGCCTGAACCCGCTTGCCGTGCTGCGTGCCGCGCTCATAGATGTACCGCGCGATGGGCGTCGACCCGACGAAGCTCACCGCGCCCACGTCGGGGTGCTCAAGCAAGCGATCGACCGCCACCTTGTCGCCGTGAACGACGTTGAAGACGCCGTCAGGCAGCCCCGCCTCTTTGAGCAGCGCGGCGCAGAAGTTGGTCACCGAAGGGTCGCGCTCTGAGGGCTTGAGCACGAAGGCGTTACCGCAGGCGATGGCGATGGGGTACATCCACATGGGCACCATCGCGGGGAAGTTGAAGGGCGTAATGCCCGCCACCACGCCCACCGGCTGGCGGATCGCGTACGAGTCGACCTCGGTCGACACGTTCTCTGAGAAGGTGCCCTTCTGCAAGTCGGCGACACCGCAGGCGAATTCGATCACTTCGAGGCCGCGCTGCACCTCGCCCTGGGCGTCTGAGAACACCTTGCCGTGTTCGAGGGTGAGCATCCGCGCGAGGGCGTCGCGGTTCTTCTCGACGAGCTCGCGGTACGCGAAGAGCACCCGGGTGCGGCGCGCGAGCGACGACTGACGCCACCCTTCGAGGGCCGTCTTCGCCGAGTCGACGGCGCGGTCGACGTCGGCCACGGTCGAGAAGGCGACCTTGCGCGCGACCTCGCCGGTGGCAGGGTTGAAGACCTCACCCACACGGTCGGTCGAGCTCGGGGCGGGGGCGTTGTTGATCCAGTGTGAGACAGTATCCATGACGACGGTTCGCGGCTCCTGCGGGTAAAAGGGCCGCGGAGCCTACCGTCATTGTGCGCGCTTGTCAGGGCCGAAGCTCAGGCCTATGCGGAAACATGATCCCATCAAAGTCGCGCGCCCTGAAGGGCAGATCGAGCCGCGGGCTTCGCGCAAAGGGCGACGCATAAAACTGAACCCGCGCCGCGAAGCGGGTGGGGTAATAGTTGGCCATCACCAGCGTCGAGACGGCCCGGGCCTCGGGGTCTTCGATGGCCGCGAGGGCCGCCCGGGTTTCGGCGTGAACGCAGCCCGCGAGGGCCTCGGCGACCGCCGCGGGGTCGAGCCCTGAGGGGGGCACCGCGCGCTCAGGGGCCGCGCCCTCGGGGGCGGGCGTGGGCCAGTTGTCACCCGTGCGCCAGAGCGACACCGCGCCCTCAGGGGCGAAGGGGTCGACGTATTCGCCGTTGAACCACACATTGAAGTGAACGTGCGGCGCCCCAAAGGGGAAGGTGCTGAGCCCGTCGAGGCCGCTGTACCCCGAGAGCGCGAGGGGCGCCCCGCGGGGCACGCGGTCGCCGACCTTGACGAGGCTCCGCGCGAGGTGATTGGCGCTGGTGACGAGGCCCTCGCCGTGGTCGAGAAAGACCTTCAAGCCGCCGCGGTTGAACTCGCTCGACACCCGCCGCACCACCCCCGCCGCCGGGGCCACCACCACGGTGCCGAGGGGCACCGCGAAGTCAGTGCCGTTGTGACTGTCATACGTGAGCCCCGTACCGAGGAAGTCGCGCACCCGGGTGACCCGCACGCTCCACCCCTCTTCGGGCGGCGGTTGCAGGTAATTGAAGAGGTTGTAAACGGGCACCCTGCGGCCCCGGGCCTTTCGCCCGAGCCACAGCGGCAGCGCCAGGGCGGGTCGAAACATCTTCAGCGAGGTGTGATCGAAGCGAGACCGCGGCGTCTCGGGGTCACCGGTCAGCGCGAGCTTCGCTTCACGCAAGCGCAAGGGCAGCGGCGAGAGGCCGAAGACCTCGCGCACCGTGAGCCGTTTTTCATCACCCATACCGTGATGACTGTACCGCGACTCGTGTTAGCAATCTCGCGCCATGAACATTGTACAGATCGCCATCGGGGCCGCCGTCGGCGTCGGGGTCGCCATCGCGATGCAGCGCCAGGCCCGCAACGACACCGACCTCGGCGGGCAGATCACCGCGGCCCTCGAACGCGGGGGCGCGATGACGCTCCCGGCGCTCCAGACGGCGCTTCAGATGGAGGGCTTTCTCAAGCGCGGCAAGGTCGTCATGGCGTTGAACGCGCTGATCTCAGCGGGCAAGGTCGAGCTCATTGAAGCGCCCGAAGGCACGCCGCAGCTCGAAAAGGTGAACCACCACAAGTATCAGCTCAAGGCCGCGGCCTGAGCCCCCCGACGCGCACCGACGCGCACCGGAGGCGCACCCAGGCTCACTCGGCGGGGAGGCGGCTGAGGGCGTCGAAGACCTCGGCGGGGGGCACGAGGGCGGGCACGATGGGGTCGCCGTCGCGCACCCGGCGCAGCCCCTCGATGAGCACCCGCTCGCCCTCCTGGAGCCCCTGAGAGACCACATACTGGTGCGGCAGTTCGTCGGTCACGGTGACCTCTCGGGCGCGCACCACGTTGTCGGGCCCCACCACGAAGACGAACACCCGATCGAGCACCCGGTACGTCGACGCCTGGGGGATCAAGAGCGCCCCCCGCCGCAGGCTCGGCATCAGAATGGTGCCCGTCTCGCCGTGCCGCAAGAGGCCCTCGGGGTTGGCGAAGCCCGCGCGAAACGCGATGGTGCCCGTCTCATTGTTGAAGTCTGCCTCGATGGTCTGGATCACACCGCGGTGCGCGAACTCGCGGTCGTTGGCCATGCGGAGCCGCACCTCGACCCGGTCGTTGGGCTGATGCGACTGGCGATACTCGATGTACTCGCGCTCGCTCACGTTGAAGTAGACCCACATTTCGCGGTTGTCTGAGAGCACCGTCAAGAGGTCGCCCTCGCCCACGAGGCTGCCCTTGCGCGCCATAAGCCGCCCCACGATGCCGTCGAAGGGCGCGTCGAGGTGCGTAAACCGAAGGTGCGCCTGGGCCAGATCGCGCTGCGCGTTGGCCCGGTCGAGGTTGGCCCGCGCGAGGGCCAGCGCCGCCGGTGAGACCACGTTGCCGTCGCGCAAGAGCCGCGTGTTCTGATACTCGACCTCGGCGTAGTGCACCTCGGCCGACCCCCGCGCCAGCTCGGCCTGGTACATCACCGGCGTGATCTGAAAGAGGGCCTGCCCGCGGCGCACCTGCTGCCCCTCGTCGACGAAGATGTCGCGCAAGTAGCCGCGCTCGAGGCCGCGCACCTCGATGTGCTGGATGGCGCGGATCTGGCAGACAAATTCACGATTGATTTCAACATCTTGCCGTCGCGCAGTGGTGACCTCAAGGCGCGGCCTCGGCGCGACCCGAGGGGCCTCGCGGTGGCAGGCTCCGAGCGAGAGCGAGAGCGAGAGGCCGAGGGGCCCGGCGGCACGGGTTGCGAAGCGCTTCATGGGGTCACACCTGGGGCTGCGTTCGAGGCCTGGTTGGGTTGTTGCGGGGCGTCGCCGCGGGCGCGCCAGCCGCCCCCGAGGGCTTGATAGAGCGTCACCGTGGCGTCGAGCTGTTGCAGCTTGAGCTCGATGAGCTCGCGCTGGGCGTCGAGCGAGTCGCGGCGCGTGGTGAGCACTTCGAGGTAATCGGCGCGGCTTGAGTTGAAGAGCAGGGTCGAGACCTCGACCGACTCGGCGAGCCGCGCGACCTGCTCGGTCTTGAAGGCGTAGCGCTGGCTGAGGTTTCTGAGCAGGCTGACCGCGGTGCTGACGTCGGTGAAGGCGGTCACCACGGCGCGCTCGTAGCGCAGCACCGACTGCATCTGGCGCGCGTTCGCAGAGGCGTACGCGGCGGTGAGGGCGCGGCGGTTCAAGAGCGGCGCGGCGAGGCCGGCGAAGAGGTTGAACACCGTCGCGTCGGGGGTGCTCACGAGGCTCCTCAGGTCGAAGCTCTGGTACCCGAGGCCGCCTTCGAGCTGCAAGGCGGGGTAGAAGCGCGCGCGGGCGGCCCGAAGGTCGAGCGCCGCGGCGCTGAGTTCGAGCTCGGCTTGGCGTACGTCGGGGCGGTTCTGCAAGAGCTCGGCGGGGGTGCCGAGGCGCAGCGCCGGAGGCTCGATCTGCAAGAAGTCGTCGCGGCGGCGGGGCACGGGTTGGGGCCCCCGACCGAGCAAGAGGTTCAGCTGATTCTCGGTGTTGACGATGCGCTGATTGACTTCAATGAGGTTCGCGCGAAAGCCTTGGAGTTGGGCCTCGAAGCGACGCACCCCGAGCATCGTCACGGCGGCGGCCTGCTGCTGGAGCCGCACCATCTGCAAGGCCGACGCTTGCAGGGCGATGTTGCCCTCGACCGTGGCCCGCTGCCGATCGAGGGCCAGGAGCTCGTAGTAGCGTCGCGCGATCTCGGCCACCAGCCGGGTGACGAGGAAGTTACGCCCCTCGCGGGTGGCGAGGTAGCGCGCGTCGGCGGCGCCGGCCAGGTCGTGGAGCCGCGACCAGATGTCGACCTCCCACGAGGCGTAGAGGCCCGCGCTGTAGTTCTGCAAGAGCGGGCTGAGTCCGTTGGCCTCGTCGCTGCGGCCCTGGCTGGTGTCGCGGGCGACGCGGTCGAGCCCCGCGCCGGCGCGCACCCCGAGGCTGGGCAGGTACTCGCCGCGCCGCGCCGTGACCTCATTGTTTGCAATGATGATCTCTTGCACGGCGATGTTGAGCTCTTGATTGTTCTCTAGCGCTTCATCGATCAAGCGCGCGAGGTTCGGGTCGTCGAAGAGCTCGCGCCAGTCGCGACGCGCCGCGCTCCCGGCCTCGTCGCCCTCGCCGTAGCGCATCGGGAGCGCGACCCGCGGCGCCCGAGCGGGGCCTTGGGCGAGGGTCGGCACGCATCCCGCGGCGGCGACGAGGCCCGCGAGGGCGAGGGCCGCGCCCCGGGGTGCTGGGGTGCGCTCACGCATGGCGGGTGTCTCCCTCGGTGACGGGCTGAGTCTCTTCGTGTTGAATGAGCGAGCGCCCTTCGGCCAAGGTGCCAAAGATGAAATACAGCCCGGGGATGATCACCACGCCGAAGAGGGTGCCGAAGAGCATTCCGCCGAGGGCTGAGGCCCCGATGGTGCGGTTGCCGACGGCCCCGGGCCCGGTGGCCCGCACCAGCGGGACGAGCCCCGCGATGAACGCGAAGGAGGTCATCAAGATGGGTCGAAAGCGCTCGCGCGCCCCCTCGACGGCGGCCTCGAACACGGTCAACCCGCTCGCGTGGCGCTGCACCGCGTACTCGACGATCAGCACGGCGTTCTTGCCGAGCAGGCCCACCAGCATCACCAGCCCGACCTGGGCGTAGATGTCATTGGCGAGGCCCATCACCTTCAGCATCAAGAACGAGCCGAAGACGCCCGCGGGGAGCGAGAGCAACACCGCAAAGGGGATGATGAAGCTCTCGTACTGCGCCGCGAGCACGAGGTACACAAAGGCCAGCACCACGCCGAAGATGTAGAGGGCCTCGTTGCCGCGACGGGCCTCGTCAAAAGAGAGCCCCTCCCACGCGATGTCGTACCCCCGCGGCAGGGTCTGGTCGGCCACCTCGCGCACCGCCCTGAGCGCGTCGGCGCTGGTGTATCCGGGCGCCGGCACCCCGCGGATCGCCGACGAGGTGTAGAGGTTGTAGCGGGTGATCTCGTTCGGCCCGAGGGTCTGCCGCATGGTCATAAAGGCCGAGTAGGGCACCATCTCGTCGCGGTTGTTCTTTACAAAGAGATTCATCACATCGCCGGGCAGCCTTCGGTACCCGGGCAGCGCTTGCACGTACACCTTGTAGAAGCGCCCAAAGCGGATGAAGCCCTGCTCGTAGGTGCTGCCGATGAGGATGTCGAGGTTGTCGAGGGCCGTGCGGATCGACACGCCCTTCTGCATCGCGCGCTCGTTGTCGATTACGAGCTCGTATTGCGGGTAGTTCGCCGCGTAGAAGGTGAAGAGCCCGGCGAGCTCGGGGCGGCGCTCAAGGCGGCGCATGAACTGCTGGTTGACGCGGTCGAGGGCCTGGTAGTCGACGCTCTCGCTCCGGTCGAGGAGCCGCACCGCGAAGCCGTCGGCGGCGCCGTAGCCCGGCACCGAGGGCGGCTCGAAGAACTCGACCACCGCGCCGAGGTCGTGGGTGTGACGCTCGAGCGCCTCGATGACCTGCCGCACCGACTGCCGACGCTGCGACCAGGGCTTGAGGTTGATGAGGCAGGTGCCCGCGTTCGAGCCGCGGCCTTCGGTCAAGATCTCGTACCCGGCCAGCGACGAGACCGATTCGATGCCGTCGACGTGCCGCGCGATCTCCTGGAGGCGGCGCGAGACCTGGTTGGTCCGCTCAAGGGTGGTGCCCGGCGGGGTCTGAATGATCGCGTAGATCTGCCCTTGATCTTCATTGGCGATGAACCCCGTCGGGAGCGATCGGGTGAGCCCCAGGGAGCCGATGGCGAAGAGCGCCAGCAGCGCGAAGGTGACCGTTCGGCGGCCCACCACATGGCGCAAGAGCGCGACGTAGCGCACCGTGCTGCGATCGAAGGCGCGGTTGAAGAGCGCGACGAGCCGCGCGACCGGGGTTCGGGGTCGCTCCGCGCCGTCGTGAGGGCGCAAGATCATCGCGCAGAGCACGGGGGTGAGGGTCAGCGCCACCACGCCCGAGATCACGATCGAGGCCGCCATGGTGATCGAGAACTGGCGGTAGAACACCCCCACCGGGCCCGTCATGAAGGCCACCGGCACGAACACCGCGGCCATGAGCAGCGTGATCGCGATGATGGCGCCGCTGATCTCGCCGATCACCCGCTGCACGGCGACGTAGGGCGAGACGTGGTCGCGGGCCATGCGCTCGTGCACCGCCTCGACCACCACGATGGCGTCGTCGACCACGATGCCGATGGCCAGCACCAGCGCGAAGAGCGTAATGAGGTTAATGGTCAGGTCGAAGACCTGCATAAAGATGAAGGCGCCGACCAGAGAGACCGGCACCGCCAAGGTCGGGATGAGCGTCGAGCGCCAGTCTCCGAGGAAGAGAAACACCACCACCGCGACCAGGACGAAGGCCTCAACCAGGGTGTGGAGCACCTTCTCGATCGACGCGTCGAGGAAGCTCGACACATCATAGTTGATCGAATACCGCATATGCGGTGGGAAGGTGCTGCGCTGCAGCGCGTCGAGCCGGGCCTTCACATCACGGATGACCTGCCGCGCGTTGCTCCCGCCGTTCTGTTTGAGCACGATGGCCGCCGAGGGGTGCCCGTCGAGGTTCGAATAGATGTCGAAGAATTCGCTCCCGAGTTCGACCTCGGCGACGTCTCTCAGGTGGAGGTTTTCGCCGTTCGGCGTCGAGCGCACGATGATGTCGGCGTACTGCTCTGGGCGGCTGTACCGGCCCTGGTAGGTGAGCACATATTCGAGCGACTGCACCGCGCGCCCGGTGGCGCTGCCGATGCGACCGGGGCGGCCGATGACGCTCTGCTCTGAGAGGGCGCGCATCACCTCTTCGGTCGAGACGTTGTAGGCCCTCATGCGGTCGGGCTTGAGCCAGACGCGCATCGCGAACTGTCGATTGCCTAGAATGTTCGCGCGGCCGATCCCCGGGATGCGCTGGAGGTCAGGCAAGAGGTTGACGTTCGCGAAGTTGTAAAGAAAGGTCTCATTCGCGTTGGGGTCGGTGCTGTAAAGGTTGACGTACATGAGCATGCTGGG
Organism: Myxococcales bacterium; assembly: GCA_016792845.1. GTDB lineage: Bacteria > Myxococcota_A > Polyangia > Polyangiales > JAEUKH01. Next base: position 281,978 of record JAEUKH010000029.1, on the reverse strand, counting down.
CTGCATGCGGGTCACCACGATGCCCTCAAGCTGCACGAGCTCGGGCAGCTGGTTGCGCACCTGGTCGACGCGGTTCTTCACGTTGACCACGGCCATGTCGGGGTCGGTGCCGAGCTCGAAGATGACCTGAATCGTGGCCTCGCCGGCGCTGGTGGCGTCAGAGACCATGTACTTCATTCCGGGTACGCCGTTGATCGAGCGCTCAAGCGGGATCATCGCCGCGTCGACCAGCACCGCCGCGCTCGCGCCCGGGTACGCCAAGGTCACCGTCACCATCGGCGGCGCGATCTCAGGAAACTGTGAGACGGGGCGCGTCTTGATGGCCAACACCCCGAGAAAGATCAGCACCAGCGACACCACGATCGCGAGCACGGGCCGATGAATGAATCGCTTGATCATGCGAGACGCTCCGACGAGACACGGTGAGCCGCGCGGGGCGGCCTTGCGGCTGCGCCAGTCGACGGGCGGCGCAAGCCTTGGGTCGTGGGCGGCCCTTAGCGCGAGGCGTGCCACACCGCGTCGCCGCGTCAGCCCTTGGGCCCTCGGGGGCCGCAAAGCCCACAAGCGCGGGGCTCCTGTGCTGCGCCCCGGCGCCGCGCGGCCGTCGTCTCAGCGGGCTCAGTCTTGGGGCGCTTTACCCCAGAGGGCTCAGGCCCCGCGAAGGGCTCGGGGGTCACCGAAGGGCCTGCTGTGACGCGTGCCGATTCGACCGACGCTAGGCGCGTTCAGCCCCCAAACGGGGCGCCCAATAGCGGGCGCTGCGAGGCGCCCCAGCGACACCCGTAGCAGAACGCCCCAGTGGCCCAGAAAGGGGCAGACGGGCGCTCGCGGCGCCAGGGTCTGACTGCTGGGTCTCTACGGGCCGTCGCTCTCGCTCGGCATCGGGCGCTCTGCGGGAAGCTGAACCCGCGCCGCGCCGATCTGGAGCCGTGTCGCCCCGGCGTCGTCTTGGGCGATGTCGACCCTTGGCACCCCGAGGGCGCCCCCGGAGTGAAGGCTCGTGCCCTGCCCCTGTGCGGCCGAGGGCCCCGCGTCACGAGCTTCGTCACGGCGCCTCGGGCAACCGACGAGCGCGACCATCACCCCGAGCCCAAAGAACCACCGCATCTATGCCCCCTCGTCGGTCTCGATCACCACGCGATTGCGCCCCGAACGCTTCGCCTCAAGCAAGCGCTGATCGGCCCGCTCGATCACAGCCTCGAAGCTCTCGTCGCCGCGGCGCTGGACGAGGCCGATCGAGATGGTCACCCGCCCCACCGTCGACGGTTCGAGCGCCTCGACCGAGGCCCGCATGCGCTCGCACACCGCCAACGCCACCGAGAGGCCGACCGGGAGCGCCAGCACGAACTCCTCGCCGCCCCAGCGCGCCACGAGGTCGTCGCTCCGGACCGAGGCCCTGAGGATGTCGGCCACCTGCCTGAGCACGGTGTCGCCCACGTTGTGCCCGTGAACGTCGTTGACCTGCTTGAAGTGATCAATGTCGACCACCGCGACGCTGAGGGCCTGGCGAAGATGTCGCCCCGCGTCGCGGGCCACCCAGGCCGCCATGGCGCGGCGATTGGGCAGCGCCGTGAGGGCGTCGGTCATGGCCTGCCGCTCGCGCTCAACGGCGAGGTTCTTCTCGGCGGTGACGTCGCGCCAGACCATCACCTGGCCTTCGGCGTCCATCAGCTCGAAGGGCACGACGGTGCGGCGCAAGACCCGCCGCGGGTTCGGGAGGAGCACCTCGACCCCCTCGACGTCGAGCCCCAAGCGCTCGGGCCGCTCGCCCGTCAGGCCCGCGAGCTTCTCGACAAAGACCGAGAAGTGCATCCCCTGGAGGCTCTCAGGGTCGAGCCTGAACATCATCGCGAAGGCCCAGTTCGCGACCTGGATGTGCCCCTCGGTGTCGAGCAGGCACACCCCGTCTTCGACGTGGGCGAGGGTCGTGTCGAGCAGCCTCCGGGCGCGCTCAAGGCGGTTCTGATCTTCGCGCCGGGCGGTGATGTCATAGAGCACCGCGATGCGCCCCACCACCGCGCCGTCGCTGTCTTTCAGATCGGTCGCGCGGGCCTCATAAATACGACCTCGGAGGTGCGGCTCGAAGACCATCTCTTCACCCGAGAGGCCCTGAACATCGACCGCACGGAGCGCCGTCTCGACCTCGGCGCCGAGCTCCATCTCTTCGATACGACGCCCTTCGAACTCATCACCGCGGAGCCCCGTGGCGGCTTCGAGCTTGGGCCCGTCGGCGAAGACGAAGCGCCCCTCGTCGTCGAGCACCGAGACTGCGGTGTTGGGCAGCGAGCGCACGAGGGTCCGCAAGAGCAGCTCGCGGCGGCGCACCTCGGTGACGTCTTGGGCGAAAAGGATCCCGCCGCGGATGGGCTCGTGGGCGTCGCCCAGGAGAGGCGCCACGACGAGGCGAAACCAGCGCTCGCCGCGCTTGGCTTCGAGGGTGTTGGTGCGGCCTTCGAGGGCCTCGCGGCAGAGGGCCTCGACCGCGGCGGTGTTGGGCGCCGCGATGACCTCGGTGACGGTCTTGCCTTCGACGGTCTCGACGCCCACAAAGCCCGCAATGGAGAAGAGGCGCGCGCCCTCGGCGAAGACGAAGCGCAGGCGGTCGTCGAAGAGCAAGATGCCGCCGTCGGGGATGTTGCGCGCGATGGCCCGATAGGTGAGCGCCTCTTGGGCGCGGTCGCGCTCGAGGAGGGCGAGGGCGATGAGCTTCTCGACGAGACGGGCGAGGCCGGTGAGAGCCTCGATGTCGTCATCGCGCCAGCGGCGCGGGCCCGCACCCAACACACACAACGTACCCACCACCTTGGCGTCAACCCGAACCGGAACGCCCAGGTACCCCGCCCCCGCCGCGCTCCCGTCGACCAGGCACTCGACCCCGATGGGCGCCCCCGCGCGCAGCACCCGCACGCACACCGTCGACGCGCTCGCGTGCAGGCTCCCCGTCGTCGGCGCCGCGCGCCCCACCGCGCTCTTGATAAACTGGTACCGCTCATCGAGCAGCGAGACGTAGGCCCCGTCGGCCACCAAGAGCCGCTGCGCGAGCCGCGCGACGTTGTCGAACTCCGGGTCGCCCTCGGCCCCCAAGAGCCCCGCCCGCGCGAGGCGCAGGAGCCGCGAGGGGTTGCCCGACTCGGGCCGCCACGGGGGCTGTGAGCGCCCAGCGGTCACGGCGCGCCGTACCGTTCGAGCTTGCGGTAGAGGGTCTTTCGATCGAGACCGAGCCGCTGCGCGGCGAGAGATTTGTTGCCCCCGACAGACTCCATCACCCGAAGAATGTACCGCCGTTCGACCTCTTCAAGGGGCACGATTTCGGCCGGGTCGTCGCTCGCCACCACCACGTGTGATGGCCGATACTGTCGAACTTTTTCGGGCAGATCTTCGACGGTGATCTGCTCGTATCGCGCGAGGGCCACGGCGCGCTCGATGGCGTTCTGGAGCTCGCGCACGTTGCCGGGCCAGGCGTACTCCATCATGCGGGCCGCGGCCTCGGGCGAGAGCCCCGTCACGGTGCGCCCCGCGCGCTGGGCGAAGCGCGTGATGAAGTGCTGCGCGAGGAGCAAGATGTCACCCCCCCGCGACCGCAGCGGCGGCAGGCTCAGGGTGATGACGTTCAAGCGGTAATAGAGATCTTCGCGAAAATGGTGCTCTTCGATGGCCGTCTCGAGGTCGCGGTTGGTGGCCGTGACCACCCGCACGTCGACCGGCACCTCGGCGTCGCCCCCCACAGGCCGCACCCGCCGCTCTTGCAGCGCGCGCAAGAGCTTCGGCTGAAGCTCGACCGGCATCTCGCCCACCTCGTCGAGGAAGAGCGTGCCGCCGTGCGCCTGCTGAAAGAGCCCCTTACGGTCTGCCCGCGCGTCGGTGAAGGCGCCCCGACGGTGACCAAAGAGGTCGCTCTCTAACAGCTGAACCGGCACCGCGGCGCAGTTGATGGCCACAAAGGGCCCGTGGGCGCGGCGCGATCGCGCGTGGAGGGCCCGCGCGAAGAGCTCCTTGCCCGTGCCGCTCTCGCCCGTGATAAGCACCGTGCTGTCGGTGCTCGCGACGCGCCCCAAGAGGTCGTACACCTCGCGCATCGCGGGCGAGTCGCCCAAGATGCCCTCGATGCCCCGCGAGGCCGACACCGCGTCGCGGAGCCGCCGCACCTCGTCGCGCAGCGCCCCCATGCGCGCGGCCCGCTCGACCGCCAGCGCGAGCACGGCGTTGTCGACGGGCTTGGTCACGAAATCGTAGGCCCCGGCCCGAATCGCGGCGATGGCGGTCTCCATCGAGCCGAAGGCCGTGAGCACCACCACGGGCATCTCGGGGTGCCCCGCCACGATGCGGTCGCAGAGCGTGATGCCGTCGATGCCCGGCATCTTCACGTCGGTGACCACCACGTCGATCTCGTGCTCGGCCAAGAGGGCCTGGGCCTCGTCGCCGTCGCGGGCCACGAGGGTCTCAAAACCCCTCTTTTTCAAGATGATCCCGAGGAGCTTGCCCATCTCAGGGTCATCGTCGACGAGCAGTACGCGGGCGTGCATCTCAGGGCGCCTCCGAAGGGGTTTCGATCATCGTGTCGTCGTCGACGCGCTCAGGGAGGTACACGGTAAAACAAGCGCCTCGGCCGGGCTCGCTGGTGACCTCGACCCAACCCCTGTGTTCGCGCACGATGCCATCGACCACCGACAAGCCTAGCCCGGTACCTTCACCTTCGGCCTTGGTGGTAAAAAAAGGGTCAAAAATTCTCTCAAGGTGCGCCCCCTCGATGCCCCGACCGGCGTCGCGCACCGAGAGCGTGGCGAAGCGCCCCGGCGCGGCGTGCCGACCGGGCGGCGGCGTCGCCTCGACCCACCCCGCCCCCACCTCGACGCGCACGCTCTGCCGCGGCCGCGACGCGTGCACGGCGTTGACCACCAGGTTGGCGAGCACCTGCTGGATCTGCTCAGCGTCGAGGGTCGCTTCGAGCTTCGCGCCGGCCTCGGCCTCAAGGGTCAGCGACACGCCGCCCCGCGCCGCCAGCGGCGACAAGAGGTCGACGGCCTCGCGGGCGAGGCTCACGAGGTCGACCTTCGCCCGGCGACGGCTCGCGGCCCGCGAAAAATCGAGGAGCTTGCGGATGTGCCGGGCCATGCGGCGGGTCTGCGCGGCGATCACCCCGGCGTGCTCGGCCACCTCGTCGCGGGTGGGCTCGTCTTCGGTGAGCAAGAGGGCCCGGCCGAGCACCACGTTGAGGGGCGTGCCGAGCTCGTGGGCGAGGCTGCTCGCGATCTGCCCGAAGGTCACCAGGCGGTCGGCGTGACGGAGCTGCTCGAGCGCCACCACCCGCGCCTCTTCTTTGGCGCTCACCGTGGCGCGGGCTTGGGCCAGCTCGTCGCACATCGCGTTCATCGCCCGGGCGAGGTCGCCGAGCTCGTCGCGCTGCGGGAGCTCGAGGGGCCCGGTCAGGTCGCCCTGCCCGACCCGCCGCGCCTTCTGCGCGAGCTTGTGCGTCGGGATGCCGATCAGCCACCACCCCAACACCCCGATGGTGAGCGCGAGGCCCATCACGTTCGCCGCGGCCAGCCACGCGTTTCGGATCGCCGATTGGCGCACATAGGCCCGCGCCCCGGCGGTCGACTCGCGCACCTCGATGACCCTGAGGCTCTGATCGCTCAGCCGAAAGGGCGCCCAGGTCACGAATTCGTCGCCCTCGTGCCGCGACACCTCGCGCCCCCGGGCCAGGAGCGCGCGCTCAGCGCTGCGCAGCCCGAGCGCCGTCTCTTCGGGCCGCATGATGTGGAGGTGCAGGTCGGGCGCCCCGTGCTCGGTGGCGAGCAAGACGGTCTGGGCCCGCGCGACGCCGTCATGGGCGGCGATCGCTTGCAGCGTCGACGACAGCGTGCGCGCCAAGACCCGGTGGTCGCGGCCGAAGTCTTCGAGAAAGATGTCGGTCTCGCGCCGCACCCTGAGCACCGCGTTGGCGCTCATCAGCCCGGTCAGAACCGTGGCCACCGCGGCGATCAATTTGGCCGTCACCCGCATCGCGGTCACGCTTTTACCTCGCCCAGAAGGCTCGCGTCTTGCGGCAGCTTCGTCGTACCTTCACCCCATGCGGCGAGCTTTGCTTTTGGGTCTCCTCGGGTCGAGCCTTGGCATCAGCGCATGTTCAGAGCCTCAGCGATTTGTCTCTCGCGACGCGGGCGCGGCGAGCGATGGGGGTCAGGGGCTCGACGCCGGGGTCGCTCCGCCAGTCGACACGGGGCCCCTCTGTCAGCGCGGGGTGATCTACTGCGCTGGCAACGAGCGCTACAGCTGCGACGCGCTCGGCAACGAGATCGAGCGCACGCGCTGCACGGCCCCCGCGTCGACCTGCGTCGCGGGCCGCGGATGCCTCGTCTGCGAGCCCAACACCTCGCGGTGCAACCCTGACGATCCGCTGCAAATCCAGACCTGCAACGCCGAGGGCACGGGCTTCACGAGCGGGGCGCGCTGCAACGCGGCCGACGGCGAGACGTGCTCGAGCGGCGTCTGCCGCGGGCGCTGCTCAGAGAGCGCGTTGGGGGCCTCGTACCTCGGCTGCGACTACTGGCCCGTGACCTTGCCCAACTCGGGCCTCGACCCCTTGTTTCACTACGCCCTGGTGTTGTCGAACCCGCAGACCTACGCGGTGCGCGCGACCATCACCGGCGGCGCCCTCACCGAGCCCCGGGTGGTCGAGCTGATGCCCGGCGCGGTCGAGACCGTCGAGCTCCCGTGGGTCGTCGACCTCGTGCAGCTCACGCCCAATTGCCCGCGCATCGGCACGCAGTGTCTGCCCTCAGACCAGGCCCGCTCGGCGCTGCGGCGCAACGGCGCGTACCACGTTCAGACCAACGGCCCCATCGCGGCGTATCAGTTCAACCCGCTCACGTTCTCGCAGCCCGGCGGGTACTACTCGTACACCAACGACGCCTCGCTGCTCTTGCCGCAGGGCGTGCTCACGCGACGGTACACCGTGGTCACCTGGCCGAATTTTACGCCGCCGCGTGACCCCGGCGAGACGCAGTACACCTTCGGCGGCTTCGTCGACATCGTGGCCGTGACGGGCGAGAGCACCGAGGTCACGGTCACCGCGAACGCCAACATCCGCGCGGGGCGCGACGTCACCGCGATGGCCCGGGGCGAGACCCGGAGCTTCACGCTCCAGCCCGGCGACGTGCTCCAGCTCGTGGGCGAGGGCGGCGGCGATCTCACGGGCACCACCGTCACGTCGAGCGAGCGCGTGGCGGTGTACGTCGGCCACGATTGCACCAACGTGCCGCTCGACCGCCGTGCCTGTGATCACCTCGAAGAGCAGCTCTTGCCGAACGAGACCTGGGGGCGCGAGTACTACGTCTCGGGGCTCCGCGACCGGCAGCCGAACCTCGCGTCGGTGATCCGGGTGGTGGCGCGCACCGACAACAACCGGGTGACCTTTGACCCGCCCGATGTGGCCCCCGAGCGCACGATGTTCGCGGGCGATGTGATCGAGATTTCGACCACCCGTCACTTTCGCATCCGGGGCACGGGCCCGCTCTTGGTGTCGCAGTTTATGGCCGGGCAGGGCTCGGGGCTCACGGCCAGCGCGGGCGACCCGGCGATGGTGCTCGAGGTGCCCATCGAGCAGTACCGGAGCCAGTATGATTTCTTCGTACCGGCTTCATACACGCAGAACTTCATCAACGTCGTGACCCCCATCGGGAGCCGCCCCGAGATGGACGGTCAGCCCCTCCGCGGCTCGTTTGAAGAGGTCGCCGGGTACAGGGTGTTTACGCTCCCGATCGCCCCTGGGGTTCACCGCCTTCGGGCGGCGGCCCCCGACCAGGCCGTCGGCCTCAAGGTCTACGGCATCGCCCCGTACACGTCGTACATGTACATGGGCGGCCTCGACCTTCGGATGATCGCCCCCGGCTGAGCCCGCGATGGTCGACAGCCTCTTTGACACCCCTCGCTTCAACGAGAGCCTCTTCTTTCCGCGGGGTGACAGCCACCCCGGGCCGCCCGGGTCGCACGACCTTTGGGTCGCTGTCTCGGGCGCGCGGCTGCACCTCAGGCATCACCCCGCGCCCGGGGCCGAGACCTTCTTGCTGGTCTTTCACGGCAACGGCGAGGTCGTCTCTGACTACGACGAATGGGCCGCCTCGCTCGCGCGACGCAGCCCCACGAGCGTGCTCGTCTGTGATTACCGCGGGTACGGCCTGAGCACCGGCGCGCCCACCCTGGGCCTCGCCCTCGACGACGCCCACGCCGTGCTCGCCGCGGCCGTCGCGCTCCGCGATCAACGCGCGCCGCGGGCGAAGCTGGTGGTCTTGGGGCGCTCCCTCGGCGGCCACTGCGCGATCGCGCTCTGCGCCGAGCCCAGCCTCTCGGGCCTCGTTCTCGAGAGCGCGGGGTACGACCTCGCGGCCCTCGTCGCGCGCCGCGGGTTGCCCCCCGAGACGCCCTTCACCGAGGCCGAACGCGCGCGCTTCGACCCGGCGGTGAAGCTCCTTCGCGCCCGGCACCCGACCCTCGTGGTGCACGGCACCCGCGACACGATCATTCACTACGGCGAGGCCGAAGCATGCGCGGCCAGGCTCGGGCCCGCCGCGACCCTGGCGCCCGTTGCAGGTGCGGGGCACAACGACCTCTGGAGCTGGCCCGGGTATTGGCAGGCCCTCACCGCGTTTCTACAGAGAATCGCGGGCTGAGCGGCCCCCTCAGGGCCCGAACACCGTCACCCGCAGGCCGTGGTCGTCGGGGCTCGGCGCGCCCTCACCGCGCGTACACTGCAACCGAAGCGGAATGAGCTCCTGGTACCAGCTCACCGCGACGCGCCCGCCCGGGCCCGGCGTGACGCGCATCCATCGGACGCCGAGCTCTTCGCCGATGGGGCGCACCCCGAGGCTCTCGGCCCGCGACCCGCGCACCCGAAAGAGCTCGATGCGATGCTCGGCGCAGCTGCCTCGGCTGAGCGCCGCGAACACCTCACCGCCGTCGCCCGGCGCCACCCCCGCGGCCCTGAGATAACCCATCAGATCGGCGCTTCGCGCGAGCTCGGTGTCGCCCACCCGGGCCACCGCCACCGTGCGCAGCCGCTCGAAGCGCACCGCCGCGCCGCCCTGCGAGACCTCGGGCGCCATCTCGGTGATGCCCTCGCGGCTGCGACGCGCGAACACGTTGAAGGCCCACTGCGACGCCGTCTGCTCGGCGCCGGTCGCCACCCGCTCGGCCCCGCACCCGCTGCGCGTACACGGCAGCGCCCACACGCCTTGGCCGCCGTCGGGGCCCGGCGTCTGCCACACAAAGGTCGCCCCCTCGGCGGTCGCGAGCGAGGCGATGGCGCCCCCCGGCGCGACGCCGTGAACGTCGTGGGTCGAGACTTCGATGACGCCCTCGCCGCTCCAGCGCACGAACCTCAGCTGCGCGGTCTCGTTGTTGGTGCTCGGCGTCGCGAAGACCCCGTAGAGGGCCTCGCCGATCCACACGGGGGGCGCCACCGCGGCGCTCTCGAAGCCCGCCGCGCGCACCCCGTGCCCGCTCGGAAAGGGCGCCCCCTCGGCCGGATGCGCCTGCGGCGGCGGCTCGGGCGGCGGGGCGTTGTGAAGGGGCACATCGACCGAGGCCGCGTCAGGCGCTGGGGTCTCGGGGGGGCCCTGCACCCGCGGCGTCGAGACCGTGTCGCTGGGCGGCGAAGCCCCCTGCCCCTGGGCCGGCGTGCGGCACCCGAGGACGAGGCACAGAAGCGACAAACGATTGAAAACATTGAACATTTTCATCACACCCGCGCCACCCCGGGGAAGAGCGCCCCCACCGCCTCGCCGTACACCACCGCGTCGAGGTCGTCGCCCCGCGCAGCGTCGATGACCACGGCCCCGTCGGCGCAGACGACGGTGAGCCCTTCGTCGCGAAAGAGCACCTGGCCGGGGTCGAAGCCGCGCGCCTTCCACGCCGAGGCGTGGGCTTTGAGGACCACCACGGTGGCGTCGCCGAAGGCCGTGAACGCGCCGGGCTCGGGCGAGGCCGCGCGCACCCGACGGAGCACCGACGCGACGGGCGCATCCCATCGCAGCTCGCAGTCGTCGTCGCTCGGGCGCGGGGCCGCGGTGGCGTCGGGCTCGTGTTGGGCGACGCCGTCGAGCGAGAGGGTGCCGCGGCGCGCGCCGTCGAGGGCGTCGCGAAGGGCTTCGAGGCTCGGCCGATCGAGGCGCCGCGCGAGCTGCCACGCGTCGAGGCCGTCGGCGACGTCGACCGCGCGCTGCAACACCACGGGGCCCTCGTCGTAGTGCGACGTGATCTTGTGGACGGTCACGCCGGTGCGGGTCTCGCCGTTCAGAATCGTCCAGAAATAAGGGTCGGGGCCGCGGTGCCGGGGCAAGAGCGAGGGGTGCACGTTGAGCCCGCCCTGCGGCGCGAGGGCGATCACCTCGGGCGGGATGCGCCGCGTCCAAAACCAGCTGACCGCGAGGTCGGGGCGCGTGTCGGCGAGGAGCGCTTGCACCGTCGGTTGGGTGAGGTCAGGCCGCCCAAGAAGAGGCGCCTTGCACGCCGCCATCAGCCGTCTGAGGCGCCGCATCCCGGGCATCGACGTGCGCGAAATGCAAGCCCCCACGAGGGTGTGCCCCTCGCGGTGAAGCATCAACGCCCCAATGGGAAGACCGAAATACAGCAGCCGCACAGCGCTCGATCTCTACCCCCCAAAGCGCCCCATCGTCCACGGAACGACCGACGCAAACGCCGACCCGTCGCCCACGCTCCGCGCCCCCTCAAGGTCGAGCACCTCGCCCGTGCCCGCGTCGGCCACGAAGAGCACCGCCGTCGGCCCCGCGAAGCCCCCCAGCACCGCCCGCAGCCCCTCGCTGAGCCCCGCCCGCGCCCGCTGAGCCCCCTCGACGAGCGACACCCCCGCCTCGGTCAGCCCGTGCGCGTACGCCGTCAAGCGTTGGGCCTCATGGCTCACATGCCGCACCCGCCGAGGGCGCCGCGACGCCTCACCCGACGCCGCGCGAAAGTCTTCGACCGCCAGCGCCGCGAGCCCGTCGTCGACCCGCGCCCTGCCCCGGGCCTCAACCTGAACCGGCCCGAGCTTGCCCAACACCTCATCGAGGTCTGCCGCCAGATCGACCCGCCAGCCCGTGAGAAACACCGTGGCCGTCGCCCGCGCGCCGCACCGCTCGGCCAGCCGCGCGAGCTCTCCCTGCAACGACGCGAAGCTCACCAGCGAGCCCAACACCGCCTCGCGGTGGAGCGCAAACTGCGACTCGAATCGCACCAGGGCCGAGCGCCCCATGCCCACCAGGCTCGGCGTCGGCGCCCCCAAGCGCTGCGCCCCGTCGCGCACACGGTCTTGGGTCTCGACGAGTGTTGACACAGTGTCAAAGAACGTGTCGAGCACGGCCTCGGGGGTGTCGAGCGGCAGGCGCTGGAGGCGGCGCAAGGCGAGGCCCAAGGTCACCTCGTCGGCGAGCAGCGCCGGGGCGCGGAGGAGGTCTTCGGCGCGCAGGGGCGGCGGCTCTGTGGGGCCCTCTCCCGGGGGGCGGAGGCTCAGCGCGGGGCTCGGTCGGGCGGGCCATTCGAGCTCCGTCGGCGCGGCCTCGGCGGCGGCGAGCATCGGCGGCGCGAGGGGCGACGAGAACACCATGAGCACGTCGTCGCGGGTGCTGCCCTCGGGCGCGGGCGGGAGGTCGAGCCAACCTTCGAGGGCGTCGTGCAGGGCCGGCAGCGAGAAGGTGCGCCCGGCGAGGGCCGCGACCAGCGTGGCGGGGTCGCGGGTCACCGTCGGCGGGCCCCCGAGCGAGAGGGTCTCGTCGAAGAGGACGGCCAGGTGTTGGGCCACCGCGGGCGCGCCCGACGCGGCCCCGGCCCGGGCGCTCGCGACGATCGACACCGCCCGCTGCGAGCACGCGGCCAGGAGCGGCAGAAACCACCCGCCCGGGTCGTCGCGGCGCCCGCGGCCGTCGAGCCATCGGTCGAGGTCGTCGATGACCAGCACGAGCCCATCGCGACCCACCGTGCGGGCCCTGAAGAGCCACGACGCGAGACCGGCGAGGGCCTCGCAGCCGCGGTCTTCGTAGAGCATCCCCGGGGCGCGGAGCCGTTCGAGCGCGGCCTCGACCGCGTCGGGGAGCGCCACCGCGATGCGGGCCCCCGGCTGCGGAGGCCCGAGCCGCAGGCAGAGCGGGCCGCGGGGTGACACCCCGAGGGCGTCGAGGGTGGCCGAGACGAGGGCGCCCCGGGCCGCCGCGGTGCCCCCCGACACGAGTACCGCGCGGCCACGATCAGGCATCGGACGGAGCCGCTGCGCCAAACCAACGGGAGAGACACTCACAAGGCCGCCGAGGGTATTCCGTTCGCGCGCGTCGGGGCAACGGTCGGCGTAGGAGTTGTGCTAACCACGGCCTCGATGGCGCCCATCGAGCCCCTTGTGCCTGAGGTCTTGTCGCACTGGTCAGCGCTCCGCGGGGGCGCGGCGTCGCGCTTCGGCACGGGCCTCATCAACGACACCTGGCGCGTCGACGCCCCCGCGGGGGTCTTCGTACTTCAGCGACTTCACAAAGCTTTTGGCCCGAGCGTGCACGACGACATCGCGGCCGTGACGGCGCACCTGGCCGCCCAGGCCATGCCCACGCCGCGGCTCGTGCCGAGCGACGCGGGCGCGCTTTGGGTGTCACCGCGGGGGGCCCCCGAGACCGTGTGGCGGGTTCAGACCTTTGTGCCCGGGAGCCGCGCCTTCGACAAGGTGACGGGCCCCGCGATGGCCGCCGAGGCGGGCGCCCTGGTGGGCCGCTGGCACCGCGCGATGCAGGGCTTCGCGCACCGCTATGCGCACCGTCGGGGGGGCGTCCACGATACGGCGGCGCACCTTGAGCGGCTGCACCGCGCGCTCGCCGCACCGCGCGACCGCACCTACCTCGACGAGGTGCGCGCCTTGGCCGACGAGGTCACCGCGGCCTACGCGACCTTGCCTGATCTGCGCGACGACCCGCTCCGTCACTGCCACGGCGATTTGAAGCTCTCGAATCTCCTCTTCGATGAAGCCGGGCGGGGCCTCTGCCTCATCGACCTCGACACCCTCGGCGAGATGCGCCTCGCCCACGAGCTCGGCGACGCGCTCCGGAGCTGGTGCAACCGCGCGGGCGAAGACAGCACCGAGGCGATCTTCGACGTCGCGGTCTTCACCGCGGCCGTTCAGGGCTTCTTCGAGAGCGCCGCGGGGTGCGTGAGCCCGCGCGAACGGGCGCACCTGGTGGGGGGGCTCCGCGCGCTCTGTCTTGAGCTCACGATGCGCTTCCTCGAAGACACGGTGCTGGCGAGTTACTTCGGATACAACGCCGAGAAATACCCGAGCCGCGCGGCCCACAACCGCGTCCGGGCCTTGGGCCAGTGGTCGCTCTACCGCGCGGTGACCCGCGACGCCGCAGCGCTCGAAGCCGTGGTGGCGTCGATCGCGCCATGAGCGCCGCGTACGATTGCCAGCGATGCGGGGCGTGCTGCTGCAACCCCAGCGAGAACGTCGCCGAGGGCTACACCGCGTACGTCACCCTTGAGCGCGGCGCCGCCCTCTTCAAGCGCAAAGACTTGATGAAGAAATTCGTCGTCGTCGACGCCGAAGGCCGCCACCACCTGCGGCTCGCGCCTGACGGCCGATGCCTCGCGCTCAAGGGCGCCCTCGGCCACGCGGTGCGCTGCGACATCTACCATCACCGCCCGTCGCCGTGCCGACGCGTGCAAGCGGGCGACGCCCTCTGTCTGCGGTACCGCGCCGACCGCGGGCTCCCTGTCGGCTGAGGCCCTCGGGCCCGCGCTCAGCCCCCGCCGCCCCGCAGCACCGACGGAATACGGCAAAACCCAGGCGCCCCCGCGGGCAAGCCGCCGTCGAGGTACGGGCTCGTCGCCGGCGGCCGACCGTACGGGTGCTCGCGGAAGAAATCCCACACGAAGGCGAAGCGCGAGTCTTCTGGGCTCGGCGCCATCAGCGGAGGCAGCGCGTGCCCGCGGTCGTGAACGCACTCGATCATGAAGTGCCCGTGGTCGAGCAGGGCCTCTTCGAGCCGCTGCGACGCCGCGTGAAAATCAACGATGAGCCGGTCGCTGGGCCCGCCCCACAGCACGATCGCGGGGTACCGATTGGGCTGCGGCGTGTACTGCATTCTGAGCGCACCAGAGACCTGACCGAGCCCCCCCGAGAGGATCGCCACCGACGCGAAATACCGCGCCCGCGCGTCGCTCATCAAGGAGGTCAGCCACAGCGCCCCGGCGCTCACCCCCATCGCGTGGACCCGCGCAGGGTCGACCCGAAACTGCGACGAGATGCACGCGAGGAGGTCGTCGGTGAGGGTCAAATCGGGCTGCCGATCGCTCGACGCCAGGAAGGGCCAGGTGAAAGGGTTGACCTGCTCGCCGTTGACGTAAAGCTGGTCGGGCGCCACGACGATCATGCGGTGCCGCGCGGCCGAGCGCTCGATCTCGCCCTCGCGGATGATCTGCGTCGAATCGCCCGCGAGCCAGTGCCACGCGAAGACCAGGGGCCAGCGGTCGGTGCCGTTGGGGTCGTAGTTCGACGGCACGATGAGCCGAAACTGTCGGCTGTGGGCCCCACTCTGAAAGGCCGCGTTGAGCCCCGCGCTCGCCGTGGGCCCCGCGTTCAATCGCGGGCATTGACCGCGGCTGTACATCGGCGGCGACGGCGGCGTCTCAGGCCAGGTCGTCGGCACCACCCGCACCCGGTCGGGCCCCAGATCGACCGCGACGGGCGCGTCGTCGACCCCACCGTCAGACGCCACGTCAAGCGCGCTCGCGGCGTCGGCGACCGGCGCGGGACGCTCGGCGCAGGCCACCAGGGAGAGCGCTGAGAGACCGAGAAACCAAGTAAAATTCACGGGTTGAGGGTATCGCGCTTTCACCCCTGATGCCAACCTCTCTCAGTGTACCGTCAGGGCCATGTTCACCGTCGAGATGCTCGCCGCCGACCACGGTGATTGCCTCTGGGTCGAGTGGGGCTCGGGCGCCGCGCGGTACAAAATGCTCATCGACGGCGGCACCGCCAACACCGCCGCGGCCCTCAAGGCGAAGCTCACGGCCTTGCCCGTCGCGGCGCGCCGCTTCGAGCTCGTGGTGATCACCCACATCGACAGCGATCACATCGCCGGGGTCATCGAGCTCTTGCGCGCCCCCGACCTTCACCTCTCGATCGGCGAGGTCTGGTTCAACGGGTATCAAGCCCTGCGCGATTTTGAGGCGACCCGCGGGGCGCTCCAGGGTGAGACCCTCAGCGCGCTCATTCAAGAGAAGAGGCTCAAACACAACGTCTCGTTCGGCGACCGCGTCGTGCGAGTGCCGCCCCATGGGCCCCTGCCCACCTTCACGCTGCCAGGGGCGATGGTGCTCACCCTGCTCTCGCCGCGCGACGAGGAGCTCAGAAAGCTCCGCGCCGCGTGGGAGCGCGAGTGTGAAGCCGCGGGCCTGCGCCCCGGCCGTGCGCCCCCGCAGGCCAAAGGCGAAGCGCGACGGCGACGCGCCCGCGAGGCCGCCCTCGCTGCCCTCGAGCCCCTCGTCGAGCGCCCCTTCGAGCAAGACGACGCGCCCGCCAACGGGTCGAGCATCGCGTTCTTGGCGCAGTGCGAGGGCGCCGCGTGCCTCTTCACCGGCGACGCCTACCCTGAGGTCATCAACGACTCGTTGGAGCGCTATTTTCGCGCCCACGGCAACGCCCCCCTCACCCTCGACGCGATGAAGGTGCCGCACCACGGCAGCCGAAACAACCTCGACTGGAGCTGCCTCCAGCGCTTCGACTGCCGCCGCTTTCTCGTGAGCACCGACGGCGGCATCTTCGATCACCCCGACCCCGAGACCCTCGCGCGGCTGGTGCTCTACGGCGCCGAAGGGTGCGAGATCGTGTGCAACTACCGCAACCCGCGGGTGCTGGCGCTGGGCGCGGGGGCCCTCACGGGGCGCCATCGACACCGGGTCACGGTGCCCGATGAGGGCCAAGAGGGCATCGCCGTGCGCCTCGTTTGAGTGTCTCGGGGCGGCCTTCAAGCCCCTCGGAGCCGCGGGCGTTGTCGTGTAGCCTGGGTCGCACACCATGGCGACACGACGCGCACTCTGCGTGGGAGTCGAGCGCTTCGCCGACCCCGGGCTCAAGGCTCTCGAAGGCCCCGTCGGCGACGCCCGTACGGTGGCCCTCACCCTCATCCGTCGCTTCGGATTCGCCCCCGACGAGGTGACCGTGCTGAGCAACGAAGAGGCCACCAAGGCGCGCTTCCTGGCGGGCGTCACGGCGCTCATCGAGGGCGCCAGGCCCGGCGACCTGCGGGTGCTCTATGTGGCCAGCCACGGCAGCACCGTGCCCGACCTCGACGACGACGAGGCCGACGGCCGCGACGAGGTGCTGGTGCTCTACGACCATGACTGGGAGGGCGCGGTGCTGCGCGACGACGCCCTCGCCGAAGCCCTGGCGAAGTGCGACCGCGGCGTCGAGCTCGTCACCCTCTGGGATCTCTGTCACAGCGGCACCCTCGAAGACCTTCGCTCGCAGCACTATGCCGCCCGCGCGATGAAGGGCGCCGAAGGGCTCGCCGCCCACATCGAGATCGTCGGCGCGCGGAGCCTCGAAGGGCCCAAGAAGAAGCCCCGACGTGGCGCCGCCGCCGCGACGCGCGAGGCCGCTTCAAAGAAGAAGAAGCGCCCCGCGGTGACCGCCGCGGCGACCCCAGGGGCCGTCGATGACAGCCTCCCCGCCATCAGCCTCTCGGCCTGCGCCGACGACGAGAGCGCCGCGAGCGCGCGCTTCGGAGGCATGAAAGCGGGAGCCTTCACCTGGGCCCTCGCCGACGTGCTCAGGCGCCACCCGGGGGCGGCCCTCAGCTACGAGGCCTTGGCCGAAAAGACCCGAGAAACACTAAAGAATTGGGGGTTCAAGCAGACGCCGCAGCTGCACCTTCCGCCGCGGTTCCGGGGGCGCGCGGCGTTTCGGGGGCCGCAGGCGCGGGCGCAGACCGCGGGGCCTCACGCGACGGCTCACGCGACGGCTCACGCGACGGCTCCGACGGCGCCGAGCCCGGGCGCTGCCCCCCTCGCGGCGATCGATCAGCGCATCGTGACCCACGAGGCGCGGCGCGAGTGGCACCTGGCCGTCGCCGCCTTGTGGGAGCGCGTGAGTCTGCTCGCGCAACCTGCCGAGAAGGTTCGCACCCTGGAGCATCTCGCGAGCATCTATGTGGCGGTGTTGAACGACCCTTCGGGCGCACGCGCGGCGGCCGAAGCGGTGCTGGCCCTCGACCCGCAGCATGCGCAGGCGAGGGCCTTTCTCAAGCGGTAGGGCTCAGAACGAGCAGGTGATCGACGAGAGGCCGGTGGTGTCGGTCTGGTGGTAATCGAGCCGCTGGTTGAACCACGGGCCGTCTTGCCAGTCGCACCAGTGCCAGTTGGTCTCGTCGTAGCTGCGGCAGCCGAAGAGCCGGCCGCGCGGCGCGGTGACGTCGCGGGTGGTGTAACGGTCAGAGCCCGACACGAAGCTGTTGAAGCCGAGCTGCTGGCACCACACCGTGTACTCGTTGCCGCTGTGCTGATAGGGAATGCCGCCCTCGACAGAGCCGTAACGGACCTCCGGGAGGTTGCACGTCCATTGGTTGCCGTTGACGCTCACCGAGCCGCAGCGGGTGTACTGCCCGAGGGTGTTGCGTTGCAGCACCCAGTCGGTCGAGAAGCCCGTGCCGGTGGTGCACGCGCCGTTCACGCAGACCTGATTCTGCGCGCAGACGTTGCCGCAGCGACCGCAGTTCGCGGCGCTCGACCCGAGGTTGCTCTCGCACCCGTTGCTCGCGTTGTTGTCGCAGTCTGAGAAGCCCGTGGCGCAGAGGTACTGACAGGTGCCGTTGCTGCACGACGGGGTCGCGTTCGGGGCCGCGGCGCAGGCGCGGTTGCACGCGCCGCAGTGCGCGAGCGAGCCCGTGACGTTGGTCTCGCAGCCGTTGCCGCCGTTGCCGTCGCAGTCACCGAAGCCCGCGCGACACGCGGTGCCGCACACGCCCGTGGCGCAGAAGCGCAGCCCGTTCGCAGGCGCCGCGGGGCAGCTCACGCCGCAGCCGTTGCAGTGGTTGGGGTCGAAGCTGGTGTTCACACACGCGCCGCTACAGTTGCTGAGGCCGCTGCCGCAGTTGGCCACGCAGCTGCCCGCCGAGCAGACCTGGCCCGCGCCGCACGCGCGCCCGCAGGCGCCGCAGTTCGCGCTGTCAGCGCCCACGTTGGTCTCGCACCCGTCGGCCGGGTTGGTGTTGCAGTCGGCGAAGCCCGCGTTGCAGGCCCCCATCCGGCAGGTGCCGCTGCACGTCGCCGCGGCGTTGGCGAACGCGCACACCACGCCGCACCCGCCGCAGTTGTTCACGCTGTTGAGCGGCGCCTCGCACCCGTCGGCGGCGTCGCGGTTGCAGTCGCCGAAGCCCGCGTTGCACGTAAAGCCGCAGGCCCCGCTCGCGCAGAAGCGCGACGCGTTGGCCCGGGTCGCGCAGGCGGTGCCGCACATGCCGCAGTGCTCAGGGTCGGTGGCGGTGTTGCGACACGAGCCGCCGCACTCGCTCAGCCCCGCGCCGCAGGTGGCCACGCAGCGCCCCGCCGTGCAGACCTCGCCCGAGGCGCACGCTTGACCGCAGGTGCCGCAGTGGCCGCGGTCGGTCTGGAGATCGCGACACGCCCCCATGCACGCCGTCTGCCCCTCGGCGCAGCGCACCGTGCAGGTGCCCGCCACGCAGCTCTGCCCCGCCGCGCAGGCCGTGCCGCACATGCCGCAGTTGGCCTGGTCGGTCTGAAGATCGCGGCACATGCCCGAACAGTTGGTGCTGCCCGCGGCGCAGTCGACCCGGCACGCCCCCATCGAGCAGACCTGCCCCGGCATGCAGCTGTTGCCGCACGCGCCGCAGTTTGCGCGGTCGGTCTGGAGGTCGCGACACGCGTCGCCGCACATCGTCGTGCCGCCGCCGCAGTTGAGCCGACACTCGCCCTGCGAGCACACCTGGCCCGCCGCGCAGGCGCGACCGCAGGCGCCGCAGTTGGCGTTGTCGCCGCGGAGGTCACGGCAGCTCCCGGCGCACTCGGTGGTGCCGCCGCCGCACGAGAGCTGGCAGCTGCCGCTCACGCAGCGCTGACCCGCCGCGCAGGCGTTGCCGCACATGCCGCAGTTGCCCGGGTCGATGCTGAGGTTGGCGCACATCCTTTGGGCGCTCGCGCCCGCGTCGGCGCCCCCGCCGCGGCACTCGGTGAGCCCCGCGCCGCACTGCAACTGACAGCGCCCCGCCGAGCAGACCTCGCCGCTCGCGCACGCGTTGCCGCAGCCGCCGCAGTGCTGCGCGCTCATCTGCGGGTCGACGCAGCCGCCGCCGCAGAGCATCGTCGCACCCGTACAGCTCGGAGGCGTGTCGACCGCCACGTCGAAGCTGCCGCCCGCGTCGGGGGTCGCGTTGCTCGACCCTCCCGAACTGCACCCCATCGCGGCCGCGCAGAGGGCCGCCGCGATGGCTCTAAACATCTGAGATTTCACGATATTCTCCTCTTTTTCGTGCGTCGCCTACAGCCGCGCAAAACGATCGAGCGCCACGAGGATGTCTGACACAACGCCTACGGGCATTTCGTTTTCGTCGAGCCAAGAGTCGCCCCGCACAAGGCTCACGGAGTGTACTTCGGTTCGGTCTTTTGCGCTGTGAAAGCTGGTTTGAACGATGATGCCGTCGTGCGAAATGCGGATCGAGTGTGTGCGGCCCACCCACCGCACGCTTGTCCCATAACTGCCGCCGTCTTCGATCGACGCGGGGCTGTAGCCTTCGCGGCGAAGGGCCGAGGCGAAGCGTACGGTCGGGGGCTTGAGCGCGCCGCCCTTGAGCGTCGCCGCGATGGCGTTCGGCGTCGTCGGGCGAATCACCTCACGGTCGAGCTGCTCGAAGCCGTGGGCGGCCTTGGGGAGCCGGGCGCGCCACGCTTTGACCTCGGCCTCGCTGAGCGCCGCGGGGTGCACGATCTTGACGCCCTCGACGCCCTCGAACGAGAGGGCCTTGCCGTCGAGCCCGACCGGGTCTTCGCCCTCGATCGCGAAGGCCCGCGGGGTCGGCTCCTGGGTCACGAACACCAGGCCGCGGGTAAACTGCCCGAGCACCGGGTGGGTCACAAAATGCGCGCGCCACGCGTCACACGGAAACACCCGCCCGATCACCATCGCAGACTCCCAGCGCGTGCGGTTCTCGCTGAGCGCCGTGGCCGGGTCGACGTCGTGCGGATACAGCCCGTCGACCAGCGCCTCGATGCTCTGCCCGCGGGCCGCGCTCAGCCCCTCGGCGAACTCGCGCGCGCGCTCGACGAAGCGGCGCCCGGTGCCGAAGCAAGCCCAGCGCTCGAGGGCCACGAGGGCGCGGGGGCGGCGGCTCCGGCGGAGCACCTCAAGGCCCAAGAGCGCGACCTTGTACTGCTTGGCGTCGTAGGCGTTGTTGAGCCCCGAGCCGAGGTCGCCCAGGCGCTGATCGCTCGCGAGGTAGGCGCGCTGCAAGAACACCCACTCGAAGGCTGATTTGGGCTCTCCGTTGGCGCTGTACTGGCTGTCGATGAAGGCCGAGAGGGCCGCCGCGTCGTCGAGGTCGAGCCGCGCGCAGGCCTCGTCGAGTTGGGTGTCGTGGCGCTCCTCGGTGAGCTGCCCGAGTCGCCCCACGAGCCACGCCGCGGCAGCCGCCGAGACGCTCGTGCCGCCGCGCCAGCGGAGCCCGGGCCACGACGCGCCGGCCATGATCTTCGGCGCTTTGAGCGGCTTCTCTGCGGCCAGCGCGGCATCGAAGGCGGGGTCGCTCAGCGCGCCCGCGGTGACGGCGACCGCAACGGGCTCCGCGGCAGGCGCCTCAACCGACCGAGACGTCGCCGCGGGCGCGTGGCCGAAGCCGGCCTTCTGCCAGAGCGCGAGCACGTACTCGGCCGACTCGCGGGTCGCCTTGGCCTTGTCTTGGGTGAGAGCCTCGACCTGCCCGTAGAGCGTCGCCGTGGGCGTCACGAGGGTGGTGAGGGTCTTCACCGAGAGCTCGCGCACGCCCTTGGCGGTGTCACGGAGCCCCTGCACGAAGGCCAGGGGCACCTCGTTGGGCATCGTCTCGGAGAGGCGCTCAAGGAGGTAATCACGCTGCGGGGGGAGACCCTTCTCGATGGCCCGGCCGAGCGCCTCGATGAGCCGCGCCTTGACCTCGGCGACCTTCGCGTTCCGCTTCGCCTCGCCCAACGACCACCACCCGTGGGGCACGAGCGAGTCGACCGCCATCGCGCGCGAGAGGTCTTTCGCCGCGTGGCTCTTTTTGTCACCGAGGGCCCAGAAGCTACGCACCAGCGCCTCGGGCGCCGCCGGGTGTTCGATGAAGTTCGAGAGCACCGAGCGAACCGCGTAGTAAGAGCGGTACTTTTGTGAGTCGCCGCCGGTCTTCTCGATCCACCGCACGGCGAGGCCGAGGGCCACGGGGCCGACGGTCTGCGCGCCGTTGAGGTCGTAGCGCTGCAACGCGGTGTCTTCTCGGGTCACGACGTCGCTCAGGAGCGTATCGAACTCCGCCTGCGGCATCGTCGCGATGAGCGCGTCGAGGGCGCTCGGCGCCTTGGCCGCGGCCGCGGGGCTCCCGAGCTCGGTGAGCGCCTTGAGCCGCTCGCTGAGCTCTTTGCCCTTCTCTTTGGCGAGCGCGTCGCCCGCGAGCTTCAGCACCTCGGGCACGAGCTCGGGCTGCTTCGCGAGCCCTTCGAGCACGCCCACCCCGGCCTCGCGGAGGTCGGCCTTCTTGGCCCCGAGCAGCGTACGAACGGCGTCGAGGGCGAGGCGCCCTTGGCCCCCGAGGCATTCGACCGCGGCCGCGCGGAGGGGCTTCGAGCTCCCTTGGGCGAACATCATCGCGTCGCTCACGACGTCGGCGTGGGGATGCCCCGCGAGGGCCCTGAGGTAGAGGGCCTGGTGCTTGGTCGACTTGCCGAGCACGCGCTGCAACGTCTGCCGCACCTCGTCGCCGCCGAGGCGCATCACGGTCACCCTCAGCTCGTCGCGGTTCGAGAGCGCGGTGAACTTCTCGATGGCCTCGATCAGCGCGGCGATCGGCTTGGCCGAGGGCAAGGCCTCGATCACATTGAGCCCGCGATCGTAGCCCGCGCGCTCGACCAGGAGCAGCTCGCGACGCCCCTCGGGCAGCGCCGCGAAGGCCGCACGCGAGAGCGCGATGTCTTCGAGCCCGCTCTCAAGGTCGGCCATGAGCAGGGTGTCGAGGTAGACCTCGGGGGTCTTGCCCTGACGGCTCTGATCGAGGGTCAGCGCGATGCCGAGCCCGGGCCCGATGCGACGGGCACGATCCCACTGCATCTGGTTGTATTCGAGGGTGTTGAGCCTGATGCGGTTGAGCACGTCGGCGCTCTCGGTGGCGAGCGCGACGAGCTGCGCCTCGACCCCCGCGCGGTCACACCCGAGGGCGCGCTCGACCAGGGCGCAGACCGCGGCGCGGTGGTTGTTCTCGTAGCTCCGCGCGACGGTCTCGATGCCCGCCAGGCACTCGGCCGCGGTGAGCGCGGCGACCACCTGCGAGACAGAGTCCCAATGGCTCACCGAGGCGCCGGGCTCGACGAAGGCGCGACGCACCGCCTGCAACCACGCCGCGTCGCCGAGCCGCGAGCGCCATGAGGTGAGGCTCTGATCGTTGGCGTAGCAGCGAATGGCGCCCCGCCCCACCGCGTCGATCACCGCGGGCGAGAAGGCGCGCCCCTCGGGCCATTGACCCGCGTCGACGAGCGCCGTGGTGAAGGTCGACTGCGCGATCGGCGGCATCGCGTCGAGGGCCCCGAGCACCGCCGCGGCGTCGCGTCGCACAAACCCTTGCGCGATCGTGGTGAGGCTCCAATCGCTCGGAAAGATGCCCTGCGTCTGCGACGGATACTCGACCGCCGTGGGCAGCGCCTCGAAGAGCGGCAGCACCTCGTCGAGCCCGATGCTGCTGTGCGGCTGCGCGATGAGCGGCCACCAATAGCTCTCTTTCAAGAGGTCGATGCACCCGAGCCGGTACGCCTCAAAGACCAGTTGAGAGATCTCTTCAGAGTGGTAGTTGAACTTCTTGTTGACCGCGTCAACCTTGCGATAATTCTCGGTGACGCTGTTGTTGAGAGACGAAAAGTACGCTTTGATTTCGCTCGGTGTCATCATCGGGGCGCGAGGGTAGCTACACCGTGCGCGTTCTGCACATTCTTCACAAGCGCAGCGGTGACATAGGCTGTCACACCTGATCGCCCAGGGTGTCGGGCGAGGGCGCGACGGTGACGGCGAAGGTGGGCGGCTGGGCGAGGCTCTTTTTGACCTTGCAGTTCTCGACGGCCTTCACGATGGCGCCCCGATACTTTTCGGGAAAGGTGTTCGGCAGCGTGAGGGTGTAGCGCACCTCGGTGACGAGATGCGAGACGGGGTCGAAGGTGTTGTGCTGCACCAGCGAGAGCCCCTCGGTCGAGAGGCCGCGGGCCTGGCAGAACCCCAGGGCGAAGATGCCCGCGCAGGTGGCCATCGAGGCGAGAAAGAGCTCGTACGGCGCGGCCTCGGCCCCGGCGCCGCCGAGGGCCGGCGGCTGGTCGGTCTTCACGGTGAAGCCCTCGAAATGTGCGTCGACGCGTTTGCCAGATGAGAAGCTGACGGTGATGTCCATGCGTAGTGCCTCGGGCGCGCCGGTTTGCATCGCCCGGGCCAAGGCCTTCTTGGGGCGAGCGGGGTGCCCCGATGGCGCGCGCCGACGCAGCGTTTGCACGGCGAAGCGCCAGCGCTGCGCGGGTGTCGCGAGGGTCAGTCGTGGGGCGGCGCCGCGGCGTCAACCGGCGCAGCCACCGCGGGGTCTTCGGCCACCGGGCCCGTGGTGGGCTCGACCGCGGCGTCGGCGGGTACGGCGCTGTCAGCGCTGGGTGCGCGACCCGTGCGCCCGCTCTCTTGGCCCTGTTGCGCGAGGAGCATCGGCAGACGCGCCCGCGCCCCTTCGAGGTACCGCGCGGGGTCGACGATGGTGTAGGGCTCGCGGCCCTGGGCGACGCGCTCGCGGTTGGTCTCTTCGATCCAGCGGAGGATCTTGGGCACCGCGGCGACGCTCCAGGGGTGGGTGTCGTGCAGGAGCACGGTGCCGCCGGCGTGGTTGGCGATGTTGAGAATGACCCGCTCGGCCACGCCTTCGGCGTTGTTGACGGTGGCCCAATCGCGCGAGTCGATCGACCAGAGCCAGAGCTCGTTGCCGTGCCGCACGAGGTTGCGACGCACCTCTTCGCTGTACGACCCGTAGGGCGGTCGAAAGAGATGCGGCCGCTGGCCGATGACCTCTTCGATGAGGTCGGCGTTGTGGTCGATCTCGTAGCGCACCTGCTCGGGCGTCAGCTGCGGCAGCACCCGATGGTGAACGGTGTGGTTGCCCACGATGTGCCCCGCCGCGAGGGTGTCGCGCAGGATCTGTCGGGCGCGGGTGCGGAGGGGCTCCTCGGCCTCCATGCGCCAGCCGCAGACGAAGAAGGCGGCGTGGATGCCCGCGCGGTCGAGAATGCGCAACAAGCGATCGGTGGTGCCGGGGTTGGGGCCATCGTCGAAAGTGAAAAGGATCTCGTGGCTGTTGGGGCGCCCGAGGGTGAGATCCCACGCGAGGCGCAGCCGCCCTTCGGGGTTGAGCAGCGCCGGAGGCCACACCGCGGCCTCGGGCACGTCGTCGGGGGCGATCACCTCGGCCACGGGCTCGGCGTCGCCGCCCGCGTCGGCGGCAGCGATCACCTGGCGGTGCACCCGGGTAGGCCGCATCGCCCTTCGATCGTGTACGGGAGCGTTCGACAGGGCCATCAGCGCCCCCGTCGCAACCGCCGCGCCCACCGCCAAAATGGCCGCAGCGCGGAACGCCAACACCGCGCCTCGGCCCTTGCGTCTCGACACAGCACGCAGCCCCTACGACACCCCGGCGCGCAACGCCAGTTTTGAAGCACCCGCGGGCGCAGCCGATGAGGGCCCGGGGCGACACAAAGGGCCGACCGCGCAGGCGTTCTGGGCCTGCCGCCGCGGCGTGACCCTCAGGGCAGCGCGGCGAGGCGCGAGCGAGGCGCGCCGCCGAGGTCTTGCCGCGCGGCGCGGGTCACGGCGTCGAGCCAGGCGGCGCGGGCGGCCGGGGTGCTGTGGATCACCTCGTGAAACGACGTGATGCGCACCGGGTCGAAGCCGCAGAAGCCGAGGGTGGCGCGGTCGATCACCCGGTGGGCCGGCGCGCCGAGGTAGAGCCAGTACGCCCACCGCGGCCAGTCGTGGGTCATGATCACCCGCGCCCGACGCCCCCCGAGGAGCCGCTCGATCTTGCCCCCGGCCCGGTACCGAAACGCGAAGCCCGGCACCAGCACCCGATCGAAGAACCCCTTCAACACCGCCGGAAAGCTCCCCCACCACACCGGAAACACCCACACCGTCTGCGTCGCCCATCGCAGCCTCTCTTGCGCCTCGACGAGGTCGGCCTCAAGCGCCTGCGGCCCCGCGTGCCCCGCGTGAAGGCTCGGGTCGAAGCGCATCTCGGCCAGCCTGAGCCACGCCACCTCGGCCCCGGCCGCCACCGCCGCCTCGGCGTAGCGCTCGGCCAGGGCGTTCGAAAGACTCTCGGCCCTCGGGTGGGCCATCACGATCAACACGCGCTCTTGCATGACGCGATCATGGGTCGTGCGTCGTCGCAACGCTGCGCCCATCTTCGCAGCGTGGTATTGCATCGCTGCATGACCCTTGAGGCGCTCTCGTGGGAGCACATCCGTCTCTTTCTCGCGCTCTGGCGTACCCGGTCGATCGGGGCGACGGGGCGGCAGCTCGGGCTCGACGCCTCGACCGCGAGTCGCCAGCTCGCCGGGCTCGAAGCGTCGCTGTCGCAGCCGCTCTTTCTGCGCACCCGCGCGGGCCTCGTGCCGACGGCGCTGGCGGCCGCGCTGGCCCCCGCGGCCGAGGCGGTCGAGGCGCGGGTGATCGACTTCACGGGGGTGCTCTCGCGGGGCGAGCTCACCCTTCGCGGGGTGGTGCGCCTCGCGCTGCCCGAGGTGCTCGACAGCGCCGTGGTGGTACCGGGGCTCGCGCGGCTCTACGACGCGTTTCCGGGCTTGCGGGTCGAGCTCGTGGCGGGGGCGGGGCTCGCCGACCTCGCGCGCGACGAGGCCGACCTCGCGCTGCGCCTGGTGCGCCCTCGAAACACCGGGTGGGTGCTGCGCCGCGCGGCGACCCTCGCGTCGAGCGTGTGGGCCACCCGGAGCCTGGCGGCCCTCGCGCCCGAGGCGCGGCGTTGGGTGGTCTGTCAGCCCGCCTTGCGCTCAAAGCCCGAGGCGAAGTGGTACGCCCAGCACGTCGACGAGGCCGCGGCGCGGCTCACCTGCAATCGCCTTGAGGCCATGCTCGCGGCGGTGAGCGAGGGCCTCGGCGTGGGGCTCCTCCCTGACGCCCTGGCCTGCACCCGCGAGCACCTGGTGCGGGTGCCCTTCGAGCGCCTCCCGCCGCCGGTTCCGCTGTGGCTTGTGGCGCCTCGCGAGAAGTACGCTCAGCCCGCGGTCAGGGCCGTCTGGCGCTTCGTGGCCGAGCGGGTGAAGGCCCTCGTGCGGTGAGCGTCGGCCCAGCTCCGCGACGCCGACGGCGACGCAGCGCTTCACTCACCCGCCGACAACGCGCTTCAGCGCCGCGCAGGTCACCGGCTCACTGACAGAGCCCTTGAAACGCAGGGTAGGCGGCCGCGATGGCGCTGTTCGCCCACGCGAGACACTGACTGTCGAAGGGGCACCGCGACCGCGCGTCGCAGAAGAGGCCGCACTGCCCGAGGATGCACCGCGGCGTGAGGCCGCTCCCCTCGCCGGTGGCGCAGTCGGCGTCTTGTTGGCAGTACGAGTGACAGATGCCCGCCCCCGCGGGGTTGGTGACCCCCGAGTAGCGACCGCACACCGCACACTGCGGGTCGCCGCACTGCGCGTCGCTGTCACAGCGCGCGTACCGCTGTCGCGTCGAGGCGCCTCCGACACACGCGCCCACGGCGTAGCACGCCGACCACTCGCCGCTCGCCGAACACGCCTGGTAGCCGGGCTGCTGCGCGGCCCCGTCGGCGCCGTCGAGGCACCCGCGTTGGGTCCCGGGGCGGCACGCGGTGGTGTCACACCCGAAGGCCGCGAAGGCCAGCACCGCAAGCGCGAGGGCCCTCATTCGCAGGCCACCGTGGCCACGAGCTGGGTGTCGGGCGAGGCGTCGCTCGGGCACGCCGCGCCGAAGAGGGTG
This sequence comes from Myxococcales bacterium, assembly GCA_016792845.1. Classification (GTDB taxonomy): domain Bacteria; phylum Myxococcota_A; class Polyangia; order Polyangiales; genus JAEUKH01. The sequence continues at coordinate 254,749 of JAEUKH010000029.1, read as the reverse complement.
AGCTCGCCGAAGGCGCGGTCGGTCCAATCCCAGCCGTTGACGCGGGTGGGGTCGTACGCGACGTCGCGGCCGTTGAGGCTCAGCCGTAGGCCGTCGGTGACCGTCGGGCGCGAGGGCGTCACAAAGGTGCACCGCGCGATCTCATTCTGAATCGCGGACAGCGCCGCGCCCAAGGTCTCGGGCTCGCGCGCGTCGTAGAAGCTCGGAGCCCCGCCCGCGCGGTTGGGGCGCCCGCCCGCCACCGCCATCGCGCGCAACGTCGCCGTATACGCGGGGCTGTTGTCTCCCGCGAGGCCGACCACGTACACCGGCACCGCGGTGAGCGGGTTGCTCGCGATCTGTCGCACCGTCTCGATGCTGCGGGTGTCATCGAGGCATCGCAGCGCGTCGCTGCAACGCCCGCCGCCGCCGCCGCCGCCGCCCGTAACACACGCGCAGGTCGCGGGGTTCAGCGCGGCGTTGCAGGCCGGCGCGCCGTCGGTCGCCAACACCAGAAAGCGCGCCCGCGCGCGGCTCGGGTTGCGCACCACCCAGTTGTACGCCCGGAGCAGCGCCGCCGCGGTGGGCGTGCTGCCGTTGGGCGCCGTGGTGCTGAAGACATCGAGCACCCGCCCGGCGTTGCCCGTACTCGGCGCGAGGTCGAGCTGAGGGATGTTCACCACCTGACACGACGCCTCGCGCGAGACCGACGAGGCCTCGGGGTAGAACAAGGCCCCCACGTTGGTGCTCGCCTCGAAGCGCGGCAGGCTCGCCGCCAGCGCGTTGCGGAGCGCGCGCCAACGCGACAGGCTCCCGAGCGACTGGTTCATCGACGTCGAGCGGTCGATCACGAAGATCAGATCGGCCGCGCGGGCCGTGAGCACGAAGCGCCCCTCGCGACACGCCGCCACATCCGCGACATCGGTCGCGTCGCTCGCGTCAATGTTGACATCGTCAACATCGGGAACATCGTAGACGTCGGGCACGCCGAGGCCGGTGCGGGCGCCGCACGCGTCGAGGGTACCGAGGAGCGCGCCGCTCAGCGCAAGGCCCGCGAGCCGCGAGGCGCTCATTGCCCGCGGCCTGGGTAGGGGCGCGCTTGCTTGATGAAGAGCCGCGGGGTGCCGCCTGAGCCGTCGTCGTCGAACTTGAATTCCACGTCCATCGCGTACCACCCTTGGTTGCCTGCGGCGGGGCCATAGGCCGCCGAGAAGCGTTGATGAATGGCCGCGAGGGCCGTACCGAGCGCGTAGACCTGCGCGGGGGTCAGCACGGTCTGCCCCGCGCCCACGAGGCTCGATCGGGCGAGGTAGGTGACGGGCTGCCCGGGCTGCGAGAAATAGTACAAGAACTGATCGCTGGTGACGCCGGGCGGGGGCGCCACCACCTCGACGTCGCCGCCGGCTTGCACGTTGATGTAGTACGCCGGGTCGAGCCCCGAGGGGTCGTAGGGGTTCGCCGTCACCGCCACGCCGTTCGCCTCCTCGTCGGGGAAGTTGCGATGCACCAAGAGGGCCATGCCCACGCTGCGATGGTCGATGCCATAGTAGGTGCGTTCCTCGTAGGTGCGAAACGACCACGCGCTGGCCCAGGTCTCACGGATGGCGTCGAGCACATCGGGCCAGTCGCTCGGGTCGCCGCTGTGCGACTCGTAGCACCCCGCACACGGGAAGCCGTCGAGGTCTTCGCTGTTCGTGCTCGTGCGAAAGCGCACCTTGCCGCCCGCGTACTCTCGGGCGATCTTGTCGCGCAAGAGCGTCTGAAGCGCCTCGCTCACGGCGCCTTGCATCATGGCCTGCTGAAAGGCCGCGAGCTGGGTCTCGCGGTACGCCGCCTCGGTGCGAAAGCGGGGGTCTGCTTCGAGGGCCGTGAGGCGATCGTAGAGCCCGTTGTCGCGCATGAATTGCTCGTAATAGTAGATCGGCACGGCGAAGGCGTCGCGGATGGGCACGCCCTCGGTGCGGGTCAAGAGCGAGTAGTGCGCGGCCTTGCCGCCGAAGGCCCGAACCGCCGTACGGATCACATCGCGCAGCGTGGCGCCGCCGCTCGGCTCGGGGGTCACGTCTTCGATGTCGACGAGCCCCTGCACCGTGAGATCAACCGCCGGGAGCGTCACCGGCGTCGGCCGATGGGCGGCCCAGAAGGCCTCGGCGTCGGCCTCGGTGACCTCTCGGATCGTCCACCCGAGGGCCCCCACCGAGAGCTCGACGAGGCGCCCTTCGAGGGCGCGCAGGCTGGCGTTTCGGAGCGCGCCGCGCAGGCCCATGTTGGGCGTTCGGCGGTTCTGCGAGAGCACGTTGACGTGTGAGAGCGGCGTCTGAAAGGTCTGCGTGATGAGCCCTTGCACCACGGCGATGTCGTTGGGCGCCTCGTCGAGCACCACGATGTCTTCGTACGACAGGTGCTGCGAGGCGAGCTGCGCCGCGGTGCTAAACCGCAGCCGGCCGATCGACGTGGCCAAGGTCAACGGCTGGTAGTCGATCTGCGCGTAGATCTGCTCGGTGCTGATGGTGCGCACGCTCGCGCCGAGGCCCCGCGCGGTGGCCGCGATGGCGTCAGAGGTCGGGTGAAAGGCCAGCGCGGGGCCGAAGTACGCCGCGGCTTTGACGGCGTTGTAGAGCGTGGTCACCATCGCCGCAGGGGCGGTGTCATAGGGCGAGAGCTCGAGGGCCCACACATCGGGCCCCTCGTAGTGCGTCACCGCGCCCAAGATGAAGCGACGATCGGGGCTGAAATACTCGGTGGTGTTGAAGGCCGCGAGCGAGGGCACCGCGGGCATGCCGTTGCCCGAGAGGTGCGTCGAGACGAAGCGATAATGGATCGCAAAGCGCGTGCTGTTCTGAAAATACAGACGCCCGTTGAAGGTGTCGTACACCACCTTCGCCGAGCGCGCGCCGGGCAGGCTCGCGTCGAGCGGCGTCGAGGCGAGGGCCTCGAAGTCAGCCCGGCACGCCACGGCGTTGAGCGAATCAGGAGCCGCCGCGGCGTCGGCGATCTGGCACCGCCCTTCGACGAGCACGATCGGCGCCTCGACGGCGGGCGCGTCGTCGGCGCAGGCCACCGTGAAGGCCAACAAGAGCATGAGCCACGAGACGGTCTTGCTTCGCATCGTCACACCTCGCTCGGTGGCCTCAGGGCACCAGCGCAAAACAGTAGAAACCGCCGTATCCGCCGCCAGATCCGACGGTGGGGTTGCTCAGCACCGGAGGCCCCATCTCGGTGAGGCTCACCCCCGCGCCGCAGCCCGCTTCGTCGAGCGACGAGATCCAGTTGGCGCTGCCCGCCATGCCGCCGCCGCCGCCGCCTCCGCCGCCGCCACCGCGGGGCCACGACAGGCCCACCCGCAGGCGCCCCTCGGTCGTGCGGTCGCCGCGGGCGCTGGTCCAGTCGAGGCAGGTGGCGGTGCTGCCGTAGAGGCGCCCCTGGGCGTTGCTGCCGGTGAGCATGTGGTGGTTGTCGACCTGCCCCGCGGTGGGGTCTGGCGCATGGTTGGGCACGCCGTCTTCGTTCGGAAGATCGTTGCGAATCGCGACGTGCGCGCTCTGCGGCCGGTCGTACGGCAGCTCCGACAGGCCGTTGGCCACGAGGCGCCCGAGCCGGTCGTACCAGGGCCCCGACCCGATGCGCTCGATGGCATGAACGGCCTGGCCGCTCCCGCCGTCGGTCACGCTCAAAAAAGCCCGCCACTGTTTCGCGCGGGCGCCCGGCATGCTCCGCTCGGCGATGGCCTCGCAGATGAGGTCGGCGCCGCGGAGCCCCGCCCCAGGGCCGGTCTGCCCGTAGCGCAGGTCGCCTCCGAAGCCTTGGGCGCGCCCCGAGAGTTCTTGCAGCGCGCGGAGGCTGGTCACAAAGAAGCTGAAGCGCGCGAGGCCCGCGGCATCACCGATCGGTGACCCTACGTCGGTTGAGATCGCAGAAGAATCAAGAGGTTGTGAGCCTACATCACCGTTCTGTGAGATTACATCACTCGATGGTGATGCGTCGCCGAGGGTCGCGGCGTCGCCCTCGGCGCCGGTGACCACCGTCGAGCCGCACCCGGTCGAGAGCGCGATGACGAGAAGCGCGACGTGTTTCATAAGAGGCTCCGTTTCTTCAGCCGCAGGTGCGGTCGGCGCGGCATGCGCCGCTGGTGCAGTCGGTGTCACTGTTGCAAGAGCGAAGGTTGGGGATGTCGACGGGCACCTCGACCTCGTGCGAGACGTTGAGCTCGACGCGCCCCGCGCGGATCACCGCCGCGCCGGTGCGAACCCTGCTCACCACCACCGTCGGGAAGCCCGCCACCCCCAGGCTCACGAGCCGCGACACGAGCCCGGCGTCGATCGACAGGGCGCCATCGTCGGCGGTGCTGCACTCGATCTTGCCGCGAGTGCCCCCGTGATGGCTGATGTCGAGGCGCACCCGAATCTGCTGCTCGGCCGCCGCGGCCCCGCTCGGCGCCGCCCACCCGAGCGCCAAGGGCATCTCGCTCTCGACCGGGTACCGCGCGCGATCCAACACCAAGGGCGCGATGCCGCGGGTCTCAAGCGCGAAGGCCGAGGCGAAGCCGCTCCCCGCGGCGCTCACCCTGATCGTGTCGCCCTCGGCGAAGGCCGGGTACGGCAGGCTCGCCTCGCTCACGAATTGGTACGCGTTCGACACCAGCGTGAGGGCGAAGGCGCTCTCTCCGGTGCTCGTGCGCACCCCCGTCACCTGCACCGCGCCCACGCCCTGCGAGACCGGGTAGGCGCGACAGGTGTCGTTCTCGACGCACACGCCGCCCGCGCAGGGGCTCGCGCAGAAAGGCACCCTCGGCACCAAGAGGCGGCAGTCGCCCGCCACCGCTTGCGTCTCCCAGATCACCTGCGAGGGCGTCGGGCCGTCTTGCACGCGCCCGGCGATCTGCGTGTACCCCGGGCCCGTCGCGCTGGGCCCGACGAGCTGAATCGCGAAATTGCCGACGACCACATTGGGGTCACCGGCGGGCGCGTCGACCGCGCTCGCGTCGCGCTGCGGGCCCGCATCGGCGCCTCCCGCGCCACCGCTCGAAGATACATTTTCACCATCAGAACATGCAGAAACGATCACAATAACAGATGACAGAAGACGAGCCGATCGCGAGCGGGTCGGGTTCATGGTGCTGACCTCCTCTTCAGGGCGTGTTGCTGCGCCCGGGGCTGCGCACGAGGTTCATGAAGGCGCCGGTGCCGTTGGGCGAGCGCGCCCAGGCCCGGCCTGCGGGCGCGCCGTTGGCGGGGTACACCCCGGTGAGCACCACGCGGTTGCTGGCGTCGACGAGGTGGACGTTCTCGCCTTCGGCCTGCGAGAGCCCCACCTCACCGCGGAAGCACACCGCCCCCGTCAACCCGGTCGGACAGTTCGACTCCATCATCACCAGGAGGTAGGCCCCCGGCGCGATCACCGTGCCCGCGGGGAAGCGAATCGCGCGGTCGGGCCTCGGCGAGCCGTCGGCGTTGCTGTCGGTGAGGCCGTAGCCCGACACATCGAGGGGGCTCGCGCCGGTGTTCAGAAGCTCTGCGAAGTCACCGCCAGTGCCTGCAATTTCGTTGAAGACCAGCTGCGCCGCGATGCTGCGGCACGCGTCAGAGTCGCATTCGTTCTGGTCGCTACACGCGGCCGCCGTCGTGAGCAAAAGCAGACCTAGGGCGAAGGTACGGAGTCGGTTCATCAGAGGTCTCCAGCGTGACGCCTTCTACGGTGCGGTGAGCGCCGAGACGGCTTCGTCTTCATGGTCATGTCGGCCGTGTCGCGGTCGCTCCCATCGCCAGGCGAGCGACACCATGGGCATGTGGTAGGGCTGCCCGTTGCCCCGCCAGGGCGCGTCGTAGCGCCAGCCGAGCTGCAACGCGAAGGCGCGCCACCGGCCCGTCACCGCCGCTTCAAAGCGCACCCGATGCAGCGCCTCGGTCTGCGCCCCCGAGAGGTCAGAGAAGAGCTCGGCGCTGAGCGACGCATCAACCGGCCAGGGCGAGCGCCACCGCGCCGCCGCCCGCTGACGGAGGTAGAACCGCGTCTCGATCGCGGCCGCTTCGTCTTCGAAGAAGCCCTGCCCTCGCAGCCGGTACGAGAGCCGCCAGCGCCTCGGGCGCGCGGTCACCGTGGCCTCGCCCAACACCCGGTGCCGAAACGCCGGCCCAGCCCACGCCCCTTCGCCCGAGAGGCGATAGCCGAGCCCCACCGCGAGCCAACGCGTGGGCGCGTACCCGCCGCCGACGAGGGTCTGCCATCGGCCCGAGTCTGCGATGCCGTCGCCGAGCACGAGCCGCTGCGAGAGCGAGACCGACCAGCGCCGCGCGGGCGCCACCTCGACCCCAAGCTCTGAGCGAAAGCGCATCCGTTGCGCCGCGGCCTGTGCGGGCAGCGACACCCCGAGCGCCACCGCCATAAGCTTGGACGCGCGGCTCATGGCAGCCCGCCGCGACGGCGAAAGCTCACCACCACCTCGGCGCTGTCGTGCATGAGATCGACCTGCTCGACCCCCACCCGCAGACACTCGACCCCGAGGCGCTTCGAGAGGTCTGCCAAGAGCGCGTCGCGCTGCCCCTCTTGCAAGAGCTCGATGCGATCGTAGCGCACGACCATGGTGTCTTCGGTGCTGCCCTGGCGGCGCATCTCGAGCAGGGCCACCACCGCGAGCACCGTGCCGTCGATGAGGGCCACCCGCAAGAGGCTCTCGGCGGTGTTGGCGACCCCGTTCAAGATCGCCATGCCGATGATCACGAAGAGGTACGTGAGGTCGCGGATGCGCATCGCCTCGGTGCGGTACCGAAGGATGCCGAACACCGCGAAGAGCCCCAACGAGAGGCCCATCTCGACGCGCACCCCCGCGAGCACGTAGGCCACCGAGAAGGTGATGAGGTTCAGCATCCAGTAGGTGAAGACGTACTCGCGGCGCGGGTACAGCCGAACGTAGATGCCCTGCACCAGCACCCAGGCGCAGACGAGATCGAGCCCGAGGCGCGGCAAGAGAGACTCGAGGGCGTGCACGATCATGGTGACTTGAGGCTCCATCAGGGGTGACCTTGCATCGCACGGATCGAAGGCAAAAACGCGTTGCCGCGCTCGCCCCCGAGCATGGCCACGGCCATACAATATTTGCTGAACGGCAGCGCCCGCGCCCGGGCCTGACGCAGCGCCAACACCAAGGGGCTCGCCCCCCCGCGGCCGCTGTCTTTCACCTCGACCACCACGGTCTCTCGGATGGTCTTCTCGCGCCCCGCGCAGTGAAGTTCGAGGTTGAAATCGAGGGTGGCCCGCTCGACGCTTCGGGTGCCGAGCAGCATCAAGCGATGAAAGACCGTGCGCGCCTTGAAGTGCAGCGGGCCCTCGTCGAAGAGCTGCGGTTGCTCGGCTTCGAGCAGCGCCAGGTCGGCCGCGGTGAGCGCGGGCTCGAGGCCCTCGCGGCGCCATCGCAGCTTGCGCGTGTCGCCCCGCGGCGTCTTCTCTTTGTACTCAAGCATCGAGAGCGCGCGGTCGATGTAGTTGCGGACCCGGAGCTTGAAGCGCGGCCGCTTCGCCCTGCGGTGGGCGTGGTACGAGCGCAGCGAGGGCGTGTCGAAATAGAAGGTGTCGTAGAGCGCGAAGCGCGCGTCGCGGGCGAGCACGACCTGGTACGCGTCGCCCACCGCCGCCACCACCGCGGGCACCTCGGCGGCCTCGATGAGGTACTTGCGATCGAAGCGACGCTGCAACGACGCGCGCTCGAGGGCCTCGGCGCTCGCCGGCGCGAAGCCCGAGACCACCTCGAAGACCCTCGCGAAGGAAGGCACGGTGTCGAGCGCGGCGCTCATGGTCGGACTCGGTAGCACTTGGGCATGGTGGTGCGAAGCAAGCAAAGCATCAACGCCTCCGAGCGACACGCGGCGCTGAGACACCGCGAGAAGTGACCGGCACACAGAACGCCGATGGGTCGCCGTGTAGGCGCTGACACCGCGGCGCTCGATCAATCACTGAATGGCGCGCGCCTCAGGCGCGCTTCACAGAATCGACACGCCCCTGTCATTCACGGGGCGACGCGGCGCACGACGAGGGTGCCCCGCGCGCCCACCGCCCACACCTCGCCGCGGTCGCGGGCCGAGACCGCTTCGAGGTCGGGCCCCCCGAGCTGAACCTCGCGCCAGCGCACGCCGTCGAAGGTCGCGACGCGCCCCCCAGGGCCCACTCCGATCACCTCGCCGCTCGGGTCACAATAGAGCCCGCCGAGAGGCGCCGACGCGGCGAGCGAGTCGCTGCGCCAGACCGCGTCGACGAGGGTGAGCACCGCGCCCTGGGCGGTGGCCACAAACGGCACCCCGTCGGCGTTGACGCAGAGCCCGCCCGAGAAGACCGTGTCGCGCGGCGGAGGCGGCCCGAGGCTCCACCCGCTCGCCGTGCTGCGCATCGACAGCCCGGCACCGCCGACGGCCCAGAGCGCCCCCGCGGCGTTGCCGCGAAGCGCAAAAAACTCAGGGTTTCTAAGCGGTTGCGGCAACATCTCGGGGCGCCACTGGGCGCCGTCGTAGCGCCACAGTGCGGGCTCCGACGAGTCGCTGAGGCCCCCCACGAGCCACAGCTCAGCGGCGCCCCCCCAGAGGCCCCGGAAGCGCGCGCGGCCGCGGGTCATGGGGCGCACGCTCACCCAGCGCTGACCGTCGCCGCGAAACACCACGGGCTCGCCCGCGGGGTCTTCGCCCACCACCCAGACCTCGCGCCCCGAGACCGCATACACGCTGTTGAGACGCGCCGTCGTCTGCAACGGGACGCGCTGCCAGCCGCGGTCATCGAGGTGCAGCACCGTGCCCGCGTCGCCCACCGCCCACACATCGGCGCGCCCCGCCACGAACACGTCGTGAAGGTCGACCGCGGTGGGCGAGGCCACACGCTGCCACGCCGGGCCCGCGAGCGGCATCGCAGCGTCGCCGCGGACGAGCTCGACGTCGTTCGAGCACCCCAAGGCCAGCACGCTCACCGCAAGGCCCAGGCACCCTCTCATGGCTGATTGGCGACGATCCTCCGCACCCGAGGAGCATACGGACTCCGCGGGTACCGCGCGAGAAACTGCGCGGCCCGGGTCGTCACCTCGGCGCCGCGCTGGAGCTGCCCGAGGGCGACGATGGCGTAAAACGCACGGTCTTCACGAAACTGCGAGTCTGCAAAGCGGTCGCTCTGCTGCTCGGCGAGGCGCAAGGTCTCGCGCGCGTCACCCCGCTGCGAGGCCGCCACCAGATCGCCAAACTGCGCCCGATCGCGGAGCTCGTCGTCTCCCGAGGGCGCGACCTCCGCCGCAAGGCTCGGCGCGGCCACCGTCGGCGCGGCCACCGTCGGCGCGGCCACCGTCGGCGCGGCCACCACGGCGGCAGAGGCCCCCTGACGCGAAGCCCCCAAGCCCGCGAGCCCCGAAGACAGACGAGGGCGCGACGCCACACCGAGCGCGCCCGCGTGCGTCGCCACACGCTGCCCCATCGGCTCGGCCACCGCCCGGGGCGCCTCACCCGCAGGCCCGAGCGGCACCGCCACCGGCGCCGCGATGGCGGGCGCAGCTTGCTCGATAACACTTTGATACGAATGGATATTTTGCGAAGCAACGACCCGCCCTTGGGCGCCCCCGAGGGGCCCCGCGTGGGCGCGCTGCGACGCCGCGACGGGCCGCGCGCTGCGGTGGGCGCGGAGCTGTGTCACCCCCACCCCGGCCGCCGCGACGGTCATCGCGAGGCCGAGCATCACCTTGGTGCTGAGGGCGAACTGGGCTCCCGCGGCGGCGGTCGTGGCCACCGCGCCGGTGCCCGCCGCGAGCTTCGCGAGCATCGCGGCGTGCTGGGCCTTCGAGGCCGCGCTCAGCGCCTTCGGAGCCGCGGCCTGACGCAAGAGATCGCGCACACCGTCGGGCGCGCCCCCGGCCTCGGTGCGCCAGCGCACAGGGTCACTCATGGCGCCCCCCGCTCGTTGAGCCGGGCGTTGCGTCGCGCGAGGGCCTTCTCAAACTGCTTTCGCGCCGCGTGGAGCCGCGAATACACCGTGCCCACCGGGATGCCCACCTGTGCTGCGATCTCGTCACAAGACAGCTCCTCGACCTCAAACATGACGAAGACCACCCTGCGCTCGAGGTCGAGCGCGTCGAGGAGTTCGTCAAGGGTTTGCCGGGCTTCGCGATGCACCGCGGCGTCTTCGGGCGTTCGCGACTCGACCCGCTCTGGCTCTTCGACCGGAGCGTCGCCTGGCGCCTCGCGGCGGCGATAGGCCCGTCGGCGATAATCGCTCGCCGTACGGAGGCAGACTCCGAACAACCAGGTCGTCACCTTCGACGAATAGTCAAACGTGTGAAGACGCTGGTGAACGATCACAAAGACCTCTTGAAACACATCGTCGAGGTCGTTCGGCCTGACCCCAAGACGTTGCAGCGAGGCCCACACAAAATCAGCGTGGGCGGTGTACACCGCCGAGAGGGTCAGCGCAGGGCCGGGCGATGGTTGCGACATCAGCTTGGGCAGCGCCTCATCCATCGCCGGGTGAATGGCCCCACCGCGCCCCGGCCTTCACGGAATCTGCACCCCGAGGGCCAGGGCCCCGAGCAGCTCGATCGCGGGCGACTGAAACACCGTCACGCCCTGCCCGTCGTGAAACCGATGCCGCACCCACGGCACCGCGCCGTCGACCGAGGCCTCAAGCCGCACCGGGCCCCACACCCGAAGCCGCGCGCGGAGCCCCGCCACCCCAGCGGCCCACACCTGGTCGCCCGGCGCCGAAGGGTTGCCCACCACCACCGCCGCGCGCAGCGCCCCAAGCTCGACCCACCCGCAGGCTCCCAACACCGCGCGAGCGCCCCGCGCGAAGTCGTAACAAGCCCCGCCCGAGAGCCGCGTCGACGAGAACACAAAGCCCTCGGGGCCGCGCGACAGCGGGCGCTCGGGCAAGACCGTCGCGCGTACGCTCCAGCGCCATCGCGAAGACGTCCGCCGCGACGCGGGCCCCTCGGCGCCCAGGCCCGCCTGCGGTGACGCCCAACTCCCCGGCAAGGCGCCCCCCGCGAAGCCGCCCCGGAGCGCCACAGACGCGCCATGAAACCACGGCGCCGCCGCGGCCACCGTCGGAGACACCACCGTCGGAGACACCACCGTCGGGGACACCACCGTCGGAGGCGCCACCGTCGGAGGCGCCACCGTCGGAGGCTCCACCGTCGGAGGCGCCACCGTCGGAGGCTCCACGGGTCGCGGGCGCGACACCGCATCGGGGTCGATGAGCGCCGCCACGCCGAGGGCCGCGATGGGCGTCAGCGCCGCGCAGTCGCCCGCCGAGGTCGAGAAGGTGCGGCTCCCGATGAGCACGCCGTCGGTGTCGCGCACGACGATCCGGGCCGCCCAGCGGCGCTCACGCTGCTGAACCAGGCCCTCGATCGAGGGCCCCGCGTCGGGGTCGAACGGGTCTCGCCCGAGGATGGCCTCGACCGACGCGGCCACCGTCGCGCCTCCCGCGCACCCGTCGGCCTCCTCGTCGCGGGCCCACGCGAGTCGGTAGCGCCCCGAGGTCTGGGCGAGGGCCACCGTCGGCGCGAGACACACCCCACCCACGACGCTCGCCATCAGCCACCGAGGCCACACCACAAGCGGGCGTTGTACCCCATTGTCGCGACCACCACCCTGAGACATCGTGTCAGGGCGCCACAAACACCACCTCGGGCTCGGGGCGAAAGTAGAAAAACAAGCCCACACCGAGCCCCACCCCGAGCACCCCCGCCCCCACCCACCAGGGCCACAGCGCGGGCCCCTGCGTCGGAGACGGCGTCGGCCATCGGTCGGTGCCGCCGTCGCGCCCGAGCACGCGCACCGCGCTGACCCGGTAGAGCCCCGCGATGCGCGCCAGGGTGGCCGCGTCGGCCCGGGTCACGAGCCCGTCGGGAGCCTCGACCTGCCCGCGCAGCGCCTCGGATGACGCCTCGCCGAGCACCACCTCGCGCTCCGAGGGGCCGCCCGGCTCGATCCGCCATGCACCCGTAAAGGGTCGAAAACCTGTATGTTCTAGCCGAAGGTGGTGCACCCCCGGGGTGACCCTCAGGGTGAGCGGAGTGGCCCCCTCGTCGCGCCCGTCGAGCACGATGCGGGCGCCGCTCGGCACCGAACGCAAGGTCTGCGACTCGCCCGAGAGCGCCGACACGTCACGCCGCACAGCCTCGAACTCGGCCTCGACCTCGGGCTGAAAGGTCGCCGTCGGCAGCGGCTCTTCAGGCGCGATGAGCACCGCCCGAGCGAAGCGCGCCCGCGCGGCGTCGCCCTCGCCCCCCAGGCGACGGCACGCCCCGGCCCAGTGCAAGAGGCTCAGCAACAGCCCGCGATCGCCCGCGATCAACACGTCAATGTGGGCCTCGATGGCCGCTTCGAGGGCGGCCGCCGCGGCGAGAAACTCAGAGCCCAGGAAGCGCTGCCGGGCCTCGCGCAACGCCGCCTCGGCGCCCCCCCGGGCCCGCAGCAGGGTCGCCTCGCGGGCGGCACGCGCGGCGCGAAGAACGTCGTCCGAGAGACCCTCTCCCGAGGCTGGAGCGTGTTGGGCGCCGGCCTCTCGCAGCACCAGCACCCGCGGCTGGGCCTCGACCGAGGTCGCGCCCAAGAGCGCCAGCGCCGCCCACCCGCGCTTCATCGCGACCCCGCCGGACACACCGTGCCCACGGGCATGTCGAGGGTGCACGGAGGCCCCTCTGGCGCCGCGCGGCACCGCGCCACCGCGGCCTCGAGCACGGGCTGAAACACCGGGCTGGAGGTCGGGTCAGACAGGCAGATGAAGGTCGTGTCGGGGCTCCCCTGCGGGGGGTAGTCTTGCAACGACACGATCCGCGCGCGACGAAGGTCGAGCGGCGCCATGGCCCAATCGTCAGGGTCGAGCACGACCATCTCGACGAGGTAGCGCCCTTGGGTGTTGAGCCCGCGCAAGAGCACCGACCCCGAGGGCCCGAAGCAGCTCGGAGCCCCCGCCGCCACCACCCGCCGCGTACGCACCGCCGTGACGTGAACCGTCGAGTCGTAGGTGTCGAGCGGCGCGGCCACCAAGGCCACACACCGCGGCCCCTCGCGAAAGAGCGCCGCCTCGATGGCTGGAGCCCCCGCGTCGTCGCCCACCGTCGCGGGCGGGCGAATGCGCAAGGTCACCTCACGCGACTCGACACAGGAGGCGAGCGCGCCGATCGCCATCACCCGGAGACCGCGTCGCATGCGCCGCACCGTACCCATTCGAGCCCCGCGTTGCACCTGTGTCGTGCACACGACACTGCGGCTTGGGGGCGACACCCGAGCGGCCCCTTCGGTGCGCGACGACACCGGGCGGTTGTGCGCTAGAGCGCGGGTTGGCACGGTGCTAGAAGGGGTCTCTGAGCGAGCATGCGAGCGCAGGTCTTTTGGTACCCGATGGCCCTCATGGCGAGCCTCGCGGGCTGCGGCCCGAACGAAGCCGACGACGCCGCGAGCAGCGCCAGCGAGGCGACCGAGGCGGTCGAGAGCGCCTTCCTTGAGGCGGGCTTCGCCTTCACCGCGGGCGACGGCTTGCTCGGCGTGGGGGCCGACCGTGGGAGCGCGGCAGCCGCGGCGGCGGTGCGGCGGGCGGGGCAGAGCTTTCTGCCAGCGGGGTGTGCCACCGCGGCGCAAGATGGCAGCACCGCGCGCTTTCTGTTTCGCAATTGCCGCAACACCCTCGGGGTGAGCGCCATCTACGGCGCCCTCGCGGTGCGGTACGAGCTGACCCCCGAGGGCCGCCTCCGCGCGACGCTCAACGCCCTCGGGCTGCGGGCCATGGGCGCGAGCCTCGACCTCGGCGCCACGGTGACCTACGGCGCCCGCGAGAGCCTCATCACCGCCGACGTCGACACCCGCACGAGCGGCGTGGGGCTCCGCGGGCTCCGCCTCACCCGCAGCGGGCAGTACACCCTCAGTTGGGAGCCCTCGACCCAATGCCTCGGGCTTGATGGCACATGGGCCACGACGGTGCCAAGCGGCACGGCCGAGACGAGCCTCAGCGACTTTCGCCGCTGCATGGGCCGCTGCCCGCAGGCCGGGGGGCGCATGACCCACCGGAAGCTCAACGGCGCGGTGGTCTCGGTGCAGTTCGTGGGCGGCGAGACCGCGGTGTGGTCGATCTCGACGGGTCGCGCGGGCACCGTCGCGTTGATGTGTTCAAACTAGGCCCTCGCGCGAGCCCGCTGGTGAAGCCCATGCGCCCCCCTGAGGTCACCGTCGAAGCCCCGCTGGGTCACGGCGGCATGGGACAGCTCTGGCGGGTCACCCGACGCCTCGGCGCCCGCGGCACCCAACGCGCGGTGCTGAAGCGCCCGCGCCCTGACGCCGACCCGGCCCGTCGCGCCGAGCTCGTGGCCCGCTTCGCCGACGAGGTCGCGGCCCTCGCGAGCCTCGATCACGGCAACGTGGTGAAGCTCCTCGACGCCGACCACGACGCCGAGGGCCCCTGGGCGCTCATCGAGTGGGTCGACGGCCTCGACGCACAAGCGCTCACCGCGGCCCTCGCGCGACGCCCCCGAGGGGCCGGGGCGCCGGGCCTCAGCGTCGAGGCGGTGAGCTGGCTCGCCCACGAGGTCGCGCGGGGGCTCGCGGCGGCCCATCGCCACCCCGGGGCGCCCATCCTGCACCGCGACCTGTCTCCCGCGAACGTCCTCCTCGGGCGCGACGGCGCCGTCAAGTTGACCGATTTTGGCATCGCCCTGGCCCCCGAGCGGAGCCTCGCCACCACCACCGGCGTCGTCGTCGGCAACCTCCAGTACATCGCCCCCGAGCAGCTTGAGGGCCGCGCCCTCAGCCCCGCCACCGACGTGTACGGCCTCGGCCGCCTCCTCGAAGTGTGCCTCACCCTCGTCGAGCCGCCCCTCGCCCGCGCCGCCCTTGAGCCCCTCGCCCGGCAATGCACGGCCCGCGACCCCGACGCCCGCCCGCGCGACGCGGCGGTCTTTCTGAGCGCCCTCGTCGCCGCGACCCCCACCCTCGCCTGCGGCCGTGAGGCCCTCGCCCGCGAGGTCGACACCGTGGTCGAGGCCCAACAACGCGCGGCCCTCGCGCTGGCCAGCCTCCTCGACGAGGCCCCTCCCGCCGCGCCGCACACCGCCTCGGTGCAGGCCCCCCAAGCCGCCTTGGCCGACACCGAGCGCGCCCCCCGGGCGCATCACGCGACGCCTCCTGGCACCCGAGCGGCACATGCGCCACGTTGGCACCGTTTGGCACCTCTTGGCCTGCTCTTGGGCTTGCCCTTTGTGCCCTGGGTGTCGCGCCTCGGCGCGTCGGCCGCGGGGCCTCCAGCGACGCGCCCGCTCGCGCAGACGGAGCCCCCGAGGGTCGCGCGCGGAGGCCCTTCGCCCGCGGCCGCAGAGCGCCCCGTCGCACCGCCGCCGCAGTCTCCCGAGGTGGCGGTCGAGGCCCCAGAGGAGGCCCCGCACCGCGGGTCACGGCGCGGCCCGGCCCGGGCGCCCCTCTCGGCCGCGGCGGCCCTTCATGGCACACCTTTGGCACCGAGCGCCACCGTGGCACCGAGCGCCACCGTGGCACCCGTGGCACCCGTGGCACCCGTGGCACCGCTCGCCGAGCTGCATGTCTCGACCTTGCCGTTCGCGTACCTACGTCTCGACGAGGGGCCCGAGCTGCCGGCGCCCCATCGCTTCGCGGTCAGCCCGGGGCGGCACACCCTCAGCGCGCGCTTCGCGGCCACCCGGGAGCGCCCCGAGGTGGTGGTCACGCGCCCCGTCGAGCTCGCCCCAGGGCAGAGCCAACGTGTCGGAATCACTCCCTAAAGACCGCCCGGTCGCGGCCCGTCGGCCCGGCCCCGCGGGGGGCCTCGGGCGATTGCACACACCCCGGGCCCTCGGGAGTGCGCTACCCTCTGCGGCCGACACGGTATGGCACTGATTGAGGCAGTTCAGCGGGTGACCGCGCTCACCATCGCGGGCAGTGATTCTTCGGGCGGCGCGGGCCTCCAGGCCGACCTACGCGCCTTCGCCGCCCTCGACGTGCACGGGGCCTCGGTGGTGACCTTGGTGACGGCCCAGGGCACCCGCGGCGTTCGGGTGGCCGACCCGCTGAGGCCCGAGCTGGTGGGCGCCCAACTCGACGCGGTGCTCTCTGACCTTCGGCCAGGGGCCATCAAGACCGGAGCGCTCGGCAACGCCGCGGTGGTCGAGGTGATCGCCGACCGGCTCCGCAAGCTCGACGCGACGCCCTTGGTGCTCGACCCGGTGATCAACCCGACCCGCGGGCGCACCCTCCTCGACGACTCGGGGTTTACCGCGTTTGTGAACGACCTCTTGCCCTTGGCCTCGCTCGTGGTGCCCAACCGCAGCGAGGCGAGCCGCCTGGCGGGGGTGACGGTGCGCACCCAGCGACAGGCCCGGGCGGCGTGTCAGGCCATCGGGGCCCTCGGGGCCGGGGCGGTGTACTTGAAGGGCGGGCATTTCGAGGGCCAGGAGGCCGTCGATTTGTTCTTCGACGGGCGCGACTTTCACGAGCTGCGGGCGCCGCGGCTTGAGGTTCCGCCGATGCACGGGCTCGGGTGCACGCTCTCGGCGATGATGACGGCCTTGCTCGCGCGGGGCGTGCCGCTCGCCGAAGCGGTCGACGAGGCCCACACGATGATGCACGCGGCGCTGCGGCAGCCCGCCGATGTGGGCGAGGGTCTGAAGGTGCTCGGGGCTTTGCAGCGGCCCCAAAAACGCGAGGCGTGATGATCGCTCACCACGCCTCGCACGGGAGTCTCGTCTTGCTCAGCCCTTCAAAGCGGGCCGAGGGCGTGACGGTACTACCGCGGGTTTGCCCTCAAAAAAGTGGCAACAGTATGGGTAGAATGCATCGTGTAGTCTCGACCTCCCGCGGACAGCGCCGCAACCCGAGCGCAGCTGGCGAGCTTGTCACCAACCCACGTACCGGGTCTTCGTAAAGGGTGCCCTCGCGCCCTCGGGTGAGGGGTTGAGCGGCATCGTAGCGACCTGAGAGAACCGCAACCCACACTTCGTGGGCCTCAGTTGATGACCATTCACCGTGCGACGCACACCCTCAAGCCAGGCGCGTTCGAGATCACCGCGCCGAGCTGCCACCGGTTGGGGCTTGTTGAGAAGCCCGCGCACCGAAGAGGCGCCGACCCGAAGGGCCACCCCTCTCCCGCAGACTTCTGATGCCCTGGTGCCAGCCTCGACCGTCATCTCGACGACCCTCTGACCCCATTGCTAGCACCGCTTTTCGAGCGTGCCAATCTGAGCGCCCAACCTTGTGAAATGTTTCACCGCGGTCACCCGAGCTGCGCTAGAGTCTCGGCCCCGCCGGGGCGGGGCGCCCGAGGGCCGCGGGCTTGTGTTTCAGGCGCGACGCCGCGCTGACCGGGGCGCCGGGCGCGCAACGCGCGAGAGCTCTCGTCGTGCGCGGGGTGAGCCCGTCGAAGGCGCGCATGGGTTTTGCGCGATCTCGCGGGGCCAGTATGCTTCGTGAGGCTCTAGCGTGTCTGTGAGGGAGGTGCCCCATCGAGATCTTCGGCAATACCACCGGTCTTTCTCCGAGCGACCTCCGCGGTCTTGAGCGGATCTTTCGGCGTCGCGTCCCTTCCGATCGCATCACCTCGCCGGAGCTCGCGCGCTCGCTGACCGAGTCGTCGGCGGCGACGGGCCGTCAGGTGGGGGTGCTCGTCAACCGCAACGGCGTGGTCGAGCATGTGATCGTCGGCGACGCCCACAAGCTCATGCTGCCCGACGTGGGCCGGCTGCGCGCGGCGGCGGGGCGCTTTCGCGGCATCCGCTTGATTCACACCCACCTCAGGGGCGAGCCGCTCACGCACGACGACCTGGTCGACCTCTCGCGCCTCCGGCTCGACCTCGTGGCCGCGGTGCACGCGCGCCCCGACGGCTCGCCGGGCGACGTGTATTGGGCGCACCTCTTGCCCGAGAACGCCGAAGACCGCCCCTGGCGGGCCGAGGGGCCGACGCCGCTGCACGCGCTCACCCTCGACTTCGCGGCGACGATTCGCGCGCTCGAAGAGGAGTTCGCGCGCATCACCCGCAGCCGCCGCGAGGTGGGCAAAGATGGTCGCGCGATGTTGGTCCACGTCACCGACAAGAAGCGCGCGCGGCACATCGAAGACTCGCTGCGCGAGCTGCGCGAGCTGGCGCGCACCGCGGGGGTCGAGGTGGTCGACGAGGTCATTCAGGTGCGCGAGCAGATCGACCCGCGCTTCGTGCTCGGCAAGGGCAAGCTCGAAGAGGTGGTGCTCCGCGCGATGCAGCGCGACGCCGAGGTGTTGATCTTCGACCGCGACCTCGCGCCGGCGCAGGCCTCGTCGATCGCGGCGGTGACCGACGTCAAAGTGATCGACCGCACGCAGCTCATCCTCGACATTTTCGCGCAGCGCGCTGACACCCGCGACGGCAAGCTCCAGGTCGAGCTCGCGCAGCTGAAGTACATGCTGCCCAGGCTCGGTCAGAAAGACGACGCCCTCTCTCGGCTCTCGGGCGGCATCGGGGGGCGAGGCCCGGGCGAGACCAAGCTCGAGATCGCCTCGCGTCGCGCCCGCGATCGCATCAGCCACCTCGAAGCGCAGCTCCGTGAGCTCTCGGCGCAGCGCCGCAACCGCCGCAGCCGGAGGGTCAAATCGGGGGCCTTCACCGCGGCCTTGATCGGGTACACCAACGCGGGCAAGAGCACCCTGCTCAACACCCTCACGGGGGCCTCGGTGATCGCCGAAGACAAGCTCTTCGCGACCCTCGATCCGCGCTCGCGGCGGCTTGTGCTCGCGGGGCTCCAGGGCGACACCGCCGAGCGCGAGGTGATCGTGACCGACACCGTGGGCTTCATCCGCGAGCTGCCGCGCGACCTCGTCGCGGCCTTTCGGTCGACCTTCGAAGAGACCGCCGACGCCGACCTGCTCTTGCACGTCATCGACGCCTCAGACTCGCGGTACGAAGAGCACATCGAGACCACCGAGGCGCTCCTTGAGGCGTTTGAGCTCCAGCATGTGCCGCGCTTGATGGTGTTCAACAAGGCTGACGCGGCCCCTCCGGGGGTGAGCGGGGCTCTGGCCCGGGCCCACGACGGGGTGTGCCTCGACGCCCGCGACGCGGGCTCGTTCGGGCCCTTGTTCGAGCGGCTGCGTCGCTGCGTCGAAGCCCCGCGTCACGCGCCCCGCGGCGTTGACACCCCTCCGTGGGCCTTCACGGGCTGACCTCGGTCGGCGCCAACGCGCTAAGATTTCGGCCATTTTTGAAAAGTTCTGGTAGACCCGAGGGCGTGCAGATGGCGCTGCGTAGACCGCTCTTGGTGTTGGCGCTGCTCGGCGCCTTCGGGTGTCGCGGCCGATGGCCCTCGTGGCGCTCGGCCGACGCGGGCGACCCCGGCGCGGCGAACGTGCGCGCAGACCTCTCGGGCGACTGGCCGCTGCGCACCGAGGCCGAGCTTCAGCGCGCCATCGACGACGCGCTGGCCCGGGCGCGCCGTCAGCGCAAGGCCGTGCTGCTAGAGTTTGTGGCGGGGTGGTGCTCAGACTGCCAGCAGATGGTGCGCATCGAGATGCTGTCGCCCGCGCGCGAGGTGCTCGCGCAACGCTACGAGCGGGTCACCATCAACGTCGGCAACTTCGACCGTCACCTCACGCTGCTCCGCACCTACGGCATCGACCGCATCGCGGCTTATGTGGTGCTCGACGCCCAGAGCGGCATGCGCGTCGCGCAGACCACCATGGAGCCGGTGACCCAGCACCGAGAGATCACCCCCGAACGATGGGCGGCGTGGCTTCAGAACCCCCGTTAGGGCGCAAAGGGCTGTACACTCTCAGGGGTGATGGTGACACGCTGGCGAGCGGCGCTCGGGGCATTGGCGGCGGTGTGGGCGTGGGGCGCGTCGACGGCGCACGCGCAGGTGGCGGGGGGCCGATGTACCGGGTCTGCGGCGGGGTGCACCGAGGCCGAGATTTCGTTCCGTCATCGTGAGGGTTTGCCCGTCGAGGTCGACATCGACACCGACTGGCAGCCGCGCAATTCGCCCGTTCAGGTGCGCTTCAGGCTCGCGCTGGTGGGGCACACCGAGATGCGGCAGCAAGGGTGGCTCGTGGGGCAGTGGCCCGAGCCCGTGCAGCTGTCGGTGGCGGGGGCGCCCATGGGCGGGAGCCTTGAGACCGATTGGGGCCTTCAGCTCCTCGCGCGCATCCGGCTGAACCTCGACGTCGAGGGGCGAAACTACGCGTGGGAGGGCAACGTCCCGTATGTGCCGCAGGTTGATTTTCGGGCCACCGGGCGCACGGTGTTTGATCCGTGGGCCTTCAACGAGGTGAGCGCCCGGGGCGTCACGATGCGGCAGCGTATCGCCGACGTCCCGATCACCGATGCGTTCGTGCGCATCCCGGGCGTCTCGGGCGGTTTCAGCTTCGACGCCGGCGCCGAAATCGAGGCCGGGTGGCGTTCGGTTCGCTTCGATTTCGGCCTCTTGGCCGACCCCATCACCGCGAGCACGATGCAGGTGCAGGGGCGTTTTAGCGCGGGGCCCTTCGTCGAGTACTCACCCGTGCTCGAAGGGGTGCTCTCGTACCGCGGCACGCTGCGGGTGTACCCGTCGATGTATGTCTCGCTCCTCGGCCGCCGTTGGGCCCTCGATCTGCCGAACCTCCCGATCGCGGTGGGGCCCTTTCCCCGGCAGGTTCGCACGATGCCGTCGCTGGCGCACCTCGCGCTGCCCGACCTTCAGACCGACGGGGCCGTGCTTGATTTTGGCGACGTCGACGTCGGCGCCCATCGCGAAGAGACCGTCACGCTTCGCAACGACGGCGAGCTCACCGGCGCCGTGTTGAACCTCCAGACCGAGGGCCCGTTTCGCGCCGAGACCAGCGTTCGGAGCCTCCCCACCCGCGCCCGAGGCCTCGTCTTGGTGACCTTCGCGCCGGTGGCGCCCGGGCCGAGCGAATCTACGCTGGTGATCGAGACCAACGACCCCGACACGCCGCGCCTGCGGGTCACCGTGCGCGGCAACGGGGTGGGCGCGATGCGGCCTGATACGCCCGACGCGGCCGCCGTCGACGCCGGCGTCGCGGCCGACGGCGGCGAAGGGCTCTACGCGGTCGGTGACGGCGGCTGCGGCTGTCGCAGCGCCCCCTCGCGTGCCCCGGTGGCGCCGGTCTGGGCTGCGGCCTCGCTCGCCCTCATGGGGCGGCGTCGACGACGCAAAAACTGATTCACTCTAACAAGTTACAACTTCCTGTCGATTCTCTGTCAGACCGCGCCTCGGCCCTCGCTCTTCACCCATCATGGCAGAGCATGGTTCGCCCCCGGCTGATGAGATTGACCTGGCGTTGCGGCATCTCTCGCATCGCCTCCCCGAAGAATTTGCGCGGGCGTTGCTGCCCGAGGTGCGTCACATCGAGAAGTGCGCGTGGGTCGAGTCGCAGCTCACGGCGCGGCAGCGTCGCATCGACCGGGGTCTGTTCGTGGTGGCCGACGGTGAGCCGCGCATCGAGCACGTCGAGTGGCAGCTCCGTTGGGAGCCCGAGCTGCCCTTTCGGATGTACGAGTACCATTGCCTCCAGGCGTTGGCCTTGCACGACACGGTACCGCGGCGCGGGCGCGTAGCTCGGGTGCGCAGCACGGTGGTGCTCTTGAGCGGTCGAGAGGCGCGGTATCCGTCGCGAGGGCGTTACCGCACCGCACCGCGGGCCGAGCCCTTCTCGGGGTTGCGCTTTCGCATCGAGGCGCCGTACCAGGCGACGGTGGGCGAGCTCGCGGGGCGTCAGAGCGCCCTGTGGCTGGCCTTCGCGCCCTTGGCCGTCGACGCCTCGGCCAGCGCCATGACGGCCGTGCTCAAGCATCTTCAAACACAACACAGCGCGCGGCAGTTTGAAGAGATCGCGGTCACCATGGCGGTGCTTGCCGAAGCCGATGGGCGGCATCGTAGACTCTCGCAAACGATCGCGTCACAGTTGCCAAAGGAGCTGGTCATGCAGAGCGAGTTTCTCAAGAAGTTTCGCCAAGAGGGCTGGGAAGTAGGGCGGCAGGAGGGGCGGCAACAAGGGCGGCAAGAGGGACGGCAAGAGGGACGGCAAGAGGGACGGCAAGAGGGACGGCAAGAAGGACGGCAAGAAGGTCAAGAAGCCTCGCTTCGCTTCGCCATTGTGACGGCGCTCGAGACGCGAGGCCTGCGACTCACCGCGCGTCGCAAAGCCGCCCTCGATGCAGAGTGCCGAATCGAGGTGCTCGAGACCTGGTTTCGGCGCGCCCTGACGGTCAGTCGGGTCGCCGACGTGTTCGCCGGGTGAGCTCAGCCCGTGACGACCCGATGCGGGTCACGCGGCGCGACGATCACGGGCATGCCCTTGGCGGGGGCGATGGTGATGCTGCGCCGCACCCGGCCCACCGCGCGCGAGGTGCCGCGAGAGAGGCGCACCCGGGTCAACACCGTCGCGAGCACCATCTTCATCTCGTACATCGCGAAGGCCATCCCGATGCACCGCCGATTGCCCCCCCCGAAAGGGAACCACTCGCTCGGCGCATACTTCTTCTTCAAGAAGCGCTCTGGCTCGAAGGCCTCGGGGCGCTCAAAGGTGCTCTCGCGACGGTGGGCGAGGTACACCGACGGGGTCACCGCGACGCCCGCGGGGAGCTCCCACCCCGCGAGGGTCATGGGCCGTTGCAGCACCCGCCCCACCACCGGGATGATGGGCTGCAAGCGCAGGGTCTCGCGCACCACCGCGTCGAGGTATTCGAGCCTGGCGATCGAGGCCGGGGTGAGGCCCGCGCGGCTCGCCGCGTCGAGCTCTGATTGCAGCACCTGCGCGGCGCGAGGGTTTTCGAGCAGGCAGTGCATCGCCCAGCTCAGCGCCGTCGCCGTGGTCTCGTGCCCGGCCACGAGGAGCGTCACGAGCTCGTCGCGGAGGTCGTCGTCGCTCAACCCGCGGCCCTCGTCGTCGCGCGCTTCGAGCATCATCGTGAGCACGTCGTTGCGACCCGAACCGAGCTCGCCGCGGCGCTGCGCGATCAGCGCGCGCATCTGGGTGTCGGCCTCGACCGCGAGGGCCTGGTAGCGCCCCCACGGCGACCAAGGCCCGAAATCGCGCTGAAACGAGGGGAAGAGCAAGGCCGGCGAGGTGGCCACGTTCATCACCCGGGTGAGGCTCCGCGAGAGGGCGCCGCGGAGCGTGGGGTCTTCGATGCCGAACACCGTCTGGAGGATGATCTCAAGCGTGATCGCCTGCATCGGCTCGTGCACAGGGAAGGGCCGCCCCACAGGCCAGCCCGCGAGGCTCTGCGCGGTGATCTCGAGCATGCGCGCGCCGTAGACCTCCATGCGCTCACCGTGAAACGGCGGCAAAAGGAGCTTGCGCATCCGGCGGTGCTCGGGGCCATCGAGCAAGATCAGAGAGCGCGCCCCGAGGAAGGGGCCGAGCATCGTCGCGAGCTTGCCCGCGTGAAGGTCGTCGCCCTGGTTGGCGAACACCTCACGGATGTGCTCAGGGTTCGACAGCATCACCATGCGCGGCATCACGCCGAGGTTGACCGTAAAGGTCTCTCCCCAGGTCGCGCGCAGCGACGCCATGGTCGAGAAGGGGTCTCGCACCCACCGCAACAACAACAACGGAGCCGGAGTCTCAGGGCCCGGAGGCAACATCGTGCGCGCTCTCTCTCGCCGCGCATTGTGTGCGACGCTATTTGTTGTAGGGCTCTCGCCGTAGGATCGTAAAGGCCCGATAGAGCTGCTCTGCGACGATGAGCCGGGCGAGGCGATGGGGCAAGGTCATCGGGCCGAGCGAGACCCGCCAGCGGGCGGCCTGGCTGAAGCCTTGGGGCAGCCCCTCGGCGCCGCCGATCACGAAGACCGGCACCGCCGAGCGCTGCAAGAACGTGTCGAGCTTCTCAGCGAAGCCCTCGCTCGAAAGACGCTCGCCCCGCACTTCGAGGGCGACCACCTCGGCGCGGGGCCCGAAGCCCGAGACCGCCTTGGTGAATTGCGCCACCACCCGGTCTTCGCGGTCGTCGTCTTTGAGCTCGACCTCGCCGAACTCTGCGTAGCGCTTGATACGACCGTAATAATCGTCAAGCAGCGTGCGCAGCTCGGGCTCTTTGATGCGCCCGACCGCGGCGAGGCCCAGCCTCACGAGACCTCGTCGACCCGCGCCTTCACCCGCATCGGCGGCAACACCGCGCCCTCGTAGGGCACGCGCCGGGCGTCCATCCAGAGGCCCTCGATGTCGTAGTATTGCCGCGCCTCTTCGATGAAGACGTGCACGATCACGT
Organism: Myxococcales bacterium; assembly: GCA_016792845.1. Taxonomy (GTDB): domain Bacteria; phylum Myxococcota_A; class Polyangia; order Polyangiales; genus JAEUKH01. The sequence goes on along the minus strand of JAEUKH010000029.1, from coordinate 230,568 downwards.
CGGCGAGGTCGACCACCACCCAGTGCCCCTGGGTGAGCCCCTCGACCCCCACCGGGCGCACTCCGCGCTCGCGGAGCCCGTCGGTGACGCCGTTCGCGATGGCCTGCACCTGCCGGTCGCTGCGGCCCGACATCAGCACGATAAAATCGGCGTAATCGACCTTCTCGGCGAGGTCGATCACCTCGACCCGCTCGGCCTTCTTTTCGAGCCCCAAGAGCGCCACCCAGGTCGCCACCTGGCGGGCCTGGTCGCGCCGCATCTCGGTCGAGGTCGCGGCGGCCACCTCGGTCACCTTCTTGCGCCGCGTCTTCTCACCCGGCAGCTTGCCGACCGGCGCCTTGGCGGCTTTGACGGCCTTGGCGACGCTGTCGCTCACCCGCGCCGCGCCGGTCTTCTTGGTCTTCGTCGCGCGGGCCGGGCTCGCCTCGACGCTCTTGCGCGCGGCCCCCGCGCTGGGGGTGGTCTTCTTCACCCGAGGGGTCGCAGCGCTCGCCCCGGCGGCGCTTGTTTTGGCGGCGCTTGTTTTGGCGGCGCTGGGCCTGGCGGCGCTTGTTTTGGCGGCGCTGGGCTTGACGCGGGCGCTCGCAGTCTTTGCCGGGCGGGCGCTGCCCGTCGACGAGGCCGCGCGCGGCTTGACAGCGCCCGGCTTCGTTGCAGGCTTCACAATCTTCGCGGCGGGCTTCTCGGCCCTCACCGGCTTCGCCGCGGGCTTCGCGGCCTTCGCAGTCTTCGCGGCGGGCTTCTCGGCCCTCACCGGCTTCGCCGCGGGCTTCGCAGCGGCCGCGCTGCGGGTGCGCGGGGCGCTTGACTTGGTGGTGGCGGTCTTCTTCGTACGGCGGGTATTTTCGTCAGACATCGTCGTCGGTCACATCTACAAGAAACCATCGCACCGCGCGCAGCAACGCCCGCGGCGTGCGATCGAGGGCTCTCAACCGCGGGCCCAATCGAGCACACTCTCTGCGATTTCTCAAACACACCGAACACCCATTGAGCATGTCTTCACCGTTTTCTATCGAGGGCCTGAGGCCCGGGGCGCGCATTCTTGGCATCGAGAGCTCGTGCGATGAGACCGCGGCCGCCGTGATCGAGGTGGTGACCCGCGAGGCGCAGCCGCGGGGCGTGGTCTTGGCCGACGTGGTGGCCTCGCAGATCGCAGAGCACGCGCCCTATGGCGGCGTGGTGCCCGAGATCGCGTCGCGCGCGCACCTCCGCGCGGTGCGTGAGGTGGTCGAGGCCGCGCTCGACGCGGGCGGCGGGTGGTCGTCGGTCGATGCCATCGCGGTGACCTCGGGGCCGGGGCTCGTGGGGGCGCTGCTGGTGGGGCTCCAGACGGCGAAGGCGATGGCGTGGGCGCGGGGGCTTCCGATGGTGGGGGTGAACCACCTTGAGGGGCATTTGTTTGCGCCCTTTCTCGATCGCGCGGCCGCGGTGGGGGGCGCGCCGCGCTTTCCGTTTGTGGCGCTCCTGGCCTCGGGGGGTCACACGGCGCTTTACCGCGTCGACAGCTTTGAGACGGTGCGCGAGCTCGGCGCGACCCGCGACGACGCCGCGGGCGAGGCCTTCGACAAGGTGGCCAAGCTGTTGGGGCTCGGCTACCCCGGCGGCCCGCGGGTCGATCGCCTCGCTGCCTCGGGCGACCCGAACGCGGTGCCCCTGCCCACGCCCATGCGTCAGCGCGACAGCCTGGAGTTCAGCTTCAGCGGTCTCAAGACGGCGGTGTCGGTGCATGTTCAGCGGCACGGGGCGCCCGCCGAGGGGGCCGGGCTCGAAGACCTCTGCGCGAGCGTGCAGCGGGCCATCGTCGAGTCGCTGGTGCGCAAGCTCATGGCCGCGGTGAAGCGCGAAGGGGTCGCAGACGCTGTGATTTCGGGCGGCGTGGCGGCCAACCGCGGGCTCCGGGCGATGGCCGCGGCGGCCTGCGAGGGCGCGGGGGTGGCGCTGCACATCCCGCCGGCCCAGAGCTGCACCGACAACGCCGCGATGATCGCCTTCGCCGGGGCGATGCGTCTCGCGCGCGGCCAGCGTGACGGGGCCGGGCTCGAACCGCGCGCCTCGTGGCCCCTCGGTCGCGTCACCTGACGCGGGCCAGAGAGGGCGATGGGGCTTTGGCGAGCCTACGCCTTGACCACGAGCGGGCGAAGCGGGTACCAAGCACGCCGCCATGTCCGACGCCCACGGTCATCACGACGCTCACGGTGCCCACGCCCACGCTCACGAAGCACCCGCCGAAGACCCGCTTGTGACCCCCGGGTGGGTCTCGATGTTGGGCCTCGGCCTGTTCGTCGCGGGCGCCCTCGGGGTTTACCTCTTCTTGGCTCCGGGTGTGCTCAACCGCACGGCGAGCGCAGCGGGTGACGCCGCGGTGGCCGCCGACGCGGCGACGCCCTGAAGTTCACATTCGGCTCGTTTTTTCGATCTCTGCGAGAAGTGAGAAGCCATGGCCAACGTACCCGATGAGTTGTTGTATTCAAAAGACCATGAGTGGGCGAGGGTGACAGGCCGTCGCGTCCGGGTGGGCATCACCGCGCACGCGGTCGACCAGCTCGGCGACGTGACCTTGGTGGGGTACGAGAAGGCCGCCAAGGTGGGCGCCTCGCTCGCCGCCGGGGCGGTGTTCGGCCAGGTCGAATCGGTGAAGACCGTGAGCGACCTCTACGCGCCGGTGAGCGGCGTGGTGGTGGCGCTGAACGACGCCGCGGTCGACGCGCCCGAGTCGCTCAACGCGGGGCCCTACGACGCGTGGCTGATCGAGCTCGAACTCGCCGAGGGCGCTTCGGTCGAAGGCTTGATGAACGCCAGCGCGTACAGCGCCTATCTCGGCTCGCTCTGATCGCACGCGCTGACGGCGGCGTCTCTCGGCGATGGCCGCGGGCGCCGTCGTTGTCGTTGGGGCGTGTGAGTTCGTGGCGCGGGGGGCGGAGTGTGAGTATGGTCGCGCCCTGTCTATGGAGAACGTCGTGATTCTCGGCAGCGGCCCTGCAGGGCTTACCGCTGCCATCTATGCCGCGCGCGCCAACCTCAACCCCATCGTCGTCGAGGGCTTCGGGGGCGACCACCAGCCCGGTGGTCAGCTCATGATCACCACCGAGGTCGAGAACTATCCGGGCTTCGTTCACGGGGTCACGGGCCCCAAGCTGATGGAGACCTTTCGCGGCCAGGCCGAGCGTTTCGGCACGCGTTTTCACACCGAAGACGCGGTGAAGGTTGAGCTTCACGGCCCGGTGAAGCGCGTGTGGCTTGAGAGCGACCCGAGCACCGCCATCGAGACCCGCACGGTGATCATCGCCACCGGCGCCGTCGCCAAATGGATCGGGTGCCCGGGCGAAAAGGAGCTTCAGAACTACGGCGTGAGCGCCTGCGCGACCTGCGACGGGGCCTTCTTCCGCGAGCGCGACGTGATCGTCGTGGGCGGGGGCGACACGGCCCTCGAAGAGGCGAACTACCTCGCGAACATGTGCCGCTCGGTGACCCTCGTGCACCGCCGCGACACGCTCAGGGCCTCGAAGATCATGCAAGATCGCGCGCTCAAGAACCCCAAGATCAAATTCGCGTGGAATCGTGTGATCGAAGAGATCAACGACGTCGCGGCGAAGAAGGTGACCGGGGTGGTGCTCCGCGACACGATCACCCAGGCGCGGCACGAGATGCCCATCGACGGCGTCTTTGTCGCCATCGGGCACACCCCGGCGTCGGCGCTCTTCATGGGCCAGGTCGACACCCACGACAACGGGTACATTCGGGTCGAGCACGGCAGCACGTACACCAACGTGCCGGGGGTGTTCGCCTGCGGCGATGTGGCCGACCATGTGTACCGTCAGGCGATCACCGCGGCGGGCACGGGCTGCATGGCCGCCATCGACGCCGAGCGCTGGATCGGCGCCCAAGAAGGCTGAGCGCGGCCGCGAGTGCCCCCTCCGAGGCGCCCCGTCGCGGGCGCTCGCCGCTCAGCCGAACTTGCCCGTGACCGCGAGAAAAGTGACCTTGTCGGTGGTGTCGCGGAGCCGGGCCGCGAGGGTCCGCACCATGTTCCACAATACCTCGTAGGCGAGGTCTTTATGGAGAAAGAGCAGCTCTTCGAGGGCGCCCTTTGACAGCTCAAGAAAGGTCGCGTCTTCATGGATGATGGCGTCTGCGCTGCGGGGCGCCGAGTCGATGAGGGCCAGCTCGCCGAACGAGTCGCCCGGGCCGAAGATGGCCAACGCCTCTTCGCCCATGCCCGGCACCGTGCGCGAGATGCGCACCCGCCCTGACAAGATCAGGTAGAGCCTGTCGCCCACATCGCCCGCGCGAAAGAGCACCTCGCCCTCGGCCGCCGACACCTCGTTGACGATCGCGGCGATGAGCCCCAAGCCCTTCGGCGCGAGGGTCGAAAACATCTGAACCTTCGACAGACTCGCAATGCGCGCCTCGCGCGTCGATGTCGGCTCCATAGGGGTCTGAGTGTGCGACCCGGCGGGCGTCGGGTAAAGTCGAATGCCGCGCCGCGAAGCTGTCACCGAAGCATCAAGCCCCGGTCACGGGTGCTGGGGTACTGCACCCGGCGATGACCGACGCGACACCGCGGCGCCTCGTGTGCGCCCTCTGGATGGCCCTCGCGGCCCTTGTGACCGCCCCCGACGAGGCCGAGGCCGTGCGCATCTGGGAGGCGCCCCGGGCGGGCTGGCAGGGCCCCTCGGCGGGGGGTCTCTCGCCGGGCTCGCTCTTGACCTCGCCCGACCTCCGTCTGCCTGAGTTTACGCCTCCGTTGGCGGCGGGCGGTCACGTCGGCGCGAGCGCCTACCCTGAAGGCGTGGCTGAACGGTGGCTCGACATCGGCTTCACGGCGCAGCCGCTCTTTGTGGCGCAGCGGGGCTTTGACAACGAAGCGAGCGGCAATTTTTCGGTGCCGCCGGGGGTGAGCCTTCAGCGCACGCGGGTGATCGTTCACGGCCAGGCGCACCCTCAGTTGCAGGTTCGGCTTGAGTTCAACCTCGCCGACCGTCTTGAGCTGCTTGACGCCTACGCCTTGGTGCCGGTGCGGCGCTGGTTGCAGATTCAGCTCGGTCAGTTTCGCGTGCCGTTCTCGCGTCAAGAGCTGGTCTCTTCATCGCGGTATCAGTTCGCCGACAGGGCCCTTTGGGCCGGCGGCGCCCAAGGCTCTGGGGTCCGCTTCGTGCCGAGCTTCGACCTCGGTGTAATGGCTTGGGGCTGGCTCGGCCCGCGCGACCAGGTCGAGTATTATGTCGGCGTCTTCAACGGCAAGAGCGCCAATCAGCAGTTCAACCTTGATTCATTCTTCTTGTATGCGGGGCGCGTCGCGTACAACCCATTGGGGCGACCCCGCGCCTTTCAAGAGGGCGCGGTGAACATGCCGAGAGACCCCGCCGTGTCGATCGGGCTCAACGCCCTTCAACAGACCCGGCAGATCGGCTTCTACACGGTGATGGGCGAGACCGCCCAACGCCCGAACCGCATCGGGCTCACCGCGGTCGGCGCCGACGTGTACGCCAGCGCCCGCGGCGCCAGCCTGTACGGCGAGCTTTACTTTCGAGACGCCGCCGAGGCCGACACCGCCACCACGCCGAACACGCAATCGCTCGGGTGGCTCGTTCAGGCTGGGTATTTCATTCCGTTCGGCGCGCTTCGCGAGCACCTCGAAGTGGTGGCGCGGGTTCAGTCGTACGCGCCCTCGACCTGCGTGACGCGGGCGGCGGGGGGCGACTGCGCGGTGCGCCTCCCGGCCTCGCAGTCTCGCGAAGTCTACCGCGATTTCATGAACACTACGGCCTTCACCTTGGGCCTCAACTGGTACCAGCTCGGGCACGGCTTCAAGGTGCAGACCGCCTACTCTGTCATCAATGAATACAGCGACCTTCAGGGCGGCGTGCCCGGGAGCGGGGTCGTGCTCAATGACACCTTCACCACACAGCTCACGGGGTCATTCTGATGTTGAAGCGCGGCGCCCTCGGCCTGACCGTATGGCTCTCTCTCGGGTGTCAGACGCCCCTCGGCCCGAGCGACGCCGCGACGCCGCCGGGAGACGCCCAGGGCGGCGCCGAGCCGACCGACGGCGGGCCCCTGGCCAACACCGCGCCCCTCGCGTACACCCCCGAGGGCTGCAATTTCATGGTGCGCAGCGCCCCCATGACCCGGGGCAACGTGCAGGGCGACACCGCGACCTTCGGCGCCGCACCGACCCCGGCGGCGGTGCACGCCAACTGGGCCTCAGACCCCGCCACCACGGTCGCCCTCGTGTGGACCACCGACGCAGACACCCTCGCCTCGGCGGTTCAATACGGAACCGCCATGGGCAACCTCGATCAGCGCGCGGTAGGGCATGTGAGCACCGCGGGCAACAACAGCGCGACGCGGGTCACCGCGCACGAGGTCAACCTCTGCGGCCTCCGCCCAGACAGCACGTACTATTACCGCGTCGGCGGCGAAGGTCATTGGAGTGAGATTCAGAGTTTCAAGACCGGGCCCGCCCCGGGCCAGAGCGGCTATGACGTCAATTTCGTCGTGTCGGGTGACTCTCGCAACGGGTACGCGACCTTTCGCATGCTGCAAGAGCGCATCGCCATGGTGACCGCGACGCGGCAGCCCGATTTTCAGATCTTCTCGGGTGACGCCGTGCTCCTCGGCACGAACCAGATCGAGTGGGGGCAGTGGTTCACCGCCGCGGCGTCGGCCATGCGACGTATGCCCTTCATCATGGTGCACGGCAACCACGACGCGCTCTCGGTCAACTACCTGCTCCAGTTTGCGCAGCCCCAGGCGGGCGTGCCCGAGCAAGATGAGCTCTATTTCTCATTTGACTACGGGCCCATCCATTTCGTGGTCCTCAATGATACGCCGTACCGCGGTGACATCGCGGGCGGCATCGGCGGCACGCAGATCCAGTGGCTCAGGCAAGACCTGACCCGGGCCCGGGCCAACCGCGCGCGAGTGCCGTGGATCGTGGTGAATCACCACAAGCCGTCGTTCAGCTCGTCGAACCACAGCGATGCCAATGACACGCTGTTCATTCGGCGCAACTGGCCGCCGATCTTTGATGAGTTCGGCGTCGACGTGGTCTTCAACGGGCACGACCATCAGTTTGAGTTGAGCCGCGAGCTCGACGCGATGGGGCGCGAGGTCTCAGGCCGCCGGGGCACCTACTATCTCATCAGCGCCGGGGCCGGGGCCGAGCTCTACCCGACCGGCAACCAGCCCTGGAGGCGCTACTCCGAGAGCGTGTCGAACTTTCTCGTGGTGCACGCCACCGAGCGGCAATTCGAGGTCACACCGTACCGCCTCGACGGCACGGCGATCACCGAGGGTCGGCTGTCGCTTCAACCGCGGAGCAACTAAGCCCGAGGCGCGCTCAGCAGTCGAGGAAGGGCAGGCTGCCGATGTAATCGGCCTTGCCGAGCGGCGCGCCGTTGTGCCGGAGGATGGCGTACGCCGTGGTGACGTGAAAATAGAAGTTCGGCAGCGCCATCTCGAAGAGGTACCGCTCGCCGTTCAGGCCCTTGCCCGGCAGCCAGCCCAAGGGCACAACGCGCGACTCAGCGCCCGCGAGGTCGGCCTCGGTGACGCTCTCGACGAAGGCCAGGGTGCTCGCGATGCGGGCCCGCAGCTCGTCGACGGTGGTCTCGGTGTCGGGGTTGCGCGGGGGCTCTTTGCCCGAGAGCCGCGCCGCCGCAAACTTCGCAGCGTCGCACGCCGCCTGAACCTGCCGCGTGAAGTGATACTGGTCGGGCGCGAGCCGCGCGTTGAGGAGCACCGAGACGTCGAACGACTTGCTCGCGGCGTAGCTCACGGCCTTGTCGAGCCAGGCGTCGAGCTGCCGCAGCGTCTTCGCGAACTGAACCATGCTGGGGTGAAACATGCGCGGCATTGTGCAGAGCCTCACCCCGTTGCCAAGCCCGCAGTGAGCTTCATTGCGCGAACGCACATCGCACATGCAGCGAGGTCGTGAGCGCAGGCAGATTCCACGAATTGAAGGGTGAGGCGGTGGGCTCGGAGCCGGGGTTTGGGCCGCGCGCGTGATGCCGCGCCTCGGTCACGCTGCCCCGGGCCGAGGGCGTGGGTTGCAAGAACGGGGCGGGGTATGCGTCTTCGACCCACTCCATCGTGCTCAGCGAGGCCGGGCCCTGGGGTAGGCGCAGCTGCGACCACCCGCCCTGCCGCGCGAGGGCCTCCCACTCGAGGGCGCGGGGGAGCCGCCACCCCGGGCCGCGCGCTTCGCAGAGCGCCTGCGCCTCGGCCCAGGTGTGCGCGCGAGGGTCGAGCCAGCGGCGCGCGATGCAAGCCCGCGGAACGTGCCACGCTCGCGGCTCGCCGGTCGAGCGGGCCCACTCGCGGATGTCGGTCGGGCCGCGAAACAAGGGCCCGAGGGTGAGCGCCACCGCGCGCACTTCGACCGTATCAGAAGGGCACGGCGCGACCGCCCGCGGCGCCGCGTCGACCCCAGGGCCCGCGTCTGAGACCGCGTTCGCGAGCGCCGCCACGAGCGCCTCTCGGCCTGCGTCTCGGCCCGCGTCTCGGTCTGTATCGACCGCGTCGAACACCGCCTCGGGCGCCGACGCTTGGGGCGCCTGGGCGGCGGTCGGCTGCGCGGGGGTCGCGAAGCTCCATCGCAAGACGACCACGCTGACCACGCTGCCCACCAGCGCGCCGAGCACGCCCACGGCGGTCAGCCGGAGCGCCGTCAAGCGGGCCCGCGGCATCGCCGACACCATCGAGACCCGCGCGTTTAGCGCCTCGCGCTCGGCGCCGAGGGCCTCGATCTTGGCGTGCGCCGCGTCGAGGTCGCCGCGCAACACCGCCATCGATTTCGCGTGAATGCCCTCGGCACGTTCGAGGCGCTGCGTCGGCGAGTCGGGGCGCCTCGTGCGGTCGGTGAGGGCCGCGAAGAGCGCCTCCCACGCGGGGTCGAGGGGCGTCTCGGTCAGGGTCGGCAAGGCCCACCGCAGGAGCTGCGCGAGGTGCTGCGCCGCGATGACCGCGTAGTGCTCGTAGTTGAGCGCCTCGAACTGAAAGTGCACCCCCGCGTTGCCGCTCCGCTGGAGGCCGTGAAAATCGTCGAGCACCGCCCTCGGAAGCTCTTTTGAGAGCTGATTCACCAGCTCGTCGAGCCGCGGCGCCAGGCCCGGAGACGCCTTCCCGCGGAACCGCTGCCACGCCAACAACCCCACGGCCTCGGTGATACGCCGGGCGCGCCAGAGGAAGGCCTCAGGGTCGCTCCAGCGCGCCTCGACCGCGGCCTCAAGCTCGCGCGAGAGCGCCGCCGCGGGCGAAACGGATACTCCAACGGCCCGGCTCACGGCCTCGGTTTTACCGTCACTCACGCGAACGCCACAAGCGCCGCGGCCTCCTCCCGCTGGGCCCAGACTTTGTTAGCGTCGCGGCCCGATGCGTCACCGCGCCCTGCTCTCGCTCACCCTCGCGCTCGGCTGTGTGTCGTCGCCGAACGCGACGCCCCCGCGCGACGCCGATGTTGACAGTGTGAACATCACCAACGACGCGTCGATGCAGGCCCCCTGGCGGAGCCGCTTCTACCCGAGCGACTGGTCAGCGCCGGGCCCTGGGGCGGGGGCGGTGCTGCACGATTTCTCGTACGCGGGGTACCGCCACGGCGAAGACCCTCCGCGGGTCGCGGGGCCGACGGTGTCGGTGCGAGACACCGGCGCTGACCCGAGCGGCGCGCGAGACAGCACGATGGCGTTTCGCGAGGCCCTGGCGCGGCTCGCGACGACGGGGGGCGTGGTGTTTGTCGCGGCGGGCACGTACCGCCTCGACGACGACCTCAGGGTGTCTCAGGGCGGGGTCGTGTTGCGCGGCGAGGGGCCGAGCTCGCGGTTGATCTTCACCCGCCGTCACAGCGCCCAGGGCCCTGGGCACATCACCTTTCAGGGCGCGCCGCGTGAGGGCCCGGCGCTGGCCCTCGCGGAAGACGGCGAGACCTTCTCAGACACGGTGCTGCTCGCGGCCGCCGAGAGCCCGCCGCGGGTCGACGACGAGGTGGTGATCGGGTTCAACATCACCGAGGCCTTCGTCGCGGAGCACCAGATGGAGGGCGTCTGGCGCGCGTTCAACGGGCAGTGGCAGTCGGTGTTTCGGCGCAGGGTGAGGGCGGTGAGCCGCGAGGGCGATGGGCGGGTGCGGGTGCGGGTTGACGTTCCATTGCGGTATGGGGTGAAGGTGCGCGACGGGGCGGCGTTGCGGGTTGAGACGGGCGCACTTCACGAGGTGGGCGTCGAAGACCTGGCCCTGACGAACACGCTCCGCGATTGGGCTGCGGCGCGCGCCGAAGACCAGGTTCACCTCGTGGTGTTCGACCATGTGCGCGACGGGTGGGTGCGGGGGGGTGACGAGCTTCGTTCAGCCCGCCCTGGCCGACGACCCGCAGCGGCCCGAGGTGCGTTCGAGCGGCGTCATCGTGCGAGGCTCGGCCCGGGTCACGGTGCGAGACTGTCGCATGGGGCGCGCCCAACACCGCGGCGAAGGCGGCAACGGTTACCTCTTTGAGATCATGGCCTCGAACGAGGTGCTCACCGCGCACACCGTGGCCGAGGCGGGGCGACACAATTTCATTCAAAACTGGGGCTTCGGCACCACCGGATGCGTCTGGCACGACATCACCTCGCGGGGCGGCACTTCAGAGAACAACGGCCTCTCGGTGAACGGCCTCTCAGAGATGCATCACTCGCTGGCGATGGCAAACCTCATTGAAGTATCGACCCTCGATGACGGATGGTCGATCGTCAACCGCGGCGCCGAGAGCAGCGGCGCAGGCCTCACCGGCACCTCAAACGTTTTGTGGAACGTCGCCGGAGTCGGCCTCGTCAGGAGCTACAACGCCGGCCCCGGTTGGGTCATCGGCACCGCGCCCACGCTGCGGGTCGAGGTCGACACGCGCACCGTCGTCGGGCGCATCCTGGGCGCCCAATCGGCGCCCGACGACACCGCCGAAGGGCTCGGCCTCGCGGCCACCCTTGCGCCGCGCTCGCTCTATCTCGACCAGCGCGCGCGGCGTCGCGCGACGTCACCCTGACGGCACGCCCCCGCCTCGCACGAGCTCGCGGTGCCGCAATGCGGCGAAGAAGACGCCGTGGCTACGCGGTTTGCAGGGCGCCACAACGTGGTAAAGGGTCGGTGAGATTTTTATGTCTGTCGGCATCGTGTTGCGTGATGTCGACGCCCAACTTGAGAAGCGGTGAGGCCCCTTCGATGCTTGATCGACTGAGACCCATGTTTTTTGTACTGCTCACGCTGCTCGCGTGCAGCAGCGAGGCCCCGTCGACGTCGGCCGATGCCGGGGGCGATGCCAACGGCGGGGGCGACGACAGCGCGGCCCCAGACGCGGGCGGCGGCGTCGACGGCGGCGATGGCGGCGGGGTCGACGCGGGTGACGCCGCGGTCGGCGACGCAGGGCCCCGAGACGCAGGGCCGACGGGCGACGGCGGCGCCATGGGCGACGGCGGCACGAGCCCCATGCGGCCGCCGCAGGTGACGATGTGCAACCGCACTCTGCAACCGCTCTCGTCGGGCACCTGTCGGGTGACCGCCGGGTCGACGACCTTGCTCCTCACGGGCGATGTGCTCACCCCGGGCGAGGTGTTGCGCGGCGGGCAGGTGCTCGTCGACGGCAACGGCCGCATCACCTGCGCGGCGTGTGACTGTAGCGCGGCGACCGGGGCCATGGGCGCCACGGCGATCGAGTGCCCCACGGGCGTGATCTCGCCGGGCCTCATCAACGCGCACGATCACCTCACCTTCGCGCAAAACAACCCGTACACGCGCACCGCCGAGCGATACGAGCATCGCCACGACTGGCGGCGCGGCATCCGCGGGCATACGCGGCTCTCGTCAGCGGGCAGCGCCAGCAACGACCAGGTCGCGTACGGCGAGCTGCGCTTCGTGATGGGCGGCGCTACAGCGGTGAACGGCTCGGGCGGCGTCGCGGGCTTCATGCGCAACCTCGACCGCGGCACGATGGACGGGCTCGGTCAACCGCAGGTGCAGTACGAGACCTTCCCGCTGGGTGACTCGGGGGGCGAGCTCCGGGCCACGGGTTGTGCGTACCCTGGCATCGACACCGCGGCCTCGATCATGGCCGTCGACTCGTACACGCCGCACGTCGCCGAGGGCATCGACCCCGAGGCGCGCAACGAGTTTACCTGCATTCGCACAGGCGCCAACGACCTCGTCCAGCCCAACAGCGCCTTCGTTCACGGCGTGGGGCTCTTGCCGAGCGACATCGCCGAGATGGGTCAACAGGGCACGGCGCTCATCTGGTCGCCGCGCTCGAACATCACCCTCTACGGCGACACCGCCCGGGTGACCGAGTACGCCCGCCTCGGGGTGCCCATCGCCCTCGGCTCCGACTGGATCATCTCTGGCTCGATGAACATGCTTCGCGAGCTTCAGTGCGCTGACACCTTCAACCGCAACTTTCTTCAGGGCTTCTTCACCGACGAGGCCCTGTGGCTCATGGCCACCCGCGACGCCGCGGCGGCCCTCGCAGTCGACGACGCCATCGGGGTGATCGCTCCGGGGCGCGTGGCCGACCTCGCGATCTTCAACGGCGCGATGCGGCGCGATCACCGCGCGGTCTTGGGCGCCGGCGCCTCTGACGTCTCGCTCGTCTTGCGCGGCGGCGCGGCCCTCTACGGCGACGCGAGCATCGTCGCGATGCTGAACGGCGGCGACCAGTGCGACCCGCTCGACGTGTGCGGCACGATGAAGCGCGTGTGCGTCGCCCGCGACCTCGGGGGGCGTCACCTCTCGGCGTTGCAGAGCGCCAACGCCAATCGGTACCCCTTGTTCTTCTGCGGCGAGCCGATGAACGAGCCGTCGTGTTTGCCCGAGCGCAACGCCATGGGCTCGTTGCCGAACCCCGCCGTGCGCGGCTCGAACCGCTACTCGGGCATGTCGTCGATGGCCGACACCGACGGCGACGGCGTGATGAACGACGCCGACAACTGCCCCAACGTGTTCAACCCCGTGCGCCCGGTCGACAACGGCATGCAAGCCGACGCCGACATGGATCGTGTGGGCGACGCCTGCGACCCCTGCCCGCTCACGCCCAACAGCACCCAGTGCGCGGCCCCCGACCCGAACGACCGCGACGGCGACGGCGTGCCCAACACCCGCGACAACTGCCCCGACGTGCGCAACCCCGAGCAGACCGACACCGACAGCGACATGACCGGCGACGCGTGCGACGCCTGCCCGATGGCGGCGAACCCCGGCGGCGCCGCGTGCCCCGCGACGGTGTACGCCATCAAGTCGGGCATGGTGATGCTCGGCAACCGCGTGACGGTCACCGGCCCGGTGGTGACGGCCCTCGCGCGCAACGGCTTCTACGCCCAGGTCGCCATGGGCGACAGCGCCTACGCGGGCGTCGACAACTCTGCGATCTTCGTCTTCACGGGCACCGCGCCCATGGTGGCCGTGGGCAACCGCGTCACCCTCAGCAACGCCACCGTGGCCGATTACTACGGCCAGCGGCAGCTCACCGGCGCGACCATCACCGTGACCGCGCCCATGGTGACCCTGCCCGCGGTGACCGATGTGATGCCCGCCGACGTGATCACCATGGGCCCCCGCGCAGCGGCCCTCGAAGGCGCCTTGGTGCGGGTGCAGAACGTGTCGGTGCTCAACGCCGCGCCGACGCCCGAGGGGGGCGAGACCGCGCCGACCAATGAGTTCCTCATTACGGGCAACCTCAGGGTCGATGACGGGCTGTTTTTGAGCACGCCCTTCCCCACGATGGGCGAGAATTTCTCAGCGATTACGGGCATTTTGGCCTTTGCCCGGTCGAACTCGAAGCTCAACCCGCGGAGCGCCGACGACCTCGTCGCCGGGGCCGCTTCGTTGCTCCCCTTCCCCACCGAGCTGGTCTACACGCGGGTGGGCGTGAGCGGCGCGCCGAGCTTCCCGACGCAGCTCGTGGCCCAACTCGCGCGGGCCACGTCGAGCGACACCCTGGTGACGGTGACCTCAAGCGGCCCCGGCCTCGGGGTGATGAACCTCACCATCCCCGCGGGGCAGACCCGGGTGCCCATCGCCCTCTCGGGGGTGACCGCCTCGGCCACGCCCTACACCCTCAGCGCGACCTTCAACGGCATCACCCGCACGGCGCAGGTTCGGGTGCTCGACCTGATGGAGGCCCCCGCCCTCACCGCCCTCGGCCCTGCCATGTCAACGGCCACGCCGGGCACCACGGTGACGCTGACGGTGAGCCTCGACATCCCCGCGCCTCCGGGCGGCACCCTCGTGACCCTCGCGGCGATGGGCGGCTCGGTGCCCATGACCGTGACGGTGCCTGCCAACCAGACCCGCGCCGAGGTGATCTTCACGGCAGGGGCCATGACCGGCAACGCGACGGTGTCAGCCACCCTCGGCATGGTGACCCGCACCGCGATGGTGAGCATCGTCGAAGCCTCTTCGGCGGGGCTCATCATCAACGAGGTCGATTACGACCAGGTCGGCACCGACAACGGTGAGTTCATCGAGATCATGAACGCGAGCCGGCTCCCCATCGACCTTACGGGCGTCGCGTTGGTGCTCGTCAACGGCTCGAACAGCACCGAGTATGCGCGGGTCGCGTTGAGCGGCACCCTCGCGCCGGGCGCCTACGCCGTGGTGGCCAACAGCGGCGTGACCGTGCCGAGCGGCGTGGCCCGCTTCAACATCGCCAACGACTCGGTGCAGAACGGCGCGCCCGATGGCGTCGCGCTGATCAACACCACCGACGGCAGCCTCCTCGACGCCCTCTCGTACGAGGGCTCGATCCGCATGGCGACCATCACCGGCGTGACGGGTCGGGTCGACCTCGTCGAGGGCAGCGCCTTGGCGAGCACCGTGGCCGATTCGAACACCGCCGCGGGCTCGCTCGCGCGGGTGCCGAACGGCGGCGACACCAACGACGCCAACGCCGATTGGCGCTTCGTCACCATGCCCACGCCGGGCGCCGCGAACCCGATGCAGTGACCCGCTCCGAGGGGCACCGGCGCGCCCGGTGCCGCTCCTCTCTGCGCGTCTGACCGCGCGCACGCCGCGCCCCCCGAAGAGACGCTATCGCCCCACAAACGCCGGCGCGCGACGCGCCGCGGCCGCCGCGAGGCCCTCGCCGAGGTCGTGGCTCGCGTAGCTCTCAGACTGCGCCATCGCCTCATATTCGAGCGCCCTTTGGAGGGCGTGACGGTCGACCCTGAGGGCCCGAACGAGGGCCCGCACCGCGAGGGGCGCCTGGGCCGCCATCTGCCGCGCGAGGGCCTCGGCGCGCAGCAGGGCGTTGCCCGAGGGCGTCGCTTCGAGGGCCATGCCCATCTCGACCGCCTCGCGACCGTTGAAGCGTCGACCCGTGAGGAGCAACTCTGCGGCGCGCTGAGCCCCCACACGGTGCGGGGTCAGGAGCGTCGCGCCCATGCCAGGGTGGAGCCCGAGCTGCACGAAATTCAACGCGAGCTTGGCGTCTTCGTCGACCACCAAGAGATCGCACGCCATCGCCACGCAGAGCCCCGCCCCGATGGCCGCCCCCTGCACCGCCGCCACCACCGGAACCTCAAGCGCCAACACGCTCAAATAGCGCGCATAGAAGCCCAACATGAAATCGCGCGAGCCCTCTCGGCTCTCCTCGCGCAGGGCCTCGAGCATCTTCAGATCGCCCCCCGCCGAGAAGGCGTCGCCCTCGCCCGAGAGCACCACCGCCCGCACCCGCAGGTCGCCGCGGAGCCGCTCGACCGCGTCACGCAGCGCATCACCCAGGGCCGGGCTCATGGCGTTCTTTCGCCGAAGGTCGCTCAACAAGACCGTGGCGACCCCCTCTTCGACTGTCACCTTCACCGTCGGCGCGGCATCACTCATGGCCGCACTCTGAAGGGCCTCCTACAGATCAAGCAAGCGCATGGTGTCGCGGCGCGCGCAGGCGCCCGTGTCGCCGAGGCGGCATGCCGCTTCGTAGCGCTGCCCCGCGAGGGCGTAATCGACAGGCTGATTGCGCTCGCCCAAGCGCGACCACCGCGCGCTCGCGGCGCAGGCCGGAGCGTATCCGAGCGCGCACCCGCGGGCCACCAGCGCCCCCGCCGCGGGCCCGTCGGCGCCCTCGATGGCCGCGAGGTGACAGCCCTCGCCGCGCCCCGCCGCGCATGCCGCCGCGTAGACCTCGCCCAACGCCCGCGGCCCGCCCCGCGCCCCCGCAGCCCGCAAGACCGCGAGCCCCTCGCAGCCGCCGCGCCCCGCTCGACACTGGGCCTCCAGGGGAGCCCACCCGGGGTGCTGCGCCGGGTCGCTCCGCCACGTCGACGGCGCCCGGGTCTGCGCGCCCTCACCTTGCCATGAGAGGCCCACCCGGCGAGGCCCCGCGCCCACGACGACGTAGGCCACGGGCCCTTCGTCGACGCAGACCGTGTCGCGCACCGCCCCGTCGACATTGCCGCGCGCGGCCATCTGCCAGGTCGAGAGCGCGAGCCGCACGACGGTCTCGCCGCGCCCCCACGCAGCACGCAGCGAGACGTTGAGACAGCGCTGCGCGAGCGCCCCGGGGTCGAAGACCGCCACCACCGCGCCGGGCGCCCCCACCGCGGCCGCGCGGGCCTGACGCGGCGATGCTGGGTTCGCGAGCGGCTCGGCGGCGACGCTCGGGTCAGAGAGGCCCACGCTGGCCCACCGCACGGCCCGCGGGTCGTCGAGGGTCAACGCCCCGAGCGCGTCGACGGTGGCGGCCTCAGGAGGCACCAGCGCCACGGCCTCGCCCACGTCGAGCACCACGGCGTTCACCGCGCCCGGCGCCGACAGCACCAGCCGGTCGTCGAGCCAAGGGTGCAACCCGGCCTCGGGCATCACCTCGGCGAGCGGCCACGCCGACCGAGGCACGACACCCTCGAAGCGAAGCAGCCGCCCCGCCCCGCGAAGGCGCCCGCGGGCGTGCACCACCTCGCCCTCGACCGAGCACCAGCCGCGCAAGGCCGCCATGTCGCCGCCCATGCGCGAGCCCGGGTCTGAGAGCAGCCTCCCGCGGCCGTCTGATATCTCAAATTGCTCAATTGTTTCGCGACCTTCTGCCAAGAGAAGGGCCGACACACAGGCGCCCGGGGCGAGGGTGATCGCCGTCTCGAAGGCCCCTCGCACCGCCGCCCTCGGCTGCGCCCTGAGGCCGTAGGGTTGCAGCGCCTGGGCGACCTGGGCGGTGGCGCGGGCGCACCACGCGTCGTCGGTGGCGGTGTACTGACGGCCCGCCACGGCGAAGACCATGAGCCCCGTCACACAGCCGGCGACGGGTAGAATCAGTTTGGCGATCATGGGCGCTCCGCTCCCCTTCGAAGGTTGGCGCGATGGTACCGTGCCGCGTCGATGGTGGGGCGCGCTCGTTTCTCGAATATGATCGTTGTGGTGCTGAGCCTCAGCGCCGGCGACGCCGCCGCGCAGCTCACCGGCGGGAGCTTCGGCTCACCCCGGCGACCGCGCGTCGAAGCCCCCGCGCCGACGGGCATGGGCGCATCGCGCGGGGCAGAAAGCGAAGCCCCGGCGCCGCGGGCTGAGCCGCGCGCGAGAGAGCCCGCTCGCTCCACGACGCAGGCCCCGGTGCTGCCCGCGGGCGCGCCGACGGGTCGCACGGGGCCGCGTGAAGACCCGCACGACGAGGCCCTTCGGCGCGAGCGTTCGCGACCTGCCGCGGAGCGCGCGCGGAGCCCTCGGTTCGGCGCCGAGCCGACAGGGCTTGAGCCTCCGCGGGTGAGGGTTCCGCAGGTCGACGGGCCGGGGGTTTCGACGACGCGCTGGTGGGGGGGCCGAGGGTCTGTCGACGTTCCGTATCCGCCGCAGAAGCATGAGGCGACCTGGGTCACCTGGGCGGGTCTCGGGCTCGCGCTGGCCTCGCTCGGCGTGACGGTCTTTCTCGTGCGACGCGGGCTTCGTACGCCGACCGAGGCTCCGTCCGACGCGCCGACCGTTGGGCCCTCGGCCGCGCCTGTCATGCACGCTCCTCCGCGCGCGACCGCGGGGTCGCTCACGTCGATGTTGACCTTCAGCGTCGGCGTCGACGGGGCCGGGCGGGCGGCCCTCCAGACGGCCCTCACGCGGCTCGCGGCCTCGGCCCGGCTCGACCGCCCCGAGGGCATCGCCGCATGCGTCGACGCCGTGGCCGAGAGCCTCGACGCGGTGGCTCCGCGGGTTCGCTATTTCTCAGCGGCCTCGACCGCGATGACGCCCGCGCGCTGCGACGCGGCCTTCGAGGCGCAGGTCGACGCGCTCCGCGGGGCCTATCTGGTCGAGACCGTGCGCGGCGCGATGCAGGTGCGGGCGCCCCAGATGACCCCCGCCGAGGCCGAAGGGGCGGGCTTCGTGGTGCTCTCGCTGGTCTGCCGTCACCCGCAGCTCGCCGAGGCGCCCACACAAGATTGGCCCGCGACGCTTCAGGCCCTTCGGCAGTGCCGTCGGGCCGGGTGGGAGGCCCTCGAAGTCATCTGGTCGCCCACCGACGAGGGTGACCGCATGAGCTCGGCCGAGCTCGAGGTCTTGTACCCCAGGCTCGGCGCCCTCGACGCTGGTGTGGGTCGCGTCGTCTGTGGCCATTGCCGCGCCGTGGGCGCCCGCGAGCTCGGTCGGTGTTACGCCTGCGGCGCGCCGTACTGAGCCAGGGCCGCCCGTCGCAAGCGCAGGCTGTTGCTGACCACCGAGACGCTCGACAGGCTCATCGCCGCGCTGGCCACCATGGGCGACAAGAGCCACCCCGTGAGCGGGTAGAGGAGCCCCGACGCGAGCGGCAAGCCCACCACGTTGTAGACAAATGCCCAGAACAGATTCTGTCGGATGGTCGCGAGGGTGGCGCGCCCCAAGCCGAGGGCCGATGCGACCGCGCCGACCCCGCCGCGCAAGAGCGTCACCTCGGCCGCCGCGAGGGCCACATCGCTCGCCTCGGCCACCACGAGGCCCACCGAGGCCGCCGCGAGGGCCGGCGCGTCGTTGATGCCGTCGCCCACCATGGCCACCACACGCCCCTCGGCGCGGAGCGAACGGATCACCGCGGCCTTCTCAGTCGGTCGCGTCTCGGCCCACACCGCGTCGATGCCGAGCTCAGCGGCGAGGGCCTCGGCCACATGACGACGGTCGCCGCTCAAGAGCACAGGCCTGATCTTCTGCGCGCGGAGCCACCCGATCAGGGCCTTCGCCTCGGGCCGCGGCGTGTCACGAAGACCCATGAAACCGAGCACTTTACGATCGCGAGCCACCACCAGCGGCGTCTCGGCCCGGGCCATCAGGGCGCGCCATCGGGGGTCTTCGAGATCGAACGCGAGGCCCTCGTCGAGCATCCACTGGGCCGTGCCGACGCGCACCTCGACACCCGCGACGCGGCCGCGCAAGCCCGCCCCCACCACGGCCTGAACCTCCGTCGGCGCCGCGCACACGAGCCCCGCGCGCTGCGCCCGCAGAAGCACCGCCTGAGCCAGCGGATGCTCGCTCGCTGACTCCAGCGAGGCGGCCGCGGTCAAGAGCGTCGCCTCGTCGCCATCGAGCGCCGCGAGGCTCACCACCGACGGGGCTCCGAGGGTGAGCGTGCCGGTCTTGTCGAAGACCACCGTGTCGACCCGGGCCAGGGTCTCAAGCGCCGCGCCGCTTCGCACGAGGATGCCCTCGCGCGCGCCCCGCCCGGTGGCCACAAAGATCGCAGTCGGGGTCGCCAACCCGAGCGCGCACGGACACGCCAGCACCAGCACCGCCACGGCGTTCTGGAGCCCCATCGCGGCGCCCTCGCCCGCGGGGCCCCACAGCCACCAGGCCGCAAAGGTGACCAGCGCGACCCCTAGCACCGCGGGCACGAACCATCGGCTCACGCGGTCGGCGAGGGCCGCCACCGGGGCCTTGTCGCCTTGGGCCTCGGCCACGGCGTTGACGATGCTCCCCAAGAGGGTCTCTTCGCCCAAGCCCGTGACCTCGACCTCGAGGGCCCCGGTGCCGTTGGTGGTGCCCGTGTAGACCCGATCGCCCGGCCCGCGCAGCACCGGCTCGCTCTCACCGGTCAGCATCGACTGGTTGACCTCTGAGCGGCCCTCGAGCACACGCCCGTCGACGGGCACCGCCGCCCCCGGCAGCACCCGCACCCGGTCGCCCCGCACGAGCAGCGCGACCTCGACCTCGCGCGGCGCGCCGTCACGCAGCACCCACGCCGTGGCGGGCCGAAGGCGCCCGAGGGCGCGCAGGGCCTCGCCCATTTTGTGCCGCGCCCGCGCTTCGAGGGTGCGCCCCACCAGCACCAGCGCGATCACCGAGGCCGCGGCCTCGAAGTACACCGGCACCTGCCCGTGGTGACCGTGACGGTGAAAGGCCATGGGCCAGACGAGGGCCGCGGTCGAGACGCTCCACGCCGCGAAGGTGCCGAGGGCCACGAGGGTGTTCATGTCAGGGCTGCGGTGCCGCAGCGAGGCCCACGCGCCCGCATAGAAGGGCCACCCCGCGCCGAACACCACCGCGGTGGTCAGCGCCATCGCGAACCACCGCCCCGGGGCGCTCTCGGCCCACGCGCTGAGCCCGTGCGACATGCCCAGGATCACCACCGGCAGGGCCAGCGCCGCCGCCGCCGCGGTGCGCCACTGGAGCACCCGAAAGGCTTTAATTTCAGCGATTTCTGCGACCTCACTGGCCTTCGCACCTTCGGCCCGCGGAGACTCAAACCCCGCCTCGACGATGCGCGCGCGCAGGGCCTCGGCGTCGACCCCCGCGCCGAAGCCGACCTGGGCCGTGTGGGTCGCAAAATTCACCGACGCGGCGTCGACCCCGGGCGTCGCGCGGAGCACCCGCTCAAGCCGCCCCGCGCAGTTGGCGCAGGTCATGCCCACGACGGGCAGGGTGACGGTCTGCGCGGGGGTCACCGGCGCGTCGCTCACGGCGCGCTCTGCTGTGCCGAAAAGCCCATGGCGCCGAGGCGCGCGACGACGGCGGCGGGGTCGAAGCCCGCTGCGGTCTCGACCTCGACACGGCCAGCGCTCAATGCGACCGCGACCTTGAGCACCCCGGGCAACGCGGCCAAGGCCTCGCTCACGCGTCGCGCGCAACCGCCGCAGGTCATGCCCCCCACCGCGAAGGCGGTCATCGATGTGTTCATGGTGTTCATCTCCTCGTCGGGGGCGCTGACGCGCGGGCGCCCCGTGCATTACACTCAGTCGACCATGGACGCACTCACTCAGACAGCGCTGGCGGCCGCTCTGGGCGCTGAACGACAGCGGTTTCTTCAGTTCGTGACCCGCCACACGGGCGACCCCGAGGCGGCCGAAGAGGTGCTCCACGACGCGATCACCCAAGCGCTCGCTCGGGTCGAACAGCTCAACGACCCGACCCGCTGGCAGGCGTGGTTCTTTCGCATCGTGCGCAACACGCTCATCGACCGCGCCCGTCGCGTGCGCCGTGAGCGCGACCGCACCGCGGCCCTCGACACCGACACCCTCATCGACGATCAGCCCGCGCCCCGCGCGCCCTGCACCTGCGTGTTGCGCGTCACCGAGCGCCTCAAGCCCGAGTACCGCGACGCCCTCAACGCCGTGACCCTGGGCACGACCAGCGTCAAAGACTGGGCCGACACCCAAGGCATCAGCGCCAACAACGCCGGCGTGCGCATCCACCGCGCCCGCGCGGCCCTCAAGAGCGCCCTCGTCGAGACCTGCGGCCGCTGCGCCGACGACGGATGCCGCGACTGCGACTGCGGCCCCGACCTGGCTTGCCAGGCCGCATCATAACTCATTGTAATTACATTGTTTTTGGAGAGTCAGATCACCAGACGAGGCCGAGCCCCGCGGTGAGCCTGAAACCGAGCCCGTCGGCGCTGTAGAGGGTGGCCATGCCTTCGACGCTCCAGCCGAGGGTGCGGCCGCGGAGGGCGAAGCCGCCGCCGAGCTGAGCGCCGGGCGCGGGTGTTTGCCCCGGGGCGAGGCCGAGCACGGGCCCGCCCATGGCGTACCCTCGGGCTTCGCGGTGATTGCTGGTGGGCTCCCACTGAACGAGCGCCCCGAGCTGGTGCCGCGTCACGGCGTCGAGCTGGAGCACCCCGGCGTACTCGACCATGAGCGACGTCGCGGCGTAGCGCGAGCTGCCGTGATCGTCTGAGCCCTCGCCCACGCGCCGCAGGCCGAGCCGCACCGTGGGCGCGACGAGGGCCGCCGCACCGCCCCGCGCGAGGGCGCCCCCCACCTGGAGCACCGCCGCCGCCGTGGGACGCCAGTCGTAGGCCATGTGGGCGCGGTATGCGGGCTGGATCCGTGCGGCCTCGGCCACGCTGAGGTCATGGCGCCGGAGCCAGGCGACGAGGCGCGGGTCAGCCGCGAGCGAGGTCACCCGCGCGAGGTTCTGGGTCGTCGCGATCTCACGCACCAAGGCGTGCTCGCCGCTCGCTTCGAGGAGCGCCGCCACCGCGCATCGCGCCCCCGACGGGTCGACAAACACCGGCGTCTCGACCGCGCCCTCATTCTGCGGAAAGCGCCCCGCGTCGATGTACCCCCGCAGCGTCGCGCGCACCCACCGTCGCGGCGCCGAGTCGCGGCCCCCGAGCGCCCCGAGCGCCCCTTCGAGATGCGCCCGCACGCGGTCACGCTCGGCCGACAACCATCGCGCGCTCGGCACTCGATGCATCATGCCCGCGATGGTACGCCCCTCGGGGCCGCCGACCGCAACGCCTTCGCGTCGGGCGTCACCGCACGCACCGCGGCCGCGGCGATGTTAGGGTCACGAGCCCATGACGCGACACGAAGACGTGATTTTGTTCTGGTTCGCGAGCCTCGACCTCACGCGGCCGCCCGACGACGCCACCCGCGCGCGGTGGTTCGCCAGCGACCCGGAGTTCGACGCCGCGATCGCCGCACAGTTCGCCGACTGCTTCGAGCGCAGCGAGTTTGCCCCCGAGGCGCTCGGCACGGCGACCGAGGCCCTCGCCGCGGTCATCGTCTTCGACCAGTTCTCGCGCAACGCGTTTCGCGGCACCGCGCGCGCCTTCGCCTACGACCCGCGGGCCCGCGCGATCGCCGATCGGGCCCTCGAACAGGGCTTCGACCGAGAGGTCTCGTTCGCGCATCGGCCCTTCTTCTACCTCCCGTCGATGCACCACGAAGACCTCGCGAGCCAGCAACGTGCCGTCGCCCTCTACACCGCCATGGCCGACGACGCGGCGAACACCCCCGAGGCCGCGGCGACCGCGGCGATGCTCCCCTTCGCGACGCAGCACCGCGCGCTGATCGAAGCGTACGGTCGCTTTCCTGGTAGAAATCGAGCACTTGGACGAGTCGACACCGAGGCAGAGCGGGCCTACCTCATGGGCGGCGGGCAGACCTTCGGGCAACGCTGAAAACGTGAGCGCGGCGCGAAACTTTTCGTCACCGCGGTTGACCAAAGCGGCACGATGAACCTCCGCCGCGTCGCCGCCTTCGCGCTCTCGTGTTGTGTCAGCGCACCGGCTTGGGCTGATCCTCCGACGGCGCCTCCGCGTCGCTTTCAGGCCGACCTTCGGGCGTTTGGCAGCGAGGCGAGCCTTCGGGCGTGGGCGCAGTCGCGCTTCCTCCGTCGGGCGCCTCCGCGCAGCGCGGCCGGGAGCCTCGGGGGCGGCGCGTCAGCCCTCGGCGCCCTCGTCTCGGGCGCAGGGTACGGCTCAGGCTACGGCGCAGGGGCGGCCTCGGGGGCGCCGACCGTCGGCATGGGCGGTCTCGGCACCCGCGCGAGCCCCAGCGCGGGCGGCAGCGTGGGCAACAGCGCGGGTCAGAGCGCGGGTCAGAGCGCGAGCCCCGCGCGCATCACCAACACGCAGGTCGAGGGCATCGACGAGGGCGACATCGTCAAGGCCCACGGCGACCACCTGGTGGTGCTTCGGCGCGGGCGGCTCTACACCGTCGCCCTCGACGGCGAGCATCTCAGGACCCTCGCGCGGGTCGACGTGACGCCGCCCGGCAGGCGCCCCGCCGAGTGGTACGACGAGATGCTGATCGAAGGCGACACCGTCATCGTGCTCGGGTACCGCTACGACGACGAAGACGGCGTGGGCTCGACCCAGGTGGTGCGCTTTGACCTGTCGCGCGAGGGGCGGCTGCGCTTCCGCGAGGTGCTCGACGTTCGCTCGGGTGACTACTATTCGAGCCAGAACTACGCGACCCGGCTCTTCGGTCAGACCCTGGTGGTCTACATGCCCGCGCCGCTCTTGTCGGAGCCCCTTGAGTCGGGCCGGCAGCGCGTGCTCGTGCCCTCGGCGCGCGAGGGCCGCCGACCGTGGCGCCCGATCGGTGATTGGAGTCGCATCTACCGACCTTCGCTGCGGCTCAACGATGAGCCCACGCTCCACACGGTGATGTTCTGTGACCTCTCGCCCGCCGACCGCGGGTGCCGCAGCGTCGGCGTGGTGGCCAGCGAGGCGCGCAGCTTCTATGTCTCGCAGAGCGCGGTCTACCTTTGGGTCACCGGCGACCCTGACGACCGCGACGATGAGGGCGCGACCCCATCGCGGCCGCGCGCGCTCGGGGCGCCGTCGCTGCTCTATCGCTTTCCGCTCAACGGAGGGCCCGCAGGCGCGGTGGCGCTCCGCGGCGGCCCCATCGATCAGTTCTCGTTTCACGAAGCGGGCGACACCCTGCACGTCGTTCTGCGCGCCGAGGCCGAAGGCGACGCGATGTGGTCGTCTGAGCTGACCGAGGGCGACCTCGCGGTGGCCCACGTCTCGCTCAGCGCCTTCTCGCAGCGCGTCACCGAGCAGCCCCTCGCGCGCTACACGGCCCTCACGCGGCCCGCCGCGCGCGGCACGCTCCACAACCGCTTCGTGGGCGAACGGCTCGTCTACGGCGTCGGCGCGGGGTGGCGGAGAGCCCTCAACGACGAGGGCGGCGGCGAGGTCTTCGTGCACGCCCTCGGCACCGCAGAGACGCGCACCCTCGCGCTCTCGCACACGGTGTCGCGCATCGAGCCCTTGGGCCGTCACGCCTTGGTGGTCGGCGACCGCGGCCGCGATCTGCATCTCACGACCCTCAACCTCGACGGCCCCGGAGAGCGCGTCGCCACGCTGGTCGAGTCGCGCGCCGCCGAGGCCGAGAGCCGCAGCCACGGGTTCTTCTTTTCACCGCAAGGAGAAGCCCGCGGCGTGCTCGGGCTCCCGGTGCGCCAAGGGGGCCGCGCCCGCTGGCGCCAGCTCGTCGAGAACGCCGTCTCGATCCGATACTACGGCCTCGACGCGCTCAACCTCAGCGCCCTCGGCGCTCTCGGCGCGCGCACCGAAGGCGGCCCTTCGCCCGACGACCGTTGCGTCGCCTCGTGCGTCGACTGGTACGGCAACGCCCGCCCCATCTTCCTTGGCGAGCGCATCTTCGCCCTCATGGGCTACGAGCTCGTCGAAGCGATGCGCGATGGCGAGCGGCTCCGAGAGCGCCAGCGCATCGACCTCGTCGCGCCCTTTCTGGCGCCGACGCCCCAAGCGAGCCTCTAACCCGCGCGCCTAACAGAGCACCGGCCAGTACCGCGCCTGCAACACTTCGAGCGAGAGCGGGCCCGGGTTCGGCGGCAGAAAGTGCGCCAACCCGAGGTAACGGTGCATCACCGACCAGGCCATCATCCGCGCCGAGGCCGCCGCGTCGCACCGAAAGCCCGCCGCGTCGAAGAGGGCCCGCTGCGCCTCGCGACGGCCGCAGGCGACGTAAAACGCAGGGGTCACGAGGTCGTACGCGGCCTCGCCCACCAGCGCGTCGCCGAGGTCGAGGAGCCCCTTCAGCACCCAGCGCCCCCCCTCGGCGCGCAAGACGAGGTGCTCGTGGTGGAGGTCTCCGTGCAAAAGACTGAGCCCCGAACGAGACGCGCCCCCCGAGAGGGGGTCGAGCCAGCCCGGGAGCCGCCGCAGCAGGTGCTCGCTCAGACCCGCCGCGCGCTGCGTGCGCGGGCCCTCTGCGAGCCGATGCGCGACGTACGCGGCCCAGCCCTCGCCCGCGTCGCCCAAGCCCGCCAAGGGCAACGCATGGAGCCGCGCGAGGAGCGCGCCGCACGCCCCCGCGACCCCAACCTGGTCGCGCACCGTCAGCGTCGGAAAGACGCTCCGCAGCGGCACCCCTTCGACCCTGCTTGTGACAAGGTATGTCCACCCATCGAGGGCCC
The DNA here is from genome assembly GCA_016792845.1 of Myxococcales bacterium. Lineage (GTDB taxonomy): Bacteria > Myxococcota_A > Polyangia > Polyangiales > JAEUKH01. Next base: position 204,498 of record JAEUKH010000029.1, on the reverse strand, counting down.
CGAAGGCTTCGAGCGCGGGGGTCTCAAGGGCCAGGGCGCCCTCGATGTGCGAGAGGCACCGGGCCTCGACCTCGGCCTCTCGGCGCCAGAAGGGCGGCACCCATTTGACCGCCCAGCGCCGCGAGAGAAACACCGGCGACGAGCCGTGTCGGGCGCGGCTCACGGCCTCGAACACCAGCCCGTGCCGCGCGGCCACCACCGCCAACGCGGCCGCGAACATTCTGGGCGGCAGCCGCGCCTCGGCCCACGCCGCTTCGTCGTCGATCACGGGCAAGAGCGCACCGCGGGCCAGCACCCCGAGAGGCTTGTTCGCCTCGGGGCCGCGGGTCAACGCCCTTGCGTCTCGGGCCGCGCGGGGGTCTGCGCTGGCGCACCCGTCGCGCCGGCCTCGGGGTTGATGCCATCGCGCTGGAGCGCCTCTCGGGTCGCCACCGTCGCCACGGTGCCCGCAGGGGCCGCGAACCACCCGTTCGGGTCGGCGTGTTGCGGGTCGTCGCGCACCTTGAGCACGGTGAACATGCCGCCCATATCAATGTACGAGAAGGGCCCCGGGCCCCCGCGCATGGGCAGGCTGTTGGGAGGCATGGGCATCTCCATCTCGCCCATGCCGCCCATGCCCGTGTGCCCCATCGACATGTACTCGGGCGCCACGCGGCTCATGCGGTGGTCGAGGGTGCGGGTACGGGCGCCCACCATGTTGGGCAGGCCGTGCCCCATTTGCATCATCACATGGTGTGTCATGTGACAATGCATGGCCCAATCGCCGACCTCTTCGGGCACGAACTCGATCACCCGGGTCGACCCGACGGGCACGAGCACGGTGGTGTCGGGTCGTTGGGCGCTCTCGGGCACCTCGCCCCCATCGGTGGCGGTCACTTTGAAGTTCAACCCATGAATGTGAATCGGGTGATGATCCATCGGGCCGAGGTTGCCGAGCCGAATGCGCACGCGCTCGCCGCGCCCCACCACGAGCGGCGCCGTCGCGGGGAAGGCCTTTCCGTTGAAGGTCAGCACGTTGAAGTCGGCCATCGCGTTGGGGTCGGGCCGGCGGGCCCCGACGTTCAACTTCCACTCGTGGGCCATGAGCACAAAATCGCGGTCGACGCGACGGCCCCTCGGGCGCCGCGGGTGAACGATGAACATGCCCACCATGCCCAGCGCGATCTGGGTCATCTCATCGTAGTGCGAGTGGTACATGAAGGTACCCGGGTATCGCAGAACGAACTCATACATGTACGTCTCGCCCGGCGCGATGGGGCGTTGATTGAGCCCAGAGACGCCGTCCATCCCATTGGGGATGATCATCCCGTGCCAGTGCACCGTGGTCGGCTCGGGGAGCCGATTGGTGACATAGATCCGCACCCGGTCGCCCTCGACGGCCTCGAAGGTGGGCCCCGGGGTGCCGCCGTTGTAGCCCCAACACTCGGCCCGCAACCCCGGCGCGAACTCGTGCTCAAAGGAGGCCGCCACGAGGTGCGCGACCTTCACCCCGTCGACCTCGCGCCACGCCATGGTCGTACCGTTGGGCGTCACCACCGGGAGGTAGCCCCCCGCCCGCGAGGGGCCCGTCGCGAGCGCCGGGAGCGCCTGGGCGTCGCCCTCATTGCGCCCCAAGAGCCACGCGCTCACCGCGCTGCCTACACTCAGAAAGAGTCGACGATCCATTGAGGTTGAGACCTTTCAGTGACGATCGGGTTGCGCCGCGCCCGACGCGCCGACACTATTTTGTGGGGCGTCAAGCGCCTCGACCCGCGCGCCCTGAATGAGCGCGTCGAGCGCGGCCTGCGCCGTGAGATAGTCAGCCCGCGCCGACACCGCGCTCTGGGCGGCTTCGAGCTGCTCGCGGCGCGCGTTGAGCAGCTGAAACACGCCCACCTGCATGGCGTTGTATTGAAGCTGCGTCTCTTGCATGACCCGGTCGCGCGCGGGCACGATGACGTCGCCCCATTGGTGCGCCCGCGCCCAAGCGAGGGCCACCCGACCGCGGGCCTCGCGGGCCTCGCTCCGAAGGTCGATGGCCAGACCGATGTACCGCTCGCGGAGCCCGTCGAACTCAGCCTCGGCGGCCCTGAGGTTGCCCTGCTGTCGATTGAACACGGGCAGCCCCGCGCGCACCCCGCCGCCGAGCTCCCAGGCGTTGCCGTCTTGCTCGGCGTGAACGTCAACGCTCACATCAGGCAGCCAGCCCTGAAGGCTCAGGAGCCCCGTGCGGCGCGCGAGCGACTCAAGCCGGGCCCGCATCGCGGCGAGGTCAAAGCTCGCCAAAATCACTGTATTTTCAATACCTTCCGGGTGTGGTGCCTCGGCCGGTAGCGCGGGCATCTCGCCGGTGAGCTGCCACGCCGTGTCGGCCCCGCTGAGCCCGAGGAGCCGTTGCAGCCGTTCGGTGCTGCCGAGCACCTCGAGCTCAGCCTGCGCGAGCTGAATGCGGGCTTGCTCGTAGGCCGCCTCGTGCAACGAGAGGTCGAGCCGCGCGATGTTGCCAGCCTCGAACAGCATGCGACCCGCGTCGCGCGAGGCCGCGAAGGCGTCGAGGGCGCGGCGCGCGAGCACGAGCCTCGCTTCGGCCGCTTGGGCCCGGTAAAACGCCGCCCGGACGCTGTACCGCAGGCGCACCACCTCCGAGGCGGCCCGCGCCCGCGCGGCCTGCAACGACGCGTTGGCCACCCCCACGCGCAGCGGCCGCAGCAAGATCTCCGTGAGGTCGATCTCGGCCTCGACGTCGACCTGAAGATCTTGCGCGCGGTCGGTCGAGCGCCGAAGGTCAAAGGTGACCGACGGGTTCGGCAACACCCCCGCTTGGATGAGCTGCCCCCGCGCGACCCCGAGTTCGCGCAGCTGCGCCCGCAGGGCCCGGTTGTTCAGCATCGCCACCCGCAAGGCCGTGTCGGCGCTCAGCCCCCCCGCGACGAGCCCGCGCACGCTGCGCTCGGTCTCTTCTGACACCGCGCGCTCGTCGGTCACCTCGCGCGAGAAGGTCGCCCCGGTGGCCGCAGACACGTCGCGCAGATCGCGCCGAAGGCTGCCCGCGGCGCAGCCCCCGAGCGTCGCCGCGGCGCCCAAGAGGCACGCGAGCCCTCGCAGCCCTCGCAACACTCGCTCAATGCGCATGGGGCCCCCGCTCGGTCACCGCCGCGTCGCCCGGCGCGGCCGTCGCGTCGGGAGCCTCAGGGTCGAGCCCCGCCCACGCCGCCGTCTCGTCGCCCGGCAAGGGAGGGTCTTCGCGCAACCCCGCCCCGACCTCGACCCGACGCCCCTCGGCGTGCGCCCCCGAGAGCGGAGACGACACCCCGCGGTGCCCTGACACTCGCCGCGAGGCGCAGCCCCCATGCCCCGCCATCACCCCCGCCCCCAAGACGAGGGCCCACGTCCATCGCAACGGTCTCAACATCGTAGCCCCACTGACGCTGACCCCTCGCGCCCATTACAGCGGCGCCGTAGTTTCAGCAAAAATCGATTGAATTCAATTATTTACGGCTCAACTCTTCGAGCGCGGCGTCGTCGAGCCGGTCGCCCGCGGCGGCCTCGAAGAGCTGGCGCTCGTCGGGGTCGACGGTGCGCTCGGCCACGATCCTGATGCGGGCCGGCGCGTCGTCGGGGGCCGCGCTCACGAGGGCCAGCGAGGCCGCGATGCGACGGGCGAGGGGCGCCGCGGCGTCATCGACGACCGCGTGAAGGCTGCGGGCGTCGAGGGCCTCGGCCCGGTACCCTCCGGCGCGATGGAGCACCGTCGCGAGGCGCGCCCGCCAGGCTGAGACGGTCTGCTCGCCGCGGTCGAGGAGGCCCGCGAGGCGCTCGGCGTCGCCCCCCGCGCGGGCGCGCTCAAGGGCCTCGGCGGCGCGGCGCGCGAGGGCCGGCCCCACGGAGCTGTCGTCGGGGTTGCACCACACCTTGACGTGGCGCCCGTCGCGGCCGACGAGGTGCAAGACCCCGTCGCGGTAGTACACCCGCTCAAGCGTCGACCAGGCCACGCGGCGCGACCCGAAGCGCGTCTTGACCCGAAGCCCGTCGGCGCCAACCTCAACATCCAACGAAGGCCGCAGCGCCCAACGGAACCCCAGAAACAACGCCACCATCACCGCGGGCGACGCCGCATTGCGAAGCGCCGCCGGCACCCACGGGAGCACCGCCATCGCCCCCAACACCGCCAGCACCGGCGCCACGAGCCAGACGATCAGCGAGTGAAACACCCGCCGCCCGCGAAAGCGCACCCGCCGCTGCCCCGGGTCGCACCCCAGCGCCAAGAGGGCCCGAGCCCCCTCGCCCTCTGAGGCCACCGCGAAGCGCACGCGCTGCGCCCCCTTGAGCTCGACCACCACCGCGGGCTCAGGCAGCCGAGACGTCGCCCCAGGGCCCCCCGCCCCACGGCTCGGCGCCAGCGTCTGAACCTCCCCCATCCACGCCCCCGCGACCTCGGCCCGAGAGGCCGCGAAGCCCAAGCGCTCGCCCTCGACCCGCAGCCCCTCAGCGTCGACGGTCACCCGCGCCCAATCGCTGCGCGGCGTCACCCACCAGCCGTACACCAGCAACGGGGTCAACATCCCCAGCGCCGCAAACGCCGGATGCAGCGCGACCATCGCGCAGGTCGCCGCCTGACACACGAGCAGCAGGCCCATGCCCAACGGCGAATAGATGTCACGCTCGACCCACACCGCCGCGCGCGGCAACACGACGGGCTCCGATGCTGCCGCTCGCTCCACCGCGCGATGCTATCGCCCTTCGCGCGCCCCGAGAACGGCGTTCTCGTAGCGTGGGGTTGAAAACCGATTGACGATCGGTGTTCGAGGCGCGAGACTCGGCCACCCTGGCGATGATGGAGCTACCCCTTCTCGGCGACCTAGAGCTGGCAGTGATCGAGCACCTGTGGGCGGTGGGGGCGCGCGACGCCAAGACGCTCCACGTCGAGGTGGGCGAGGCCCGGGGCATCACGCTCAACACGATCCAGAGCACCGTCGAGCGCCTTCACCGCAAGCAGCTGGTGATGCGCGAGAAGTTCGGTCACGCCTACCGCTACGCCCCGGCCTTCTCGCGGGCCGAGTGGCGGGCGCGGGTGATGGCCGAGGCGGCTGGCGACCTCGACGACGCGCAGGCCCAAGGGGTGCTGGCGGCCTTTGTCGACCTGGTGGCGCGGGCCGACCGTCGGCAGCTCGACCGCCTCGCCGAGCTCGTCAGCGCAGCGCGCACCCGGCGCAACAGGGGGGCCTGATGTGGGGGCTGCTCCCGACGGCGGTGGTGTTCTGGGCGGCGCTCACGGGCCTCGGCGCCCTGGGCGTTGCATTGGCGCTGCCGTGGGCGCTCCGTTGGGGCGCGCGGCTCGCGCCGACGGTGAGGGTCCGATGGGTGATCGGTGTCTTGAGCGCCCCGTGGCTCATGGGGCTGGCCGCCACGGCGGTGGTCTACGGTCACTGCATCGGGCACAACCTCGTCGGCGAGCTCGACGACTGCCTCACCGCCACGGGCCGCGTGTCGAGCTGGTTCTGTGTCAACCGCCCCGCCCCGGTGAGCGCCCTCGGGTGGGCGCTCGCGGGCGCCCTGGTGGCCCTCTTGGCGCAGCGGGTGGGGGCGGTCTGGGCGGGGCTCCGTCGGGCGCGCCGACGGCTCCGCTGGCTGGGCGCGGTGGCCGACGCGACGGGCCGCCCGGGGGTCTTCTCGGTGCCCGGCGCGGTGGCTTTTGCGATGGCCTGGCCCGAGCCCAGGGTCTTCGTCGGCGAGGCCGTCTTGGCGCGGCTTGAAGGCCCTCAGCTCCAGGCGCTCCTGGCCCACGAGCGCGCCCACCTCGCCCGGGGCGACCTCGGGCTTCGGGCCTTCGCCCGGGGCCTCGCGGCGGTGCACCTCCCCGGCACCGGGGCGGCGCTCCTGGGCTCCCTCGCGCTGGCGTGCGAGCAGCGCTGCGACGCCGACGCCTCGCTCGCCGTGGCTGACCCGTTGGTGGTGGCCGAGAGCCTCGTCGACGTGGCGCGGCTCCAGGCCGACCCCGGCGGCGACGCGCTCGAAGCCCGGGTGCGGGCGCTCTGCGACGCCGAGTGGTCATCGGCCCGGGCCGCGACGGTGCTCGGCGGGTTCGGCCTCGCGAGCGGTGCGGTGATGGTGCTCGCCCACGTCCACGCCATTCATCAAGCCGCCGACCGCGTCGCGGTCTGGCTCAGCGCCCGAGGGTAAGCGATGCGCGCCCGAATCCGCCTCACCTTGGGCCTCGCCCTCGGGTTGAGCACCCCGGGCCTCCGGGCCCAATCGACCGCGGCGGTCGACCTCGACACGGTGCTCAGTCGGGCCGTGGCCGCGAGCCCCGCGGTGCGCGTCGCTGAGGCCAACGCCGCGCGGGTCGCAGCCCTCGGCGTCGGCGCCGACCAGCCCTCGCGCGAGAACCCCACCCTCTCGGTGTGGAGCGGCCCGCGACGCCTCGCCGACGGCAGCACCCTCGCCGACCTCACCTTCTCGCTCTCGTGGCCCATCGACCTCAGCGCCACGCGCCCCGCCCGGCTCGCGGCGGTCGACGCCCAGGTGGTCGAGAGCCTCGCGGCCCGCGACCTCGCGCGGCTCTCGGCGCGGCACGAGGCCCTCGCCCAGTGGGTCCGCCTCGCCGCGGCAGAGGCTCGGGCCAGGCTTGAGACCGAGCGCTTCGAGCTCGCGACGCGGGCCCAGGCCACAGCCGAACACCGAGCCTCGATCGGTGTCACCGGCGCCGAAGAGCCCACCCTCGCGCGGCTCCTGGTGTCTCAGGCGCAGGGGCGCATCGCCGCGGCCGGCACCGAGGTCGAGGCCGCCCGGGTGGGTCTTCGCTTCGCGTTGGGGCTCCCCTGGGCGTCAGCGCTCTCGGCCCCCGAAGGCTTGACCCTGCCCGCGCCGGCCCCGCTCGCGACGCTCCTCGGGTCGCTCGCCCAACGGCCCGACCTCGTGCGCGCGCGGGCCGGTGTGACCAGCGCCCAACGCGATGTGAGCCTGCAACGGGCCTTAGGGCGCCCCGTGCCCCGCCTCGGCTTCGGCGCGGGCCGCGAGAACGAGTACTACGCCCGCCTCGGGTTCGACATGCCCCTGCCGGTGTACCAGCGCAACCAGACCGGCGTGGCCGTGGCCCAGGCCCAGGTGCGCGAGCGCGAGGCCGAGGCTGAGGCCCTACAGCGTCGGGCCGAGGCAGCCCTCCGCGAGGCCATGGCGCGCTACGAGGGCGCCCTCGAAGCGGCACGACGCGCCCAGGCTTCGATGGCCCTCGCCCGCGACGTCGAACAGCTCTCGACCCGCGCCTTCGAGCTAGGGCAGCGCGACCTCGTGTCGCTCCTCTCGGTGCTGCGCGAGACCTTCGCCGTCTACGAGGCGGCGCTCGGGGCGTCGGTCGCGGTGGCCGAGGCCCGGGTGGCGCTCGGCGTCGCCGCAGGAGAATGGCCATGAAATACCGACCCATGCTCGGTCTTGTGGGGCTCCTCCTGGGCTGCCCTCGGGCGCCAGAGGCTCCGGCCCCTGAGGCCACCCGCGAGGGGCCCCTGCGCGTCACGGTGAGCGCCGAGGGTTACGGCGCCCTCGGGCTGGTGATCGCGCCGGTCACGCTCGACGGGTTTGTTCAATCGTTGCGGCTCTTCGGGCAGATCGAGTCAGACCCGCGGCACTTCGCGCGGGTCGGCACCCGTTCGGGCGGCCGCGTGCTGGCCATCAACGTCGAGGTGGGGCAGCGCGTGCGGGTGGGCGACCCCCTGGTCGAGGTCGACACCACCGAGCTGCACCAGGTCACCCTCGAATACCTCACCGCGACGGCGCGGCTCCGGCAGGCTGAAGACCGGGTCGCGCGGCAGCGGGCCCTTGGTGCAGAGCGCATCGGCGCCGCCCAGGAGCTCGCCGCCGCCGAGGCCGAGCTCGCCATGGCCCGGGCGGCCTTCGCCGAGGGCGAAGAGCACCTTCACTTCCTCGGGCTCCGCGAGGCCGACATCGCGCGGCTCCGCAGCAACACCTCGCACGGAGAGAGCCGCAGCATCATTCGCTCTCCGGTGGCGGGGCGGGTCCAGCACATTGATGTCACGGTGGGGCAGAACGTGGGCGGCGAGGCCACCCTGGTCGAGGTCGGCAACATCGACCGGCTTTGGGCCGTGCTCGAGGTCTCAGAGCGCAACCTCGCCGACGTGCGACCCGGCGCGACGCTCACCCTCGAAGCGCCGGGCGGCGCGCTGCGCGAGCAGAGCACCGTGAGCACCGTGGCCGACATGGTCGATCGCAGCACCCGCACCGTCTCCGTGCGCGCCCCGCTGCGCAACCCCGAGGGCCGCTGGCGCCCGGGCATGAGCCTCATTGGCACCCTCGCCTTGCCGCGGCGGGCGGGCTCGCTCTGGCTCCCCCGAGAGGCCGTCCAGCGGGTGGCCGGGCGCCGGGTGGTGTTCGTCTCGCTCGGCGCGCGGAGCTTCGAGGCGCGCCCCGTCGAGGTCGGCGAAGAGAGCACCAGCCAGGTCGAGATCCGATCGGGCCTCGGTGTTGGTACGCCCACGGTGGTCGAGGGGGCCTTCAGCCTCAGGGCGGTCTTCGAGCGCGACAGCCTCGGCGAGGAGGACTGAATGTTCGAAGCGATGATCGCCTTCAGCGTTCGGCGCCGCGGGGCGGTGCTCTTGCTCTCGCTGGCGCTCATGGTGTTGGGGCTCCGCGCGGCGGCGACGCTCCCCGTCGATGCGGTGCCCGACCTGACCAACGTGCAGGTTCAGGTGTTGACCAACGCGCCGGCCTTGGGGGCCCTCGACGTCGAGCGCTTCATCACCTTGCCGGTCGAGCGCGCCCTCGCCGGGGTGCCCGGCATGGTCGAGCTGCGCTCGCTCTCGCGGCAAGGCACCTCCGCGGTGACGGCGGTCTTCGCAGACGGTACGGCGCTCACCGAGGCGCGGCGGTACGTGGGCGAGCGGCTGCCGCAGGTGAGGGCCGAGATCGACCCGCGGCACGGCGTGCCCGAGTTGGGGCCCATGACCACCGGGCTCGGTGAGATCTACCAGTTCGAGGTGCGCGGCGACCGCGCCGACCCGATGACCCTGCGCACGGTGCTCGATTGGGAGATCGCCCCGCGGCTGCGCATGGTGCCCGGCGTCATCGAGGTGAACACCTTCGGCGGCGCGCTCAAGACCTACGAGATCGCCCTCGACCCGCGGCGCATGGCCCAACTCGACATCTCGGTCGCCGAGGTCACCGAGGCGGTCATCGCCAGCCACCGCATCGCCGGCGGCGGCACCATCGTGCGAGGCCCCGAGGGCATCCTGGTGCGCGGCGACGGCCTCGTCGAGACCCTCGAAGACCTGCGCAACATCGTCGTCGCGCGGCGCCCCCGCGGGAGCCTCACCGTCGGCCAGGTCGCCGAGGTGCGCTTCGCCCCGATGCTGAGGCGCGGCGCGGCCTCCCGCGACGGCCGCGGCGAGACCGTCATCGGCATGGCCATGATGCTCGTCGGAGAGAACTCCCGCACGGTCTCGCGCGCCATCGACGCCGAGCTCCGCGCGCTCAACCCGACGCTCCCGCCGGGCATCCGCATCGAGCCCTTCTACGACCGCACGCGCCTGGTCGACCGAACGCTGCGCACGGTGGCCAAGAACCTCGCCGAAGGCGGGGCCCTGGTGGTGGTGGTGCTCTTCTTGATGCTGCGCAACCTCCGCATCGGGCTCGTGGCCGCGGCGATGGTGCCGCTCTGCATGTTGGGCGCCATCATCGCGATGCGGGCGCTCGGCGTGAGCGGCAACCTCATGTCGCTCGGGGCCATCGATTTCGGCCTCCTCGTCGACGGCGCGATCATCCTCCTTGAGAACGCGGTGCACCACGCCGCGTCGAAGTGTGAGGCCCTCGGGCGCCCGCTCACCGACCTTGAGCGGCGCGAGACGGTGCGCGAGGCGGCCCTTGAGGTGCGCGGCGCCACGGCCTTCGGCGAGCTCATCATCGCGCTGGTGTACGCCCCCATCTTGGCCCTCGAAGGGGTCGAGGGGCGCATGTTTCACCCCATGGCCCTCACGGTGCTCTTCGCCCTCGCGACGGCCTTTGTGCTCTCGCTGACCCTGGTGCCGGCCCTCGCGACCTACGCGATGCCCCTGCACCTGCGCGAGACGCCGTCACCGATTATTACAGTATTTACAAAGGCTTATGAGCCATTGCTGCATCGCACACTGGCGCACCCCGGGCGCACCGCGGCGCTGGCCCTGCTGCTCCTCGGGGGCAGCGCGGGGGTGGCGGCGCGGCTCGGCTCTGAGTTCGCGCCCCAGCTCGACGAGGGCTCGATGCTGGTCGAGACGCAGCGCGCGCCGGGGGTTTCGCTCGACGAGGCGGTGCGGCAGAGCCAGATCATCGAGCAGACCTTGCGGCGCTTCCCGGAGGTCGAGACGGTGGTGTCGAAGACGGGCTGCCCCGAGATCGCCAACGACCCCATGGGGGTCGAGCAGAGCGACGTCTATGTGGCCCTGGGAGACCGCGAGGGGTGGCAGACCGCCCGCGACCGCGAGGGCCTCGTGCGGGCCTTTCAGAGCGCCCTAGAGGCCCAGCTCCCGGGGGTCGCCTTCGGCTTCTCGCAGCCCATCCAGATGCGCACCAACGAGCTCTTGAGCGGGGTGAGGGCCGATGTAGCGGTGCAGATCACGGGCGACGACCTGGGCACCTTGGCCGCGCTCGGGGCGAGGGTCTCGCAGGTGGTGTCGCGGGTGCGGGGCGCGTCGAGCGTGCGGGCCGACCGGGTCGAGGGCGTACCCGCGCTGCGCATCGTGCCCGACCGCGAGGCCCTGCGGCTAAGGGGAGCTCAAAGCGAGGCCGTGCTCTCGGTGGTCGACCTCTTCGGAGGCCACACCGTCGGCGAGGTCTTTGAAGAGCGGCGGCGCTTCCCGTTGCGGATTCGGCTCGACGAGGCGGCCCGGCGCGACCTCGGCACCCTCGGCTCGCTCCCGGTCAGGCTTGAGCCCGGCGTCACGGCGCCCCTCGAATCGCTCGCGCGCATCGCGCTCACCGACGAGCCCAGCGTGGTCAGCCATCTCGGCGGACAGCGCCGACTGATCGTGCAGAGCAACGTCTTGGGTCGCGACCTCGGAGGCTTCGTCGCCGAGGCCCAGCGCGCCGTCGCGCGTTCGGTGCGTCTGCCCCCGGGGTACGCCCTCCGTTGGGGCGGACAGTACGACAACCTCGAACGCGCCCGGGCCCGTCTCGGGGTGGTGATCCCGAGCACCTTGGTGATGATCTTGGTGCTTCTCTACGCGAGCTTCGGCGCGCTCCGCCCGGCGGGCATCATCTTCCTCAACGTGCCCTTCGCCGTCACCGGCGGCGTGCTCGCCCTCGCCGCCCGGGGTCTGCCGCTCAGCGTCTCGGCGGGTGTCGGGTTTATCGCCTTGTCGGGCGTGGCGGTGCTCAACGGCCTGGTCTTGGTGACCCAGATTCGGAGCCACCTCCTTCGCGGCGACGACGCGCACACGGCGGCCCGCGAGGGCGCGCTTCGACGTGTGCGGCCCGTGCTCACGACGGCCATGGTGGCGGCGCTCGGCTTTCTCCCGATGGCCTTTTCCGCGGGCGACGGCGCCGAGGTTCAGCGCCCCTTGGCGACGGTGGTGGTGGGCGGCCTTTTGTCGTCGACCTTTCTCACGTTGGTGGTCTTGCCGACGCTCTGCGCGCACTTTCTGAAGGTGACCGCTGCGAAATCGACGACCGCGGTGTAATGCTTCGCGCCGACCAGCGTCTCCAGAGCACCATGCAAGTACGCCCTACGTCTCTACGCCCGTTGTGGCTCGCGCCCCTGCTCGTCGGCGCCGCGTTGGCGCCCTGGCCTTTGGCCGCCCAGCCCGCGCCGCCTGCGCCCCCATCGCCGCCGAGCGCCCCTTCGGTGACCGAGCTCCGGGTCGACGTCGACGGCGGGTACAGCCCTGCGGTGCTCGAAGCCGACAGCGCCCACCCCGTGCGGGTGGTGTTCGTGCGGCATGACCGCGGCCCCTGCACCCGCGAGGTGGTCTTCCCCGCGCTCAATGTGCGCCGCACGTTAACCACCGGGCAGGCGACGGCCATCGAGCTTGGGGCACTTCAACCCGGCGAGTACGAGTTTCGCTGCGGCATGAACATGCTCCGCGGCACCCTCCGCGTTCGGAGCGTCGCCGCAGCCCCCACGCCCACCCCGTTGCCGACCCCGGCGCCCCCGCTGGCGCGCCCCATCGCCCGCTGACTGCACCGCTTTCTGGCGCTCGCCCCGGCCTCGCTGCTAGGCCCTTCGGAATGGCCCGCGCGCAGCACTGGCTCCTCAAGAGCGAGCCCTTCAAATACTCCTGGTCGCAGCTCATGACCGACGGCAAAACCCACTGGGACGGGGTTCGCAACTACGAGGCCCGCAACAACCTCAGGGCCATGACCGTGGGCGATCTTTGCCTCTTCTACCACTCGAACGAGGGCAAAGAGATCGTCGGGGTCGCCGAGGTCGTGCGCGCGGCCTACCCCGACCCGAGCTCGAAAGACGACTGGTCGTGCGTCGACGTGAGCCCCGTGGTGCCCTTCACCGCGCCCGTGTCGCTCGACGCCATCCGCAACCGCAAGGCCCTCGCGGCGATGCAGATGCTCACCCGCAACCGCCTCTCGGTCACTCGGGTCACCGCCGCTGAGTTTCGCACCCTGTTGAAGATGGGCGAGACCGCGCTCCCTTGACGCACCGTCGACATCGCATCGCAAGATCACGTCAATGATCTTGATTGCAGCGATCTAAAGTTTTGACACTCTGTCAAACGAAGCCTACTCGCCGATGATCTTGACGAGCACCCGCTTTCGGCGTCGGCCGTCGAACTCGCCGTAGAAGATCTGCTCCCAGGGGCCAAAATCGAGCGCCCCTTGGGTGACGGCGACCACCACTTCGCGGCCCATGACCTGGCGCTTGAGGTGCGCGTCGCCGTTGTCTTCGCCGGTCTGGTTGTGCTGATACGCGCTGGTGGGCGCGTGCGGCGCGAGCTGTTCGAGCCACCGGGCATAGTCGCGATGCAGGCCCGCCTCGTCGTCGTTGATGAACACGCTCGCGGTGATGTGCATGGCGTTGACGAGGCAGAGGCCCTCTCGCACTCCGCTCTCGACGAGGGCCGCCTCGACCTCGGCGGTGATGTTCAGAAACGCCATGCGCTGTCGGGTCTCGAACCACAGCTCTTTACGAAACGACCTCATGGTCGCCACGATACCGCAGCGAGGCCCTCAGGGTTCGCCCGGCTCGAAGACCTCGTCGAGGCGCCGCGCCGAGAGCGAGCGTTCGAACCACACCGAGAGCCGCGCGGGGTCGCGCACCGAGGCGAGCCGCGCTTCGAGCCCAGGCGCCCCCAAACCGCGCGAGGCGAGCGACCTCGCCAACGCGCCCGCCAGCGCCTCACACCGGCCCTCTTGACGCCCCTCTTGACGGCCCTCTTGACGCCCCTCTTGACGGCCCTCTTGACGCCCCTCTTGCAACGCTTCAGCGCGCGTCTCTTCTCGAATCTGCTGCAAAAACTCACTACGCATGATGAGCTCTCTCGGCAAGCATGACGCAACCTCGGGCCAGAGTCTACGCTTGCGCCCGTCAGCCTCGGCGAGCACCGCCATGGCCACCGCAAGCTCGTCAAAACGGGCACGGTCAGTCTGAGACTGCAAGCGCCGCAAGACCTCAACCAGCGAGGCCGCGTCGGCGTCGACAGCGAGCGGCGCGAAGGCCAGCCACATCGCGCTCTCGCGTGACGCCAAGGCCGACACGGTCTCTTGGTATGGCGCCTCGATGCGAAAGCGAACCCCCGAGAAGCGCTCGCCGTCAGGCGACGCGCGATACCGCCCCCACGGCGGATACCGCCGCTCGCGCCCCGACAAGAGCACCACCGTCGACCGAACCCGCGGCGCACGGGCCCTCGGGCGACGCCCCTCGCGCAACGCCATCGTGTAGAGCGCGTGATACTCAAAGAGACGATACCCGAGCCCCGCGCGCCAGCGGAGCTGCCACTCAACATGCTCAACTCGCGCGACCCCGTCTGCCTCGATGAGGAGCCCCGCATCGACCCGACGCTGCCGCGCCGTCAGCTGCGTCTCAACCCACTCACACCGCGTCATCGTACGAATCTTTGGCACCAGGGCCCGCGCCACCTCATCGGGCATTCGCTGCGTCAGATGCCGAAGCGTCAGGTCTAGCTCGTCGTCTGAGTCGTTCACACCGCAACCATATTCACAACTTCGAGCTGCGCAAGGGCCAGGGTCGAAGGTTGTTTAAATTGCAACAATCTGGCACATGGGTGGGCCATGGTTGCAGTTTCAGAAACACGACCCGACGATCTTGGCGACCTCAGGGCCTTCTGTCTCGTGGTCGACCTCGGCTCGATCACCGCCGCCGCGCGGAGCCTCGGTGAGACCAAGGGCACCGTCTCGCGGCGCCTCACGCGGCTCGAAGCGGCGCTCGGGGTGACGCTGCTCCGTCGGAGCCCGAGGCTCGTTCAGGCGACCGAAGACGGGGCCGCGTACCGCACCCGCATCGGGCGCGCGCTTGAGCTGATCGACGACGCCAACACCGAGCTCCGCCATGATGTGAAGACCCCCGCGGGGCACATCCGGGTGACGGCGCCCACCGACATCGGGCACACCCTCCTCGCGCCCCGCATGGCGGCGTTTCATGCGCGGTTCCCCGAGGTGAGCGTCGAACTCTTGCTCACCGACGCTTTGCTCGATTTTGATGCCCATCAGATCGACCTCGGGCTGCGCGCCGGGGGGCCGCTGCGCGACTCGTCGATGGTGGCGGTGAAGCTCCTCGACCTCGACGGGCGGCTCTACGCCTCGCCCGAGTACCTGAAGCTCGCGGGGCGTCCGCGGAGCGTGGCCGAGCTCGGCGCGCACCGGATGCTCCTCCAGCGGGCCACCCGCGGCGCGGCCACCTTGCAGCTCGCCCGGGGGGCCGAGAAGCCCGAGAGCCTGCGGGTCAAGGGGGCGATCTGTGCGAGCGATTTTGCCTTCCTCAAGGCCGCGGCGGTGGCCCACGCGGGGGTCGCGCTCTTGCCCTCGCTCGTGGCCCAGCGCGACGTCACCGACGGCCGCCTCGTGCCTGTGCTGAGAGAGTACACGGCCTTCAGCGGGGTGCTCTCGCTCCTGCACCCCGGGGGGCGCATCTTGCCGCTCAAAGTCAGGGCGTTTCGTGACTTCCTCGTCGCCTCCTGCGCGGCCCGCCGTCGGCCTCCGCGGCCCCCGAGCGAGGTTGCAGAATCAGAAACATGAAGTCGCATTTCGTGCCGCTACCGCTCGATTTTTGAAACCCTAGAATAGACCCTCGAAGGGGCCCCACCCACCCGGTGCCGCGGGCTCGAAAGGAGCGCTCGCCGTGAGCGATCAAGACCACCCTCACAACCGCGCGGGCCTCACGCGCCGCCAGGTGCTCATCGGCACCCTCGGGGGCACCAGCGCCGCCGCACTCACAGGATATGCCATGCACCACGCCGACGCCGATCCGCAGCGCACCGCGCCCGCGCGCCCGAAGATGCCGGTCGCGTACATCCCCCACGGGGGCGGCCCCTGGCCCTTTGTGAACCTCGGGTTCAGCTCCCGAGCCGAAGACGACGGTCTGCGGGCCTACCTCGCAGGGCTCTCGCAGATCACCCCCGAGCGCCCCCGGGCGCTGCTCATCGTCTCGGCCCATTGGGAGGAGCCCGTCGCCACCGTGATGACCGCCCCGCGGCCGCCGATGCTGTTCGATTACTACGGCTTCCCGGCTGAGTCGTATGCGCTCTCGTGGCCCGCGCCGGGCTCGCCCGAGGTGGCCGCCCGGGTGCGGGGCGCACTCACCGCGGCGGGCATCGCGTCGGCCGAAGATCACGCACGCGGCTACGACCACGGCACCTTCATCCCGATGATGCTCAGCTACCCTGAGGCGAGCATCCCGACGGTGCAGCTCTCGCTCAAAGCGGGGCTCGACCCGGCCGCGCACATCGCCCTCGGCCGGGCCCTCGCGCCGCTGCGCCACGAGGGCATTTTTATCGTCGGCAGCGGCATGAGCTATCACAACATGCGCGGCTTCGGCAGCCGCGGGCGCGAGGCCTCTGAGACCTTCGACGCCTGGCTCCGTGAGACCGTCGCCATGGCGCCGACCGAGCGCGAGGCACGGCTCGTGGCTTGGGCGAGCGCTCCCGCAGCGCGCGCGTCGCACCCGCGCGAAGAGCACCTCTTGCCGCTCATGGTGGTGGCCGGCGCGGCGGTCGACGACCCAGGGCACACGCCCTACAGCGCCTCGTATGCGGGGGTGCGCATCTCGGCGCATCACTTCGGCTGAGCCCGCATTGAGGGGCCCGCGCCGCGGCCGCGGTGAGCGTGTACGCCCCGCGCGCTGTGTGGCGTCGCGCCCGCGCGCGGTGCCGTAGATCATTGTGGGTTGAAGGTTCTGCTAGACCCCTCGCGGGGTGAGAGACCATAAGGGGCGGGCGCAGCGGTTGCGCGGCGACGAGGCTCGCATGTGGATCGTCAGACTCGCGCTCAGGCGCCCGTACACCTTCGTGGTGATGGCGCTGCTGATCGTGATCGTGGGTGTCTTCACCATCGTGGAGATGCAGACCGACATCTTCCCCTCCATCGACATTCCGGTCATCTCTGTGATTTGGAACTATGGGGGCCTCTCTCCCGAGGAGATGGAGCGTCGGGTCGTCAACCCGTATGAGCGGGCCCTCACCACCACGGTCAACGACATCGAGCACATCGAGAGTCAGACCCTCCAGGGCCAGTCGATCATCAAGGTCTTCTTTCAACCTGGCGCGAGCGTCGACGCGGCCATCGCGCAGATCACGGCGATCTCTCAGTCGGCGGTGCGTCAGATGCCGCCCGGCGCGACGCCGCCCTTCATCATTCGCTACAGCGCCTCGAACGTGCCCATCGTCCAAGCGGCGCTCCAGAGCGACACGCTGAGCGAGCAGCAGCTCTTTGACCTCGGCACGAACTTCATCCGCGCTGACATCGCGACGATTCGCGGCGCGCAGGTGCCGTGGCCGTACGGAGGTCGGCAACGCCAGGTGATGGTCGACCTCGACCCGCAGCGGCTCCACGCCTGGGGGCTCTCGCCCCGCGATGTCAGCGCGGCCTTGGGCCTTCAGAACGTGGTGTTGCCCACGGGCACCGCGCGCATGGGGGCCCAAGAGTACCCCGTGGTGCTCAACAGCAGCCCCGAGGCCCTCGACGCCATGGGGGCCTTGCCGCTCCGCACAGTGAACGGCACCACGGTGTACCTCCGCGACGTCGCGAACGTGCGCGACGGGTACGCGCCGCAGCAGAGCATCGTGCACGTCAACGGCCGCAAATCTGTGCTGATGACAGTGCTCAAGCACGGCTCCGCGAGCACCCTCGACGTGGTCGCGCGCATCCGCGAGACCCTGCCGCGCACCCTCTCGCGGCTGCCCTCGTCGCTGCGCGTGGCGCTGCTCTTTGACCAGTCGGTGTTCGTGCGCGCGGCGGTCGAGGGCGTGCTCAAAGAGGGCGCCATCGCGGCGCTGCTCACGGCCCTGATGCTCATGCTCTTTCTCGGCAGCTGGCGCAGCACGGTGATCGTGATCGTGTCGATCCCGCTGTCGATTCTGGTCTCGGTGATCGCGCTCTCGGCCCTCGGGCAGACCCTCAACGTGATGACCCTCGGGGGCATGGCCCTGGCGGTGGGCATCCTCGTCGACGACGCCACCGTCGAGATCGAGAACGTGCACCGCAACCTCGCGATGAACAAGCCCCTCGTGCAGGCCATCCTCGATGGGGCCGCCGAGATCGCGGTGCCGGCCTTCGTCTCGACGCTCTGCATCTGCATCGTGTTCGTGCCCGTGGTGTTCATCTCGGGCGCCGCGCGCTCGCTCTTTGTGCCCCTCGCGATGGCCGTGGTCTTCGCGATGATGACCTCGTACCTCCTCTCGCGCACCCTCGTGCCGACGATGATGCGGAGCCTCCTCGCCCGCGGCGCGCACGGCCACGACACGGGCTGGTTCGCGCGGCTTCATGCGGCCTTCAACCGCGGCTTCGACCGGCTCCGAGACGCGTACGGCGGGCTCTTGGCGCTCTGCCTCGCGCGACGCCCGGCGGTGATGGTGGCCTTCGCGGCGCTGGTGCTCGGCTCGCTCGGCGCGCTCGTGCCGCGCCTCGGCCGAGACTTCTTCCCCTCGGTCGATGCGGGGCTCATCAAGCTGCACGTTCGATGCCCGCCGGGCACGCGCATCGAAGAGACCGAGCGGCGCCTCGCGGCGGTCACGGCGACGGTGCGGCGGCTCATCCCCCCGAACGAGCTCAACACCCTCATCGACAACATCGGCGTGCCGACCAGCGGGCTCAACCTCTCGCTGAGCGAGGGCGCGCTCATCTCGCCCGCCGACGGCCAGGTGATGGTCTCGCTCGCCCCGCACCATCACCCCACCGTCGGCTATGTTCGCGCTTTGCGGAGCGCCCTCCGCCGCGAGCACCCCGACACGACCTTCTTCTTCCTCGCGCCCGACATCTCGACCCAGGTGTTGAACTTCGGCCTCGCCGCGCCCATCAACGTTCAGGTGCTCGGCCCCAACGGCGCCGAGGCCGAGACGCTGCGGGTGGCCCGCGAGCTCATGAGGCGGGTCGCGCGCTTGCCGGGCGCCGTCGACGTTCACCTCTTTCAGGTGCCCGCGGTGCCGGCGCTCAGGGTCGAGGTCGACCGCACCATGGCGAGCCTGTTCGGGCTGACCCAGCGCGACGTCGCGAGCGACCTCCTGGTCTCGCTCTCGTCGAGCAGCCAGGTCTCACCGGGCTACTGGCTCGACCCGCGACGCGGCATCCAGTACCTCGTGGCCGTGCAGACGCCGCCGTGGCGCATCGGCTCGCTCGACGCCCTCGGGCAGACGCCGGTGGCCACGGGCGGCGCTTCGGCACCCCAAATGCTAAGCAATGTTGCGATGTTGCAGCGCACCTCGGTGCCGGGCAACATCACTCACTACGACGTCGCGCGCACCTACGACGTGCAGGCCAACGTCGACGGCGCCGACCTCGGCACGGTGGCCGACGCGGTCGCGGGCACCCTCGACGAGATGCGACCGCAGCTGCCGCGGGGCACGAGCTTTCGGGTCAAGGGGCAGGTCGAGAGCATGAACGCTTCGTTCCGCGGGTTGGGCTTCGGGCTCTTGTTCGCGGTGGTGCTGGTCTACCTGCTCTTGGTGGTGAATTTTCAGAGCTGGGTCGACCCGTTGGTGATCTTGATGGCCCTCCCCGGTGCGGTGACGGGCATCGCATGGATGCTCTTTGTCACCCAGACGCCGCTCTCGGTGCCCGCGCTGATGGGCGCGATCATGTGTGTCGGCGTGGCCACCGCGAACAGCGTCTTGGTGGTGACCTTCGCCAACGACCAGCGGCGCCTCGGGCGCAGCGCCGACGTGGCCGCGTTGGCCGCGGGCATGACCCGACTCCGCCCGGTCATCATGACCGCCGTGGCGATGGTGCTCGGGATGCTCCCGATGTCGCTCGGGCTCGGCGAAGGTGCCGAGCAGAACGCCCCGCTCGGGCGCGCCGTCATCGGCGGGTTGGTCTTCGCCACGGTGACGACGCTCTTCTTCGTTCCGGTCATGTATAGCGTGCTGAGGCGCGCGCCGGCGGCCCCTTTGCTCACCGACGAGGCCTTGTGAACATGCGCCCCGAACCGCCCCAGACGTCGCCCCAGACGCCCCCCCCCTACGCGGCCCCCGCGGCGGCCCCTGAGCCCGATGCCGAGGGCCTCGGCTTCGCGCTCCCGCCCCCGACGAAGGTGTCTCGCCGCGCGACGGTGTTGAGCCTCTCGGCGCTGGGTCTCACCCTCGCCGGAGCCTTCTGGGCGGGGTACGCCCCACGCCAGCGGGCCGCGCGCGAACGGGTCGCCCGGGCCCAAGAGGCCGGGCAGCTCAGGGTGCTGGTGTTGCGCCCGCGGGTCGGGGCGAGCACCCGCGCGGTGACGCTCCCGGGCACCCTCCGCGCGCTCGAAGAGACGGTGATCGCGGCCCGCGCGAGCGGCTATCTGCACCGCTGGTACGTCGACCTCGGCGACGCCGTCACCGAAGGTCAGCACCTCGCCGACATCGAGACGCCCGAGCTCGACCAGGAGCAGAACCAGGCCCGCGCCACCCTGGCCCAGGCGACCGCGACGCTCGCGCAGGTGCGCGCCGCACAGGCCCTCGCCGCGCTCGAACAAGCGCGCGCCACGCGGATGCAGCGCGAGGGCTCGATCTCGCAGCAAGAGTTCGATCAGCGCAGCGCCGCGGCGCGGGTGGCAGAGGCCAACGTCGGCGTCGCCGAGGCGGCGGTCAGCGCGCAACGCGCGAACCTCCAGCGGGTCTCACAGCTTCGCCAATTCTCAAGGGTTGTCGCGCCCTTCGCGGGCACCATCACCGCGCGCATGGCCGAGCGCGGGGCGCTCGTGAGCGCCGGCGCGGGCACGCCCCTGTTTCGGCTCGGGGCGATGCAGACCTTGCGGGTGATGGTGCAGGCCCCCCAAGACGTGGCGCCGTCGATGCGGGCGGGGCTTGAGGCGCGGGTGAGCGTGCGAGAGTTTCCGGCGAGGGTGTTCGTCGGGGCGGTGACGCGTACCGCGGGCGCCCTCGACCCGAGCACGCGCACCTTGCCCGTCGAGGTGCGGTTGAACAACGCTGACGGCGCGCTCCTCGCGGGCATGTACGCCGAAGCGGCGCTCACCCTGACGACGCCCTTCAGGGTCTTCGAGCTCCCCACCACCGCGGTCTATACCGACGCCGCGGGCGTGCGCGTCGCCACGGTCAGCGCCGACGGCCGGGTTCACCTCGTGCCAGTTCGCATCGTGCGCGACACCGGGGCGACGGTGCAGATCGCCGAAGGCCTCGACGGCACCGAGCGTGTGGCCCAACTCGCGAGCGTCGACCTCACCGAAGGGCGCCGCGTCGACGCGGTCGATGCGCCGCCCGCTGAGCAAGGCGCAGCACAGCGCGCACGCTGACTCAATCGGCGCACGGTCTGCACTTTTCACGAAGGCCTCTTGGGGTTCGGCCCATTCATCGAGCGACCCTGAAACCGCGATGCGCCCTGCGTTCGCGTCTGTCGTGTTGCGGCCTTCACCCTCGCAACCACAGCGCCTCGGGCCTCGTATTGGAGCCTCTCGATGAAAGACGCGCCCTGCTCGCCCTTGTCTACGCTCTCGCGCCGCAGCCTGCTGCGCACCCTCGGCCTCGCCCTCGTCGCGGCGCCGGTCTCACAGCTGTTGGGCTGCTCTGACGACGCCGCAGCGGCGGGCGATGCGGCGGCCGCGGGTGACGCCGGCGCCGACGTCTCGAGCGCGGGCGACGCGGGCCTCGCGGCAGACCTCGGCGTCGCGGGTGACGCCGCCCAAGACGTCGTGACGGCGGTCGACGCGGGCGCGGTCGACGCGGGCGCGGGGCGCTTCATCACGGGCGGCACGGCGCGCATCGCGAGCAGCTACCCCGACCCCTTTACGAGCGGCAGCGGCACGAGTTGTTCGTTGATCTGCCAGACCACCATCGGCCCGTGTCACACCACCTCGCCGCTGCGGCAAGACGTCAGCGACGGGCTCGACGGCATCGCCATGCGCCTCGCGCTCAAGGTGGTCGACGAGCAGTGCCAGCCCGTGTCGAACGCCATCGTCGAGATCTGGCAGACCAATCACTTTGGCATCTATTCGGGCAACATCAACACGATGTGCAACCGCGAGGCGGCCGACCGCGCGGCGATGTATTTTCGCGGCTACCAGCGCACCGACGCGAACGGCAGGGTCGACTTCAACTCGTGCTTCCCGGGGTGGTATTCGGGGCGCGCGGTGCACATTCATGTGCGCGTGATGGTGGGCGAGTACAACGCCGCAGACAGCGCCGCGGCCACGGTGATCACGCAGCTTGTGTTCTCTGACGAGCTCGTGCGCGAGGTGTTCTCGACGGTGCCGCTCTACGCCGCGCACGGGCAGCCTGACACGCTCCTGAGCGCCGACAACGTGGTCGGGAGCGCCACCGACCGCAGCCCGTACATCGCTGACGTCGCGCGCATGAGCGACGGCGTGATGCTCGCGTCGAAGACCTTGGTGGTGCGCGGCGCCAACAGCACGACCACCCTCTGCTCGGTGGGCGGCATGGGCGGCATGAGGCCCTGACGCCCCCGCGACGACCTTGGCCCGCGTCACGCCGCCGCTTGCGAGACCGGGTCGCGAGGCCGTACACCCGCGCATCGCATGAACACAGCCGCGTCGGTGTTTCTTCACTCAACGGGCACGGGCCCGCGCCTCTGGAGCTTTGTCTCAGCCTCGGCGCTCGCGCCCGACGTGCGGGTGATGCCCTGCAACCTCGGGTACCCGCCGGGCGCCCCCGTCGCGCAGGGTGAGACGGTGCGCCTCGCAGACGAGGTCGCGCATGTGCTCGCGCAGCTCCCGCCCGAGGGCCCGATCGACCTCTACGGTCACTCGTACGGCGCCACGGTGGCGCTCGAACTGGTGGCAGCCCTCGGCCCTCGGCTCAGGGGCCTGTACCTCTATGAGCCCGTGCTCTTCGGCGCGCTCAGCCGAGCGCCGGAGGCCCACCCGGAGGCCCGCGACGAGCTCGCATATTTTCAAGAAAACTCTTGGTTTCTTGAAGACTTATCACGCGGCGGCACCGACCCATGGCTCGCCGCCTTCATCGACTACTGGAACCGCCCCGGCTCCTTCGCCCGCATGCCCCCGGCGATGCAAGCCTACACCCGCTCGGTCGGGTGGAAGATGTTTCAAGAAGTGCGCGCGGTCTTCTACGACGTCGGCGCCTTCGCCCCCGCGGCCCCGGCCCGGGTGGTGACGACCCTGGTGCTCGGCGCGCGCAGCACTGCCTCGTCGCGCGCGATGACCCGCCGTGTCGCCGCCCTCACGCCCCACGCCACCCTTGAGGTCATCGACGAGATCGGCCACATGGGCGTGATCAGCCACGCGCCGCGCCTCGCCGAGTCGGTGATGGCCCACCGCGCGAGGGTGCTCGCCGCGACGTTGCAACCCGACGTTGCTTGAGCGCCCCGCAGACGCCTCGGCGAAGGCCCGCTACGCTCTACGGCCTCATGATCGACCTCTACACATGGACGACCCCAAACGGCATCAAGCCCCTCATCGCCCTCGAAGAGCTCGGCCTCGCGTACACCGTTCACTGGGTCAACATCGGCAAGGGCGAACAGTTTGACCCTCGCTTCCTCGCCATCAACCCCAACAACAAGATCCCCGCCCTCATCGACCGCGAGGGCCCTGGCGGCGCCCCGATCACCGTCTTCGAGTCGGCCGCGATGCTGATCTATCTCGCCGACAAGACCCAACGCTTGCTCGCCCCTTCGGGCCCCGATCGCTACGAGGCCCTACAATGGTCGATGTTTCAGATCGCCAGCGTCGGCCCCATGATGGGCCAGCTCGGGCACTTCAAGGGCCTCGCCGAGCCCATCGACTACGCCACCCAACGCTTCGAGAGCGAGGTGCGACGCATCTTGAACGTGCTCGAAAAGCACCTCACCGGGCGTCACCACCTCGCGGGCGAATTCTCGATCGCCGACATCCTCAACTTCGCCTGGGTGAAGAACCTCGGGCGCTTCGGCTTTCAACGCGACACCCTCCCCGCGGTGAGCGCATGGCTCGACCGCATCGCCGCGCGCCCCGCCGTCGCCCGAGCCCTGGCGCTTCAGCCCTGATCGCCCTTGCGAGGGTGCCCGGTTGTCTCGTAGCACTCTCTTGATGCGTAGAATTCCAGCCCCCTTTTTGTGGGTCACCCTCGCGCTCTCAGCGTGCAGTGACCCCGCGCCGTCGGCCGTCGACGCCGCCCTCGCCCGCGACACCGGCAACGACGTGGCCGCCCGCGACTCCGGCAACGATGCGGGCAACGACTCCGGCAGCGTCGCCCTCGACGTCGCCCTCGACACCGGCAACCGCACCGACGCCGCCGCCCTCGACGCGGGCAGCGACACCGGCAACGACGTCGCCGTCCTCGACACCGGCAGCGACACCGGCGGTGACACCGGCAACGACGTCGCGGTCCTCGACGCGGGCAGCCTCGACGTCGGCAACGTCGACAGCGCCATGAGCGCCGACGGCGGCGGCACTGACGTCGGCAACGTCGCCATGCACAACGACGCGACGGGGCTCGTGGTGCCTGACTTCTCGCTCCCCGACCTCAACCCGAACTCGCCCACCACGGGCCGCAACGTGTCGCCCCGGGCCTACCTGAACCAGGTGTCGGTCTGGTACTTCGCGAGCGCAACTTGAGGCTTCTGCGGTAGCCAGGTTGGCTACCTCGACTCGATGCAGCGCGAGATTGACGCTGCCCGGCCCCCCACCGCTGTACGCATCGCGGTGATCAACGCCCCTGGCGCTGAGGCCGGCAATGCCTCGATTGTGATGGGGCGCACGTTGCCCTACTGCCAAGACAGCTCGACCGCCAACGTCACCACCTCGTGGGGCGCCGCGGTGCGACAGCTGTGGCTCCTCGACGGGCAGAACCGCCAGGTCGAAGTGGTCGACCTGACGCAGTTTTCGCTCGATCAGCCCGCCAATTTCGCCGCGGTCAAGGCGCGCATCTTGCGCCTCGCCGGGGCGATGTAAACGCTGTCAACATTGGCACCGACGCGGCGGCCTCCGGAGGCGGAGGGTCGCTGTCGCGCGGCCCTCAGCAGGGGCAGTCGTGGTACGGCACCTGCCAGGGCGTCGCGACGCGAAACACCGCGCCGGTGCGGCGCGCGAAGCCGTTGGCGGTGACGAACTCGGGCACCCCGTCGCCGTCGACGTCGACCGCGGTGAGGGGCACGAAGGCGCCCGGGTCTGCGGCGTCAGAGTGCAGGGTCAGCGCGGCCCCGCGCTGCTCGAAGACCACGGTCATTTCGCCTGAGAAGTCAGCGCACCCGCCGCCCGCGGCCGAGATCACCACGGTGACAAAGCGTCGCGGCGCGCCCTCGGCCTGCCACACCGTCACCCGCGGCGGCGAGGTGGTGTTGAGCGAATCCCACGGGCCCGCGTTCGGCGCTTGGGCGCGGTAGGCGATTTGCAACTGGCGCCACGCCGCGAGGCCCCGCACCTGCGCGAGGGCTTGCGCGCTGAGCGCCGCGTCGGCCGCCGTGCCGAGGTACACCTTCACCTCGGGCTGCGACGCGAGCCGCACCACCCGCGGCTCCGCCGCACACCCTTCGCTGCCTTCGAGCGGCGCCACCAAGAACATGCCCCCGTCGCTCTCAGCCCAGGCCTCGCGCCCCACCGTCGCCGCGTCGAGCGGAGCCCCCGGCGTGCCGTCGTCTTGTTGCCCCGCCCAGCGCGCCTCGACCCCGAAGTGAACGTCGACCTGGCCCAACACCGCCAAGGCCCCGAGGCGCGCCTCGCAGCGCCGACCGTCGGCGGTATAGGCCCGCACAGACTGCCCCGCAAACCCTCGTAACCCTTCAGGAATCGCCGCCCCATTGGCCGCCCCGAGGGTGCTCACCTCGGCGCTCCGACGATCGAGCAAGCGCACCGGCTCCTGGCTCCAACTTCGGTCGTCGGGCGCCTTGGCGAGGAGCACATAGCGAACGCCCTCGACCACCCGCACCTGCCCGAGCATGGCGGGCTCGATCGCCGCGGGCGTGCTCGCGGGGTCGCCCAGGCGCGACGACAGCATCTCTTCGCGCGCGATCTCGAGCCCCGCCCCGGCGCGCACCAGCACCAGCTCCTTGGGCCCCTCATCATGGTAGCGCCCTTGGGTAAACACCTGAACGAAGCGCACCGTCGCCCCCTGCGGCCCGGTGCTCACCGCCACGTCGCGCGCGCTCACCTGCATCGCCGTACGAAACATCGTCTCGCGGTCGCGGAGCCAGCCCGCGCGGTCATAGCGCGCCACCCGCGGCCCCGAGCGCCGCACGCCCGAGAAGCGCGCCGCATAGAGCCGCTGGTAAGCGTCAAACTGGCCTTGGTTCTGCGCCGCGAGCCATTGCGCGAGGAGCCCGCTCACCGCCCCCGGGTCGACCTCGTTGACCGCCGCGGGCGCCACCTGAGGCGCCACCTGAGGCGCCGTCACGTCACCCTGCGGCGCCGCGGCGGTGTCGCTCCGCTGCGCGCTCGCGGCGGCCAAGGTCACCTCGTTCGACTGACTCGGCCCGCGCTTGCACGCGACCAGACTCGCCATCACCCACGCTGCGATTGTTGTCTGCTTCAATGCCCGCCTCACGCGACGGCGACGATACCGAGTTTCTCTCGGGCCTCAACCGCAATGCGGTATAGCCTTCGGGGCTTTGATGAGACTTCAGCGTGTCTTGACTCTCAGCGCGACGGCTGCGGCGCTGTCGTGCGCTGGCCGCGCTCCGGCGCCGCGTCCGAGCGCCCCGGCGGTGCGGCCGTCGACGCCCGACACGGTCGCAGCGCCCGCGGTCACCGCGCAGCCAGAGGCGCCCCAGGTCACCGCGCAGCCAGAGGCGCCCTTGGTCACGCCCGCTGAGCCCCCTGTCGCGGCCGAGGCGAGCGCCCCCGCGGCGGGGCCGAGGATGTTCCGCGGGCGCAGCGAAGACGAGTGGCTCAGGTTGATGTCAGAGCGCCCGGTGCGCCGCGTGATCGAGCGCTTTCACAGCACGCTCTACGTCTTTCACATGGATCTCGGTGACGGCATCGAGATCAGCTATCAGCCCGAGCGCCCTGGGCAAGAGACCTTCTGGCGGCGCGAGGTGACGTCGTACCATCTTGCGCGGCTCCTCGGCATCGAGAACCGGGTGCCGCCCACGGTGGGCAAGCGCGTGCCCTTGAGCGCCTTCGGCGCGGCCGCCCGGGGCGTCAACCTGGTGGTCGATCGGCACGGCATGGTGCTCGGCTCGGCCAGCGTCTGGATGCCCGTCTTGCGCAGCGCCGAGATGCACCGGCTGCCCGCACGGCGCGAGTGGTCTAGCTGGATGAACCCTGCCAACGCGCTCCCCGAAGACCGACGCGAGCGCGCGCGGCAAGTCAGCGAGGTGCTCGTCTTCGACTACCTCGCCGCCAACTACGACCGGTGGAACTGCTGCAACATCACCGTCGACGAGCACAACGACCTCGTCTTCCGCGACAACGACGCGGGCTGGCTGCCGAGCGTGCTCTCACGCCTCACGACCCCCAACGTGGTGCGCCGGGTGCCGCGCTACCTCTTCACGTCGATCGAAGCGGTGACCCCCGAGCGCCTGCGCGCGTCGGTCGCGCAAGACCCCATGGCCCGCGACGTCCACCTGGTCGCTCACGGCGCCTGGGAGGGCTACGAGCTCAGGCGCCAGGCCCTCTTAGAGAACCTCCGCCGCATGATCGCGCGCTACGGCGAGGCTGCGGTGCTGCCGTGGCCCTGACCTCACGCGCCCTCACCCTCTCCCTCACCCTCACCCTTATGGGGTGCGCCGCGCGGCAGCCCGCCGGGGGCGCACCGACCCCTTGCGAAGCGGGCGCCCTCGCCCGCCCGAGCGACACCGTCGAAGCCCGCTGTCTCACCCGCGGAACGTGGGTGTTTACAGCCCTCGCCCCTGATGATTTCGCGCTCCCGCGGTACCCCGCCAACGGCCTCGTGTACGAGTCTCCGCGCGGCGCGGTGATGGTCGACGCGGGGTGGCGCCCCTCTGACGCCCTCGCGATCGCGCGATGGTCTGCCGCCCGCGGCTGGCCCGTCACCCGCGCCGTGGTGACCCACTTTCACAGCGACCGCGTGGGCGGCGCGGCGGCGCTCAGGGCCCTCGACATCGCGGTCTTCGCGAGCCCCGACACCCTCGCCCGGCTCGGCGCGTTACCTCCCTCGGCGCGCCCCAATGTCACCCTCACGCCCGACGCGCTCGCCCCCCTCACCTGGTTCGCCCCCGGCCCCGGGCACAGCCCAGACAACCTCGTCGTGATGACCCCTGATGGCGCCCTCTTTGGAGGGTGTTTCATCAAAGAACGCGACGCGACCTCATTGGGCAACCTCGCCGACGCCGACCTCACCCGCTGGCCTGAGAGCCTCGCGCGGCTGCGAGCCCGCTACCCGCACCCGCGCTGGGTCATCCCCGGGCACGGCCCCGTCGGCGACGCGGCGCTCATCGCCCACACCCTCGACCTCGTCAACGCCGCACCATGAGCCCCTGGGTGGTCATCGTCGTGCACGGCATCTGGGACTCCGCCGCCCGCATGGAGCCCCTCTGTCGCGGCCTCGAAGCCCGGGGCGTCACGGGGGTCGACGCCCTCGACCTACGCCCCAACAGCGGCGCCGCGCCCATCGCGGCACTCGCCGCCCAGGTGGCCGAACGGGTGCGCCACCACCGTCGCATGACCCCGAAGGTGCGATTCCAGTGTGTGGGCTTCTCGATGGGCGCCCTGGTCACCCGATACTATCTTCACAGACTTCGAGAAGATGCAGAGATCGGGTGCTTTGTTTCGATCTCGGGCCCGCACCATGGCACCCTCACGGCGTACGGGCTCCCGCTGGCGGGGGTGCGCGAGATGCGCCCGGGCAGCGCCCTCTTGCGCGCGCTCGAGGCCGAGCCCTCACCCTTCGACACCATCGCCCTCCACACCCTGTGGACGCCCTACGACCTGATGATCGTCCCGGGTCGCTCGGGGCAGCTCGTCGGCGCAGCGAGCGACCGTCGCTTCGAGGTCAAGATGCATCGATTCATGGTGCGCGACCCCGCGGTGCTCGACCACGTCGCGGGGCTTCTTCACAAAAACAGAGAGGGCCATCGTTAGACGGCCCTCTCGGCTCAAGACCCGTGACGGTCGCGGGTGGTCATAGGGCTCAGCGGCCCGTGCGCACCATGCTGTTTGAGAGCTCATTGAGGTACACTTCAAGGTTGGTGTACCCGTTGACGCCGGTGCGGGCCAGCGAGAGCTGGGTGCCGTTGTGGTCTTGCACGTTGGGGTTCAGCCCGTTCGAGGTCTCAAAGCTGTCGGGCATGCCGTCGTTGTCGGTGTCGGCCGGGTAGGCCGGGGGCACTGAGATCGAGAACGAGAGCGCGTGGGCGTCGTTGGCGGGGTTGGTGTTGGCCGCCCGGGTGTCGATGGTGTTCTGCGCCACAAAGCCCATCAGACGACGATCCATCGGGTCGCGGGGGAAGGCCCCGTGGTTGGCCACCGCGTAATCGCGCACCTGGCTCGCCGCCATGGTGGTCACCGCGGGGAAGGGGTGCCGCGCCGAGAGCGCCCAGCTCGGCCGGGTGCCCGCCTGGCCGTTGTAATCATTGCAGCAATAGTTGAGATCCCAGTCGCTGCGGGCGGGCCAGAGGTTCGAGCGGTTGTCAGCGAAGTACGCGCTGGTGCGGCCGCCGGGGTTCTGAATGTACATGGTGCCGAAGCGGTTACCGGCGCGCGAGACCGACATGTTGCCGACCCAGTTCATCTGATAATAGATGGCCGAGCCAGAGTTGGTGCCTGAGATGTTGGTGGGGTTCACATCAATGAAGTACCCCTGATCCCACAGCAGGTTGTTGGTCATCTCGATCTGCATGGTGGTGCCCGCCGCGTTGGCCCCGCTCTCGCGCGAGAGCTCGGGGTAGCGGCCCATGAGACGGTTCAACGAGTTGCGCAAGAGCGCGATGCGGTCGAGCGCGTAGCCCGCTTGGGGGTTGGTGTAATTCATCAAGATGCCGCCGTAGTTGGCGTGGCTGCCCACCGTCTCGGCGATGATGCTCTCTTGAATGGTGATGTTGTTGGCGTACGAAATCTCGACCGCCTCGTCGGCCGCGTTGCCCACCGAGACGTGGTCGACCACCGCGTTGCGGGCGTACCGGAGCCGCAGCCCATCGGGGAAGTCACCCCCCGCCGGGCGCGACCGCAGGTGACGGATCACGAAGTTCTCAACACCCCGCGCGTTGGCCCCGCAGTTTTGATCGCAGTACGGCTCCTCGGTGGTGTCGATGCCGCGCACGATCACGCCCCCGGGCGAGGTCTGCCCGGCCAGCGTGAAGTTGCCGTTCGTGATGTGAATCGAACCGTTGATGAGGCCGCTGGTGCGAAACACGATGTACCGCGGCCCGGTCTCGTTGAGCGCCGCCTGCAACGAACCCGCGCCCGAGGTGTTGAGGTTCGTCACATAGATCACGCGGCCCCCGCGGCCCCCGGTGGCCCCCGCGCCAAAGCCCTCAGCCTCGGGGAAGGCCCGCAAGCCCGAAGGCGGCGGCGTCACAACCCCCGCGTCGGTGCCGCTGTCAACAACGCCCGAATCAACAACGCCCGTGTCGCGAACGCCCGAATCAACAACGCCCGTGTCGCGAACGCCCGAATCAACAAAGCCCGTGTCGCGAACGCCCGAATCAACAACGCCCGTGTCGCGAACGCCCGAATCAACAACGCCCGTGTCGCGAACGCCCGAATCAACAGCGCCCGTGTCGCGGACGCCCGAGTCGCGAACCCCCGCGTCGGCCACATAGGGCGTACACGCGACATACCCCGACAGACGGTAACAGTCGTTGTCGCGATCGCAGTAGCAGCGCGCCTCGCCCGGCCAGCACCAGCGGATGTTGCCCGCAGCGTTGCGGGGCTCGCCCCGCGCGTCACGCCGAACCGGCTCAGGACACATCCGCGCCGCGGCCTCTTCAATCGATGACTCGGCGCCGTTGTCTTCAACAGGCGCACACGCAACACCCAATGTAAGTACGGTACCACACAGGAGCAAAAGACCGGGCTTCATCGACAACATGGCCGGGCACAAAACTCGAAGTCGACCCCCCGTTGCAAGTGGGTCTTTTGTGACCAAGCAACTTTTCGACAAGCCGAAACCTCGGCAAACGTAGGGCTTTCTACACCGGTCACACCACCCGTGAGCGCATTGACCTACATCCTACTTCATTGAAATTGCGTAGGCCGAAGTGCCGATCACCATGGCGATGTAGGTGCGATCGTCACCTCGACCGACGCGGCTGCGATGGCGACGGCAGGGGTCTTGCCAAGAATGACAACCTGTGTATCACCGTGCGCCGCGCGGCGCGGGAGCTACGGGGCGAGGCCGCGGTCTCTGGCGGCGGGTGTCGCGGGGGCCCAAATGGGTTCGACCGCGGTGCCCCTCAGAGAGAGACGCCGCGGTCGATACAAGAGCGGAGAGGAAGGGATTCGAACCCCCGGTACGGTTGCCCGTACACATGATTTCCAGTCATGCACCTTCGACCACTCGGTCACCTCTCCAAAGGCGCACACTTGATTGGCCCCGAAACAACAAAGCCCGAAATGCTTCGGGCTCGTGCAACGTGACCACAGTGTTGGCGGAGAGCAAGGGATTCGAACCCTTGGTACCCGTAAGGGCACACCTGATTTCGAATCAGGCTCCTTCGACCGCTCGGACAGCTCTCCGCGGCGGTATGTGCCAGCCTCTGCCCCAGGTGTCAACACTTCATCTTCGCCCGCGTCGCATTTTGAAGAACGCCTTCAAGAGCGCGGCGCTCTCGTCTGCCAGGAGGCCCCCTTCGACCGCGGCCCGGTGGTTGAGCCTCGGGTCTGCGAGGAGGTTCCACAACGAGCCTGCGGCGCCGGCTTTGGGGTCTTGGCAGCCATAGACGACCCGCGCCACGCGGCCGTTGACGATGGCTCCCGCGCACATCGGGCACGGCTCCAGCGTCACGTAGAGGGTGCACCCTTCGAGGCGCCACGAATCAAGGTGCCGCGCGGCCTCGCGCATGGCCAGCACCTCGGCGTGTGCGGTGGGGTCTTCGAGCAGCTCTCGGAGGTTGTGCCCGCGCCCGATCTTTTGCCCCGCGGGGTCGACCACCACGGCCCCGACCGGCACCTCGCCCCGCCACGCCGCGAGGGCCGCTTCTTCGAGGCACACTCGCATCCACCCGAGATCAACCTCAGGGCTGGCCGCCGCGGGCACTGGCGTCTCGTACGCGCGCTTCACCGTCACGGGCTATACCCCAGCCGCGCGCCGGTGACGCGCATTCGACGCCCCCACCGCCGCAACGTCGCGTACGCCCGAAAGCGACGGGGCGCGACGTGCACCGGGCGCCCCGGGTGACTATCTTGCCAGGGCGCGCCGTCGAGGCACCCGCAAGGGGCTCAGGGCGAGCTTCGAAAGTGAGGTCTTATGTTTCGTGCCACGCGCTTGGGTCTTCTCGCCGCCTTGGCCGCGCTTGTCTTTGGGGCCTCGGCCCCCGCCCAGCGGCCGCCTACGCCCCCGTCGGGGGGCCTCTGCTGCTGTCGCACCTGGGCCCGCGGCTGGCAATACAGCTGGAGCGCAGCATCGCAGTGCGCCACCCAGAACGGCACCTGCGTCTCGCCCGACCACTGCGGCTCGTGAGAGTCTCGCGCCGATGCGTGTGACGGTGCTCGCCAGCGGTTCAAAAGGCAACGCCATGCTGGTCGAGGCAGACGCGCACACGCGCCTCCTGGTCGACGCGGGGCTCGACCCTGACACCCTCCTCAAACAGCTCGCCGCAGCGGGTTACGACGCCCGCCCCACGGCCATCGTGCTCACCCACGCCCACGGCGATCACAGCCGCTTTGCAAACCTCATCGCGGGGCGCTGGCGCCTGCCGGTGTACGTCACCGAGGCCACCAAGAAGATGGTGCGCCTCGACGCGGCGCCGACGGTGCGGGTCTTCGGCAAGAGCGACGGCTTTCGCCTGGGCGAGCTTGAGGTGGGGGCGCTGCCCATCCCCCACGACGCGCCGCAGGTCTCGCTGCGGTTCTCGCACGCCGGGCGCAGCGCGGTGATCGCCACAGACCTCGGCGAGGTCGAGCCCGCGCTCGTGCGCCACTGCGCCGGCGCCGACGTGGTGCTGATCGAGTCGAACCACGACGTCGACATGCTCTGGCACGGGCCGTACACACACTTCCTCAAGCGCCGCGTCGCCTCGGGGCACGGCCACCTCTCGAACGTGCAGACCGCGGCGTTCTTGCGTCGCCTCCCCCGCGAGGTGCGCACGGTCGTGCTGATGCACCTCTCAGAGGTCAACAATCGCCCTGAGATCGCGCTCCACGTCGCCGCAGAGGCCTTGGGCGATCACGCCGCGCAGCTCGTCGCCGCGCGCCAATGGGGGGTGACCCGCACCGAGACCGTCACCCCGCGGCAGCTTTCACTCTTCTAGAAGCGATTTCAGTCGATCGCCGAAGCCCGCGGCGAAGCCCATGCTGAAGCGCGCGTTGACCTCCGAGAGCGGCTGGAGCGCCACCCCTTGGGGCCCGCGATACCGAAACGCATCGATGCCGAAGGGCCCGTGGTAGCCCTCACGGACGAGGGCCTCGGCCACAGAAGAGAGCGTCGCCGAGAGGGCCGCTTCGAGCTCCGGCGCGGACTCTTGGGCGCTCGCCTGCCACTGCCCGAGGGGGTCGATGCGCTGCCGCGTGAGGGCGCCCCGGGTGAGCTGCCCCGCGGGCGAGAGCCAGCCGTGAAGGCCCCAATCGTCGACCCGCTCGACCTCGGGCTCGCACTGAAGACCTTCACTCTCCTGAAGCGATTTTTCAATCCAGTAGAGGTCGGCCTCGGCCAGCGGCGCCCGCACCCTGCGACGCCCCCGGGCGTTGTGGCTCAAGGCCCGCTTGCAGAGCGCCGGGGCGCCGCCCAGGGCCTCGACCATGGCGCGCACCTCGCGGGTCGAGCGCGCGAAGACGGCGCCGGGGAGGCCCTGAAGGATCGCCGCCGAGAAGGCGCGGCTGTTGACCCGTCGCAGCACTGGGTCTGGCACCGCGGGGCCCAAGCGCGCTCCCGCCGTGGCGAGGGCCCTGCGCGCGCGCGGCGTCGCACACCAGGCCACGCCGCGGGTGCCCTTGTGGCTGTCACGCACCAGCGCAAACTCGTCGATGACACGGTCGCCCGGGCCCACGAAGGCCCCGAGCTGCGGCGTGAGGAGGGCCACCCGCGCGCGGAGCCGCTGCGGCGGGGTCATGCTCCCGGGGCGGGCGAGTTCGTCTTCGGCGTCGAGGTTGAAGACCCATGAAATGGGCGACATGGGAGGGCCTCTGAGAGGGCCTCGGTGAAGGCCTCAGAGAAGCCAGCCCGGGCCCGGGCGCTGCGGTCGATGGGCTCGCCGCGCATCAAGATGGGCGACATCGGCGGCGGCAAGAGCGAGGCCCAGTGCACAAAATCGTCGCGCTGCGTCTCGCGTCGAAACCAGTGTAAACCAAAGCGAACGTGGGGCAGCTCCTCTTCGGCGACGTGCTCTTGGAGCCGCGCCCCCGCCTCGTCGCCCGCGGCGCGAAAGCGGGCCGCGAAGCGCGCGGTGTGGTCGAGGTTGGCCGCTTCGAGGCCCATACCCATCACGGCGCAAAACGCTGCGGGAGAGGCCGCCCGCGGCACACGCTGCCAGAACCAGTCGCGCACCGGCAGCTCGCCGTAACGGCGCCCGAGGGCGGCCATGTGTTCGGCGTACATGTTCATGTGCCGCACCTCGTCGACGAGCACCGTCGCGAGGCCGCGCCGAAACGCCCAGGGCATCTCGGGCCAGCGCAGAATGGCCCAGGCCATGAGTTCGGCCGCTTGCATCTCGTGGTGCAAGAACGTGTGCAAGAGCTTCGCCCGCTGCGAGGGGTCGCGCAACGCCCCGGGCTTCATGCTCTTCTCAGAGCGATCGACCACCGCGAGGCCCTCGCGCAGCGGCCCCTCAGGGAGCGACCACTCGGCCGAGGGCGCCGCGACATCGGGCACCTCGGGCAGGGTGAAGCGCGCCAATGGAGGGCACGAGAGAAAGGCCCAGGCCCAGCCCTCAAGGGTGTCGCGCGGCGGGCAAGGCCCGCTCACGGAGGCGCCCCGATGCAGCGCCCGCGGATGCAGGTCTCGCCCGCGGCGCAGACCCCGGCGTCGCCGCACTCCTGGCGGCGCACCTCTTCGACCCACTGCGCGATGTGGTTGCCGTCGTTGAGGTTCTGAAACGGCACCCAGAACGCGGGCGCGCTCGGGTCGACGCCTTGGACGCCGGGCCTGAAGGCGGCCATCCAGAGTTGGGCGCGCTGATTCTCGCGGGGCCGCGTCGACTGCTGGAGCCGGAGACCGTAGTCGCGGCGCGAGGTGAAGGTGACCCACATGAGGGGCTCGTCGAGCTCGCCCACGTAGCGCTCGATGAAGGGCGTCCATTTCGGCCAGGAGTTGCCGCCCTGGGCGTCTGCGGCGGCGAGCCGGACGGGCTGCCCGGTGCCGTCGGCGCGCATCACCCACAGCGCCGCGTCGGGCGCATCGTTCGAGTTTTGCCCGCTGCGGTTGAAGACCACCCACTGCCCGTTCGGCGAGAAGCTCGGGTAGTACTGGTTGTCACCCGTGCTCGGAAGAAACATCTGGGCCTGCCCGAAGGCCGAGCCGTCCCACGGGAGCATCATCAAGTCGGTGGGGCCGCTGTGCCCAGGCGTCCCGATGGCGATGGGCACGGTCTGTTGGGGGCGCGCGAAGACCACGCGGTCGCCGTTCGGAGACCAATCGGGGTGAGTGCCCGCGGTGTTCGGCGCGAGCCCCGTGGCGGGCATCGCGGTGTCGGCATTCAAGAGCGTGAGGCGCATCCCGTCGCTGCTCAGGTAGCGCGTGTTGTCGGGCGAATACGTGCCAAAGTTCGACCCGAAGGCGCCGCCGTTGTTCGTACGCGTGGCCACCTCGGTGATGTTCGCCACCGCGGGCCCGGGGATGCCCCGCCCCGCCGTGATGCGCCGCCCGTCGCGCGAGAGCGAGTGGCACCCGACGCAATTGAAGGCCGGGTCGCCGCGCAAGAACACCTCGGCCCGCGCCTCTTCACGGCCGAACTCGTAGCGCAGAATGTTGCCATTGGTGGCCCACCAGTACACCCCGCCGCGCAAACTCGACTGGGTGATCCCGAGGAAGCGCGCCGCCGAGCGACGCACCGCCCCGCCCTGCTGCCCGCTCGCCGTGCCGCGCACCGCGATCCGCACGCCGCTGCCGCCCGCGCTGGCCATCGCCACGTCGGCGAGCTGCGCCCCCGTGAGGGTCACGATGCACCCGTCGGCGACCCGCGAGCAGCGCGTAAAGTACCGCACCGTGGTCACGTCACCCGCGAACGAGACCTCGAACAGATCGTTGCCAGCGCCGGGCCGGAAGTGCACCTCAAAGAGCGGCAAATTCGGCGGAATGATCGTGCGATCTTCAGGGTAGAGCAGCGTCGGCACCTCGCCCTCGGCGCTCTCTGCGCCGCCGAAGCGCATGGGCGCGTCGGCCACCGTGCCCGGCAACACGAAGTCACGAAACGTACGAACCGCGGGGCGATCGACCGCAGGGCCCGCGTCGAAGGCCTGCCCCGCGTCGAGCGGCGGCACGTCGGCGCTCAGCATCACCTCGGGCCCCGCATCGCGCGTCGCCACAAAGCGCGGCGGTTCTTCAGAACACCCCGCGGCACCCGAAGCGAGCCAGAGCGAGGCAAGAATCGACCTTCCGAATCGCATGGCAGGGGTTGTACCCCATCTGCCCCGCCCTGTGGGTCATCGCGCCAAGATCAGCGCCGCGACCCCGCACCCGAGCAGCACGCCCACCGCCATCATCACCACCAGCGGGAGCCGCGACGCGCCCCCAGGCCGCTGCACCGGGGCCTGCGCGGGAGTCTGCGAAACGGCTTGAATAACAGGCGTTTGCGGCAACGGCTGGGCCCCCGCCGACGGGTGCGACATCGCCGCCGGTGCGGCGTACGAGGCGCGGGTGACCCCAGGCACCACCACGGTCTGACCCGCGTCATCGGCCGGCGCGAACCGCGGCGTCGCGAGCTGCGTCAAGGCGCTCGGGTCGGCGTCGTGCTGCGCCTGCAACGCCGACGCGCTGTAACTCGCGGTGGCCGCGGGGGCCTCGGGCTCGCTCGAAAAGGCAGGCCGTGAGAGCAGCGTCTGCGCATACGGATCATCGTTCGAGTCGTTCGACACCCTCGACCCATACCACACCAACGACGCGGAGGCGCCGCCCCGCGACTCAGGGCCCGAGGTGATCGACCACCCAGTACGCGCCGCAGAGCACCGACGCGAGGCCCACGAGGGCGCGCAAGACCCACTCCCACCGCGCGCGGCGCTCGGCCGCCTTGGCGACCCTTTGGGTGAGCCACCCCACCGCCGTCATCGAGACCACCACGCCCAGGCCGAAGAGCAGCACGCCGAGGGCCAACGAGAGCCCCCGCTGTCGCACCGTCAGCGGCAGCACCAGCACGAGGGCCCGCACGCCCGAGAGGCCGAACACCGCGCCCACCAGGCCCGAGACCCACCCAGGCTGCGCAGCCCGAGGCGGCACCGCTTCGCCGTCGGGCGACGCGTGGACGTGCATCGAACCGTCGGCGTGAAGGTGCGCGATCTGGTGGTCGCGCGACACCAGGGTCGACACCCCAAGGGCCATCAGCGACAAGCCCCCGAGCACCTCAAGCCGAGACTCCCACGCCTCGGGGATGGCCAGCCCCGCCAGCGCCGCCAAGAAGGCCAGAAGCCCCAACACCGCCGTGTGACCCACGCCGAAGCGCACGCTCACCCGAAGCGCCTCGCCGAGCCCCCCGCGCGACGCCAGGGCGCCGATCGCGAGGCAGTGGTCAGGCCCCACCCCGTGCAAGAGCCCCTGCCCGAACAACATCGCCAACGCCGCCAACATCGCGCGCAGGGCAGTAACACGAATTGGCGACATGGTGTCACCCGATGCGGGGCGAGGTCGCGATGGTACGGTCTGGCGCGTGATTTTGAAGCGATGGCTTGGGGTCGGCCTGTGTCTCGGGTGTCAGACGGCGCGGGGCGGCGCGGGCGTGCGTCGGGGCCCCGGGGCGGTGATCGCGCCGCCGTCGGCGTCACAGCGGGCCGCGGTGGGCTTCGCCGAGCGCCCCGAGGCGCTGTGCGGGGGGCCCAATGCGAGCGGTCACCTCGGCGACGCGGTGCTCGAGAATCGCTTTCTTCGTGCGGTGATCGAGAAGCTCCCGGGGGGCGCCGGGTTCGCGCTCTCGGGGGGCGCGCTGATCGACCTCGCGCCCGTCGACGCGGGGCGGGTGGGGAGCGACGAGCTCGGGCAGGTGTTCGCCATGACGGGTGAATTTCCGCGGCAGATCGTGCACGAGACGATGGCGCTGCACGCGCGCCCCGACGGCAGCGCGGCGGTGATCGTGACGGGGCACGACGCCCGGGTGGCCCAGCTCCGCGGCGAGACGACGTACCGCCTCGGCGGCGACGATCGCTTCTTGAGCATCGAGACGCGGCTCGAAAACACCGGCGACACGGCGGTCACGGTGTGGCTCGGCGACGCGATCCAGTGGGGCGGCGCGGAGCATTTTGGGCCCGGGGTGGGCTTCGACCTCCCGCGTCGTGCGCGCTTCGACTGGCTCGGCGCGGTGGGGGTCGAGACGGCCTACGCGCTCAGCGCCCCGGAGCCCCTCGAAGGCCCCCACGGCGGCAACTGGAGCGACCCCATTCAGGCCGTCACCTCGCTCGCGCCGCACAGCGCCCGCACGTACCTTCGCCGCATCGCGGTGCGCTCGGGGCGACGCCTCGAAGCCGCGCGGTGCGACCTCGGAGGCTGCGAAGACGCCTCCCGCGCGGGCGCCGTTCAGCTCGTCGACGCCGCGGGGCGCCCTGTCGAAGCGGCCCGGGTCACCCTCGTCGACGCCGCGGGGCGCCCGCTCAGGGTGAGCGCGAGCGACGCGCGGGGCGAGGTCGAATTCCACGTCGAGCCTGGCCAGTACCGGGTCGTCGTCGAGGCGCCGGGGCGCGCGGCGCAAGGCCCCGAGGCGACGCTCACGGTGCCCTCCCGGGCCCCGCTGCGGGTGACGCTCAGCGACGCGCTCAGCCTCGGCGTGCGGGTCGAGATCGAGGGTCACCCCGGGGCGGCGCGGGTGATCTTCAGGCGCCTCGACGAGGGCCCCGCGCCCAGTTTTGGCCCCATCGGTCGAGCCGCAGGGGCGCGCAACAGCGTGGTCGTCGACGCCTCGGGGCGTGTCGAGGTGCCGCTCGGGGCGGGGCGCTACGAGGTGACCGCGACCCGCGGCCCTTCGTACAACCTCGCGGCGCAGCGGGTCGAGATGGCGCCGGGGCGCGCTCAAACGGTGACCCTCGCGCTCGCACGGGTGGTCGACACGAGGGGCTATCTCTGCGGCGATTTTCATCAGCACCAGGCGCCGAGCCTCGACGCGCCGTTGACCCTCCGCGAGCGCGTCAGGGCCGACGTGGCCGAGGGCCTCGAGGTCGCCGCATCGACCGATCACAACGCCGCGGTCGATCTGCGCGACGCCCTCGTCGCAGAGCACCTTGAGGGGCAGCTCTTGACCCTCGCGGGGGTCGAGGTCAGCACCGACATCGCGGCGCGCCCGTGGGGGCATGTGAATCTGTTTCCCGTGGAGGTGCAGCCCGAGGCGCTCCGCGGGGGGGTGCCTGACTTCATCGAGCGGCCCCTCGCGCGCTTCTTCGACGAGGCGCGGAGCTGGGCGCCGGGCGCGGTGATCCAGGTGAATCACCCCCGCGCGCCGGGGGCCATCGGGATGTTCGAGGCCGTCCATCTTGACCCCGCGACGGGGCGCGCCGACCCCGAATTTCAGCCCCATTTCGACGCCATCGAGGTGTGGAACGGGCGCTACCAGAGCGCCGTCGAGCCCGTGCTCCGCGACTGGGCCGCGCTCACCCGCCAAGGGGCCGCCATCACCCTCACGGGCAACAGCGACTCACACGCCGTGGTCACCCAAGAGGCCGGCTGGCCCCGCACCTGCGTGGCGGTCGCCCACGACACCGTCGACACCGCGCGCCCCGACGAGGTGGTGGCCGCGCTCCGACAGACCCGCGATGTGATCATCGACGGCGGCTTCTTCATTCGCGTGCTGACGCCCACCGGCGCCTCGGCCATTGGGCAAATCGTACGCACGGGCACCCCCCTCAGGGTTCAGGTCACCTCACCCGAGTGGCTGCCTCCCGAGCGCCTCGAACGCCTCGACGCGCAGATCGCGGCGACGCCCGTCGCGATGCAGTTCACCCTCTCCGAGGGGGTGTACCGAGGCGAGACCGTGGTCGCCGCACCGCGAGGCTTGTCGCTCTTTCGGGTGCGCGGGCGCGGGGCCATCGCGACGCTCTACGGCGCCCCCGAGATGACCCCCATGTCGCTCACAAACCCCGTGCGCGGGGCTGACGCGGTGCCTCGGGCGCGTTGACGCGGTGTAACAAGTGAATTCCTGTGGTTGACGGGGCGGCCCGGATGGGGCACTCGGGGGGCCGCGATGCGAACTCGGGGGATCACCCAGGCAGACTTTCACCAGATCGTGTCAGTGATTGACTATTGGTGGGGCGGGCCCACCTCGGCGCTGGCGCATCCGATGTTTTTTCACGAGTACGGCCATCACGCTCTCATCGTCGAAGAGAGCGAGCGCATGGTGGGCTTCCTCTTAGGCTTTGTGACCGACCGCGCGCCACGGGTGGGGTACATCCACCTGGTCGGCATCGACCCCGAGGTTCGCCGTCGGGGCGTCGGGCGGCGGCTCTACGAGCAGTTCGCGCGGCAGGCTCGGGTCGAGGGCGCCGTGGCCCTCAAGGCCATCACCACCCCGGGCAACCAAGGGAGCCTCGACTTTCACAAAGCCAACGGCTATACCGTTGATTTCGTTGAAGATTACGCCGGCCCTGGGCGCGCCCGGTACGTCTTCACCCGGGCCATCGACGCGGCCGCGCTGGTTGACCCCGCAGGTGGATGATGACCCGCTGAGGCGGTGTGATACCGTCGGCAGCGATGAGCACATCTTCCATCGGTGAAGCGGCTGGCAAGGCGCGGCAATGTCTCGCAGGCCCTCTGGCGAACCTGCAACAAGATCCCAACGTGCCCAGCGCCGTGATGGACATCATCGCCGGTCTCGCCCGCGCGATGGGCCCGTTGTTTCAGGTCGAGCGCGGCACCGGCGCACCGCAGCTCCTGCTGCAAGCGCGGAGCGTGCTCCAAGAGACCCTCGGCAAGATGCAGTCGGTCGACCAGAGCCTCCAGGGTGTGGGCGAAGCCACCGCGGCCATCGCCCAATCGCTCGGCCTGCTCTTCGCGACCATCAAAGAACACAACATCACCGACGCGCCCGCGCCCGTCGCAGCGCCCGCGCCCGCCCCCGCGCCCGTCGCAGCGCCCGTCGCAGCGCCCGTCGCGCTGACGGCTTCGCCCTTTGACAAGACCGCGGCGGTCGAGCAAGCGCCGGTGCCGTTGGTGCAGCCGCAAGCGCAGCCGGTGCCGTTGGTGCAGCCCCAGGCGCAGCCCATTCCGTTGGTGCAGCCGCAAGCGCAGCCCATTCCGTTGCGTCAATCGTCGCCTGCGCCGGCCCCTGCGCCGGCCCCTGCGAGCCAGGCAGCGCCCGCCGCGGGCCGCACCGTGCCGCGGGCCGCACCGACCGCGCAGAAGCCCTCGGGCAAGCCGTCGATCCTCCCCGATACGGCGGCGAAGGTGCCTGTGGGCGCCAACGGGTTGCCGCGGCTTGAGGCCGAGCTCGACGCCTACTCTGAGACCAACTTTTTCGGCGACTTCGTGGGCGATGTGCGCAACCGCGGCGGCATCTTCGTGGCGACGTACAGCACCCTTCAGCTCGGCACCGAGTGCGAGGTGGCGCTCACCTTCCCCGGGCAGCTCGCGGCCGAGGTGCGCGGGCTGGTGCGGTGGCGGCGCGACGTCAGCGCCTCTTCGACCCCTGGCATCGGCGTCGAGATCACCCACGCCACCGCCGACGCCTGGGGCCTCATCGACCGCTACGTCTCAAAGCGCGAGCCCATCGTCTACGAGCTCGGCTGAGCGCGAGCCCTGGGCTCACCCGCGAGTCCCGAACACCCGCGTGAGCTGAACCCCGACCCGCCCCTCGACGTCGACCAGCGCGCCCTCGGCGATGGCCACCCCGCCCGCCCGGAGCGTCACCTGCGCGGAGATCAGCGCGTCCCATTCGAGCACCGAGCCCACCCGCCAGGCGGCCACTTCGGCCAAAGAGAAGCTCTGCGAGGCCAGCTCGACGCTCACCTCGACGCCCACCGCACCGAGCGCCTCGCCGTCGAGCAGCGTCGCGTCGTCGTGCGCTTTGTCTGAACCCATCATCCCTCCCACCGTCTCGACCCCCGTCACCGTCACCCGCCACCCCGCGTCGACGCGCCCCGCGAGCGCGACCCTCGGCAGCGCCGAAGCCCCAAGCCACAGGCTCACCGGCCCGCTCAACTGGCCCCCGTCGAGGCGCCAACGGTCGAGCCGAAGGCAGCGCCCCACGCCGAGCTCCGCGAGCGCCGAAGCGGGCCAGCACGCGCGCCCCGCCTCAAGGCGAACCCGCACCGCCGTACGCGAAAACCGCGCATCGGGGGCGACCTTCCGCGGCACCGCGTGCGGCAACGCCTCGTCGGCGAGGGCGCAGAGCTTGACCCGCCCCACCAGGTCGCCCAAGGCCACCTGCCAGGTCGAGACCACCAGCTGACGCGACAGGCGCGGCGTCACACCCAAGGCGTCGAGGGCCACCGCGGCGCTGTCTGTCACCGCGCGAAACCGCGGCGCAGGCGCCGGCGAGGCGACCCACCGGGCGCCCTCAAGCGCCAGGGCCGTGAGCGCGCCCTCGGCCACCGCGTCGAGCCCGTCGCCGCGCGCCGCCCCATCACCCGGAAGGAGCCGCGACAGCACCCCGTCGAACCAGTCTCGCTCGACCAGCGCCACCCACACCCGCCCGCCCTCGGTGGCGAACACCGCGCCCCGCCAGGCGTCGTCGAGGTCGCGCAGCCACGGGCCCGCGTGAAGCACCGCGTGGCCCTCGCAGCGCAGCGCAGGCGGCCCGCCGAAGACGCGCACCCACGGCTCGGGCGCAGCAACCTGAGGCGCGAAGGTCCAAGCCCCGAGCGCGGCCGCCCAGGCGCGCGACAGGGCCGCCTCGTGACGGCGCATCGCGGGGAGGCGCTTTAGAAACGTCGGGAGTTCACGCACCGCTTCGGGCGACGAGAGAGCCCGGGCGGCGCCGCGGGGTCAACTTTCGCGTCAGAAGCGACGTAAGAGACGGCGTTCGTGTGCAGAGATTGTTGATTGCGAAGCGAGAAGCGGGCACTCTCCCGCCGTGCGCCAACAGGACCCGTATGTCGGCCGTGAGATCCTGACGGGACAGTTTCGCGTGCTTGAGCGCATTGGTTCTGGCGGGATGGGGGCCGTCTACAAGGCCCACCAGCCCAGCATGGATCGCTTCGTCGCAGTGAAGATCCTGCACTCGAAGTTTACCAACCGAAAAGACCTGGTGTCGCGCTTCCGCCGCGAGGCGCGGGCGATGAGCCACCTCACGCACCCGAACACCGCGAAGGTGTTTCTCTACGGCCAGCTCGACGATGGCGCCTGCTACATCGTGATGGAGTACCTCGAAGGCAAGAACCTCGGGCAGGTCGTTCGGCACGAAGGCCCGATGAACCCCACCCGGGCCATCGCGGTGCTGATTCAAGCCTGCGGCGCCCTCGAAGAGGCCCATCAAAAGGGCATCATTCACCGCGATCTCAAGCCCGAGAACATCTTCCTCTGCAAGCAGGGCGGCATCGAAGATTTCGCCAAGGTGCTCGATTTCGGCCTGGCCAAGGTCTCTGAGCGCGAGATGCAGCCCGGGTCGCTCATCCTCACGCAAGAGGGCATGGTCTTCGGCACGCCCGAGTTCATGTCGCCCGAGCAGGCCCAGGGCAAGACCCTCGACCCGCGCAGCGATGTCTACTCGCTCGCGGTGATCCTCTACGAGCTCGTCACCGGCAAGCTGCCCTTCGATGCGCGCTCGCCGATGGAGTACATCACCCTCCACGTTCAGGCCGAGCCCATCTCGCTCTCGCGGCGGGCCCCCGATCGGAGCTTCCCGCCGGGGCTTGAGGGCGTGCTCGCGCGGGCCATGGCCAAAGAGCCCGAGCAGCGGTTTCAGAGCGCGGGCGAGTTCGCGTCGGCCCTCCACGCGCTCGCGCCCGACGCCGAGGTGCTCCAGGCGATGAGCGCCATCCCCGACAACTCGGTGGCCTTGGCCGCCACGGTGCCCGCGCGCCCCGCCATGGCGCGGAGCGACTTCCCCCCGACCCCCGACACCTCGGGGCAGGTGCAGGCGCAGCCCGGCAGCGCCGGCCAGGGGGCGGTCCCGGGGCACATCCAAGCGCTCGCGAACCAGGGCATCTCTCACGAGAAGACCGCCGTGTTGGCCCAAGCGCGGCCGGGGCTCCCGACCGGCGCCCTGATCGCCATCGGGGTCCTCATCGGGCTCCTCATCGCCCTCGCCGGGTACGGGCTCCTGGCCTCGGGGCGCTGACGATGCTCCGGGCCCTCGCGCTGGCGTGTGCGATCGCCGCAACGGGTTGCGCCGCATACCAGCGCGGCGACGGTCTCTCGCCGAGCGTGATCCCGCCCGAGCTCCAGGCTGACTACGAGCTCTTCGCGTCGCGCTGTTCGCGCTGTCACTCGCTGGCCCGGCCGTTGGGGGCTCGAGTCTCCTCGGCCGCGCATTGGCAGGCCTACGTCACGCGGATGCAGCGCCAGCCCGGCTCAGGCATCAGCCCCGACGACCAGCCCGGCATTCTTCGGTTTCTGGCATGGTACTCCGCGAACCGCCACCGAGAGGATGTACGATGAGAGGCCCGAGACTCGCGGCGATGGTCTTCACCGCGGGGGTGTTTCTGCCCTTCGCGGCCCGCGCGGTTGACTTCAACTTCGCCGGCACGCTCCAGCTCGACTACCTCTTTACGCCGCTCTCGCTCGACCGCCCGCCGCTCGGTCGTCGGCCCTTCGATGGCTTCACCCAAGAGCTTTCGTTGAAGGTCGCGGCCGACTTGAGCGAGCACGTCACGGCGAACGTGAAGGTCTGCTACGGCTGCCACGGGTTCGAGGTCGGGATGGCCTACGTCGATTACCGCTTGG
Source organism: Myxococcales bacterium (assembly GCA_016792845.1). Taxonomy (GTDB): domain Bacteria; phylum Myxococcota_A; class Polyangia; order Polyangiales; genus JAEUKH01. The sequence continues at coordinate 159,916 of JAEUKH010000029.1, read as the reverse complement.
GGGGCGGGGTGACCTTCCGCGCGGGGCGCTTTTCGCCGAGCTTCGGTGAGTTCGGCCTCCGCCACGACCCGGGCAACCATCGCCTGCCCGACAAGCCGCTGCCCTACGACATGGGCCGCATGCTGCACCTGCTCGAGTTCGACCGCTCGGTGCTGCCCGCGCCGTACGTCGACAACGGCGTCGAGGTCTTGGGCCATCACAGCCTCGGCCGCGCGGTGACCCTCGACTGGGCGGCCCACGCGGTGACGGGGCTCCGGGCCCGCAGCGAGGCCCCGTACGACATCGAGTTCACCCAGAGCCGGCAGCTGCCGTACATCGACAACAACGCCCGCCCCTCGGTGGGGGGCCGCGTCGGGTTGCAGTTTCGCATCGCACCGCGCACCGACCTCACCGTCGGCGCCTCGACGCTTTACGGCCCCTACGACAACAACGCCAACCTTCAGTACCTCGTCGCGGGCACCGACCTCTGGCTGCGCATCGGGCGCAGCAACATCCGCGCAGAGTACCTGTATCGTCGCACCGACATGGCCGCGGGCGATCAGGCCCGCTTCGAGCAGCCCCTCGGGCCCATGGGCGCCGCGCTGCCCGCCAGCGTGGCCCAACACCGCGACGGCTGGTACATCGAGTGGGAGCAGCCCGTGCTCCGAAACCTCGACCTCATCGTCCGATGGGATGGGCTCCGCCGCAGCGGCAACGTTCGCCCCAATTCGCCCCTCGACAGCGAGGCCGGGATCTCGCGCCTGACCCTCGGCACCCACCTGACGGTGAGCCGCGGGTTTCGCGTCAAGGCCGCCGTCGAGCACTACACGATCTGGGGTCTCCGCGAGCAGAACTCACAAGAAATCGCGGCGCACCTCGGGGTCGTGGCCACCTTCTAGGGTCACCCGAGAGACACCATGGCGCACCTCCTTGAGGCCGAGAAGATCTCAACCCACTTCGACGTGACGCGCGGCGCCTTCGGCGAACGGGCCACGGTGCGCGCGGTGAACGAGGTGTCGCTGCACATCGACCCCGGCGAGACCCTCGGGCTCGTGGGCGAATCGGGCTGCGGCAAGAGCACCCTCGGGCGGAGCCTCCTGCGCTTGATCGAGCCCACCGCAGGGGTGCTGCGCTTCGAGGGCCGCGACATCACCCGGCTGCCCGCCGCGGCGCTGCGCCCGCTGCGTCGGCAGATGCAGATGATCTTTCAAGACCCCTACGCCTCGCTCAACCCGCGCATGCGCGTGAGCGACATCGTGGGCGAGGCCCTCGACATTCACCAGCTCGCGGCCAACCGACGCGAGCGCGACGAGCGGGTGATGGCCCTGCTCACCCGGGTGGGGCTCAGGCCCGACCAGGCGTCGCGGTACCCGCACGAATTCTCGGGCGGGCAGCGGCAGCGGGTGGGCATCGCCCGCGCCCTCGCGGTGTCGCCGCGGCTCATCGTCGCCGACGAGCCCATCAGCGCCCTCGACGTCTCGATCCAGGCGCAGATTGTCAACCTCTTGCGCGACCTGCAAGACGAGCTCGGCATCGCGTACCTCTTCGTGGCCCACGACCTCAAGATCGTCCAGTGGATCTCACACCGGGTCGCGGTGATGTACCTCGGCCGCGTGGTCGAGGAGGCCCCCTCGAAGGCCCTCTACGCGCTGCCGCGGCACCCGTACGCGCGCGCCCTCTTGCGCGCGGTGCCCGAGCCCGACCCCACCCGCAAGCGGCGTCGGCTCGCCCTCGAAGGCGACGTGCCCTCGCCGCTCAATCCGCCCGCCGGGTGCGCGTTTCATCCGCGGTGCCCCATCGCCGAGCGGGGCCGCTGTGACACCGAAGTGCCCGCGCTCCGAGAGCTCGCGCCGGGGCACCGGGTCGCGTGCCACCGGGCCGACGACCCGTCGATTTTGGCCGCCGCGATGCCGTAGGCTCGGCGCCGCTGAAGGGGTGTAAGGGAGGCGAACGATGCAACTCCAGTGTGTCGGATGTTCGGGCCCGGTGTCGGCCTCTGAGGCCCAGTGTCCGCGGTGCGGTCGGGCCGTCGATGCCGACGGAAACGGGCTCCCCGATGACCTCGACCGGAAGGTTCAGCGGTCGGTCAAGAAGGCGCTGCACGAGGCCAAAGCCGAAGAGGCCGAGGCCAAGGCGCGGCAAGATCGAAAGCGCCAGGCCGATACGGTGCGGCTGCGATTGCAGCTGAACCAAGAGAGCCCCAGGAGCTTCTTCGGGCTCGCGTGGCGACGCGGGCGAAACACCTTCCTCGCGATGTTCTTTCTGTTCGCGGTAGGGGTGGTGATCCCCGCGCGCTTGCTCTTGAGCGCCACCGCGGGGAGCACCCCGGCGGGGCTCGTCTGGTGCCCCTTGCAGTGCCCCGAGTGTCACGGCCCAGGTCACATTTTTATGTGGAGATACCGCGGCCCATGGCACTCCAACAAGGGCCGGATGGGCACCGCCCTGGTGTGCCACAACCCAAACTTCGATGTCGACCGCGCGACCTGGCTCGACGTGAGCCGACAGAATGACAGCCTTCAGCCTTACATCGTGCACGGGTTTGTGGCATATCTCGTCGACAGCGTGGGCCTGGCGCTGGTGTTTGCGATCTTACGTTCTTTCATTGGCACCTCACGAGCATTGAAAGAACTCGACATTCAGAGGCGAGAGCTCGAAGCCGAAGCTGCGCGGCTCCGAGCCTAGAGGGTGTGGCGAGCGATGAGTGGCAGGGCGCGTTTTTCTCTCGGTTTGGCTGCGGTGTTGGGCGCTTCGTCGGCCCTCGCCGACCCGGTGGTGGTGGTACCCGCGAACGTGCGCGACCCCGGCCCGAGCGCCGAGGCCCTCGCGGCGGTGACCGAGGCCGTGGGGCCAGAGGCCCTCGCGGGCGATCGCCTCGCGGCGGCGCTCCGTACGGTGGTGGGTCGGTACGCGCCGCGCGATGACGGCCTCGCGGCGCAGCGTACGGCGGTGCAGAACGGGGTCAACCTCTTCTTCGCCGACCGCCGCACCTTGCAGCGCCAAGGGCTGAACGGCACCGCGGCGCAAGAGTCGCGCCGCGCCCTGCTCGCCGCGGTGACCGCGATGGAGGCGGCCCCCGAGGCGCTCGAGCTGGTCGAGAGCAACCGCAGCGCGTACCTGCACGCCTTGGCGATGCTCGCCCGTATCGACAGCGAGGCCCGCAGCGACGCCGACGTCGCGCGGTGGGTGCAGAAGGCGCGGGCCTTCGCGCCCGAGTGGGCGCCGTCGAGCGATGACTTTCCGCCCGCGGTGGTGGGGCTGTTCTCGCAAGAGGGCGCGTCGCACGAGAGCGCCGAGCTCGAGATTCGGATGCCCCGCGAGGGGTGCTCGGTGCAGCTCGACGGGCAGGCGCTCCCGGGCACCGCGGCGGTGGCGACGATGATGCGCCCGGTGGGCGACCACCGCCTCTCGGTCGCGTGCGGCGGCGAGCAGAGCCGGGTGCGGGTGGTGCGGCTCCGTACGGGGGCCCGCAGCACGGTGACCATCGACCCCAGGCTCGACGCAGCAGTGCGGCTCACGCCGCGGGTGGGGCTCACCTACGCCTCGACGGCCGAGCTTCAGAGCCTCGGCCCCAGCGACGCGGCGATGCTCGGCGAGGCCCTCGGGGCGAGCCGGGTGGTCTTCGTCTCGCGCGAGTCGGCCGTGGTGGTGCCCGTCGGGGGCGGCGCGCCGAGCGCGGCCCTCGCGGTCGAGAGCCCAGGCTTTCGTGCCGAGCTCGGTGCGGCCCTCCGCGCACCGGCGAGCGGCCTCGTGGCGCGCCCTGGCGGGCCCAACAGCGCCCCGCAGGGTGTTCAACCGCTGGGGGTAGCGCCCGCCCCCTCGCCGGCCCCGCGCAGCGCCGCCCCGTGGGTCGTCGCGGGCGCGGGGGGTGTCTTGCTCGTCACCGCGGGCTTGTTCTTCGGCCTGAGGCAGTCGGCCTTGGGTGACGCCGAGTCTGCCTGCCCTCCGGGGAGCGATGGCGCGCTGGTGTGTCCGAACGACGACGCCACCCAGCGCGCGGCCTCGTCGCGCGACCGTGCGAGCACTTACACGATCGGCGCCGCGGTGACGGGCGGTCTCGGGGTCGTGCTGACCGCGGTGGGGCTCGGGTGGGGGCTGAGCCGCGGGGCGTCGCACGCGACGGCGCGGCCGACGGCGCTGTGGGTGCCCGGGGGTGCGGTGTTGGGGGTCGGCGGCCGGTTCTGAGGGTTGCGCCGACGCGGGCCGGTGTGTGAGACAGCGAGGCTGTGGCGCGAACATTGGCAGGGTGGCGTGACGGGGCCGTGTCAGCGGCTGAGGTCGTTCAGCGGCTGAGCAACAATCAGCGGGTGTTTGTGCACGGCGCAGCGGCGACGCCGATGCCGCTCCTTGAGGCCCTGGCCGCGCGGTCTGACCTCGCGTCGCTGTGGCTGTACCACCTTCACCTCGCGGGGCCGCCTGTGGTGACGGCGGCCTCTCAGGAGGGTCGACTCCGCTCGGTGTCGTTCTTCACGGGGCCCAACGCCCGAGACGCCGTGGCGGCGGGGCGGGGCGAGTTCGTGCCGGTCTTTCTGTCTGACATCCCGGCGTTGTTTCAGCGGCGCGCGATCGACCTCGACGCGGCGCTGGTGCAGCTCTCGCCGCCTGACGCGCAGGGTCATTGTACCTTGGGGCCGAGCGTCGACGCGACCCGGGCGGCGGTTGATTCTGCGCGTCTGGTGCTGGCCGAGATCAACCTTCAGATGCCGCGCACCCACGGCTGTACGGTGGTGCCGCTGAAGCGGGTCGACGCGTTCACGGTGACCGATCGCCCGCTCATCGAAGCGCCCGCGGCGCCGTCGGGCGCCGTCGAAGCGGCCATCGGGCAGCACGTCGCAGACCTCGTCGACGACGGCGCGACGCTCCAGATGGGCATCGGCGCCATCCCCGATGCGGTGCTCGCGCGTCTCGGCGACAAGCGCGACCTCGGCGTCCACACAGAGATGTTCTCTGACGGGCTCTTGCCGCTCATCGAACAGGGTGTCATTACCAACCGGCTCAAGGCCGTGCACCCCGGCCGCACGGTCACCAGCTTCGCGATGGGCTCGCGCAAGCTCTTCGACTTCATTGATGACAACGCGCTGGTCGAGTTTCACCCTTGTGATCGCACCAACGACACCGCGCTGATTCGCAAAAACCCAAAGGTCACCGCGATCAACTCGGCCCTCGAGGTCGACCTCTCGGGGCAGGTGTGCGCCGACTCGATCGGCCACACTATCTTCTCGGGCATCGGAGGCCAGATGGATTTCATCCGCGGGGCGGCGCTCAGCGAGGGCGGTCGGGCCGTCATCGCGCTGCCCTCGACGGCGGCCCGCGGCGCGGTGTCGCGCATCACCGCGACGCTGAAGCCCGGCGCGGGGGTGGTCACGACGCGCGGGCACGTCCACTGGGTCGTGACAGAATATGGCGCCGTGAACCTTCACGGGCTGACCCTGCGCGCGCGGGCCGAGGCGCTCATCTCGATCGCCCACCCTGACTTTCGTGCTTCATTGAGACAAGAGATGGCCCAACTGAGACATTACGTACTGTCTTGAGCGGGGCGCTACTCTTTCTTGCGGGCCGTGTACGCGGCGATCTTGTCGACCAGGCCCGGCGCGACGAGCTTGAGCCACAGCCCGAGGCGGGCGCGGCGGGTCATCACGAGCTCGCGCTTGCGCCCGCGGATCGCGGCCATCATCAACGAGACGCACTCATCGAGGGGCATGTTCTCGCGCGCTGATTCGTCGCGCGGCGAGGCCCCGAGCGGCGCCCCGTCGGGCCCCAGCGCGTGGGCCCGGATGTCGGTCGCGACAAAGCCCGGAGAGATCACGCACACCGCCACCCCCGCGGGCGCGACCTCGATGCGGAGCGAGTCGAAGAACCCCTGCATCGCGTGCTTGCTCGCGGCATAGCCCGTACGAAACGGCACGCCGGTCTTGCCCGTGAGCGAGCTCACCGCCACCACGAGGCCGCGGCTCGCTTCGAGGTGCTTGAGCGCGTGGTGCGTGCAGTACACCGCGCCCAGATAGTTGACCCGCATGAGCCGCTCGAACACGCCGAGGTCGCGCACCTCGCCGAAGGTCGTCACCATGCTGATGCCTGCGTTGTTGATCAAGATGTCGACGCCCCCCCAACGGGCCGCCGCGGCGTCGATGAGGGCGCGGCACTGCCCCTCATCGCTCACGTCGGTGGGCACCGCGAGGGCCTCGCCGCCGAGGGCCACGCAGCGCGCCGCGAGGGCCTCAAGGCTCGCCCCGTTGCGCGCCGCGAGGGTCAGCCTGGCCCCCTCGCGCGCCATCGCCAAGGCCAACGCTTCACCGATGCCCGCCGAGGCGCCCGTGAGCACCACCCGTTGATCTCGAAAGCTCTTCACAGCCCCCGAGTGGGTAGACTTTTGGGGCCCGTCTGCAAAGGTGCGACCGCAGAATTCGTCTCTCGGCCGCGCGGCCCTCAGGCGAGGTCGAAGAGCAAGACCTCGCCCTCGTCGCGCCCGGTGATCACCACCGCGGCCTCGTCGCTGAGCGCCGCCGCGTCGCCGGCGTCGAGGCGCTGACCGTTGACCACGGCGCCGCCCCGGGCCACATGAACCCACGCGTGACGCCCAGGAGCCAGCGGGTGCGTCACCGACTCGCCCTCGCGCAGCACCGTGGCATAGAGCGAGACGTCTTGGTGCACCTTCACCGCGCCGTCGCGGGCGTCGCGCGAGGCCACGAGCCGCAGGCGGCCGCGCTTCTCGTCTTCGCTGAAGCGCTTCTCTTCGTACGAGGGTTCGAGGTCGCGCGCCTCGGGCACGATCCAGATCTGAAGAAAGTGAACCGGGTCTGTCTTCGAGGCGTTGAACTCGCTGTGCCGAACCCCGGTGCCCGCGGTCATGCGCTGCACGTCTCCGGGCCGAATCACCGAGCCCGTGCCGAGGCTGTCGCGGTGCTCGAGGCCGCCGTCGAGCACATACGAGATGATCTCCATGTCGCGATGCCCGTGGGTGCCGAAGCCGCGCCCAGGCGCCACGCGGTCTTCGTTGATGACCCGCAGCGCGCGAAAGCCCATGTGCGCAGGGTCGTAATAGTCTGCGAAGGAGAAGCTGTGATGCGAATCGAGCCAGCCGTGGTCGACGTGCCCGCGGGCGTGTGCAGGTCGAAGGGTGATCATTGGGTGAGGCTCCTCTCGGCGGGTGATTGAGCAGTCGACATGCCAATACCGCAAAGCCCTATGTTTCGCGTGAGACCGCGGCCGGGGCGATCAAATTGATCGTTTGCGGCGATCGCCTTGACGCGCTCGGTGTCACGGGGCGATTGGGCGATGGATGTCAGACCCTCACCCGCCGTCAGAGACTCCTCTCGACCCTTTGACCTTCGGCTCGACCCAGCGTTGCTTCGGGTGCGGGCCGCAGAACCCGCTGGGGATGCGCCTCACCTTCGCGCGCGAGGGCGACTCCGTGGTGACCCGCTTCGTGCCGCCCCAGGGCATGGAGGGCCCTCCGGGGGTCTTTCACGGCGGCCTTCAGGCGACCCTGGCCGACGAGGTGGCGGGGTGGGGCCTGGTGGGGCTCGTCGGGCGCATGGGCTTCACGACCTCGCTCCAGTGCCGGTACATCCGGCCCATCTTGATCGAGGTCGAGGTCGAGGCCCGGGCGAGGCTCGTGTCGCACAAGGGCAACATCGCCACCCTCGACGTGGTGCTGCGCCAGAGCGGCCGCAACGCGATGATGAGCACCGTGAGCTACATGCTGCCCGAGGTCGAGAAGGCCGAGCGCTACCTCAACGCGCCGCTGCCTCCGCCGTGGCGCAAGCTCTTCGGCGGCGAGTGAGCCCTAGCGCGTCGCGAGGTAGGCCAAGAGGTCGGCCTTGTCGCGGGCGCTGAGGTCGAGGCCGAAGCGATGCCCGACGACGGGCCCCGGGCGGCCGACGCGGCGCGCAAAATCAGGGGCGAAGCGGGCCTCTGAGAAGAGGTCTTCGAGACGCGCGAGGCTCCCGTCGTGGAGCCAGGGCCCCGCCTCGCGCACCCCGCGCAGCGCCGCGACGCGGTAGCGCCCGGTGCCTCGGGCCGAGCCCATGGCCAGGGCGGGGTCGGTGCCCACCCGCGCGACGGCGATGGCGTCGCCGCCCAGGATGGGGCTCTCGTGGCACGACCGGCACGCCGCCGAGAAGACCGCCTCGCCGCGCTGGGAGGCGGGCGTCGCGGGCGCGCTCACCGGCGAAAACGTGAGGCTATACAAGTACATCGCCAAAGCCCAGGCGAGCTCACGGGGGGGCCTGACGGCCTGGTGGTTGCTGTCAAGGAGCTGGGTCTCCTGGCGCAGGGCGAGGGTCACCGGCCCGAGGTGGCGCAGGGTGCCGGCCTGGTTCAGATAGCGTTGGTGGCGCAGGCCGAAGAGGTCGGGGATGGCCACCGGGTCTTCGGCTTCGTCTTCGGTGACGTCTGCGCGGCCGGGGCCCCAGGTGGCCATCCGCGCGGCGAGCGAGGGCTCAACCGGCGTGCCGGTGTCGCGGTGATACGCGAGGCGCAGGGCGCCGTAGTCGAAGCGGCGGCGTGCGCGGCCCATGACCCAGCCCCCCGCGTGCGGCGCGGAGTGGCAGAGGGCGCAGGTGATGCCGACCCTCGGGCGGTCTTCGAGATCGCGAAAGGCCACGAGGCCGGGGTAGGCGCCCTGGGCGTCGGGCACGACCCCGTGGGCGCTGAGCGCGTCGCGGCGCCCGAGGCCCCACTCGATGAAGCGCTCGGCGCGCATGGGGTAGAGCGTGAAGACCTTGTGTCCGAGGGCGATCCATTCGGCGAGGGTGCTGGGGCGGCGGCGATCCCAGAGGGGCGCGAGGGGCGCCGCGTCGGGGGCGCTGAACGCGACGGTGACGGGCGCGACCCGGGGCGACCAGGCGGGGAGGTTGTCCCACCCCGAGGCGCCGAGGCCGTAGTGAGAGAGCCGCAATTGGGCGTAGTTGTTGCGGTGTTCGGTCAGCGAGGCTTCGAGCGCGCTGCGGCGATACCCGGGGTCGTCGAGGTACCGCGCCCCCTCGGCGAGGAGCCACGCTTCGCTCCACGGCGCGGGCGCGGGCGTTGTGGCGGGCGGGGCGGGCGCTGTGGTGGGCGGGGCGGGCGCTCGGCGGGGCTGCGAGGGGGCCGCGCGTTGACACCCGACGAGGGCCCAAAGCGCTAGCGCAGCCGCCCCAACTCGCATCAGGTCACGACCTCGGGCTCGCGGAAGAGCTCACCCGAGCGCACGGTCTGCACCGCGCCGTCGATGCGAACGGTGATCTCAAGCCGCACCCGGCGCGCGTAGCCGTAGCGCACGTCGATGGCCGAGAGGGCCGACCAGTTGGGAGCCGAGAGCTTCCATTGGGCGCGCACGGTGCTGCGGGGGGCCACGGCGCGATCCCAGCTTTGGTAGCTGCTCGACGCGTCTGACCAGGCGCTCGGCTCGCGGGCCGTGAGGTTGTCGAGCAAGGCCCCCGTCGCGGCGTCGAGGAGCCGCACCGACACCACCTCGACGGTGGCCGGGCTGAGCCCCTCGCCCGCCACAAACTGGAGCCGCATCGCGCTCTGCTGGCAGTACCCCGTGCCGCAGTTGCCCACGAGCCCCGTGCCCGCATCGGCCGGCGGAGGCGCCCCACCGCCGTCTTCGGGCGGCTCGGCCCCGCCCGCATCGCGCGGCTGAACCGGCACGCCCGCCCCCCCATCCGAAGGCGGAGGCGCAAAATTCGACGCATCAGAGGACTGCGCAGCGTCTTGCGGCGGCGCCCGATCGGCCGACCCAGCGTCGGGCCTCGGAGCCTCGTCAGCGCAGTCGCGCGCAGCCCCGGCCTCGCCGCGGTTCGGGCAATCGTTGGCCAGCGTCGCCGAGAGGAAGCTCGCCGTCACCACCATGCCCACCGGCGGCTCAGAGGTGGCCGTGCCAGCACCACAGTGCGCCAAGAACACCCCAAGCACCCCAAGGAACGCGCGTCGTTGCATCATGCTCACCCGAGCTTACAAGCCTTGTGCCAACACTTTATTCTGTTATTTCAAGCTCTTACAACGTGCCAGGTTGTGCCACGGGCGTGCCCGGGCTTCACAGCGGCGCGGCCCCGAGGGTGTGCAATTCGTCGTTCGACCAGACGCGCACCCCGGGCTGCGCTTCGGCGGCCAGCTTGACCATGGCCCGGGCCACGGTGGCGGCCTCGATGGGGCGGCTCGGCAGCCACCCGAGGGCAGACTTGAGGGCGCGGCTCACCACGATGGCCAGCCGCTCGACCCCGCGCGTCTCGCTGCGGTCACCGAGGAGCAACGACGGCCGCACCACGGCCACGGCCTCGAAGCCGATGTCTTCGACCGCCCGCTCGACCTCGCCCTTCACGCGGTTGTAGAACAGCGCGCTGCTCGGGTCGGCGCCGTGGGCGCTGCACAGCACGAAGCGCGAGGCCCCGTGGGCGTAGGCCGCGGTGGCGAACTCGAGCACGGCGCTGAAATCGACGGCCCGAAAGGCTTCGCGGCTCCCGGCCCGCGCGAGGGTGGTGCCGAGGGTGCAGAGGGCCACCGCGGGCTCGGCGGCGTCGCCGGAGTCGAAGCGAGCAAAATCGACGGTGTGTTCGCGCAGGCGCGGGTGGGTCTGCCCGAGCGCGCGACGCCCGAAGCTCTCGACCCGCCACGGCGCCCCTTCGGCCAAGAGGCTCGCCATCACCGACTGGCCTACCAGCCCGCTCGCTCCGGCCATCCACAGGGTGCTTGTCATGGGCGGTGTATACCCTGTCGGCGGGCGCTCCGGTCGCATCTCCGCGCGCGCGCCCCAAAGGGCCGCGATGTTCGGTACGCTCGGGCCCACGCCATGCGTACTGTGTGTATTGCCTTGTGGGTGCTTCTGGTGGGGTGTCAGCGCACCCAGCCTCCGGCCGCGGCGGCCTCGGGGCCTCCCGCTCCGGCCCCTGGGGGCTGCGAAAACCAGAGCTATTCAGGCCCCTGTACTTTGGTGTCGGTGGGCGAGGTCTCGGCCGACGGGAGCCCCGCCCTTGCCGCCGCCGACGCGGCCAACGCGACCTTCGAGGCGCGCTACCGCTTCGACGCCCCGCCGGGGGTGACGGTCACAACCCGGGCGGTGGCGCTGGGGCGCGCGAGGGCGAGGGTGCGCGCGCATTTCGAAGCCCACCGGGTCGCCCGGTGCAACGCCGTGGTGTTGCGGGCCCCCTGCCCTCCGGGCACCTCGGGCGGCGTCGACGTGCCCCCGTTGCCCCCCGAGCCCTGAGACCGCGAAGCGCTCAGTACCCTCGCACCGACGACACCTGGGCCACCCACGGGCCCCGGGCGCCGCGCCATGCAGGGGTGACGGCCTCCCAACGCGTGGCGGTCTCAAGCTCAAGGAGCAAGGGCGCGAGCTGGTCTGAGCGCGACACCCGACGGAGCCGCGCGAGCCAAGACGGGCGCTGACGACGCCACGAGGGCTGCACCGACGACCACCCCATCGCGCCTTCGAGCACGGCGAGTTGCATCGCCAGGGTCGACGGCGTACGGCTGTCGAGCACCCCCGCGACCCAACTCTGGCGGCGCGCGCGCCAGGTCGGAGACACCGACGCCCAGGTGATCGCCGCCTCGAAGCGCACCATCGCGTTGGCCACCACGTTCTGCGCAGGGCTCTGCGCGTACGCGCTGGCGGCGCCGCCGAAGGTCGCCGCGCCGACACCCCCGAGCAGCGCCATCGAGAGCCCAAACGCACGCACGCCATTGCCCGTCAGTCGGATCATCTTCGCACCTCGTGTGGGAGCGCGCCGCCCGCGGCCCCGTTCACGCCGACGTAGCACACGCCTGCCACGAATCGAAGCCCCTCGCGCCGTCGGCCCCCCCGAGAGAGGCGCCAAGATGGTCGCAACGTTTTGATTTTACATCACAATCAAAGCACCGAAGGGCGCCACCGTTCGCGCGAAGGCGGGGCGGGCGTTGCGAGAGGCTGGCATCGCGCGCTAGACGCGAGGGCGACGCTGATGGCTGCCACTCCTCCACCGATCGTGCTCGGCATCGACCCAGGGACGCACCGCCTGGGCTGGGGCGTCGTCTTTCGCCGCGGATCGAAGTACCACCACGTCGCGCACGGCGTCTTGCGGGCCCCTGCGCGGGCCGAGCTCCCCGAGCGGCTGCGTATCTTGGGAGACGGCCTTGAGCGGGTGATCGCCGACGTCGACCCGACGGTGGTGGCCATCGAGCAGGCCTTTGTGCACCTCGACCCGCACGCCGCGCTGGTGATCGGCCACGCCCGCGGCGTAGCGATGTTTCTCACGGCCCGGGCGGGCAAGACGGTGTTCGAGTATCCGCCCACGGTGGTGAAGCGCGCGGTGGTGGGCACGGGCCGCGCAGACAAGGCCCAGGTGGCGGCGATGATTCGCTCGATCCTCGGGCTCGACGCGCTGCCCCCCGAAGACGCCGCCGACGCGCTCGGGGTCGCGGTCTGTCACGCAGGGAGCCTCCCGCTGCCGACGCGCTGAGCCCGTCGCGCGGAGCGTGTGCGGAGACGCCCCCGCACGGGTGGCCCTTCGATTCACGAGTTGCCGATTGAGAATGGCGGCTGACATCGGTGAGAGTGGTGTCGCTGCGAGGCCCGACTCAGACGGGCGGGGTACCCCTCGCACAGGAGGCACCCGATGCGGTGGATGAGCCTATTTCAAAGGGCCGTCGCACCACGGAGCTGGTCGCTCGCGACGCTGTTTGTCGCAAGCGTTCTGGTGAGCTGTACAGGCTCGACCGTGGTGGGCGGCGATGGCGGCGGTGCGAGCGACGCGACGGTGCGTTGCCCTGGCACCCAGACCTTGTGCGGCAACGCGTGTGTTGACCCGCAGAGCGACCCGACCCACTGCGGCGGCTGCGGCACGGCGTGCGCGTCGGGGCAGGTGTGCGTGACGGGTCGCTGCGAGCTGCGGTGCCCGGCGGGGCTGACGCTCTGTGACGGGCGCTGCGTCGACACGAGCACGGCCACGACCCACTGCGGCGCATGCGGGCGCAGCTGTAGCACGGGTCTCGTGTGCAACATGGGCCGCTGCGACGTCGCGTGCGCGCCCCCCTTGGTGACCTGTGACCGCGGCGGCGACGCGGGGCTTGACGCCTCGACGAGCGGCACGTCGCGGTACTGCGCCAACGCGCAGATCGACCCCGGCAACTGCGGCGCCTGCGGCAACGCCTGCAACGCGGGCTTCGCGTGCGTGGCGGGGGTCTGCCGCGCCAACTGCGGCAACGGCACCGTCGAGTGCGGCGGGGCGTGCCGTGACGTCCAGAGCGACCGGGCCAACTGCGGCGCGTGCGGCAACGCGTGCCCGGCGGGGCAGGTGTGTTCGAGCGGCAGCTGCGCCACCACCTGCGGCGGCAGCACGACGAATTGCAGCGGCGACTGTGTGAACACGCAGAACGACCCGCGCCATTGCGGCGCCTGCGGCACGGGCTGCGCCCTCCCCAACGTCGGCACGGCCCTCTGCGCGGCGGGCGCCTGCGCGGTGGGCACCTGCAACGCGGGCTTCGCCGACTGCGACGGCAACCCCGCCAACGGCTGCGAGGTCAACGTGCGCGCCGACGACGCCAACAACTGCGGCGCCTGCGGCCGCAGCTGTAGCTTCGCCAACGCCGCGGGCACCTGCGCGATGGGCGCCTGCACCATGGGCGCCTGCGGCGCGGGCTTCGCCGACTGCGACGGCAACGCGGCCAACGGCTGCGAGGTCAACGTCAACACCGACAGCGCCAACTGCGGAGCCTGTTCGAGCAGCATGAACAGCCGCGCCTGCGCGGCAGGGCAAGTGTGCTCGGCCGGCGCCTGCGCCGCCAACTGCGCCGCGGGCACGAGCAACTGCGCGGGCGACTGTGTGAACGTGCGCGTCGACTCGAACAACTGCGGCGGCTGCGGCGTGCGCTGCGCGCTCGCGAACGCGAGCGTGAGCGCCTGCGCGGCGGGGCAGTGCGTGGTGGGCGGCTGCGCCCAGGGCTTCGCCGACTGCGACCGCAACGCGGCCAACGGCTGCGAGACCACGGTGAACGGCAACGACGTCAACAACTGCGGCGGATGCGGGGTGCGCTGCGCCTTCGCCAACGCCGCGTCGGCCTGCGCGAGCGGGGCCTGCATGATGGGCGCCTGCGCCGCGGGCTTCGCCGACTGCGACGGCAACCCCGCCAACGGCTGCGAGGTCAACATCACCGCCGACAACGCCAACTGCGGCGCGTGCACGACGATGCTGAGCGGCCGCGCGTGCATGGGCGGCCAGGTCTGCACCAACGGCGCGTGCAGCACCTCGTGCGGCACCGGCACCACCAACTGCTCGGGCACCTGCGCGAACGTGCTCTCAGACCTCAACAACTGCGGCGCCTGCGCCAACCGCTGCAACCTCGCCAACGCGGCGATCAACGCGTGCGCGGGCGGGCGCTGCGTGATCGGCAGCTGCGCCACGGGCTTCGCAGACTGCGACAGCGACGCGAGCAACGGCTGCGAGACGGCGATCCGCTCGACGAACGTGAACAACTGCGGCGGATGCGGGGTGCGCTGCGCCTTCGCCAACGCCGCGGCGACGTGTTCGAGCGGCGCGTGCGTGATGGGCGCCTGCGGGGCGGGCTTCGCCGACTGCGACCGAAGCGCCACCAACGGATGCGAGGTCAACACCCTCAGCGACAACCGAAACTGCGGCGGATGCAACGTCGTCTGTCAAGCGGGGCAGGTTTGCTCGAACGGGAGCTGCACGAGCACCTGCGGCACGGGCCTCAGCACCTGCGGCAACGCCTGCGTCAACACGGCCACCGACCCGTCGAACTGCGGCGCCTGCGGCAACACCTGCTCGCTCTCGAACGTGAGCGTCCAGGCGTGCACGGGCTCGGCGTGCATCATCGGCGGGTGCAACCCGGGCTTCGCCAACTGTGACGGCACGCCCGGCAACGGCTGCGAGACCGCCATCGCCAGCAACGACGTGAGCAACTGCGGCGGGTGCGGGTTGCGCTGCGCCTTCGCCAACGCCGCGGCCGCCTGCGCCAACGGGGCGTGCGTGATGGGCAGCTGCGCCACGGGCTTCGCCGACTGCGACCGCAACCCGGCCAACGGCTGCGAGGTCAACCTCCGCGGCGACAACGCCAACTGCGGCGTGTGCGGCACCGCGTGTCCGAGCGGGCAGATCTGCGGCAACGGGTCGTGCTCGCTGACCTGTCCGAGCGGTCAAACGGGGTGCAGCGGCCGCTGCGTCGACCTCCAGACTGACAGCACCCACTGCGGCATGTGCGGCACGGTCTGCGCGGCCGGCCGCGTCTGCATGGGCGGCCAGTGTGTGGTGAGCTGCCCCCCGGGCCTCACCAACTGCAACGGCACCTGCCGCGACATCACCGTCGACCGCGCCAACTGCGGCGGCTGCGGCACCGTCTGCCGAAGCGACCAGTCGTGCACGGGCGGGGCCTGCGCCTGCACGGCGGGGCTCACCGAATGCAACGGCGCCTGCCGCGACCTGCTCACCGACCGCGCCAACTGCGGGGCCTGCGGGCGCGCCTGCGGCACGGGCCTGGTGTGCTCGGCCGGCAGCTGCGTCTCGGCCTGCCCCTCGGGCCAGCTGGTGTGCTCAGGCACCTGCCGCGACGCGCAGAACGACCCGAGCAATTGCGGCAGCTGCGGCGCGGTCTGCAACGCCACCAACGGCACCGCGTCGTGCAGCAGCGGCACCTGCCGCATCGCGTGCTCGACGGGCTTCGGCAACTGCGACAACAACGTCTCGAACGGCTGCGAGACCAACCTCGCGGGCGACGCCAACAACTGCGGCGCCTGCGGCGTGGTGTGCGGCAGCGGGCGCAGCTGCGCCAACGGCGTCTGCTCGACCAGCACGGTGCCCGGCTTCAACGGCGTCGCGGGGCCCGATTACTCGTCGTCAGGGTGGATCCAGTGTGTGGGCATCCTCGACCGCGAGAACATCGACGACCTGCCCGCCACCAACTGGGCCAACCCCTGCATCGGCACGGGGTACCGCCAGCTGCGCCTCGCGTGCGGCGCCAGCACGAGCTCGGTGCGCTACATCGACGTGTCGCGCAACCTCTTCTCGTCGCCCCTGGTGTCGTACCCAGAGCAGAACCTCATCTTCAACTCGAACTTCTCGCTCGGCGGTCAAAACGACATCTACGCCGAAGGCATGAACCCCAACACCAACCGCTCGTGGTGGGTCAACGGGGCCGGGTGCAGCGAGAGCTCGCCGAGCATCACCATCAACAACTTCTGCACCTTCGATGTCGCCAACTGCTTCGGGCAGAACATCAGCGGCAGCAGGTACTTCTTCGTCTACGTTCACCCCTGAACGCCTCGCCTCGCCCACAAAGGCGCAGCACGCACCCGCAAACGTGCTGAATTTAAGCCTTTCAGACGAAATCAAAACAAAATATCGCTGAGGGTGCCATTGTACCATCGGCTGATGTAGTGTTCGCGCTCGCCTTGGGCATCGCGTGGCAAGAGGGCCGATGCGGGCGAACGGAGCGCGCTGGCATGTCGACTGACGCATCAACGAAGCACTTTGACGTACTGATTGTGGGCGCTGGGCTCTCGGGTATTAGCGCGGGGTTTCACCTTCAGCGCGACTGCCCTGACCGGAGCTTCGCCATTCTTGAGGCGCGCGAGACCCTCGGGGGCACGTGGAGCCTCTTCAAGTACCCGGGCATTCGCTCAGACTCAGACATGTACACCCTCGGGTACTCGTTTCGCCCGTGGACGAACCCGAAGGCCATCGCCGACGGGCCGAGCATTCTGGCTTACGTCAGAGACACCGCCGAGGCCTACGGCCTCGACAAGAAGATTCGCTATCAGCGCCGCGTCGAGTCGGTCGACTGGGTGAGCGAGGCGCGGCATTGGGCGCTTGAGGTGCGCGACACCGCGACCGGGGCGCTTGAGCGGTACACCTGCGGCTTCTTGTTCTTGTGCGCCGGGTATTACCGCTACGACAAGGGGTATACGCCTGAGTTTGCGGGGCGTGAGCGCTTCAAGGGCACGGTGATCCACCCGCAGTTGTGGCCTGAAGACTTTGATTATTCAGGCAAGAAGATCGTGGTGATCGGCAGCGGCGCCACGGCGGTGACGTTGGTTCCGGCCTTGGCGAAGAAGGCCGCCGAGGTGACCATGCTTCAACGGTCGCCGACGTACGTTTTGTCGCGCCCTGAAGAAGACCGCCTGGCCAACACGCTGCGGGCGCACCTCGGCCCCGAGACCGCCTACGCCATCACCCGATGGAAGAACGTGCTCGGGGGCCTGGCGTTTTACAAGATGAGCCGGCGCTTCCCGGTGCAGACGAAGCAGTTCTTGCTGAGCCTGGTGAAGCGCGAGGTGCGCGACCCCGCGAGCGTCGAGGCGCATTTTACGCCCCGCTACAACCCATGGGATCAGCGCGTCTGTCTCGTGCCCGATGGCGACCTCTTTGACGCCCTCAAGGGCGGCAACGCCCGGGTGGTGACCGACACCATCGAGACCTTCACCGAGACCGGCATCGCGCTCAGCTCGGGCGCGCACCTCGACGCCGACGTGATCGTCACGGCCACGGGCTTGATCGTTCAGTTTCTGGGCGGCGCCCGGGCCAGCGTCGATGGCAAGCCCGCCGACCTCTCGAAGCTGATGGTCTATAAAGGCATGATGTGCAGCGATGTGCCCAACATGGCCTTCGCCGTCGGCTACACCAACGCCTCGTGGACGCTCAAATGTGACCTCACCAGCGAGTACGTCTGTCGGCTGCTCAACCACATGAAATCGCACCGCTATGACGTGTGCGTCCCGCGGCAGAACGACCCTAACATTCGCGAAGAGCCGCTGATCGATTTCTCATCGGGGTATGTCCAGCGGGCGCTCGATCATGTGCCCCACCAAGGCTCCGAGGCCCCGTGGAAGCTGTATCAGAACTACATCCTCGATCGCTTCACCCTGCGTCACACCCGGGTCGACGACGGGGTGATGGAGTTTCGCTGAGCCTCTCGATCAGGCTCCGAACGCGGGCCCGATCGAGCCCGCAGGCGCTGGTCACGCTGCGTCTCTCTGCGAGGCGCTTCAGAGCGCGGCGCGCGCCGTCGACTACGCGCTTGATGGTTTCGTTGCCGTGTGTGCGTTCTCTTCGTTCAAGCCTTTGAGACGCCATCGCCTCGCTCGACCGTGACCCTCGCATCGGCGGGTCATCGAACGCACCTGAAGAGCGCTCACAAACGCCGGGTCAGCCCTCGGAGGGGAGTTCGCCGCCGGGGTCGTGGAAGCGCAACCGCGGAGAGAGATCCCACAAGACGCCGAGCTGTAGCGTGTTGAGCTGATCAACATAGAACGCGTTGTAATAGTCTTGCCCGAGGTGCACCCGGGCGAAGCCTCCGAAGCCGTGCCATCGGTGTGAGGTGATCGCGACCTCGGCCCAAACGCGGTAAGGCCTCACCTCGGGGTGAGCGCCGAAGGCCCGCTCGACGCCGAGCTGCGCGCGCCCGCGGAGGGTGCCGAACTCTTCGAGGTACTCAGCCCCGAAGCGCAGCCGCGTCTGACCGTAGCGCCGCGCCGTCTCGACGCTGATGCCGCCGGGGCCCATCGAGAGCGGGTGCAGCTCAAGCTCGACGCTCGCGGTCACGCTCCGGGCGACCGCCCCCGAGTGCGGGTTGACCCAGCCGCGTTGGGCGTGCAGCGTGGCCCAAAGGTAGTTGGTTGAAAAGTCGCCGCTCTGGCGGTTCAATTGAGCGGCCAGGTCGCGGGCCGGGATGTTCATTTGACAGAGGGCGTCGTCGCGGCGGGCGCTGTCAAAGGTGCATCCGTCTTGACCGTTCGAGTGATGGGCCAGCGCGAACGACGGCGACACCAGCCAGTACCGCGGCGCCGGGCCGCGCAAGTTCGGCATCTGAAAGAAGAACACCTGGAGCTGGGCCCGCGGCATAAACGAGGGCATCCGTACCGGCGACGAGCGCTCGGGGTCGACCATCCGGAGCCGCGTCACCACGGTGAGCGAGCCCGCGAAGGCCCACCCCCAACGCCCCATCGGCGTGCTGCGGAGCGCGCCGCTCAGCCCCTCGTGCAGAAAAAAATGGGGCGCGACCTCGGCCTCAAAGAGCAAGGTCGGCCTCGCGCCCGGGCGCCCCGGGTGAGGCAACGATTGAAAGATGCGATTGCGCTCAAGAAAGAGCGCCGCGGGTTGTTCGATGAAAGGGTCGGGGCTGTCGATGTGGGCGGGGTGCAACCGCGCCCGGGGCGCCGCCGGTCGCGCGGTGACGGTCACCGCGACGGGGGCCTCGGCGGGCGCTGAAATCACGGGCTGCGCCAGCGCGCGAGACGTCAACATGAGCGGCAGCGCGGCCCACGCGCGCCTCCCGCAGCGCGCGCGCTTCATTGGGTGATGGCCTCGATGAAGGCCCTCGTGGCCGGGCGCTTGTCTTCGATCTGACAATACAGCGTGCTCTGCGCCGCGGTGGCCGACAGCAAGGCCCATTGAAAGAGCTTGGGGTGCTTGGCCGTGATCGACTGCATCGCCTGGCTGAGCGCGTTCAGCCCCGCCTGACCGTCAGGCAGCGTGATCAGAAAGGTGTTTCGAAACAGCATCACCACCTCGCGACCGCTGAGCACCTTGCCGAGCTCGGCCGCGACGGCGTCGGCGCCGACGGCGATCTCACACGAAAGACATGCGTACATGGCTCCTCCCTCAAGTGGGGGCGGAGCTTCGCAGCGCGGGCCTCTGGCTTCGAGCCGATTGCGCCTCTTCGGACATCAACTTTTCTGCGAAGCACACCTCACGGCGGCGCGGTGGGTGCGAGGGTCGTCACCCCAGCGCCCCACCAAGACTCATTCGAGCGCGACAGCACCGTGGCGTGACCGTTGTTGAGGTCTAGGGTGACGAAATTGCCGCTGCGGGTGAAGCCGAAGAGGCGTTGACGCCAGTACCCGATGCCCCAGATGTCGCCCTGCCCGGTGGGGCCGATGAGCGTCGCGCGGCCCGTGAGGGCGTTGATGCGCGCGAGCTGCTCGATGCCGTCGTCGTCGAGCACCGTGGCGAAGGTGCCGCCGCTCTCGATGCTCACCACGTCGCCGCTTGAGCCGAGGTTGGCGCCGTAATCGCCGAGCTGTGTGGCCTGGCCGTTGGTCGTGTCGATGCGAAACACGCCCCCCGAGCGGCTCGTGGCGATCAGCACCTCGCGGGTGCCGTCGAACTCGGTGCCGGGCACGAACGAGAGCCCGTTGAAATCGCCGCCGTTGAAGTTGGCCGCATAGAAGCAGCGCGCGGTGTTGGGGTTGATGCGATAGATCGCGTTGAAGGTGATGCCCCAGAGCTCGTCGGCGCTGTTGACCGCGATGTCGGTCATGCGGTGATCGCGCCCGTCTTCTGAGAACTGAAAATCGTTCACCCGGGTGACGCTCAGGCGGCGCGGGTCGACCACGTAGAGCGTGTTCGCGGTGTGGGCGTAGACCTTCACGTTGTCGGTGTTGAGCGCGCCCGCGTCGGGGCGCACCACCGGCGGAACGTCGGCGCTGAGGCCCCCGTCGAAGGGCTGCGCCGCCGCGTCGACCCCGGCGTCTTGAGCGCCCGCTTCGGTGAAGAGCGGGGCCCCCTCGTCGAGGCAGCCCGAGAGCGCCGCGCACACGGCCGAGGCCCAGAGACCCGTTGATCGCGCGATCATGCCAGAGAGCCTTAGCATGATCGCCCCGACCGCGGTGACTCAGATGCGGGCGATGTCGCCCACCTTCAAGAGACGCTCAAGCCAGAGGTTCGACAGCTTCTCGGCCATGCCGCCCTGCTTCAATCGCTCATTCAAGAACGGGAAGTCGACCCGGTCGAGCTCTTGATCTTGATTGAAGCACGTAAACACCACGCTCACCTTGCCCGTCACCGGGTCGACGTGGCGCTGGAGGCACTGGGCGCAGATCTCTTTCATCATGCATTGCATGGGCGAGTTGATGCTCCCGAGGGCGACGTGACCGGGCTTCAGGTGCGCCTTGAGGATCTCGTGCCGCGCGCGGCGCACGGCGTCCATCATGCGGTCGCTGCCGATGCAGAGGAGGCGCTCGCAGGCCGCGAGCTCGACCTTCTTCACCCCGAGGGTGCCGTTGGCGTAGGCCACCATCGCTTGCACGATGTTGCCCACAAAGCCCACGTCTTGGAGCCGCCGCGGCGCGATCGCGGGCCCCACATCGGTGGCCCAGATCACCTGGTCGGCGCTGGCCTCGATGTCGCCCATCCTGAAGACGTCTTGCGGGTTGCGGTAGCCCGCGAAGTACACCACCTCGCAGCCGTTCGCCCGGAGCGCCTTGCCGATTGAGAAGAGCACGGCGTTGCCGAGGCCGCCGCCCACCAAGATCACCTTCTCGTTCTTCGGGATCTCGGTCGGCGCCCCGGTGGGCCCCATCACCACCACCGGCTCGCCCACCCTGAGCGTGGCCATGAGCTTCGAGCTCGCCCCCATCTCAAGGGCGATCATCGAGAGGAGGCCCGCTTCGGGGTCGGTCCACGCGCCGGTGAGGGCGAGGCCCTCCATCGCGAGGCGGGTGTTGTCGACCACTCTCGACAACATTTCAAAGTTTTGAAGCCTGTAGAACTGCCCCGGGTGAAACTTCTTTGAAGCCAGCGGGGCCTTCACCACCACCTCGACGATGGTGGGCGTCAAACGCTTGACCTCGTGCACCGTCGCCGAGAGCTGCTCGGCCACATGGTCTTTGAAGACCTGCCAGCCCGCGTCGCGGCCGGGCTGCGTCTCGGCGGTCAACTCCAGGTGCGCGAAGAGCTCGGCCACGGC
This sequence comes from Myxococcales bacterium, assembly GCA_016792845.1. GTDB lineage: Bacteria > Myxococcota_A > Polyangia > Polyangiales > JAEUKH01. The sequence goes on along the minus strand of JAEUKH010000029.1, from coordinate 138,286 downwards.
GCGGTACCCGTCTTTGCCGCTGGCCATGGCCTTCACCACCGAGCCCGCATACACCGGGTGGTTGTCACCGTAGAAGCTCACGAGCTGCCCCGCGGGGCCCATGTGCGAGGTGAAGAAGCCCTTGGCGTCGGGCACCAGCGAGAGCGCGCCCGCGGCGTCGCGCACCGCCCGGTGTTGCTCGAAGGCCTTGGTCTTCGGGTTCATCACGAAGCTCCCGGGGAGCTCGCGCTCGTAGGTCACGTTCGGGGCCGTGCCCGCGGCGATGCAGACCGTGCGCGCGGGCAGCTCGACCACCTCGCCGGTGGCCACGAGCTTGCCCTCGACGATGTTCATTCGGTCGAATTGCAGGGCCTTGACGGCGCCGTGCTCGTCGACCAGGGCGGCCTTGGGCGAGAGCTTCTCGGCGATCCGTACGCCCTCTTCGAAGCACTTCTCGACCTCTTCATGGTTGAGCCGATAGGCCGGTGAGTCGGCCAGGGTGCGGCGGTACGCGATGGTGACGCCGCCCCACGCGTCGAGCAGGGCGTTGAATCGCGGCGCCCGCCCCTCAAGCGCCGCGGCGGCCCGCTCGGCCCGAACGGCCGCGCCGTGCTCAAGGAGCTCGCTCAGCACCTCGCGCTCTTCGGCGGTGAACCCGCGCAGCACCGCCGCTTCGCCGAGCTCGGCGACCAGCACCTCGTACCGGGCGAGGGTCTTCTCGGCCTGGCCGATGTAGTACGCCCGCAGCTCGGTGGCCGTGTCGATGGCGGTGAGGCCGCCGCCAATGACCAAGGCCGGCAGCCGCACCGGGAGGTTGGCCAGCGAGGTCTCTTTGTAGGCCCCCGAGAGCTGAAGGGCCATCAAGAAGTCTGAGGCCTGGCGGATGCCGCGCGCGAGCCCATTGGGGATGTCGACGAGGGTCGGCTTGCCCGCGCCCGCCGCGATGGCCACATGGTCGAAGCCGAGGGCCCACGCGTCGTCGACGTCGAGGGTGCCGCCGAAGCGAACGCCGCCGTGCACCGCGAAGGTCGCCCGGCGCGCGAGGGTGAGATACACCATGGTGAGAAAGTTTTTATCCCACCGCACGGTGATGCCGTACTCGCTGACGCCGCCGAAGCCCAAGAGCACGCGCTCGTCGAGCTCGACGTAGTGCGACGCGAAATCTTCGATCGGTGAATCAAGAAGGTAGCTCGGCAGCGGCTCGATCTTCAGACCGTCGATGCCCACGACCCCGAAGCCTTCATTGAGCAGCCAGGCCGAGAGGGTGTACCCCGCCGGGCCCATGCCCACCACCAGCACGCGCTTGCCGTTGTGCGGGAGCGCCACCGGCCGCACCGCGCGGAGCGGGTTGAAGCGGGTCAGAAGGTCGTAGATCTCGAAGCCCCATCGCCCGTTGACCACGTCGGTCAAGATGCTGGTCTCGATCTGGGGGATGTTGACCGGCTCTTGCTTCTGATAGATGCAAGCCTTCATGCAGTCATTGCAGATGCGATGACCGGTGCCGGGCAGCATGGGGTTGTCGACCATCACCACCGCGAGGGCCGCGAGGCTGTCGCCGCGGCCTTTGAGGTAGTGGGCCTCAGAGATCTTCTCGTCGAGGGGGCAGCCGTTGAGGGCGATGCCGAGGGCGTTGGGCTTGATCGCGCCGGTCTTCTCGCGCAGGCCCTTGCTGCATGAGTCTTTGTTACGGTCGTGGCAATAGATGCAGTAATCGACCTCGTTGAGCGATTCGCGCAGCGAGGCCCGGCGGTCGGTGAGCGCGAAGCCGTCGCGCTCGCGAAGGTGGTGCGCCCCGACCATCATCTCGGGCACGTCTTTGTTGGGCCGACGCAAGGGCACGAGGTTCTGAAAATCGAGGGTCTTGGGCAGGCGCAGCGAGACCCAGTGGTGGTCGTACCCGGGGTCGACCATGCGCAGGAGGCACCAGCGGTCGATGACGTCGAGGGCCGCGCCGTACACCTGGGCCGCCGCGGCGTCGTCGCCCGCTTCAGCGCGAAACTCAGCCCCGAGCTGCCCGCGCACCGCGGGGGCGGCGGCGAAGGCCAGGGCCAGCGCGGCGGCCCGCGCGAGGTCGTCTTCGGTGCTCACCACGCCGCCACGCGCGAGGGCCTTGCGGAAGGTGTCTTCGGCGCGCAAGAGGGCCATCACCGCGGCGGCGACCTCGCGCTCGTCGTTCCAATGATTGGCGAGGCCGGTGGCGGCCGAGAGGATGCCCCGGGCGGCGGCGTCGAGGCTCGCCCGCGCCTCGGTCGAGAGCGCCTCGATCTCGGCCCGCTTGCGCTTCAGCGTGCGCTTCTTCAAGAACTCGCGCTTGAACTCAAAGATCACCGACTCGCCGACGATCTCGGCCTTGAGGGCCCCGCGCTGGTCTTCAACGTTGAAGAGCTTCGCGATGAAATCGCCCAGCACCGGGGCCACCGCGATGAGCACCTCAGACACCGCCTCGGGCCCCATCGCGGCCCCCTGGGTGTCGCGGTATTCGAGGTATTTCGCCCACAGCTCGGGCGCGACCTGGGCCGCCGCGAAAGCGTCAAACGCTGACAAGAGCCGCGCCAGCGAGGTCGGGTCACGCAACTGCGAATAGGTAAACCCCTCGACCCCGGGGGTCAGGGTCGCGGTCGGCGTACGCGGCGCCGCACCCTCGGCCGAAGGTGCGCGGTCAGACAAGGTCGCGTTGAAGGCAATCTGCATTTCAGCAATAACTCCAGAGAGGGGTCGTTGGCCGGTGGCCTCTAGCACAAGACCGCCGCCCCGTGGGGTATCTGGGCGCCGTCTCGGGCGCCGACAATCGCCGTTTGCCCCCGAGCCCCTCGGTGTGCTCTGTCTCGCTGCGATGCGCCCCGGGTCACGCACGCTCGCACTGGGCCTCGCCGCGGCGCTCGGCGCTTGCCGCGAGCCCTTACCTCTCGCCCCGGTCTTCGACGACGTCACCCGCGCACCACGCGACGCGTCGCCCCCGCCGCGGCGCACCCTGCGCGTCGCAAACTTCAACGTTCGCAGGCACTTCGACCCCGTCTGCGACTCAGGCCGCTGCGGGCCCGGCGACTTCGAGGCCCAGCCCTCGCCCGAAGCCTTCGCGGCGCGGAGCCTCGAAATCGCCCGCGGCATCGCCCAACTCGACGCCGACCTCGTGTGCCTCGAAGAGGTCGAGAACCAGCCCGCCCTCGACGCCATCACCCGCGCGCTGCCGGGGTACCCGACGGCCGTCTTGGGCGAGACCGGCTTCGCCGCGAGCGTCGACGTCGCCCTGGTGGCCCGCTGGCCCGCGCGGGCCGTGCAGCGACACCGCGAGGCCATGCTGCGGCGCCCCGACGGGTCGAGCACCGTCTTCGCCCGCGAGTTTCTTCAGGTCGACCTCGACCTCGACCTCGACCGCGAGGCCGCGGGCGTCACCGTGTTTTGTGCGCATTTTCGCTCGCAGCGCAACGACGACCCCGGGCGACGCCTCGCCGAGGCCGAAGGGGCCCGAGAGATCATCTTGCGCTACGCCGAGGCCGCGCCCGAGCGCATCGTGGTGCTCGCCGGCGACCTCAACGACGTGCCCGAGTCGGCGCCGCTCGAAGCGCTCGGCCGCGGAGGGCGCCTCGTGCGGGCCGTCGACCCGCGCGCCCCCGAGCGGGCCCACACCTATGTGTTCGACGGGGTGACCCGCGCCATCGACCATGTGTGGTTCGTGGCCGGGGCCCCCGCGCGGCTCGTGCCCGAGAGCGTCAGCGCCCACTGGCAGCGCTTCGCGCGAGAGGGCTTCGCTGGCTCTGATCACGCAGCGATCACCGCAGAATTCGAGTTTTTGAACCCCGCCCCACGATCTGACGGCGGGGGGCCTTGATGCCCTGGTCGGGCTCATGGTAGGGCGCCGCGCCTCTGGTCATGCGAAACTCCCACACGACTTCGGCCCTCCCGCGGTACACCGTGATCTTGCGCGCGCCGCTCCGTACGCCGGGTCGTTCGCGCCGCTGGAGCGCCCATTGCCTCGACCTTGACATGGGCGTCTCGGCCCAGACCATGAGCGCGGTGAAGGTCAGGGTGGCCACCAGCATCGCGGCGCACCTCGCCATCGACGCGATGTTCTCGCCCCGCCAGGCCTCGCCCAATACCGCCCTGTGGACGGTGGCCGAGAGCGCCCCGGTGGTGACCTGGCAGACCGTCGAGACCGACGTCGGGCCCGTCGAGGTGCGGTATGTGCAGCCCCACGAGCGCTTCGACTGAGGGCGCAATCGTTGCTCTCTGCTTGACGGGTGCGTGAAAATCGTCACCCTTCGAGGCTCTGCCGTGGCTTCACCGTCGTCTGCCCCAGCGGCCCTCGTCGAGGGCGCCGAGCCCGTGCCCGCCACGGTCGATACCGCTTCAGCCCGGGCGATGGCCTCGATCCCGCCGTTGCAGGTCGAGACGCCGCGGCGCGAGGCTCCGAGGCGATCGGCCACGGCGACGTTGTTGTCGGTGAGCCTCGTGGGCACGCTCCTCGGGGCCATGCTCGCGGGCAGCGCGCTCGGGGTGATGGAGGCCGACAACGCGCCGAATCCGTTCATGATTCCGGCGCCGAGGGCGGCCGCGACGGGCCCCGCCGAGAGCCCCCCGGGGGCGGTCGCCGCGGCGCTCTCGGGGCTTTTGCCAGGGCCCGCGACGCCCCCCGCGGCCGCCGCTGCGACGGCCCCCGGTGTCGTCGGCACAGGCCAGGAGGCCAACCCCGAAACCGCCGGCGACGGCGTGATGGACGACCTCGACGAGCCCGCCCCCGCCGCGCCGAGCCCCGCCCCTTCGCCCGCGCGCCCGAGCTCGACCGCCATGGCCGCCATGGCCGCCGCCGCGATCACGGCCCCGGTCGCCGCCGCCGCGGCCGCCGCCACGCCCCCCGCGGCCGCCGCCGCGGCCCCCCCCAACGGCGCCACGGGGCGCTCGCGGGTGGTCAACAGCGACGCCGTGCCCGAGGGGCCCGCGCTCGGATACGTCGAAGGGCACCCGAACCGTATCACCGTGACCCGCATCGACAACAAGCCCGTCGAGGTGCACACCGCGAGCGCGTACCGACGCATGTACGACGCCGCCCTGCACGACGGCGTGCGTCTGCGCATCGTCTCGGGCTTTCGCACGATGGAGCACCAGCAAGCCCTCTACCGCGCGTACCGCCGCGGGCAGGGCAACCTCGCGGCGCTCCCGGGGCATTCGAACCACCAGAGCGGTCACGCGGTCGACCTCAACACCTCGACGCCCGGGGTGCTGCGCTGGCTCGACCGCAACGGGCGCCGCTTCGGCTTTCGCCGCACCGTGCCCACCGAGGCCTGGCACTGGGAGTGGTGGTGACGCGCTGATGGCTCGGAGCCCCCTCTTCGCACGCCTCGTCGGCGCCCTCCGTCGCGCCGCCCCTTCGCCCGCCGGGTCTGCCCCGCGCCCCGCGCGCGGTCGCGCCTCGGGGGAGCCTCGCGCGGCGTCGTCGCTCAGCCGTCGCGCGGTCTTGCAGGGCGCCCTCGGGGCGGGCCTCGGGGCCTGCGGCGTGGGCCCTCGCGGGGGCGCCGACACGGTCTCCAACGCGGCGCCCAACGAGGGCCGCGGGGGCCCGAGGGTGGCGGTGGTGGGGGCCGGGCTCGCGGGCTCGGTGGCGGCTTGGCGGCTCCAGTCGGCGGGGGTGCGGGTCGAGCTCTTTGACGCCAACAGCCGCGTCGGGGGGCGGGCGTTCACGCTGCACCAGCACTTTCCGCTGAAGTGCGAGCTCGGGGGCGAGCTCATCGACACGCGGCACGTCGAAATTCAGCGTGTGATCAACGCGTTGGGCCTGAACCTCGTCGACGTGCACGCGGCCACCGCGGGGCGCGAGCCCGAGCGCTATTTCATGGGCGGCGTTCACTACACCGAGGCGCAGATCATCGAGCAGTTTCGGCCCATCGCCGCGCTGATCGACCGCGACCTCGAGCGCCTCGGCCCGGGGCTCGTGAGCCAGCGCCATCACAACCCCGCGGCCGAGTCGCTCGACGCCCTCTCGACCGCGGCCTGGCTCGACCGAAACGGGCTCCGCACGGGGCCGCTCCGCGCGCTCCTCGACGTCGCGTTCACGAGCGAGCTCGGCCGCGATTTGAACGCCCAGAGCGCCCTCGGGTTTCTCTACACCATCGGCCGCGACACCCGACACCTGCGGCTCTACGGCGACAGCGACGAGCGCTTCGTGGTGCGCGAGGGCAGCGACGCCATCGCCCGTCGCATCGCCGAGCGCCTCGGGCCGCGGGTCTCGCTCGACCACGCCCTGGTCGCCCTCGACCACGACGGCGCCCGGTACACCCTCAGCTTCGATCGCTCGGGCAGCGGCGTGGCGCGGCAGTTCGACCGGGTCATCGTCGCGCTGCCCTTTCACCAGCTGCGTCGGTGTCGCCTCGGGGTCGCGCTGCCGCCGCTCAAGCGCCGGGTCATCGACGAGCTCAGCTATGGCACCAACGCCAAGGTGATGATCGCCGTGCGCAACCGCCCCTGGCAGCAGCGCAACGCCTCGGGCACCACCTTCTCAGACAGCGGCGTCTACCACGAGAGCTGGGACTCCTCGCGCGGCTTCGGCGGCGACACCGCCATCATGACGGCCTTCTCGGGCGGGCGCCTCGGCGTCGCGGTCGGAGAGAGCAACCCCGAGGCCCAAGGCCGCCGCTTCGCCGACGCCCTCGACCTGATCTTTGAAGGCACCGCCGAGGCCTTCTTGAACCGCGCCGCGCGGATGCACTGGCCTACCGCGCGTTGGTTCGAGGGCAGCTACGCGTGCTACGGCCCGGGCGATTACTGCCGCCTCGGGGGCCTCGAAGCGGCGCCGGTGGGGGGCCTCTTCTTCGCCGGAGAGCACACGAGTACGGTGTCTCCGGGCTACCTCAACGGGGCCGTCGAGTCGGGCGAGCGCGCGGCGCGAGAGGCGCTTGAGAGCCTCGGCGTCGCGGGCCCGCGCTGAGCGGTTGACAGAAATTTGCCACCTCGGCGCGAGGGTGCTAGCGACCGGCCCAGCAGGGTGATCGAGCCGTGAAGCAGGTGCATTGTGTGGTCATGGGTCGCGTGCAAGGGGTGTTCTTTCGGGCCACCACGCAGCGCGAGGCGCGCAGGCTGGCGTTGACCGGGTGGGTCCGCAATCGCCCAGATGGCAGCGTCGAGGTGGTCGCCGAGGGCGACGATGACACCCTGCGAGACTTTGTGGGGTGGGTGCAGCGAGGCCCAAGCTCGGCCCGCGTCGATCGAGTGGAGACCCGATGGCGATCGTACACCGGCGACTTTACCGACTTCCGAATTACCGAGTAATTTCAAGCTCTTTGCTCGCGTTCGGGCTCTCCCTCGGGGCGCCCCGCGCGGCCGCGGCGCAGCCCACCGCTGCGGCAGAGGCCCGCGACGACCGCGAGCTCGACGGGCTCTTGGGTCGCCTCACCGACGGCACCCCCGAGGCGCGCCGCGCCGTGGCCGACGAGCTCATCGCGGGGCTCGAAGTGAGCGACATCGCCGCGGCCCGGCAGCGCCTCCTGGCGCCCACCCGGGTCGACCTCGAACAGCTCAGGCTCAAGATCATTCGGCTCATCCGCACGGTCACCGACGCGCGCCCCAACGCCGACTACGACCTTTTGACGCTGATGGTGAACGCGCCGCGGAGCCACGACCTCGATTGGGCCATCGAGCGGGTGGTGCTCGCGCGGGGGCTCGGCGCCCTCGCCTCGGCCGACGCGGGGCGCGCGCTGATCGTCTTCGCGGGCGCGCACAACGCGCTCTTTCGCCAAGAGGTCGGGCGCATCGTGCGGAGCAGCGCGCGCGACTACGTCTTGCCCGGCATCATCGAGTACCGACGGCCCACCGAGCTCATGCGAATCTTCATGACCCAGCTCCGCGAGGCGCTGCGTCGGGTGACGCCTGGGCAGACGGTGCAGCTCCGAGACAACGCGCTCTTGGCCGAGGTGTTGCGCGCGTACGGCGTGATGCGCCAGGCCGACGCGATGCGGGTGGTGATCAGCTTCGTCAACAACGACCGCACCCAGGTGCGTGAGGGCGCGCGCGAGGCGGTGCAGCAGTACGGCCGCGACGCCATCCACGCCCTCCGCGAGGCGTACGAGATCTACGAGGGCCACGACGCCGACCCGAGCTGGGGGTGGGAGCGCGTCGCCCGCGAGCTCTACGCCGCGTACGACCGTCGCCGCGAGGCCGAGGTGCTGTCGCGCTTCGATCAGGGCGTCACCGCGGGCCGCGAGGGGCGCGGCGACGACATGGTGACGGGCTTCCGTTGGGTGCTCGCGCGGCACCCTGATTTCGCGCGCCGCGCCGAGATGGTCGAGCCCCTCATGCGCTTCGCCCAATCGCTCGAACAGACCGACGCCGCCCGCGCGGAGTCGGTGTGGCGCCTCGCGCTTTGGGTGGCGCCCGAGGGCCCCCACGCGGTGACCATCCGCGGCGCGATCTTGTACATCGAGGCCGAGCGCGCCCTGGCCCGCGGGGTCGCCGAGCCCGAGCTCTACCGCGCGGTCTTGCGGGTCGACCCGAACAACACCCGCGCCCGCGCCCAGCTCGCCCGGGTGGCCCAAGACGAGGTCATCAAGGCCCGCGCCCAGCGCCGCGCCCTCGCCGCGTTGGGCCTCTTCGTCTTGGCGATGGCCACCCTTTGGGCGATGCTCTACAAGCCCCGCAGCGGCCCGCCCTCGAAGGGCCCTGGCCCTCGCCCCGAGCCCGCCGAGTCGGCCTTGGCGACGGTGCCCGACTGAGGCTCAGGGCCCGCGCGTCGCGTCAGGCGAGGGCGCCGTCGGCGACGAGGGTCACGATGCGCGCGCAGGTGCGGTAGAACGCGTCGGCGGCCATGCAGAGGTGCGCCTCGGGGGTGTCTTCTTCTCGGGTGTGGCTGAGGCCGCCGATCGACGACGAGAAGATCATCACCGTAGGCACCTGGCGCGCCATCTCGCTGGCGTCGTGCAAGGCGCCGCTCGGCAGCGCAACGTCGTGCCCCTCGACCTCGCGCACGCTCTGCCGAGCCGCGTCGAGGAGCAAAGGGTGAAAAGGCATCGGCGGGATGCGAAAGATGTGCTCCCAGGTCACCGTGCAGCCCTCGGCGGCGGCGGCGCGGGCGGCGGCGTCTTGGGCCTCGGCGAACATGGCCGCGAGGTGTGTTGCGTCGATGTGGCGCATGTCGAGGGTGATGCGCGTCTCGCCCGCGACGGCGGTCACGACTCCGGGCCAGCACTGGGCGTGCCCGACGGTGGTGACGCCCTCGTGCCGCGCGCCGATTTCGGCCACTTCGAGGGCGAAGCGGGCCGCCGCCCGAAACGAGTCGCGCCGCATGGGCATCGGCATCGTGCCCGCGTGGGCCGCCTGGCCGCGGAACACAAGCCGCTCGCGCTCGATGCCCTTGGTGCCCGTGACGGTGCAGATGCCCTTGCCCATCGACTCTAGAACGGGCCCCTGCTCGATGTGAACCTCGGCGTAGGCCGCGACGTCTCTCATGCGAGCCCGCGCGCCCTCAAGCCGGTCGAGCTCGACCCCATAGCCCTTGAGCACCTCGGGGAGCTTCTGGCCCTCTTTGTCTGCGAGCCCGCGGAGGGTGTCGAGGTCGAGGGTGCCCACGCACGCGGCAGAGCCGAACAAGCTGCGGCCGAAGCGGGCGCCCTCTTCGTCGGCCCAATCGACCAGCGCGAGGGTGATCGGCGGGCGCGGGCCCTGCGCGTAGGCCCTGAGGAGCTCGACCCCGGCCATCACCCCGAGGGCCCCGTCGAGCCAACCGCCTTTGGGCACGCTGTCGAGGTGGCTCCCCACGACGAGGGTGCGGGGCGAGTCGCCCGCGAGCACCACCCAGAGGTTGCCGGCCTCGTCTTCGCTCACGGTCACAGGGAGCCCCGCGACGCTCTCGCGCAAGAGCGCGCGGGCCTTGAGCCACTCGGGCGTCCACGCGAGGCGGCGGCTGCCTTCGGGGCCGCCTGTGCGCTCGGCGAGGGTGCGAAGGAGGGCGACGACGCGTGCGGGCTCATAGGCGTGGCTCATGGCCGCCGAGAGTAGAGCCAGACCCCCTCGCGAGAGAAGGGCCGACGCGCCCGCCCTCAGCCGAGGGCCCGCACCAGATCGTCGAGCGCGAAGGGCTTGCGCAACACCGCATCGGCCAGGGCCTGAGCCTCGACCTCGATCGCCGCCCCTGACACCAACACCCAGCGAACATTCGGATACCGCTCGCGCGAATCTCGCACAAACGAAGCGCCGTCGTGAGCGCCGAGCTTCAGGTCGACCACCGCGGCGCGTACGAGCTCGCGCGAGAGCACCGCCTCGGCGTCTTCGATGTCGGTGGCGACGCGCACCGCGAGGCCGCGCAACGGCAAGGCCACCGAGAGCATCTCGGCGATGGCGGCGTCGTCGTCGACCACGAGCACGGTGCCGCCGGTGCTGAGGCTCTGTGTGGGGCGCGTCGAGAGGAGCGAGGTCGAGCGCTGAAGGGTCAAGGTCGCCACGACGCCGCGCGCGGCCTCTTGGAGGCGAAACTCGGCGTTCATCTGCGCGGCGAGGGCGCGGCTGACGGCGAGGCCGAGACCGCGACCCTGCCCGGGCTCGCTGTCGCGCGAACCCTCTCGGCGCGGCGCCGTCGCGAAGCCCCCCGCGGCGTCACGGACGCTCAGCTCGGCCACCTCGTCGAGGACGCTCAACCCCAGCACCACGGCGCCCACGCCCGCGCCGCGTTGGGCGGCGTTCACCGTCGCTTGCACGGCGTTCAACGTGACGTTGGTCAAGACCTGCGCCACCGCGTCAGGGTCGCCCTCGCACAGACACGGAAAGTGGTCGCCCTCGCGCTCGACCGCCACCCCTTGGCGGTGCGCGATGGCCTCGACCAGCGCCACCACCTCGTCGAGCACCGCCGAGACGTCGACCCGCGAGGTGGTCGACTCGACCGGCGCCACAAGCCCCCCGAGGATGCGACCCGCCCGGGCCAGGGCCGGCGCGATCGCGTCGAGGGCGCGCTGTTGCAGCAACGCGTCGCCCGAACGCCGCGCGAGGTCGGCCCAGCCCCGCGCACACGCGAGGGCATTCTGCGCTTCATGGACGGCCCCGTCGACCCCGCGTAACACCGCAGGGTCAGGAGCCTCTGAGGGGTCGATGGCACCCATCAAGCCGGAGTGTCACCGATCACGCGGCCCCACTGCAAGCAAGACATTGCGCAGGCCCCACGATGCGGCCCTACTTCTTCAGCGCCGCGACCACCGCCGCGAGGTCGTCGGGCAAGGGCGAGGTCACGCGCACCTCGACGCCGGTCTCGGGGTGAGGGAGCATGACCTCGCTCGCGTGGAGAAAGTGCCGTTCGAGGCTCACCCCGAGCCCCGCGGGGAGCGAGGGCCCGCGGTAGAGCGTATCGCCGACGAGGGCGTGGCCGATGTGGGCGAGGTGGGCCCGCACCTGGTGCCGAAAGGCCCGCTCGACCTCGACTTCGAGCAAGGTGAAATCGCCGAGGGCCCGGGCCACGCGGTACTGGGTGAGCGCGGGGTGCGTCTTGGTGCCGGCCCTGAGGCGCACATGCTCGCTCACCACCTCGACACGCTTGGGGTCTTTGCGGTGCGGCACGAGGGGCAGGTCGACCGAGCCCTCGCCGCTCACCCGGCCCTCGACCAGCGCGAGGTAACGCTTGTGAACCTTGCCCGCGGTGCTCGCGGCCCGGAGCGCCTCGAAGGCCGCGGCGGTGCGGGCCACCACCACGAGGCCCGAGGTGTCAGTGTCGAGGCGGTGCAAGAGCCCCGGCTCGCGCTGGTGAAAGCCCACCGTGCGACACTCGGGGAAGCGCGTCACGAGCAGGTTGGCCAAGGTGCCCTGCTCGTCGGGGCGCAGCGGGTGGCACGGCATCGCCGCGGGCTTCTCGACCACCGCGAGCGAGGCGTCGAGGTAGCGGCAGAGGAGCGCCGCGGCCTGCGCCGGGTCGGCACCCTCAGGGCTAAAATCACGCGGCGGGAGCGCCCCCGACACCGTGATCACCGCCCCCTCGCTCAGCGTGTCACCCTTACGAAAGCGTCGCCCGTCGACCCGCACCTGCCCCTCGTCGAGCAGGGCCTTGACCCGCGCGCGAGAGAGCTCGGGCATCAGCTCGACGAGCACCTTGTCGAGGCGTTGTTGGGCGTGGCGGGCTTCGACGGTGAAGCTCCGCGCGAGATTGGATTGGTCGTCTTGCATGATCAGAAGGCACCTTCGGCCCTCAGGTGCGGCAGCAAAGCCTGCGTTTATAGCGCGTCGAGCGCACCCTCAGGGCAGCGTGAGGCAGTCAGCCGGCGGGCCCTCACGATCACCGCGATGGCCCCGAAACGGCGGGCTCTGTAGCACAGTTTTCGCCCCGCGCGAGGCCCTGCACAAAGACCCGAAAGCCGTCACCCGGAGGGCCCGCGACGAGGGTCGAGACCCCCGAGCGGTCGTCGCCGGCCACCACCCGCGCGAGCCGCGGCACGATGTGGGTCTCAAGCTGCGCCCCTTGCTCGATCAAGACGAAGCGCCGTCGGGCTTTGAGGGCCACCGCGGCGGTGGTGCCCGAGCCGCCGAAGGGGTCGAGCACGGCGTCGCCCTCGTCGGTGAACATGCGCATCAAGCGGTAGAGCAAGCGCTCGGGCTTTTTGCCATTCTTGAAGGGCGTCTCGCCCTCCTTCGAGACGTTGCCCATGTCGAGGTGGAAGCCATCCCACCAGTCGCCGAGGACGTTGGTCATCACCGGGGCGCCCTCGAAACGGTCGTCGTCGATGGGGTTGAGCTTCAACCCAATGGGGATCAGCTGTTCGAGCTGACGCCCGCGGCGACGCAAGAGGTACCCCTGCCCCCGGTAGCGCCGTTCGAGCACCCTGTCGGCCGGGTCGTCGGTCGCGAAGAGCTGCCCCGCGCGGTGCTCGGCCTGGGCCGGGAGCGGCGCCGTGTGCGCCCGCACGACCTGCCCCGCGTGGGCCGCCACCCAGCGACGAAACGCCTTTGTTTCATAGAGCTTCGCGAGGTTCCGGCTCTGCCGCGGGAGCCCCTCGGCCTCGAAGGTCGCGCGAACATCATCGACCTCAAGGAGCGGCACCACCCGCGCCCCGAGGCTCCCGAGCCCTTCGACAAAGAGGTTGTAGTGATCGTCGTAGGGCGCGAGCTCGAAGGCCCTCGCGCAGAGCACGAAGCGCCCCGGCGCGTACACATGCAGGTACTCGGTGTTCTTGACGACGCTCGACACGCTGTGACCGATTTTGTACCCGCTGGTTGCGCTCATTCGCACGGCCAGGGTGGTCTGATAGGCGGCGCGGCCGAAGACCATGTCACAGAGCACCTTGGCGTACGCCGACTCGTGCCGATCGGTCTGCAACACCAGCACGCCGTCGTCGCGCAGCAAGGGCTTCACCGCGCGCAGCACCGCCATCATCATCGAGAGCCAGTCTTCGGGCGCCCGGTGGTCGTCGTAGTGATCGAAGGCCGCGCCGGTGTTGTACGGCGGGTCGAGGTACACGAGACGAAAGCGCTGCCCAGGGTCGGCTTCGAGGGCACCGAGGGCCGAGAGGTTGTCTCCAAAGTACAATCGGTTCTCGGTTGAAGCGTCGCCCGCCGCGAGGCGCGCCTCTTCACGCCACGGCGCGCGCGACGCTGCGGTGGGGGCGTCTGGCTCCCAGACGAGGCGCACGCTCACGGGCGCGGCGTCACGTAACGAACCTGCCGCTCACCCTGGCGAAGCTCGATCTCATGGTTGGCCCTGACGGCCCGAAAGGTCTCGACGGTGCCCTGCGCGTCGGGCCATCGCACCTCGACCTGCTCGATGTCGCAGTGTGACCCCAAGCCGAAGTGCGCGACCAGCTCGGCGCCCACCCCTGCGATGCCCCAATTGCCCTGAATCTCACGGGTTTGGGTGACACCTCCGGCGGTCACGCGCACCCGCGCCCCGAGCCCCGCGCGGTTGGCGCCGCCGGCCCCGCGGCCCACGAGGCGCACCTGGAGCCAGTTCTGCTCTTCTGAGAGGTTCTCGTAGATCCTGACCGACGAGCGCCCCATCCACTCGGCAGAGCACGTTCGCATGAGGCTCGTGGCGAGCACCACGTCGAGGTCGCCGTCGCGGTCGAAGTCTGCGATGGCGGTGCCCACAGGGCACGCGTGGACGATGCCCGCGGCGGCGCTCACTTCGCTGAAGCGCCCGTCTTCATTCTGGTGAAAGAGCCAGCCGCGCATTCGGGGGTAGTCGCTGCCCCCGGCCCAGACGTCGAGGCGACCGTCGTTATCAAAGTCGAACATCGCGTTCGAGAGGATGCCCTCATCGGTATTGCTCACCGGCGGCACGAGCCCCGTGGCGCTGCGCCCGGGCCGACGGAAGTGCGCCCCGGAGGCGTCGCTCTCGTTCACCAGCAGCTCGGCCTTGTCGGAGTTGAGGCCCACATCGGGGTGCGCGATCTCACCCGTGTAGAGGTCGATGTCGCCGTCGTTGTCGACGTCGCCGCAGGCGATCGAGAAGGTGTTGCCGTTGAGGCGCCAGGGCGCGTCGTCGATGCCCGCGCGCCAGGTGCCTCGCGGCCCGGCCCCGTTGGCGCCGCACTGCCCGGTGCGGGGGGCGGGCACGGTGCTCGGGCAGCGCCCCGGGTTGGCCGCGCAATAACACTGGTAGGTGAGGTTGTCGGCGGGGTTGCGGTTCTCGTCGCCGCCGACGCCGCTCTCGGCTGACTCGTCGCGGAAGGCGCTCCCCTCGCTGGTCATGAGCAGGTTGAACTGGCGCCCGTAGGCGGCGCCGATGAGGTCGAGGCGGCCGTCGCCGTTGACGTCGCAGGCCGAGATGCCATAGAGCGGGCGGTTGTTGGTGACCTCGTTGAGGCTCGCGTTCGAGCGTTCGAGCAAGAGGTTCGCCTCTGCGGTGACCTCGGTGAAGCGCCCGTCGCCGGCCCCGGCGAAGAGCTGCGATTGTTGCCCAATGGGCAACCCGAAGGTGGCCGCGTGATATCCCACAAAGAGGTCGATCTGGCCGTCGGCGTTGTGGTCAAGAAAGACCGCGCCGATGGTCTGGGGCGCGTCGCCGGGGCCCGGGGTGGCGTCGCTCTCGGGCCCTACGCTGAAGACACCCTGACCGTTGTTGAGAAGGATGGTGCCGCGATCGCCCGGGTCGGGGCTCTGCCCCGCGGCGGGCATCACCGTCGGGATGGTGCCCGTGTACGCGTCGAGGTCGCCGTCGTTGTCGATGTCGGCGAAGGCCACCGTGGTGACAAAGCGCCCGCGGCCCTCGACCGGCGTACGGAGCGAGAGAAACTGGCTCATCTGCGTCGCCTCGACGAAGCGCCGGCCGCCGCCCTCGCGCGGCCGATTGAGCAAGACCCGGGTGTTGTACTGCGCGGGGCTCAGCGAGAAATCGGTGCGCGCGTTGACGGCATCGGTCCACACGATGAGGTCGGGGTAGCCGTCGTTGTCGAGGTCGCCGGTCGCGAGGCGCTTGCCGACGACCTCGCCGAGGCCCCACGCCGCGGCGGTCTCGGCGCCGCCCCGAAAGCTGGGCGTCTCGCTCGAAAACGCGCGGCCGCTGCGGCACACCCGGGCGGGCACGTCGTCGCCCCCGGCGCCCGCGTCGAGGGTCGCGTCGGCGGCCACGGTGGCGTCGACGGGCGAGCTCGACCCGCCGCCAGAACAAGACAGCAGCCCACCCAAGAGGCCCGGCAAGACCCATCGCACGCGCGTCATCGCCATTGTTCAATCACACCCTCAAGGCCCTTGTCTATCGCCGCTCGGCCGCGCCCGCACGAGGGGCGAGACGCGCTCGGTGAATGCTGCTAACGTCCTGCCATGTCAGCACTCTCTCTTGAAGCCATCCGCGGGTTGCCGAAGACCGACCTGCATGTCCACCTCGATGGCTCGTTGCGTCTCTCGACCATTCTCGACATCGCCCGCACAGACGGCATCACCCTCCCGGCGACCACCGCCGACGACCTCGCCGAGGCGATGCACGTCGGTCAGAACACGGGCTCGCTCACCAAGTACCTTGAGGCCTTCGACATCACCCTCGAAGTCTTGCAGACCGAGTCGTCGCTGCGCCGCGCGGCCTATGAGCTCGGCCTCGACGCCGCCGCCGAGGGGGTCCGCTACATGGAGGTGCGGTACTCGCCGATGCTCCACACCCGCCGCGGTCTCGCGCTGACCCGGGTGGTCGAGGCGGTGCTCGAAGGGCTGAGGGCGGCCCAAGACGAGAAGCACATTCACTCGAATCTCATCATCTGCGGCATCCGCAACATCTCACCCGAGAGCTCGCTCGAAATGGCCGAGCTCGCGGTGGCTTATAAGAACCGCGGCGTGGTGGGCTTCGACCTCGCGGGGGCCGAGTACGATCACCCGGCGAAGCATCACCGCGACTCATTCCAGCTTGTGCGCAACAACAACATCAACGTGACGATCCACGCGGGTGAGGCGTACGGGCCTGAGAGCATCAAGCAGGCGATCCATGTGTGCGGCGCCCACCGCATCGGCCACGGCTGCCGGCTCCGCGAAGACGGCGACCTTCTTCACTATGTGACCGACCATCGCATCCCCCTTGAGTGTTGCCCGTCGAGCAACGTACAGACCGGGGCGGTGCGCGATTTCAAGAATCACCCGTTGAAGTTCTATCAAGACCTCGGCGTGCGGGTGACGGTCAACACCGACAACCGTCTCATCACCGACACCACGGTGAGCAAAGAGCTTTATCTCACTCACACCGAGATGGGCGTGAGCTGGCGCTCGATCAAGAGCATCATCCTCAACGGCTTCAAGAGCGGCTTTCTGCCCTTCCACGAGCGGCAGACCATGCTGCGCACCGTGGCGGGCGAGCTCGACCAGTTTGAGCGCGATTACAAGCTCGCCAACGCGCCCCACGAGGGCCTGCCGCAGCGCACGGTGTCGACCCAGGGCGCGTAGCCCTCAGCCCCCGCGAAACGGCGGGGTGAGGCGATCCATCAGCCAACGGGTCACCTGCGGGAAGTGCCGCGCCAGGCCGTACGACGCGGGGTAGATCACCCGGTCGCGGCGGTCGTCGACCGCGGCGGTCACCTTGCGGGCCAGGGTGTCGACGTCGCCCATCGGGAGGTGCCGCGCCGCCCCGTCTCCTGCCTTCGCCAAGGCGCGCTGCGCCATCTCGGTGTCGACCGGCCCGGGATACACCGTCACCACATGCACGCCGGTGCCCCGCAGCTCGCCCCTGAGCGCCTCTGAGGCCGCCGCGAGGCCCGCCTTGGCGGCGTTGTAGTAGAACATCCCCGGGGTGGGCGCGAGGGCCGCCATCGAGGCCACGTCGACGATGGTGCCCCGCCCGCGCGCGAGCATCGACGGGAGCACCCGGCGGGTGAGCCGCATCGGGGCCAAGAGGTCGACCCTGAGGAGCCGCTCGCCCTCGGTGACGTCGGCCTCGACGGTGGGCCCCACGAGCTGAACGCCGGCGTTGTTGACCAGCACGTCGATGGGCCCCATCGCGGCCTCGGCGGCGTCGACCCAGTCGGTGCCGGAGTCGGGCGCTGAGAGGTCGGCGCCGATCACAAAACCCTTACCGCCGCTGGCAATTTCTTCGAGCGCCGCGACCTGTCGGGCCACCAGCGTGACCCGCGCCCCGAGCGACAGCCACCGCCGCGCCATCGCCGCGCCGATGCCCCGCGACGCCCCCGTCACCACCACATGGACTTCGTGCATGGGCCATCATCGTCGAACGCGCCTCTGTGCGCGACATTTCGCGCGGAGACGGGTCGAGCGTTGGTGAACGGTTTCAGCTGAGATCAACCGCGGGTGAGCCCAGCCGGGCGAGACGGATGTGAGCGAGGCCCAGCGTCTCACGGCGCAGGAAGCTGACCCTCAGCCTTTCTGACAAAGGGTTCTCGCGCGCTCTCGCGACAGCAGATCCGATCGACGTGTTGCCCACAGAGGTGAGGGTGCCCGCCGCCATTGTCGGTAGCGCTTCCCAGAGAGTCGGAGCGCGACACGCGCACCCGCGGGTGGGCCATCGCCGAGTCGCCCGTCGGCCCTCACGGTGGCACGACCTGACACAGCCCGCGGGGGCGGTGAATGCGCCTCCGAGACGCGGCATCTACCGAGAAAACGCCACACGGGTCGTCGCTGGCCCGGGCGTTGCCATGCGGGTGCGCGGCACACCCCCACCCCTTCTCGGAGGCCGAAGCATGTCCAGGTCGATTGTTGCCATCGCGTTGACGGTGTTGGGCTGTCTTTGGGGCTCGGCGGCCGAGGCGCGCCCTACGCGGCGTGACGCGTTCTCGCGCACGGTGGCCTTGGGGGCGACCCTTGGGGCGGGCTCTCCGCGCGGGTTTGGCGGGGTGTTTGTGCAGCTTCGGCCGACGCGTTGGGTGGGCCTTGAGGTGGGCGCGGGGCTCGGGGGCGCGTTCGGCCCTGCGGTCGACGCCACGGTGCTCGTCTCGCCCTTCGGCACGCGCCGTTGGGCCTTCGAGCTGGTGGGCGCGTTCTCACATCAGATCGGGTGGGGCGTGTTGCCGTCGAGCCCTGACGGGCGCAGCCTGCCAGAGCACACCAACTGGCTCTCGGTGGGGGTCGCGAGCGAGTGGCGCCCGTCGCGGGGGATGATGTTCCGCATTGGCGCGGGGCGGAGCTTTCTTCTTAATACGGCGCGCTTCAATGTGATGAATGAGAACGAGCTCGCGTATGTGAGCGCCGAGGCCCCGGCCTTGCCGGGTGTGACGCCCATCGACGCGACCCGGGCGGCGATTCGGGGCGAAGACCTGAGCGTGTGGTACGTCCATGTTGACATCGCGCCGCTCTGGCGTTGGTGAGCGTCGCTTAGCGCAGCCCGAAGCCGAGCGAGAGGCTCAGGGTGTGGAGCCAGTTCTCGGTGAACCCGTCGGCCGGGGCCTCGGGGTCGTCGCTGGTGCCCATCGCGCCGCCGCCGAGGTACCGAAGGTTGCCGTACACCTCGACGGGGCCCCATAGCCTGGCGCCGACCCGCAGCGAGGTGTCAAGAATGGCCCCCGTAAAAGGGTAGCTCGCCCCATTGATGAACGAGTTGGTCGCATAGGTGCCGTCGGCCTCAAAGCCCACAAAGGCGCCGCCCTCAAACGTATACCGCGCCCTCACCTTCAACGCCGGAACGAGCCCGATGTCATTGCTCGCATAGCGCGCCGCCCCGTCGCGCTGCGTGAACGAAATCGACGCGTTACGGATCTGCATCGAGAGCCCCACCGAGAGCTCGTGCCGCGGCGACCGCAAGAGATCGTAGGCGTAGCTCGCGCGGTAGAAGTCGAAGCCGTACCGCAGGTCGACCGCGGCCCCTTGGCGAAAATCAACACCGCCGATGCGATACCCCTGATCGAAGCGCGCCTCGGTGCGAAGGTCGATGGGCTGATACACAAAGATCAAGTGGTGCCGATCGGCGAAGCGAAAGCCCGCTTGCAACCTTGAAAAGAGCTGAAGGTTGTCTTGGCCGCCGTCGCCCACGTAATCAAACCGCGTGCCGTCTGAGCCGATGGTGATGCGATGCGACAAGATCGCCAGCATGCCGAGCTCGGCGTCGAGGTGAAGGGCCCAAGGCCGCGAGGGCGGGTTCAACACAACGCTCAGGCTTGAGGGCTGGGGCCCAAGGCTCGGCGCCGCAGGCGTCTGCGCCTCGTCGGGCCGACTCGCCGCGGTGGCGCTGAGGGGCTGCGCCGCGAGCGACGCGCTGAGCGTGAGGGTGCCGCAGAGGGCGGTGATCGCGAGGAGCTTCATGGCCCCTTGTCGATGCCCGAGGGCCTGACACGGTTGCATGACCGCGCGCAGCGGCCCCGTCGCGCGCCGCCTATTCAGCCTTCGACCAGCGCACGCGCCCGCGCTCAAGGTAGTACGCGCGGCGCAAGGCAGGTTGGGCCCATTGCGCGTAATCGAGCTCAAGGCTCTCAGGGGTTCGACCGTCCCACAGCATGGTGAGGGTGCTGCCCGCCGCGAGGGGGCCGACGGTCTCGGGCAGGCCCACCAGCGCCTTCAGCCGCACCCCAGGCCCCGCGCGATACACCGCCCCTTCGAGCAGCTCGACCGCGAGCAAGCTGTAGCGCCCGTCGACGCGCTCGCACCGCAACACCCTCGCCTGCGCGGGCACCGCCCGCAGCGCCGCGGCCTCAAAGCTGCGCAAGCCCACCCGACGCTGGAGCCGCTCGAAGAGCGCCACCACCAAGAGCAAGCCCACCAGGCACCCCGTGCCCAACACCACCAACAGCCCGAGCTTGAGCTGCCAATCACCCAATGTCAGCACGCGCATCGACAACCCGGTACGACCCCGGCGCGCGCAACGCAAGGGCGCAGCAACTCTTCAATGACAGAATATGTCACACGCGTCGGGCTTCGCGGGCCTCGTCGCGCTCTCGGCGGGTGGGGTTGACCCGCACGAGGCCGTGGTCGCCGTCGACGAGCAAGACGTCGCCGTCGCTCACCCAGTTGAAGAGGCCGCCCACCTCGGCCACGGCGGGGAGTTCGAGCAATTCGAGCACGAGGCGGGTGGCCTCGGAGGCGCGCTGCGGCAAGAGCAGCGCCGAGGGCCGACGGCGCATGCCCACGAGGAGGTCGTAGACGGTGAGGGCGTCGCCGAGCCAGACGGCGCCTTCGGGCACCGCGGCGAGGGTGTCGGGGTTGCCGAGCACCCGCAGCGCATCGCAGAGCTCGGCGAGCGCGACGGCCCGCTCAGAGAGCCACGCGACGTCGGTGAGTCGGGCCGCGCGGATGGCCTCGCGGGCCACCTCGGCCAAGGCCCCGGCGAGCCCGCGGGAGGGCGCGAGCTCGAGGGTGCGCTCGGTGAGACGCCCGTCGGCGAGGATCTCTCGGGCTTGAAGCAAGGGCGCGGTGTCGAGCGATTTTCGCGTCGCGGTGCGCAGGGCCACGTCGAGCGAGGCGTCGCAGTGTTCGAGCCAGCGGGCGAGCTCGCGGGCTTGCCCAGACTGCTTCGAGGTTTTTGATTTCTCGCGGATCTCGGGGCGGCGGAGGGCCATCGCGACGCCGAGCCCGGTGCCCGCGATGACGGCGCGGCCGGTGAGGGTCACGCGGCGGGTGCCCGAGGGCGCCCTCGGGGTCTCGCGGTCGACGATGCGGGCCCGGGCCAGGAGCGGGCTGATGGCCCCCGCCAAGGCGACCAGGAGGGCCACATCGGCCGCGGTGTACGGCGCCCCGGCGCGTTGCACCACCACGGCGCCCGAAGGCCCCGAGGGGCCCGGCACCGGGACGGCCAGAAAGGCCGGGTACCGCTCTTCGCCCAAACTGGGGAAGATGCGTGCGTTCTTGTGCGCCGGCGCGGCCTCGCTGCTCACCGGGCGGCTGATCTCGACGGCGGTGCCCACCATGCCCTCGCCCACCGCGAGGCGCACCTCGCCGAGGGCGTCGTGCGCGAAGCCCACGTTGCCGCGCATCACGAGGTCGTGGCCCTCGCGAAGATAGACCGAGCACACCTCGCTCTCGAACACCGCCGCCACCCGACGGGGGAGCTCGTTCAACGCCGAGGTGAGGGGCGTCACCATCGCCAGCGATTGCACGAGGTCGCACACGGCGTCGAGCCGCGATTGGCCACGGGTGTGCAGGGTCGCCTCGATGGGCCGCTCGCTCACGGAGCCGCCGAGCACACCGTCGCCCCGCCGGCCTCGGCGAGGGGCAGACACGCCGCGCCGGTGAAGGCGCAGTCTGCGGTGCTGCTGCACCGGGCCACGCACACCGGGTCGCCGCCGTTGAGCCGCGCGCAGGCCCCGTTGCCCGGGCACTCGGCCGAGTTGGCCGCGGGGGTGCTGCATCGCTTCGAGCAAAACTGCACCGTGCGCCGGGTCACCGTCGTGCTCGAGAGGCACAAGGGCGCGTCGCCGCCGCAGGGCAGGTCGCGGTTGCAGTCGCTGTAAGGGTCAGAGCGATTGCAGCCCGCAACCGCGCCAAAACCGACGAACAAGAGGGCCAGAGAGAGCGCCGTGGGCTTCATCGCGGGGCCGAGCATCACGGCAAAGACGCCGACCTGTCTACCGCTCTTTGCGTCTCCCGCGCGGGTCGATGCGCCGCGCGGCGAGCGCCCCTCCGCTTGCGAGCACGACGCGGCGGTTGATAGCCTCGCGGCCCTCACCCGAAGGGTCGCTGCGCCCGCACCGCTCTGCCGCGCACGCGCCCTCTTACGAACAAAGGTCACCCGCAACCGCATGAGCACTCGACCGAAACGACTCGCGATTCTTTGTGCAGGGGGCCCGGCTCCGGGTCTCAACAGCGTCATCGCCGCGGCCACCATCCGTGCCAATCTGCTGGGCGTCGAGGTGCTCGGCATTCAAGACGGTTTTAAATGGCTGATGGAGGGCGACACCGCCCACGCCCCGGTCTTGAAGATCAGCGACGTGTCGCGCATTCACTTTCGCGGCGGCTCTCACATCGGCATCTCGCGGGCGAACCCGACCCGCGACGCCAAGGCACTTGAGAACACGCTCTTGTCGCTCTTGAAGCTCGACGTCGACAAGCTCATCACCATCGGCGGCGACGGCTCGGCCTTCTCGGCCTACAAGGTCAGCGAGCGGGCCCGGGGGCAGCTCAGGGTCGTGCACGTGCCCAAGACCATCGACAACGACATCGATTTGCCGCCCGAGGTCGACACCTTCGGCTATCAGACCGCGCGGCACGTCGGGGTCGAGATCGTGAAGAACCTCATGGTCGACGCGAAGACCACCCAGCGGTGGTATTTCGTGGTCACCCAGGGGCGCAAGGCGGGGCACCTCGCGCTCGGCATCGGCAAGGCCGCGGGGGCCACGGTGACGCTCATCCCTGAGGAGTTTGGCGCGGGCACGGTGCGCTTCCAAGAGATGGTGGATATTCTGGTCGGGGCCATCGTCAAGCGCATGGGCTATGACCGCAGCGACGGCATCGCGGTGCTCGCCGAGGGCTTGCTCGAGAAGCTCCACCCCGACGACCTCGCCCAGCTCGACAACGGCGAGCGCGACCAGCACGGCAACCTCCGCTTCTCAGAGCTCGATTTCGGCGACGCGCTGAAGCTCCACGTCTCGCACGCCCTCAAGGCCCGGGGCGTCAAATGCACCATCATTTCAAAGAACATCGGGTACGAGCTCCGCTGCACAGACCCCATCCCCGCTGACATGGAGTACACCCGCGACCTCGGGTACTGCGCGGCGCGCTACGCGATCGAGGGCGGCACCGGCGCGATGGTGTCGATGCAGGGCGGGCGCTTCAAGCCGGTACCCTTCGAGCATCTCATCGACCTTCAAACGGGCCGCGCCCGGGTGCGCATGGTCGACGTGGCCTCTGACCGGTATCGCATCGCGCGGAGCTACATGGTGCGGCTCAAGCGCGAAGACTTCGACGACCCGCTCCAGATCGCGCGGCTCGCCACCACGCTTTCGATGTCGCCCGAAGAGTTCGTCAACAAGTACGAATATCTCACCTTGCGCGAAGAGGCGCCGATGAGCATGACCTCGCGGCTGCCTCCGCCGCCCGACAGCGCCCCTTGACGCCTCCCACGCGGCGGGTTGAGTGTTGCCGCGATGTCGCCTCTTCGACGCGTTTGGGTGGCCCTCTTCGCCTCGGCCTTGGGTGTCGCGGGCTGCGGTGTAAGCAACGACGGCACCGAGCCCATCGCGCTGCCTGACGGCATGGTGATGGTCGACGGCACCGTGATGATGATGATGCCCGACGGCGCGATGGTGCCCGCCGATGTGCCGCAGAATCCTCGCGACGCGGGCGTCGACGGGGGCCCTGCGGCGCTGCCTCCGAACGCGGTGCTCGAGCTCAACGTGGCCGACCTTTGGGCGCAGCCCTTGCCCGAAGGGGCCGCGACGGTGCGCCTGACCCGAGGCGGCGCCGCGGTGGCGCTCTCGCCCGGGGCGCAGCCGTCGGTGTATGTGGTCGAGCTCCGCGACCCGGCTGAGTTTGAGCTCTCGGTCGAGGCGAGCGACCACCGGCCGGTGCGGCTCGCGCTCTCGTACGATGGCAGCGCGCGCAGCGTGGGGGTGAGCCTGCGCCCGGGCGATCAGAGCCGCGGGGCTGGGCTCTCGCTGGCCCACGCGAGCACCACCGTTGGGGGCCGCGAAGTGCCTTTGCACAAGGTCTTTGTAGGGTTGCGCCACCTCTGGTTTGCGGCCAACGGGCGCCCCGCGCGACGCGGCAACACCCTCGACCTCTTGATGGACGGCGAGGAGGCCTGGCGCAGCGTCCACCGCGAGCTCGGCGCCGCGCGGCAGAGCGTGCACATGGCCACCTGGTGGTGGGAGAGCAACTTTGAGCTGATCCGCGACGCCGCGCGGCACACCACCATGAGCGCCGCCGAGCGGCAGCGAAACACCATTCTCTCGCTGCTCGAAGCCTCGCCCGCGCGAAAGCGCGTCATGGTGGGGCAATTTCTCAGCATGGACGGCGTCGCCAGCGACCTCTCGACCGACGCCCCGCTGCGGGCCCACGGCACCACCGCGAACGACAACTTCGAGACCATGGGGCAGGCCAACGCGACCCGTGGGATGTTCAACTGGGAGCCCGCCGGGGTCGACTTCGGGGGCCGCGTGCGGGCCTCGGGGCTGTCGACCATGGCCGACCGATTTGACAGCGAGTCGCTGGTGCCGAGCGACCTCTCGCCCCGCATGATCGACCTGACCCACTGGCCGGTGATGGTCGACGTTCAAGCGGCCTCGTACCATCAAAAGTTCGCGGTGCTCGACGGCCGGGTCGCCTTCATCGGCGGGATGAACCTCCGGCGCGTCGACTGGGACACCTCGAATCACCTGGTCTTCGAGCCGCGGCGGATGCTCTTTGATTCGAGCAACGCGCGCCGGGCCGAGGTGGCGAGCCACGACCGGCTGCCCGATACGGGCCCGCGAAAAGACTACATGGTGCGCATCGAGGGCCCCCTGGTGCGCGACGCCGAAGACGTGTTTCGCAGCCGTTGGCAGTACCTCTTGAGCACCAACGCGCGGTACAGCGCCGACGCGACGGGCTACGCGCTGCCCGCGGCGGCGGCCCCGGTGCCGGGGGGCGTTCAGGCGCAGGTGACGGCGACGCTGCCCTCGCCCTTCAACGAGTCGGCCATCGCAGAGTCGTGGGTGAACGCCGTGCGCCAGGCGAGAGAGTACATCTTCATTGAAGACCAGTACTTTCGGATGCCCATGGTGGTCGATGAGATCGTCCGCAGGATGAACGAGGTGCCGACGCTGCGCCTCACGGTGATCACCAAGCCCATCAGCGAGTGGACAGACCCCGGCTGCGCGTGGACGCGCCGCACCCACGAGCAGCTCCTGACGCGCTTCGCCTCGCGGTACCAGCTCTTGCAGCTCCGGGCCTTCGACACCCAGGTGACCTTCGGCTTCGACGAGACCGACGCGCACTTCGTCGACATGGATGTTCACTCGAAGCTCCTCATCGTCGACGATGTGTTTCTCTCGGTCGGGAGCTGCAACAAGAACAACCGCGGCATCGTGTACGAGGGCGAGCTCAACGTGGCGGTCTTTGACCGCGCGTGGGTGCGGGCGGCGCGGCGGCGGGTGCTCGCCAACATGCTGCCTGCGAACGCCGCCCTCTCAGACGACCCCGTCGCCTGGTTCGACAGCCTCGCCGCGGCGGCGCGCTACAACGACACCATCCGCGCCAACTGGACGGCCGAGGGCGATGACATCTCGCTCGACGGCCGCCCCCTGCCGACGATGTACGCCCCGCGGGGCTTTCTCTACACGCTCCCGATGCGCCAGCTCTCGCAGTGCTTGATTGAAGACATCGGCCCCGACATGGTGTGACCTTGTCGCTTATCGCGCCTCGGGCCTCGCCTCGCGGGCGGCGTGGGCCGCGAAGCGGGCGGCGTCACCTCCCGCGGCGGCGTAACGGCTCAGGCTCTCGGCGCTGTTGCCGAAATGATCGGTGCAGCGGGGGTCGGCGCCCCGCGCGAGGAGCAGCGTCTTGACGGCCTCGCGGCCGAAGAGCGAGGCCATCATCAGCGCGGTCTGCCCCGCGCGGTTGCGCTGATCGACCGGGGCCCCGCGCCCGAGGAGCGCGCGGGCGGTGGCGACGTCTCCGCGGAAGGCGGCCATCATCAGCGCGGTCGAGCCGGTGACGTCTCCGCGGGCGACCTCGGCGCCGCGCGCGAGGAGCGCCTCGGCCACGCGGTGATGGCCGTAGTAGGCCGCGAGCATGAGGGCCGTTCGGCCGCTGGGGTTGTGCCCATTGGGGTCAACGCCGAGCCGAAGGAGGCTCGTGACCGAGGCCAGGTCGTCGTCGCGGGTGGCCTCCAAGAGCAGGGCGTTGGCGCTCGCCGGGTCGACGATGGCCCGATGCGAGGCCAGGGCCCCGCGCGCCGCGACGAGGGCGCGCTGTCGCTGTTGGTGCCGCGCCGCGCCCCCGACCACCGGCGCCGCGAGCAAGACCAGGAGCCACCACTTCATTGGAGTACGGCGCAGTTTCATCACACACCCGTTGCGGTTCTTTAATGAGATCAGTCTTGGAGCTGCGCAGCCTCGGCGCGCACGCGCTCGACCGAGAGGTGAAGGCCCTCGGCCACGCGGCGGCCGTAGGCCTCGTCGGCGCGGTAGAAATGGGCGGCCATGCGGAGCCGCACGGCCTCGCTCTGGACCTGCGAGAGGTCGCCGACGAGGTTGTCGATCAGGTGCGTTCGCTCTTCGGCAGAGAAGGCCCGGTACCGCTCGCCCGCGAAGCGGAAGTTCTGCGTGCGACGGATGACCGCTTGCTGGGTCGCCCCGCGCAGCGCGCGGCTCGAGTACCGGTACTGCGGGTCGGGCTGAGCTTGCCCCGCGGCCCCATTGGGGAAGAAGTTGATGTCGCCCGGCGCGCGCTGCGCGAAATTGCCGTCTTGATTGTAGTTGTTGACGGCGCTGAGCGGCCGATTCACCGCGATGTCGAGGTAGTTCGCCCCGAGCCGGTAGCGCTGCGTGTCGGCGTAGCTGAAGAGCCTCCCTTGCAGGAGCCGGTCTTCGCTGGGCTCGATGCCGGGCACCGTCACGCCGGGGCTGAAGGCGAGCTGCTCGACCTCGGCGAAGTAGTTGCTCGGCATACGGTTGAGGGTCATGCGCCCCACGCGCTCGAAGCCCGCGATCGACTCGGGCCACGCTTTCGTGCTGTCGAGCGGGTCAAAATCGAGGCGCTCGGCCTGCTCGGGGCTCAGACGTTGGATGTAAAGATCCCACGACGGGTGACGGCCTCCGCGGATGGCGTCATAGAGGTCGGTGGTCATGTGTTGAAAGTCGCGCCCCTGGGTCTCGGCGGCCTGCGCGGCGGTGAGGTTGCGCTCGCCCTGGAGGCTCCGCCAACTGTAACGGACGTAGCTCCGCTGGCCCTGGGCGTTGACCCACACATAGGCGTGAACACCCGAGCCGTTCATTTCGCGGTACGTCGCGGGGGTGCCGAGGTCAGAGTAGAGGTGCGTGAGCATGTTGGTGCTCTCGGGGGTCTGTGACATGAACGCGAAGACGCGGTTGGGGTCTTGGCGGTTCGTAAACGGCGACGGCTTGAGCGCGTGCACCATGTCAGGGAAGCGAATCGCGTCGCGGATGAAGAACACCGGGAGGTTGTTGCCGACGAGGTCGTAGTTGCCCTCTTGAGTGTAGAATTTCACCGCGAAGCCCCGCGGGTCGCGCAAGGTCTCGGGCGAGCCGCTCGGGTGAATCACCGACGAGAAGCGCACCGCCACGGGGGTGCGAAGCCCGTCGCCCGAGAGAAAGCGGGCCCGGGTGTAGCGCGAGAAATCGCCCGCCGAGACGAACTCGCCGAAGGCCCCGGTGCCGCGGGCGTGCACCACGCGCTCGGCGATCCGCTCGCGGTCAAAGCGGGCGAGCCGCTGGATGAGGTTCCAGTCTTGAAGAAGGACGGGGCCGTCGGGGCCCGCCGTTTGAGCGTTCGAGAGGTCGCCCACCGGCGCCCCGTTGTCGTTGGTCATCACCGCCCGCGGCGCCTGGGTCTGGGCCATCACCGTCGCCCCCGAGACCACCGACATCACACCCAAGATCACACCCATGCCGCCCCAAGCGGCGCTGCGCATCGAAATCATATTGCCTCTGCCTCCTCGTACGCAGCACCACAAAGCACCGGCCATGCCACCGAACAAATACCCTGTTTCAAAGCACTTTTGCTCTACCGAGGCCCCTGACGCAACGACATCTCGTTGTTCGCCGCAACGAAATGCCGTTGTGATGTTGTGCGCAACGCGATACCGTTGCCGCGATGACGGGCGAAGTTGACCTGACGCACGATCTGTTGGCGCTCGGCACGATGGTGACGGGGCACGCGGCGCTCGATGAGATCCTCTCGAAGGCGCTGGTGGCGTTGGGGTCGGTGATCGAGTACGAGCTCGCGGCGGTGCTGCGCCTCGACGGCGATCGGCTGTGGGTGCAGCAGGCGGTGGGGGCGCTCGCGTCGCCCCGGGTGCGGCAGCATTCGCTGTCGTTGGCGAAGTTTCCGACGGTGCAGGCGGCGCTGCGGGCGCGGTACCCGGTCGCGCTCTCGGCCGAGCACCACGCGAGCGACGAGGGCGACCCGTACGACGGCGTGCTCGACCTCCCTGACGGGCACGCGTGCATGGTGGTGCCGCTCTTTGTGGGCGACCGCGCGTTGGGGGTGATCACCCTCGACGGGCGGGTGTGCGGGCAGTATTCGCCGACCGCGGTGCGGCTCGCGGGGGTGTACGGCCAGCTCGTCTCGATGGCCCTGTGGCTCGCCGAGCAGGCCCAGGTGCTCGACCGCTCGCGCACCCAATGGATCGAACAGACACGGCTCCTCACCCAAGAGCTGGGCGGCGCCGACGTGGCCTGCGCGCGGCTCGAAGCCTCCGAGAGCGAGGGCATGCGCGAGGTGGCGCGGCTCGCCCGACAGGTGGCGGCCTCGTCGCTGCCGGTGCTCATCCTCGGCGAGACCGGCACCGGCAAAGAGGTCGTGGCCCAGGCCATTCACACCTGGAGCGACCGTCGCAACGGGCCCTTCGTGAAGGTCAACTGCTCAGCCATCCCCGAGGGCTTGTTCGAGAGCGAGCTCTTCGGTCATGTGCGGGGCGCCTTCTCGGGGGCCGATCGCGACCGCCGCGGGCGCTTTCTCACGGCCAACGGCGGCACGCTGCTCCTCGACGAGATCGGCGACATGCCCCTCGCGGCGCAGGCCAAGCTCTTGCGGGTGTTGCAAGAGGGCACCTTCGAGGCCCTCGGGAGCGACCGCAGCACGCGGGTCGATGTGCGGGTGCTCGCGGCGACCCACGTCGACCTCGAAGCGGCCATCGCGGCGCGGCGATTTCGACAAGATTTGTACTACCGCCTGGCGGTGTTTCCGCTGAGGCTCCTGCCGCTGCGCGAGCGGGTCGAAGAGGTCGTGCCCTTGGCGATGCGGCACCTCGCGGCGCTTCACCGTCGTACACGCCGCGGGCCCTGGAGCCTCGCGCCCAAGACCCGCGCCCGCATCGAGAGCGCCCCGTGGCCGGGCAACATCCGCGAGCTCGTGCACGCCCTCGAGCGGGCCACGCTGCTCGTGCCCGAGGGCGAGCTCCTGCCCCAACATCTCGGCCTCGGGCCGCTCAGCGGCCGCGCAGCCCCGCGCCCTCAAGACCCGCTGCCCGACTTCGAAGCGAACGAGCGGCGCTACTTCGAGGCCGTGCTCGCGCGCGCCGAAGGGCGCCTCTACGGCCCCGGGAGCGCCTCTGAGATCACGGGCCTCAAGCCCACCACCCTGCGCAGCCGGCTCGTCAAACTCGGGCTTCGTTGAGGCAGCGCTTCATGGTCTTCACGCACGCGACGAGCTCGCCCGGGTCGAGCGGCGCGAAGCCCAGGCGCACGAAAGGTCGCGGCCGCTGATCGAAGGCGAAGCGCCGCGCCGTCGCGAAGATCACCCCCGCCTCGGCCGAGGCCGCGCTCCATCGCTCGACGTCGTACTTCGGCGACACCTCGGCCCAGAGCGCCATGCCCCCCGCCGTCGGGTGCGCCTCGACCACCCCCGCGAGGTGCGCGCCGAGGGCGTCGCGCAGGGCGGTGCGACGCTGGCCGTACACCTTCTGCATGCGACGCGCGTGGGCCTGAAGGGCGCCCTCTTCGAGCAGCTCGGCGAGCGCGGTCTCGACGGTGAGGTCGCCCTGCCGATCGACGGCGCGGCGCCACTGCGCGAGCCGCGCGATCACGGGCTCGGGCGCCACCACGAAGCCCACCCGGAGCCCCGGCGCGACGATCTTCGAGAAGGTGCCCACGTACACCACATGGCCGTGCGCGTCGGCGCTCGCGAGGGGCATCACCGCCCGCCCCTCGTGGTGAAACTCATGGTCGTAGTCGTCTTCGATCACCAGCAGCCCGTGCCGGCGCGCGAGGTCGAGGAGCCGCAGCCGGCGCGAGGCCGAGAGCGTCACCATGGTGGGGTACTGATGGTGCGGCGTGACGTACACCGCGCGCAGCGTTCGCTTCCGCGCGAGCGCTTCGAGGGCCTCGACGTCGAGCCCCTGGTCGTCGACCGCCACGGGCCAGAGCGTGGCCCCGGCGGCGCGCAGGCTCACCCACGCGGGGCCGTACCCGAGGGCCTCGACGGCGACGTGCTCGCCCGGGCGCAGAAAAGCCCGCGACAAGAGGTCGAGGGCGCCCTGAGAGCCGCGGGTGATCATCACCTCGCGGGCCCCCACGGCGAGGTCGCGCCGCGCCGCGCACCAGCTCGCCACGGCCCGGCGCAGACGCAAGGCGCCGCGAGGGTCGCCGTACGAGAGCACCTTCGACCCCGCGTCGCGCACCGCACGGCGCCACGCGCGGCTCAGCATCTCGCGCGGCAAGAGCCGTAGGTCTGGCTGCCCCCCGGCCATGAAGTACGCCCCGGGGCGCGAGGGCGGCATCGTCGCGAGGGCCTGCCAGAGCGGCTCACCCATGGCGAAGCCCGGCTCCGCCGCGAAGCCCGGCGCTGACGCCCCCCCGCGCGCACCCCCACGCGGCGGAGGCCGTTCGGGCAAGGTCGTCGAGACCCAACACCCCGCCCCCGCCCGGGTCTCGACCCAGCCCTCGGCCGCGAGCTCATCGAGGGCCGAGAGCACCGTGTTGCGATGCACCGCCCACTGCGCCGCGAGCCGCCGCGACGACGGGAGCCGCTGCCCCGGCGCGAGCCGCCCCCGCAGGATCTCGTTCACCACCGTGCGCGCGAGCTGCGCAAACACGGGGATGGTGGCGGCCTCGTCGGCCACGAAGGCGATCTCGATCTCGTCGCGCACACGCACCCCCGACTGGTCTATCACAAGGTCTCAAAATCGGTCTACCCGATGGGCCAGCGGCCGTCGCACGCGGGCGAAACTGGTCTAACCTGAAATCTAAAAACTGGGCCCTCTCAACAGACCACATCGGGTGCAGCTTTGGGGTATGCGAAAGGCGAGATTCTTCAAGGCGCCCGACCACGAGGCCCGGGCGCTCTTTGCGCGCTCGAGCACCGTGCACCTCGCGGGCCAGGGCGACGCGGGGCCCATCGGGCGCACCGTGCACGGCGTGGTCTGCGACGGCGCGCTCTATTTTCACACGGCCGCGGTGGGCGAGAAGCAAGGCCTCGTGGGCCGCGAGGTGGTGATCTGGAGCGACGAGACCGTGGCCACGGTGCCGAGCTACTTCCTCGACCCGGTGCTCGCCTGCCCGGCCACCACGCTCTATCGCAGCGCCATGGTGCGCGGCACCCTCGAAGCCGTCGACGACCTCGGCGAGAAGGCGCGGGCCCTCATGGCGCTGATGGCGCGGCTTCAGCCCGAAGGGGGCTACGCGCCGATCACCGCCGACGACCCGCGGTACCACAAGGCCGTGGCCTCGATCGGGGTGCTCAAGGTGTCGCTCGACGCCGCCGTGGCCAAGCACAAGCTCGCGCAGAACCGAACGCCCGACGAGCGGGCCCGCCTCGTGGCCTCCCTCTGGGCGCGGGGGGCTCCGGGCGACGACGCCGCCATCGAGGCCATTCGCGGCGCCAACGCCGCCGTGACGGTGCCCGCGGTGCTGGCCTCGGGTGAGGGCTACTCGCTCCACGCGCGGCTGCCGTCGACGGCCCTCGACGGGGCGGTGGCGCTCCTGCGCGACGCGTACTGGCACACCGCCTCGACGCCCGAAGGCATCGCCGCGATGCACCGCGAGGCCGCGGCGTGGGTGGGCGCCTGCGACGCCGAAGGGCGGCTCATCGCCTCGGCCCGGGTGGTGTCTGACCGGGTCCGCAACGCGTGGCTCTACGACGTCGTGGTGGCAGAGGCCTGGCGCGGCCGCGGGCTCGGGCGGCGGGTGGTGGCCCTCGCCCTCGACCACGGCGCGGTGCGCGGCGTCGAGCGGGTCTCGCTCGGCACCCGAGACGCCCACGGGCTCTACGAGAAGTTCGGCTTCGTGCGCGCCGTCGACACGCCCCTGGCGAACCGACTCATGACCCGCATTCAACGCTCCGAGCCGCTCAGCGCGTCCGCCCGTCGACCCGGAGCGTGATGAAGCCCGGAGGCCCGCTCGCGGGAGGCACGGGCTCGCGCCCGGTGGCGGCTCCGTACACCGAGAGGCCCTGGGCGTCGGGCCCTTCGGGCACCGAGAGCCGGAGGGTGTGCGGCCCCCGGGCGCGAAACAGCGCCAGCACCGCGGGGTCTCGGCTCACGAGCTCGACCCACCGCCCCGCGCCGTCGTCGACCGCGAGGGGCGCCTCGCCCAAGAGCGCCGCGTCGACGTAGACCCTGACCCGCGAGCGAGGGCCCGTGGCGCCGCGGGGGCTGCGGCCGCGCACCTCGGCGCTGGCGCGGAAGCGCACCCTCACCTGAGTCACACTCAAGAACTCCGGCGCGACGCCGAGGCTCCACGCCATTTCGGCGGCGCCGCTGCCCCAGAGCTGGGTGAGGGCGAAGCCGTCGTAGCGGCCCCCGGACTCGGCCAGGAGGTACGCGCGGTCGAGCACGGCGATGCGGTAGCTCAGCCCGTCGCGGCCGCGCCGCGGGGGCGTCTCGCGAGCGGGGCCGGGGGTGCGACGGCGGGTCTCCCAGCGCGCCGCGGCGGCGGCCTCGCGTCGGGCGATGCGCGGGTTGGTGATGCCGGGCGGCGTGGCCCGAAAGCGGTCGGCCTGCGCGCGCAAGAGCGCCCTCAGCGCGAGGGTCTCGCCTTCCCGGGGCGGGTCGACCCAGATGCCGTGCCCGCGGGGCGGGTCGTGGCTGCTCGTGTAGACCCAGGCCAGGGCCCCCGAGGCCCCATCGTCGCGGCTCTGTTCGAGGAAGCGCTCGACCCACGCCGCCCTCGGCACCCCGTGCTCGACCTCGTGAAAGGGCGCGAAGCCGAACTCGCCCCATACAAAGGGCTTCTCGATCTCCCAGGCGGCGAGCGCGTGGGGGTCGTCGACGTAGGCCGCGAGCCCGTCGAGGGTGGTGACGTGCCCGTGGGCGGTGGGGTAGGCGTGGGCGTCGGCGTAGTCGATCTCGGCGAGCCCTTGGGCGGCCGCCCAGTTGCGCCGCATGGCCTGGTTGACGTAGCCCGTGTGCCCCGCGGCGACGAGGTGGTTGGGGTCGAGGGCCCTCACGGCCCTGGCCATGGCGCGCGTCCACCCGAGGTAGAGGCCCTCGGCCTCGGGGGGCGCCTCGGCCTCGTTGATGAGCTCCCAGGCCATGATGGTGGGGTCGTCGCGGTAGGGCCTGAGGGTGCCCGGGTCGATGCGCCCCACCACGCGCCGTACGTGCGCGAGGTAGCGCTGCCTTACTGAGTCAGACTCAAGAAAGACCCTGAGGGCCTCGTCAGGGGCGCGCGGCGTGAGCGTCGCGTGCGGGGCTTCGAGGCTCGGCCAGCGCGCGTACTGCTCGACGCCGCCGTAGTCAGACCAGCGGTTGGCGAGCACGATGATGAGCCTGAGGTGGTGGGCCCGGGCGCGGTCGAGGGCGCGGTCGAGGTGTTGAAAGCTCCGCTCGATCCAGCCCTCGGGGCCGACGCGGTAGGCGTAGTCCCAGCTCCACGCCTCGGCGCCTTCGGGCTGCTCGCCGAGGGCCCAGATGCGGGCCACGTCGAGGTGGTCGGCCTCCATCGCGGCGAAGACCGCGTCGAGGCTCTCGCGGTGCGAGGCCCCGTGCATGACCGAGGCGTTGGCGCCGACGAAGCGAAAGGGCCGCCCGTCGAGGGTGAAATGGGCGCCCTCGACGCGCACGAAATCCTGGGCCCGGGCGGGGCGCAGCGCGAGCCAGAGCGAGAGCCCGAGGGCCGCGCGGGGGGGCCTCACCCTCGGCTCCGTTTGAGGCGATGGTAGAGCGCCGCGTCGAGGGTGAGGAGGCCCAACGCGAGGGCCGCCGCGAGGGGCCAGAGGGGGCGCTGCGCGAGGCCGCCGGGGGTCGGCGCGGAGCCCCCCGTCACGGCGCGCTGCCAGGGCAGATCGGCCACCGCGAGGGCGGTCTCGGTGGCGTCGAGGAGCGAGACCCCGAGGGCCTCAGGGCCGCGGCCGCGGTCGAGGGTCACCGCGCCCGGGTGGTCGACGAACCAGGTCGCCTCGCGGCCGTCGTGGGTCAGGGTGCGGCGCCAGGCGCCCTCTGAGAGGGTGACCTCGGTGCTGCCGTGGCTGGCAAAGCGGCTCAGGGCCCCGGTGCGCAGGAGCCCCACCCGGGAGGCGTCGCGGCGGGTGCGGGCGTGCTCGACGGCGTCGCGGAGGAAGAGCACGAAGCTCACCCGGAGCGGCCAGTCGCTGGCGTCGGGGTCGGCGCCGACGAGGGTGGTGCTCGCGCCCGCGGTGCTGCGGGCGACGATGAAGGGGCCGCGGTCGAGGGTCGCGAGGGCCTCGTCGCCGGGCCCCAAGGCCGCGGTGTGGGCCGAGGCGAAGTGCACGTCGGCGGGGCTCACGAAGCGAACCCGAGGGTCGCTCAGTTCGACGTCGACCCAGCGCGGGTTCTGCCACGGGCCTCGGAGCGCGAAACCCATGGCAATTGAAGGGTTCTCTCGGGCTCTGAGGAAGCCCAGCGAATTACCGAGCGGGGCTCGGGAAGGGAGCCCCCCGTGGTACACCGTGAGCCCCACGGTGCGGGGGTCGGCGGCGCCGTCGGTGAGCAGCACCTCGGGGTCGGCGGCGAGGGCGCGGGCCACCCATGGCGAGCCCTCGGGGGCCGTCGAGACGAGGCGCACCCGCAGCGCCGCGGTGTCGGGCACGGCGAGGGTGGCGTCGTCGTCGAGGGCGAGGGCGTTGTCGGCCGCGTCGAGGTGGAGCTCGAGCCAGCGCGGGTCGTCAGAGGCCGCGAGGGCCACGGGGAAGGTGAGCGTCGTGCGACCCGTCGCGAGGCGAAACACCCGCGTCGCGAGGCGAGAGACCCCGCGCGCGGTGCGGAGCGAGAGGGTCGCGGTGACCTCGCCCGCGGCGCCGCGGTTGACCCCCTGCACGGTGGCGCTGAGGTCGAGGTCGCGCAGCGCCGCGGTGGGCCCTGGGCGCTCGCGGGTGCCGAGCGACACCACGCCCACATTGGGCACCAGAGTGCCCACCCGCACGAGCTCCAACGGCACCGGGAAGGCCCCCACCAGGGCGTCGCTGCGGGTGCTCCCGTCGGTGAGGGCCACCACCCGGCGCGGGCCGTCGAGGTCGCGCAGCGCGTCGGCCGCGAGGGTCAACGCCGCCGCGAGGTCGCCGCCGCAGGGCTCGACGGCCTGCGCCGCGAGGGCGGCCCTGAGGGCGTTCGGGTCGCCCGGGTCGAGGGGGCGCCACACGGGCCTGCACCCCGCGCTGACGAGGCGCACCGCGGTGTCGCGGGAGAGGGTCGCGGCCAGCGCCAAGGCGGCCCCGCGGGCGAGGTCGAGGCGGGTGGCGCCGCCCTCGCGGGCGCCCATCGACGCGGTGGTGTCGAGCACCAGCACGAGCTGCTCGCGGGGCCGCAGGGCCATCGTCTTGACCGGGCGCGCGAGGGCCAGCGCGAGGCACACCACGCTCGCCGCGAGGAGCCAGAAGCTCAGGTCGCCGCGGAAGCGCTTGAGCCCCGTGGCGGCGAGGCGCTCGCGGGTGACGGCGCGCCAGAGCGCGAGCGAAGAGACCCGGCGCTCGGTGCGCTGCCGCTTGCGAAAATACAGCGCCGCGAGCGGCAAGAGCGCCCCCAAGGCGATGAGGCCGAGGGGCGAGAGGAAGTTCATCGGGCACCCCGCGCCGGGGCCGCGAAGAGCCGCGCCATGAGCGTGAGGAGCGGCGGCGCCGCGAAGGCCGCGAGGTAGCGCACCCCGCGCCGCTGACACTCGGTCTCGACCTCTCGACAGAACGCGTCGAGCTTCGCGCTGTAGGCCCGCAAGAGGCCCGGATCGACCGCGACATCGAGGCGCTCGCCGGTCTCGACGTCGACCAGCGTGGCGTCGTCGTCGAGCCGCGGGTCGAGCTCGTCTTGCGAGAGGAGATGCACAAAGGTCGTGCTGTGCCGGGCCGCCGAGAGGAGAGCCAGGCACCGCAGGGTGGCGCCCTCGTCGAGGGCGTCGCTGAGCACCACGGCCGCCGCGTCGCGCCCCGACGGCCCGGTGATCGCGCGCCGGGCGGCCTCGTCGAGGCACGACCGCCCCTCGGGCACGATCGACTCAAGCGCGCGCTCGAAGCGCGACCACGCCCCGCGACCACGCAGCGGCGCCGCGGGCGCGGTGCGCCCCCCGAGAGAGACCGTCAGCGAGACCCGCTCGCCCGATGTGAGGCTCGCGTAGCCCACCGCGGCGGCGATGCGCTGCGCCTCGTGCCACTTGGTCGGCGTGCCCGTGGCCATGCTCTCGCTCGCGTCGACGAGGAGGTGCAAGGTCACGTCTTCTTCGGCCGCGGAGAGCCGCACGACGAGCTCGTCGAGGCGTCCGTAGGCGTTCCAGTCGATGCGACGGAGGTCGTCGCCGGGGGCGTAGGGGCGATGCTCGGCGAACTCGACCGAGGGGCCCTTGCGGAGGCTCCGGTGGTCGCCCGCGCGCTGCCCCCGCACCTGCCCGCGGAGCGCGCCCTGCAAGGCATCGAGGCCCCGCAACGTGTCGGCATCGAGCAGGCTCATCGCGCGGCGAGTCTACCTTCTCTGCGGGCCCGTCGCCCGCGCCTCGCGCCCTCGCTCAGAGCGCCGCGGCGACGCGCCGACGCAGGGCCTCGCCCGCCGCCCGGGTGCCCAGGGCGCCCCCGACGTCACGGGTGCACTCCATCGCCACGATGCACCCGCGCACGGCCTCTTCGATCACCGCTTCGAGGCCCTCGTACCCGAGGTGGGTGAGCATCATGCCCACGGTCAGCGCCGACGCGAAGGGGTTGGCCAGGTCGCGCCCCGCGAGGGGCGGCGCCGAGCCGTGAACAGGCTCAAAGAGCGCGAGCTTGCGCCCGGGGTGAACGT
Source organism: Myxococcales bacterium (assembly GCA_016792845.1). Taxonomy (GTDB): domain Bacteria; phylum Myxococcota_A; class Polyangia; order Polyangiales; genus JAEUKH01. Next base: position 101,181 of record JAEUKH010000029.1, on the reverse strand, counting down.
TGGCGCTGCCCGCCATGCCGAGCCCGCCCTGCAAGGCCGCCCCGAGGTCGGTGACGATGTCGCCGAAGAGGTTGTTCGTCACGATCACCTCGTACTGCGAGGGGTCTTGCACCATGTAGAGGCACATCGCGTCGACGTAGTGATGCACGGGCTCGATGCCCGGGTACTCGGCCGCGACGAGCTTGAAGACCCGCTGCCAGAGCTCGTGGGCGTGGCGCATGGCGTTGCTCTTGTCGGCCATGTGCACCCGCTTCGCGCCGGTGCGGCGGGCGTGCTCGAAGGCCGCGCGGATCACCCGCTCGACCCCGCGGCGGGTGTTGATGTCTTCGTTGATGGCGATCTCGTCGGGGGTGTTGCGCCGGACCTGGCCCCCCACGTTGACGTAGACGCCCTCGGTGTTCTCGCGAAACACCGTGAAATTCACCTTCGCGGCGCCGTGGTGCTTCAGCGGCGAGAGGCGGTCGTCGAGGCAACGAACCGGGCGAATGTTCGCGTAGAGCTCGAGCCCGAAGCGAAAGCCGAAGAGAATGTCGATGGCGTGCTGGTTCGACGGCACCCGCGGGTCGCCGAGGGCCCCGAGGAGCACCGCCCCGCAGGTGGCCTTGATCTCTTCGAAGACCTCGGGCGGCATCGTGACCCCGTCGCGGAGGTAGCGCTCGGCCCCGAGGTCGAGCTGCCAGAGCGAGAGGTCGAGGCCGCGGCGCGACGCCACGAGCTCGATCAACGCCGTCGCCTCACGCATGACCTCGACCCCGATGCCGTCGCCGGCGATCACCGCGACCCGTTCTGCCGTTTTCACAAATGCGCTTCTATCATGCGCGACCGGGGGCGCGGTCAATGTCCTTTCTTGACATGGGTGGGGCGATGGGCAAAGGCTCCGAGGCGTTATCGTGCCGCTCAAGGTCATCGCCGCAGGTCGGACCGACGTCGGTCTTCATCGCGAGCACAATGAAGACAGCCTCACGCTCTCTGAGCGCCACGGGCTATTTCTTGTGGCCGACGGCATGGGCGGTCACCGCGCGGGCGATGTGGCCTCGAAGATGGCCCTCGAAGCCATCTCGGTGTTCTTCGAGAGCACCGCCCGCGAAGACGCGACCTGGCCCTTTCACTACGACCCCTCGCTCTCGATCGATGAGAACCGCCTCATCACGGGCATCAAGGTCGCCAACCGCGCCATCTACGAAGAGAGCAGCCGCAATCAAGACCGCCGGGGCATGGGCACCACGGTGGTGGGCGCGCTCTTCTCGACCCACGCGGGCAAGGCCTTCATCGCCCACGTCGGCGACTCGCGGTGCTACCGCATCCGGGGTCAGAGCGTGTCGCAGCTCACCCACGACCACTCGCTGGTGAACGAGTACCTCCGGGCCATGCCCGACCTCACGCCCGCCCAGCGGATGGACCTCCCGCGCAACGTCATCACCCGCGCCCTCGGGATGACCGACATCGTCATGGTCGACCTGGTGGTCGATGAGCCCCGGCCGGGCGACCTCTACGTCCTCTGCTCTGACGGCCTCTCGGGGATGATCACCGACGGCGAGATCCTCGCGACGGTGCGGGCCCACCTCGACCCGGGCGAGGCCTGCCAGGCCCTCATCGCCCTCGCCAACGCCCACGGCGGCGAAGACAACATCACCGCCGTCGTGGTGCGGGTGATCGACAGCGACCACCGCGGGCGCGCGAGCGAAGCGCCCACCGAAGACACCAAGATCACCCGGCTCGACAAGCTCCCGGGGGCCGAGGGCGAGACTGACCCTGACCCCAAAGGTAGGCTCTTGGCCGAGACCTTGCCCCCGCCGCCGGGGAGCGAGTCGCCCGTGCCCCCGCCGCCTTCGCTCCAGCCGCCTGCGTTGTTGGGCCTTGCGGCGACCCCCGAGGCCGAGCACGCCGCCCTCGCGCCGAGCCCCGCGCCCGCCATCGCGCCGCCTGCGCTCGAAGGCCGCGACGAAGACATCGGCACCTCGCCCACGCAGCCGCCGCCCGACCCCTTCGGGGCGACCGCGCCGGTGGGCCCCCTGCCCGACCCCGCCCGAGACGACTGACCGAGGGGCCGATCCGGCGCCACCCTCTTGGGGCAGCGCCGCGTTGTCAGCGTGCGGGTCTCAGCGCGCCGGAGCCGCCCCCGAGGAGCCGTCGAACACGCCGTTTTCGCCTTCGGGGCGCGCGGGCGGTTGGCGCCGCACGCGGTCGCGGAAGAGGGCCCAAGGCCCGCCACCGTTCTCACGGTCGCCCGAGCCCCACTCGCCGCTCAGGCGGCCGTTGTGCGCCGAGTCGACCCAGAACAAGAAGTACCCGCGGCCCATCAGGGGCTGAATGCGCCCGCACGAGCGCTGGCTCTCGGTCCACCGGAAGCGCACGAGGTTGCCGTTGGCGGTGCCCTCGATGCGCCCCACGGCGTGGCACGACGCGCGGTCGTACTCGTAGGTGCCGATCACCGAGTCGCCGGTCTGCTCAAGGTAGACGTCGCCGATCTGGGCCGAGTGAAAGCTGCCCGAGAAGCCCTCGCCGTCGGGCATCGGACCGGGCCGCACATCCACCTGCTGCATCGTCGCCGGGTCATTGCCCGCATACCGGTAGTTGACCCGCTGCGCGCCGCCCCCCGAGGCGCAGGCCCCGAGCACCAGCGCCGTCGCCGCCAACACACCCAATCGCCGCTCAGCCATCGTCGTCATCGCTCCGTCAGAGGTCGTCGTTGAGATCATCGCGCCGGGTTGTGGTTTCGCAAAATACTTTCGACCCGCGAGAGAGTGTGGCTTCACCTTCGGCCGCGGCGCTGCAATGACCGATACCACGCTCGACGGCGATGATTCATCTCTCCATCACGGGTACGCCGAGACGTGGGCGGCGGCGCTCTCTTGGGCCCTGCCCTTGCTCCTGGCCGTGCTCTCGGCGGGCGACTCGATGGGCCTCTACGACGCGCCCGAGCTGGCCACCAGCGCCGCGGGGCTCGGGGTCACCCACCCCCCCGGGCACCCGCTCTGGGTGGCCCTCGGCGGCCTGGCGAGCCTCCTCCCTTTGGGGAGCGTGGCCTTTCGGGTGAGCCTCCTCGGGGGCCTCTGCCTGGCCGTCATGGGGCGCCTCGGTTGGGGCATGGCCTGCGCCTACGCCGACGCCCTCCTCGACCGCGGGACGCCCCCCCGCTCGCGGGCCCTGGTGCCCTGGATGGCCCTCGCCATGAGCCTCAGCGCCGTGCTCGGGGTGGCGGTCTTTCGCCAGGCGACGCGGCCCGAGGTCTACGCCCTCTCAGGAGCCCTGACGCTCTGGGTGCTCAAGCTCGGGGGGTCGTCGCGCGACCCCGAGCGCCGCGCCCGCGAGACCGTGCTGGCCCTCGGCCTCGCCGCGAGCAACCACACGTTCATGGCCGTCACCATGGTGCCCGTGGCCCTCTTGACCCTCGCGGCCGCCCACGGACGGCGACTCGATCGGTGGCGGCGCTTCGCCCTCGCGGCGCTCCCCTTGGGGCTCCTCGGGCTGGCGCCGTACGTCTTACTTCCGCTGAGAAATCGAGCGGTTGCGAGCATCGTGCGGGTCGGCACCCTGGGCGATTTCGCGTGGACCGTGAGCGCCCGCGTCTACCAGCACAGCGTCGGCGGCGCCGGGGTCGGCACCTTCGGCGAGCACCTCATCGCGTGCTTCAACTGGGCGGGGCGCACGCTCACCCCGGTGGGGCTCGTGGCGGCGCTTGCGGGCCTGCTGCTTGGGCTCCTCAAGGCCGACCGCGGGCGGCGCGACGCGGTGCGGGCCCTCGCGGTGGTCGCCACGGTGTTCGCGGCCCGCGCGGCGCTGGGCTTCGTCTCAGACAACCCCGACGCGGCGGGTTACCTCGCGCCCGCGATGGTGGCCCTGGGGGTGCTCTCGGTGGCCTTGCCGGTGAGCATCTGGCGGGCCTTGGCGATCGCCCCGCCGGCGCCCAATGGCCCTAGCCCGGCGGCCCGCGCGACGCTGGCGACGGCCTTGGTGATCGCGCCCTGTCTGGCGGTGTTCTTCTCGGCGATGCTCGCGCATTTCGACACCGAGGCCGACCGCGGTCACGCCGCCGAGGTGCTCACCCGCGCGACCCTCGACGCCTTGCCGCCGCGCACGGTGCTCCTGGCCTACGCGCCCGACACCATCTTTCGGCTGGGCTACGCGCAGCGGGTCGAGGGCGAGCGGCCCGACGTGGTGGTGGTGCCCGTGGCGCTGGTGGGCTACCCCGGCGCGACCAACGTGCTCTTGTCGCGCGACGCGGCGCTCTTGCCCCTGGTGCGAGACTACCTCGCCCACGGAACGCCCCGCACCGAGACCCTCCTCGAGCTCGCCAGCCTGCGCCCCATGCGGAGCGAGATCAACCCGATGAACGTGCGGGCCCTCACGTCGCTGTTCATCCCCCGCGGGGTGACCGCCGAGCTGCGCTCAGAGCCCACCACCCTCGCGGCCGTGCGCGGCACCGCACCCTTGCATTTCAACGCCGTCGACGGGCTCGAACAAGCCCTGCGGGAAGAGCCCGGGAGCGACCACGAGCCCCGCATCGCCGAGTTCGTCCTGTGGCAGCACTACAACGACGCGATGTTCTTCGCGGCCCGCGGCGCGAGGGCCGAAGCCCGGGGGAGCCTCCTGCGCGCCTTGGCGCGCTTCCCCGATGCGCGCGAGCTTCTGGGGCTCCAGGCGGCGTTGCAGGCCAGCGCCGAGGGGCCCGTCGACGTGGGGCCGTACCTCGTGGGCGGGCGCACCCAAGCGCGTTAGGGCGCGAGCGCGAGGGTGACCGACCACGCACCGGCGGCGGTGAAATCGCTCACCGTCACCCGCGCCCCTGACCACAGCACCCGCGGGTCGCCGCCCTCGGCGCTCGGGCTGTCATCGCGCGCGCCCACCGCGACGCCGTTGCGCACCTCGCAGGTGAGGTACCCGGCCTCCCCCGCGCCGTAGAGCCAGGTGCCGCCGCAGCGCAGGGCGAGCCTGCAATTCTCAGGGTACTCCCACACCGCACGGGCTGCGAAATGGCACTGGGCGCCGCGCGCGACGGGAGCGCGCCCGACCACCGCGGTCACCCGGGCGCGGCGCGTCACCGGGTCTTCAAAATCGGGGCTCCGCGCGACGCGACCGAGGTTGAGGGCGGGGCCTTCGCGCAGCGCGCTCACGTCGTCGACGTGCAGCTCGGTGATCGCCTCGTCGGGGCGCAGCCGCGTCACCCGCACCCGGTGTTGCAGCGTCGAGACGTCGAGCCGCGCGCGGCCTCCGGCTTGAGCCGCGGCCTCTTCCGCGAGGCGCAGCATGTACCGATGCCGCTCAGGCGCCGTGCCCGGGCCCTCTCGGAGCCCCACCGGAATCGGGTTCGGCCCAGCGTCTTGGGCCGCGTCGTAGACCACCGTCTCACCGCACGCGATGCGCATGGCCTGAAGCCGCGCGTCGCCGGCGTCGTTCAACACCACGCTCCCGCGCATCTGGCACGGCGTCTCGGGCGCGAGCCCCGCGACCGCGCTCTGAACCACCCACCCCTGCCAGGTGAACGTTTCGAGGTGCACCGGCACCCGCGGCGCACGCTCGACCTCGCGTCGCGCGTGATCGAGCGCCGCACGCTGCTCCGCGACTTCAACCTCTCTCGCACGCGCGGCTTCATCTTCGACCCGCGCGCGCTGTCGTTGCGCCTCGGCTTCTTCGAGCGCCGCGTGCATTCGGGCCTCCTCAGCCCGCCGCGAGACCACAAAGGCCCCGACCCCGGCCACTGCGCAAAGCGCCCCCGCGAGCACACCGTAGTACCCGTGACGAAGCCGCGGGCGCTTCGGCGCCTCGCCCTGCTTCAACGCGTCAAGCTCGGCCCGGGTCGCGGCCAGCTCTCGCTCCAATGCGTCGGCCCGCAGATGTGCGGCCTCGCGATCGTCTCTGAAACCCATCGCCCAGGCGCAGAGTGTAGCGCGCTTTCGACGACCCCAGAGGGCCCGCGTCGCATCACCCAAAAGTGTTGCGATCTCAAGACATTACAATCCAGACCGGGTTACAGATCGACCAGCTCGACCTCATCGACCGGGTGCCCGAGGAAGCGCGAGGCCACCTCGGCGAAGCTCTGCGGCCGGTCGGTGACCATCATCTTCATCTCGCCCATCACGCCGCTGCCGGTGCGGGGGTGTTGCATCGCGCGGGCGGCGAGAAACGCGGCCAGCTCGGTCGCGGTGGCCTCGCCCGAGTCGACCACTCGGGCGGCAGCGCCGAGCACCCGCGCGACCACGGCCTCAAGGGTCGGGCGCAGCACCGGGTAGTGGGTGCACCCGAGCACCACCACGTCGACGTCGTGGGCCGCGAGGGGGCTGACATAGCGCTCGGCCGCGAGGGTCGGCACCTCCCCCTCGACCCACCCCTCTTCGACCAACGGAACCAGCAACGGCGCCGCCCGCCCCACCACCTCGGCCCGCGTCGACCGCGACGCCACGGCCCGCGGATACGCCCCCGACGCGATGGTGCCCGCGGTGGCCAGCACCCCGATGCGGTGCGTGCGCGACGCGGCCACGGCGGCGCTCGCCCCCGGCTCGATCACCCCGAGCACCGGCAGGTCGAGCTCGGCCCTGAGGTCATCGAGGGCCACGGCGCTCACGGTGTTGCACGCCACCACGAGCATCTTGACCCCGCGCTCGACGAGCTTGCGCGCGCAGTTGCGCGAGTACCGCACGATGGTGCGCACCGACCGCGCCCCGTAGGGCACCCGCGCGGTGTCGCCGAGGTAGAGAATGTCTTCTTCAGGCAGGAGCCGACGAATCTGCCGTGCGACGGTGAGGCCCCCGAGGCCCGAGTCGAACACCCCGATGGGCAATCGCGCGCGCATCGCGGCTCAAGACAGCGTCATGAGCGGGGCCCCCTCGGCCACCGCCTGACCCTCGGCCACATGGAGCTCGGCCACCGTGCCGTCGAACTCGCTCTCGACCGGCATCTCCATCTTCATTGACTCAAGGATCGACACGACGTCGCCCGACGACACCGCGTCGCCGACCTTGACTTCAATCTTCCAAACGGTGCCCGTGATGTGCGCGACGATGACCTTGGCTGCCATGATGGGCGCCGAAGCTACGCCCTTCTCGAAGCAGAACGCAACCGCTCTACACACCCCGCCGCGGCCGCGACGCGAAGCCGCGATCAAACACCCGAACCCGCCGCCACACGAGGTCGACGAGCAGCAGCGCCAGGGCTCCGAAGAGCGGGTAGCGCCACACGGGCTGCCGCGCCCTCACCCGCTCGGCCCCCGGGTCAAAGAGCTGGGCGTCGCTCGGATCGACAACCCCTCGGGTGGCCGCGGCCAAGGCCGAGAGGGTCTCCAGGTCGGGCGCCAACGCTTGATACTCTGCGGGGTAGGGGTTTGAGACCCGGGTCTCGCTTTGGGCCACCACACTGCCATCGCGGCGGTGCACCGCGCTCACCCGAAAGGCGCCGTACGGCAGCGATGGCAGCTCGGCCTCGTAGCGCCCCGGGGCCACGACCCGCATCGCGACGCGCTCGGCCACCGCGCGCCCCTCGGCGTCGCGGACGGTCATCTCGCTCGTGAGGGTGTTGTCGAAGCGGTCGTCGGGGGTGATGGCGTCGACCGCCACCCTGAGCGAAGCGCCCACCATTTCGGCGCGCATGGCGAGGTCGTGGCGCTGTCGGCTCCGCATGTGTTCGCGCACCAGCTGGCTCCAGAAGGCGGCCCAGCGCGGCCAGCGGATCCACTCGACGGCCCAGCGGTTTTTGAGGTCGCTCGTCCACGCGAGGCTCCACCCGAGGCCGACGCGCCAGCGGGCCATGAGCGGCTCGCCGGTGTCGGTGTCGAGGATGCGTTGGGCCGGCTCAGGCTTCGCCCGCGTGCTGACGTAGCCGTAGAGGAGCGGCATCGCCCCGCCGGCCTCGCGCACGAACCCGACGGGGGTCACCACCCGCGCTTCGACCGGGTCTTCGACCGCCGCCGAGCGGGCCACGAGGTTGGTCTCGCGCAAAAAAATCTGCGGAAGGTTGTTCGCCTCGGCGGTGAAATAGCTCCGGCCGTGACCGCGGTGCGCGAGGGTCTCTAGCAGCTCGCGGTCGACGCTCGGGCCGAGTCCCACGGTCGAGACGGTGACGCCGTCGGCGGCCATGGCGTCGGCCAGCACGCGCAGCCGCGCGGGCTCGTCGGGCTGCCCCTGTCCGTCGGTGAGAAGAATGACATGCCGCGTGGTCGCGCGGGTCAGGGCGAGGTCTTGATGGGCCGCGTCGAGGGCGGGGAAGATGGCCGTGCCGCCGCCCGGTCGGATGCGCCGCAGCTCGTTCTCGATGCGCACGCGGTTTCGCGCCGACTGCATCCGCACCACCCGGTCGGGCTGGACGTCAAACGTGATCACCTCGATGACGTCATCGGGCCCGAGCGCGCGGGCCGTCGCGAGGGCCGCGCTCTGCGCCAGCACGAGGGGCGTGCCCTGCATCGAGCCCGAGTGGTCGATCACCAGGCAGAGGGCGAGCGAGGGCTCGTCGCGGCGACGCTGCGACTCCATGCGAAGGGGCAAGAGGCGCTCGACCTCGGTGCCGCTCCAGCCGCCGAGGCCGAAGCCGCGCGCGCCGCCGGCCATCAAGAAGCCCCCGCCGAGCTCGCGGAGGTAGCGCCCGAGGGCGGCCTGAGACCCCGCCGAGACGTCTTCCGCGGCGACGTCGGAGAGCACCACGAAATCAAAGCGCTCGAGCTCGGCCAGGCTCTGCGGAAACTCCCTCGCCCCCCGGCTCTCGACCTCAAAATCGCCGCCCGCCAGCGCCGCCCGGAACCACTGCCCCCGGGCCGGGTCGCCCTCGACATAGAGCACCGTCGGTCGCCCTGGCACCGTGGCCGTGGTCACATACCGATTGTTCTGCGCGAAGCGATCGCCCCCCGCCTCGGGCGTCACCCTGAGGGCGTAGGTCACGTCGCCGGGCACGCGCACCACCGAGCGAAACGTGAGCTCGCGCTCGCCCGCGTCGAGCGAGACGCCGCGGCCCGGATCGAGGCCGTTGACGGCGTTGCCCTGCATGAGCGTCGTTTGCACCCGGGTCGGGCGGCTCGCGAACACCGTCGCCCGCACCTCGAAGGGCTCGTTGACGCGAATGCGGTCGGGCAGACGGAGGCTCCGCACGGCCACCTCGGCGGGCACCGCCCCGCGGGCCGCCACGGTCGAGACCTTCACCCCGAAGCGGGCCGCGCGGCTCGCCTCGCCGAGCACGTCGCCCTCGGTCTGAACCCCGTCTGAGAGCAAGACCACGCGGCGCAAGACCCCCGGCGGGAAGAGCCCGTACGACAGCGCCAGGGCCCCCGCCAGGTCGCTCGTGGTGCCCTCTCGGGGGCGCGCGAAGGGCGGCACCCGCAACACGCCGTCGGGCCCCTCGCGGAGCGTGAGCGCTTGAGCCTCGCGGGCGAAGGTCACCACCCGCACGAGGTTGTCGCCGCGGCGCTGCACCGCCGCCTCGACCCGCTGGTGAAAGCGCGCGAGCGCCTCGTCGCCGATCGACGCGCTCACGTCGACCACGAAGACCGTGCACACCCGCCGGCTCTCAACGGTGCTCGTGGGCCGCGCGAGGGCGAGCAAGACACACCCGAACAGAAGCACCCGCGTGAGCAGCGAGAGGGCCCGCTGCGGCCAGGCCAGGTCTGCGAGGCTGTGCCGCGACCAGACGACGAACCACGGCACGAGGCAGAGCCCGTAGAGCGCCTCGGGCGCGACCAGGGTGAGCTCGCGCCGAAGGGCCTCGGGCACGAGGTGGGCCCAACGTTGCCCCTCGACGGGCACCAACCAGGGCGCCCCGTGCGCGCTCAGAAAGCGCCTGAACCACAGCGCCAGCAGCGCCGTCAGCGCGGCCGCAGCGAGGGCCTCAGGCCACACCCGTCGACGCTTCTTCACCCGCACCTCAACGACCACCTCTGGCTTGCGCCCGACGATGTAGCACGGCGCCGCAGACTTGCCGCGACGCCTTTGGGGCGGGGCCTCCCCTTCCATCGGGGGTGAGGGGTGTGCTAGTGGCCCGCGCTCATGAGCCGAATCTACCGCGCCCTGCCGCCGGCGGGCACCCACGTTGGTATCGCATACTCAGGCGGTCTCGACACCCGCTGCGCCGTCGCATGGATGACCCGCAACGGGATGAAGGTCCACGCGTACACGGCAGATCTGGCGCAACCCGACGAGGCCAACCCGGCTGACATTCCGCCGTCGGCGATCACCCACGGCGCGGTCGAGGCCAAGCTCATCGACTGCCGCGACGCGCTCGTGCGCGAGGCCCTTGTGGCCATCCAGTGCGGCGCGTTTCACCTCTCGTCGGCGGGTCGCAAGTACTTCAACACCACGCCCCTCGGCCGCGTGGTGACCACCGTCGGCATCGTGCGCGCGATGAAGACCGACGGCGTCAACGTGTTCGGCGACGGCTCGACCCACAAGGGCAACGACATTCAGCGCTTCTATCGGTACGGCATCCTCGCCAACCCTGAGCTGAAGATCTACAAGCCCTGGCTCGACCCGAAGTTCGTGGCCGAGCTCGGCGGCCGCAAAGAGATGAGCGAGTACCTCAACGCGGTGGGCCTGCCGTACAAGATGGGCACCGAGAAGGCGTACTCGACCGACTCGAACCTCCTCGGCGCCACGCACGAGGCCAAAGACCTCGAATTCCTCGACAAGAACGTCAAGATCGTGGCCCCCATCATGGGCGTCCGCTTCTGGGACGCCGCGACCCCCATCGCCCCCGAAGAGATCACCCTCGGCTTCGAGAAGGGCATCCCGGTGAGCCTCAACGGCCAGCGCTTCGACTCGCTCCTGGCCCTCTTCATCGAGGCCAACAAGATCGGCGGGCGCCACGGCCTCGGCATGAGCGACCAGATCGAAAACCGCGTGATCGAAGCCAAATCGCGCGGCGTGTACGAGGCCCCGGGCATGGCCCTCTTGCACATCGGCTACGAGCGCCTGCTCTCGGCCATCCACAACGAGAACACCCTCGACCTCTACTTCACCCTCGGGCGTCGCCTCGGGCGGCTGCTCTACGAGGGCAAGTGGTACGACCCCGAGGCGCTGCTCTTGAAAGACGCCCTCACCCGCTGGATCGCCCCCGCCGTCACCGGCGAGGTCACGGTCGAGCTGCGCCGCGGCGAAGACTACTCGCTCCTCGCGACCCGCGCCGAGTACATGGCCTACGGCCCTGAGAAGCTCTCGATGGAGCGCGTCGAAGACGCCATGTTCACCCCCGAAGACCGCATCGGCGCGCTCGAACTTCAGAACCTCCCGGTCACCGACAACCGCGCGCTGCTCTTGCACCACCTCGACGCGGTGCGCGCCCTCGGTGCAAGTTCTGGCACAAGCCTCCGCGGCCTCTTGTCGGGCGAAGAGTGAGCGACGCCGCCCCCACACGGGGGCGAGTCTGACGTAAGATCGCGGGCATCGTCCCGATGTTTGACCTCCGCGCAAGCTGCATTCTTATCGCCCTCGGCGCGCTCTCTGGGGGCTGCTCGGTGCTCAGCGATTTCGCTTCGTTCACGGTCACCGGTCGCGACGCGACGGCGGGCCCTGACGACGCCGAGCGGCCTGCGCCCGACACGGGCTTCGCCCCCGACGTAGCCCCCGATGTCGGCTCCGACGCGGGCTTCGATGCAGGCTTCGACGCGCCCCTCGATGCGTTCGCCGACACCGTCGTCACGGACACCGTCGTCACGGACACCGTCGTCACGGACACCGTCGTCACAGACACCGTCGTCACAGACACCGTCGTCACGGACACCATCGTCACGGACACCGCCTCGCAGTGCCCCACCGGCGAGCAACGCTGCGCGGGGCAGTGCATCAACGTGCAGACGAGCCCGCAACACTGCGGAGCCTGCGGCAACCGCTGCGCGGTCGCGAACGCGGCGCCGGCCTGCGCGGCGGGGGCCTGCACGATCAGCGTCTGCAACCCTGGCTTTGAGAACTGCGACGGCGACCCGCGCAACGGCTGCGAGACCGACATCAACACCAGCGACGGCAACTGCGGCGGCTGCGGGGTCACCTGCGCGCTCCAGTCTGCCAGCAGCCGCTGCGAGGGCGGGCAGTGCCGGCTCACGCAATGCAACAGCGGCTTTCGCGACTGCGATCAGATCGCGCGCAACGGCTGCGAGATCTCGGTCTTGTCGAACGTCAACCACTGCGCCCGCTGCGGCAACGCCTGCGCCTCAGGGCCCAACAGCGCCCCCGTGTGCAACGGCGGCGCCTGCGCCCTCACCTGCGCGCAGAACTTCGGCGACTGCAACGCGCGCTCAGAAGACGGCTGCGAGGTCAACCTCCTCACCTCGGCCAGCCACTGCGGCCGATGCGGCAACAGCTGCGGCGGCAACCAGCGCTGCTCGAACGGCAGCTGCGTCAGCGCGTGCAGCACGGGCGAGACCGACTGCAACGGCGTCTGCGCCAACCTCGCGAGCAACCCCGATCACTGCGGCGCGTGCGGGCGGGCCTGCCCCGAGGTGCAGAACGGCACCCGCAATTGCAGCAGCGGCGTGTGCGCGCCGCGCTGCACGAACGACCAAACGGCCTGCCAGACCACCGGCGGCCTCGCCTGCGTCGACACCGCCCGCGACCCCAATCACTGCGGCCGCTGCGACGCGCGTTGCCCCTCTGGGCAGGTCTGCGCAAACGGCACCTGTCAGAGCTGCAACGCGCCCAACATCGTCTGCAATCAGACCTGCGTCGACCCCCGCTCTGACAACATCAACTGCGGCGCGTGCGGCACGGTCTGCAACCGCGCGACCTGCTCGGCGGGCGTCTGCCTCCAGTGCACGACCTTCGCGACGGCCTGCAACGGGCGCTGCGTCAACCTGCTCGAAGACCACGCAAACTGCGGGGTCTGCGGGCGACAGTGCAGCTTCAACCAGATCTGCGCGACGGGCACCTGCACGGGCTGCCGAACCGGGCTCATCGCCTGCAACAACACCTGCGTCGACACCACCACCGACAACGCCAACTGCGGGCGCTGCGGGCGGGTCTGCGGCGGCCTCCAGTGCATCCGGAGTCAGTGCGTCTGAGCCCTCAAGGGCCGGCGGTCACGATCGCGGTCAGGGCGTCGCAGCGCGCCGTGCGGAGCCCCTCGGCGGACGCCGCGGGGTCGTTGAGCTCGAGGTACGGGTCGCTCATCGCGTACGGAGCCCAGCGCGGCGCCCCCTCGCCGTTGGGGTCACCCGTGGCGGCGAAGCGCGTCCAGTAGCCTTGGAGGGTGTCTCGCACCCGAAGGTCGGCCTCGCTCGGGCGGTAGCCGCCTGCTTCTAAGACACTGAAAAGATAAAACAATTCGAGACCGTGGTAGGCCCCTTGGCGCGCCGCCACGGGGGCCCGGGTCGGGTCGAGGCCGCGGGTGTAGAAGTACCGATACACGGGCTCGCGTTGGGCGCCGAGCAGGGTGCGGGCTTGCAAGCGGGCGGGGCACGTCCAGCGAAAATCGGTGGTGAGGGCCACCAGGGCCGCGTGCGGAGAGGCGAACTCTGACGACGGGTAGAGGTTCAGCACCGCGTTGATTTGCCCGGCCCCGAGGCCGTACGCCGCCAAAAGGCTCCGCGCCGCGGTCTGATAGGCCGTCTCGGTCAACGGCGGCATCGCGACGAAGCGGTAGGTCTCGTCGCGGTTGGTGCCGAGCATGAACGGCACGGCGTTGTGCGACTGCGCTTCGATGAGGGCCCCAGGCACGGCGCTCAAGACGTCGCCGTCGACCGAGACCGTCCACGGCGGCGAAGTCAACCCGTTGACCTCGACCGGAACCGCGCGAAACAGCGCCTCCACCGGCTGCCGCCTGAGGCACGCCATGGGCGCCGGGTCGTTCGCACAGTTGGTGCCCGAGAGCAGCCGCTCGGCCGCGCCGCGCACAACGCTCAGCGGCGCCGCGCCGCACCCGCCGCTCTGCATGATCGCGCGGTGAAACAGCCCCCGCGCGAACGGAGAGGCCACCAACGCGCACACGTTCGCGCCCCCCGCCGACTCGCCGAAGAGCGTCACCCGGGTCGGGTCTCCGCCGAAGGCCGCGATGTTGGTCTGAACCCACCGCAACGCCGCGATCTGGTCGCGCAGCCCTTGGTTGCCGCTCGTGCCGCTCGGCTGCTCTCGGTCGAGGGCGCCATGCGAGAAGAACCCCAGCGCCCCCAAGCGATACTGCAAGGTCACCAGCACCACGCCGCGACGCGCGAGGCCGCGACCGTCGTAGAGCGGCACCCCGGCCACGGCGTCTGAAGCCGAGCCTTGGTTGTTGCCGCCGCCGTGCACGAACACCATCACCGGCGCGCCCCCGGCGACCCGCGTCGCGGGCGACCACACGTTGAGGGTCAGGCAGTCTTCTTGCCCTTCGAGGGTGTTGGTGTTCGGGTTGATCTGCGGGCACTTCGCGCCAAACCCCACGGCCGCGCGCACCCCCTCCCAACACGCCGTGTCGGTCGGCGCCTCAAACCGCAACGCCCCCACCGGCGGCGCCGCATACGGAATGCCCCGCCACACCAGCGCCTCCTCGACCCGCTCGCCCCGCACCGCCCCGCGGGCCGTGAGCACCTCGGTCTCACCCGTCACCCTGGGCATCTGACAGCTCTGCCCGCTGTCGACCCCCGCGTCACCCCCCGCGTCGCGGAGCGGCTGCGACACCGTGTCGCCGCACCCGACCAGCGCCGCCGTGACCCACCCCCAACACCTTGCAGCTCGCACGTTCATCACCTCACACCCGCCCGGTTGGGGCGACCCTTGACGCGCGCCCGCGCTGCCCGTAGGGTCCCCGCCCCGTTATGTCGAACCAGACCACCCCCGACGCATTGCTCTTCGACCGCCGTTTGATCGAGCGCAACCTTCGCAAAGGGTATCTGACCCCGACGGTGCTCGACAAACACCTCGCAGGTCTGCCCGATGTCGCCGAGTCAGCCGAGCCCGTCGCGGCGAAGCTCCACGACGAGCCGGCCCTCGACGACGAAGACGAAGACGAGGGCTGAAGCCCCGCAGAAAAATCATCGCCGCACCGCCCCGCAGTCGGAATGAGAATGGGCGCATGCCGCGTTGAAGGGGGCCCGCGAGGCGTGGTAGCGCGTTGTACCTATGGCGACCGACCCCAAGCAGCCACCGCACGAGCCCCATGACGCCCACGACCACCCCCTGCCCGAGATGGGTGAGCCGATGCCTCCGGCCGATTTCACCACGTTCATCTTGTCGCTGGCCTCAGCCACCCTGATCGACCTCGGTGAGCTCGAGGGCCCTGACGGTCACAAACACGCTCCGAGCCTTGCCATGGCGCGGCATCACATCGACCTCGTGGCGATGCTCGCCGACAAGACCCGAGGCAACCTCACCGGCGAAGAAGAGCGCCTCCTGCATCAGGTCACCGCCGACCTGAAGGGGCGATTCATTCGCGCCGCGGAGGCATCGAAGAAGTCATAGGTCACCCGCGATGCAGCACAGGCGTTCTGCTGGCCACGTCGTCTTCGCACTCTCGCTCTCGCTTTGGGGTTGCCGCCCGCGCGCGCTGAGCGGCCCCGCGGAGGCCCCCGAGCCCCCCGCCTCGACCCCCGCCCCCGACGTCTCGCCGCCGCGCGAGGCGCCGCCGCGTGTCGTGCAGCCGCCCCCTGCCCCGCGCCCGCTGCCCCCGACCGCGGCCGACGCGGGGCCTCGCGAGCCCCTCGTCACCGGCCAAGGTCCGCGCCCGGGCAGCCCGTCGAGCTTCTCGCCCATCGTGCGCGCCGTGCGTTCGAGCGTGGTGAGCGTGTTCGCCTCGGTGCCCAACGACGACCCGGGCGGCTTCGCCTGGGGCAGCCCCCAAGAGCGCTACTCGCTCGGTCGCGGCACGGGCTTTCTCATCAGCGACGACGGCGAGATCCTCACCAACAACCACGTCGTCGAGGGCGCCGCCGCGATCAGCATTCAGCTCGACGACGGCCGACTCTACCAGGCCACCGTGCTCGGCCGCGACGAGCGCCTCGACGTGGCCCTCTTGCGCGTGCGCGCCCCCAACGTTCGCCTCACCCCCGCGCAGTTGGGCGACAGCGACCGCGTCGAGGTCGGCGAGTGGGTGATGGCCATGGGCAACCCCTACGGGCTCTCACAGACCGTCACC
The DNA here is from genome assembly GCA_016792845.1 of Myxococcales bacterium. Taxonomy (GTDB): domain Bacteria; phylum Myxococcota_A; class Polyangia; order Polyangiales; genus JAEUKH01. The sequence goes on along the minus strand of JAEUKH010000029.1, from coordinate 85,170 downwards.
GCGGGCATCATCTCGGCGGTGGGCCGCACGGGCAGCGAGGTGCACCTCGGGCCCGGCAATTTCGGCAACCTCCTCCAGACCGACGCCAGCATCAACCCCGGCAACTCGGGCGGCCCGCTCCTCAACATGGCCGGCGAGGTGGTGGGCATCAACGTCGCCATCCATCGTCAGGCCCAGGGCGTGGGCTTCGCCATCCCGATCAACATGGCCCGGGTGGTGGTGCCGCAGCTCCGCCAGTACGGCCACGCCATTCGCAGCTACCTCGGCGTCGAACCCGGCCCGGTGACCCCGCAGCTCGCCGAGTTTCTCCACCTCGAAGACACCCGCGGCGCCGTCGTGCGCGAGGTCTTCGAGGGCTCTCCCGCGCACGTCGCGGGGCTGCGCCCGGGCGACATCATCCGCAGCGTCGACGGCCGCGCCGTGGTCGATCACACGCAGATCTTCTGGTTGGTGGCGTCAGCCGGGGTCGGGCACCAGGCCCAGGTCGAGATCGTCCGCGAGGGCGCCCCGCGCACCGTGCAGGTGACCCTCGCCCAAGCCCCCGAGCGGCGCGCGCCGCAGATGCCCCCGGGGCCCGGCATGGTGCCCATCGACCCGCCCAATCTGCCTCGCTGAAACCCGTTCAGGGCTTCGGGTCGCCCTCGGTCGCTTCGGGCGGAGTCCCGTCGGGCTGCGTGCGCGTCGCCACCGTGACGGCCTCTGAGACCACCGCCTCGGGCGCGGTCTCGGGCGCGGTCTCAACCGCCGCGGCGCTCACCAAAGACACCGTCTCGGGCGCTGTCTCGGGCGCGGCGACCGCACGCAGCGCCGGGGCCGCGGGCGGATACGCGGGCGGCGCATCGGGCGACACCGGCGCGTCGGGGAGCCCCAAGGCGTCAAAGACAGACCGCGCGTGGGCGACGGCCTGCTCGCGCAGCACATGCGACTTCTCGACGACAGCAGCAGGCGCCTTGGGCGCGACCTCGGTCTTGTCATTCTCCATGCGAACACCCCTCGTGGCGCGGGCCGTCGTGGGCACCGCGAGCGGTTCTGTTATACGTTGCCCCAGAGGTTTTGCACGATGTGGGTAGAGACGTTTGCGGTGCCTCCGCTCGGATGCAACTGCACGGTGCTCGGCGACGAGACCACCCGAGAGGCGCTGGTGATCGACCCCGGGGGTGACGCCCCGGGTATCTTGAAACGGCTCGAAGCGAAGGGCTTTCGCGCGACGGCGCTGCTCCACACGCACACGCACATCGACCATGTGGGGGCCACCTCGGCGGTGCAGCGGGCCCACAACGCGCGGGCGCGCATCCACGAGGGCGACCTCTTTCTCTACGAGATGCTCGCGGTGCAGGGGCAGCTCCTCGGCATGCGCGCGCCGCACCAGGCCGAGCTCGACGCGTGGCTCACCGACGGCGAGACCGTCACCGCGGGCGGCATCAAGCTTGAGGTGATCCACACCCCAGGCCACACCCCGGGGAGCGTGTGCTTCCGCACCCGCGGCGACGACGGGCGCGACCTGCTGTTCGCCGGCGACACGCTCTTTCACGGCAGCATCGGCCGCACCGATCTTTGGGGCGGCGACGCGGGCCTGATCCTCAAGAGCATCCAGCAGCGGCTCTTGAGCCTCGACGACGAGACCCTTGTGATCACCGGGCACGACCGCGCCACCACCATCGGGCGCGAGCGGCTCAGCAACCCATTTTTGCGCTAATTTTCGAGAGAATCGGCACCATGAGCAACTGGCAACCGGCCCGCATCATCGACATCGTCTTGCGCTTCGAGAACGACCTCGGCCCCGCGCTGAAGATGGCCCTCTCGGGCATCCGAGACGCGAGCTCGCCCCCCGAAGACCGCGCCCGAGAGGCCCTCCGCACGCTCGCCCGCGGCGTCGGCCGCGCCACCCACGCGTACGTCTGGGCGGCGCCCAACATGCAGCTCACCCACGCGCGCCTGCCCGTCGAGATCGACCCCGCGTGCACGCTCTTGCATGTGCGCCTCCACATGAACATGCCCATGAACGCCCCCATCGATTGGACGAACGGCCAGGCCGTCGCGGGCCTGTTGCAGTCGCTCATGGGGCTGCCCCGCGGCGCGCTGCAGATGGCCGAGATCGGCTTCCCCGCGGTGGCCGGGCAGGGCGAAAACGGCCCGCTCCTCTCGATGATGAACCCGCGCACCTTGCCCGGTCAGAAGCTCTGCGAATACTGCAAAAACCCCATGCCCGCGTACGAGACCCAGTGCCGCAACTGCGGGGCCCGGGTCGAGGGCTGAGCGCCCCTCAGGCCCAGGCGTACACCCGCTCGGCCCCGTGCCGCGTCACCAGCCCGTCGACGTAGCGCAAGAGCTCGTCGCGGCGGCGCAAGAGCGAGCGCACCTGGGCCTCGCTCAAGGGCCGATGCGCCGCGTCGGGGTCGTTGGCCATCTCGGCCTCGACGCTGGCCGCGGTCATCGCCCGCGCCCGCTCGATCACGCCGCGACGGAACTTCTGCGCGCGCCGCAACCACGCGAGGCTCTGCCGCATCGAGGCGTCGACGAAGGGCTCGTCGAAGCCGCCGTTGTTGTCGCGGTAGATCAGATGGCCGTCGGCCCCCGCGGGCACGTTCGAACCGCTCCAGCGATCCCAATTGCCGGTGAGCATGTCGAAGACCAGGAGGGTCGAGACCTCTTCCATCTTCTGGTGCTGGGCCTCTTCGATGCGGCCGCCCTGGCGCAACGCCCGCGACCAGCGCTCGATGTCTGCGGGGCGGTCGATGCCCGAATCGCGCAACACCGGCACCCAGTAGAGCGCCGCACCCCGCGCGGTATTGTCGCGCTCAAAGAGCACCACCGTATCGTTCGGCAGCCCAAGCTGCCGCCGCCCGATGCTCCGCGAAATCACCGGCGGAACCCTCTCCAGCCCCAAAATCCGGTTCAACCGAAAGGCCGCGATCTCGGCCCGATACTTCTCGCCGTGGGTGCTCGACCGCGGCTTCCACGCGGCGTCGATGTCGCCCTCGAGGTCGAGCCGCAGGTTGACGCTGGTGCTCCCGACGTTGCGCCGCGACACGATGCGCCCCTCGCGAATCGCCCGCAAAAGCTGGTCTTCTGCGATGCCGCCGAAGCGCCGCCCGCCGCCCCCTTGCGGCTGCGCCTGCGCCGCCCAAGGCGCCACCATCGCAGAAATCATCACGCCGAGGAGGCTTCGTCGCTGCATCGTCAAGGGTCTCGGCGTAGCGCGTAGCACAAGGGTCGCGCAATCTGCTAGAACGCGACCGCCACGCGCCGCGTCACAAACGAGCGTAGACGCCGCGCGCGGTGCAGAGGAGATGACGAACGTGGCGAGGTTCATCGACGAGGTCAAGCGCACCCACAGCTGTGGGCAGTTGCGCGCGGCAGACATCGGCAAAGAGGTCGTGCTCTTTGGTTGGGTGCAATATTACCGAGATTTCGGCGGGCTGCGCTTCATCGATCTCCGCGACCGCGACGGCATCACCCAGGTGGTCTTCGACCCCGACCTCTCGCAAGAAGCCCACGACCTCGCCAACACCTTTCGGCACGAGTGGGTGGTGGGCATCCGCGGCGTGGTGCGCGACCGCGGGATGCAGTTCTCAAAGAAGAAGGGCGAGATGGTCTCGGCCCACAACACCGCCCTCGCCACGGGTGAGGTCGAGGTGCTGGTGCGCGAAGCCGTGGTCTTCAACAAGAGCGAGACGCCGCCCTTCGAGATCGAAGACAGCGTCGACACCAACGAAGAGAAGCGGCTGAAGTACCGCTACCTCGACCTGCGGCGCCCGAAGCTCCAAAAGATCTTCCGCACCCGCAGCTTGATGAACCAGACGGTGCGCCAGCACCTCTCGGGGCAAGGCTTCCTCGAACTCGAGACCCCCGTGCTGGTGAAATACACACCCGGGGGCGCGCGCAACTTCCTCGTGCCGTCGCGGCTCCACCACAAGAAGTTCTACGCGCTCGCTGAGTCGCCGCAGCTCTTCAAGCAGCTCTACATGGTCGCGGGCTTCGACAAATACTTCCAGATCGTGAAGTGCTTTCGCGACGAAGACCTGCGCCTCGACCGGCAGCCCGAGTTCACCCAGATCGATATGGAGATGAGCTTCGTCAACCAAGACGACGTGTTCAACACCGTTGAGCAGCTCATCTTCGCGCTGTGGCAAGCCGTGTTCGGGGTCGACCTCAAAGAGCGGTACCCGACGGGGCACTTCCCGCGCATGAAGTTCGACGAGTCGATGCGGCGCTTCGGCAACGACAAGCCCGACCTGCGCTTCGACCTCGAGCACGTCGAGCTCACCGAGCTCACCATCGCGCACAAGGGCGGCGGCGTGCCGCTCCTGGCCGAGATCGCCGAAGGGTACCTCAACGGCACCGACCGGCGCGAGGTGCCCCAACGCATCGTCAAGGCCCTGGTGGTGCCCGCGCAGAGCACCCTCTCGCGCGCTGACACCGACAAGCTCGAAGATTTCTGCCGCTCGATGGGCGCAAAGGGCCTCGCCCGCGCCCGCGTCGGCGAAGACGGCGGGTGGACGCAATCGCCCTTCGCCAAGAACATCACCGCCGAGTTTCGCACGGCCATCAACGAGGCCGTCGGCGCGCGCCCGGGCGACCTCTTGCTCTTTCAGTTCGGCCCCACCGCCATGGTGCACACCGTGATGGCCAACCTGCGGCTCCATCTCGGCAAAAAGCTCGGCCTCATCCCCGAGTACGGCACCCGCGACGCGTGGAAGTTCCTCTGGGTCATCGACCCCCCGCTCTTCGAGTTCGACGAGAAGACCAACAGCTGGGCGCCCGCGCACCACGCCTTCACTCGCCCCCACGACGACTGCGTTCAGTACCTCGGCACCGACCCGGGGCGCGTGCTCTGCCATCGGTACGACATCGTCCTCAACGGCTTCGAAATCGGCGGCGGCTCGATCCGTCTGCACGACCCCGACGTGCAAGCCCGGGTCTTCGCGGCACTCGGCATCAGCGAAGACGAGGCCAAGCAGAAGTTCGGCTTCCTCCTTGAGGCCCTGCGCCTCGGGGCGCCCCCCCACGGCGGCATCGCCCTCGGCATGGATCGCCTCGCCATGCTCTTCGCCGGCAGCGAGAGCATCCGCGACGTGGTGGGCTTCCCCAAGACCCAGAAGGGCACCGACCAGATGACCGAAGCGCCCGGCCCGGTCACCGCCGAACAGCTCGCCGAGCTGCGCGTGGGCGTCATCGAGACGACCTGACAGCCCCCCACCGCCCCCCTCGACAACGCCGAGAGCTTGCGCCAAAACGGGGCGCAACGTCGGGCGCCCTTCGGCCCCTTCGACTCCACCACCGGCGGTCTACGATGCGTCTCGTCTTCGGTCTCTTGGTCGCCCTCGCGGGCCTCTCAGCGTGCGCGAGCACCATCCCCGGGCAGAACGCCGGGGGCGACGCGGGCGGGGCCGACACCTCGTCACAACCTGTTGATTCGAGCCAGAATTTCCCTCTCGACGGGGGTCAACCGCCGCCCACCGACGCGGGCCCCGTTGGGGTCGACCTGGGCCTCCCGCCCCGCGACACCGGCGCGCCCCCCCGCGACACCGGCGCGCCCCCCCGCGACACGGGCTTTGTCACCGATGCGGGCGCCCCGAGCACCTTGGTCACCCGGTACCGCGTCGTCGCCTACGAGGTCGAAGGCCCCGAGGGCGAGACCTTGCGCTTCACCGACGTCGACGCGACGCTCCCCATCGCGCCGCCCGAGCAGGTCTTTCGCGTCAACGGCGTGCTCAACCTCAGCGACACCGAGTTCAGCCTCTCGGTGGCCGTCTTGGTGAACGGGCACGTCTTCGCCAACGAAGGCGCGACCAGCCCCGAAGACTACTCCGCCCAGGGCCTCACCTACCCGGGCACCCTCGACCGCCGACGGGGCGTCTTCACCTTCGCGGGCAACGTCCAGGAGGCCCAGTTCGCGACGCTCCGAAACGGCAACGTGGGGCTCTCCTTCGCGTCGAGCGGCAACCGCTACGAGCTCGCCCCCGACCCCACGCCCGCCGCGGCGCGGGCCTACAACGGCGGCGGCATCGTGCAGTTCGTCAACGGCCCGGTGATGGCCACCCCCCTCCGCGCGGCCCTCTTCTGGGATCTCCCCACCCCCGGCATGTACCGCGAAGACCGCGGCGCCACGCTGATGACCCCGAACGACCTCGCGCCCTTCTTCGTGAGCTTCGACGCCCGCCCCGACCCCGCCTTCTGCGACGCCCGGCTCGGCGTCGAGCTCTGCGTGGCCCACCTCGCGGTCTACATCGACAGCAACCGCAACAACCGCTTCGACACCAACGAGACCCTCCTCGGGCTCTCGCCCTTGAGCCTCGCGTGGCGCGGCGAAGGCAGCCCCGAGCGGCTGAGCAGCACGCCCTTTCGACACCTCGTCGCGGGCTGGCAGGTGACCCACCGGCACAGCGCCGTCGGGCGCGGGCAAGAGGTGCTCGCCCCCTTCGACAGCCTGCGACCGCTGAACCCCGACATCGCGATCTTCTCGGGCGGCGTCTCGGGGGGGCTCGGCGAGGTCTGGTGAGCTCCGAAAGCGCCGCGGTTTCGAGGCAGTTTCAGCCCTATTGGCTCGGCACCATGCCCTACGGCGACGTGCTCTCGCTCCAGCGCGAGCTCATGGCCCAACGCATCGAGGGCCGCGTCGGTGACACCCTCCTCCTCGTCGAACACCCGCGGGTGCTCACCCTCGGGCGCAGCGCCGACGCCGGGCACATCCTCCTCGACCGCGACACCCTGAGCGCCCGCGGCATCGACGTCTTCGAAACCGAGCGCGGCGGCGACGTCACCTACCACGGGCCCGGGCAGCTCGTGGCCTACCCCATCTTCGACCTCTCGCCCGACCGCCGCGACGTGCGACGCTACGTGCGCGACCTCGTGCGCGTGATGGAGGGCCTCTGCGCCGACCTCGGCGTCGCCGCGGGCCCCCGCCCCGACTTCATCGGCTGCTGGGTCGACGCCGCAAACCCAAGCCGTTGGGAGGGCCCCGAGGCCGCCGCCACCCCCGCCAAGATCGGCGCCATCGGGGTCAAGATCGCCCGTTGGGTCACCCTCCACGGCTTCGCGCTCAACGTCACCACCCGGCTCGCCGATTTCGACCTCATCGTGCCCTGCGGCATCCGCGAGTACCCGGTCACCTCGCTCGAAGCCCTCGGCGTCGCCGACCCGCCCAGCGTCGAGGCCATGGCCGCGCGCGCGGTCACCCATTTCGAGCGCGTCTTCGCCGCCACCGCCGCGCCCTTGAAGCGCCTGCCCCCCGCCGAAGCCTCCCCCGCGCCCTGAGCGCAGCAAAGCGGCCCCGCGGGTTTGCGTCGCGCGCCCGCCGGGTCTATACGCGCCCTCAAGCTGGCCATGCCGCTCCGCACTGCCGTCTTGCCTGTACCGATTTTTACGACCCGGGCCTTGGGCGCATGGGCGCTCCTCGCGGGGGCCTCGGGCTTCACCAACGGCGCCGCCCTCGTCGCGTGCGGTCGCATGGTCACCCACGTCACGGGCATCGCCACCCGCATCGGCAACGGCGTCGGCCAGAGCACGCTGCTCTTCGAGTACAGCCTGGTGTTCGTGTCATTCCTCTTGGGCGGTTATTTCGCGTCGACCACGGTGATCCGCGCCGCGCGGGTGGGCAGCCGCTCGCCGTACCGCTTCCTGTTCCTCGTCGAGATGGCCGTCCTCGCGGTCTTGGCGCTCGCGGGCGCGCTCGGCTTCTTTAGCGCCTTCGGGGCCACCTTTGACACCCCTGCCGACTACGCCCTCCTGTCGGCCTTGGCCTTCTCAAGCGGCCTGCAAAACGCCACCGTCGGCATCGCCACCCAGTCGGCGGTGCGCACCACCCACATGACGGGCCCCGCCACCGATTTGGCGATTCAGCTGGGGTGCCTCACCGCGGGCACGCCCGAGACGCGGCCCGAGGCGTGGCGCCAGGTGCGGCTCCGGCTGGTCAAGATCGTAGGCTTCATCCTGGGCGGGGCGCTCGCGCCGTTCTTCGCGCACCGCATGGGGTTCCTGGTCTTCCTCTTGCCCATCGCGCCGCTGTACCTTGGGGCGCATTTTGGCTTCGCGCGGGCCACCGTGCAGCGCGACGCGAGCGCCCGTCAGTTCACCACCTGAGGCCCCCCTTCCGAGCGCGCCGCGCTGCGTGTAGAACGCTCGGCCTCGTGAAGCGCGCATCGCTCGCCGGTCTCTTGGCGCTTGCGGCCTGCAAGCAGTCGCCCACAACACCCCACGCGCCCCCACAGCGCCCGACACCGCGCACGGCGACCCAGCCCGCGCACCCGACCGTGCCGGTGACGCCCAGCCCCCACGGCGACGGCCCCACCGTAGGCTTCGCGCTCCAACACGTCGAGGCCGTCCGCGACGAAGACGGGCTCTGGCTCGAACTCTCGACCCGCGTGCCCCCGCCTGGGCAGAGCGAGACCCTCGTACGCCTCGGGCCCCAGCGGCAGTGCCACGACGTCGAGCCCTTGGCGCTCAGGGCGCGCGGCGCGAGCCGGGCCCGGCAGGCGCTCGTCTCGGTGCGCTGCGACGGCCCCCCGCGGGCTGATTTCTCAGTGCTGCGAGACGCCGAACGGCGCTGGGTCGTGGCCCGCTCAGGCTGCGCCGATGGCTTCTTCCCGTGCCCGCCCGGCGCGCTGCCCGATGAGATCGTCAGCAGCACGGCGCTGCGCGTCGAAGGCCCCCAGGCCGGGCCCCTCGCGACCTACGAGAACACCCCTGCGCCGCACGGCGCCACCCGGGTCGCCGCCAACACGGCGCTGATTCGCTGGGTGCCCGACCCCGTCGTCGACCCGCTCCTCCCCGGCACCGCCCCCGTCACCCCGTGGAGCCTCACCGTCGAAGGCGTCACCGCCCGCAAGATCTCGCTCGGGATGGTGCCCAACTGCGCCCCCTCGACGACCCCCGTCGCGGGCCTCGCCGGCGCCCTCCTCACCCTGCGCTGCCCCCTCGCCAACGGCGCCCTGCGGTGGTTCGCCGTCACCCACGACGACGACATGGTGCGGCTCCGAACAGCCCTCGTCGGCGCCAACCAAGAGCCCCTCGAAGCGGCCTCCATCCCGAGTCGGGTCGGGCTCCCCCACGGCACACGGGTCACCGCCCTCACGACCAACTGACCCGCGTCGGCTGCTCAAGCCGCGCCGGGAGCTCGCCCGGAAGCCACAACGCCGCCCCCCAACACCACAACGCCCCGTCGACCAAGGCCGCGCACGACACCCCCGGGCCCGCGAACACCCTCAGCGCCCCTGCAATGCCCCGAACAGGCTCCGGACGACTCCTCCCCCGTCGCGTCCCGTCTCCGAGCTGCCCGAGGGCATTGTCGCCCCAACACCACACCGTCCCGTCGCTCCGCACCGCGCACCCGTGGTCGCTCCCCATGGCGAGCCCCGTCACGCACCCCACCTCGGCCGCCAGCACCGTGCGCGGCGTCGCGGGCTCAAGCCGACTCCCGAGCTGCCCCCGCCCGTTGTCGCCCCAGCACCCGACATCTCCGCTTTGCGTGCGAGCGCACGCGTGGAGGCTGCCCACCGCCACGTCGACGGCCCCTGCGAACGCGACCCGCCCGCGGCCCACCAAGAGGCTCCCGTCGCGGGTCCAGAACACCGCCTCGGGCATCGCCTCGACCGAGAGCCCCACGAGGTCGTCGCGCAGCACCCCCAACGCGTCGACCCCCCTGCCCGCACACTGGGCCCGGCCGCTCGCGAGCCGCACACACGCCACCCCCGCGCCCACCGAGAGCCCCACCGCGTCGGCCTCGGCCAGCACAAAGGGCTGCGTCGCCTCGGGCACGATCCCATCGAGCGCGCCCCAACAAAGCGCCCGACGATCCCGCGTCAGCGCGCAGGTCAGCCGACGCCCCACCCGCACCGCGGTCACATCCTCGGCGAGCGCCACCCCGGCCCGAAACGTCACCCCGCGGCCCCGCGAACCGAGCTCCCCGAGGTGGTTCTCGCCCGCACAACGCAACACCCCCGAGGCGCTCACCGCGCAGGCGTGCGAGAGCTCAAACGCAAGGTCAACCACGGCCTCGCCCTCAACCCGCGGCGCCGCGTGCCAGAGACCGCCGCAGCCGCGGCCCGACATCACTCCTGGAGCCTCCGCCTGCGTCACCTCGACCCGCCCCTGAGACACTTCGACCCCCCGCGAGGCGCCCACGCGCCCACCCTCGGAGCGCCGCGGCGCGGGGCGCAACGCGCAGCCCGCGAGGGCGAGGCCGAGACACGGGCCAAGAGACATCACAGCGGCCGCGCGTTTCACGACAACGACCATGCCACAGAGACACACCGTTGACGTAGGCGGGCCGATCACGCTTCCATGGGCGGGCCTGATAGTGCCGGTGACGCGAAGGGCGCGACGGCGGGCGGAGGAAGGCGTGCGCGTGCGAGGCTGTGTTCGACTCGGGTTTCTCGGAGTCGTCGCCATGTGGTCAACCCCCAGCGGTGCGGTTGACATTCGAGGTTCGCTTCAAGGAGTCGACACCCTCGCTCCCTCACCCCGCCCCGATCCGCCACGGTATCGCGGCTCTTACTGGGACACCCCCAACGGCGCGCTCACCCCCATCACGCCCCGCGCCAGCGTCGAGCGCGACATCGGCGTGGTCGTCACGGGCCCCGGCATCGCCGAAGCCACCCAGGCCATGACCGTGCCCGTCGAGGGCAACCGCTGCCGCCCCGGCACCGTGGTGGTCTCACCGGGCACCACCCTCACCCTCGACAACCAAGACCTCGTGAGCCACACGCTCTACGCGATCGCCCGCGGCCAAGAGGCCAACCGCGTCGTCCAGCCCGAGACCACCTCGGCCCGCACCCGCCGACAGATCACCTTCGCGGCCCCGGGCACCTACGAGCTCCGCGACGAGCGCTCCCCCGCGTTCCGGTGCTGGGTGGTGGTCGGCCAGGGGCAGGGGCGCGTGCTCGGCGTCAACCGCGAGGGCGCCTTCATGGCCTCGAACCTCAACGAAGGGGCCTACGTCGTTCGCGCTTATTTTGAAGGCACCGAGCGAGGTTCGGTCAACGCCACGGTGGCCAACGAGGCCGTCACCGTGCAGCTCCCGGTGAGCGGCGCGCCGACCCCCGCAGCCGCCAACAACGCAGCCCCCGCGGGCAACACCCCACCGGCCCCAAGCGCGGCCAACAACGACAGCGACGGCAGCCACCGCGGCCGCCATCATCGCTGAGGGAGCCCGAAGTCTTCCGATGCTGTTCACCCGATTTTGGATCCTCCTCCTCGCAGCCATCGCCGGCCTGAGCGGCGCCGCGATGACCCTCGCGCGCAAGACCTACGACCACGACCGAGAGACCGACACGGGCGCCCTGGTGGCCGCCGATCGGCGCTCGATTGATGAGTTCTTACGCCGAGATGCGCGCACCCGCCTCGACGACCTGACCCCCGTCGCGGCCAACCCCCAGCTCGTCACCCTGATGGAGCAGACCGTACGCCGCACCGACGACTCGTCGAGCGCCATCGGCACCCAGATTACGGGTCGGCTGCGCGAGCTCAACCGCGAGCTCGGGCCGCTCCGGGGCGACATGCTCATCGCCGTCGACCCGCGCGGCATGGTGGTCGGTCGCACGGGCCTCAACGAAGGCGAAGTGGGCCAGTATCTCGGCGGCCACCCCTTGGTCGAGCGCGCCCTCGGCGGCAACGTCCGCGACGACCTCTGGGAGGTCTCGGGCGTCGCCTACCGCATGTCTGCGCGCCCTGTGATCTCGCAGGGTCGGTACTACGTCGGCGCGATCCTCCACGGCATGGCGCTCAATGCGAGCTTCGCCGAGACCATCGCGCGGCTCGTACCTGGCGCGAGCGTGGTGTTCTTCGGCCCCGAGGGTCAGTACGCGGGCTTCACCCCGGTGCCCGAGCGCGGCGGCAGCGCAGCCCCCGCGGTGGCGGTGCTCTCTGACCAGATCCGCACCATGGCCGGCCGCGAAGACTGGCGATTGCGCGGCGTCACCGACCCGATCTTGCTCCCCGACCACGGCGGGATCGTCGTGTACGGGCAGCTCCCTGGCGGTGTTGGCGCCGCCGGCGGGGGTGTCGCCGTGGGCCGCGCGCTGCCCTCGATGCCCGCCGATTTTCTGTTGAAAGCGAGCAAAGAAGACATGGCCCGGGTGCCTTGGGCCACCCTCGTGGGCCTGGTGGTCGCGCTCGCGCTGGTCGGCTTCGCGATCGTCTTTGTCGAGTACGACAGCAAGAAGAAGCGGCTCTTGCTCGCGCTGAAGGAGCTCGGCAAAGCGGGCAACGACCGCATCGACCCGCTCACCCTCTCGGGCTTCGCCCGCGACGTCGCGGTGGGCACCAACGACGCCCTCGACGCCGTGGTCGGCCGCGAGGTCGAGCGCGCGGGCGGCCGCCGCCGCAGCGTCGGCGATCTCGAATCGCTCCTCTCGGCCCCAGAGAGCGCCGGCGCCCCCGCGTCGGCCCCGAAGCCCCCGCCGCCCCCCGGCGGCAGCCGCCCCATGACCGAGGCCGAAGAGCAGGCCCACTGGCGCGACATCTTCACGCAGTTCTCGGCCCGCCGCCGCGAAACGGGCGAGACCGGCGAGCTCGGGTTTGAGCAGTTCTCAGCCACGCTTCAACGCAACAAAGAGCAGATGTTGCAGCGCGTGGCGTGTCGCGGGGCCCGCTTCCAGGTCTTGGTGAAGCAGGGGCGCGCGACGCTGAAGGTGTCGCCGGTTCTGTAACGGCGCGGCGAGAGCGATTAGACTCTCGGCCCACACGCGATGGGCTTTCACCAGACTCCCCCCAGCTTAGGCAATCAGTACCACGACGACCGGGTGTTACGGTCGTACCTGCGGCGCACGCTCCCGAGCGAAATGCTCGCAGAGATCGAGGCCGAGCTCGAAGCCCTCGGCGCCCTCGCCGGAGGCTCGCTCTACGAGCTCCAACTCTCCGACCGCACCCGCGAACCCACCCTCACCCAGTGGGACGCCTGGGGCCATCGCATCGACCGCATCGAGGTCACGCCGTTGTGGCAACGGGCCGCGACGCTGGCGAGCGAGTACGGGCTGATCGGCGTGCCCTACGCGCGCAAACACGGCGCCCTCTCGCGGGTCGATCAGTTCGCCAGGGTGCATCTCTTTCACCCCTCGACCGACGTGTACACCTGCCCCCTGGCGATGACCGATGGCGCCACCAAGACCCTCCTCGCGCACGGCAACGAGGCCCTGATCGCCCGCGCCGTCGAGCGCCTCACCTCGCGCGACCCCCACCACGCGTGGACGAGCGGCCAATGGATGACCGAACGTACCGGCGGCTCCGATGTTGGCCTCTCAGAGACCGTCGCCCGCCGCGACGGCGACCAATGGCGGCTCTACGGCACCAAGTGGTTCACCAGCGCCACCACGTCTCAGATGGCGCTCACCCTCGCGCGCCCCGAAGGCAACCCCGCCGGCGGCCGCGGCCTCGCGCTGTTCTTCGTCGAGACCCGCGACGCCCAGGGTCGGCTGCAAAACATTCAGGTCAACCGTCTGAAAGACAAGCTCGGCACACGCAAAGTGCCCACCGCCGAGCTCACCCTCGATGGCACCCCCGCCGTCGCCGTCGCAGCCCTGCAAGACGGCACCCGCGCCATCGCCCCCATGCTCAACATCACCCGTACATGGAACGCCGTCTGCGCCACCAGCGGCATGCGCCGCGCCGTCGCCCTCGCCCGCTCGTTCGCGGCCCGACGTGTGGCCTTCGGCGCCCCGCTCTCCGAGAAGCCCCTGCACCTCGACACGCTGGCCGGCCTCGCGGCCGAGGCAGAGGCCGGGTTTCACCTCACATTTCGAGCCGTCGAGCTGCTCGGCAAAGAGGAGGCGAAGACCCTCACGCCCCAAGAAGAGGCCCTCCTCAGGCTCCTGACACCGATCGTCAAGCTGACCACCGGCAAGATGGCCGTGCAGGTCGCGAGCGAGGCCATCGAGTCGTTCGGCGGCGCCGGATACGTCGAAGACACAGGCCTCCCGACGCTCCTCCGAGACGCCCAGGTCTTGCCGATCTGGGAGGGCACCACCAACGTGCTCTCGCTCGACACGCTGCGTGCGATCGGGCGCGGCGACGCCCTCACGGCGCTCGTCGACGACGTCAACGCCCTGGTCTCGACGGCCCGCGACCCCCGCCTCGCGGCCTTGGGTCGTCTGAGCCTCGCCGCCGTCGACCACGCCGCCGACAGCGCCCGCACCCACTTCACCATCCCCGGCGGCGAGGGCCTCGCCATGCTCGAAGCCGACGCCCGACGCATCGCGCTCACCCTCGGCCGCGGCTACGCCCTCGCCCTCACCGTGCGCCACGCGCAATGGAGCCTCGACCACGAGCACGACCCGCGCAGCACCCTCGCCGCCGCGCGCTTCGCCCGCCACGGGATCGACCTCCTCGACCTCGCGCCCTCGCTCGACGAGAACCGCGCACTGGCCCTCGACGCCCCGCTCGCTCCCTGAACGCCCCGCGCCCGCCCCAAACGGCCGCCGGGCCGTCGGCACCCCTCGAAGGCGCTGACGACCCGGCACACCCCGCATACGACGCGCTTACTGGCAGCGCGCGTTGACGCACTCGCGACCGCTCGAACACTCGGCGGTGCGCGCGCACTCGGGGTTCTGCTCGAGCGTGCTCGTGCAGAGGTTTCGGTTCATCGAATACGGGCGGCAGAGGTTGAACTGAACGTCAACGCTCATGCAGCCGCCGTCGTTGCCGACCCCAGGCATGGGGCAGGTGCGGCGACACGCGCCGTTGAAGCACACCGAGCCGGCGTTGCATTGCGAGTCCATCGTGCAGAAGGGGCGGGGCCGCGTGTCGACCCGGCACACGCCGTAGTCGCACCGCTGGCCGTCGCCGCACTGCGCATCGTTCTGGCAGGTGGCGAGGCAGGCGCCGCTCACACACAGCTGGCCGCTCGCGCACCCGTTGGCGCAGCTCCCGCTCGGCGGATACCCGCAACGCCCGCTGGTGCAGACCTGGCCCGCGGCACACACCGTCGCGGCGTTTTGAGCGGTGCATCCCACGATGCACTGCCCGTCGACGCACGACTGACCCGAGCCCGTGCATTGGTAGTCGAACTGGCAGCGGTTGGCGTCAGGCTGGCACGAACCGCCGAGACACACCGGGGTCGCCGGCGTCGCGGCGCAGTCGCTGTTGCTGCTGCACCGACCGCTCGGCGCGCACCGACGCGTGGCCGTGTCGCACACGAGCCCCGCGCCCAGGGCCGAACACTGGGCGTCTGACGAGCAGCCAGGCACGCACACGTTGCGGCTGTCGCAGGTGTAACCGTCGCGGCAGTTGGTCGGAGTTGAACAAGGGAGAGAGGCCACACAGGAGTTGGTGGCGGTGTTGCAGTAGCCGCCCTGACAATCACGGTCGGCGGTGCAGCGAGTCGGCGTTGTACCCGTGTCGACCGAGGTGCCCGCGTCGGCCGTCGGGCGACCGTCATCGCCGCCCGACTCGTCCCACACCGGACAGCCCATCAACCACGCACCCATCACAACAACCGAAGAAACCGAACGCAGGATGTATCCAGGCTTGCGCATCGCGACGCCTCCATCAGCGGTCTAACTCACGACCGACCGCAACCGGGTCGCCATCGTGGCCACCGTGCGGTGTTGTCAACGCCCACAGCATCTACCATGCCGACGGCTCAGCTTCGACCCTGCACCCGACCCGCGTTCACATTCGAGGTGTTTTCTCGCCGCCCGCGCGCGCCGCACCGAACGTCGGGCTGCACCGTCGGCGTGAATACTTGGTCACAGGCCCGGCTGTGAACATGCTCAGGAGCGCGGTTCGGTTGTACAGCGTCGGCGCAGAATCGACACCTGTGCCGGGAGTCTGGTATTGAAGCCGCCACGCAAGGGCGTGGGCTGTCAGAGGGTGCATGGACGTCGTCTGCGATCGCTGCAATACCGAGTACGAATTTGACGATGCGTTGGTGTCTGAGCGCGGCACCACGGTCAAATGTACGAGCTGCGGCCACCAGTTTAAGATCTATCGCCCAGCGGCCCGGGAAGAGGCCCCCCGCTCGTGGAATCTGCGCCGACCCGACGGCACCGTCATCCCTTTTGACTCCCTCGCGGTGCTCCAGAAATGGATCGTCGAAGGCAAAGTCTCAAAGATGGATGAGATCTCGCGCCCGGGCGAACCGTGGAAGCCCCTCGGCGCCATCGCAGAGCTCGACTCGTTCTTTGTCACCGCCGACCAACGGGCCGTGAGCGCCGCGCCGCGGGCAAGTCAGCGCCCTCCTTCGGGCAAGTCTCCGGTCGCGACCCCGGTGGCGAGCGTGGGCCGGGCCAACACCCCGGCTCCGGGCATCGCGCGCCCGCCGCCGCCGCCCGCGAAGGGCTCGCTGCCGCCCATGACGGCGAACCCATTGCGCGCCCCGACGCCGCCCATGGGCTCGTTCTCGCCTTCGGCCAAGGCCTCGCTCCCGCCGGCCGGGGTGAACCCCGTGCGCGCGCCCACGCCTCCTGCGGTGCCGCAGCCGTCGCCGCCCAATCGACCGGCCTCTCTTCGCCCGGAGGGGCCTGCGCGCCCGGCCACGGTGACGTCGAGCGCAGGGCTCGCGATCCCGCCGCCGCCGAAGCTCCCGAGCGACCTCGGGGCGGCCCTCGACGCGGCGCCGCGGCCTGACGCGCAGCTCGCCATCGACCAACGAAAAGACCTGGTCATTGGTCCGCCGCCGCGCATCGAGGTCGACGAAGAAGGGCCCCGCGCCCGGCGTGACATTCGCGCGCAGCTCCCGAGCGATGAGGAGCCTACCTCGTCGGCCTCTCCCGATGAGCTCGGCCTCTCGTCGGGCCCGCAGCGGCCGCGACGCTGGGGCGCCGCGGTCGGCCTCGCGGTGGGCCTCGTCGTCGCCGTGGGGGCCTTCTTCGGCGCACGCCAGGCGGGGCTCCTCGGTGAGAGCGCCGCGATCACGGCGGCCCCGACGACGCAGCCCGTGCGCGAAGAGGCCGCCCGGCTCGCCCGACCGGGTACCGTCTCGGGGTACGAATCCGCGCGCACCGCGGTGACCAACGCGCTCGTTTCGACGCCCGACCACCCGGGTCTCATGGCCCTGAGGGCCTCGCTCGACGCCGCCGCGGCGGAGCTTGAGCGCGCCCAAGCCGAGACCGCGCCTGACGCCGAAGCGACCTCGTTGCGGCGCAGCGCCGACGAGCGCCTCGTTCGCGCCCGCGCCGACGCCGAGACCGCCACCGCGAACCTCTCGCGACTGAGCGGGGCTGAGCGTCTCGAAGCCGAAGCCGAGCTCGGTGACGTCGCCCGCCTGAGGCGCGACCTCGCCACCGCGCGCGGCCACGCCGAGCCCCTGCGCCGAGAGAGCGTTCGCACGGTCGAAGCTGACCTCTTCCTCGCTCTCCTCGCGCGCGACAGCGGTGACCAGGCTGCGGCCCTTGAGGGGCTCAGGGCCGTGCTGACCCGGGCCGACGATCTGCCCCGGGCGCGCCTCGCCTTGGTGCAGCTCCTGACCACACAGGGTGACCTCCTCGCGGCGCGTACCGAGCTCGAGACCGTGCTCCGAGCCAGCCCCGATCACCCTTTGGCCCGCGCCCTCGAACGGGGGCTGCAAACGCCCCCGAGCGCCGACGCGGGGGCTGCGGTTCAGGTCGCCCAGGCGCCGACGCCCGCACCACCCCCTGCCGCCGCGCCCGTTGCACCCGTCGCGGCCGCACCCGTCGCGGCCGCACCCGTCGCAGCCGCACCCGTCGCAGCCGCACCCGTCGCAGCCGCACCCGTCGCAGCGCCCACGCCCACGCCAGCCGCGGCGGCGCGGCCCGCGAGCAACGAAGGTGCGCATCTTGGGTACGAGCGTCTCGTCACCGAGGCAGACAGGCTCCAGAACCAGGGGCGCTCGGCGCAGGCTCGTGAGCGCTACCTCCAGGCCCTCGCGGCGCACCCCAATGGCCCTGAGGCCCTCGTGGGGCTCGGCAACGTGGCGCTCGATCAGGGCGACACCGCGCAGGCCATCGGGCGCTTTCGGCAAGCGCTCTCGGGCAACGGTCGCTACGCCGACGCGTACATCGGGCTCGGTGAGGCCTACGGCCACGCGCGACAGTATCAACAGTCGCTCCAGGCGTTTCGACGCTACCTTGAGATCAACCCCGGGGGGTCGCACGCGGGGATGGCGCAACGGCAGATCCAGGCGCTTGAGGAGCGGCTTCGCGACGTTGGGGCGTCTCCTTCGCCCGGAGGCAACTGACCGCCCATGAGTGCCGCGCACGATGGGCGAACGGGCGGCGCAGCGGACGTGTCGTCGGGGCTCTTTGATTGGACGGCGCCGTCACCGCTTCCGACGGCGACGGTGTTGGTCGAGAGCGCCAGCGTGCCCTTGGTGGCGGCGCGTCGGGCCCTCGCGGCGCTCGCTCCGGGCGACACCGCGGCGCGTAGCCGTGCCGAGCGCCAGTTGGGCGAGGCGTGGGTCACCGAAGGGGTGTGGGAGTCGGGCCTTGAGGCCCTCAGGGCGGCCAAGGCGCTCGACCCGGAGTCTGTGTCTCCGCGCCTGGTGGGGCTCCTCTTGCAGGCGGGTGCGGCCCGCGAGGCGGCCGAGGCGGCGCGGGCGCTCGCACAGGCCCAGCCCTCGGTGTCAACCTGGCTTACGGCCCTCAAGGCCTGGGCCCGGGCTGACGACCCGGCCGAGACGCAGCGCTGTCTTGAGGCGCTGCAAGCGCTGGCGCCCGACGACCCCGCGGTGATCGCCGTCGCGTTGGGGCTCGCGCGGCAACGGCACGGCCTCGGCGACGCCGCCACCGACCAGCTGGCGCTGCGCTTTGCGCTCCTCGCGCGACGCCGCGACGACCGCGAGGCGTGGCGGGCGCTGAGCCTCGACGCGTGGCTCTTGTCGCGCGGAACCGAGGGCGGCGCATCGCTCGTCGAGGCGCTGGTGGCCACGGGGCGGCCCCGGGCGGCGGTCTACGTGGCCGCAGAGAGCGCGGCGTGGGCGCTGCGCAGCACACCTTCCGATCGCACCGCCTCGGTGGGGCTGCTCGAACGGGCCGCGCGCATCGCCGAGGGCGCGGGGCTGCCGGGTGAGGCCACCGCGGCCTGGGTCGTCAGGTCGATCTTGCGAGGCGCCGGCGCTGACGAAGCGCGCGAGAACCTTCGCGATCTGCTCGCCGAACGGGGGCGCTCGGGCGACCTCGCCGCGCGGCTGCGGGCCGACGCACGGCGGGCGCCTCCGGGTGCGCGCGGCGCCGCCTGGAAGGGCGTGGCCGCCATCGAGATCGCCTACCAGCCCGCCATGGCCGCCACGGCGCTGGCCGAGGCCCTCGCCGTCGACCCGAACGACGCCGAGGCGACCGAGCTGCTCCAGGTCCTCGGCGACGACCCCGCGGCCGAGGCTTCGGTGCGCGATGCGCTTTGGGGCCTGCTGCGAGGGCATCTTCAGGGCACCCCGGTGCAGGGCGCGACCCGGGCCCGTTGGCTTGTCTGGTTGGGTCGTCTCGAAGAGCGGGCGGGTGACCTCGCTTCGGCCGCGCTGGCCTACGGCCTCGTTGATGAGCCCGGCCCCGAAGCCCACGAGGCCTACGAGTCGCTCGCCCGGGTGCACGACCGCGCAGAAGAGCAAGCCGCCCGCGCCGAGCGCATGCTGGCCGCCGTGTCGGGCGCCGAGTCGGGCGCCAACGCCGCCGTCGAGTCGCTCCTCAACGCCCTCGGGCTCGTGCCGGGCGCCTTTCGCGACCCGCGGGCGGTGGCCAAGGCCTTGGGCGCCGTGGCGCTCCGTGACGAGCGGGCTGCCACGCTGTGGGAGCGGGTGGCGCGGCGCAGCGATGACCCGAGCCTCCCCTTGGCGGTGCTCCGCCGTCTGGCCACCCGGGCGACGCTCTCGTCGATTCGGGTGCGGGCCGCGGTGGCCACGGCCGAGCTCCTCGACCGCGACGAGGGCGACCGTCACGAGGCCGCCGAGCTGTTGGTCTCGCTCCTCGATGAGCTCCCTGAGGAGCCTCCTGCGGCGGCCACCCTCGCGGCCCTGGCCGAGCACTTGCTCGACGACACGCTCACCGAAGACGCCCTGCGCGCGGTGGCGCGGGCCACGGTCGACCCTTGGGAGCGCGACCTCTTGGCGCGCTTTGCGGTGTTGCCTCCGGGCTTGGGTCCTTCGTCTGCGGGCATCTTCGGGGTCTTCGCGCACTGCCTCGGCGACCCCGCGCCGGGCCGCGAGCGCACCGGGCAGCTCGCGCGCTTTCAAGACCTGGTGGGCGAGAGCGCGGTGTTGCTCGCGCTCCGCACCCGGAGCCTCCTGGCGCAGACCGGGCCCCTCGACGACAGCCTGGTGGTGGCGCGGCGCTTTGCCGAGCACGACCCTTACTCACCCGAAGCGACCATCGCGTGGTTCGGCGCGGCGAGCCTTGCGGGTGAGGTAGGCCAGATCGTCACCGCGGCGCGCGCCGTCGCAGACTCGCTGGCGGCGCAGCGTGACGTCGCGGCGGTGTGCCGCACCGCGATGGTGCGCTTGCAGGCCCTCTCGGCGCGGGCCGAGGCCGCGGTGGTGGTGCGCAGCGCCGCGGCGGCGGGGGCGCTGTCAGACCGCGGGCTCCGTGGCGCGGTGGCCGAGCTCGCCTACGCCCTCAGCCCTGCCGAGTCTGCGGGCTTGTACGAGGCCCTGCTGGTGGCCAGCCAAGACGCGGCCGAGCGGGCGCCCTGGCTCGCGACCCTGGCCGAGCGGTACGGCGCGGCGCGGGCGCGGGTGCCGCGGCTCGGGGCCCTCTTGCGGCTCGCGCGGGTGCGCCCCGAGGTGGCTTGGGAGGGGCTCCTTGAGCTCTCAGAGCTGCTCAACGACCGGGCCGAGATCGCGGGCGCGCTGGCCTCGCTTGAGGCGCTGACGCTCGACCCCCAGCGGCGTCGCGCGCTGACCTTGCGGCGCGTGGTCGAGCTCGCCGCCGAGGGGCAGCAGCAGCACCGGGCCGAGGTGCTGTCGTTGCTCGATCGCCTGGTGGCCGAGCAGCGCGGCGACGAGGCTCAGAGCTTTGTGGCCCGCAGCCTCGCGGCCTTGGGGTGGCACGAAGAGGCCATCGAGCGCCTCGTGCGTTGGGCCGACGCGAGCATGAGCGACGAGGCGGCGGCCGAGCGGCTCTTGGCGGCGGCGCGGCTCTGCGAGGCGGCGCTTGAGAAGCCGTCCGAGGCGCTGACGCTGGTGCGCAAGCTGTTGCGACGGGCGGCGCTCCCGCAGGCGATTCTGGTGGCCGAGCAGATCGCGGCGCGGCACGGCTTGAAGGCCGAGATGTTGGTGATCTTCGACGAGCTGCGGGCCGACGCGGCGGGCTCGCACGGTCGTCACGCGCTGGCCTTTCGTCGCGCGGCCTTTCTCGAACAGGTGGGCGACCTCGAGGGCGCGCTTGACGAGCACCTTCGGTTGTTCGAGCAGGTTCCGGGGCTTGGGGCTTCGTTCTCGGCCATCGAGCGTCTCGCCTCGGCGACGGGTCGTCACGACCAGCTCTTGCGGGCGCTTGAGGGCATCGCGCGTTCGGCGAGCTCGCCCGCGGCGCGGTCGAAGTTCTTCCTCCGCGCGGCCGATGTGGCCGACGACCGGGGGGCTGACAGCGCGGCGCTGCGCTTCGAGCTCCTGGCCTGGCAAGAAGACCGCGAGCCCAGCACCCGCGAGCGGCTCCTGGCGCGCGCGCTGGCGGCCAACGCCGAGCTCGCCCCCCAAGTGCACGAGACCCTGAGCACCGTCGTCGACGACGAGCTCGCCGCGGGCAACCAATCGTGGGACGACGACCCCCGCCGCGCCCACGCCCTCCGGGCCCTCACCCTCGCCGCGGCGCCGCTGCGCGACCTCGACCGCGCCTCGGCCGCGGTGGGGCTGTATCTCCGGCATCACCCGGCTCCCCTCGAAGGCCGCGCCCGCATCGTCGAGGCCCTGAGCGCTCCGAGCGTCGACGCGGCGACCCGCGAGGCCCTGCTGGCGTCTCCAGCGCTCACCCGGCTCTCGACCGAGGCGCCGGCCATCGAGCTTCAGGCCGACCATTTCGCAGACCTCACCTTCGACGACGGGCCCGAGCTGCAAGGGGCTTCGGTGCTCCCTGAGGCCGAGCCCCCCGTGGTTGAGCCCCCGGTGATTGAGCCCCCCGTGGTTGAGCCCCCGGTGATTGAGACCCCAGCGGCGGAGACCCCAGCGGCTGAGCCCGAGGTGGTGGTGCGGCCTGCGCTGGTGCCGACGGCGCTGCCGCCCGCGTTGGGCGCCCCGGCGCCTGCGTTTGCGCCGCAGCGTGAGCAGCGATTGCCATCTGACCCGCCGAGTCGACCGTCGGGGCGGCCGTCGGGGGCGCCTGCGGTGGTGCTCACCCGCGCGTCGACGCCGCCTCCGCCTGCGATCGCTCCGAAGAGCGGGCCGCCTGATGCGCTTGAGATCGACCCCGTGGCCGAGGCCCGCCGCATCTCGCTTGCGCCGGTCGAGACCGACGACGACCGCGCGCAGAAGGCCCTGGCCGAGCGGCTCTCGCACACCGACGAGACCCGCACCGAGGCCCTGGCGATCGAGCGGCGACGCTTTCAAGAGGCGCCCGCGCGGCTCGACGCGCTCGACGCCTTGGCGACGCTCTCGCTGGCGTTGCGGCGCACCCACGAGGCCAACGCGGTGCTTCAGCTCCGGGCGGTGCTCACCGGCGCGAGCGAGCGCCCGATGCCGAAGCCCTTGGATGAGCTTGAGGCCTCTCCCGATGGCATCGCGCGGGTGATTTTCTCGCAGTCTTGGGGGCCCTTCGCCGAGTTGGGGGCGATCCTCTGGGAGGGCCTCGGCCCCGCGTGGCGGCGTGAGGCGCAGCGCAACGCGTCGCGCCAGTCGCTGACCACGGGGGTGTTCGCGACGAGCCACCTCGGGCGCCTGGTGTCGCGCACGTTGGCGTACTTGCAGCTGCCGCGCACCACCGTGGTGATGCTCGCGCCGACGGTGATGGCGGGGGCCGAGGTGAACCTGGCGACGCCTGTTCCGTCGGTGTTTCTCGACGCTGACTTGTCGCCTGAGGCGCCGACCACGGCGTACGTGTTGGGTCGCGCGATGGAGATGACCCGCCCCGGCTTTTTGCCCTTCGCGGCCCTCGGCGCGGGCGAGCTCTCGCGGCTCGTCACGGCCCTCCAGGCGGCCTACGGTCGCCAGAGCAGCGCGCGCCTCGACCCGGCGGTGGCCACCCTCGCGGCGCGGCTGGTCGACGGTCAGCCTCCGCGCACGCAACGCAGGCTTGAAGACCTCGTGCGTGACTTGGGTGAGCGCCTCGACGCCGACATCTGGAGCCACGCGGTGACCCAGGCCCAGGCCCGGGCGGGGTTGATGGTGAGCGGTGACTTCGCGGCGGCCGCAGAGGTGATGCTCCGAGAGGCTCCGCCCGAGGTGTCGCGCGACCCCCGGTTGGCGATCTTGAACTACGAACCGCTGCGCGAGCTCGCCCGCTTCGCGGTCTCAGAAGAGTACCTCCTGCTGCGTTGGTGAGCGCCTCCCGAGCGTTTCGGAGCGTCTCTTCCTGCCTGGTACGGCCTTTCCGAGCGCCTCGGTGCGCCTCTTCCTGCCTGGTACGAGCCTCCCGAGCGCCTCGGTGCGCCTCTTCCTGCCTGGTACGAGCCTCCCGAGCGCCTCGGAACGCCGCTCCCACCCCGGTACGACCCTTCCGAGCGCCTCGGAGCGTCTCTTCCTGCCTGGTACGACCCTTCCGAGCGCCTCGGAACGCCTCGGGGAGCCCCCAAGAGGCGTTCTGCACACATCAGACTACCTTTGGGAGCGCCCTTCGGGGCTTACTTCGCGGCCAGGAGCGCGTCGTACCCCCGGGTCTCGTCGGGCCCTGCGGCGCTCGGGAGCCCTTCGGCTTGCCACCCGGCTTCGCTCAACCGACCGAAGGCATCTTTGGCGCCCCCCCATCCTGCGCGCTGGTCGACCAGTTGCGAGAAGCCCGCGGCTTCGAGGGCGGCGCAGGCCCGGGCGCTGCGACCCCCGGCGAGGCAGCCGATGACCAACCGGGCGTCGGGCGCGAAGTGCCGCTGCATCACCGCCACGAAGTCGGCATTGGGCACCATGCCCCCAGGGCCGGCGTTGGCGACTGGAACGTTGTACGCCCCCGCAGGGTGGCCCCCCACGAACTCGGGCACCGACCTGACATCGACGTAGACGTAGCCCTCGTTGGCGACCAACGCGGCGGCTTCAGACGGAGAGACGCGACGAATGCTCATAAGCCCCGAGGCTTCGGTCGCGCGCGCGGCGCTGTCAAGGCGTGCCCGGCGCGCGTCAACTGCGAGGGCTGACGCGCTCAGCCTGGGACGCCCCCCCTCCGCGCTGGAATGCGGCTCGGGCGGTGAGGTCGCCGGGGCTGAGTTCGCCCAACCGCACCGGTGCCCTGCGCGCGCTGGGCGTTTGCCGCGCGCGCCGCTTGCCAGAGGTCGCGCCCCGCGCATATGAGTCGCCGGGCATGACGGCGCTTTCACGCAGGAGCCTGTTGCAAGCCTCAGCGGCGGCGGTACTCGCCTCGTGTCGGCTGCGTCGGGGGCTTGAGCTCACCCTGGGCGCCGTGGCGGCGCGCACGGGGCCGAGGGCGGTGTGGGGTGAAGACCTGCTCCACGGGATGGAGCTGGCGGTGGCGCTCCAGAATGTTCGTGGGGGCATCAACGGGCGGCGGGTTCGGCTGGTCGCGCTCGACAACGAGAGCCAAGACGAGCAGGCCCCCGCGCTGGCCGCACGGATGATCGAGCGTGAGGGCGCCTTGGCCTTGTTCGGCGAGCTCTCGTCGATCGCCAACGAGAAGGCCGCCCAGGCCGCGCAGCGCCGCAACGTGCTCTTTGTCGCGCCCGGCTCTGCGGCCCGCGACGTGTCACGGGTGGGCGATTTCATCTTTCGTACGGCGCTCACCGACCACGAGCACGCGATGGCGATGGCGCGGCACATCCGCCTCGCGTTGCAGAAGCGTCGCGCGGCCATCGTGTACCGTCGCAGCTCGCTCTTGCATGTTGGCATGGCCGACGCGTTCGCCGCGGGCTTTCGCGGCAACGGCGGCGAGATGGCCCTGCGCGAGTCGTACACCGATGACACCGAGCTCGTGCGCCTGGTCTCGCGGGTGCGTCAGTCGGGGGCCGATGTGGTGTACGCGCCGGCCGACAGCGCCGACGCGGGGCGCATCGCGGTGGCCATGCGGCAGGGGCGCGTGACGGCGCAGCTCTGCGGGGGCGACGGCTGGGCCAGCGCCGAGGTGCAGCGGTATGCGGGCGACGCCCTCGCGGGCGTGCTCTACACCGACGCGTTCTTTGCGCGACAGGGGCGGCCCGAGGTCGATGTGTTCCTGGCGGCGTTTCGTGAGCGGTATCGGGCGGTTCCGGGTACGTTTGCGGCGCTCGGGTACGACGCGATGCGGTGGGTGATCGGGGTGGCCCAGCACATCCCGGGCGCGCAGCTTGACACCCGCGCGTTGCGCGACGCGCTGCTCAACAGCCACCTCTCAGACGGCGTGGCCAACCCCTTCAGGGTCGACGCCCGACGCAGCCTCCAGCGCGAGATCAACGTGCTTCGGTACGAGCGCGGCGGCGGCGTCGAGCTCGCAGGCACCATGTCGCCATGAGGGCTCCGACGAGGGCGCCGTTCGAGCGCCAGCGGGTGCGGGTTTGTGGCACCCGACAGCTGCACCCCTGATCGCCCTCGGTGAGCGGCTCGGCCCCGAGGTCTTCGGCCCGCCCGAGGTCTTCGATGGAGCCCGCGTCGACGGGCGCGCCGCTGTCTCGCACGACCGGCTCGCCGGTGTCGTTGCCGAGGTCGTTGCCTACGTCGTTGCCCGTGTCGTTGCCGGTGTCGCGGGGCACGTCGTTGCCCGTGTCGCGGGGCACGTCGTTGCCGGTGTCGCGGGGCACATCGATGGGGTTGCCCGCGTCGCGCACCCCAGCGTCGACCGGCGTCGTGGTGGCGCAGCCCCCGCGGTGTGAGCCCGCAGGCTCGGAGAGCGTCGCCGTGGGGCGCGCGCAGTCTCGGCAGATCTCGGCGCGGTTTGGGTAACGGAGCGCGATGCCCGTGTAGTGTTGCGCCGTGAGGGGGTAGTGGGCATACCCCCAGACGAGCTCTTGGTAGGGGTAGTTGGCGCGGGTCTGGGCGCTGGCGACGCCGGGCGTGCGGAACTCAGGCCGGTCGGCGCGAAACATGGGGTTGTTGGGGTTGTTGCGGTACGAGAAGCCGTTGTAGCCCCAGGTGGCGAAGTACCAGTCTTCGACGATCTGCGGGTCGTTGAGGCCCACGCAAGGCGAGGCCCGCCATTTGTCGGCGAGGATGGCCGCCCCCACCGAGACGTTGTAGGCCGCCGACGAGGCGACGCGGTTGGCGTCGTAGGCGCTGGTCTCGCCGCGGCGCATGCCGCTCGTGACCTGGGCGATGCCGTAGCCGCAGTCGAACGAGATCACCGTCTGGTTGGTGCTACAGAACTGCCGCCAGGCGCTCTCGGTGAGGTAGATCGCCTTCAACAGAATGCAAGGGAAGGTGACCGCCACGGTGTCGCGACGCCCCGTGCCCGAACACCACCCGGGGCCGGCGCCGAAGGTGGTGCGGCCCCCGAAGTTCCACCCTAGGGTGCCGTAGGTTTGGGGGCCTGAGGCGATCTGGTCGAAGAGCCGGCTCATTTCGGGCACGGTGGGGTTGGTGCCGCTGCTCGGCCCGACCCGACACTGGGTGCACGGCGGACACGCCGACCCGCCGGTGCATTGTGCCCGCGCTTCGGCCCCCCAAAGGCTCCACAGACCGACCACCAGGGCTGCGCTGAGGCGCTTCATCGTGCGGCTCCTTCGGGCACAAAGCCAACGAGCTCGATCGCGGCCTCGGGGCTGCTCGGCACGATCACCTGGCGCGTCGCGCGCGACCAGAGCGACCACTCTTGCCGCGCGCTGTCGGTGTGCCGCACGATCCACCGGCCCGAGGAGTGTTGGGCCACCACGGCGTCGGTGCCCGGGCCCTGCAACGCGAAGGGCGTCACCCACGAGACGGCGCCCTCGGGTGCGGCGCCCGCCCGGGTCGGAGGGCCGACGTTGGCGCTCGCCGCGACGAGCCCGAGGCCCTGCGCGTCGGGCCGCGAGAAGGCCACGGCGCCGTCGCCGAGGGCCGCGGGCATGAGCCGATCGCTGGCGCCGCGGGCGAGCACCGTGACGGGCCCGCCGAGGGCGCTCACGGCGGCCACTTCGTACTGCTGCGGGTCTTGGGTGGCCCGCGCGAAGACCACGCGGCGGTGCACCGGATCGTACGAAAAATCGCGCGCGACCGGGAGGTTCTGACACAGCACGCGCTGCGCGCCGGTGCGAGCGTCGAGGGCCATGAGCGTCGAGGCGCCGTTGTGCACCCAGTACACCGCGACCTCGTCACCTTGGAGCGCCGCGGCGAGAAAGGCCAGCTGCCCGCGGCCCTGCCACACCGTACGGAGGCGCCCCGTCGACGGCGCGATCGCGGCGATTTCGAGCTGGTCTTCGCGCTCACGAAACTGCCGCGTGCCGTCGTCGACGGGCTCGTCGCCGTCGCGCCCGCGCTGCACGAGCACCGTGCCGTTGGCGGTCTGGAGCGGCGTCGAGAGCTCGGCCACCTGGTCGCAGAGGGTGGTGCTCGCCCCGGTCGCGTCGACGCGAAAGAGCGAGGCGGTGTAGGCGCTCGCACGCACGGTGCGGTGGGTCGCCGCGGTCACCAGCACCGTCGGGCGGGCGGAGTCGCGGCCGGCGAGCACCAGGCCCCTCAGCGCGGCGCCGTCGACGTGGGTGACACGCCCGAGCACGGTGCGCCCTGCGAGGCCGGGGCCGGCGCGCACGGTCACCTGGGTCTCGCGCCCCTCGGGGTCACCCTCGAAGGCCACCACCGCGGGCGGCGCCTCTGAGCCCGTGACCGGCGGCGTTTGCGCGCGCGCGAGGGAGCAGCCATAGAGCGACACGAGACCCGGCAGGGCGCGGCGTAGCATCACGGCCCGGGAGTGTACCGAAGCCTTCTGGAGATTGCAGGCGGATGACGACGTTTCGGCCCCTACGGTAGAACCTCGGGCAGTGTTCTCTGACCTCACAGCCCGTGACTTCAGGTTGCGCGACGATGAGACCGAGTATCTGCGCGACGCAGGCATTCGGACGGCCTCGCAGCTGAGCTTCCTGATCATTCCGGTGACGCTCTTTTGGTGGCTCCTCGACCCGCTCGTGTTTGAGGGGCGCCAAGAGGTGATGGTGCACTTCGCGTGGCTCCGCGCGGGCACCCTCTTCGCGCAGGGCGCGGTGTACGCGGGGCTCCGCTGGCTGCCCCTCAGCCCGCGGGTGCGGAGCCTCTGGGCGGTGTTCTGGCAGTGCCTGAACGGCGCCTGGATCGGCTGGCAACTCGGCGCCCTCGGGGGTCTAGAGACCCCGTGGTTTCATTTCTCGTATCTCTTCGCGATCTTCGGCGTGCCCGTGCCGATGCCCTTGTCGCAGCGCGTGGGGCTCAACGTCTTGGGCGCCGCGATGCTGAGCCTCGGGTACTTTCTGCGTGCGCCTGACGGGCTCGCGGGCCCCTACGCGGCCACCACGCTGAGCTACCTCACCTTCGCGACGGTGTTGGGCATCCTCGCGGGGCACTACGCGACCCGGGTCTTGCTCGACCGTCACGAGAAGGCCCACGCCCTCACCCGGCTCACGTCGAACCTCGAACAGCGGGTGGCCGAGCAGACCGCCGAGCTCCGCGCCCTGGCCGAGCACCTTGAGCTCGCCCGCGAGGCCGAGCGGGCCCACATCGCCCGCGAGCTCCACGACGAGCTCGGCCAGGAGCTGACGGCGCTGCGCTTCGCGCTGAGCCTCGCGCGGCAACGCTTCGCCCGGGCCCCGGCCACCATCGGGCAGAACCTCATCGACATGGAGGCCATCGTGATGCGCACCCATGACAACATTCGACACCTGGTGGCCGACCTCCGACCGCGGGCCCTTGCAGAGTTGGGGCTCGGGCCGGCGCTCGAATGGCTCGCCGAGCGCACCCGCACCCAAGGCGGGCTTGAGGTGAAGATCGTCACCGATGGCGACCTCGCGTCGCTGCCCGAGGCCCGCGCGGCGGTGGCCTTTCGCGTGGCCCAGGAGTCGCTCACGAACGTGCAGCGGCACGCGCAGGCGAACGAGGTGCAGGTGTCGGTGGCGCGGGTGCACGACACGCTGATCGTCGAGGTCACCGACGACGGTGTGGGCTACGACCCGGGCGATCGCCCGTCGGGGCACGGCATCGTCGGGATGCGCGAGCGCGTGCGGGCGGTGGGCGGCACGCTGATCATCGAGCGGATGAACGGCCTGGGCACGCGGGTGCGCGCAGAGTTCCCCGCGGTGTCGCGTTCGTGAACATGGGCCTTGCGCGAGAGCGGTCTGACGATGCACGGTGCGTGTGTCGAGATGGGCACCTCACCACGTCCGATTCGGGTGTTTCTGGCCGACGACCATGCCATCGTGCGGCAAGGTTTACGGCAGCTTCTAGAGACCGCGGGTGACTTCTTGGTGGTGGGCGAAGCGGTCGACGGCCGCGCCGTGCTGAACGCCCCCGACAAAGACTCTTGGGACGTCTTGGTGCTCGACCTCTCGCTCCCGCGGGTGAGCGGCGTCGAGGTGATGCGGCGTCTCCATGAGTCGCAGCCCGGGCTTCGCGTGGTGGTGCTCTCGATGTACCCCGAAGACCAGTACGGCCTCCGGATGCTCAAAGAGGGCGCCGCGGCCTACCTCGGCAAGACCGAGCCGCCCGAGACCATCATTGACACCATCCGCCGCGTGGCCGCAGGCGAGGTGGTGCGCACCGAGGCCGTGCATCGCGCCGAAGAGGCCGCGCGCAGCCGCTCAGAGCGGGCCCCGCACGAGACGCTCTCGGCCCGCGAATACCAGGTGTTCATGCTCATCGCCCAGGGTCGCACGGTGGCCGACATCGCCGCCGAGTTGAACCTCTCGGGCAGCACCGTCAGCAATCACCTCGCCCATGTGCGCGAAAAGCTCCGCGCGCAGTCAAACGGCGAGATCGTACGCTACGCCTACCGGGCCGGGCTCATCGACGAGCCGTGACATAGCCTGTCTGGCCTGAAGGTTCGGGCGGGTTGCGGAGGGGCGCTGGGGTGTGCAAGACAATCGCTCTGGTGTTGGTGCGAGGGCACGAAGCACCCTGAAGAGAGCCGAAGACCCTGCATGGCCAGTCGTACGCCCGCGAAGAAGACTCCCACCGCTGCCCGGCGCGGTAGCACCGCGCGCAAGGTCGCGTCGCCCCCAACCCGTCGCGCCCGCAAGCCCGCAGAGCGCCCGCGCTGCGAGCTCACCGAGCTGTGGACGGTGCGGGCCCTCGTTCACACCGACACGCTGAAGTATTTCTTCTTGCTCGATGAGGGCGACGACCGCTCGCCCCTTGAGGCGGTGGGGCTGGGCAACCTCGGTCTTGAGGGCACGACGCTCCCGCAAGCGCGCAAGGCCCTGGCGGCGCGGCACGAGGCCATGGAGGCCAGCGAGGTGGTGCGCGAGGGGGTGCTGTTTCGCAACGTGGCGACCTTGGGTCGCTTGTTGAACTTCACCCAGGCCGAGCAAGAGATCTTGGCCTTTGCCATCGCGCTCGATCTGCACAAGCCCATCCAGGCGTGTTTTGAGCGCCTCGACGGGCTGTCGCTGCGGCGCTTGCACGAGCTCCTGGCCCTGGTGCTGGGGCTCGACGAGGCCGCCGTGCGCGAGGCGCTGAAGCGCACCGGGCCGCTCGCGGCGACGGGGCTGGTGCGGGTCGCGAGCGACGTGCGCCGCACCTGGGATGACCCCTTCGAGGTGATGGACGGGCTCGAGAACATCCTCTTGACCGAGTACGACCAGCCCGAGGCGATCTTGGGCAATTTCTTCAAGCAATGCCCGACGCCGCGGCTGTCGTTTGAAGACTTCCCCCATGCGCGCGAAGACATTGATTTGTTGGTAGGTTTTCTGCGCGGGGCGCTCGAGCGCTCGGCCGACGGCGTCAACGTGTTGATGTACGGCGTGCCGGGTACGGGCAAGACCGAGCTGGCCCGGGCCATCGCCGCCGAGCTTGAGGCGACCTTGCACGAGGTCAACGTCGAGGCCGAAGACGGCAGCCCCACCTCGGGCACAGGGCGCTTCTCGGCCTTTCAGCTCTGCCAACGGATGTTGGGCCGCCGAAAGAACACCCTGGTGCTCTTTGATGAGATCGAAGACGTCTTCCCCGACCGCTGGCACCCGTTCTTCGGTCGCCAGAAGCGCTCGGGTGAAGACAAAGGGTGGACGAACCGCCTCCTCGAAGGCAACCCGGTGCCGACGCTGTGGCTGTCAAACGAGGTCGAACAGATCGACGCGGCGTTTCTGCGTCGCTTTGACTTCATCTTTGAGCTTCGCACGCCCCCGCAGCCCGTGCGGCAGCGCATCCTCACGAAGCAGCTCGCGGGGCTGCCCATTCGCGAGCTTTGGGCCCGCAAGATGGCCGCCGATGAGCGGCTCACCCCCGCCCACATCGAGCGCGCGGCGCGGGTCGTGCGGCTCACGGGGTACACCGACGCCGACAAGGTCGAGCAGGCCCTCAGCCGCATCTTTCATAACAGCCTCGCGGTGCAGGGCCCCGACGGCATCGGCTCGCCGGCCATGAGCGAGGTCTACGACCTCAGCTTCTTGAACTGCACCGAAGACCTCAGCGCCCTCGTCGCCTCGCTCGAACGGCGCGCCGCCGCCGAGGGCAACCGCCTCCACGGCAGCGTGTGCCTCTACGGCCCGCCCGGCACGGGCAAGACGGCCTTCGCGCACCACCTCGCCGAGCGGCTCGGCAAGCCCATCTTGGTGCGCCGCGCGAGCGACGTGCTCGGGCCCTTCGTGGGGCAGACCGAGCAGAACATCGCAGAGATGTTTCGCCAGGCCCGAGAAGAAGACTCGGTCTTGTTGCTCGATGAGGCCGACAGCTTCTTTCAAAACCGCCAAGGCGCGCACCACCATTGGGAGGTCACCCAGGTGAACGAGCTCCTCGTGCAGATGGAGTCTTTCGAAGGCTTCTTCATCTGTTCGACCAACCTCTATGAGCACCTCGACCCCGCGGCGCTGCGTCGTTTCACATTGAAGCTGCGCTTCGACCCCCCGAAGGCCCCGCAGCGCTGGCAGCTCTTTCTGCGCACCCTCGGCGCCGCCGGTGCCGCCCTAAGCCCCGCCGACGAGCCGCGGTACCGCGCCATGCTCGACGCGATGGATCGCCTCACCCCGGGCGATTTTGCGACGGTGCGACGCCAGGCGAGGCTCCTCGACGTCACCCTCGACGCCCCGCGGCTCATGGCCGCGTTGCAGCAAGAGCATCGCGCCAAGCCCGGGATGCAGCGCGGCCCCCTCGGCTTCAATTGACACGCCGGGGCCTCGGCCCGCCCGACGTAGATTGAATCGAATGTGCCGCACGCGGCCACACAAATACCATTCTGAACACCGCGGCACTCTCAACAAGCAAGATCCGCCGAACCCGTTCACAGACTGTGTATTTGACGTGCTGACGTGCGACACATAAGATCGCGGTCATCATCGAATCATTCATTGGTACGATTATGATGTTTGCAGGCAGCTTCGCACCGCGGGGGTGGGCTTCTGCAACGGGCAGTTGCTGGCGATCTCGTCGAATCAAGCGCTGTTCGCGATCTTGGGCACCACCTACGGGGGCGACGGCCGCGTGACCTTCGCGCTGCCCGATTTGCGCGGGCGGGTGCCGGTACACAGCGGCGACGCGCCGGGCATGGGGCTCAGCCCGATCAGGGTGGGCCAGCAGACGGGCGCCGAGACCACGACGCTGAGCGTCGCCCAACTGCCTGCGCACAGCCACGGCGTGTCGTACGACCTGCCCGAGGCCGAGCCGATGACGCCGTCGCCGATGGCGCCGGTGGCGTACAACCGCGCCATGGGGGCCCAGGCGGCGGTGTTGCCGACCCTGCCGACCGGCGGCAGCCAGCCCGTGTCGCTGATGCAGCCGAGCATGGGCATTCACTTCATCATCTGTCTCGAAGGCATCTTCCCTTCGCGGGCGTGAAGTGAAACGTCCATGAAGACAACGTTCTCACGCAGACATCTTCTCTCGGGCGGCGTCATCGCGGGCGTCGCGACCCTGTTTCCGTCGCTGATGTTGGTGGGGTGCGGCGACGAGGCGGGGGTGACCTTGCCCATCCCCCGCGACGCCGCGGCGCTCTTGCGCACGCTGACTCTCGACGGGGCCTACCTCATCGTCGACCCCCGCACGGGCCGCGCGTACCGCATCGATCAGAGCGCCAACACGGTCTCGCAGCTCAACGCCTCGGGCGCCCCTCAATGGACCTTCGGCGCCTCGGGCGACGAGGCCCAGCGGCTAAACTTTCCGACCGGCGTGTTGCCTGTCGCCGACGGCACGGTGCTCGTCAGCGACAGCGGCAACGGTCGCCTGGTCTTGGTCTCGGCCGAGGGCCGCTTCGTGCGCAGCATCGACGGCGCGGGCAGCGGCCGCAACGCCGTGATTGACAGCAACAATGTGCTTTGGGCTTCTGACAGCAAGACCGGCACCATCAAGAGCTTCGACCTCAACGGCACAGCCCGCATGGGTGTTTCGCTCTCGATGGGCAGCGAGGCCATGCCGAAAGCGCCGCGCGGTCTCGCCCTCGACGCCGCGGGCAACCTCCATGTGGTCGACGCCCTCGACGCCAACGTGAAGGTGCTGACCCGCACGGGCACCCTGGTGCGGCAATATGGCGCCTTGGGCGCCGCGCAAGGCCAGTTTCTCGCGCCGCGCAGCATCGCCGTGACCCCCAACGGGGTGAGCTATGTGAGCGACCCCACGGCCGGTAAGATCGAGGTTTTTGACCCCGCCGGGGCGCCCCTCGCGCGGCTCGACAACCTCACGCTCGCGGGTCGGGCCGCCGTGCCCCTCGACGTGAGCGTGCGCAACAACGGGCTCGTTCAGGTTCGGCTCTATGCCCCCGTCTTGGCGGCATAGAAGCGCCGATGGCGCCGTGTCAGAAGGTCAATTGTGTTGACGGTTGAGCGAATAGACAGACTTCAGAGTACGACGAAGCTGCCCTGCCACTCGCCATAGTTCACTGAAGTGATGCCGTTGCGGGTGCTGCCCGAGTACGAAGGGAAGCCGCGGCGGATCTCGATCACCACCGGGCCGCCCGTACTGTTGATACGCCCCGCGTGAACCCCCGCCTCACAGATCGAGCTGTCATCGGTGTACACGTCAGTGCCCCAGATCGTGTGGCCGCTCGACGGGCGCGTGGGGCAGTCGACCCTGACCTTCAAGGTCAACATGCCGCGGTACATCGCCGCGTCGGTGCCCCAGTCAACATTCGAAGCGGTCATCGTGTAGGTCGGGAGCGCGCCCTCGTATGGGCGGTAGTTGGTTGTGCCCGTACCGCCGGTGCCCCCCTCGGTCTCGATCACACAGCCTGACAGGCACAGCAGCAGCGGCAACAGTTTGCTCAGTTTGCGCAACATCACACCATCCTCCATCGGGGAGGATACGTCATCGGGTGCCGCGTCTTCGACCTATTTTCTACATGTCACCGACGGCGATAGGCTTCAATGGCGAGGCTCAGTCGATTGAGCGCTTCGATGGGCAGCACCTCGGGGCGGAGCCCTGGGTCAATGCCCGCCGCCTCGCAGACCGCCAGCGCGCCGTCGCGCCCTACCACCGACGAGAGGCCGTTGCGGAGGGTCTTGCGACGGGCCGCGAAGAGGGCGTGCACCATCTGCTGAAACACCGGCGTCTCTTCAGCCAACGGAACCACCCGGGGGTGCAAGGCCACCACCGTCGAGTGCACCCGCGGCGCAGGGTGAAAGCACCCCGGCGAGGCGTTGCAGACCTTCTTCACCGTGCAGGCCGCTTGCACGAAGATCGACAGCGCGCCCCAATCGTCGCCCTCGGGCGAGGCCAAGAGGCGATTGGCCACCTCTTGCTGGATCATCACCACCGCGACCCGCCATCGCACCGGCGGCGCGAGGAAGGCGCGCAAGAGCTTGCCGGTGATCTGGTACGGGAGGTTGCCCACGATCGACGACGGCGCTTCGGCGGCGAACGCGCGGTAATCAAAGGCCGCCGCGTCGGCTTCGAGGAGCGTCACCCCGGGCGCGAGGCCGTCGGCTTCGAGGCCCCGCACGAGGTCGCGGTCGCGCTCGATGGCCAGCACGCTCTTGGCGCGCGGGGCGAGCATCGCGGCGAGGGTGCCCGTGCCCGTGCCGATCTCGACCAGGCGCTCGTCGGGGCGCGGGTCGACCGCCGCGACGATGGCCTCGGCCACCGGAGGAGCGATCAAAAAACACTGGCCAAAGCTGTCTTTGGGGCGAAGCTGGTGGCGCGAGAGGAAGCGCCGCGGGTCAACAAATGCGCCAAAGGCCGGGGCTGTTAGGTCGGGGTTCACGGGGGGCGACAGATAGCACCTTCGCGGCGACACGCGCGGGCCGAAGCGTGGTAGACAGCGCGTCGCTGTGGCCCGAAGGCGGCGCCACGACGAGGAGATCACTCATCACCATGGCCCCCAACTTTCCTGAGATCAACGTCCCCGGCAGTGGCGAGCTTTATGCGCGCATGATCACCCCGAAGGGCAACATCATCATCAAGCTCTTTGAGACGACGGTGCCGAACACGGTCAAGAACTTCGTCGGCCTCGCCACCGGCACCTTGGCCTTCCGCGACCCCTCGACCCGCGCCGAGACCCGCCGCCCCTACTACGACGGCCTCGTGTTTCACCGTGTGATCCCGGGCTTTATGATTCAGGGCGGCTGCCCCCTCGGCACCGGCACGGGCGACCCCGGGTACCGCTTCGAAGACGAGTTTCACCCCCAGCACCGTCACGACAAGGCCGGCATGCTCTCGATGGCCAACGCGGGCCCGGGCACCAACGGCTCGCAGTTCTTCATCACCGAGGGGCCGACGCCGCACCTCAACAACCGTCACTCGGTGTTCGGCGAAGTGGTCGCGGGGCTCGACGTGGTTCACACCCTCGCGAACCTGCCGCGCGACCGCCGCGACCGGCCGAACAACATTCAAGAGGCCACCATCACGCGGCTCGAGATCTTCCGCAGCCCCGAGCTTCCCCGCGGCTGAGCGCTGAGCGCGGCGCCTTGTCGGCTTCGTGACAGGGCGCTGCCCTCTGCTCGCAATCGAGTATGAACCCCTCATCGCAGTCCACCGGCTCGTCGCCCGCCGAGGCGTCGCATCACGGGCACGGTCATGGTTCGTTGGCGCCACTGGCCCTGGCCGCGCTCGGCGTGGTCTACGGTGACATCGGCACCTCGCCGCTTTACGCCATCAAAGAGTGTTTTACGGGCGCCCACGGGATGCCCGTCAATGAAGCCAACGTCTTCGGCATTCTGTCGTTGGTCTTCTGGTCGCTCATGCTGGTGATCGTTCTCAAATATCTTTCATTCATCATGCGCGCCGACAACCACGGCGAGGGCGGCATCTTGGCGCTCCTCGCGTTGGTGCACCCGGCCGACGCTCAGAACGCGAAGAAAGACCTCGGCCGCACGGTCTTGATCGTCGGGGGCCTCTTCGGCGCGGCGCTCTTGTATGGCGACGGCATCATCACGCCTGCCATCTCGGTGCTCTCGGCGGTCGAGGGTCTTGAGGTCGCCACCGACAAGGTGCACCCGTTCATCGTGCCCATCACCGTGGCCATTTTGATCGGCCTCTTTCTGGTGCAGAAGCGCGGCACCGCCAAGGTCGGCGCGGTGTTCGGCCCCGCGATGCTGGTCTGGTTCGGCGCGCTGGCGATCACGGGCCTCCGGTGGATCGTGAAGGCGCCGCAGATTTTGTCTTCAATCAACCCGCTCCACGCGGTGCATTTCTTTCGGCACCACGGTCACCACGGTTTTTTGATGTTGGGCTCCGTGGTGCTGTGCATCACCGGCGGCGAGGCCCTCTACGCTGACATGGGTCACTTCGGTAAGAAGCCCATCCGCGCGGCGTGGTTCACCGTGGCGATGCCGGCCTTGTTGCTCAATTACTTCGGTCAGGGCGCGCTGCTCTTGACCCGCGGCGCCGTCGAGAACCCCTTCTTCGGCCTCGTTTCGGGTGTGATGGTGTACCCCATGGTGGCCATCGCCACGGTGGCCACGGTGGTCGCCTCGCAGGCCTTGATCTCGGGCGCGTACTCGATCACCCAGCAGGCCATTCAGCTCGGATACTGGCCTCGCATGACCATCGTTCACACGTCGAACGAGACCGAGGGGCAGATCTACATCCCTGAGATCAATAGCTTCTTGATGATCGCGTGCGTGCTCCTGGTGATGACCTTTCGGGCCTCGTCGGGGCTCGCGGCGGCGTACGGCATCGCGGTGACCGGCACCATGAGCATCACGTCGATTCTGTTCTACGCGGTGGCCACGGGGCGCTGGGGCTGGAGCCCGCTGAAGGCAGGCTCGCTGGTGGGTCTCTTCCTGGTCTTTGACCTGGCGTTCTTTGCGGCCAACGCGGTCAAGATCGCGCAGGGCGGGTGGTTCCCCCTGGTGGTGGCGGCGGCGATTTTTACCATGATGACAACCTGGAAGAAGGGTCGCGCGGCGCTGGGTCGGTATATGATCGCCAACACGCTCCCGCTCGATTTGTTCATGGCCGATGTGCGCAACACCCGGCCCCCGCGGGTGAAGGGTACCGCGGTGTTCATGACCGGCAACCCCGACGGCGCCCCGCCGGTGCTCTTGCATCATTTCAAACACAACAAGGTGCTCCACAAGCAGGTGGTGCTCTTGTCGGTGGCCACCGAGCATCGGCCCGAGGTGCCCGAGGCCGACCGTGTCACCATTCGCGACGTGGGCGAGGGCTTCTTTCAGGTTACGGCCCGCTACGGCTTCATGCAGACGCCCAACGTGCTTGATGTGCTGGCCTCGTGCGAGAAGCGCGGCCTCGTGATCGACAAGAACGACACCAGCTTCTTTCTCGGCCGAGAGACCTTGCTCACCACCGGGCGGGCCGACCTCTCACACTGGCGCAAGGCGCTCTTCTCGTTCTTGTCGAGGAACGCGCGCCCGGCCAACGCTTTCTTTCAGATTCCGCCCAACCGGGTCGTCGAGCTCGGCACCCAGGTTGAGCTCTGATTCGCTCTGAAAACCCAAACGTGACCGCGGAGGCTCCAACGTGACCAAGAAATTCACCATCACCCACGAGTTTGACTGCACCCCCGAGACGTATTGGCGGTTGAACTTCGACGCAGAGATGAACACCACGATGTACCGCGACGGGCTTAGCTTCCCCGAGTATCGCGTCGAGGAGTTCAAAGAGACCGACGCCGAGATCTTTCGCCGCACCGTCGCCACCCCCAAGATGGACGTGCCCGGCGCCGTGCAGAAGATCATCGGCTCGAACTTCCGCTACACCGAAGAGACGCGCTTCAACAAGGCCACCAAAGTGGCCGTGTTCAAGGGCATCCCGAGCACCCAGGCCGAGAAGCTGAAGACCGACGGCACCATGCGGGTCGAGGCCCTCGGCGGCAACCGCTGCAAGCGCATCGTCGACTTCACCGTCGAAGCGAAGATCATGCTGGTGGGCGGCGTCCTTGAGGATACCGCCGAAGACAACCTCCGTAAGAGCTACTCGAAGAACGCGACCTTCTTCGCCCAGTGGCTCAACGACAAGGGCCTCAAGGGCACCTGACCCCCGCCGCGGCGCCTCAGCCGTACTTGATCTTCACCCGCACGATGCCCGACACCAGCACCAGCGCGACCGCGTTGGCGCCCCAGATCGCCACGTCGTGGCGCAGCACGCCGTACACGAACCACAGCGCGATGCCCGCGCCGAACATGCTGAGATACGACCACGAGAAATCTCGCGCGCTGCGGGTGCGAATGGTCTGCAACGCCTGCGGGATCCAGCTCCCCGTGGTGAGACAGGCCGCAGCGATGCCCAATCCAAAGACCAACGTTTCGGGTTTCATTCGAGTCTCTCAATGCGCACGGTCTGCGAGCCACACTTCGATGAGCGCCGCGCCGTTCGGTTGCGCGTACGTCGCCGCCCGGCGCTGCGCGCGAAACACCGGGCTCCGCATCAACGCCCAAAGCTGCGCGTTGGCCGCCGCAACCTCGGCGGGTTGATACCCTGAGACGAACATCGTCGGGTGCCAAAGTACAAACGCGTGAGGCACCCCGGGGCGCGGGCTCAGCGGGTATTTGGTCACCTCACAGACGCTCCACCCTCGGCGACGGAGACCCACCCACCGCAAGGTGTTGAAGCTGTAGTCGGCGATCACGACCTGCACCGCGGGGGCCGCGCCGCGCGCCGCGTCGATCGCGTCGGCGAGCCGCTCGGGCAAGACGCCGCCCCCGCGGGCCCCCCGCCAGCCGCGGTCGGCTCCGCCGCCGGCGAGGGTGTAAAAGCCGCGATCTGGGCCGCCATCTTGGTAGAAGTACCAGAACCACCGCGCGGTGGCCCCGAGGCCGAGCCAGGCGAGGGCGGCGCAGGCCCCGAGGCGCCAGAGGCGCTCGCGCGATGACTTTGAAATAGGTTCGAAGGTGAGCGCGATGGCCAAGACCGCGGGCACCACCATCACCCAGAGGTAGCGGTCGGTGTCGATGGCGGGGAGGTTCCACGGGCGGGCGGGTGCGAGTAAAATTGGTAAGAATACCAGCGCGAGCGCGAACCACCCGAGGCCCATCGACGCGAGGGTGCGGAGCGACCGCGTTGTGCCGTCGCGCGCCGCGCGCCAGAGGGCCCCGAGGGTGAACAGCGTCGCGACCCCGCAGAGCGCGACGTCGAGCCAGCGCGAGAGCCCGAGGCCCGTCATGTGGCGCAGGGTCGGCTCGCCCCAAAGGCCCCCCAAAAGGGTGCGAAGAAACACCGCGAGGCGCGCCCCGAGGTTGTTAAAAAACTGAGCCTGTCGCGCGTGCCCCGCCCGGGCCACCCCGAGCGCCGCGATCCACACGGGCGCGACGTGCGCGAGGCCGCACAGCGCCGACACCCAGAACGCGCCGCGGCGGTGCCAGGGCGCCCGCGCCGAGCGCACCCCGAAGGCCACCGCGAGGGCCGCGATGAGGCTCAGCGGAGAGGCGTGAAAGCCCAGAAAGACCAGCTGAACGGCGACAAAGAGCGCGAGCCCCGAGCCGCTCTCGAGGGCCCACGCCGACCACGCCAGGGCGGCCAACGAGAGCCCGAGCGACCACGCGTAAGGCACCGTCGCCGTGCGCGACCACGCCACGGCCCACGGGTGCACCGCCACCGCGGCCGTAAGGCCCAGGGCCACACGGCCGAGACGCATCGCACGAAGGGCCACCACGCTCAGCGCGAGGCCCGCCCCGAGCCCCACCACGAGCACGGCCCGAGCCGCCGCGAACGACGGGCCCGCGAGCGTGTAGGCGCCCGCGATGGCCCACGCAAAGGCCAACGAGACAAAGCGCGCCGTCGGCGGGAGCGACACCGGCCACCCCCGCGAGAGGTTGTACCCGTAGGCCACCCAGTTGCCTTCGTCGCCGTTCGGGCTCGGGAGCCCGCCCAGATCGACACACCGCAGCGCGAGAAAGAGCGCCCCGAGGCCGAGGGCCCAAGCGAGCGGTCTCACTGACGCCGGCACACGCACGGGCTGTGCTTGAGCCCGCCGCGGGCGACCCTGTCAAGCGCCGCGTTGAGTCGATGGCCCAGGCTGTGCGAGCGTCACGCCCTTGCGACCGTACGCCCCCCCTCGATGGCTCGCGCCCCTCTGCGTCGGCGGGCTCTGCTTTGCGCTGCGCTTGCCGGCTTTGGGGCGGCTCCCGAGCCCCGCAGGCGACGAGGGCAACTGGGCCCTCCTGGGGCTCTCGCTCGCGCGGAATTCGCCCGCGGCCTTGCCTCCCGACGCGGCCTTCGTCTCTCGGCTCTTCGCATGGCTCGTGGCGCTGAGCTTCAGGCTCTCTGCGCCCTCGTGGGTGAGCGCCCGGCTCGTGCTCGTGATCGCCTTCTCGCTCGGCGCGATGGGGGCCGCCGGGCTCGTGACCCGCCGCGATGCGCTGCGCGCGCCGTGGCTCGTCGGGGCGCTCGTCGCGACGCACCCATGGGGCCTCTGGTGGTCGCGCACGGTGAGCGTGCCCTATGCCCTCGCGGCCGCGGCGATGTGGGTCGGCGTGCTCGTCTGGCGACGCGGTCTTGAGACGCAGCGGGCCTGGCTCTTGCTCGTCGCGGGGCAGTGCCTCGGGCTCGCGATGCAGTGCACGCCGTTGGCGCTCCTCGGCTTCGCAACGGTGGCCCTCGGCACCGGGCTCACGGCCCCTTCGACGCTGCGACGACCGCGCTTCTGGCTGGCCCTCGGCGCCGGAGGGCTCCACGGGTTCGCCTTCGTGACGGGCCTCTTGCACATGCCCTCGGGCGCGCGGCAGCGCCTCGCAGCGCCCCTCTCTCATCAGCTTTTTTCTCTGTTGAATCAAGATCTTGCGATGCTCTCTGGGGTGGCCACGGTGCGGCACTTCGTGGGCGCCCCGGGGTGGCTCGGAGGCCTCTCCGCGGGGCTCACCGGGCTCGCGCTGCTGGCGCTCTGGCCACGTGCGGCGCGCGCGTCGTCGCGCTGGAGCCTGGCGGCTTGGGCCGTGACGCTGTTCGGGTTGCCGCTCCTTTTGAGCCCCGGGCGCGCCTGGCACATGCCCGCCCTCGACAGCGACCGCTACGGCTTCGTGTGGCTCGTCCCGTGGGTGTTGACCCTCGATGACGCGGCCGACGACCCCGCGCGACGCCGACGTTGGGCCAGCGCGGCGGTCGTCCTCGGGGCAGCGCTCTTGGGCCTCGGGAGCCTCGCCAGGGCGCTCGACGGGCCTCACCTTGATGGCGGCCCGCTGGCCCATCAGGGCGGCGCCTACCGGGGCTGGCAGCCCTACGCCCCCGACGCGGCCTTGGTCGACGCGGTGTACGCGCGGGTCAGAGACGACGCCCGGGGCGCCCCCGCTCAGATCCTCTACGCCGACTATGCCTTTCACGCGATTCGCTTCGTAAACGCCTCGCACGACGCGCCCATCACCCACGGGTTCGAGCAGACCCGGGCCCTCGCCCCGCGGCGCGGATACGCGGTGTTCTTCACCGACGCGGCCTTCACCGAGGGCCCCGCGGCGGCGTGGTATCGCGCACTGAACCGACGGTTCTTTTCGCAGTGGCGGGCCGACGCCATCGCCCCCGTTCAGATCGGGTGTTGGCGCCGCGGCGCCGCGCCCTGTGCGGTCGAGCTCTGGCGCGCCGAGTGAGCCGCGCGGGGCTGTGCGATACTCTCGGGCGATGAGACGCGGGCCCGCGGTGTCATGGGTGTTGGCTGCATTTCTGCTTCACCAGCGGGCAGAAGCGAACAGCATGGTGACCCACGTCTGGGTGGCCGAGCAGGCCATCGAGGCCATCGCGCCGGGGCCATTGCGCGACATCGTGGCCGACCCCGCCCTGCGCGCGGTGATCGAGAACGGCGCCATCTACCCCGACTCGGGCTACGCCGTACAACACCCCTACGGCGAGTGGGCCCACTGGGAGACCTGGCTCGAACCCTACGCCCGATGGATCGCCGAGCGCTACCGCGGCGAGGGCTTTCGGAGCCCCGAAGCCCGTCGCCATGTGGCCTTTCTCATGGGCTGCGCGGCCCACGCCATGACCGACCAGAGCTTCGACCAGTACTTCGTACCGCGGGCGCGACAGTACGATCGCAGCAACGCCGACGACCTCGACATGAGCTCAGACGTCTGGCTCGTGGTCGAGCATCACGTCACGAGCAGCGCCGATGGGCAATTCTGGTTCGACGAGATGCCCTCGCTCCACGCCGCGACGCGCGGGCCCGCGGTGACCCCGATGGTGCTCCGTGAGGCCGCCTCGCGCACCGCGAGCGCGACGCGCTTTCTCGTGCGGTACGGGTACACGCTTTACACCCAACGCTGGCGGCAGATGCCCTGGTCGGCCTCACACTATTTTGACCCAGACACTCCCGGCAATTACCCGAGCCTCGTCGCGATCACCGCGGCGTATTGGCGATCGCTGTGGGGGCGCCTCGACGGCACCGGGCGGCCCGACGAGCCTCCCATCGCGTCGTGGCCGCGCGAAGGGCAGACCAACTTCAGCGTCGACGCCGGCGACATCGAGACGCGGCTCGTGGTCACCACCGCTTGGGGGCTCGCGCCGGGCGCCGTCAACGCCGACACGGTGCGCTTGCTCGACCCTGACATGCAGCCCGTCGCGGTCGCCGTCTCGCGCTACGGCGACGAGGGAAACACCATCATGGTGAGGCCCAACGCCGACCTGCGTTACCACACCCGGTACACCCTTGAGCTCAGCCCCAGGCTGCGAACCTATGCCGGCCCCGAGACCGGCCGCGCCCATCAGATTCACTTTCAAACCCGCTGCGCCCCTGAGCGACTGAGCGAGTGCGAGCCCCTCGCCACCCCGCGCCCCACCCTCGCCGACCCGCCCGTGGCCACGCCACGCCCGCCGATGCTCGACGCGGGCACCGGGCTCGTCACCGTGGTCGACGACGCCGGCGCAGCGCCCCCCGACGGCGCCCTCGTCGCGCCCACGTCGGCCGCCGCGTCAGGGTGCGGATGCCGCAGCGCCGCGACGCCGACGTCTCCGTCATCGGGCGGTCTCGGCGCCCTCGCGATGCTCCTCTGGCGACGCACGCGGCGCCGCAGGGCTCAGTGATTGACCGGCGGAGCGGCCACGAGGTGGAGCCCCGCGCGCACTTGATCCATCACCTGGCGCATGCGCGCGAGGGCCTCGGGCTGGGTCGCGGCGAGGTTGGTACGCTCACCAGGATCATCGCCGAGGTTGTAAAGCTCGAAGCGTCGGGCGCCGCGCTCGGTGAGCTTCCACCCGCCGTCGATGACGCTGCGCCGGAGGCTGTTGAAGGGCCCCTCAGGGAGCTCAATATACACGGGTCTCGGCGTCGCCTCGGCGCCTCTGAGTTCGCCCGCGAGGCTCACCCCCGAGAAGGCATCGGGGGCGTCTTGGGCAGGCCCTTGCAAGCCTAGTAGCTCTACCAGGGTCGGCGCGAGATCGACCTGGCTGCGCGGCGTGGTGATGCGCCGCGGGGCGAGGCCCGGCACGCGCATGATCCAGGGCACCCGCACGAGCTCCTCCCACAGCTCGACGCCGTGCCACGACATGCCGTGCTCGTTGAAGGCCTCGCCGTGGTCGGCGGTGACCACCACGACGGTGCGCCCTGCGACGCCGTTCGGCAGCGCGTCGAGGGCCGCGAGGAGGCGCCCGATCTCGCGGTCGGTAGACATCACCTCGCGGTCGTAGCGGGCCCGCTCGTTGCGGCCAAACAGCGGCAAATCGGGGTGATCGACGTACTGCTTGTGGGGGTCGAAGAAGTGCACCCACATCAAGAAGCGCCCCTGGGTGCGGGCGGGGTCTTGCATCATCGCGATGGCACGATCGGCGACCCGCGCGTCGGCGGCGCTGGTCTCTTGCCCCTCGCCGTGGGGGCGCGCGCTCGTGTCCCAGTCTTCGATGCCCTGGGTGAGGCCGAACGAGCGCTCGAAGTAGAAGTGCGAGGCCGCCCCGAAGGTGCGGTACCCGGCCTCCCGGAGCCGCTCGGCCAACATCACATTGGCCGGCAGATAGCGGGTAAAGTGTTCGCTGTCGCGGGCGCACTCGGTCGGGTACCGCCCGGTCATCATCGGCGCGATGGCGCGACCGGTGTACGAGCTGATGGCGTATCCGCGATCGAAGACCAC
Organism: Myxococcales bacterium; assembly: GCA_016792845.1. Classification (GTDB taxonomy): domain Bacteria; phylum Myxococcota_A; class Polyangia; order Polyangiales; genus JAEUKH01. The sequence goes on along the minus strand of JAEUKH010000029.1, from coordinate 40,704 downwards.
CGAGGCCGCGGCGAGGCGATCGAGGTTCGGCGAGATGGGGTTGGGGTTGCCCGCGTAGTGAAGGTCGTACCGCAGGGTGTCGACGGTGATGAGCACGAGGTTCAGCGGGCCCGCGGCGGGCGCGGCGCTGGCGGCGTCGACGGGGGCCGTCGCGGCGTCGGCGGGGGCCGTCGAAGGAGGCGCCGCGGCATCGACGGTCGCGCCCGCGTCGGCGATCGGCCGAGGCGCTGGCGGCGCGGCGGGAGCCCGTCGCGAGCGCTGCGCGTCGCTGCCCGAGCAGTCTTCGTCGCGCCCGTTCTCAGGCACATCGATGGCGTCGGGGTTGATCGCGGGGTCGGCGTCGTTGCAATCGCCCCCGCCGAAGCGCGCCGCGAAGCCGTCGTGATCGCGGTCGGTGCGGCGACGCAGGGCGCGGAGAACCACCCGCGCGAGCGAGGGGCGCGCGTCGATGGTGGCGGCGGCGTCGTGGCGCTCGAAGGCCGTCGCGTCAGCCCACAAGAGGCCCGCCGAGAGGGCCAGCGAGAGCAGCAAAATTACGCCCGCTCGGCGCAAAAAGAGCAGAGCCAGGCACAGCCCGCCCAGCACCACGCCGGCGAGTTGGGCGACCGGGGTGAGGTCGAGCTCAGGCTTCTTCAAGACGCCAAACCCCCCAAGGAAGAGCGCCTTGAGGGGGCTGTGACCGTCGACGTCGCCCCAGTACACGCCGTGCGCGACCATGGCCGCGGCGAGCACGAGCCCTACGCCGAGCGGCACCCCCAACGCGAAGCGCGCGCGACGCGGCTCAGCCGGAAAGAACCGCCGCGTCACCGCGATGAGGAGCCCCGTCGTGGCCACCACCACCAGCGTGAGGGTCACCAAGGCCGCAGATTGCGCGAAGCTCGCCAGGCCGACGTGGTGATACGCAGTGAGAAAATGCCGACCCGCGAGGCTCCCGAGGCCCATCCAGAGCACCGTCGCGGGGGGCACAAAGAGCGCAGTCGCGCCCACCGCCCGAGGGTGCCGTAACACCGCGGCCGAGAGGGCCTCGCGGCGCGAAGGGGTCACCCAGGCCATGAAGAGCGCGAGCCCAGGGCCCACCACCGCGGCCACCACCACGAGGAGCCCCGCGAGGCGCCACCCGAGGGCCCAGACGGCCCCCGAAGGAGCACCGCGGAGACCGCTCAGCAGGCCGGTCAGAATGGCAGCGACGAGGGCCCCCGCCAGGGCCGAGGCGGCGCGAGAGAGCGCCTGACGCAGTGTGGTGATCACGTTCCTTCAAAGACTGGCGTACGTTTTTGGAAGAAGGCCATCATTCCTTCAATACAATCGCGGCTCCGCAGGCACGCCAGCTGCGCAGCGCCTTCATCACGAAAGGCCTCATCGAAGGGCTTCGACAGCGCCGCCCGGGTGAGCCTCTTGATCTGCGCGAGCGCGAGCGGCGGCCCGTTGGCGAGGCGCCCCGCGATCTCTTGCGCCTCGCCCTCGACGCACTCCGCGCTCACCACCCGCGCGAGCAAGCCGAGCTGCTTCGCCTCTTCGGCCGAGAGCCGCTCGCCCAGCATGGTCATCTCAAGGGCCTTCGAGAGCCCCACGAGCCGCGGCAGCATCCACGTGCCGCCCCCATCGGGGATCAACCCGATGCGCACAAAGCCTTCTTGAAAGTACGCCCGGTCGCTGGCCACCCTGAGGTCACACGCGAGCGCGAGGTCGCAGCCGAAACCGTAAGCCACGCCGTCGACCACGGCCACCGTCGGGATGGGCAGCTCAACCAACAACCGAATGATGCGTTGATACTTCTCTAAGAGCTGCTCAAGCTGCGTGTAGAGTTCGGCCCCTTGTTCGGCGGCCCAGCGAAGGTCAGCCCCCGCGCTGAAGGCGCCGCCCTCGCCGTAGAGCACCACCACCCGGGTGCCGTCCTGCGCGGCCGCTTCGAGGCGCGTCGCGATGGCGTCGAGCATCGAGGGGAGCAGCGCGTTCTTTCGCGCGGCGCGCTCGAAGATCAACCAACAGACACGCCCGCGTTCTTCGATTCTGAGCCCTTCGTGCATCATGGTTCGCCTCGGTGTGAGCGAAAGGGTGACCCGCCGCTGCCGTCTTGATGGGTCTGTCGCGCCGAAGGCTCGTCGACTACGGGCTCCCCCGCGAAGGGGTCGCCCTGCGCGCGGGCCCCCTCGACGGGCGCCTGGTCTACCTGAACGATGGCGATGTCGACCTCGCCCTCGGCGTTCGCCGGCAAGGCCGTATAGAACCTTGTTTGTTTATAATAATCGACCAGCTCGTGCACGAGCACGGCGCCCACCGAGGCCACCGGGATGGCCACCAGAAGGCCCACAAAACCCAGCACTTTGGCACCCGCGAGGAGGCTCAAGATCACCGCCACCGGCGACAGCCCGATCGAGCCGCCCAAGATGCGCGGCGTCACCACCGTGAGGTCGAGGATGTGCACGAACAACATGTAAGCGACCACCGCGAAGACGTGGCCCGAGCCGCCGCCGTCGAGGGCCGCGAAGAGCGCCGCGAAGCCCAACGCGATGAAAAAACCTACATACGGGATGAACGCGATCAAGCCCGCGAAGACGCCCAGCCCCAAGCCCCCGGGCACCCCCAAGGCCACCAGCCCGATCGCGAAGAGCGAGCCCAAGATCAACATCGCGAGGCCTTGCCCGCGCACATAACGCCCCAATGCGGCGTCGACCTTGCGGCCGATGCGCGCGACGTCGTTGGCCATCCGACGCGGCGCCAGGGCGAGGCCCCCGTCGACGATACGATCCCAATCGGAGAGGAGGTAGAACGCCATCGCCAGCACGATGAGCGTCTCGACCAGGAGCTCAATGGCAGACAGGCTGAAGCTCGCCGCAGACTGCACCACCGAGAGGCTCCGTGAGGCCAGCGCGCTGCGGTCTGCGAGCTGGTTGATCCACGCGTCGGCGGTGGTCGGGATGCGCAAATGATACCGCTGACGGAGGTCGACCAACAGCCCATTGGCCAGCGGGATCCACTCGTTACGCACCTTCACCGGCAGCACCGTCGCGAGCTCCGTGAGGCGCCGCACGAGGTCTGGCACCACCAACACGAAGGTGGCCACCAACACCACCAGGCTCAGCAAGAGCGACAGCGCGATGGCCACCCCGCGCGGCACCCGCCACCGCTCAAGCCGGGCCACCAGCGGGTGGAGAATGTACGCGATGGCAAAGGCGCCAAAGAGCAACATCACCAGGTCGCGAAAGTAATACGTCAGCCCCACGGCCAACCCGATGAACACCCACGGCACGAAGGCTCGACCCGGCGCCGTCGGGCTCACCAACCTCAGGGGGCGCAGCGGGCGAGGCGAATGATGGCCGGGCTCCTTCGATGACATGGCGACGGTGTGAGGCAGTATCTCAGCCCCACAACCCGCAGCAACCTACGACCGGTTCAGCAGGGTCGAATCACCCTTGCCACCGAGGCGAAGACTGAACTAACGTTCAGTTACCCACAGCACCCCGAAGGCCAATGGCGGCCCAGGGCGTCGGCGGTGGCGAGGGTGACGACCATGAGCGTGGCGGTGGCGTGTGATGAGGGCGAGCTGATCTTCCAGCGTTGGGCCACCACATGGATGGTCGACCATATCGCTTCGGTTTCAGCCTCCAATGACGAAGATCCCGAGGGCGACGACGGTGACGAGGGTGACCCGCATGACGAGGGCGGCGCGCGTGAGCTCGGCTCGACCTCGGTCAGCCTCGATGAGGTCGAGCACCTGAGCGAGCTTGAGCGGCGGCGCTATTTTCAGCGTCAGCTCCGCAAGCTGGGGGTCAAGCCGCAAAGCCTGGCGGCCCGGGTGTTGTGGCGTCTGGTGCGCGACCCGCGGGGCTTCGTCCCGGGGCTTGCGGGTTGAGGTTTTGAGTCTCGCACTTGCTTGGGCTTCGGGCTACGGTCGCGCCGTTGCATGACGCTTCGCGCGCACATCGGCGGGCCCCGAGCCCGGGTTCTGGCGGGGGCCTTGGCGCTCTTGGGGCCTTGTTTTCTTGGCCTGAGCACCTCGCAGCGGGCGGCCGAGGCGCAGGTTCGGGTGCCTCGCATCGCGGTGGGGCCTTTCGAAGGCGAGCGCGCGGCGGTGACCCGCGGCATGGTGGGCTCGGTCTTCTCTGACCACGTCGGCGAAATCGAGCTGGTGTCGGCCTCTGAGTTTAACGCCGCGGCCGAGCGGGCGGGGGTCACCGGGCGCAGCGACGCCGACGCGATGGCGCAGCTCGCCCGCCCGCTTCGTCTCGACCAGGTGGTGGTCGGCAATCTCGAGCGCCGCCCCCGCGGGTACCGCTTGCAGCTGAGGGTGTTGCGCGGCCGCGACGGGCAGGTCGCCGGCACCGCCGCGTGGGAGGTCGACCGCCTCGAAGAAGTAAGCGCCCTCGGCACCGAGATCTGGGATCAGCTCCAGGCCTACCTCCGCCCCGAGGGGGTCACCACGCTTCAGGGTGGCAACCGCAGCACGTTTCAATCACCCAATGAGCGGGTTCAGGGCGGCGCGAGCGGGCTCTCTGGGCCTCCGCCGAGTCTGCAACCCTCGCCCCCCGACGCGGGCTTGGGCCTCGGCTTCCTCAGCGCCCGCGTGGGCGGCGGCACGGCGAGCCGCTCGTGGCGCGTGCCCGTCTTGGGCGAGCGCACCCCCCGCGGCTACGAAAACGACCTGTACGGCGAGCTTCAAGCGGGTCTGGCGCTGCGCTACGTCTTCTCGGCGCGGCGTTACGGCTTCGGCCTCGACGCCCACGTCGCGGTGCCCGTAGGGCTGAGCTCGCAGGGTCGCAGCCCCGACGGCCGCGTGGTGACGCTCTCGACCTCGGCGGTGCAGGCGCTCATCGGCGCTCAGTTCGCGCACCGGCCCCGCGACGGCGGCGGGCAATACCTCACCGTAGGCATGGTGTATTCGACCTTCACCCTCGACACGAGCCAGCTCGCGCCCGAACAGCGGGTCGCGTCGACGACGTACATCGGGCTCCGGGTCGCGGGTGAGGGCCACCTGCCGCTCTACGCCAACGCGGGCTTCGAGCTCGACGCGATCATGGGCGGTGAGTTTCGCCTTGTGGGCATCGGCACCGACCTGAAGAAGTCGTTCGGTCAAAACCCCGAGACGACCTTGGGCTTTGGGGCCTGGTTCGGCCTGGGCGTACGCCTCGATCGCTTCGTGTCGGGGCTCGGGTTTCGCGGCACCGCCGAGTGGGTGCGATACCGCACGACCTATGCGGGCCCCGCCACCGTGGGCACCGGCGCAGACGCCGTCGATGACTACACCCGTTTCGTCTTTGCCATGACCTACGAGCTCGGCGCGGGCGAGAGCGCGCGGCCGAGCGCCCCGAGGCGCGGCCCGGCGGGGCGACCGGCGCGAAATGAGGGCGACCGGGCGACCGGCGATCCGTTCGGCGGGCGGTAGCGACGCGGGTGGTGTATGGTGCGCGCCCCACGGGTTGCGCCCTTGTGAGGGCGACCGGGCGACAAGAGACCACCATGTCAGACAAGCTCACTTCCGACGCGATCCGCGCTTCGTTTCTCGAATTCTTTCAACAGCACGGGCACACGGTGGTGCCGAGCGCCGGGGTGATCCCGCGCAACGACCGCACCCTGCTTTTTACCAACGCAGGGATGGTGCAGTTTAAAGACGTCTTCCTCGGTGAAGACAAGCGGCCGTACACCCGCGCGGCGTCGAGTCAAAAGTGTATCCGCATGAGCGGCAAGCACAACGACCTTGAGAACGTGGGTCGCACCGCGCGACACCATACATTCTTCGAGATGTTGGGCAACTTCTCATTCGGTGATTACTTCAAGCGAGAGGCCATCGCCCTCGCGTGGGAGCTGCTCACACGAGTGTGGCGCCTGCCCAAAGAGCGTCTGGTGATCACCGTCTTCAAGGGCGAGCCCGGGCTCCCCGCTGACGACGAAGCCCGCACCATTTGGAAGGAAGTGACAGGGTTCGGCGACGACCGCATCTTCGGTCTCGGCCGCGAAGACAACTTCTGGAGCATGGGCGACACCGGCCCCTGCGGCCCCTGCACCGAGATTCATTACTTCATGGGCGAAGGCGCCGCAGACCCGAAGACCTTCGGCGATGAGCCCGCCCCCAACGGCGCCGGCTGGATGGAGATTTGGAACCTCGTCTTCATGCAGTTCAACCGTCTTGAGAAAGACGGCCCGTTGACGCCCCTGCCCGCGCCCTGCGTCGACACGGGGATGGGTCTCGAACGCATCACCGCGGTGCTCCAATCGGTCACCAGCAATTACGACACCGACCTCTTGCGCGCATTGGTCGATCGCGCCGCCGAGATCGCGGGCAGGCCCTACCAGCCCACCCAAAGCGAGTACGACACGGCGTGCAGGGTCATCGCAGACCACGCACGGATGGCCGCCTTCTCGTTGGCCGAGGGCATCACCCCCTCGAACAAAGACCGCGGCGCGGCGCTCCGCTCGGTGATGCGTCGCGCGATTCGGAACGCGTACCTCCAAGGCCTCCGGGAGCCCACCTTTCACAAGGTCGCCGAGACGGTGATCGACCGCATGGGCGGGGCCTACCCCGAGCTTGTGCAGCACCGCGAGTTCATTGTTGACCAGTGTCGCGCCGAAGACCTTCGCTTTCGAGAGACCATCCCCACGGGGCTTGAGCTCTTGAGCCGCTTCGACGGCTGGGTCGAGGGCGCCTCGGGCACCCGAGAGCTGCCGGGAGAGGTCGCCTTTGACCTCTATGCGACCCACGGATTCCCGTTGGATCTTACCGAGTTGATCGGGCAGGAGCGCGGGTTCGTGGTTGACCATGAGGGCTACCGCCGCGCCCGCGCGCAGCACAGCGAGGTCTCAAAGGGAGACGATCACGGCGGCATCTCGAAAGAAGAGAAGATCAGGGTCGAGCACCGCGAGGCCCTCCTCCGCGCTGGCGGGAGCGTCGCCTTTACCGGGTACACAGCCCTCACCGAGCGCGCCCCGATTGTGGCGCTCTTGCGCCCCGACGAGAAGGGCGCCCTCCATTTCGTCGACGCCCTGACCGCCAACGAGTCGGGCCAGGTGGTGGTGGGGCGCACGCCCTTCTACGGCGAATCGGGCGGCCAGGTGGGCGACCGCGGTGTGATCACGGGCGCCGCGGGTGAGTTTATCGTCAGTGACACCCTCAAGCCTGTAAGCTCATTGATCATTCACGCGGGCACGGTGACCTCGGGGCAGCTGAAGATCGGCGACGAGGTCACCCTCACCGTCGACGCCGAGGCGCGCAACGCCACCCGTCGCAACCACTCTGCGACGCACCTCTTGCATTGGGCGTTGCGCAAGGTGTTGGGGCCGCACGCGCAGCAGAAGGGCTCGAAGGTCGCGCCCGAAGGCCTGCGCTTCGACTACGCGGCGAGCCGCCCGCTCAGCGACGACGAGGTCGTGGCCATTGAAGACCTGGTCAACAAAGAGATTCTCGACAATCGCGGCGTCGAGACCGTGGTGACGTCACAAGCCGAAGCACGCAAGCGCGGCGCGATGATGATCTTTGAAGAGAAGTACGGCGATGAGGTGCGCATGCTCCACATCGGGCGCGAGAGCGTCGAGCTCTGCGGCGGCACCCACGTCGCCGCGACCGGCGACATCGGCCTCTTCAAGATCGTGAGCGATCAGAACCTCGGCGCCGGCGTTCGCCGCGTCGAGGCCGTCACGGGGCTCGGCGCGCTCGGCCTCGTGCGCGCGCTCTCGGGCACCTTGCGCCGGGTGGCCGACACGCTCAAGACCTCACAGGCTGACGTGCTGCCGCGGGTCGAGAAGACCCTTGAGCACCAGCGCGAGCTGCAACACCAGATCGACGAGCTCAAGCGCAAGCTGATGACCGGCGGCGGCTCAGCTGAAAACATCAGCGATGTCGCTGGGTTGAAGCTTATCGTTGCGAAGGCTCCGGTGCACGAAGACAAGGCCCTCCGCGAGTACGCCGACCACCTCCGTGACAAGCACGGCGACGCGGTGGTCGTGGTGGGCGCGGCGACCGCCGACCAGAAGGCGTTGCTGGTGGTCGCGACCACGAAGGCGCTCGCCGGGCGGGTTCACGCGGGCAAACTGGTGGGCCAGCTCGCGGCGCTGGTGGGCGGTCGCGGCGGCGGTCGACCCGACATGGCCGCTGCGGGCGGGCCCGACGCGAGCAAGCTCGACGCGACGCTTGAACAAGCGGCGTCGCTGCTCGCATCTCAGTTGACCTGAGGGCCCGACGGGCGTGCAATCGCACCCCGTGCGGCTCGCGGCGCTCGCTGGGCGGTTTCGAGAGGAGTGATTTGTTGTGCGAAGTGCGTCACCCCCCGGTCACAAGCTCCCATTGACGCCCCAGGGTCGGGTTGATCTTGGGGCCGTCGATGGCCTCCTCGACACGCTATTTCAGGGTGTTTTACGCAAGCGGGGCAACGGCCATCGCCCGAGCGTCGCGTCGCTCTTTGCGGCGCTCGAGAGCCTCGGGGTGGCCACGCCTTCGTTCGACGCACCGACGACGCCGAGCCTCCCGGCTCCGGTATTTGAGTCGCTTCGACCTGAAGCGCCGGCGCACACCGAGGCCGCGCCCCCGGCGTTGGCGACCGCGCCCGAGGCCCCGCTGCCAGAGCTCGCGCTTGAGGCCGCACCCGACATCGACGTTGAAGTCGAAGCCAAGACGGACACCGAAGCAGCGCCCGACATCGACGTTGAAGCCAAGGCACTCACCGAAGCTGCACCCGACGTCGACGCCGAAGCCAAGGCGCAAACCGAAGCTGAAGCGCCAGAGATCGCGCTCGCCCCGCAGCCAGCGTCTTCGGTGCCGCCGCCTTCAGCGCTCGCGTCGCTGGCCGCGGAGGTGGTGTCACCGGGCGCGACGCCCTCGCGCGCCCTCGTCGAGACGCCCGAACTTGTGGGGCTCCCGGTCGCCGCGCAAGACCCCTCCGAGCGCCCCCAAGCGTCTGAGACGGCCGAGGCGCCCGCGCCCACGCAACGCCAGCGCTCCGAGCCTCCGCTCTCGCTCGACGCGCTGTCAGCCCTGGTCATCGGCGGCCCTGCGCTGGTGGTGCCTCGCATCGCGCCGGTTGAGCCCAGCGCCACGGTCTCAGAGCCGCCGCGGTCGGAGCTGCCAGATCCGCGAGGTGTCACGGCCACGTTGCCTCCGACGCTAAACGAGCCCGCGTTGGTGGTCGACGATCTCCAGCCGCTTGATCTCGCGCCCCTCGACGCCGCGCCCCTCGACGATGTGAGCGGGTTGAGTCAGCGGCCCGAGCCTCCCACCCCGAGCGCGGTGCCGCGGCCGCTGAGCGCGGCGCCGAGCGGGCTCTCGCGTGCGCCGGGGGCCATCACCGCGTCGATGCGTGCAGCGGCGCTCGATCTCGATGACCTGCCCGCGCCGCCCCCTCGGATGGCCTCCTCAGGCCCGGTCTTGCGCCCCAAGGTCGAACGCGACGAAGACGAAATCACCGAGCTCGAGACCGTCGAGATTTTGGAAGAAGAGACCGCCCGATTGCCCTCGCAGCGGGTGCCGCGCCCGTCGCCGCGCCCGGCGATGCCGCCGTTGGGGGCTGGCAGCTCGTTTCGTCCGCCTCCGCCGATGCCCCCGTCGCCGAAAACGCCGCGACTCGGTCCGCCGATCGCGCCGTCGGGTGCCCCAAACGCGTCGGGGGCGCCGAGCGTCGTGCGCCCAGCGCCCCCGCTGCCCCGATCAGACGATCAGAAGTAGAACATCCCGCCGAAGGTGCCCATCACGCCCGCCGAGGTGTTGGTGGTCTCGACGCGGCCGCCCTGCGCCCGACGAAACTCGGGGTTGATCTCGACCTCGTTGTCGACGCGGGTGCGGATGAACCCGCGAAAGTCACCGAAGAGCGAGAAGTTGCGCGAGAGCTGCCACTCAAGACCGAGGCCCGCCTGGGCGCCGAAGTAGCCGTAGGCCGCGTTGTCGCGCCCGCGCTCACGGGCGCTGGCGTCGGTGTAGGTCACCCCCGCGAACGAGCCCCCGAGGCCCACCAGGGCGTAGAGCTGAAGGCGATTCTGGGGGTTGAAGTAGAAGAGCTGGCTGACCGTGAGGGGCACCTCGGCGCGGTCGTCGCCGTTGTAATCGCGGCCCGCCACCGCGGCGATGGCCAACTCCGTTGCGAAGTGCGGCGAATAACGGAAGCGCATGTTCGCGCCCACACCGCCCATGCCCGCACCGCGTGAACTCTCGCGCTCGCCGAGGGCCAGGCCCGCGCCGAAGACGCCGAAGCCGAGCTGCTGACGACCCGCGAAGCCGTAGGTCTGATAGGTCGTGGTGGTGTAGGCCACCTCGGGCTGCGTCACCACCACCATGCGGGTCGGCGGGGGAGGCGGAGGGGCGTAATACACCGGCGGCGGAGGAGGCGCTTGCACGATGACCACCGGGGCGGCGGGCATCGGAGGCGGAGGCGGCGGGACCGTATTGACAGAGACACCCGCGCCGAATTGGAGGTTGGCACAGAGAATCGACCCCGGAGGGCAGGTCTGAGCGTGTGCCACCGAGGCGAGGGTTGAGAGCGAGGCCACAACGAGAGCTGAAATCGCGGTTTTCTTCATGTGCCCAGTCACTCCTTTCGGAGAGTGTCGGCGGAAGGCTTAGCAAAGCCAGGGCCAACCCGGTGTTCTTCTTGTTTTTCGCGAGGAAACAGTGAACACCCGCTCGCCCCCTTCTGCAAGCCTGTCGGGTCGTAAACCGACGTTGACACCCACCCCTGTGGACGAAACACGGCCCCTCTCGCCAAGCGTGCGATGTCGGGTAGAGTCATCGCTGGCCATGCCCGATGCTCACGACGCCCCGCAAGCCGCAGAGACCTCTCACGATGAGCGCCCCGAGGGCCCCGACGGTGAGGTGCTCATCGCGGTGGAGTTCGTGAGCGTACCCAGACGCATCGTGGTGTCGCTCGGCACAGGTGCGGCCTTGGTAGGGTTTGCGCTGTACCTTCAGTGGGCCTTTCGATTGGTGACCCCCGACCGCGCGGGGCTCGTGGTGGGGGCCCTCGGCGCGGCGGTCTCGCTGGCCATGGTGGCCGCGGCCTTTCGCTCGCAGAAGGTCTATCGCATCACCCTCGACCGCGGCGAAGGGCGGCTCAAGGTCTGGCGCGACCCGGGCGTGTTAGAGCAGTTTGCGCTCGCGGAGCTCAAGGCCGTCGAGAGCGTGCCCCCCGTCGGCGGCTGGAGCCGTGACCCGAGCGAGCGCCTCGTGCTGACCCTCAGTTCGGGCGCGCGGCGAGTGTTCGAGCTCCCCGATGAGGCCGACACGCCGGCCATCGTGCGCGACCTCACGCGGGCGCCGACGGGCGACGCTCAAGCGACGTGAGCAGTTCGCGAAAGACCCGCCGTACCGCGTCGCGCGAGATGGCCAGGTCGGCCAGGAGGCCCTCAAGGGCGGTGCGCTCGCCGCGGTCGCGGTAGCCCAAACGGCGGGCCATCGTGAGCGCCGACGGGGCCGACGGCAAGAGCGTGCCGCGGAGGGTGGTGAGCCGCGCCGCCAAGAGCGCCGCGCGTTGGAGCTTCTCGCCCGCTTTGAGGTCGGTGGCCCATGCAGTGGGGAGGTACCCGCGGGCTTCGAGGGCCAGGAGGGCGGTGCGGGTGTTGGGGCTCCGCACGCTGAGATCGCGGCCGTGCACCATTTGCAGCGCCTGAACGGCGAATTCGATGTCGACCAGGGCGCCGCGACCGTACTTCAATGCCAGGGCGCCGCGGTCTTCGCGGCCGAGTTCGAGTTCCATCCGGGCGCGGAGCCGGCGGAGCTCGGCCACATCGGGCGGAGGGCCCTCGTACGCGATGGCGTCGATGGTCTGCTGGAGGGTCGCGCCGAAATGCGGGTCGCCGGCGATGACGCGCGCTCTCAAGAGGGCTTGTCGCTCCCACGAGGCGGCTTGGGTGGCGTGGTAGCGCTTGAAGGCTTCGAGGGAGCTCACCAAGGTGCCCTGCGAGCCCGAAGGGCGGAGGCGGGTGTCGGTCACAAAGCCTGGGCCGTCTTCGTGCGGCACCGACAACAGCGAGAGGGTGCGCTGCGCGAGGCGTACCGCGTACTCGGCGGCGCCGATGGGGCCGCGGCGACCTCCGAGGGTGGGCGCATCGGCGGCGTGAACGAAGAGGAGATCGAGGTCGCCTCCGTGGCCGAGCTCGTGGGCGGCGAGGGAGCCTAGCGCGACCACGGCCATGCCATCGACGGGGCCCGAAGGGCCCGGAGCGCCGAAGCGTTGGGCGCACTCGTCGGCGGCGAGCGAGAGGCACGCGCGGACCGCAGACTCGGCGAGGGCCGTGAGCCTCGCGGTGGTCTGCTCGACGGTGGCCTCTCCTGAGAGGTCGGCGACGCCGATGGCGAAGGTCGATGCCTGGATCGCGCGGCGGAGGGCGCCGATCACCAGTTCGACATCTTCGGGAGCCTCTCGGTGCGCGAGACGCACCGTGGTGTCGAGCAGCGTCGCGATCTCGTCGACGTCGGGCGCGCCGCCCCCCGCCACCACCGAGTCGAGCAGGGCGGGGCGGGCGAAGAGGGTTCGCGCGAGGCGCTCGCTGGCCCCCAAGAGACCGATCAGACCGCGGGCGAGGACAGGGTTTTCGATGAGCCGGGCGGCGTACCGATCGGCCGGATGCACGCGCTCGAAGAGCTCGGCCAGGTGGCCTAAGGCCATGTCGGGGTCGGGCGCGTCGTGCACTTCGGCCAAGAGGCGCGTGGCGAGCCGCGGGTCGCGCGCGAAGCACACGCGAGACAGCGGGTGATCGTCACGGCGTGCCATGCGTCGCAGATCGGCGAGGCCGAGCTCGGGCTCGCGCACCCCCAACACGTCGGCGAGGGCGAAGGGGCTCGCGTGCCCCTCAGCGACCGATCGGGCGAGCTGTTCGAAGCGCTGGTCGTCGCGCGCGGTGCCGTGACCGGGCTGCGCGGCGAGGCTCTCAAACGCGGCCATGACGTGCTGACGTGCTTCGTCGAGAGCGTTTTGGAGGGCTGCTCCGTCGAGGTACCCGAGCGAGCGAGCGAGGGCGTTCTGACGGGCTGTGTCGCGGGGCAATTCGTGCGTGGCGAAGGGCGCTATCACCTGGATGCGATGTTCGATGCGACGGAGCAGACCCCAGGCCGCGTCGAGCTCGCGTTGGGTGCGCGCCGAGACGATGCCGAGGGCGCTGAGTCGTGAGAGCGCCGCGAGGGTGCTCGGAGTCTGAAGCGCGAGGTGCTCGCCGCCGTGCATGAGCTGTTGGGCTTGCACGAAGAACTCGAGCTCGCGGATCCCGCCGCGCCCGAGCTTGAGGTCGCGGGCGTCGTCGCGGCACTGCTCGCGGCGCGCGCGTTCGAGCATCGCGGCGAGCTCGCGCGGGGCCGAAGGGTCGCCGTGACGAGGGAAGATCCACGGGCGGAGCGTGTCGAGGAGCTGCTTCCCGAGCGCGAGGTCGCCCACGATGGGGCGGGCCCTGAGCATGGCGGCGCGCTCCCACGGGCGGCCTTGGTGGGCGTAGTATCGCTCGGCGGCGGCGCGCGCGCAGGCGACGGGCCCGCGGCTCCCTTCGGGGCGGAGGCGATAATCGACCCTGAAGGCGAAGCCCTCGGCGGTGACCTCGCTCAAGAGCTCAAGCAAGAGCGAGCCCACGCGGCCGAAGTGTTGTTGCAGGGTCCGCTCTCCGGCGGCGCCCTGGTCGGTCTCGTAAAAGAGACAGAGGTCGATGTCGGAGCCCAGGTTGAGCTCTTCGCCGCCGAGCTTGCCCATGCCGAGCACGGTGAGGGTGCAGCGCGCGCCCGAGCTGCCCATCGGGGGGCCGTTTCGCGCCTCGACCATCGACTCGGCCATGAAGAGCGCCGCGGCGGTGACGTTCGCCGCGACCCGTGACCACTCGGCCGCGGTGGCGTCGACGTCGACCACCGCGTCGAGCTCGCGGAGGGCCGTCCGTAGAAGGGCTTCGTCGCGCAATTGTCGTAGCGCGCGCTTGGCCTGCTCGGGGTCTGGGGCGGGCTTGGCGCGGGGCGCGCGCGGCTTGGCCATGGGCGCCAAGGTCATGGGCGCGATGGCGCCGCGGCCTGCGCGCTCGCGGCCGAGCACGGGCGCGAGACCCGTCCATCGCCAAAGCGCAGGCAGCACGCCCGGAGCCGCAGCCCCGAGGAGCGCGACCACCCCGGCGACGCCCGGCAAATCAAGGCCGATGCCGCGCGTTCGGGCCTCGTCGAGGCTCCTCTCGGCGGCATGACGGTCGATGTCGAAGGGTGCGTACCGAGGGTGCGAAAACTCACTCATCGCGTGTGTTGTTTGGAGGTTACCCCGAGAAGCCAACCTCGATGGGCACATCACCCGAGGTGCTGCTCCCGACGTCGAAGCCCGCGTCGAAGCCCGCGTCGAAGCCCGCGTCGAAGCCCGCGTCGCGCCCCGCGTCGGTGCGCATGCCGTCGTCTCCGTCGATGGCCAACGACGCGTCGGATCCGGTGCCACTTTCGAGCCCCGCGTCGCGGTTCGGATCGACACAGCTCCCCAAAACGCAGCTCTGACCGACCGAGCAGGCTTGCCCGCAGCCGCCGCAGTTGGCGAAGTCGAGGGTCACGTCGACGCAGTTGCCCGCGCACGCGACGAGCGAGCCCGTACAGGTCGTCATACACAAACCCGCCACGCATTGATCGCGTGGGCCGCAGCTCCGGCCGCACGCGCCGCAGTGATCGCGTGTGGTGCGCAGATCGATCTCGCAGCCGCTCGACGCGATGCCGTCGCAGTCGCCGAAGCCGGGCGCGCAGGTCAAGACTTGGCACTGCCCGCTCACACACTGAGGCACCGCGTTCGGGAGCGAACAGACCACCCCGCACGCGCCGCAAGCCGAGGCGCTGCTCGCGAGGCTGGTCTCGCAGCCGTTCGACGCGATGCCGTCGCAGTTGCCAAACCCGCTGTTGCACGAGGCGATCGCGCACTGCCCCCCGGCGCAGGTCGGGCTGGCGTTCGGCAACACACAAGCCCGGCCGCAGGCGCCGCAGTGCGCGCTCGTGGCGGTCAGGTTGGTCTCGCACCCGTTGACGGCGTTGTTGTCGCAGTCGCCGAAGCCGCTGTTGCAGGTCGCCTGACAGGTCGCCGACACGCACTGCGATGACGCGTTGGGCGCGGTGCAGACGTTCGCGCAGCGACCGCAGTGCGCTGTTGTGTTTGACACGTTGGTCTCGCAGCCTGTCGAGACGTCGCCATCGCAATCACCTTGGCCCGCCGCGCAGGCGATCTGGCACTGGCCGTTGACGCACGACGCGGCGCCGCCCGCCGACGAGCAGCTTCGTGAGCAGCTCCCGCAGTGGTTGACCGCGCTGCGGAGGTCGACCTCGCACCCGTTGACGGCGCGGCCGTCGCAGTCTGCGAAGCCGCTGTTGCAAGCGTATCCGCATTGCCCGCTGTTGCAGGTCGGGCTCGCGTTGGCTGGGGCCGCACACACCGTGTTGCACGCGCCGCAGTGGGCCACGTTGTTGTTGAGGTTGACGCACCCGCCGGCGCAAAGGTCGTTGAACCCTTGGCAGTTGTTGCGGCACGCGCCGCCTGAGCACACCTGCCCCGCGCCGCACGCGGTGCCGCAGGAGCCGCAGTGGGTCGTGGTGGTGCCGAGGTCGACCTCGCACCCGTTGTTGGCGTCGCGATCGCAGTCTGCGAAGCCGCTGTTGCATGCGGCGATCGCGCAGCCCCCCGTCACGCAAGCGCTGACCGCGTTGGGCAGCGTGCATGTACGCCCGCAGCTGCCGCAGTGCGCCGCCGAGCTCGCGAGGTTGACCTCGCAGCCGTTGCTCGGGTTGCCGTCGCAGTTTGCGAAGCCCATGCGACACGCGCCCAAGGCGCAGCGCCCCGTGGCGCACACGGCCTCGGCGTTGTCGAAGGCGCAACGCTGCCGACACGCGCCGCAGTGGTCGACGCTCGTCCCGATGTTGGTCTCGCACCCGTTGGTGTCGTTGTTGTCGCACGAGGCGAAGCCCATCGCGCACGTCGCGAGGGCGCACTGGCCGCCCGAGCACGCCCCGACCCCGTTGGCGAACGCGCAGAGGGCCCCGCATCGACCGCAGTGGGCGGCGTCGGCCAGAAGATCGACCTCGCACCCGTTCGTGAGCTGTTGGTCGCAATTGCCGCGCCCCGCGTTGCAGACGATCGCGCACTGCCCGTTGGCGCAGGCCGCCGTGCCCTGGCCACCGCTGCACGCCACGCTGCACGAGCCGCAGTGCCTCGGGTCGGCCGCGAGCTCGACCTCGCAGCCGTTGCTGGGGTTGCCGTCGCAGTCTGCGAAGCCTTGATGGCAGAGGGTCGCGCACCGCCCCGCCATGCAGAGCGCGGTCTGTCGCGCCCCGGCGGCGCAGACGTTGTTGCACCCGCCGCAGTGGTTGGGGTCGTTCGAGAGCGACACGCACGCGCCGCCGCACTGGGTCTGCCCCGGACACGCCGCCTGCGCGTCGCCCGCGTCACTCAAAGCGTCTGAGGGCGCGGCGCCGTCGCCGACCTCGGGCGCGTCGGCCACATCAAAGAGGATCGACCCCTCTGACCCGTCGGCAATGTTGACATCGTCAACATCATGCACGTCGCCTGCGTCGAGAGACACGCTGTCGCGCGGCCCGGCGTCTTGCTGAGCGATTTCACCGCCGACGAGGGCCACACCGCCGCCGCATCCGAAAGAGAGGGTGGCCAGCGCGGCCGCCATCGCCCTGCCCCACCCGGGGCTCTGCCTTCGGTCACCCATTGCCCGGTCATTGAACGCCGACGTGCCCCCTCGCGCAACCGCTTCGTGCGCCGATTTTCTCGAACAAATTGTTGTCACTGTTGTGTGACTGGCGTTGAAGTGAATCGAACGGAGGACTTTTAGAATGCGAGAACATTTCGCCCGGTGGGCCCCGACACTCCTTGTCGGGGTGGGGCTTTTGCTTGGTTGTGAGGGCAACACGGTGGTCGGAGGCAGCAGCGACGGCGGCCTCGACAGCAGCATGGATGTCGCGTGTCAGACAGGGCAATCGCGCTGCGACAACCGCTGTCTCGACACGCAGGCAGACCCTGCCAACTGCGGGGGCTGCGGCACACGCTGTCAGAGCTTCGAGGCCTGCATGGCGGGGCGTTGCACGCTGCAATGTCCGCCGGGCTTGCGGGTCTGTAACGGGCGCTGCGTCGACCCCAACACCGACCGCAGCAATTGCGGCGCGTGCGGCACGACCTGCGCCACGGGGCAGCTCTGCTCGATGGGCGCCTGCGGCATCGAGTGCGCCGCCAACCTCGCGACCTGCGCGACGGGCGGCGACGCGGGGGTGGGCGGCGAGCGCTTCTGCGCCAACACGCGCAGCGACAACGCCAACTGCGGCAGCTGCGGCAACGCCTGCGCGGCGGGTCAGGTGTGCCTCAACGGGAGCTGCACCGTGGTGTGCCCGATGGGGCAGACGAGCTGCGACGGCACCTGCCGTGACACCCAGGTTGACAGCAACCACTGCGGCGCCTGCGGCAACCGCTGCGCCGAGGGTCAGCTCTGCTCGGCGGGCGCGTGCCGCCTCTCGTGCGGGGGCGGCACCACCAACTGCAACGGCGTGTGCCGCGACCTGAACACCGACAACGCCAACTGCGGGATGTGCGGCACGGCGTGTCCGAGCGGGCAGCTCTGCTCGGGCGGCATGTGTCGCGTCTCGTGCGCCGAGGGCACCACGAACTGCAACGGGGCGTGTCGCGACCTCACCAGCGACAACGCCAACTGCGGCATGTGCGGCACGGCGTGTCCGAGCGGGCAGATCTGCTCGGCGGGCGCGTGTCGCGTCTCGTGCGGCGCGGGCTCGACCAACTGCGAGGGCGTGTGCCGCGACCTGAACACCGACAACAACCACTGCGGCATGTGCGGCAGCGCGTGCCCCGCGGGCGAGCTCTGCACGGCCGGCGTGTGTCGCGTGAGCTGCGGCATGGGCAGCACCAACTGCAACGGCGTGTGCCGCGACCTCACGAGCGACAACAACAACTGCGGCGCCTGCGGCACGCGCTGCGCGGCGGGCCAGGCCTGCGTGAGCGGGATGTGCGTCGTTCAGTGCGGCGCGGGGCTCACGAACTGCAACGGCGTGTGCCGCGACACGCGCAGCGACAACGCGAATTGTGGGGCGTGCGGTACGGCGTGTCCGGCCGGGCGCGTGTGCGCCAACGGCATGTGCGCGGTGTCGTGCATCGAGGGGCAGAGCAACTGCTCGGGCGTGTGCCGCGACCTTCAGTCTGACAACGCCAACTGCGGGATGTGCGGCACGGCGTGTCCGGCTGGGCGCAACTGCGCCGCGGGGCAGTGCGTGGTGTCGTGCGCGCTGGGTCAGGTCAACTGCAACGGCGTGTGCCGCGACCTCACGAGCGACAACACCAACTGCGGCGCCTGCGGCAACGTCTGCGCGGCGGGTCGCAGCTGCTCGAACCGTCAGTGCCTCGTGTCGTGCGGCACCGGGCTCACCGACTGCGACGGGTCGTGCCGCGACCTCCGCACCGACCGCGCCAACTGCGGCGCCTGCGGCCTCACCTGTGACGGCGGCCGAATCTGTCTCGGAGGCGCCTGCGTGGTGTCGTGCGGCACGGGCCAGACCGACTGCACGGGCGTGTGTCGCGACCTCCGCGCCGACCGCGCCAACTGCGGCGCGTGCGGCAACGTGTGCGGCAACAGCCAGGTGTGCGCGAACGGTCAGTGTGTGCTCGACTGCCCGACCGGTCAGACGGCGTGCAACGGGCGCTGCGTGAACACGCAGACCGACCCCGCCAACTGCGGTGGCTGCGGCACGAGCTGCCCGAGCGGTCAGGTGTGCGCCCTCGGGCGCTGCGCGGGCGTCTGCGGCTCAGGCCAGGTCGTCTGCGGCGGGCAGTGCGTGACCACGACCACCGACGTGAACAACTGCGGCGCCTGCGGCACGGTGTGCCCGCCGCGGGCCAACGCGCGCACGGCGTGCGAGTCGAGCGCTTGCAGCTTTACGTGTCAGGGCGCCTTCGCCAACTGCAACAACAACGCGAACGACGGCTGCGAGATCGACAGCAGCAACAACATCGCCCACTGCGGCGCGTGCAACAACGCGTGCCCGACCCGCGCCAACGCCACCATCGCGTGCACCTCGGGGCAGTGCGCGTTCACGTGCAGCTCGGGCTTCGCCAACTGCAACAGCAACGCGAACGACGGCTGCGAGATCAACCTCCAGAGCGACAACAACAACTGCGGCACCTGCGGCACGGTGTGCGCGTCGGGGCAGAGCTGCCAGGCCGGCCGTTGTGTGAGCCCGAACAATTACCGCTGGGTGCTCATCGAGCCGTCGGCCTGCAACGCGTGGTGCGGCGCCGGCGCGGGGGGTTGTTCGAGCGGACCCTTTGTGTGCGATTCGAGCACCGTCGGCCGCACCGTGTGGCGCTACGGCAGCGACCTCTCGGCCCCCCCGGGCGTCACCATGACCGGCTCGCTCTACGGGTGGAACGAGCGCTACTGCGGCAGCCTCGGGTGCGGCGGCCCCGGCCCCAACAACAGCACTTGCACAGGCGGTGGGCAGAACTCTGTGTGGCGCTGCGTCAACAACTGACCCTGGCACATCGGAGGTCGCCCACCCAGCGGTGAGGTCGCGCCTCCGATGTCGCGCTGCGGTGCTTTCGCCGCCGCGTGAAGTGACCTAATCTCAGCCGCAGTGGCGGCCTCCAACACAGAATCAAACAAGCACCGTGGGTCGCTGAGGCGTCGCTGGGTGGCCACGCTCCTCGTCGTGGCCGCGGTGCCCCTCGGTGCCCTCACCGCGACCTCGCTCCGGGCGCAGCGTCAGGGCCTCGCACAGGCAGAGAAGGAGCTCGAGATCGCCATCCTCGATCGGGCCTCCGAGACCCTGCTGCGCGACCTCGATTATGCGAGCGAGGCCACCCTCCGCGTGGGGCGGGTGCTCACCGAGCCTTCGATCACCGACACCGACGCGAAGATCACCCTCGGCCGTGAGATCATGGCCCGCGCCTCGGCCCTCGCCCACCTCGCGGTGTACACCCCCGACGGCGCGCGGGTTGACACCCTCTTTCGCGCGAACGAGACCCGCGAGCCGCTGCCGCTCGAACAGCTGCCTGAGTTTCTGCGACAGGCCCCGCCCCGCGAGGGTCGCTGGTTGCCCGCAACCTTTGGCCCATGGGGCGTGGCGCTGCGCTTCGCGGTGCCGCTCGAACGCGGCGGCGCCGTCGTCGCTTGGGTCGTCGGCACGGTGCAGCCGCGCTGGCTCGATGCGACCCTCGCGGCCCTCTCGCAAGAGCGCCTCGGCCACGAAGACCGGGTGCTCCTCATCGACGACCAGCTGCGCCTGCTCTCGCGCGGCCCGGGGCTGCCGGTGGGGGCGAGCCTCGCGGGGCGCGACCTCCTCACGGGCCTCTCGCTGCCGCGCCAGGCTTTCTCACAACGTCTTGAACTTACAAATGAATTCACCACCACCGAGCCTCACATCGGCACGCTCCGCATTCTGCCCGAGCACCGTTGGGCGGTGATCGTGCGGCGGCCCGAGGCTGAGGCCTTTCGCGCCTTGCGGGGCGCGCAGCGGGTGCTCATCGCCGGAGCTTTGGTGACGCTGCTCTTCGTGGCCGCCTTGGGCGCGTGGCTCGGCAGCCGCGCGGTGGCCCCGGTGCTGGCGCTCATGGCCCTCACCCGCGCCTATGCGCGGCGTGTGTTCGGCGAGCGTTCGACGGTGCGCACGGGCGACGAGCTCGAAGCCCTGGGCCGCGCGATGGAGGCCATGGCCGACGAGATCGTGGCGGGCGAGGCCGAGATCGCACGGCGCACCCGCGTCGAGGGTGACCTGTCGCGCTTTCTCCCTGCCGAGGTGGCGGGGCGGGTGGCCCGGGGTGAGGCCACGTTGAGCCTCGGGGGCGCGCGGCGCGAGGTGACGGTGCTCTTCGCCGATGTGGTGGCCTTTACGAGCTTCGCCGAGTCGGCCCCCCCCGAGAAGGTCGTGGCGTTCTTGAACGAGCTGTTCACCGTGCTCACCGAGGTGGTGTTCCGTCACCAGGGCATGGTCGACAAATTCGTCGGAGATTGTGTGATGGCGGTGTTCGGCGCGGGCGACGAGACCGCGCTCGAAGCCCAGGTCGCGCGCGCGCTGAGCGCCGCAGAAGACATGCATCGCTTCGTCGAGGCGAGCGCGCCCGAGTGGTTCGAGCGCTACGGCTTCGAGGTCAAGCTCGGCATCGGCGTCAACACGGGCGAGGCCCTGGTGGGCAACCTCGGGAGCGAGACCCGCATGGAGTTCACCGCGATCGGCGACGCGGTCAACGTCGCCGCGCGGCTCGAAGCGCTGGCCCGCGGCGCGCAGACCCTGGTCACGGCGCGGGTGAGTCAGCTCGCGTCGGCCGACGGGTTCACCTTTCACCCGCTGGGGCACCATCCGTTGCGCGGCAAGCGCGAGAGCGTCGAAATCTTTGAGGTGGTGATGTGAGCGGCGATCCGCACAAGGTACGCAACCTGCTGGGCAGCGAGAGCCTCATCCCGTCGCAGAGCCCGCTGCTCCGAGAGCGCCACGGAGGCACCCTCGCGCCTCCCGACGAGACCGTCGACGCCCACGACGTGGCGCCGGTCGATGCCCGGGTCGGCACCGTGGTCGACGGCCGCTATCGCCTCGACGCGCTGCTCGGCGCGGGCGGCATGGGCCGGGTGTACCGCGCCCAACACCTCTTGCTCGGCGAGCCCGTGGCGGTGAAATTTCTCCTCCAGGAGTGGTCGAACAAGCCCGAGCTCCGCGCGCGCTTTCGACGCGAGGCGGTGGTGCTCGCGCGGCTCCGTCACCCGGGCATCGTCTCGGTGATCGACTTCGGCGAGCTCGACGGCGAGCTCTACCTCGTGATGGAGCTGCTCCGCGGGTTTTCGCTTGAATCGCAGATCAACGCGGGCGGCAACCTCATGCCGCTCTTCCGCGTTGGTGCGGTGATCGATCAGGTGCTGCAAGTGCTCGAAGCCGCGCACGGCCAAGGCATCGTGCACCGCGACCTCAAGCCCGACAACATCATGCTGCTCGACGCGGGCGACCGCACCGACAAGGTGAAGGTGCTCGACTTCGGCATCGCGGCCCTGCAAGACGACGAGGGCCAGGTCGAGAAGCTCACCCAGGCCGGGCAGGTGCGCGGCACCCCGCAGTACATGGCCCCCGAACAGTGCATGGGCCGAACGACCCTGCCGGCCACCGACATCTACGCCGTAGGGTGCATTCTCTATGAGCTCCTCACCGGCGCGACGGCCTTCTCGGGCAACAGCCCCGCCGAGGTGATGAGCGCGCAGATCTACCAGCAGCCCGTGCCCATCGCGGCGCTGCGACAGGCGCCTGAGCCCGTACCCGCGGGGCTTGAGGCGCTGGTGTACCGCGCGATGTCGAAGCGCCCTGAGGGCCGCCCCTCGGCGCGCGATTTTCGCGACGCGCTCGGGCTCACGCTGAAGAGCCAAGACCTGTTGTCGTGGCAGGCCCGCGACGCCGCCGACCGGGCGCGCAACGCCGGGCTCGGGCGCGACGAGCGGGCGCTCACCCCCGCGAGAGACGCGGTCTACGAAGGCCCCGCCAACGTCGCGGGCCCCGCGGCCAGGGTCGCCCTCTGGGGCTTTCAACCGCCGAGGGCCCAAGCGCTGCGGAGCGCCTTGGCCACCCAAGGGGTGATCGCGTACCCGATCCAACAGATGGCCATTCCGCCCGCGTCGCCCGACCGGCAACCGTGGAAGGCCCTCGTCGTGCCCGACGACGAGCACGCCGTGAGGCGCACCCAGAACATCAAAAAAGACCCTGACTTCGCGAAGATCCCCGTGCTCGTGATCGACCTCAGGGAGTCTGGCCGCGGCGCCGAGCTCATTCGCGCCGGGGCCAGCGATGTGGCCCTCGACAAACTTGATGACCCCGCGGTGTGCCAGAAGGTGCTGCGGGCCGTGCGGCGAGGTCGTTGATGCGTCTCAGCCACTGGCTCCTGCCCCTGTCGCTGGCCCTCCTCTCCCGGCCGCTCGGCGCGCAACCGCGGCCCGCGCCACGGCCTACGGCGCGGCCCGCAGCGGCGCCCGCGGTGCAGCTCCGACCGTATCGGGTGCAGGCCGGCGACACCTGCGTCGGCATCGCCACGGCGCGCTATCGCAACGGCGCCCGCACAGACCTCATCCACGCGTACAACCCCACCCTCGGGCCGCCGCCGCATCGGCTCCGGGTGGGGCAGGTGCTCCAGCTCCCCGACCGCGTGCCGAGCGCGAGCACGCCGCTGCCCGCCGCCGTGCTCACCGAGACCCAGAACCGCGTCGAGGTCATCAACGACTCGGGCACCCGCGTCGGGCACCGCAACGACCCGCTCTTCCGCGGCACAAGGGTGAGCACCTTGGAGCGCGCCTCGGCCGAGGTCACCTTCGCCGACGAGACGCAGCTCCGGCTCTCTGAGCAGACCCTGGTGGTGATCCTGGGCGAGTCGAACACCCGCGTACGGCGCCTCGCGCGGGCCAGCGACACGGTGCTCGAACGCGGCACGCTGCGCGCCTTCCTCGGCTCGCTCGGGCGCGGCGCCGAGCCCGAAGCGGTCACCCCCGTGGCGCCCGCCGCCCCCCAACGGCCCGCCCGGCGTGTCGTTCGGCCCGCGCCGCGGCGCGCCCGGGTCGTCGCCGTGCCCATTCGCACCGCCAGCGGGCGTGTGGTCTTGCGCAACGGAGAGGCCCAGGTCGCCGTGGGCGCGCGCAACGAGACCACCGTCGCGGTGTACTCGGGCAGCGCCAACGTGGTCGCGGGCAACCGCACGGTCACGGTCCAGCCCGGCTTCGCCGTACGCGCCGAGGGCAACCGCGTCGAGGCCCCCCACGCCCTGCCCGTCGCGCCCCAATGGCAGACCCGCCCCCCGCGGCTCACCCTCACCGACACCACCGCGGCCCTCAGCGCGCGATGGGAGCCCGGCACCGCCCCCGCAAACCGCACCGCCCCCGCGCCCGCGACCTGGCACATCGAGCTCGCCCGCGACCCGAGCTTCCTCGACCTGGCGAGTGAGCTCCGCACCGCCGATGCCACGCCCGTCTGGCAGGTCGAGGCCCTCGCGCCGGGCGCCTACTACCTCAGGGTCAGCGCCGTCGACGCCGCACGCTTCGAGGGCCCCTTCAGCGAGCCGCTGCGGGTCACCGTGGTGCGCCCCGAGGTGGTCGCCGTCGCAGCGCCCCATCGCGCCGTCATCAACCTCCCCGGGGGGCTCCGATGCGGCCTCGGCGAAGAGGCCCTCGAAGCCACCGAACAGCGGCGCTTCGAGGTCAACCGGCTCGTCGCGCAGACGCTCCGTTGCAGCGCCCGAGAGACCCCCGACGAGGTCGTCTCCTGGAGCCTCGCCCCCACCCCCCGCGGCCCCTTCACCGTGGTCGCCCGGCTCATCGACGCTGACCCCGTCGCCCGCCGCGCCGCCCTCAGAGTGCAGGTCGTCGACAGCGCCGGCGAACAGCTCACCGCCGAACACCTCCGCGTCTCCGCCGATGTTGACAGCGTCAACATCGCAGCGCCCACGGCGGGCGACCCTTCGACGGTGAGCCTCTTCGCGGTGCGTTGGGGCGCTGACGCGCCGCGGTCGTTTCGCTACACCCTCACCGTCGACGGCCGCGAGACGGTCGACCGCGAGGCGCTGACCTTGCCCGAGGCGCCTCCGCGTCCGCGGCCGCGCGACGGCGTCGGGGCGCGGGTGAGCCTCCGGGGCGAGGCCCTCGGCGGGCGGATGCTCTCGGGGTACCAGCAGAACACCGACCCTTCGCTTGAGCAGGGCAACACCCTCGCGATGCGCTGGGGCCTCGGGGCGGCCCTTCAGTTCGGCTTCGACCTCAAACACCCCGAGCCTGACGCCCGGGCCTTGGGGCTCGCGACGACGCTCTCGGCGGGGGGGTGGCTCTTCCCGCGGCCTGACGGCGATGCGGGGCGCGCGTCGACGTACCTCTTGGGGCTCCGGGGGTTCTACCAGGGCAGCAGCCCTTGGCGCCCGGCGCTTGACGTCGGCGCGGGGCTCACGGCCACCGGCGCGGTGCTGCGGCCCGCCTTCGAGGCCGCGGTGTCGCTCGAATACCAGCTCACGCCGTCGCTCTCGTTGGGCCCGGTGGTGCGGTACTTCCAGATCGTTCAGGCCGAGCAAGACCCCTTCCCGGTCGATGCGCGGGTGTTGAGCGTGGGGTTGAGCCTCGGGCTGCGCCCTTGGGCCTCGCGCCGAAGCCCGTGAAGCGTTTTCTCTGAATCCTCCCTGGGCCCCGCTGGCTCTGTCAGGGCGTGGGCCCGCGCTGGCGCCCGCAGGAGCCGTCGAAGACCTTGGTTGAGAAGCTTTTTCCGCGCAACGAACACACCCTCGACCGCGCGCTGCGGGTGCTCTTGGGTGTCGGCCTCCTCGCGACGGTGTTCGCGGGCCCCAAGACCCCCTTCGGGTACCTCGGCCTCGTGCCGCTCGTGACGGGCCTCCTCGGCAGCTGTCCGCTGTACACTCTCTTCGGAGTCGGCACTTGCAAGATCACCCCGACGCACACGCCGAAGCCGCGCTGATCGCACAAGCGCGGGCGGGCGACCCGGGGGCCTTCGACGCCCTCGTCGAGGCCCATCAACGCGCGGTGTTCCGTTTCGCCCGGGCCCTCACCCACAACGACGCCCTCGCCGAAGATGTGCTGCAAGAGACCTTCCTCTCGGCCCTCGAAGGCCTCGGCGCGTGGCGCGCTGAGAGCAGCTTCCGCACCTGGCTCCTGGTGATCGCGCGCAACGCCGCGCTCAAGCACCGACGGCGCGACCGCGAGCGCCCCGGCGAACAAGAGCCCGACTTTGAAACCCTCGGTCGCGACGCCGGGTGGGGCGACGTCGACTCGCCCGAGCGCATCGCGGCCTCGCACGAAGCCGCCAGCGCCGTCACCCGGGCCCTCGCCAGCCTCGACGTCGAAGCCCGCGAGGTGCTCACCCTGCGCGAGCTCGAAGGCCTCTCGGGCGACGAGACCGCGCGGCTCCTCGGCCTCTCGCTCGCGGCCATGAAAAGCAGATTGCATCGCGCGCGGCTGGCCTTCGTGGCCGCCCTCCGCGCAGAACAGGGGCACCATGCTCGGTGAACGCGTCGTCGGCGGCAAAAAGTGCAGCGAGGTCTTGGGCCTCCTCTCGCGGTACCTCGACGGCGACCTCGACGCCGACGAGCACCGCTGGGTCGTGACCCACGTCGAGGGCTGCGCCGCGTGCGCCTCGTTCGGGAGCCGCTTCGCCGAAGCCATCGCCAGGCTCCGCGAAGAGGCGGCGCGCGAGGGGCTCCCCGAGGGGGTCGGCGCGCGGCTCAAGGCCCGCCTCCGCAGCGCACAATCGGGTTGAAGCGCGTCGCCGATGTGCAAAGCTCGCCCGCTTTCATCGCAGCGAGCCTTCTCATGTCATCGCAAGCTCTCGTCATCGACGCGTCGGTCACCCTCCCCGCTGAAGACCTCGAATGGCTGGCCGTGCGGGCCTCGGGCCCTGGCGGGCAGAACGTCAACAAGGTCTCTTCAAAGGTCGAGCTGCGCTTCGACCTCGCCAACACCCGCGCCCTCAGCGAGGCCGTGAAGGCGCGCCTTCGCACCCACGCCGCGGGCCGCATCGACCGCGAAGGCAAGCTCGTCATCGCCAGCCAGAAGACCCGCGATCAGCCCCGCAACCTCGAAGACGCCCGAGAGCGCTTGCGTGCGCTCGTGGCCATGGCGCTCATCGAGCCCACCGAGCGCAAGGCCACACGCCCGAGCCGCGCGCAGAAGGCCCGGCGTCTTCGCGACAAGGCCCACCAGAGCGCCGCCAAGACCGCACGGCGCCGCCCCGTCGACGAGTGACCGCCGCCCCCCGCGACCGCCACGTCGCCCGGTGGGTGTAGCCGCGCACCCTGGGTGAGAGAGGTACCATCCTCTCGCCCCCATCGCAGGTGTCACAGCACACGCTCCTCCTCGACTGGCACGACCTCGTGATGGCCCTCGACGGCGTCACCCAAAGCCCGAAGTACCACCCCGAAGGTGACGCGCTCACCCACAGCCTCCAGGTCTTCGACCACGCCCACCGCAGGCACCCCGACCCTCGGCTCTGGCTCGCCGCGCTCGTCCACGACGTCGGCAAGGCCCTCGACGGCCCCGCCCACGACGCCCTCGGCGCGACCCTGCTCGACGGCCTCGTCGCGCCGCCCATCGTCACCCTGGTGCGGCACCACCTCGATCTCTTGAAGGCCCCCGCCCAGACCCGACGGCGGTGGCGCCATGTGCCGCTCCTCGGAGCCCTCGAAGCCTTGCGACGCTTCGACCTCGCCGGGCGCGTCGTCGGCGCTTCGACCCGCACCCCCGCCGAGGCGCTCGACCTCCTCCGCCCGCATCTCTCGTTGCTCTCACCCGACGCCGCCCACGACGCGGCCTTCTGCGATGCCCCCGACCCCCGCCTCGGTTGACCGCCACCGGCTGGTCTTTCGCGCTGACTTCGACCACCTCGACGCCCGCAGCGGGCTCTGGGCTTGCGGCCCCGACCCCGAACACGAAGCCCGCGACGCGAGGCTCCGCGAGACCGTGGCCCGGGTGCTCACCGCCCGGCAGCGCAGCATCGTCGAGTGGCACTTCTTCGAGGGCCTCTCGCAGTCTGAGATCGCGCGACGCCTCGGGGTCTCGCAACAGGTGGTCCAGCGGGCGCTCTACGGCGCCGCCCGCGGCCGTCGCTGCATCGGCGGGGCCCTGAGACGGCTCCGCGAGGCACTCCTCGCACAGCCCCTCGGGGCCGCCGAAGCCCATGGCCCGTGAAGGCCCCGGCGGGCTCCGCGCCCACATCGCCGCCGAGGCCGCGCGGCTCATGTACGAAGAAGAGGTGAAGCAGTACTTCACGGCCAAGCACCTCGCCGCGCGGCGCATCCTCGGGCGCGTCGAAGGCCGGAGGCTCCGGTTTCGGCCCCAAGACCTGCCCTCGAACGGCGAGATCCGCGACGCCCTCGACGCCCTCGCCCGGCGCGTCGAAGGCCCCCCTCGCGAGACCCGCCTCGCGGCCATGCGGCTCTGCGCCCTCGTCGCGATGCGCGCCCTCGCACCCTTTCGCCCGAGGCTCATCGGGAGCGTCAGCACGGGTCACATCCGCCGCCAGAGCGACATCGACCTGCACGTCTTCACCGACGCCCTCGAAGCCCTCGAAGCCCACCTCGCCGGGCTCGGCTGGCGCTACACCCTCGAACACGTCAGCATCATCCGGAGCGGCAAGGTCTGCGCGTACACCCACGCCCACGTCGAGGCCGCCTGGCCTCTCGAACTCACGGCGTATCCCACCCGCGACCTGCGGCACCGCCCGCGCTCGAGCACCGACGGCAAGCCCATCGTGCGGCGCAACGACACCGCCCTCGAAGCCCTCATCGCCGCCGAACACCCTCTCGCCTGGGCCCGCTTCTGCCACGACGGCTTCATCGACCCCTGCGACGACGCCGACGCGCCCTTTGACGACCTCGTCTGCGCCCTCGACGACGCCCTCGACCCAGCCCTCGCCCCGCGGCCCGACGAAGTCTGCGACGACGACGCCCCCTACGAGCCCCTCGCGGGCTTCGAAGACCTCTGAGACCTCAGCCCACGCCCTTCACCGCGGCGTCATCCGCGACCCGAACCGGAAGCGCCACCCCCTCGTCGACAAAGTGCAGCGAGGCCGAGTTCAAACAGTGACGCTCGCCCGTCGGCGGCGGACCGTCGTCGAACACATGCCCGAGGTGACCCTCGCACCGGGCGCAGCGAATCTCGACCCGCACCATCCCGTGGCTCCGGTCAGCGATGCGGGCCACATGGTCGTCGCTCACCGCGGCATAAAAGCTCGGCCACCCGGTGCCCGAGTTGAACTTCGCGCTCGACCGAAACAGCGGCAGCCCGCAGAGCCGACACACGTAGGTGCCGCGCCGCTTGTTGTCGAGCAGCGTGCCGCAAAACGGGTGCTCGGTGCCCGACCCGAGCAGCACCCGACGCGCCTCAGGGTCGAGGTCGGCCGCCAAGGCCTCGCGCACTTCGTCTGAGAGGGGGCCGAGGGCGTACCCGAGCGCGCTTCGCTGTGCCTTCATCGTCGCGAGACCCTGCGACGCGTTGAACTCCGCGTCAATGCTCCCCATGCTCTTCGCCGTGAAGCACGCGCCGAGAGCCTATGTCGTCGTAGACCTGTCGTTCGGTGACCAGGGCAAGGGCACCGTCACCGACTTTCTCGTCCGCGACCGCGGGGCCCGCTGGGTCTGCCGCTTCAACGGCGGCGCCCAGGCCGGGCACAACGTGGTCACCGACGACGGCCGACACCACACCTTCGCCCAGTTCGGCGCCGGGAGCTTCGTCGACGGCGTCTCGACCTTCCTCGCCCGCACCATGGTGCTCGACCCGTGGTCGCTCAGGGTCGAGGCCGAGTACCTCGCGCGGCAAGGCGTCAGAGACGTCATCGACCGCACCTTCGTCGACGCCGAGGCCCTCGTGTGCACCCCCCTCCACGGGGCCATCAACCGTCTGCGCGAGCGCGCCCGGGGCGAACACCGTCACGGCTCCTGCGGCGTCGGCGTCGGAGAGACCATGCGCGACGCCCTCACCCTCGACCCCGCGCGGGTGCTCCGAGCGGGAGACCTCCGCGACCCCGCCCTCACCCGTCGAAAGCTCACGCAGCTCCGCGAGGCCCACCGCGACACCCTCGGGCCGCTCCGCGAGGCCCTCGCCCACGACCCCGAGGCCCGCCGCGACGCCGCGATCTTCGACGACGACGACGCCTTCGCCCGGGCCCTCGAATGGCTCGGGTGGTTCTACGCCCGCGGCCGCATCGTCGCGCCCGACTTCTTCGACGCCGTCCTCGCCGCCGGGCAGAGCGTCGTCTTCGAGGGCGCCCAAGGGGTGCTCCTCGACGAGTGGCGCGGCTTTCACCCCTACACCACCTGGAGCACCTGCACCCCCCACAACGCCGACGCCCTCCTGGCCCGCTTCGAGGGCCCCGTCACCCGCCTCGGCGTCTTACGCTGCTACGCCACCCGCCACGGCGCGGGGCCCTTCGTGACCGAAGACCCCGAGCTCGACGCCGCCCTCGGCGAGCCCCACAACCGCACCGACCCCTGGCAGGGCCGCTTCCGCGTCGGACACTTCGACGCCGTCTCGGCCCGCTACGCCCGGCGCGTGTGCGGCCACCTCGACGCCCTGGCCCTCACCCACCTCGACCGGCTCAGCCCTGAGACCCCTTGGCGCGTGGCCACCCGCTACCGCGACGCCTCGGGCGCCCTCTGCGACGACCTCGACCCCACCCCCCACGGCGACCTCGACGCCCTGGCCGCCCTCACCCGCACCGTCGCGGGCTGCACCCCGGAGTACCTCACCCACGACGCCGCCGCGCACCTCGGCGTGATCGAAGACCAGGTGATGCCCGTCGCCCTGGCCTCGTACGGGCCCCGGCCGCGCGACAAACGCTGGCTCCGCGCGGGGTGAGCGGGCGCCGCGCAATGCGCCCCGAGGCTATGGCGTCGGGCGTTGGGGTCATGTAGCGTCCGCGCCCCGTTATGGCTGAATCGCCGTTGCATCCAGAGGTCCTCAAGCGCGCCGCTGACGAGTACGCGCGGCTCGCCGAAGCCGGCGGCTCGACCCGCACCCAAGAGCTCGACCGCGCCGCCCAGGTGGTGGCCGAGGTGCTGCTCGACCTCGCAGAACATCGCAGCGCCACGGCGGCCACCCACGTCGTCGACGCCCGGATGCTCGCCGCCGGGGTCGAGACCAAGACCGTCACCGTGCCCTCGGGTCGCCCGCTTGAGGTGCTCCGTTCGGGGGCCCGCAACGAGGTCGAGCGCGCCTTGGTGGCGACGCTCCTGGCCCGGCACCTTGAGACGGTGCTCGCGCGCCGCGACGGCATCCACACGCTCCGGGCGATGCTCCCTTCGCTCGACTGGCTAGAGTTCGTGGGGCTTTACCCGCCGTACACGGCGGCCCGTCACGCCCTCGACGGCGAGACCCTGGCCCGTGTCGACGAGGTGCTCGCGGCGGCGCCGGTCGAGGCCCCCACCGAGGCCGTGGCGCTGGCGATCCGTGCGCTCCGTGGCGCCCCTGTTCTGTCTGAGTCGCCCTTGGCGACACCGTCGCTCCGCCCGACGCCCTCTGAGGCCCAAGAGGCCGAACGGGCGCCGCTCTCGGTGGCGGGCGAGCTTGAGGGCGCGCAGCGCTCTCGGGTGCTGCGGGTCTTGCTGACCCTCACGCCCGTCGCGGCGGTGATGGGTGCGGCCCGGGCGGTGCTTCGGGTGGCCTTCGTGATGCGCTCACCGGCCACGGTGACCCTCGACGGCGACGTGCTTCGGGTGAAGGGTCACACCGAGGTGCTCGGGCGGGTGCTCCGCGAGTACGAGCATCACTTCCCGGTTGATGGCCTCGCCGAGGTCGACCGCGAGGCGCGCTACGCGTGGCTCCCGGTTGCGGCGAGCGTGTTCGCCCTCTCGTTGGGCTCGATCTACGGGGCGCAGCGCGCCATCGAGGGCGTGCACGGGCAGTACTTCGGGCTCGTGGCCTTGGGGTTGGGCTGCATCGCGGGCGGCCTCTTCTTCGACTGGCTGATGCGGGCCCTCTTCCCCGGGGTGAAGGGCCGCACCCGGCTCGGGCTGCGCGCCGTCGACGCCCGCGGCGTGGTGCTCACCGAGCTGCCCATCTCAGAGCTCGACCGCCTCGTCGACGCCCTCGAAGTCAGGCTGAAAGAGCGCACCATCCGGGTGCCCCGGTCGAGCTACACCCTGCCCCGCCGCGAGCCCGCGGTCGCCCCCGACCTGGCGATGAGCGCGGCCACCGAGCGAGACCCCGCGCCTCCCGGCTCAGCCTGAGGGCAACGAGCGCCCCGGGCGGGGGGTTGTCGAACCCTCTGACGGCCTGCGGCCTCGCGTTTCGAGGGTTGCCGAACCCTCAATGACCCCGTGAGAGCCCCCAGCGAGGGTTGCCCAAGCCCCAAAGGGCTGCACGACGCCCTCGGTGGGGGTTGCCCAAGCCCCAAAGGGCCCGCACCCGCCCGCTCGCGAGGGTTGCCCAAGCTCCAAAGGGCCGCGCGGCCCCCTCGGCGGGGGTTGCCCAAGGTCGCCGTCTACCAATTGGGGACGGGCGGCGTGACCGCAGGGCCGCCCATCGGGGCCGCGAGGCCGCCCGGAGGCGATCGCAGCGTGCCGAGCACCACGTCGCCCTCGACCCTGAGCGCGTCGAGCCGAACGGGAGCCCCGGCGTCGGGGTCTTGCATCCGCGCGGCGAGGCGCACGGCGGCGCTCGGGTCGCGGCACCGGAGCGCGAGGTGCACCCGCTCTTGGGTGTCGAAGCGGGCGGAGACGGCGGTGATGGCATCCCACGGGGTGAGCGTCGCCGGGAGCCCCCATCGCCAGGCGGCCCGCACCACGGTGTCGGCGTCGGAGTCGCCCGTGAGGGCCCACACCGGGCCCAGCGACGAGGCCCGAGGCGCCACCCGGCGACCGCGCAGGAGCCGCGCCACCCAGGCGACGGGCCCGACCATCACGGCGCCGTCGAGCACGGCGGTGACCGCGGTGAGGCCGGCGTCTCCGCGGGAGGGCGCTGCGATGAGGGTCACGCCGTCTTCGGTCTCGACACGCACCGCGGGGTCTTGGGCCCGGGCGCAGCCCACCAGCACGTCGCGCGACACCGGCCCCTCGGCCACCACCACCCAGTCGCGCAGCGGAACCCCCTCGCTCACCACCCACACCCGCTCGGCCCCCGCCAGCACCTCGCGGGTGCACCCCTCGGCGCGCTCCCCGAGGAAGGCCGCCAACGGGCTCCCCTCGCGCACCCTCCGTCGTTCGATCACCGCGACCGCCCCGGCCTCGGGCCACACCCACCCGCGCGCCTCCGGAGCGGCCTCTTGCCCGGCCCCTCGCGGCTGCGCCGTGCGGGTCACCCCGCCCTCACCCGACCGCCCTTCGGCCTCGCCCCCGCCCTCACGCCCCAAAGAGCGCGGCACCGCCCGAGGCCCCCACCGTTGCAGGGCCACGCCCCCGAGGACGGCCACGAGCACCACCCCGACACCGAGCCGCCGCTGCCCCTGAGGCTGTCGCAGATCAACCAAAGCGATCGCCGGGCATACTCTAGAAGCCCCGCGCGCAGAAGCCCCAACGGCGCCAACCGCCGCGCCCCGGGGCCGCTCCTGAGGGCTCACCGCCGGGAGGCCCCGTGAGCTTCAACAAACGTGCTGATTTTGCGCGTCTTGTGGAGCTTGCCATGCTGCGCGGGGCCCGCTAGAGAACCGGAGTGATGACCCGGGCGTTGCTTCTCACTTGTTCTGTCGCACTCTTGGCTTCCGCGTGCAGCGGCGATCCGCCGGCGGCGCCGCTCGACGGGGGCGCACAGGTCGACCGTCCGACGCCGGTTGATACGGGCGGTGACACGGGCGGTGACACGGGCGTGGCGGTCGACACGGGCCTTGTCGACGCGGGCCCTGCGGTCGACGCGGGTGATGCGGGCCTTGTTGATTCGGGCGGGGGCGACGCCGTGGTGCCGAGCGACGGGCCGCGCCCCACGGGGACGTGGTGCGACCTGCCGGTGCCGCGCGGGGGCGAGGTGCCGAGCGCGATCCGGGTGCCTGACGGGTTCTGCATCCGTCGCTTCGCGTTGGCCGACACGACGACGAGCCCGCGAGAGATCCCGTTGACGCCGCGGGTGTTGGCCTTCGCCCCGTCGGGCGAGCTGTTTGTGTCGTCGCCGAGCACGGGCACGCCGGGCGGTTCGCCGCAGGGGCGCGGGGCCATCGTGCGCTTGACCGACAGCAACTTCGACGGTCTGGCTGACACGACGGCGCCGACGGCGACGACCTTCCTCGGGCGGGTCGACAGCGTGCACGGGCTGCTGTTCAGCAACGGGTTTCTTTACTACACGGTCGATGACGCGGTGATGCGTCTGCCCTACCAGCCGGGCGACGTCACGGCGCGGGCGCCTGTGGCCCAGCACGACGTCGTGGCCGAGCTCGACTTCCAACGGTGGACGCACACCCTCGCCCAGGGCACCGACGGGTCGATCTACGTGTCGATGGGTCAGTACGACGTCTCGACGTGCCCGGCTCCGAACCCGCGCCAGGGCTCGGTCTTGCGGGTGGGGGGCACGGCGCCGCGGGCGGGCGAGACCATCGCGGTGGGCTTCCGCAACCCGATGTACCTTCGCTGTAAAGCCTGGGGGGCTTGCTACGCGATGGAGCTCACCCACGACGGTTGGGGCGGCATCGGCGGCACTGAAAAGCTGGTCGAGCTCCGCCGCGGCGACGACTACGGCTTCCCGTGCTGTATCGAGCGCGGGCGAGTGGTGCCTGGGGTGCAGAACGCCACGGCCCGTTGCGCCGCGGTGACCGCCGACGTGCAGCAGTACCGCCTCCAAGACACGCCCTTCGGCTTTGATTGGGCGCCGTCGTCGTGGCCGGCCCCGTACGCGGGCTCGTTCTTCGGCGGCTTCCACGGCGCGGTGGGCTCTTGGGTCAACGCCGGGGTGCGTTGGGCGCCGGTCGACACGAGCACCCATCGCCCGAACCGCGCGGTCGAGTTCTTCGTCTCGGGTTTTGGCCGCACCGACTCGGTCTCGGGCCAACGCGTGGCCGACCTGGTGTTCGCCCCCGACGGCCGTATGTTCTTCAGCGACGACCAGGCCGGGGCCATCTACTGGGTGGCGCCGCGCAACCTGGCCATCCGCTGAAGACACTTTGCCGCACGGCACGTTGTCGCCCGGTGCGGCACGGTGCCACCCCCTCTCTCGCTTCTTCGTCGCACAAAACCTCGGTGTCACAAGGTTTGGGCCCTTCGGCCCCGGCGTTGCTTTGTCACGCGGGCGTATGGCCCAAGACCTCGAACCAGCCCTCCGTCGGTACATCCAGTACGCGCGTTCGCTGCCGCGGCTCTCGCGCGAAGAAGAGCATTCGCTCGCGTGTCGGGTGCGCCGCGACGCTGACCGAGCGGCCGCCGAGCGGCTCATTCTGGCCAACCTGCGCTACGTCGTCGCCATCGCGGTGTCGTACCGCCGGTACCCCGTGAAGATGGCCGACCTGATCTCTGAAGGCTCGATCGGCTTGATGACCGCGGTGACGCGCTTCGACCCTGACAAGGGCACGCGCTTTGTCACCTACGCCTCGTATTGGATCCGCGCGTACATCCTCGAAGCCGTGCTTCGGGGTTGGAGCCTCGTCGGCGGCGGGGCTGGGGTGTTTCGCTCGAAGGTGTTCTTTCGTCTTCGCCGCGAGCGCGCCAAGATGAGCTCACAGCTCCACGACGAGGCCGCCAACCACGACGCCCTCGCGGCGCAGCTCGGGGTCACCCGCGAGCGGCTCACCGAGATGTTGCAGCGCCTCGACGCCCGCGACGTGTCGCTCGACATGCCGCTCTTCGATGACGGCGCGGCGAGCGCGGTGGAGGCCCTCGAAGACCCCAACGCGCTTCAAGACGAGCGCTTCGAGCGGGCCCATCGGGCGCAGCTCCTCGACCATCGGGTGCGCGACGCGGTGGGCAGCCTCGACCCGCGCGAGCGCTTCATCATCGAGCAGCGCATCCTCGCCGACGACGAGCTCTCGCTCGCCGAGATCGGCCGCCGGTTGGGGGTCTCGCGCGAGCGGGCCCGGCAGCTTGAGAGCCGCGCCCGAGAGAAGCTCAAGCGCTCGCTGCGCGACCTCGAAGCCCCGCTGGCGGCCTGACCCGCCCGCTCACGAGCTCGCGAAGAGGCCGACGATGATCGCGCCGTTGTAGACCGTGTGCACCACCCACGGGGCCGTGAGCCCGCCCGAGACCTCGCGCCAGTAACCGTTGACGAGACCGACCGCCAAGATGGGCACGAGGCCGAGCCAGGCGCCCTGGAGCTGCATCGCGTGGGTCGCCGCGAAGACCAGCCCGCTGAGCGCCGCCGCCTGCCAGCGCGCCGCCCCGAGGGCCCCGCCGCGTTTCAGCGCACGAAACAGCAAACCGCGGAAGAACAGCTCTTCAGAGAGCGGCGCCAGGAGCGCCGTGGCCGCCATCGCGTAGCGCATGGGCACCGTCGAGAGCTGCCGCGCCATCGGCGAATCGCCCACGTCGCCCATGAGGTGGGTCACCAGGCCCGCCACCCCGAGGAGCGCCCCCCCGGAGAGCACCGCCGCCCCCAAGCGAGGCCCCCCGAGGCGCCCCAAACCGAGCCGGGCCAGCACGGGCCCCTCGGCCACGCGGCAGAGCACCCCCGCCGAGAGCAGCGCCAGCGCGAGGTGCTGGGCCACCATCGCGGCCATCATCGTCGGCGCCGAGAGCCCCCCGAGGGCCACCACCAGGGCGCCCGTCACGTTCGAGGCCAGCAGCACCAGGAGCGCGACAAACAGCATCGCCGCGTGCCAGGCCGCCGCGCGCGGCGCGTCGGTTCGGCCCCGCACCCGCGGGCCCCCCGCGGCGACCATCAACAAGCCCAGAAACAACAACAGCACGGGCAGCGCGCGCCCCGCGTCGAGGGCCCCGGTCACCCGAAGCTCCAGCGAGCCCCCCGCGCCCGAGCCGGTCACCCTGACGCGAACCGGCCCCGCCCGATCGGCCCGCCACACCGCCAACGAACACCGGGCGCTCAACGCCTTGCCCGTCTCTAAGGGGAGCGAGACAATTTGCCCCTGGCTTTGACTGTCGCTGACGACGAGCCGTGCCCCTTCGGGCGCTTCGCGGGCCCCGCAGAGCTGGGCGTGGAGGGCCCCCCTCGGAGGCACGGTGAGCGCACTTTCTTGATTAAGTCTGAGGGGTTCGAGGTGGTCGAGGGCCGCCAGGCTGCGCACCTGCCCGAGGCCCAGGGCCAGGGCGGCGAGGGTCACCACCGCACCCAGCGCTGCGACATGTCGTCGAAGACCATACCAAGCTGTCTCAGTCTCGATTTGATCAAGGGTTGCGGTCATGGTGCGGGGCATCGTAAAAGAAGGCTGACGCTGCCGTCGATGGTGCGCAGCGTCGAGACCCGAAACAGAGGCACGACGTTGGCGCGTTGGTGGCGAGAAATCGTGGCGGTTGCGGTGCTTGGCGCTGCGGTGGGGGTGCTGCTCCCGCGCGTGGCGCTTCGCGGCGCTGCGGCCTCGCGGGTGCGTCCGCGCCACGGGCTTAGCGCAAGGTCGGGGCAGGCTGCGGCGACGGCGGCTTTGCCTGTTGTGCCGGCGGTGCAAGAGCTGTCGCTCGACGATTTGCCGGGCGCAGAGGGGGCCTCACCGGTCGAGGCGCCTGCCGCGCCGACGGTGGCGCTGGCCGACGCGGGCCTCGCACACGACGCGGGGCGCCGGGCGGTGCATCACACGCCGACGGTGGCGCGACCGGCCATGTTGACGCGCCGCGGGGGCCGCTGGCAGCTCGATGTGCGCGAGGTCCAGCGCCCGCGTCAGGTGTTCTCTGGGGTGCGGTTGGTGCCCACCGGGGGCCAAGGCGCCCGCGACGGGTACCGGGTCGCGGCGGGTGATCGTTTGGGGCTCCTCCAGGCGGCGGGCATTCGCCCGGGCGATGTGTTGGTGGCGGTCAACGGGCTGCCGGTGCGCAACCCCGACGACGCGCTTGAGATTTATGTGCGCTCGCGCGGGCAGCGCCACTTCGACCTACAGTTTCATCGCGATGGGCGAAGCTTCACCGTACCTGTTGATGTGCTCCAGCGCGCTCAGACGGCTGACGCGCGCTAGCGTCTTGGGGTTTGCCTTGGCGGGCGCGGCCCGAGTCGCGGCGGCGCAACCCTTGCCCGACGCGGGGGTCACCGAAGCGGTCGATGTGGGGGTCGATGCGGGGGTCGACGAGGCTCCGAGCGAAGAAGACGAGCGCGCCGCGGCGCGGGTGATGCCCGACGAGCGCGAGCCCCCCGACCCGATCGCCGAAGAGGCCGAGCGTTCAGGGCCTTTCGAGGGCCCCGCCCCGGCCGAGCACCCGGCCCTCGCGACCGAGATCGCGGCCTTGAGCGACCGGGCGTGTTACCGCGCGCTGACCCGGGCCCGGGTGAGCTTCGACCGGGTGCGGAGCCTCGTCGCAGGGGTGATGACCCCGGTGGTCGTTCGCGGGCCGCTTCGGGGTGTGGTCTTTCGCGAGAACCGCCACCGGGTGGTCGAAGAGCTGATGGATTGCCGCCTCGCCGTGGCCCTCACCCGGTATGCGAGCCTCTTGCGGGCCCAAGGGGTGCGCGAGGTGCATCACATTTCGCTGTATCGTGCGGCAACTCCGAGAGAAATTGCCAGACAACCGGTGCAGACCCGGCACCCCGGGGGTATGGCCATCGACGTGTCGAGTTACATCTTCGACTCGGGCCAGGAGCTGGTGGTCGAGCGCGATTACCACGGCCGTCGTCGTCGGCCGCCGTGTGGCCCGACGGCGCGGGTGCCGACGCAGCCGCAGGCCCGGGCGCTCCGCACGTTGGGCTGCGAGGCCGCGCGGCGCGGGTATTTTCATGTGATTTTAGGGCCGAACTACAACTACGAGCACCGCAACCACTATCACCTCGAAGTGGCGCGGCACGTCGCGTGGCAGTTTGTGCGCTGAGCTCAGCCCGCGGCCTTCACGAACACCATGCGGTACACCGGGAGGCCGTCGATCGCGGCGCGGGCCTCGCGATTTGACCGGGCTGGCGCGAAGGGGCTCTCGTCGACGTAGGGGGCCCCTTGGGCGACGAGGCCGGGGTGGGCGACGAGGCGCTCGAAGTACTCGGTCGCGCGGTCTTCGACGTCGGTCTGCACCAGGAGCGTCGCGCCGGGCTTGAGGAGCCGGGTCATTTCGTGCACGAAATCGTCGCGCACGACGAGGCGCTTGGCGTGCTTCTTCTTCCACCAAGGGTCGGGGAAGTGGACCGCTGCGAAATCGACGCATCCGTCGGGCCCGAGGCGCGGCAGCACGGTGTTGGCGTCTTCGGCGAAGCAGCGCGCCCGGCCTTGGTGCCGCGCCCTGAGGCGCTCATCGAGGAGGGTGGCCCACTTGCGCCTGATTTCGAGGGCGATGAGCCGCGCTTCGGGGTTCGCCTCGGCCCATTGGAGCGCGAACATGCCGCGCCCTGGGCCAATTTCGAGCATCACCGGGCCGCCCCCGGCACAGAGCATCTCGACGGTCAGGGCGCCTTCGGGCACCCGCGGGCAGTGGTCATACTTCGTGTTTCGCATTTCGGGTCGGCGAGCGTGCTACCGTGCCCGGGCCTTCGGGCGCAACACCTCCCATGAGTTCTACGGCAGCCTCGGGCGACACGGCCCCGCGCGATTCGACCCCTCGACCTTTGACCCACCCGACGGTGCGCGCGGTGCTCCGCGATCGCCACGCGCTGGCCTTGGCGGCGCTCTCGGGTGTGGCTTATTTTCTAGGCTTTGCCAGCTTCGAGGTGCCGCCCTTTGCCTTTGTCTCGCTGGCGCCGCTCTTGGTGGCCTTGCGGGGCCGGCAGGGGTGGGCGGCGATCAAGCTCGGGTGGGTGATGGGCTTCTTCGCCATCGCCGGCGGCTTTTATTGGATCGCTGGGATGTTGAAGACCTTTTCGGGCTTCCCGTTGCCGGTGTGCATCTTGTTGGCGGCGTTGTTGTGGGCCGCGCAGGGCTTGCAGTTTGGCGTCATGGCCTGGGTGATGACTCGGGCCGACGCGCGCGACGTGCCGCGTCTGGTGAGCGTGCCGCTGGCCTTGGCGGCGGTCGAGCTCGCCTTCCCGGTGTTGTTTCCTTGGTATACGGCGAACTCGTTGCATCATGTGCCGTTGTTGATTCAGACGGCCGACCTGGGCGGGCCCATCGTGGTCTCTGCGGGCCTGGCCTTGGGTCACGCCGCGCTGGCCGAGGCGGCGACCCGTCACGGCGCCTGGCCGCAGCGCCTTCGCCCTTTGCTCGCGCCGCTTGCGTTCTGGGCCTTCGCGCTCCCCTACGGCGCATGGCGGATCGCCCAGGTCGACGCCGCGGCCCGCGCGCGACCGTCGCTCCAGGTCGGCATCGTCCAAGAGAACCTCGGTTTGATGGAGAAGCGCAACGACCCGTACATCGCGCTCGACCGTCACCTCGACACGTCGCGACGCCTCGAAGCCCAGGGCGCCGAGCTCATCGTGTGGAGCGAGAGCGCCATCGCGTTTCGCATCCCCGAGGGGCTCCGCAACATCCGCGATTACATCTCAGCCTGGGATCTTCACACCCCTGTGATGTTTGGCGCCTTGTCGGTGCGCGGCGGCGACGACCCCGCCACGCGTCGCTTGTACAACACGGCGTTTATCACGGATGCAGAGGGCAACCTCCGCGGCAGCTACGACAAGGTCTATCTGCTCGCCTTTGGAGAGTACATCCCCGGGGGCGAGCTCTTGCCTTGGGTGTATCAAGTGTCGCGCAACAGCGGCCATTTTTCGCGCGGCACGACCCTCCGCAGCATGCCCGGCCCGCGCGGCGCGGCGGTGTTGCCGCTGATCTGTTATGAAGACATCTTGCCGCGCTTTGTGCGTGATTTCCGTCAAAGCGCCGACGCTTCATTGATGGCTGTAATCCTCAATGATGCGTGGTTCGGCGACACCGCAGAGCCGTGGATCCACAACGCGCTCTCGAAGTTTCGTGCCATCGAGCATCGGCGCGACCTCGTGCGCTCGGCCAACAGCGGCGTCTCGTCGATCATCGACGCGGCGGGGCGCGTGGTGGTGCAGGGCGGCACCTTTCGCCGCGAGGCCTTGCTCGGGCGGGTCACGCTCCGCGAGGGCAGCACCCCCTACGACCTCGTGGGCGACTGGTGCGGTTGGGCGGGCATCTTGTTGGCCTTCTACGGCCTCAAGCCCGTGCGACAAAAGAGCGAGGCGAGCCCGGCGGCGTGAGCCTAGAGACGCGACCAAGTAGTCTCCCGTCGCCCCACTTTAGGTCCGCGGCGCGCTGCTGCGTTGCCGGGTCTCGACGGGCCAACAGCCCGTCTTCGCCCCGTCGCCTTGCATCACTTGCGCCCCTTCGCGGTGCTCGGT
>JAEUKH010000027.1 GCA_016792845.1 Myxococcales bacterium | reverse complement strand
CACGGTCTCAAAGAGGTGAGGGTCGCCGCCCACGATGGGCAGCTCGGCCTGGCCGAGGCGGTAGCGATGCAACGTGGTGTCGTATCCCAATGACAGCTCGACGATGGCGTTGAGCGTATTGCCTGGAAAGACATCGGCGCGTGCACCGAAGAACGAGCCGTAATAGAGCGGCAGGCTCGACGCGGTCTCTTGGGCGTAATCAAAGACGAGCCCGCCCATGTAGCGAAAGCGGAGGGTGCCGGGCTCTTCGGTGGGCACCTCTTGTTCGTAAGACCAAGACGCGGCATTCCACGGGGTGGTCTCTGATTGGCGCAGGGTGCCGTCGCGGTGAATGAAGAAGAGCACGAAGCGATCGCGCCATCGGTCGTACGCGATTTCTGGGCGTGCGAACGACGATTCGCCTACCATTTGAGACGTCAACTCTGCGGTTGGCGATGTTGCCGTTGCCACGATGACCCGGCACTCTGGCAGGCCCGTGCAGCTCAGCCAGGCCGCAGCGGTCTCGCCGTAGGGGGTTGTGGCGAGCGAGACCCACGAATGGTGCACCGTGCCGTGCCCTGTCGCGTGGGGGTAGGGCCCGAGGTAGTCTACCCAGCTGGCGGGGGCGCCGCGGCGCAGCTGGAGGCCGAAATCGATGAGGTTCGGGTGGCCCGCGAAGTACCCGTGGGCCTCGAAGGGGTAGCGAAACGACGCGAGCCCGGGGCCGAAGGTCGAAGGCTCGGGCAGGTTCGTGGCGGGGCCGACCCACTGGTTCGAGAGGTCGAGGGTGCGCACCGTCGCGTGCCGCGCGGTGGGGCCAGCGCCTTCGCCGTTGGGGGCCCCGGTGGCGTCGGCCTGTCCCTCGATGGCGGTCATCTGGTCAACGAGGTAGAGGTTCAGCCCTTGGCCGTGCTGAGCATTGTTGTAAGTGCCCCACATCACACCGTGGTAGGTCGGCGTTTGCGGTGAGGTCTGGTAGATCTGGTCGTCGATTGAAAAGGCGGCGTGGCCGAGCTCGTGAATCAACACGGCTTCGAGGCCGATCTGGTTGCCCGTCGGCCAGCCCGAGGTCCAATGAAGAGGGCCTTGGGGCAGGCCCGAAGCCGCCGAGGGGCAATCGTTCGCGTACAACGCGAGGGTTGTCGAGCCGGCGCACGTTCCGTTTGGGCCACCTCCCGTGCCCGTCGCTCGGGCGAGGGCGCCCGCCGAGCAGCCGCCGACCCCGGGGGGCGCCTGGGCCTCTGCGCGTACGTAGATGACGTGAGTCTGCACATCTTCCGTTGACACGCCGCGACCTCGGTAGTGCAGGCGTCGGGCTGAGAGGCTCTCTTCATTCCACACGTTGATGGCGCGAATCAGCGACGCTTCGACGAGATCGGGGTCAAACTGCCCGGGGTAGGCCGCGTGCTTCGTCAGGCTCTCGGCATCAAGGTAGACTTCGAAGGTGTTGAGCCCCGCACGCGAGCAGCCAACCTGGCGATCGACATACAGCGGGTAAGCATGGGCGCCCCCCCCGTTGCAAATAGAAGAAACGCAGAGACTGCGGCGCGGCGATGTCGCAACATGTGTTCGTGCCCCTTCACGTCGAAGGTGTGCCTTCGTTTCTGTACACCGCGATGCCGTCGCCTTCGACGAAGCGCCTGTGAGACCGCGGCTCGAAGACGCTTACCGGCGATCGCAGCGCATGTCAACGCTGCGAAAACGTAATTGCGAATCTCGTGACGAGCGAGGCTGCAATTCGTCGCCTCAGGGCGCGGCGCGAATCAGGGCGTGTGAGACTGAAACACCTCGGCGTCGTCGAGGGTCAGCACCGCGCGACCGGCGGCGCCGAGGTCGCCGTCAGGGCCGTCGGCGAAGCGCGCCGCGAAGCCCGGAGCGAGGCGGTAGACCAGCGCACGCCCCGTGGCGCGGTTGCGAAGCTCGGTGCGGGTCGTGCCGTCAGCGCTGTCGACGCGCCGCAGGTTCAGGCGCCCCACGCTCGCTCCCGTCGCCGCCGCCACGCCGTCGGCGATGCACGACCATTGAACCGAGGGCGGAGAAATGTGAACAACGTCAACATCGCCGCTCCCTCGGGAGAGGCCGAGGGCGGTGAGGGCGTGGGCTCCCATGCGCCACCCGGCCATGGCGAAGGGCCCGGCGCCGCCGTGGACGGCCGTGACGGCACGGGTGGCCTCGTCGGGGCTCGCGTGAGCAGGGTCGAGGGCGCTCGCGTGGTGCATCGGGCGCCCGTGTGAGGCGGGCCGGGCGGGGGGCCGGCTCGCGCAGGCGGTGAGGGCAAAGACAAGAACCGCGGCGCAACGCTTCACAGCGCCGGGAGTTACCCCAAGGAGGGTGGGGGCTGCAATCAGTGCCTTGAGATGGTGCGGCTGCGACGCGGAGGCTCCGCGAAGAGCACCGTGCAGCACTGGCGGGCTGCCTTCTTCATGCGGTTGCAGAGGGCGCCGAGGTCGTCGTCGGCGTCGACCACGATGGCCTCGTCAGGGCTCTGGGTGTTGCCCTCGTACTGGCACTCATCGAGCGCGACCCAGCGACCCGAATAGTGCCGCTCTGAACAGATCTCGTACCACTTCATGCGGTGCGAAGTGCTTGTGCCCATACGGACTTATGCTCTCCTCAGGCCGAGTGCGAAGGGCGCCGGTGAACACCGCCCTGACTGATCGCCTCGCGCCGTGAACCGTCTCACGGAGCCGCGCACCCTGCGCGATGGAGGCTCAGACTCTGCCGACTCGGGCGACGCC
This sequence comes from Myxococcales bacterium, assembly GCA_016792845.1. Classification (GTDB taxonomy): domain Bacteria; phylum Myxococcota_A; class Polyangia; order Polyangiales; genus JAEUKH01. Next base: position 37,352 of record JAEUKH010000027.1, on the reverse strand, counting down.
TCACGCTGTGCTGAACCGCTTGTGCTCTGCATGGTGGTGTATGCGCTCAACCCGGCGCTCGCTGGCAGAGCAGCTCGGATACGCGAGAAGTAGCATGCACAGCGCACGGGTCGTCAAGGGCGCGGCCCCGCGTCTCAGAAAGATTTTCGGAATACTTTATGCCATGAGCCCCAACGCACAACGCCCCCGTCGGGTGACAGGGGCGCTGGGGTTTGACACCGTGTCAAAACTTGGCGCGACTCACGGCGCGGCGCAGGCCGAGCCGAAGCTGTCGGCGGCGCGCCCCGCGCACCCCGACGAGCGCATCGCGCGGAACATGGCCTGGGCCTGACGACAGCGCCCCGAGAGGATGAGGTCGTCGATGGCGCTGGCCGAGCCCGGGCACGAGGGCCGCGACGGCCGACGGATCACGGGCTGCGGGGCCTGGGTGGGCACCTGCGAAGGGTCCATCGGCTGCATGGTGGTGCCGTTGGGGTCGGTGCCCGCGGGGTTCTGGGCCACGGGCTGCGGCGGGATGGGCTGGAGCTGCGGCACGGGCTGCTGCGGCACCGGCATCTGCGGTACGGGCTGCTGCGGCACCGGCATCTGCGGCACGGGCATCTGCGGTACGGGCTGCGTGTTGTTGATCGCGGCCTGGTTGGTGGTCGTGTGGCCGTTGTTCTCGTCGGTCTTGTTCTTGCCGCCCATGGCCACGGCGATGCCCACGGCGCCCACCACCACCACGGCGGCGGCGATGCCGAGCACCTTCATGGGGCTGCCCGTGTTGGGCTTGGCGAGCTGACCCTGGTTCGAGGGGTAGCCCCCGTAGGGCTGACCCTGCCCTGAGCCGTAGGCGGGGTTGAAGCCGCCCGGCTGAACGGGGTTGAAGCCCGGGTTCGAGCTCGGCGGCTGAACGGGGTTGAAGCCCGCGTTGCTCGGCGCCGGGGTGTACCCTTGGTTCGACATCATCGGGTTCGAGGGGTAGGCCCCCGGAGCCCCCGTCATGGGCACCGCCATGGTGCCCGGGATGCCGCCCTGATGCGAGCCCATGCCCGGGTTCATCGGTTGGTTGGGCACCATCGAGCCGGGCACCCCGGGGTTCGACATGTAGCCCTGGTTCGAGGCGTACCCGGGGTTCATCGCGGTGGGCGGCACGCCGGGGTTTTGCCCCTGCTGCGAGGTGCCCGAGGCCATCGCCCAATCGCCCGCGTTGCCCTGGCCGCCGGTGAACTCGTTGAGAAACTCGGTCACGTTCTGCGGGCGCTGCCGCGCGTCGCGCGACAAGGCTCGCATCACCGCGGCCTTCTGCCGCTGCGGGATCTGCCCCGCCGTCGCGTGCGCCTCGAAGGGCGTGGGCGAGCCCGTGAGGTGCTTGGTGGCCCACTCCCACGGCGTCGCGGCCTGGTAGGGGAGCTTGCCCGTCAGCATCTCGTACACCACGATGGCGAGCGAATAGACGTCGCTCGTGGGGCGCAGCGGCTGGCCCGTAAACTGTTCGGGCGACATGTACGGCGGCGTGCCGAGCACCATGCCCTGCCGGGTGAGCTTGGCCTCGGCCTCGCCTTGGGCCTCGTCGCGCTTGGCGATGCCGAAATCGAGCACCTTCACGAAGTCGCCCTTGGCGCCCTTCTGCGTGAGGATGATGTTCTCGGGCTTGAGGTCGCGGTGCACGATGCCCTGCTCGTGGGCCTCGGCGAGGGAGCCGCAGATCTGCCCGAGGATGTACTCGCACCGCTGCGGCGCGATGGGCGCGCGGGCGATCACATGCGCGAGGCTCTCACCCTGGATGAACTCCATCGCGACGAAGAGCTTGCCGTCGGGCAGCTGACCGCTCTCGTAGAACTTGATGGTGTTCGGGTGCTCGAGCGCCGCCACGGTGCCCGCTTCGCGCAAGAACCGCTGCACGATCTGCGGGTCTTGGGCCAGGTCTGGTTGGAGCGTCTTGATGGCCACGGCGCGGGTGCGGTCGCCGAGGCGCTGCTCGCCCTTGTAGACCTTGCCCATGCCGCCTTCGCCGATGGTGCCGGTGATGCGATAGCGACCTTCGGCGATTGATTGCCCCACCATCGGGTCGGTGCTGTCACTGACCGAGCCAGGGTTGTCCGTGTTGCTCACGCGCTTCTCCAGGTGCATGTCAGAGCTGCACACAGGCGCTCTGGTCTCTGTCGTGACAGCGGGGCCACACGCACCCCGCCGCCACCTTCTCACTGCCTATAAACCGTTACTGCCGCCGAGCTTTGGGCGCAACCATCGTGCACCCCCCGCGTTGACGTTTTCTGCCCGTCACCGCCCTCTTTGCCGCGGCGAGTGTACGCCCGTCACGGCGCGATCGTGATGGCAAATGCAACGTTGCGCTGAAGCCTCGCGGGGCGTTCAACCGAAGGGGTCGAGACGAGTTCGGTTTCTGACAAGCCCAGGGCCCTGAGGGCGGCGAGGAGGGCGTCGCGTCGGCGGTCGGCGCGGGCCGCGGTGAGGGCGGGGCGTGTCCAGGTGCCGAACACTTCGACCCTGAGCCTGTGGGCGCGGGTGACGCCCTCGTGGGTCACGAGCACCCTGCGGTGCACCAGCCTTCGGAGCGCGATGGCCAGCTCGACCACCGCGGGGCGGGCCGCGGGCGCGAGGCGGTCGTTGGCGAGAAACCCGAGCGGCGCCGCGAGGCTCACCGTGGGCACCGCGCCCTCTGCGCCTTCGGCCACCAGCACCCGTCGCAGCACGAGGTTCGGCCTGAGGGCGCTCGCAGTCGGGCACCCATCGAGGGGCTCAGGGCCGTTGAACGATTCTGCGCTTTGGGGGCACCGGTCGGCCGCTCCGACGAGGCCGTCTCCGTCGGGGTCTTCATCGGGGCAGCCCGGGTGTCGGCTCGGGGTGTCGGCGGCGACGGGTTCGTCGGGGCATCGGTCGTCGCGGTCGAGCACGCCGTCGCGGTCGCGGTCGGGGGCGGGGCACCCTGCGCGCTCGGGGTCGGGGTGCGCGCCGACGGCCTCATCGGGGCACGCGTCGCTGGCGTTCGAGACGCCGTCGTGGTCGCGGTCTTCGTCGGGGCATCCGCGTCGTTGCGGGTCGGGGGTGGCCCCGGCGGCGGTGTCGGGGCACCGGTCGTCGCTGTCGTTGACGCCGTCTCCGTCGTTGTCGGGGTCGGGGCAGCCGTCGTCGTCTTCGAATCCGTCTTCGTCTTCGTCGGTGAAGGGGCAGCGGTCTTCTTCGTCAGGGATGGCGTCGCGGTCGTTGTCTTCGGGGCAGCCGTCGTGGTCTTCAAATCCGTCGAAGTCTTCGGCGAGACCGATGCAATGGTCGATGGCGGGGTCGTCGCGGAGCCCGTCGCGGTCTTCGTCGACGAAGCGCGGCGCCCACTGGGCCTGGGCGATCACCCGCGGCGCGGCGGTGCCGGGCGCGGCGGTGAGGGGCAGGGAGACGCCCGCCGAGAGGGTGAATTCACCCTGAACCGTTTGAAGCCCGAGCCCGAGCTCGGTGGGGCTCTGCCGCGCGTTGCTGAAGGGCGCCCGGGCGTCGATGGCGCCTTGGAGCGTCGCCCAGGTCGAGGCGTAATAGCCCGACAAAATGGTGGCCGAGGCGAGGCGAGGGCTGATGCCGAGAAAGGCGAGGGCCAAGAGGCCCTCAAGGGGCTGACGCACGGCCACGCCCCAGGTGATCTGGTCGCGCTGGGCGAGGTCGAGCACGCAGGCCGGAGCCGTGAGGTCGAGACAGCTCCCGCCCTGGGTGGGCCAGCCGTCGTCGAAGCGGGCGCGGTACCCGAGGCTCACCGCGCCGACGATGCGGGCGAGGCGAAAGTCACCCACCGCGAAGGCGTGGGCGGTGGCGACGCCGGCGCCGATGAGGCCGCGCTGATCGCCGAAGGGCGCCGTGGCGGCGAAGTTCAGCGCGAGCCCGAAGCCCTCGCGGCGCTCGCGCTGGAGCGAGGTCGCCTGGGCCAGCGAGAGCCCCGCCCCGCGGGCCACGTCGCGCTCGGCGCGGGTCGACCATCGAAACAGAAGCCGCGCGTCGCCGAGCCCCGCCGTGCTCGGAGCCTGCACCCCGGCGAGGGCGTCGCCGCCCTGGTAGAGCACCATCGGGAGCTGCAACGCGAGCGCGCTGTGGGCCCCGAGCCCGAGTTGGGCCGTCACCGTGGCCCGAAGATCGTGGGCGACCAGGGCGATGTTGACACCGTCAACATGGGCGCGGAGGGGGTTGTGCGCGTATTCGAGGGTGAGGCCCGCGTTCCACCGGAGGTGCCCTGGCACGAGGGTGCCTTCGACGTAGGGCATGGCGTTGGGGTCGACCGAGAGCTCGGGTCGCCAGGGCGCGGCGGTGATGCCTTGGGTCGTTTGGGCATACGCGACCGAGCCAGAGGTGAGGCACACGAGCGTCGCGAGAGACGCCCAGACGCGGGCATTGGGGGCCATCAGGGCGGCGACTCTAGCACCCTTCCGCCGAGGGGCTGAGGGCGCAGCGTTGCAGGGCCTCGGGGCGGTCGATGCGAGGGCCTCGGGTGGCTCCTGGCCGACGGTCGCGGGCCCTGAGGGGGGCGCGCTCGGGGGATGGCGCCGCGGCCCGGCGCGTCGGCAGCGTGCCCGAAATGCGGGGCCGCTGTGCACCCGTGGTACCCTCCGCCGCACCTATGGGAAGTGGCTCTCTGTTCCCCACGATCATGCCCTTTGTGGTGCTGCTCGTGGTGGGGGCGATGTGGTTCAACGGGCGCCGGATGCGGGCGCAGTTTCTCTCAGACAACCCGCAGTACGGCTTGGGCGTCTTGGCCCAGCGGCTCGGGCTCCAGCTCGTTCAGGGTGACCCGGGTTACAACCTCCTGGTCAACAACCGCGATACGCAGGTCGCTGCGGCGGTTCCGCTGATCGCGGGCATGACCGGCAACACCCCGGCCGTCGAGGCGCTGGCCACCGGGCAGCACCGCGGGCACCCCGTGCGCTTCGTCTTCTACGACCAGACCCGGGTCGAGAAGGGCGTGCTCGAGACGGTCTACACCCGCACCTTCAGCTGCTCGATCGAGGTCGGCGTGGCCGCCGCGGTGCCGCCCTTCGAGCTCGTGCTCCGCAACGAGAACGAGTACCTCCGCACCGAGCAACGCCTCGACGCCCCGGCCCAACCCTTCGGACATCACGCCCTCGACCCCGTGCTCGTGCTGCGAAGCATCGAGCCGCGGGTCGCCCCGGTGCTCGCCCCGGTGCTCGGAGCCCTCATGGCCATGGGCTATGTGCACATCCTCGGCGAGGGGCAGAGCGTGCGCTTCGTGTTCACCGCCCTCGGCGCGAGCACCGGGCTCTACTATGCAGAGACCGTGCTCCAGGTGCTCCTCGCCATCGCCGATGTGCTCGAAGGCAAGCCCGCGGTGATGGTGCCTCCGCCCGCGCCTCCGCCCGCGCGATGAGCAGCCCCGAACAATGGCCCGTGCCCTGCAACCGCTGCGGCGCCGCGATGGTCATGACCGGCCAGCCCTCGCCCTACGGAGGCGCCGTGATGATGGGCTGTCGCTTCTGCGGCGCGGTCGAGCCCCTTCCCCTCGAAGCGAGCGAGCGGGTGCGGGTCGCCCACGAGCGCCTCAACCTGCTCAAGATGGCACATCATGCCGCCGAGGCGCCCGCCCGGGCCCTCGACGCGATGATGAAACAACGACCCTGGATGCTGGGTCTCGCCTTCGGCGCCTTCGGCCTGTTGAACGGATTGTCTCAGCTTGGCACACAATGGCAGGCGATCTCGGGCGCCGGTCTCGACGAGGGCGCCCGCGCGGGGCTGATCTTTCAGACCCTTGGGCTGACCCTCGGGAGCGCGGGCTTCGGGGTCGGGGGCTACGTCGGGTGGTGGTACGCGCTCAAGGCGTACCGGGCGGCGGTCGAGCCGACGCGATGGGCGCGCCCGCCGTTGCGGCCTGACGGGGCCGCGCGGTGTCGCTGTTGCGGGGCCGAGCTGACGATGCAGTGGGGCGCGTCGGTCGGGTGCGGGTACTGCGGCACCGTGAATTTTCTCGACCGCGCGATCATCGACCGGCGCGACGTGCTTTTGGCCGACGAGACCCTCGCGCACCAGCAGCGGGCCGCGGGGGTGATCGCCCGAGGCAACCTCGCCTACCAGAACTTCGGGCGCTACTGGTGGGTCGGCGGCCTCGCCGGGGCTGCCGCGATGCTCGCGGTCGCCGGGGCCGTCGCCGCCCTCAGCTGAGCGGCCTCAGCGCGAGAGGTAGCCCGCGCGTTCGAGCATCGACTGACCCGCGGGGCTCACCGCGATGCGCAAGAGGGCCTCGGTCGCGCCCGCGGGGCCGCCGCGGGTGTAGAGCACCACCGGGCGCCCCAAGGGGTAGCGCCCCTCGCGCACCGTCTCGCGTGAGGCCGCTACCGGCGCGTTGCCCGCACCCGCCATGGGCACCGCCCGCACCGAGGCGTTGACATAAGGCAGACGCACCAAGGCCACAGCCCCAGGATGCGCGGCGACCTCGGCCACCGCGGCCGCCTCGTCGGCCATCACCCGGGCGCTGGCGCTGAGGCGTAACCCGCGCCCGCCAGAAGGCAGCACGAGCTCGTCGAGGAGCGACCGCGGCGCAGCGCCAGCCCCGCCGACCACGAGGGTCGGGGCCCCGGGCGCGGTGCCGTGGAGGGGGCTCCAGGCCGTGAGGTGACCCGCGTAGAGGTTGGCAAGTTGTGCCATGGTGAGCGATGGTACAGCGTTCGAGGGGTGAACGATGACCACCGCGTGGTCGAAGCCCACGATGTGTTCGACCGAGGGGGCGTGCAGGTCGATGCCTTGCTCGCGGGCCCGGGCGACCATCTCGGCGTCGCCGAGGCCGGCCCTGAGGCTGAGGGTGCTCGCGCCGAGGAGCATCCGCGCGAGGGCGTCGCCGGTCTCGACCCGCACGGCGCGGCCCGGGGTGCTGCTCTGGAGGGCCGCCCCCCAGGCGACGCCGAGGGTGCTGCCGAGGGTTGGGTCGGCGAGGATCACCAGGGTCTCTGCGGCGGGGGCGGCCGATGGGACCGGGGCCACCGAGGCCGTGGCGGCGATGGCCGATCGGAGGCTCGACACGGTGTCTTGCGAGCGCTGATAGAGCCCGAGCATGGCCGCCGCGGCGCCCCATCCGAGCACGGCGGCGATGGGCCAGGCGACGCGCCCGAAGCCGCCCGGGTCGGCGCCCGTCGGCTCATGCGCGGCGGGGGGCGAGGGGGGCGCGGGGGCAGGGGGCGCTTCACCCTGGAGGGCGTAGGCGACGCTCGCGCGCCCGTCGCCGCCGAGGGCGTAATCGCCCGAAGGATTGACCACCGCCGGGGTGGCCGAGGGCCCTGGCAACGACACCCCTGGGAGCGACGCGGCGCGCAGCACCGAGGCCCCGTCGGGGGGGCGCACGCTGCCCGCCTTGGGGCGCACCGAGGGCTCGATCGGACGGGTCGATTCACCCGTCGTTTCAGCCTCTTCGGCGTCGATGGCGGGGTGGCCGACCTCGGTGGCGTGGCCGTCGGGCTCGGCGTCGCTGTCGGTGACGAAGAGCGGGTCGCTGGCGTCGAGCTTCTCCCATCGGTCTTCGATCGACTGGCCGTCGAGGGCGTAGGCGACGAGCTTGCCGAGGGTTCGCGCTTCGACGTTCCACCCTTGGGTGGCCATGGCGTCGGCGAGGGCGGTGCGCATGGTGCGCGCGCTCGGCCATCGCTTCTTGAGGTCGCGCTCGAGGGCGGTCATCACCACCGTCGAGAGCGCGTCGGGGTAGGTCGGCACCCGCGACCCGGGGGGCGCGATGGTGTCTCGGGTCACGGCCCTGTGCAGCTCGATGGGCGACTTGCCGCGAAAGAGCCGCCCGCTCCCGGTGCTCATCTCGTAGAGCGAGACCCCGAGCGAGAAGAGGTCGGCGCGGCCGTCGATGTTCTTGCTGGCCTCCCACTGCTCGGGGGCCATGTAGCTGAACTTGCCTTTGACCTTGGCGACCTGGGTCTTGCCGAGCGCCGTTTCTGCCCGCGCGATGCCAAAATCGACGAGCTTGACCGTGCCCTCTTCGCTCAACAAGATGTTGTGCGGGGTCACGTCGCGGTGGATGACGTTGAGGGCCTGGCCGTCGGAGCCGCGGGCCTCGTGCGCGTAGGCGAGCCCGTCGAGCACTTCGAGCACCACCTGCGCCGCCATCGGGATGGGGATCGACCGCCCCTTCTTCGCGAGGAGCAGCATCAAGGTCGCGACCGAGATGCCGTTGACGAGCTCTTGGGCGATGAAGAGCTTGCCGCGCTCTTCGCCCACCTCATACACCTGCACGAGGTTCGGGTGCCGAAACTCGGCCGCCACGATGGCCTCGCGCAAGAACATCCGCACGTTGTCGCTCTCGGTGGCGACCTCTTGCTTCAAGACCTTCAGCGCGACGCGCTTGGCGAACCCGAAGGCCCCCGTCTGCGTGGCCAGGTACACGTCGGCCATGCCCCCCGAGGCGATCTTGCGCTCGAGCACGTACCGACCGATGCGCTGCAAGGGCGCGGGGGCCTCGCTCATCGTCGCACCGGCTCGACCGTCAGAGCCCGCAGGGCCCACCTTGGTTGCTGACGACGCATCGCGGCACCCTATAGCACCTTTGCCTTCGGTCGGGTCGAACTGCACAGCCGCTCGATTTGCGATGCCGCCTCGGGCCTGGGCGTTGTGCTAGTTTTGGGGCCTCGTATGAGGGTCTCTACGCAGCAGGTCGGGTGGGCGCTCGGGGTGGCATTCTTGACAGGGTGTCAAGAACCCGCGGCGCAGCGGGTGGGGCAGCGGTTTGAAGACCGTTTCGAGCGCGGGGCCTTGGGCCCTGACTGGCGCGAGACGGGCCCCGGGTGGCGCATCGTCGAGGGGGTGCTCCAGGGCGAGAGCGTGCACAACCACCCGCTGTGGTTGCGGCGCAGGCTCCCGCGCGACGCGCGCATTGAGTTTGACGCGTGGAGCGACAGCGAGGCGGGCGACCTCAAGGTCGAGGTGTGGGGCGACGGCGAGAGCTACGCGCGGCAGGCGAGCTACTCGAACGCGACGAGCTACGTGATCATTTTTGGCGGCTGGCACAACAGCGTCAACGTGATCGCGCGGCTCGACGAGCACGCGCCCGATCGGCGGCAGCGGGTGGGCCCGCGGGTCGAGGTGGGGCGGCGCTATCACTTCACCGTCGAGCGCAAAGGCAGGCTCTTGCGGTGGCTCATCGACGGTCAGCCCATGCTCGAATGGGACGACGCAGACCCCCTCGCGGGCCCCGGGCATGAGTACCTCGGCTTCAACGATTGGGAGGCGAGGGTGCACTTCGACAACCTCGTGATCACACCGCTATGACGCCCCAAGAGATCGGCAAGGAGCTCGAAGAGCTAGAGTCGCGGCTTGAGCGCCTGCGCATCAAGTACGAGCTCTATTTTCAGGGCATCGAGAAGCTCATGCCCTTTGTGCCCCGCAAAGACGTCGAGCGGCGCTTCACGGCGCTGCACAAAGAGCCGATCCGTAACGCGTCGCTGCGCTTCCGCTTCAACACGCTCGTCCAACGGTGGACGAGCTACCAGACCCACTGGGGTCGCATCTTGCGCCAGATCGAAGAGGGCACGTACAAGCGCGACGTCCTCAGGGCCAAGAAGCTCATCGCGTCGATCGACCGCCGCGAGCGCGCGAAGGTTGACGGTGAGTCAAACAAAGAGAAGGGCGACGAGGTCTACGAGCTCGCCGACGACGAGCTCCTCGAAGACGGCGACAGCACCAGCCCCGGGCGCCTCTCGGTCGAGCTGATGCGCGAGACCATCGATTTACCTGATTTCGGTGAGGCTCCCGCGCGAACGCCCCTGCAACGCACCCAGAGCCCGCGCGAGGCCCCGCCGCAGCCCGACGGGTTCATGCAGTTTGACAGACAGTCAACACCGCCCGCCGCGGCGACTCCCACGGCAGTGAGCCAGCCCGCGGCGACCCAGCCCGCGGCGAGCCAGCCCGCGGCGACCCAGCCCGCGGCGAGGCCCGCGGTGACGCCAGGGCCGGGGCGGATCCCGATGCCGGGGCAGGTGTCGTCGGGGCCGACGGTGGGGGCGGTGAAACCTGGCGCTTCGCCCTTTGGGGCCTTGCGCGCGCCGACGCCGGCGCCGACGGGGGCTGCGGGGGTTCCGCGATCGTTGGCGACACCGGCGGGGGGCGCGCCCGCGGGGGCGTCTCGGCCTGTGCCGATGCCTGGTGCCGTGGCGCCGCGACCGGCTGCGAGCCCGCTGCCGCCGCCGCGGGTGGTGACCCCGGGGCCCGCGCCGTCGACCGGCGAAGACCCGGCCATGCGGGCGCTCTACCAGCGCTACGTCGACGCGCGCAAACAGACCGGCGAGTCGGTCGAGGTGAAGTACGAGTCGGTGGCGCGCCAGGTGCGAGAGTCGCTCCCGAAGCTGTCGGCCCAGTACCAGGGCGCCGATGTGAAGTTTGACGTGTCGATCAAAGACGGTAAGGCCGTGCTGAGGCCCGTCGTCACGCTGAAGAAGAACACCTGAGCGAGGGCCCTCGGAGGTGCGGGTGAAGACCGCGCACCCCCGACGGGCTCTCAGCCGAAGCTCAGGGCGCCACGCAGACCGCGAAGCCGTTCGAGGTCGAGTTGCCCGTCACACACCACTGCCCCGACTGGGCGCCGCAGCCGCCGCTCCAGTTGTTACCCATGTACTGGAAGTGGTTGTAGAGCGCCGGGCACTGCGAGGGCGACTGGTTCGAGCAGAGCGTGTTGGCGAGGCGCAGCATCGGGTTGCCGCACGAGTTCTCGAAGTTGGTCTGGCGACAGGTGGTGTCGTTGTAGGTGCAGCCCGCGGTGGCCTGGCACGGCACCGTGAGGCCCACGCTGCGGCACGCGTTCAAGATGTTGGCGTCGGTCATCAAGCCCGAGACCCGCACCCGGAAGAAGGTCACCCCGCCGCCCACGCCGATCACCTCGGCCGCGCGGCAGATGCCCTGGTTGCAGAACTGGTTCGACGGGCAGGCGAGCCCGCAGGTGCCGCAGTTCGAGTTGTTTGACTGGGTGTCAACACAGGTGCCGTTGCAGTTGGTCTGACCGGTGGGGCAGACGAGGGTGCAGACGCCGCTCACGCAGGTGCGGCCGGTGGCGCAGACGTTGCCGCAGGAGCCGCAGTTGTTGTTGTCGTTCTGGAGCGAGCGGCAGGTGCCGCTGCAGAGCGCGAGGCCCGAGCCGCACACCGAGGCGCAGGCGCCGTTCGAGCAGACCTGACCCGCGGGGCAGGCGTTGCCGCACGCGCCGCAGTTGGCGTTGTCGGTGAGGAGCGAGCGGCAGCTGCCCGAGCAGTTGGTCGAGCCCGAGGGGCACGAGACCTCGCAGCGGCCGTTGTTGCAGCGGTTGCCGGCGGGGCAGACGGTGCCGCAGCCGCCGCAGTTGCTCGCGTCGCTTTGGGTGTCGCGGCAGACGTTGCTGCAATTGGTCTGACCCTGCGGGCAGATCAGGGTGCAGGTGCCGTTGGTGCAGACCGACCCGGCGATGCAGATGCGGTTGCAGGCGCCGCAGTTTTCGCGGTCGGCGTTGAGGTCGCGGCAGTTGCCGTCGCAGATCGTGGTGCCGCCGCCGCACGAGAGGGTGCAGGTGCCGTTCGAGCAGACCTGGCCGGCCCCGCAGGCGCGATTGCAGGCGCCGCAGTTGGCGCGGTCGGTCTGGAGGTCGCGGCACGACGCGCTGCAGTTGCTGAGGCCCGTGCCGCACGAGACGGTGCAGGCGCCGTTCGAGCAGACCTGACCGGCGCCGCAGGTGTTGCCGCAGCGGCCGCAGTTGTTGCGGTCGGTGTCGAGGTCGCGGCAGACGCCCGAGCAGTCTGACGTGCCGCCGCCGCACGAGACGGTGCAGGTGCCGTTCGAGCAGACCTGGCCCGCGGCGCAGGCCCGGCCGCACATGCCGCAGTTGGCGCGGTCGCTCTGCACGTCACGGCAGGTGCCCGAGCAGTCGGTGGTGCCGCCGCTGCACGACAGGGTGCACGCGCCGTTCGAGCAGACCTGGCCGCTGGGGCAGGCCGCGCCGCACATGCCGCAGTTGGCGCGGTCGCTCTGGAGGTCGCGGCAGGTGCCCGAGCAGTTGGTGGTGCCGCCGCCGCACGAGAGCTCACAGCGGCCCGCGGTGCAGATCTGACCCGCGGTGCAGGCCATGCCGCAGCCGCCGCAGTTGGCGCGGTCGTTCTGGAAGTCTCGGCAGGTGCCCGAGCAGTTGTTGAGGGTCATCGGGCACGAGACCTGGCACATGCCCGCGGTGCAGACCTGGCCCGTGGGGCAGGCGTTGCCGCACATGCCGCAGTTGGCGCTGTCGGCCTGGAGGTCTCGGCAGGTGCCCGAGCAGTTGCTGAGGTTCGACGGGCACGAGACCACGCAGCGGCCCGCTTCGCAGATTTGACCGGCCCCGCAGGCCATGCCGCAGCCGCCGCAGTTGTTGCGGTCGTTCTGGGTGTTGGCGCAGTAGTCGCCCGTGCCCGCGTCGCCGCCGGCGCTGCTCGAACAGCGCGCGAGGCCCGCGCCGCACTCGAGGCCGCAGTTGCCCATGCCGCAGAGGAGGCCCGTCGCGCAGGCGTTGCCGCAGCGGCCGCAGTTGGCGCGGTCGGTGCTGACATTCACGCACTGGTTGCCGCAGAGCACCTGCCCCGTCGGACAGCTCTGCTGGCACATGCCCGCCACGCAGACCTGCGAGCGCGGACACGCGTTGCCGCAGCGACCGCAGTTGTCGGGGTCTTCCATCGGGTTCGAGCAGACGCTGCCGCAGGCGACCTGCGGGGCCGTACAGCTCACGTCGAAGCCGATGTCGGCCGAGCCCGCGTCGTTGCCGCCGACGACGGAGTTGTTTCCGCCGCTGCCGCAGCCGAGGAGCGTGGCGGCGAGGGCGGCGGCGAGCACAACGCCGTGTCTCAACTCGTTGAAATATCGATTATTTTTGAAAGTCATAGTCCTCCTGAAGGGGGCGCCGCGTGGTGCGGGTCGCGGTGTGACCTCGCGACCGCGGCGAAGTGGCCTTGCAGAGTGTGCCAGGAATCTGTCTTGTCGTACAAAGCCCACGCACGACCTCGACAAAGGTGCGGAGTATGTGCCTCGATGCGGTCTCAAGAGGGAGCGACGGTCTGAATGAAGGTCTTTGTGACGGGCGGTTCGGGCTTCGTGGGCGGCCATTTGATCGAGCGCTTGGTGGCGGCGGGTCACACCGTGACGGCGATGGCGCGCTCGGCGTCGTCGGCCGCGGCGGTGACGGCGTACGGGGCGACGGCGGTGCGGTGCGGCCTCGATGACCTCGCGGCGGCGCACCTTGAGGGCTGCGAGGCCGTGGTGCACGCGGCGGCCTACGTCGAAGACTGGGGGCCCAAAGAGGCCTACTGGGAGGCCAACGTGGTCGGCACCGAGCGGGCCCTCGCGGCGGCGCGGGCGGCCGGCGCGTCGCGCTTCGTGTCGATCGGCACCGAGGCGGCGTTCTTTACGGGCGAGGCGCTGGTGGGGCTCGACGAGTCGGCGCCCCTGCCGCTGCGTCAGCGCTTCGCGTACAGCGAGACCAAGGCCGAGGCCGAGAAGCGCGTGCTGGCCGCCGAGGGCGAGGGCTTCGTGACGGTGTCGCTTCGCCCGCGGCTCGTGTGGGGCCCCCGCGACGCGACGGTGCTGCCGACGCTGGTCGAGATGGCGCGGCGCGGCGCGTTCGTCTGGCTCGACGGGGGCGCGCAGAAGACCTCGACGTGCCATGTGTTCAACCTCTGCGAGGCGGTGCGGCTGAGCCTGCGCCCCGAGGCCCCTGGGGGCGCATATTTCGTGGCTGACGCGGGCGAGACCACGGTGCGCGCGTTTCTGTCTGCGCTGGCCGAGAGCCAAGGGGTGTCGTTGGGCGGGCTGAGCCTCCCCGGGAGCGTGATGCGCCCGGTCTCCGCGGGGCTTGAGCGCTTCTGGCGGCTCGCGTCGATCGAGAAGGCGCCGCCGATGACGGCCTTTGCCATCGCGATGCTCTCGCGCTCGATCACGGTGAAGACCGACAAGATCGCCTCCGCGCTCGGGTATCGGCCGGTGATCACGCGCGACGAGGGCCTCGCGGCGTTGCGGGTGTAATGCAGGGCCGCGCTTGTGAGGGGTGAGGGCCCTGGGGTAGCGTCACCGGATGCGGCTGGTTCAGCTTGGGTGGGTGTGCGCGCTGCTCGCGGCAGGGTGCGGCGGCAAGGGTGTGTCTGCGGTCGACGCGGGCGGGCTCGGTGACACGGGCCCCGCGGTCGACGCGGGTGCGGTCGGAGACGCGGGGGCGGCCGATGCCGCAGCGGTCGATGTGCCGAGCGCCGATGTGTCGAGCGCCGACGTGCCGAGCGCCGACGTGCCGGCGCAGCCTGTGGCGAGCCCGACCTGGGCTGAGCATGTGGCGCCCATTCTCTACAACACCTGCGTGGGGTGCCATCGCGCGGGCGAGATCGGGCCCTTTCCGCTCGTGAGCTATGAAGATGCGCGCAACGTGGCGCCGCTCATGCGCAGGGTGACGGCCGAGCGGAGCATGCCTCCGACGGTGGTGAACGCCACGGGCGCTTGCCAGAACTACCGCAGCGACGTGCGACGCCTGACCGACGCCGAGATCGCCACCATCGGCCGCTGGGTCGAGCAAGGGACGCCGCAGGGTGACCCGCGCCGCGCGCCGCCTCTGCCGCCCTCGCCGAGCGGGCTCACCGAGGCCGACGTGCGCCTCGACATCGGCACGACGTACATGCCCAACGCGAGCCGCACCGACGACTACCGGTGCTTCATCGCAGACCCGGGCATCACCGAAGATCGGTATGTCACGGCGTTTGAGGTGATCCCCGGCGAGCCCAGGGTGGTGCACCATGTGATCGTGTACTCGCTGCCGAACGCGACGGCGCAGCAGGCCGCCGAGCGGCAAGACGCGCAAGACACGACGCCCGGGTACGAGTGCTTCGGCGGGCCCGGGGTCGACGGCTCGATGCCCCTCGCGATCTGGGCGCCCGGCGGCGTGGTGACGCGCTTCCCCCGGAATACGGGGCTCTTGGCCAACGCGGGGCGCAAGGTGGTGATTCAAGTGCACTACAACCTCGCCGGAGGCAGCTTGCCCGACCGCACCCGGGTGAACCTCCTCACGGCCCGCGCGGTAACCGCGCAGGGCTTTCTCGTGCCCTACCGCCCCGACCGCGTCGAGCTGCCCCCGCGCATGACCGAGGCCGTCGCGAGCGACGTGCTCGATCTCGGCAACCTTCAGGGCTTGCCGCAGGTGTTCGTCTACGGGGTCGCGCCGCACATGCACACCCTCGGGCGCACGCTCAGGGTCGACGTGCTGCGCAACGACGAGCGCCACTGCCTCGTCGATGTGCCGCGGTGGGATTTCCACTGGCAGCAGATCGCGTTTTACGACCAACCCTTCACGGTGCGACGCGGCGATCGGGTCTCGATCCGGTGCTCGTATGACACCACCTCGCGCAGCGCGGTGACGCGATGGGGTGAGGGCACGCAAGACGAGATGTGTCTCAACTATTTCTACATCACACCCTTCCGCGCGCCGAACTGACCGAATTTTGCGCAGGTGATCGGGGCCCAAAGTCGTCTGGATGCAGCGCGACATTGGCGCCGTTGTGCGTTAGGGTCGCGCCGCGATGGGGCGTAATTGGGCCACGGTGTGTGGTTCGTACATGTCGCCCGCACTGACCCAGAGGCACCGACAATGTCTGCGATGCGCTTCAAAAACTTCGGTGATATCTACCAATTCGAGATCGTCAACGAAGACGATCTTGCCCGTATTGACAGCCTCGACGCGGCGCGATGGGCCGCGACCAGCGCCCCGCTGCACGATTTGCAGTGCGATGCGCAGTTTCTGAAGTACCTCGACCCGGGTGAGAGCGGCCGTATTCGCGTGTCGCAGCTGATCGAGGCGCGCGATTGGGTGTTCGCGCGGCTGTCGCGCAAAGACGTGCTCCGCGGCAAGAAGGAAGAACTCTCGCTCGCCGCGGTGGCCAACACCGACGACGGGGCGAAGCTCAAGGCAGCCGCAGAGCGGGTGAACCGCGAGCAGGGCGCGAGCGACAGCGGCAAGGTGACCCTGGCCGACGTGCGCGGCTTCAAGGGCGGGTACCCGAAGCTGTTGGCCAACGGCGACGGGGTGATTCCGCCTGATTTGCTGGCAGACGCTGAGCTCGTGACCTTCGTCAAAGACGTGATGGAGGTCGCCGGCAAGACCGCAGACCGCGGCGGCGCCGACGGCATTGATGAGGCGATCTTGACGAAGTTCAAGACCCAGGGCGCGGCGTGGCTCGCCTGGCGCGACAAGGCCGCAGCGGCCGAGGTCTGGGGCGCCGACACCGCCGACGCGCTGGCCCAGGTTGAGGGCCTCAACGCGAAGATCGAAGGGTATTTTCTTCAGTGTGAGCTCTTGCGCCAAGAGCAGCCCACGCCCGAGCAGCTGAAGATCGCCGATGAGGCCCTGCGCGAGCTGCGCTTCAAAGACCTCGACGCGCTGCAAAAGCACCTCGCCGATGCGCCCCTCGCGACGCCGCGGCAAGACGCGCTCCTCGACCTGCGGAGCTCGGTGAACGCGGTCTGGGCCGATCAGCTTGAGGCGCTCCGGAGCAAGGTGATCGAGCGCGCCCTCGGGGGCAAGCGCGACACCCTCAGCCGCGCCGAGTGGGCCCAGGTGAAGGCCACCTTTGCGCCCTTCGTGACGTGGAAGAAAGAGGCGCCCCCGGAGCCCTTCGACAAGCTCGGGGCTGACAAGCTCAAGGGCTATCTCGACGGCGCGCTGCCGGGCAAGGCCCTCGACGCCATCAACCAAGACAAGGCCGCGCAGGCTGAGATCGAGCAGATCGACAACCTTGAGCGTTTGATCTTGAGCGCGCGCTGGCTGATCGAGCTCGCGAACAACTTCGTGAACTTCTCGGCGATCTATCGCCCGGGGTCGCAGGCCCTGGTCGACGTGGGCTCGCTGGTGATCGACGGTCGGCGGCTTGAGTTCTGTCTCAAGGTGGTCGATCGCGCGGCGCACAAGCCCGTGGCGAGCGAGAGCTTGTGCTTCCTCGTGTACGCGAAGATCCTGGCCAAAGAGGGCGCCGCGGCGGCCTTCGAGGTGTGCGCCCCGGTGACCGGCGGCGAGCGCGGGCGGCTCCGGGTCGGCAAGCGCGGCATCTTCTACGACAACGACGGCAAAGAGTGGGACGCCCAGATCGTCGAGATCGTCGAGAACGCGATCTCGGTGAAAGAAGCGGCCTTCGCGCCCTTTCGGCGGGCGCAGAAGTTTGTCGGTGACAAGATCGAAGAGTGGGTCGGCGCGCAGGCCAGCTCGCAAGCCGACGCGCTTCAGAGCACCACCGCGGCGGGGGTCGAAGCGGCGCGCTCGAGCGCCGATCAGGGCATGCAGCGGGTTCAGACCGGCACCCAGGTGGCGGCCGGTGCTGCGCCTGCGGCGGGTGCCGCGCCTGCGGCCGGTGCGGCGGGTGCTGCGCCTGCGGCGGGGGGGCGCGAGGGTCTCAACGTCAACACCCTGATCTTGGGCGGCAGCGTCGCCCTCGCTGGCGTGAGCGCGGTGATCGCCAGCTTGTTCGGCGCGCTCTCAAGCCTCAAGGGCTGGGCGGCGATCGTGGGCCTCGTGCTCTTGGTGCTGTCGACCTCGGCGCTCCTCGGGTGGATCAAGCTGCGCCGTCGCGACATGAGCCTCTTGCTTGAGGCCAACGGTTGGGCTGTGAACCTTCAGATGAAGATCACGCGCCGCGTGGCGCCGATCTTCGCGTTTACGCCCGCGTTGCCGAAAGAGGCCGTGATCGACCGCACTGACATCCTGCCCGCGGTGCCGGGCGAGGGGCGCGGCCGCCGCGTCGCGGTGCTCTTGGGGCTCCTCGCGGTCTCGGTGGGCGTGCTCTTGTTCATGATGAAGCGGGGCCTGCTCCGCTGAGCGCGGCGCGCGTCGGATGGACCGCCGCCGAGGGCCTCGTCTCGCGGCGGTCGGCTGACGTCACTGCGTTGAGCAGCGACGCCCGTTGGCGACCCGAAAGTACGCCACGAAGGTGCTGCGGGCGGTGAGGTTGTTGACGCCGCCGACGACCAGGCCCTCATCGCAGCGCGGCCGAAAGGCCACGTCGGCGATGCTCGACTGGCTCGGCTGGTTGAAGGGCGGCGCCCCGAGGCCGATCTGAAAGGCCGTGATGGCGCTGCTGCTGTAGAGGTTGTACCGAAACTCGCTGAGGTAGCCGTATCCGCCGAAGAGCAGGGCGCGGTTGCCGTCGTCGCTGAAGGTGACGCCGAAGGCCGCGCGCGAGAAGGGGCTCTCGAAGCCGGTCTCCCACTGGCCTGATTGGTAGCGGTAGAGCTTGTTCGACGAGGCGCTGACGGCCAAGGCGAGGGCGCCGTCGAGGCGTCGCGCCACGCGAATGGTGTTGCCGACGTTGCCTTGGCCGCCGGAGGGCGCGGTGACGAACGACGGGGTGCCCGAGAGGTTGGTCACCTGCGCGATTTCACCCGTGTTTTGGCCGCACACCACGGCGAGCGCGGGGTCGCCGAAGCCGTCGAGGGTCCACTCGACGTCGTTGCAGCCGGTCGAGCCTGCCATGCCTCGGCCGATGGGGTTGCCCGCGGGGGCGCCGCGCGCGTCGACGAAGCGAATCACCGTCGAGCTCGTGCCCTGAAAGAGCACCGCCGCGCGGGCGCCGCTGGGGTCGAAGCGCACGCTCTCGAAGCCGCCGCCGGTGGCCGCCGCCGCGGTGATCTCGCTCAACGACTGCCCGGCGTGCTGCCACACAAACAAGCGCCCGCGACGGGTGGCGGTGCTGCCGCTGCCCGAGGTCGTGGTGGCCACGAGGAGCGCGCTCGCGCCGTCGGGTGCGAAATCGAGCCCGCGCCACGCGACGTCGTTCGAGGTCATGGTCACGAGGCTCACGGCCTGCGCGCTGGCGTCGAAGCGCCACACGCTGCTCTGCGCCGTGACGATGAGGGCGTAGGCGCCCGACGGGTGCCACGCCACCGCCACCGGCGAGAGCAGCGCGTCGGGGCGAATCGCGGTGAAATCGTAGACGCCCACGGCGACCGGGGTCGCGAGGCCCGTGTCGACCGGGCCCGTGTCGCGCGGGCCGTTGCCGCTGTCAACGCCCTGGTCGAAGCCGAGGTCGAAGCCCGCGTCGCGCGCGGTGTTGCCGCTGTCGAAGCCCGCGTCGAGGGGGCCCTGGCCGCTGTCGAAGCCCGCGTCGAAGCCCTGGTCGAAGCCGAGGTCGAAGCCCGCATCGTGCGCGGGGTTGCCGCTGTCGACGGGGAGGCTCTGCCCCTGGTCTGCGGGAGTGAATCCGAGGTCGACGGGCTCCTTCGGGTGGTCGTCGACGACGCCGGTGTCGGGGCCCTCGCAGAGCCCGTTGGCGTTGCAGCGCGTGCCGCTCGGGCAGTCTCGGTCTTGTGCGCAATCGCGCACGCAGCGGCCCATCTCGCAGCGGGCCGAGTAGGGGCAATCGGAGTTGAGGTTGCACTCGACCTCAGCGCAGGAAGCGCTCAGCGTTGCGGCGACGAGGGCACACCAGAGGGCGCGATTCACGCCCCTAGAAGGGCCGAGCGCGGGGGCCTCGTCAACCCCTCTGCCGGGGGTTGCGGCGGTGTGGCCCGAGGTGCTCTCATCGCGGGGTGATGCCGGGTCGACGCGGGCGGGTGAGGGTTGGGCTGGTTCTGCTCTTTCTCGGGGCGCTCGGGGCGCATTGTTCGAGCGCTCCGGCGGCGGTGTGTGTGCCGGGTGACAGCACCGAGTGCCCGTGCATCGGGGCCGCGACGGGGCACCAGGTCTGCGGCCCTTCGGGGCAATACGGCGCGTGCTTCTGCACCCCAGACGATGCGGGGCCGGGCGACGCGGGCGCGGTCGACGCGGGGGCCGACGTGCCCGCCGGAGGGTGACGGCGATGGGGGCTCCGCGGGTTCGGTTTCAGAGCGGCACGCCGTGGGAGCCCGTGGTGGGCTATTCGCGGGCGGTGCGGGTCGGCGCGATGGTTTTCGTCACGGGCACCACCGCGACCCTCGAAGACGGCTCGGCGGGCGACGGTGACGCGTACACCCAAGCGCGGCGCTGCTTTGACAACTTGGCCCGGGCCCTCGCGGGGGTCGGCGCCAGCCTCGACGACGTGGTGCGCACCCGGATGTATGTGACCGACATCTCCCGCGATTGGGAGGCCGTCGGCCGCGCCCACCGCGAGGCCCTCGGGCATGTCGCGCCGGCCACGACGATGGTCGAGGTGCGGCGGCTCATCGCGCCGTGGATGTGCGTCGAGATCGAAGCCGACGCGGTGTGCGGGTGAGGCTCGCGGCGGGGCTCGCGGTGTGTCTCGCGGCGCCGACGGCGGCGGCCCAGGGCTTCGCGAGCGCGGTCCAGCACCCGCGCGATTTGTTTGTGACGCCGAGCGCGTGGGTGTCGTCGCATCTCAGGGTGGGGGGCGTGCTCACGGTGGCCCATCTGCGAGACGATCCGGGCGCGGGGGCGCATGCGACGGGCGCCGCGGGGGCGGTGCACCTCGGGCTCGGCGATCGGGCGCAGCTCGGCGTCGGGGTGCCCTGGGTCTTTGACGGCGCGACGCCGCGGTCGGTCACCGCCGAGGGGCGGCTGCGGCTCTTGGGGCTGCACCGCGGGGGCTTCGGCCGCATGGGGGTGCTCGTGCGCGCGAGCCTCGGCCTGGGCGGGGCGCCCTCGGCGCTCGGGGCGCGGTGGCTCGTCACCCTCAACAACGCCCGCGAGTACCAGTTTGTGGCCTCGCTCGGGGTCGATTGGCGCGGCTCGGCGGGGCTGGCGCTCGAGGCCGCCGTGGGGGTGACGCTCCCGGTGGTGGCGCGGGTGATGGTGACCGTCGAGGCGACAGGGGCGGCGCCGGGGGAGGCCCTCGCCCGAGGCACGCTGCACGGCCTTGCGGGGCTCCGTTGGCTCTCAGAGGCTGGGGTGATGCTCGGCGCCGCCGGAGGGCCCAGGATCGCCGGTGAGGGCCCTCCCTCGGCGTTGTTCATGCTCCAAGGCGGGTACGCCGTGCCGGTTCGGGTCGCCGAGCGGGTGGTGGGCGACGGCGACGGCGACCTCGTGCTCGACCCTGACGACCGCTGCCCTGACGAGCCCGCGGGGTCGCGTCCCGATCGCCGACGGCGGGGCTGCCCCATGCACGACCGCGATGATGACGGCGTTGAAGATGCACGCGATGCATGTCCTGAGGTGCCGCAGGGCCTGTCGCCTGACCCTGAGCGTCTCGGGTGTCCGACCCGCGACGTCGACGGCGATGGCATTCCAGACGCGCGCGACGCGTGCCCGACGGTGCCCGAGGGCGCGACGCCCGACCCAGCGCGCCCTGGCTGCCCCGACCCCGACCGCGACCGCGACGGCATCGCCAACGACGACGACGCGTGCCCTGATCTCTATGGCCGCGCGACGCGAGACCCGCGCACCCACGGCTGCCCCAATGTCGCGCTCACCCGTGACGAGATCGTGATCCGCGAGCAGCCCCGGTTTCGCATCGACCGGGCCGAGATCATGCCCGAGAGCGAGCGCTTGTTGCTCGAAGTGCGGGCCGTGCTCGAGGTGCACCCCGAGCTTGAGCGGGTCGAGGTCCAGGGGCACACCGACGACCGCGCCGACGAGCCGCACAACCTCAACCTCTCGCAGCGTCGCGCCGAGGCCGTGCGCCGCTGGCTCGTCGAGCACGGCATCGCAGCGTCGCGGCTCGAAGCCCGGGGCTACGGCGAGTCGCAGCCCTTGCAGAGCAACCGCACCGAGGCAGGTCGCGCGGCGAACCGTCGGGTGGCCTTCGTCATCCGTCTTCGCGCGGCGTCGGCGCAGGAGTGAGGCCCGACCCGGGCGCGGGGGGCGCAGCGACCCGAGGTAGGGTGAGCGTGAACCGTGCGCCGCCGAGGGTGGGGCTCGCGGTGCAGCGCAGGGTGCCCCGGTGTCGCCACACGATCTCGCGGGTGATGCTGAGCCCGAGGCCCGAGCCGGGGTGGTCGCTCGCGCGAGAGCGGGCGCCGCGAAAGAAGGGCTCGAAGATGCGGGCGCGCTCGTCGGGGGCGACGCCTTCGCCCGCGTCGTCGACGTCGAAGGTGAGGGCCTGCGGATCGGCGCGGAGCTGCACCTGCACGGCGGCCCCCTCGGGGCCGTGACGCAGCGCGTTTTCGAGCAAATTGCGGAGGGCCCTGCGGAGGTCTTGGGGGGCCCCGAGCACCTGGGCGTCGTCGCCGCTCGGGGCCTCGTACACGATCTCGCAGCGCCGGGCTTGGGCCTCTGCGCGCACGTCGGCGAGGGCCAGGTCGACGAGGGGGGCGAAGGCGACGGGCTCGGGCGTGAGCGGGGCCTGGCTCCCCATGCGGGCGAGGGCGAGGAGGTCGTCGGTGAGGGCGCTGAGGGTCTCGCTGGCGTCGAGGGCCTCGGCGAGGGCCTCGCGGTAGGTCGCGGCGTCGCGCTCGCGCCGCAGGGTGAGGCTGATGCCGCCGACGAGGGCCGTGAGCGGGGTGCGGAGCTCGTGGGCCGCGTTGGCGATGAAGCGGCGCTGCGCGTTGACTGAGGCTTCGAGGCGGTCGAGGGTCTCGTCGAGGTCGCGCCCGAACTGGGCCGCGTCGGCGTCGCTGTGGGTGGCCGCGACGCGGGCCGAGAGGTCGCCCCCGGCGGCGCGATGGGCGACCTCCATGATGCGCGCGTGGTCGCGGGTGAGGCGGTGCGAGAACCACATCGCGACCATGAAGGTCCACGCAGAGGCGACGGCGAACACCATCGCCATGGCGCGACGCATGTACGCCTCGTCGAGGTCGAGGTCGGTGCGCGGCGCCGCGAGGAGCAGCACCACCCCGGGGTGACTCGGCACGGGCACCGTGACCGCCCGGAGGTTCTCGTGCGGGAGCCCGAGGTCGAAGGGCTGACCGCGCGGCGCCGCCAGCGACCCGAGGCGCGGCCGGTGGCCCACCCAGGTCAGGGTCTCGTCGAGCACGCGGCCCTCGGCGTCGAAGAGCGCCGCGTACTTTGTGAGCGGGCCGATGTCGTTCGCGGCGGGGCCCGGGCGGGCCGAGATCATGAGCGCGTCGCCGCCGTCGCGGGCGCACTCGTGGGCTTCCTCGCGTGCCTCGTTCACGAGGGCCTGGTCGAGCTGCCGCTCTTGGGCGCGGTTCACCGCGAAGGCGATGCTGGCGAGGCCTAAGCCCAGGGTCAACACGGTGACCGCCATCACCGCGGCGACGAGGCGGCGCTGGAGCGTCATCGCGGCTCACCCTGAACGAGCCGCAGGCGGTAGCCCTGGCCGCGCACGGTCTCGACCCGCCAGGCCTCGTCGCCGAGCTTGTCGCGGAGCCGGCTGATGTGCACCTCGACGAGGTTCGAGCCCGGGTCGAAGTGGGTCTCCCAGGCCTGGGTGAGGAGCTCGCTGCGCGAGACGGGTTGCCCGGCGCGGCGCGCGAGGAGCGTCAAGAGCCGATGCTCTTGGGTCGTGAGCTCGATGCGGCGGGCGCCCACGGTGACCGTTCGCTCGACCTGATCGATGACCAGGCCCTCGACGTCGAGGCGCGCCGTGGTGCCCCGGGCCCGTCGCTGAAGCGCTCGAATCCTCGCGAGAAGCTCTTCAATATGGAAGGGCTTCACCAGGTAGTCGTCGGCGCCCGCGTCGAGCCCGAGCACGCGCTCGGCCACCTCGCCTCGGGCCGTGAGCAGCAAGATGGGCACCGCGAGCCCGGCCCGCCGGAGGGCGCGACAGACCCCGAGCCCGTCGCCCTCGGGGAGCATCCAGTCGAGGACCACCAGGTCGTACACGATGGCCTGGGCCTGGCGCTCGGCGTCGAAGCCCGAGGTGCAGAGGTCGACGATGTAGCCCTCTTCTTGGAGCGCCCTGACAATGAGCCGCGCCACCTTGCGATCGTCTTCGACCACCAACGCTTTCATCTCTCGCGAGGGTATCGCGTCGGCGCGCCCTTCGGCGCAGCTTACGAACTTGTAATGTCGCTGTAAGGCCCGGCGCTGCGGGCCGTTGCATCGTCGCGGGGTGTTCAGCGCACGACCTCACCGCACCCTCGCATGGCTGCCCATCGTCTCGCTCTTGTCGGGCTGCGAGGCCCGCATCGCGGGCGCCGAAGAGGCCCTCGCGGCCCCGCCGTTTCGACGCCTGGAGGGCGACCGGTTGCGGGTGCGGGCCGACCTCGTCTCGGCCCTCGAGGTCGAGCGCGTCGGAGCGAGCGAGCTCGCGGCGAGCCTGCGGGGCGTCGGGGCGGTGCGCTTCGCGCCGGGCGCCTCGTACGGGGTGCGGAGCGCGCTCTCGGCCTATGTCGAACAGGTCTTCGTCAACGTGGGCGCGACGGTGACCCGGGGGCAGCCCCTGGCGCGGCTCCGTTCGCCCGAGGTGGCGCGGCTGAGGGCCGAGGCGCGGCGCATCACCATCGAGCAGAGCTCGGCCCGCGACGAGATCGCGCGGCTCGATCGCCTGGTCGCCTCGGGGGCGGCGTCGGAGCGCGAGCGGGTGAGCGCGCGGGCCCGGCTCCAGAGCCTTGAGGCCGAGCGGGCCGGCGTCGACGGGAGCCTCGCCGCGGCCGACGCCCGAGAGGGGAGCGGTGACGTGTTGACGCTCCGAGCGGCCGGGGCGGGGGTCGTGATCGCGCGCTCGGTCGACCCCGGAGAGCGCGTCGACCCCGGCGCGAACGAGCCCGCTTTTCTGATCGGAGACCCGAGCGCCCTGGTGGTGACGGCGGATTTCGCCGAGCGCGACGCGCCGCTCTTGCGGGTGGGGGCGGCGTGTTCGGTGCGGGTGGCGTCGGTGTCGCAGACGCCCATCGCGGGGCATCTTCGCGCGGTGGTGGGCGCCGTCGATCGGGTGACCCACACGGCCAGGGCGGTGTGCGAGCTCGATGCGCCCGACCGACGGCTGCAGAGCGAGATGGCCGCCGAGGTGGTGGTGGCGGTGCGCGGCGGGGCCGCGGTGCTCGTGCCGAGGAGCGCGCTTTTGTTGCGGCGCGACGACCGGGTGATGTTCGTCCGCGTGGCGCCCGATGTGCTCGAACGGCGCGTGGTCGAGGTGGGGGCCATGCTCGACGATCGGGTGCAGGTGGTCGCCGGGGTGGCGGCCGGCGAGATGGTGGTCACCGAGGGCGCGGTGCTCCTCGACGGAGAGCTCGACCGGGTGCTCTGAGCGCCGCGGCGTGGGCAGAGAAAGGGCTCCCAAGACGATGGACGGACTCGCACGCTTCGCGGTCGCGCAGCGCAGGGTGGTGATCGCCGCGGCGCTCGTGCTGGCGGCGCTCGGGTGGCAAGCGTTTCGGGCGCTGCCCATCGACGCCTTCCCCGATGTGACCGACCCGATGGTCGACGTGGTGGGCGCGTACCCGGGCCAGAGCGCCGAGGAGGTCGAGCGTCGCGTGACCCTCGAACTCGAGCGCGTCCTCGCGGGCACGCCGCACCTTCGTAACCTCCGCTCGGTCTCGGTGTTCGGCCTCGCGCTGGTGACCATGACCTTCGACGAGGGCGGTCGCGACACCGAGAACCGCACCGCCGTGGCCGAGCGCCTCCGCGACGCGCGGCTCCCCGACGGGGTCGAGACCAGCCTCGGCCCCCAGGCCACCCCCGTGGGACAGATCTACCGCTACACCCTCCGCGGCCCGCGGAGCCTCCGCGAGCTCCGCGCCCTCCAAGACTTCGTCGTCGAGCGCCGCCTCCGCGCCGTCTCGGGTGTGGCCGACGTGGTCACCTTCGGCGGCTTCGCGCGGGCCTACCAGTTTCGCCTCGACCCCGACCGCATGACGGCCTTCGGGGTCACCGCGGCCGAGGTCTGGCAGGCCGTGTCGGGGGCCAACGCCAACGCCGGCGGCGGCTACGTCGGGGTGGGGTCGCAAGAGTTCATCGTGCGGGGCATCGGCGCGGCCACGACCCCCGCGATGCTGGGCGAGGCCGTGGTGAAGGTCTCGCGCGGCGTGCCCGTGCGGGTGCGCGACGTGGCCGAGCTCGTCGAAGGCTCGACGCCGCGTCGAGGCGCGGTGGGGCGCGGTCACGAAGACGAGGTGGTCGAAGGCATCGTGCTCTTGCGCCGCGGCGAGAACCCCAGCCGCGTGCTCGAAGCCCTCGACGCCCGGGTGCAGGCGCTCAACGCGCACATCTTGCCCCGCGGCGTGCGCCTCGACACCTTCTACGACCGACGGAGCCTCGTCTCGGCCACGCTCCGCACGGTGTCGCACAACATGGTCGAGGGCGTCGCGCTGGTGGTGTTCGTCCTCTACTTCTTTCTGCGCTCGGCGCGGGCGGTGTTGATCCTCTGTACGGTGATCCCGCTGTCGCTCCTCACGGCCTTCCTCGGGTTGCACCTGCTCGGGCTCCCGGCCAACCTCATCTCGCTCGGCGCCATCGATTTGGGCATCCTCGTCGACGCCGCGGTGATCGTGCTCGAAGCGAGCCTCGAAGCGCTCCACGCGCGGCCCGAGGCCGACGCCTTGACAGTGCGTCAAACCATCGTTGACGCTGTGTCAAAGGTCTTGAAGCCCGTGGGCTTCTCGATGCTGATCTTGTTCGTGGCGCTCGGGCCGATCTTCGCGCTCG
The DNA here is from genome assembly GCA_016792845.1 of Myxococcales bacterium. Taxonomy (GTDB): domain Bacteria; phylum Myxococcota_A; class Polyangia; order Polyangiales; genus JAEUKH01. The sequence goes on along the minus strand of JAEUKH010000027.1, from coordinate 10,948 downwards.
AGCGGGTCGAGGGGCGCATCTTCGCGCCGATGGCGTACACCTACGCCTTCGCGCTGACCGGGGCGCTCGTCTCGGGCGTGCTGGTGGTGCCGGCGCTTGAGGCATGGCTCCTTCGGGCCCGAGACGCGCACCGCGAGCCGGCGGTGATCGGGTGGCTGCGGCGCGGCTACCTCTGCGCCCTGGGGGCGGCCCGTCGGCGTCGGCGCGGGGTGATGCTGTCGGCGCTGGCGCTCTGGCTCCTCGGGTGCGGCGCGGCCCGCGGCATCGGGAGCGAGTTCTTGCCCGAGCTCAACGAGGGCGGCTTGTACGTGACGGCCACCTTCCCGGCGACGATCTCGCTCGATGAGACGCGGGCTCAGACCTCGCGGATGCGAGAGATCTTTCTCACCGCGCCCGAGGTGGTCGATGTGCTCTCGCACGTGGGGCGCCCCGAGGCCGCGACGCAGGCTGAGGGGCCCAACAACGCCGAGTTCTTCGTCAAGCTCAGGCCCGCCTCGGGGTGGCGCCGCGGCGTGACCCGCGCGCAGCTAGAGGCGCACTTTCGTCGGCGGCTCGCCGAGGTCGCGGGGGTCCAGTACAACTTCTCTCAGCCGATCACCGACCGGGTGTACGAGACCATCTCGGGCATCATCGGCCAGGTGGTGGTGAAGGTCCGCGGCGAAGACCTCGCGGCCATGGGCCAGACCGCCGAGGCGCTCAGACGTCGGCTCGTGCGCGTCGCGGGGGTGTCAGACCTCTCGATCTACATGTCGGGCGAGGCCCCGCAGGTGCAGATCACCCTCGACCGCGTGGCCCTCGCTCGGCGCGGCCTCTCGGTCGAGTCGGTGCAGCGGGTGATCGACATCGCCCTCGGCGGGGCCAGCGCGACCGAGGTCTGGGAGGGCGAGCGGCGCTTCGAGGTGACGCTGCGCTTGCCCGAGTCGTTCAGGCACAACCCCGAGGCCCTCAGGCGCCTCGTGGTGGGCGACGGCGAGACCCGGAGCACCCTCGGCGACGTGGCCCGCATCGAGGTCGCCTACGGCCGCAGCGCCATCTGGCGCGAAGACTTCGCGCGCTTCGTCGCCATCAAGTTCAACGTGCGCGGTCGCGACCTCGGGAGCACCGTGGCCGACGCCCAACGCGCGGCCGCCGAGGTGCCCCTCGCCGACGGTCTCTACCTCACCTGGGGGGGCGAATTTCAGAACCAGGCCCGCGCCCTCAGGCGCCTCGGGGTGGCCTTCCCGATCGCGCTGGCGGTGATCGTGGCGCTGCTCTACGCCCACTTCAGGCGCTGGGCCCCGACCCTGAAGATCGTCGCGATGCTGCCCTTCGCGCTGGTCGGCGCCGTGGTCGGGCTGCGCCTCGCGGGGCAGAACTTCTCGGTGTCGAGCGCCGTCGGCTGCATCGCCCTGCTCGGCCAGGTGGTGCTCGCGGGGGTGCTCCTCTGCGCGCGCATCGACGAGGCCGCCGCCCAGGGTGAGCCAGACCCCGTCGAGAAGGGCGCCGCGGTGGCATTCAAGCCCGTGCTGCTCACCACCTCGCTCGCGCTCCTCGGGCTCGTGCCCGCGGCGACCGCTCAGGCCATGGGGAGCGAGACCCAACGCCCCTTCGCCATCGCCATCTTGTCGGGCCTCGTCGCGGCCACGCCCGCGGTGCTCCTGCTCTTGCCAACCCTCTCGGGCCCACGCGCCCCCTTAGGCCCCCCATGCGTAACACCCTCGCCCTCACCCTCACCGCAGGGCTCTCACTCTGGCCAGCGTTGACACTGTGTCAAACAGTTGTTGACACACCGTCAACATTCACCCTCGACGCGGTGCTCGCGACCCTCGGGGCGGGGGCTCCGGCGCTCCGCGAGGCCGAGGCTGAGCTCAGCGCCCGCCGCGCCGACATCGCGGCCTCGTCGCTGTGGAGCAACCCCCAACTCAGCGCGAGCTACATGCGCTCGTTCGGGTACACGACCTTCGACCCGCAGGTCGGGGTGGCCCAATTCGGGGTCTCGCAGCTGATCGAGGCGGCGGGGTTGCCGGGCCTTCGGCGGCGGGTGGCCGAGGGCGAGGCGCGGGCCAGCGAGGCGGCGCTGCGGGGGCTGCGTCAGGGGCTCCGGGGCGAGGCGGCGACGCGCTTCTACGCGCTCGATGCGGCGACCGCGCGGGCGGCGCTGCTGCGTCAGTCTGAGGTCGACGCCGCGGGGCTCGTTCAGCGCATCGAGGCCCGGGCCGCGGCGGGATTGGGGTCGCGCTACGAGACCGACCGGGCCGCGCTGTACCTCGCCGATCTCCGGGTCGCGCGGGCCGACGCCGAGAGCGACCTGGTCTCGACCCGCGCCGCGTTTGACGCGCTCCTCGGCGACGACGCGGCCCGATTTCGAGGCGAGGCCAGCGCGCCCGAGACCCCCGACGACGGGGCGTCCGAGGGGCTCGGCGACCTTGATCGGCTCTTGCGTCGCGCCCTCGATCGACCCGAGCTAGAGGCCCTCGCCGCGCGTGCGCGGGCCGCCGGAGTGCAGGTCGATGTGGCGCGGCGCGAGGTGATGCCCGGGCCCACCCTCTCGGCCAACGTTTATGTGGGGCAAGGCTACGGCGCCCAGGGCGAGCGCCAGGTCGACTGGCAGGTCGGGGTGAGCCTCCCGCTGCCGCTGGCGAACGACGGTCGCGCGGCGGCGCGTGCGGCGATGAGCCGGGCCCTCTCGGCGCGCGCGGCGTACGAGTTCGCCCGCGCCCAGACCGAGCGTGCGGTGCGCGCGGCCTTCGAGGTGATGACCGCGCGGCGCGCCGCGTGGGTCGGCTATCTCAGCGTCGCGGCGCGGCACGAGGGGCTCGTCGGCGCGGCCGAGCGGGCGTGGCTTGAGGGGCGGGTGAGCCTCCAGGCGCTCCTTGAGGCCCGCGACGCGGTGCGCGACAGTCGACTCAGGGTGCTTGATCTCCGACGCGAAGCGCGGCAATCCGAAGCGCGGCTTCGAACGCTGGTGGGCGCCTGGCCTGAGGCGCGCGGGCCGCAACCCTGAAAGAACGTCGTGCTCACTGAACTGCTCATCGTCTTGGTGCTCCTGATCTTCAACGGCGTCTTCGCGGCGGCCGAGATCGCGGTCTTGTCGCTGCGAAAGACGCGCCTCGACGAGCTGGTCGAAGAGGGCGTCGCGGGGGCCGGGGCGGTGCTGTGGCTGCGCTCCCAGCCCGAGCGCTTCCTGGCCACGGTGCAGATCGGCATCACGGTGGTGGGCACCACGGCGGCGGCCTTCGGCGGCGACAGCCTCGCCGAGCATTTCGCGACGTGGCTGAGCGCGAAGCTGCCGGCCCTCGGGCACGCGGCGCATCGGGTCGCCCTGGTGTCGGTGATCGTGCTGGTGTCGTTTCTTGAGATCGTCGTCGGCGAGCTGGTGCCGAAGTCGCTCGCGCTGCGCCACGCCGAGCGCCTCGCGACGTTGCTCGGGCCTATGCTGCGACGCATGGCCACGGTGGTGAAGCCGCTGGTGTGGTTCTTCACCCACGCGTCGAACGCGGTGCTGCGGCTCTTCGGCGACAAGACCAGCTTCAGCGAGGCGCGGCTCTCGCCCGAGGAGCTTCAAGAGCTGGTCGAAGAGGCCGGTCGGGTGGGCTCCATCGACGCCGGGGCGAGCGAGATCGCGGCCCGCGCCATCGAGTTTCGCGAGCTCACGGTGTCTGATGTGATGGTGCCCCGAGAGGCCATGGTGGCCATCGCGCGCAGCGCGTCGGTGAGCGAAATCGTGAGCCTCCTCGGGCCGCGCCGCTTCGCGCGGGTGCCCGTGTACGAGGGCAACGCAGAGAACATCGTCGGGTACGTGGCGCTGAAAGAATTGCTCGTCGATGCGCTGCGCGGGGCCGTGTCGGTCGACTCGCACCTCAGGCCCGTGCGCTTCGTGCCGCAGAACGTGCTCGCGGCGACGCTCTTGCGGCAAATGCAGAGCGAGCGCAGCCCCTTGGTGATGGTGGTCGATGAGCTGGGCGGCCTCCTCGGCCTCGTCACGATGGAAGACCTGCTCGAAGAGATCGTGGGCGACATCAACAGCGAGAGCGACCCCACCGCGATGCGCTTCGAGGCCGAGCGCGACGGCAGCTACGTCGTCGCCGGGGCGACGCCCATCCGCGAGCTGAACCGCGCCACCCCGCTGGACCTCCCCGAGCCCGACACCGTCAGCACCGTGGCCGGGCTCTGCATCGAAGCCGCCGGGCGGCTGCCCAAACAAGGCGACGTGGTCACCCTCAGCGAGGGCCACCGCTTCGAGATCATCGACGCCTCGCCGCGCAAGGTGCACTCGCTCAGGATCTGGGCCCCGCAGCGCGAAGAGGCCCGCGCAGAGGCCCCGTGAGCCGCCCGCGCGCGGTGCCTCAGGGCGCCCGCGGCGCGGGGTGCTCGCGGCCGTTTTGACGGAGTGTCAAACCTGACGCCGGCCCCGCCGCCGGGAGCGCGAAGGTGACCGTGGCGCCCACCGCGCGCACCCACAGCTCGGCCGGCCCGAGGGGGTCGCAGCGGAGCGCCCGCTGGCCCGTGGCCTCGACCTCGCAGCGGGGCCCGTCGAAGCGCACCGTGAGGGTCATCTCGGGGCTCAGGCGGTACACGCCCGCGAGCCGCGCCTGAGCCGCGGCGTCGAGGGGCACCGCGGGGCGCGGCGGGCCCTGAGTGAGGCTGCGCGGCGCCTCACCGCGGAGGAGCCGCAAGAGGTTCAGCCCCACCGGGGTGACGCGCGGGCTCGACTGGTTGGCGAGGAGCACCACCCCGCGCTGGGTCTCACGGTCAAAGGCGATGAAGCTCGCCGCGCCGCCGGTCTGCCCGTTGTGAAAGAGGCAGCGCTCAGACGGGAGGTCGAACCACGCCATCGCGACGTGCCCGCCGAGGCCGAGGTCGGCGTCGGCGAGGGGCTCCTGGCTGCGCCGGAGGGCCCCGGCGAGGGGACCCCTGGGGTTCATCGAGAGGTCGATCCAGCGCGCGAGGTCGCGGGCCGTCGATTGCGCCGCGCCCGCACCCGCGAGGGCGTCGAAGCGCCAGGGCCGCACCACCCTGCCGTCGGGGTCGTGGTCGTCGGCTCGCACCGCCGCGAGGGCGGGCGAAATGTCGACGTGGGTGTTCGTCATCGCGAGGGGCGCGAGCACCCGCTCGCGCAAGGCGTCGCGGTAGCCCAAACCCACAAAGCGACCGAGGGCGTGACCGAGTAGCCCGAAGCCAAAATTGCTGTACTCGAAGCGCGCGCCGGGGCTGTGCTCGGGGGCGGTGGCCGCGAGGCTCCGGGCGAGCGCCGCGACGTCGAAGTCGGCGTAGGGGTCGTCGGCCGCGGCGGGCGCGAAGCCAGGGGGCATCCGAGGCAAGCCCGCGCGGTGTGTGACGAGGTGTCGCAGGGTGATCACGCCGCGCTCGTGAGGCACCCGCATCGTGCCCTCGACCAGCGACTGCAGGTCTGTGTCGAGGGTGAGCTGATGCGCTTCGAGCAGGGTCGCGAGGAGCGTCGCGGTCAGCACCTTGGTCACCGAACCGATGGCGAAGACCGTGTCAGCGTCGGGCGCGGGCTGCCCCTCGCGACGGTGCCCCGAGCCCACGAAGGCCACCCGTCCGGCGCTGACAAAGGCGACCTCGACCGCGGGCACGCCCTCGTCGACACGGAGCGGCGCGAGCACCGCGTCGACGGCCTCAGGGGCGAGCGAGAGGGCCGAAAGGGGCACCTCCGCGAGGGCGTCGCGGTGCGCCTCGGCGTGGGTCGCGGGCGCGGAGGGCGTCGCCGCGGGGCGGGCGGCGCAGCGAGACAGCGCGAGGCCGAGGGCGAGCGTTTGTACCAATCGATTCACAGCCCGGGGTTGTACCGCGACGCTGCGGGCCCGGCGCTTCAATGCGCGAGGGGCTGTGGTATGAGCGGGCTACGATGAAGACGAAGCGCGTGGCGGTGTGGCTTTGGGGTGTGTGCTCGTTGGCGGCGGCGAGCGCGTCGGCGCAGACCACCGACGCGACGATGCGGGTGCAGCTGAGCGTCGCCTCGTCGTCGCAAGGGGTGTTCAACTTCAGCGGTCGCCTCGCGGCGCGGGTCGGGGTCTTCGCGCGGAGCGGCTTTCAAGCGCGGCTGAGCAGCGCCACGGGGCTAGAGGGGCCGACCTCGGGCACCGCCGGGCCGGGCGCGAGCTTCTTTGTCGACGTTCCGCGGCTCTACACGGCCCGCGCGGCGGGGGCGAGCAACCCGTACACGGTCGAGCTCAGTTGGGCCGACACGACCCCGCGCACGGCGAGCTTCGGGCCCTACAACCTCAACGCCGGGCAGAACAACATCGGGCCCCTCGCGGTCACCAACGACGCGCCTCCGGCCCCGTCGAGCATCAGCTGTTACCCCAACCCGCCGAACACGAGCTCAGAGCTGTACGTGTACTGGTCGGGGCCCTCGCCGCGGCCCTCTGACTTCGACCGCTTCGAGCTCCACCGCAGCACCTTGGCGCGCTTTACACCGAACTCGGGCACCCTCGTGGCGATGCTCCCGTGGGGCAGCTCGAACCGCGCGGTGACGGGCCTGCCGTCGGGCACCGGTCAGTACTTCTGCATCCGAATCTACGATCAGTACGGCGCCTTCTCAGACCGCTGCACGAGCACGCCCTGCACGACGGCGAGCGCCTCTGTCGATGCCGGGGCCCAAGCGCCCGACGCGGGCCCCAGCGACGCGGGGAGCAGCGACCTCAGGCCCATCCCCGATGTGCCGCGGCTTGATGTTCCGATCGTCGAGGTCGACAGCGGCGCTTCGGGAGACGCGGGCGCATCGAACGACCTCGGCGCGGTGAGTGACACCGGCACCGCGAACGACACCGGCACCGCGAACGACACTGGCACCAGGAGTGACACCGGCATCGCGAACGACACTAGCGCGGTGAGTGACACCGGCGCCGCGAACGACACTGGCGCGGTGAGTGACACCGGCGCGGTGAATGTTGACAGCGGGTCAAGCGATGGCTCGGTCAGCGCCGATGCGGCCCTGCCGCGCGACGTCACCACGGCCGTCGACAGCGCGACCTCGGGCGACGCGACGGCCGCCGTCGACGCCACCACCCAAGGAGACGCCACGAGCGCCCCCGACGCGATGCCTCCCTCGGGAGACGCCTCGGCATCTGCCGACGTTTCCGACGCCTCGCCGACGGTGACGCCGGGCACCAACGACGGCGGCTGCGGGTGCAGGGTGGGCGGCCCTCAGCGCGCCGCGACGGCCTCGCCTTGGGCCCTCGTGGGCCTCGCGGCGCTGTGCGCGCGTCGTCGCCGTAAGATTTGACAGAGTGTCAAAAACTCAGCCGGGTTCGTCTTCGAGGCGAACCTTGGCGACCTCGCCGCCGAGCGCGCTGCACACCATCTGAACGAGGGGGTGGCTGCGCGCTTCGTCTTCGCGCTTCTGGCGCGCGGCGATTTTGGTGAGCTCGTCGGCCCGCATGATCGAGAGGGCGTCTTCGGCGAGCGAGCCCGGCAAGACTTCGACCTTGGGGGGCGCGCCGAAGACCCGCGTCGCGGCCTCGCGCACCACGCTGAGGGTCTCTGGGGTCTCAAGCTTTCGCCGCAGAAAGGCTGAGCCCGCGTCGATGGCGAGGCTGATCTTCTGGGCCGTCACCTCGATCGCCACGGCGCTCTTGAGCACCGGCACGAGGTTGCCGTCGATGCCTGCGACGACCTCGCGCCACACCGCGAGAAACTCGGCGGCCCGCGAGGCGTCGATGCGGGGGCCCTCGCTGCGCTTCTCGGCCGCCTGGGGGCTCGCGACGGGCGCCGCCGCGGCCTTCTTCTCTTGCTTGAACTCGGGCGCCGAGGCGCGGGCGCGGTCGAGCCACGAGCGCTCGTCAGGCGCCCTCTGCACCACCGGCTGGAGCACCGGCGCGGGCGCAGGCGCGGCCACCACCGGCGCCACCGCGACGTTGCCCGCGATGCTCGCCGTCGGCGGCGTAAATCGCTGAGATGCCGGCAGGTTGGCCGTCACCGAGGTGCTGAGCGAGCGCGGCCCCACAGGCCCCGTCGACGTCGGCCCGCTCGCCGCTGTCGGCGCGCTCGGCCGGGGCCCGCCCCCACCGCCGCCGCCGCCGCCACCGCCGCTGCCGCCGCCGCGAGGTCGCGAGGCGTCTCCTGAGAGGCGTCGTTCGAGCTCGTGCATCTTGCCGAGGAGCTCGTCGACGGGCACCAAGGCCGGGCGGTGGGCGAGGCGCACGGCGGCCATCTCGATCACCCACCGAGGCTCGCGGGCCCGGGCCACGTCTTCGGTCACCCGCGCCCACGCGACGAAGAGCCGCTCAAGGTCAACGACGTCAGATTGTTTTGCGATTTCAGAGACTTCGGCCTGCTCTTCGTCGGCCACGTCGAGCAGATCGCTCGGGTCTGCGACGACCCGCGCCACCACGAGGTCGCGCAGCACGTTGAGCAACCCCTTGGCGACGTTGGGGAGGTCGTAGCCTTCGCGGGTGATGACGTCGATGAGCCTCAGCGCCGCTGCGGCGTCGCCCTTGAGCATCGCGCGGGTGAGCTCGTAGAGCACCTTGCGGTCGGCCACGCCGAGGAGCCGCGCGGTCGACGCCGTGGTGATGTCGCGCTCGACCCCGGCGATCACCTGGTCGAGGAGCGAGAGGGCGTCGCGCATCGAGCCCGCGGCCTCGCGCGAGATCAACGCCACCGCGGGGTCTTCGTACCCGAGGCCCTCTTCGCGAAGAATGTAAGCGAGTCGGTCGCGAATCTTCTGCGTCGGAATGAGCCGAAAGTCGTACCGCTGCACCCGCGAGAGGATCGTCGCGAGGAGCTTGTGCGCCTCGGTGGTCGCGAAGATGAACTTCACATGCGGGTAAGGCTCTTCGAGGGTCTTGAGCAGCGCGTTCCACCCGCTGTTCGAGACCATGTGGCACTCGTCGATGATGATGACCTTGTAGCGATCGCGGGCCGGGCGATACGGCAGCGACTCTTGCAGCCGCCGCATGTCTTCGACGCCGTTGTTCGACGCGCCGTCGATCTCGTACACGTCGGGGTCGCGCCCCTCGGCGATCTCGACGCAGGCCGCGCACTTGAGGCACGGCTCGGCCGAGGCGCTCTCACGCCCGAGACAGTTGAGGGCCTTGGCCATGATGCGCGCGATGGTGGTCTTGCCGACACCGCGGGCGCCGGTGAACAGAAAGGCCTGGGCCACGCGGTCGTGGGCGATCGCATTCCGCAGGGTTTGCGCGACATGCTCTTGCCCGACCAGGTCTGAAAAGGTCTTGGGGCGCCATTTGCGCGCGAGGACGAGGTAACTCATGCCGTGCTCTCGCCCTTCGATACGACGCGCCCTGCCGTTCGGTCCACCTCTTGGCAGAGCGGGGCGTCAGGCGCTCGCAGACTGATCGACCACCGCCTCGGCGGGCCGCGTCTCGATGGCCTCAGCCTCGGTCACCTGCGCAACCTCCGCGGCCGCTTCGGGCGCCGCGTCTGCGTCACCGCTCGGCGCCTCGGGCAGCACCGACGGGCGCGCGCTCGACCGCCCCGCGTCGATGAGGGCGTCACGAATCGGCAGGCGATACTGCTCGGTGGTCGTCACCAGGAGCTGCACCGCGGTCTCGAGCTCGCTCTTCTGCAACGACTCGGTGGGCAGCTCGGCCCGGAGGCAGAGGTCGCCGTCGTCGTCGATGGCGAACTTCACCAACACCAGGTTGTGATTCACCGCGAGGATGCGGCCCAAAAAGCGCGGGGGATAGTTGCCCGCACCCCACGGCGCGGCGCTGCCCGGTTCGAGAAAGGGCAGCACCCCGAGGTAGACCCAGGTGCCCGCGTGGCGCACCACCAGCCTGATCTCGCCCGCCGCCGTGCTCAACGCACAACGCAGGGTGCGCGCATCGACCGCGCGCGGGCTCAGGCCCCGCTCGTGGAGCAGCCTCGCAATGTCATCGATGCCCATCCCTGCCATGGTCAGTGACCTAACCCTAGAGGGCGCGCGGCTGTCAACTGCGCCTTCGCTCAGCCCGTCACGTCGTCGTAGCCCTCGGCGAGCTTGGCGCACTCGGCCCTGAGCTTCGGGTGCGCCACGAGCTTGCGCATCAGGGCCCAAAACCCAGGGTCGGCCATCACCGCGCCGGGGGTGCTGGCGCCGCGGGCGGGCTTCGGGGGAGGGCTCTGACGGAGCTTCTCCATCGCGAGGCAGTGGGCCCGGGTCGCGAAGGTCTCGCCGGTCTCCCAGTTGCGCACCTCGGCGACGTCGAGCTTCAGGGCCTCGGCCATCTGCCGCTGGGTGAGCCCGAGCTCCTTTCGGAGTGACTTGATGTCGTCGCCGGTCATAGGTTTTTGCTACCATACTCAACGACCCTCTGATGGAACTACGCACGCAACTCATGGTGCTCGGGCTCGTCGCGGTGGCGTGGGCCGGCGGTCGTTGGGTGCGCGTTCGCCCCGTGCTCGACGCCGCCCGCGAGGCCGAGCGCATGAGCCTCGGCGCCCTCGAAGCCAAGCTCGCGCAGCACCCCACCGACGTCGTGGTGACCCGGGTGCTCCTGCGGCGCTACCTCGACCACGGCATGCCGCGGCTCGTGGTCGACACCGCGCACAGGGCCCCGGGCAGGGTCCAACAAGACGGCGCGGTGAGCCTCTGCCAGGCCCGCGCAGAAGAGGCCCTGGGCAACGTCGAGACCGCCTACGGGCTCACCAACGCGGCCCTCGGGCGCTGCGCCACGGTGCCCGAAGAGCTCGCCGACGGCGCGGGCTGCGACGTGCGCACCCAAACCGAGCTCGCCTTCGAAAACGCCGCGCTCGAACGCATGCGCGAGTGGCACATCTCGCCCGTCACCGACCCGCGCCGCGCCAGCCTCGCGCACGAGCTCGCGTCGCGCCCGGTGCGCATCAGCGCGCGGGTCACGAACTAGAGACGCGATCAAGTATCCGGACCGAGCCATGCAAAGGGACACGAGTCCTGCAAGGCGCTGAGGCGAAGACGGGCTGTTGGCCCGTCGAGACTCGGCAACGCAGCGGGGCGACGGGGCCCTGCCGCAGGGCGACGGGA
>JAEUKH010000002.1 GCA_016792845.1 Myxococcales bacterium | reverse complement strand
GCATCTGTCGTGTTTCGCCCCTCTCCTGACAGGGAGAGGGGGCGCGAGGGCCGTGTGCCCCTCAGGGGGTGAGGTCACGACAGGTGCGCGAGGCCCTCTCATGCCAGCGTGTCAACTAAAATCCGCGGGTAAACCTCAGCCCTGCCAGGAGAGGGGCAAAGCACCACAGACACTAACCTATCATTCATCTGTGCGATCATGGTTTGATAGATTAACAGTGTTACTGTTGATCATCCCTTGAGTTTGTGCACAATTGCCCCTCTCCTGACAGGGAGAGGGGGCGCGAGGGCCGGGCATCCCCCAGGGGGTGAGGTCACGCCAGCCGCCGGGCCGTGCGCCCCACTGGGCTGAGGTCACGCAGGGGTTGAGGCGCGGCGCAACCTCGTCGGATTGGGCACTTCGCCCCCTCCGCCGACGCCTCCACATTGGCGGACGCAGCCTAGCCACCCCCGTCGGGCCCCAAAAACCGAGCGCCCGCCCTCGCGAGAGAGGGTCGGGCGCTGCGCCGTCTTGGCCCGAAACGCTCAGGCCATGGTGCGGGTGGCGGTCGTCACGCCCGTGATCGACGGGTCGACGAACACCCGACCGTTGGTGATGCGCACCCCAAGCGGGCGGAGCGGGCCCGGAGACGGCCCCGACACCACAGCCCCCTCGGCCGTAAACCGCGACGCGTGACACGGACACGACGTCGACCCGTCGGTCGAGCTGCCGTCGCTCGCGGGGTTGCGAAAGCGCACCACACACTGCTCGTGGGGGCAGATCGCCGAGAGCGCGAAAAAGCCCATGTTGTCGCGGCCTACGATCAAGTTCGTGTTCAAAAGCTTGAACACCGGCGCGGTAAAATCGCTCACCGCCCCGACGTCGGTCGCCGCGGTCGGCAAGGCGCTGCCGCTCCCATCGTCGCCGCAGCCTTGAATGCCACACACTGACACCGCGCCCGCAGCCCCGAGGACCGTCAGCGCGGCACGCCGCCCCATTTGATCTTGTGTCGACACCATGAACCTCCTACGCGAAGTCTCAGAGCGACTCTACCCTTGAGGCCCCGCGCGAAGCCACGGCAATCGCGTCGGCGGCGTCGCGGCCCTGTGGCGGTAGGCCCGCAGAATGGCCTTGCGAGCTGTCGAGCGCCCGGTGTTGACTGCGCCTCAGCAGGCGTCGGGGGAGCCCGTCGGGGGCGCAAACCCGTTGGGTCTTCGGCGCGGCTGAAAGGCAGAGAGCGGGTGCAGAATCGAATTGTGGGTCTCGTTGCGGTGACGTTGGTGGGCTGCCACGGCTTCGCCGGGGGCGGCGGCGCAGGGCAGATCTCGGGCGCGTGCCGCGGCGATCTCGGGGCGAGCCAGGCCGCCCAGAAGGTCGAAGTGTTCGTCAACACCGCCGCTGAGTTTGCGGTGGCCGCCCAAGCGCTTCAGCGTGGCCTCCTCGACGCGTGCCGCGAGACCGGCCAGGCCCTCGCGATGCCCCCGTCGGCCCTCGGCGGCGGCGACGGCCCCGAGGCCACCCGTGCGGTGTGCCAGCGGGTCAACGCGCAGCTCCAGGCCGAGCTCGCCGCGCTCCGCACCGCAGGGAGCCTCCAGCTCGGGGTGAGCCTCGTGCCGCCCGCGTGTGAGGTTCGTGTCGACGCGTACGCCCGCTGCGCCGCCGAGTGCGACGCCACGTTCACTCCGGGTCAGGCCGAGCTCGCGTGCCAGGGGGGCGAGCTCCGCGGGCAGTGCAGCGCCCAGTGCTCGGGCCGCTGCGCCGTCGAGGTGAGCGGGGCCTGCAATGGCATTTGCGAAGGCAGCTGCGTGGGCAACAGCGTCGGCGGCCGCTGCGAGGGGCAGTGCCAGGGGCGCTGCGTGGCCGAGGTCTCGGGCGCGTGCGGCGGCGAGTGCCGCGGGGGCTGCTCGGTGGCCTTCGAGGCGCCGCGATGCACCGGACGGGTGGTGCCTCCCTCGGTCAACGCCGATTGCCGCGCGGCCTGTGATGCGCGGCTCGACGCCCACGCCCAGTGCACGCCGGGTCGGGTCGACCTCGCCGTTCAGGGTTCGGTCTCTGACGACCTCGCGCCGCGGGTGGCGCGGCTGCGGGCGGCCCTCGGCGGCGGCGTGGCGACCATCGTTCAGCTGCGTCAGCGGGCCGAGCGGGTGGCCCGGTCGGGAGTCGCCCTCGGGCGCGCGATGGGCGAGCTGCCGAGCGCCGCGCGCACCGTCGGCGTTCAAGCGGGGCTCTGCGCCACGGCGGCCGCGGCGGCCACGGCGCAGGCGGTGGCGAGCGTCAACATCAGCGTTCAGGTCTCGGTCGAGGTCTCGGGCTCGGTCGAGGTGCGCTGAGCAGGGCCCCTCAGGGCTGAAGCGCGCCGCGCACGAGGTCTTCGGGCCGCGCCACGGGCATCGCGTCGAGGGCGTAGGCCCCCTCTTGGGCGCGGTCACACGCCACCACGGCCACGGTGACGGCCTCGGGCACCATCGCGGGCCACTGCCGAAAGCGCGCGAAAGCCCCCGCGGGAATGGTAAACTGGCCCGGCGCCCGGGGCACCACGCAGGTCACCTCCCAGGTGGGCTCCGGGGCAGAGCCCACCGAAGGGCGCGCCACCGTCACGCTCACCGCGACGTGAGAGCTCGTGCCTCCCGACCAGGCCAGCGCGAGCCCCGCAGACGGGCGGAGCACGAAGCCCTCACCCGGAGCGCGCCGGGTCACCGCCGTCGGCACCGTCGCGGGGGTGCGCCATCGATGCCGCGCGACCGCCCCTCCGCCTGCGATTTCGGCCGCGAGGCGCGTGCCCTCGGGGAGCCGCGCCCGCACCGTGGCCCGGTAGACCCCGTCGGCGCCTCGGTCGGCGTGACCGAGCACGGGGCCCGCCACCACCCAGGCCTCGACCCGCCCGCCGTCGTCGCTCGGCAGGGCGTCGACGCCCCGGAGCGAGACGGCGAAGCACGGCCCCTCGCGCCAGGCGACCTGCGCGGCGTTCACAAAGCTCGCACCGATCACGGTGAAATCGGGCCCCGCCGAGACCGTCACCACATGCTGGGGAGGCGCCTCCGGCGCGGGCTTGCACCCCATCGCGACCGCCACCGCCCACACCCAAGACCACCGCGTTGTCATCGCCGGGGGCTTTACAACAACTTCGGCCTCGGTGCGCCCTCAGCCGCCGCGGAGGAGCCGACCGACGGTGGCCTCGCAGTCGGCGACATCCCAAGGCTTGTGCCGCAAGAGCACCCCCTCGGGGAGCGACCCGACCTCGCTCGCCAGACCCGCCGTCAGCAAAATGCACGGAACCCCCGGCCACACCCGACGCGCCTCGCCCACCAACGTCACCCCGCGCCCGTCACCCAAGCGATCATCCGAGATCACCAACGCCGGAGCCTCACCGCCCAGGGCTGCCCGCCCCGCCTCGAAAGACCCGTACAGCGTGACAGAATGCCCCAGAGCACGAAGAAAAAGCCGTAGCACTTCGGCCACGCAGGGATCATCCTCGACCAACAGAATGTGACTCATGCTCAACCGCGCGACGCCCTCTGAGACCCCGAACCCTAGACCATGAGCTCCCGAAGTCGGTCGCCCAAACGCACCCTGTTGCACGGGCTTGCACAATTTGTTCGACGCCGCGCGCGGTGGGTCGTTGTGCCCCTCTCGCTCGCGCTCGGGTGCAGCGCCCCCCCAACGGCGGGCCTCGGTCGCGACGCGAACGCGGGCGACCTCGGCGACCCCACGGCGGGGTGTCAACGGCTCTGCGGCGCGGGTGAGGTCTGCGTGGGCCTGCGCTGCATCGCCCGGAGCCAGTTTGACGCGGGCCAGGCGGCCCTCGACGGCCCTTCGACCGACCGGTTTGGGGTCACGGGCGACACGGGCACGACGGGCACCCCGCCGGGGCGCTGCTGCGGCTACGATCGCCCCTCGTGCGGGTGCGTTCGCCTCGGAGGGAGCCCCGACTCGCAGGGCGTCTGTCGGCGCGCTTGCGGGGTGGGCGCGGCGGGGAGCTGGGTGCTGCGCACAGACCTGGCGGGGTGCGCGTACTGGAGCGTTCCGGATTTGCAGTGTGTTGACGACGACGCGGGGGCGGTCGCGGCCGATGTGGTGGGTGACAATCGCGATGGTGCGCTTGATTCGCCCGCTGCCGACGCTCACGAAGATTGATAGTGTTGGCGCACGGTGAACGGGCGGCAGCGATTTTTGCGCGACACGCGGGGTCTCAGCACGGTCGAGTACGTGATCGTGTTGATCGTGGTGGCGCTCGTGGGCGTCGCGGCGTGGCGCGCGTTCGGCGCCTCGGCCCAAGAGCGCGCCGCGCAGGCTTCGGGTGAGATGTCGGCCCTCGGGAGCGCCGTCGACGGCCCCGGGGGGTCAGGCACCGGGGGCGGCTCGGCGGGCCGACCGCAGCGACGCAGCCAGCTCGAAGAGGCGACCGGTGATGCGGCGCCTCCGCCCGAGCCGCAAGACCGCTTCTCGGGCCCGGTGCTCTTGCTCGCCGCGGCGGCGCTCCTCGTGCTCGCCATGGTCGCCCGGCGCATGTTCAGCAAAGACAAGGGCCCGCCCGCGCCCGGCGGCTGAGGGCGTGCGCGGCCGCGCTGGCTGAGGTTTACCCGCGGAATTCCGTTGACACGCGGGCCTGTGAGGGCGCCCGGCGTGACCTCACCCGTTGTGGGCGGATGGCCCCGGGTTTGGCGTGACCTCACCCCCCTGTGGGGCGCATCATCCTCGCGCCCCCCTCTCCCTGTCAGGAGAGGGGCAAAACATGACAATCACAAGGTGATTCTTCATTATTACGGCAATGGTCTACCAAGTAAAAAGTCATATTGTTTGATTTTATCTTGAGTTTGTCTATAATTGCCCCTCTCCTGACAGGGCTGTGGTTTACCCGCGGAATTTCCTTGTGTTTGCGGGCATGAGAGCCGATCGGCGCCTGGCGTGACCCCACCCGCTGGGGCGCATGGTGCTGTGCCTGTCGTGACCTCACCCCCTGGGGGACGCACGAGCCTCGCACCC
>JAEUKH010000001.1 GCA_016792845.1 Myxococcales bacterium | reverse complement strand
GCATCTGTCGTGTTTCGCCCCTCTCCTGACAGGGAGAGGGGGCGCGAGGGCCGTGTGCCCCTCAGGGGGTGAGGTCACGACAGGTGCGCGAGGCCCTCTCATGCCAGCGTGTCAACTAAAATCCGCGGGTAAACCTCAGCCTGACAGGGAGAGGGGGGCGCGAGGGCCGGGCATCCCTCAGGGGGTGAGGTCACGCCAGACGCGGGGCCATCCGCCCACAACGGGTGAGGTCACGCCGTGCGCCGATCGGCTCTCAGGCCCACACGCCAAGGTTATTCCACGGGTAAACATCAGCCCGAGCGCGAGCGGGGCGCGAGGGCCGTGCACCTCGCAGCGGGTGAGGTAGCACCAGGCGCCCGCCCGCCATCGACCCGCGCTCGGGTGCGGTTCGAGCGCCGTACCCCGCGATATGACGCGACGCCGAGGGTCACGCCGCAAGGCGAAGAACCCTGTATGCTTTTGCCGAGTCTGGCGCAGGTCGGCTACAGATGTGGGTCGGAGAGTGGCTTCAAAGGAGCATTGGGCCGTGAAGTTGGGTCAAACACTGATCTCTTGGGCATTGTTGGGGGCCTCGGCGACGCTCGGGTGCGCGAGCAACGAGCCCGTGTTCAGCACCTCTTCGCCGATGGACGCTGGCGCCCGCGACGGCTTCGGCGCGCCGATCTCCGAGACCGGGGCGCTGCGCGATGCCATTCCGCTGCGTGACACGGGCAATGTGACGCTGACGCCCGATTCGGCCTGCGCGACCACCACCGCCGATGCGCAGCGCCGCCCGGCCAACATTCTCATCGTGCTCGACCGCTCAGGCTCGATGTCTGAATCGGCCGGCAACGGCATGAGCAAATGGGCGGCCGCGACCGGGGGGCTCCGCACGCTCCTCGGGCGCCTCGACAACTTCACCCGGGTGGGGCTGACCTTCTTTCCGCCGACCCGCGGGGCGAGCGACATGGCCTCGGGGTACACCACCCCCGCGGTGCCCATCGCGGCCCTGTCGACCAACCGAACGGCCCTGCTCTCGGCCCTCGGCGCCTCACCCAGCGGCAACACCCCCATGGCCTGCGCGATCGACGGGTCGAAACAATACTTTCAGTCTTTCACCCAAGACGGCAGCCGTAACATCATTCTCATCACCGACGGGCAGCCCACCAACGAGTGCACCGGGCAGCCCCTCCTGCCGCCGTGCAACCTCCTGCCGCCCGACCTCGCGTGCCTTCAGCGCCACGACCAGGCGATGCAAGCCGCGGTGAGCGTGCAAGTGGCCCTCGCGCGGATGCTCACCCCCTCGGTGCGCACCTTCGTCGCAGGCACGCCCGAGGCCACCGACGTCTTTCTCTCTGACCTCGCGTTTCAGGGCGGGTCGTCGCGCACGCCCGACTGTCGCAACACCCGCAGCTGCCACTACTCGCTCGGCGCGGGCACCTTCGAGCAAGACCTCGCCCGCGCGCTCGATGACATCCGCGGGCGCGCCATCACCTGCGAATTCGAGGTGAACGCAGACCCGAGCCGCGTCGACCCGACCCGCGTCAACGTCAGCGTCGAGACCACCGGCATGGCCGCCCGCACCGTGCCCCGCGACGTCAACCATCAGAACGGGTGGGACTACTCCGAAGGGATGCGAAACATCATCCTTCACGGGCCCATTTGCGACGCCGTGCGCACCGACCCGCAGGTGCGCGTCCAGATCTTGTTCGGCTGCCCCACCCTCACGCCTGGCTGAGCGCGCGATGTGGCGACCTCCGGCGGGGCAACGCGTCAAGCACGGGCCTCCCGACGAGCGCAGCTGGCCCACCGCCGACGAGGCGGCCCAGGCTCGGCTCTTTGCGCCCCTCACCCTGCCGAGCGGACTCACCCTCTCGTCACGGGCGTGGGTGCCCGCGATGGTGCCCTGGAGGGCCTCAGACGAGGGCGAGGTCACCCCCGCGGTGATCGACTGGTACCGCCGCTTCGCCGAGGGCAGACCCGCCGTGGTGGTGGTCGAAGCGACCGGCATCCGCGACGTCGCCAGCGGGCCGCTCTTACGCGCCGGACACCCGCGCTACCTCGACGGCCTCAAGCGCCTCGTCGACGCGGTGGGCGCCGTGAGCCGAGGGCGCACCCGGCTCTTCATTCAGCTCATCGATTTTCTGAAGATCCGACGTCGCCCCTCACCGAAGCGCTACTTCGAGGAATTTCTGACCCTCACGACGGCCCACCGCGAGGCCCTCGGGATGCCTCTGGCGCCCGACGCGGCGCTCAGGGCCACCCTGCTCGATCTGCCCGATGAGAAGCTCCGGCATGTCTTGACCCACCGAGAGTACGAGGCCCTCACGATGGGCGCGCGGTCGCGGGTGACCGACCTCGATGACCCCGAAATCGCCGCGTTGCCGTCGGTGCTCCCGGCGCGCTTTGCCGAGGCTGCGGCGCGCTGCAAGGCGGCGGGCTTTGACGGCGTCGAGCTCCACTACGCCCACGCGTACACCATGGCCTCGTTTCTCTCGGCGCTGAACACCCGCGGCGACGGCTGGGGCGCGACCCTCGAAGGCCGACTCAGGCTCCCGCTCGCGGTGCTCGACGCCGTGCGCGCCGCCGTGGGCGCTGACTTCACCGTCGGAGCCCGCATGCTCTGCGACGACGTGGTCGAAGGCGGCACGCGCCCGGCCGAGGCTGCGACCCTGGCCCTGGCCCTCGCCCGCGCGGGGCTCGACTTTCTGTCGCTCTCGACCGGCGGTCGCTTCGAAGACGCGGCGCAACCCCGCGAGGGCGAGGCGGCCTACCCCTACACGGGCCAGAGCGGCTACGAGTGCATGCCCGGCGTGGTGAGCGACGCTCGGGGCCCGTACCTTCGTAACATCGCGAAACAAGCCATGATTCGCGCGCACCTCAGGGCCCACGGCGTCGCGACCCCGGTGGTGGCGGCGGGCGGCATCGCGACCTTCGCCGACGCCGAGGGCATCTTGGCGCGGGGCGAGGCCGACCTCATCGGCGCGGCGCGGCAGAGCCTGGCCGACCCCGACTGGTGGGAGAAGATCCGCCAAGGGCGGGCCCGGGCGGTGCGGCGGTGCCTCTTTTCAAACTACTGCGAGGCCCTCGATCAGCGGCACAAGGCCGTCACCTGCCAACAATGGGATCGCCTCGCCCTCGACGCCCCCGATGTGACCTTGAGCTTCGACCGTCGGCGCCGCTTGATCGCGCCGCGTTCGTGGTAGCGTCGCCGCGCCATGGCGCGAGACCCGGTTTACTACGCTGATTATTTGAAGCTCCCGACGCTGCTCAGCTTGCAATCGCCTGAGAGCGGCAAGGTCGGCGCGCCGATGGGCGATGAGTACCTCTTCATCATCGTTCATCAGGCGTATGAGCTTTGGTTCAAGCAGGTGTTGATCGAGCTCGACGCGGTGCTCGACGGCTTCTCGGGGCCCGCGGTGGCCGAGCGCGAGCTCGGGCGCTTTGTGGGGCACCTTGAGCGGGTGGTGGCCATCACCCGGCTCATGCTCGCGCAGATCGACGTGCTCGAGACCATGACCGCGCTCGATTTTCTCGATTTTCGCGACCTCTTGGTGCCCGCCTCGGGCTTTCAGAGCGCCCAGTTTCGCAGCATCGAGAACAAGCTCGGGCTCGACCCGCGAACGCGGATGACCATCCACGGGGCGCACTACACAAGCCGGTTGAGCCCTGAAGACAAGGCCCGGGCCGAGGCCGCCGAGGCTGCGCCGTCGATTCGGGCGCGGGTCGACGCGTGGTTGGCGCGCATTCCGTTCTTGGAGCAGGGCGGATGGGGCTTTCGAGAGAGCTACCGCGCGGCGCTCGACGCGACCCTCACCCGCGAGGCCGAGATCATCGCCGAGAACCCGATGCTCGACGCCATCGGCCGGGGCGTGCAAGAGGCGCAGCTCGCGCAGAATCGCGCGCATTTTGAGGCCCTCTTCGACGCCGACGCCTACGAGGCGTTGCGCGACAAGGGCGAGCGCACGCTGTCGCACCGGGCCTTCCTCGCGGCGCTGTTTATCAACCTCTACCGCGACGAGCCCATCTTGCACCTTCCCTACCGGCTCTTGAAGGCTTTGATGGACGTCGACGAGGGCTTCACCACCTGGCGCTACCGCCACGCCCTCATGGTGTCTCGCATGATCGGCACGCGGGTCGGCACGGGGGGCACCTCGGGGCACGAGTACCTTCGCGCAACCGCTGAGAAACACAAGGTTTTCAGCGATCTCTTCGCCCTCTCGACGTACATGCTCCCGCGCTCGAAGCTGCCGCGGCTCCCGGCCTCGGTCGAGGGTGCGCTTGGGTTTCGGTCGGGCGTGTCAGCCGGCTGAGGGCGGCGCGACGGGGCGGAGGTTCTCGGGCACGAGGGTGAGCGAGAGGGCCTCGCTCTGAAAGGCCCCGGCCACGACGCGCAAGACGTAGCGCCCCGCGGCGACGGGCATGTGCTCGAGGGCGTTGAGGTTGACCGCGTACACGGCCTGGCCGACCGCGGCCCCGTCTTCGCCCTCGATGCGCGAGAACACCGGCACATCGAGGCGGAGGCAGATCGGGTCGACGAGCACCTCGCCCACGATGACCACGGTGAGGGGCACCACGGCGACGGGCAGATTGGGGTTCTGCGGCTGCCCGGGCCACTGCCGCAGCTCGTGGGTGAGGAGCGGCAGGGTGAAGCCGAAGGCGAGGGCCACCACCTCGTCGCGGGCGGCGAAGGCCACCTCGGAGAGCATGGCCGTGACGCCCACGCGCGGCGCCGTGATGGCCGCGAGGGCGGGCGGCACCCGCTGCGCGTCGAGCCACATGGTAGGCACGTTGTCGCTCTGCACGGGCAGGTCGTTCGGGATCGTGGCGCGGCTCGCGAGGAAGGCCTCGACCGCGGGGTCATCGCGGAAGGCTTCGGCGTCGAGCTCGACGGTGAGCTTGGGCGACGCGAAGGGGCCCACCACGAGCTGCACGAGCCAGCGCCCCGGGCGCCAAGGCAGGGCCTCGATGCGCTCGACGAGGTCGGCGGTGCCGTGGGTGCTCTCGAACGCGGGCTCGGGCGCGAGGCTGAGCACCGAGCCGTCGGCGAGGGTGACCTCGCCGCTGTCGTCGGGCGTGGGCGGGCTCGGGTTCGCTTCGGCTTCGCGCCAGGGTGACCAGCGCGCGGCGAAGGTGGTGCGGCTGTCGATGAGGGTCACGATGAGCGCGCCGTACCGCACGAAGGGCAAGGCCAGGGGCGCCTCACCGGCGACCAAGACGGTGACGGGCAGCGCGGGGGCGGGCTGCGCCACGTCGACCCGGGCGGGGGCGTAGAAGAGAAAGGCGCTGCGGCGGGCGCTGTGCAGCGCTTCGGAGAGCGAGGCGAGGTCGTCGCTGTCGAGGGCGGGCTTGGCGCGGTCGCCGAAGCCGAACTCAGCGGGGTCGAGGGGCTCGTACATCATCGCGGGAAAGCCTGTACCTTGTAGGCGATCACAAAGGGCTTGCAGCGCGCGCAGAAGGTGACCTTCTGCCTGAGCGCCACCGAGCCGTACATCACGCACGTCGCGGCGAGATACGAGAAGGGGCCGAAGTCGCAGCCGCTCTTCATGGTGAGGGCCGAGACGCCCGAGGCGCAGTGGGTGCCCGAGTGGCCGCGGCCGTCGTAGATGTACCCGTGGTCGTTTTTGCGGCTGAGGCCCGCGATGTCGGCCTGCGGGGCCTGCCCGAGCACGTGACCGACCTCGTGCACGATGGTCTTGTTCATCTCGGCGGCGCTGATGAGCGACCGGCCTGCGTCGGCGTGGAGGCCGATCACCACGCCGTAGACCTTTTTGAGCCCCACGCTGGGCGCCCAGCCGAGGTAGGGCCCGAAGTACGAGTGCGAGATCACCGAGACCTCGACGGTGCCGCCCGCCGCGAGCACCGACTCGGGGATGGCGGGCACCTTCACGTAGAGCCGATTGCGATGCGCGCTGTCGGCGTAATTGATGTGAAAATGGTCAGCGGGGATGTCACCCGTGAGGCTGACCGGAGTGGCGGTGCCGTTGGTCTTGACCGTCCAGGTGCCGCGCACGGGCGCGATGCCAGGGTAGAGCGAGACCGGCAAGATGGCGCGCTCGCTGTCGGTGACTTTAAAGTAAGTGCCGCGGGTCGCCCCGGTACCGGGGAAGTTGACGCCGCTGCGTTGGGTCAGCGTGGCCGTCTGGCGGTAGGTGTCGCGGGCCCGCCCGGCGTCGAACTGAATGGCCGTGTAGACCGTGTAGGTGCTCCACGGGTGGTTGTAGTTGATCTGCTCGCGCACGTCGCGGATGTTGTGGTCACCGATGATGAGCACGCGGTTGTACGCGAGCCCGAAGGTGTTACCCGGGTGCACGCAGCCCGCGGGCAAGGCGTCGAGGTCGATGTTGCCGTCGGTCTCGGCCTCGACGTCGATGCCGACCTCATCGAAGGCGCGCTGGGTGTCGGCGATCGAGATCGCGTTGACGCCTGCATAGATGTACTGCTGCACGCCGATCTTGCGGCGGGTGATGAACTCTAATGAAGCGTCGGCGCACGCGGCGGTGGTGCCCACCTCGATTTTACACTTCTCGTTGCCGCTCGGCCCGAACTTGACCCGAAACTGCGCCTTGCCGTCGGCGGCCACATCGACCGTGGCGGTGTGGGTCTTGTAGTTCGGCGTGGTGGTCAGGCCCGCGACGCCCTGGAGCGCGATGCGCTCGTCGGTGCGCTTCGAGAGCTGATCGAGGGTCATCTTGATGTGATATTTGTCGCCGGCCTTGACCCGCGCCGCGATGTCGCCGCCGTCGTCGGCCTCGCCTTCGAGGTTGATGACCATCTCGTCGCCCTGGGCGTCGTGGCCGAGGGTGTCGCCGGCGTTGGCGCTGGGCACATTCAAGAAGACCTTGGTCTCTTGGGTGAAATCGGGCGAGGCGATCTTCGCGGTGTAGGTGGTCGCGACGAGCTTCGCGGTGCGGGCGCGGCCGACGCCGGGTTGGGGGTCGAGCTTCTCGTATCCGCGGGCTGGCTCGATGGTGAAGGTGAGCTTCTTCTTCAGTCGACAATCACAGGTGCCGCCCCCGTCGGTCATGTGATCTTGGGTCGAGTTGTCTGAATACTTCAGCGTAAAGGGCGTGTCGGCCGAGTTGCTGTCGTCGCGGCCCTTGACGGTGATGACCGAGTTCTTCGGCCAGACCCGGTAGGTGGTGCCGTGGGTGACGGTCTCGGTGGCGCAGGTGACCGAGAAATCGAGGGTGTAGTTCTCTTTGTCGTCGGGCACCTTCACGAGATTCTGGAGGTGCTCGGCCCACTGCTTCTTCACCGAGATCGGGTGGTTGGCGAAGAGCTGACCGTCGAGCCGAATGGTCAGTCGGCCCTGGGCCGTACCGCTCTTGCTTGCCTGAAGGAGCTTGAATTTTACCTTCAGCTGGCTCTCTTCATAGATGTCAACGATCGGCATGGCGTGGCTCTCTCAGGCAGCCCGGTGCTGGCCAGGGTTGGGGTCTGTGTTGGGCGGTGAGGGCGCGTCGGGCGACGACTCGGTGATGTCGGTGGCCCACTCGAATTCGTCGACCTCTTCGTCTTCGAGAGAGACCACGATCTCGGCCTCGTCGGGGCCGTGGTCTTCGATCACCTCGGCGGTGATTTCGAAGAGCTCTTGCTCGAACTCTTCAATCAACTCGCTCTCGAACGAGAAGCCGTCGGTGTGGTCTTCGTCGATGAGCTCAGAGCGAAACTCCCAGGCGCTGGAGTCGTCTTTTTCGTAGAGCTCGAAGGTGATCGAGACGCCGTCGCCCTCTTCTTCGACGATGGGCTTCCAGCTCGGGTCGTGGTCGACGGGTGACTCGCCCCCGATGGGCTCGCGCAGGGTCATGAGCTTGCGCTGCGGCTCGATGAGCCAGAGCACCTGCCGCGCGAGGGCTTCGGCGCCCGCCGCGAGGAGCGCCTCGTGCCCGACCTTGTACGACCACGCGACGGCCGAGAGGGCCCTCCTGAGCCCGTCGACGAGCCGCGGCTCGCGGGCCACGAGCATCCGCAGGAGGGCCAGCGCGTCGGCGGGGGTCTCGACCTTCCACCGGCGGAAGGGGCGCTCGACGGCTTCGCGCGAGGCTTCAATGACGCGAATCATCGCAGACTCCGAGGGCAGCGCCGTGAGGGCATCATCGCCCGCGCAGCGGTCGAAGGTTTTCAGGCACGAGGGTGGCCGTCAGGGTCTCGCTCTGGAGCGCGCCGAGGTTGACCCTGATGTAGTAACGCCCGTCGCCCTTGGGCATGGCCTCGAAGCGCCCGAGGTCGAGCCGCAGCCGCGCGAGCCCGTGCTCGGTGCCGGTGTGCTCTTCGATGTGATAGACGGGCACGCTGAGCCGCACGACCTCAGGGTCGACCAGCTCGGGCGACGACAAGACCACGGTGACAGGCACCCGCGCCGCGAGGAGCTGCCCGCTCGCGTCGGGCGCGTCACCGGCGGCGAAGCGGCGGCGCTCGCCGGGCAAGAGTCTGGCGCGGAACGCGAGGCTGAGCACCAGGCGCGCCTCGGGGCCCGCGAAGCCGACGGGGGTCACCGCGGCGACGAGACCCTCTTCGGCGGGAACGGGCAAGAGCCCGGGGTCTTCGCCCTCGACGGTGTCGCCCAGGAGCGCGGCCTCGGCCGGGGCGTACTCGAGCGCGGTCTCGTCTTGGAAGCGGTTCTGTTGCTTGAGAAACGCGACCACCTTCGGATCATCGAGGAAGGCCCCGCCGGTGAGGGTCACCGACACGGTCTCGGTCTCGTTCTCATTGCAAAGCAATTGCAGAACGACGGGCCCCGGGCGCCACCCGAAGGCGGCGACGCGCTTGCGGAGCTCGGTGACCATGAGGCCCACTTCGAAGAACCCGCGCGGCGTCGGAAAGAAGTCGCTCTCGGGCGCGTCGTCGATGCGGCGGTACGGGGTCCACCGCACGGCCCAGGTGTCGCGGGTGTCGGGGCGGGTGACCCACAGCACGGCGTGTTGGTCGAGCTGAAAACCGTTCGGCTTGTCAGAGGCCACCACTGCAGACACCGTGAGGGTGCTGGCCCGGGTGACGTCGACCTCGGCGGGCGCATAGAGCGTCACGCTGGGCTTGCGGAGCGCGTAGACGGCGTCGTTGACGCGGGCCGGGGGGCGCCCGACGGTGCGCGCCTCAAGGCCGATCTCGGCGAAGCGGAGCGATGGGAGTTTCATGTAAAATCCTGGATCTCCATCGCGAGGAGGAAGGGCTTGCAGCGGGTGCAGAAGCTCGCAGACTGCCCGGCCTGGTCGCTCCCGAACATGGTGCAGGTGCCGCCCCGTTCGCCTTCGAGCTTGGTCTGCGAGAGGTACCGCGGCGTCGAGACGCCTTCGGCGCAGTGCTCGCCCGAGTGGCCGCGGCCGGTGTAGCGCCGCCCGTGGTCGATGACGAAATTGAGGCCCGGGGGCGCGCTCACGAGGTGCCGGATGGCGTGGCCGATCTCGTGCGAGACGGTCATGTTCATCGCCGGGGCGGTCTGGGCGCTGTTGGCGTGGAGCGCGATCACCGTGCCCGATTTCGCGCTCGGCGACCACCCGAGGTAGGGCCCTGCCGCGAGCTCGGCGGTCACCCGCACGGTCACGGTCTCGCCGTCGTCGGTGACCACCTTGGCCGCGGGCGGCAGCTCGATGCAGACCCACCGTCGGTAGTTCGCGTTGCCCCAGTCGATGTGGATGTTGGCCGCAGGCACGTTGCCCGACGCGCCCTGGTGAACGCCTTGGGCGGCGTTCGACGACCAGGTCGCGGTGGCGCCCTTGTTGGCTGAGTGGAGCGACTGCGGCAGCACATGGAGGCCGCCGCGTCGGATGGGCACCGCCACGCCATCGACGGTGTTGCCGCTTGCCAGCTGCACGGTGTCACCCTGCGCGATCTGGGCTGAGGCCGAGTGGGTGAGCTGGTCGCCCGCGTCGAACTGAAAATGCGCGAACATCACGTACAAGCTGTGCGGGTTGTGCAGATCGCCGAAGGCGTTGAGCGCCCCGCCGATGTTGTGGTCGCCGATGATCACCGCGTCGACGCCGAGCCCCATGGGGCCGCCGGGTTGCACCGAACCGACCGGGAGGTTGCCGGCGATGAGCGTGACGTCGGCCTCGGCCTCGGCCTCGATGCCCACCTCTTCGAGCGCCGCCACCGCGGTCGCGAGGTCGACGTTCTCACCCGCGGGGAGCATCTTTTGAATGTAGATCTTGCGGTAGAGCTTGTACTCGATGCTGGCGTCGAGGCACTCGTCGGTGGTGCCGACCTCGAGCTTGACCTTCTCTAGACCCGTGGGGCCGAACTTGACCGTGAATGAGGCCTTGCCGTCGGCGCCGACAGCGACCTGACCCGTGATGGTCTTGCGGCCGTCTTCTTTCTTGAGCTTCTCGACGCCTTCGAGGTTGGTGCGGTCTTTGTTGCGCTTGGTGATGTCTGTGAGCGTGAGCTTGATGAAGAACTTGTCGGTGTTCTTCACCAGGGCCGCGATGGTCTTGCCCTGCTGAAGGGGCACCCCCAAGAGGTTGACCTTGAGCTTGCGGCCCTTGTGATCGTGCCCGAGGGTGTCGCCGGTGTTGGCGCTGGTCACGTTGACGTACTGCTTCACCTCGGCCGCCTCGACGGGGCTCACGATGCTCGCCGTGTAGAGCGCCGGGGCCATCTTCACCGTGCGGTTGCGGCCGAGGCCGGGCGCTGGGTCGAGCAGCTCCATGCCCTTGCCGGCCTCGATGACGAAGGTGGCCTTGCGCTTCAGCTTGCAGTCGCAGGTGCCGTTGGTGGCCTCGTGGGTCTGCGTCGAGCCGTCAGAGAAGACGAGCTTGAAGGGCTTGTCGTTGAGCGGCGCGTCGTCTTTGTCGTTGACGGTGACGACGCAGTTGACGGGGAATACTTTGTAAAGTGTCGTGTCTTCGACGGTCTCAGAGTCGCACTCTACTTTGAACTTCAGCTCGTAGAACTCTTTGTCGTCTTCGACGGCCACGAAGGTGTGGTCGTGCTCGACCATCTGCTTGGTGACGGTGACGTTGATCGGCGGGGCCGCGACGTTGTCTTTGATGAGAATCAAGCGACCCGGCACGCTGTTCTTCTTGCTCGCCGAGTTGAGCTTGATCTTTACCTTGAGTCTGCTGAGCTCGTAGATGTCTTTGGTCGCCATGCAGCCGCCCCTCGGGTCGAACTCGGAGCCATCGCAGCGAAGGCGACGCGCGACTGGATGCCCCTCTCAGGCCACCACGCACGCACCCTCGACCGAACGCGGCCATCGTGTTGCCACCCTCGACCCCCCGCGGTCAACGCCGCCTCGCACCCTCAAGGAATCTCACGCCGCCACGACCCGATTGCGCCCCGCGCTCTTGGCCGCGTAGAGGGCCACATCGGCGCGGTGCAGCGCCACGTCGAGGGCCTCGCCGGGCGCCTTCGGGGTGGCCCCCACGCTCACCGTGACCTCGCGGGTGTACCCCGTCTCGCTGACCTTGACCTCGGCCTCGACCCGCGCGCGCACCTTCTCGGCCTCGGCGCAGAGGGCCTCGCCGTCGAGGCCCGGGAGCACCGCCACGAGCTCTTCGCCGCCGTAGCGAAAGACCCTCCCCCGCCCCGCGAGGCTTTGGGTGATGCTCTCGCTCACGGCCACCAGCACGCGGTCGCCGAGGAGGTGCCCGAGGGCGTCGTTGACCTGCTTGAAATGGTCGACGTCGACGAGCAAGAGCCCGAGGCCGCCGGAGTCGTCGAGGCCCGCCACGTACTCTTCGAACGCGCGGCGGTTGCCGATGTTGAGCAGCGGGTCGGTGGCCGCGATGATCGACAGCGCCTCGACCGCGCGGTGCAGGGCCTCGGCCTGCTGACGGAGGGCGCTCTCGAGCCCCAGGATGCGCCGCCCGACGTTGAGACGCGCGCGGAGCTCGGCGGGGTCGAAGGGCTTGGCCACAAAATCGTCGGCCCCCGCGTCGAGGCCCGCCACGAGGTGGGCGCCGTCGCGGTGGGCGGTGAGCAGCACGATGTACCGGTACGGCTCGCCCGGCGCGCGGAGGGCGGCGCAGAGGGCGGGGCCGTCGAGGCCGGGCATCTCCCAGTCTGAGACCACCATGGGGGGCTGGTGGGCGCGGGCGAGGCTCAGGGCTTCGGCGCCGTCGTGGGCGGCGATCACCTCGTAGCCCCACCGCTCAAGCGTGCGCGCGAGGATGAGCCGCGACGCGCGGTCGTCTTCGGCCAGGAGGAGCTTCATTCGAGCCGCGCGAGGTGCCGTTCGAGGTGGGGCGCGAGGGCCACCCAGGCGGCCTCGACCCGGCGACACTCGCGCACCGCGTGCTCACGGACGCCGGTCTGGGCGGCGAGCTCGAAGGCCCCGACGGCGGCGACCCCGGCCACCGCCCCCACGTTCGAGAAGGCGTCGCGGAGGGCCCCCGCGCGCAGCACAAAATCGATCGCGTCGCCCCCGCCCATGAGCCCCTCGATCTGCCGCGGGAGCGCCACCAGGGCCTCGCGCAGCGCAGCCCGCAGGGCCTCGCGATCGCCGCCGTGCCGCGACAGGGCGAGGTCGGCCGAGAAGATCGCCAAGGGCACGGTGCTGTCGCTCGCCATGGGCCAGACTTCTATCAGCGACGCAGCGCCTCGACCAGTGCATCGACGGTGCCGCGGAGCCCCAAGGCGCTCGTGTCGAGCGACCACCGGGCGCGGGCGTAGAGCGGCGCGCGGGCGTTGAGGAGCTGTTGCAGCTCGCGTCGGGCGTCGGCCCGGTGGGCCATCGGGCGGGCGTCGCCCTGGGCCACCACCCGGGCCCAGTGATCGTCTGCGCTCGCTTGCAGCCACACCGTGGTGGTGCGCGCCGCGAGGAGCGCCCAGGTCTCAGGGTCGGTCACGATGCTGCCCCCGGTGGCCACCACCGCGCGCGGAAACTCTTCGAGCGTGTCACCCAAGACCTCGCGCTCGAGCCGTCGGTAATGGGCCGTGCCGTGCACCTCGAAGAGCGTGCCGAGGCGCATGCCCGCCCGCTGCTCGACCCGCGCGTCGAGTTCGACGAAGGGCACCCCCAGGCGCCGCGCCGCCCGCTGCCCGACGGTGCTCTTGCCCGCCCCCCGCAGCCCGAGGAGCGCCACCACCCCGTGCGCCACCTCGCCCGGCCCGAGGCCCTGCTCGGCCTCTTGCAAGAGCGCCGACCCCGTCGACTCGAGCGCCTCGGCCAGCGACGCGAGCCGCGCCACCGAGATGTTGGCCTCGCCCCCCTCGACCTGCACCAGAAAGCGCTCGCTGAGCCCTGAAGCCGCCGCCAGGGCCCGCAGGGTCAGCCCCCGCGCGAGGCGCCGCGAACGCACCGCGCGCCCCAAGCCCGCGCGCAACACCGACCGGCCCTCGTCTGCCACCGTCACCACTGCACTATACTTCACCCTCACAAGCGACTTCAAGCACTATACTTCGTGTCCTGAAGGGTGCTAGGGGCTTGGGGTGTGACGACCCCTGAAGCCATTCGTTTTGAGACCTCGCCGGCCCAGTACCGCCATTGGCGGCTTGAGATCGAGCCTGAGAGCGGCGGCGCGGTGGCGCGGCTCTCGATGGACGTTCAAGAAGACCTGGGGCTCCGTCCGGGGTACCCGTTGAAACTGAACTCGTACGACCTCGGGGTCGACATCGAGCTGGTCGACGCGATCAACCGTCTCCGCTTCGAGCACCCGTCGGTGAAGGCCCTGGTGGTGACCAGCGCCAAAGACCGGATCTTCTGTTCGGGCGCGAACATTTACATGTTGGGCAGCTCGACCCACGCCTTCAAGGTGAACTTCTGCAAGTTCACGAACGAGACGCGGCTGTACCTCGAAGAGCTCGCGGCCGAGTCGGGCATCGCGACGCTCTGCGCGGTCAACGGCACGGCCTCGGGGGGCGGGTACGAGCTGGCCCTCGCGTGTGATGAGATCGTGTTGCAAGACGACGGCTCGACGGCGGTGAGCTTCCCCGAGGCGCCGCTCCTGGCGGTGTTGCCTGGCACCGGGGGGCTGACCCGGGTGACCGACAAGCGCAAGGTTCGGCGCGACCTCGCCGACGTGTTTTCGACGCTGGCCGAGGGCGTTCGGGGCCGTCGCGCGGTCGAGTGGCGGCTCGTCGACGAGTCGGTGTCGCGGTCGAAGTTTGACGCCGCGGTGAAGGCCCGCGCGGCGAAGATGGTGGCCCGCTCGACCCGCGACGCGCAGGGCGCGGGCTTCGTGTTGCCGCCCCTCGAAGGCTCCCGGGGGCCGACGGGTTCGCGCTTCGCGTTCGTCTCGATGGCGCTCGACGCCGAGCGGCGCGTGGCCGAGTTTGTGTTGAAGGGCCCGTCGGGGGCGGCGCCGGCGTCGGCCGAGGCGCTCCGCGCGGGGGGCACGGCGCAGTGGGCGGTTGATTTCTGGCGGGGCCTCGATGACTGCCTCCTCGACCTTCGCTTCAACCAGCCCGAGCTCGGGTTGTTGGTGTTTCGGAGCGAGGGCGACCCGGCGGCGATGCGCGCCCACGACGAGGCCTTGGCGAAGCTCGCAGAGACCGACTGGCTCGCCCGCGAGCTGGTGCTCCTCCGCAAGCGCGTGCTCAAGCGCCTCGATCTGACGGCCAAGAGCTTGTTCACCTTGGTTGAGAAGGGCTCGTGCTTTGTGGGCTCGCTCTTCGAGGTCGCGCTCGCGAGCGACCGGGTGTTCATGCTCGACGACGAAGACGGCGCGGTGACCGTCGGGCTGTCGAGCGCCAACTTCGGCCCCTGCCCCATGAGCAACGGTCTCACCCGGCTTGAGACGCGCTTTCTCTACGACCCGAGCCTGGTGACGGCGCTGCGTGACGCGCCCGCGGCCCTCGACGCGCGCGACGCGGCCAAGCGCGGGCTCGTGACCTTCACGCCCGACCCGATCGATTGGGACGATGAGGTGCGGGTGGCCATCGAAGAGCGCACGAGCCTCTCGCCCGACGCGATGACGGGCATGGAGGCCAACCTCCGCTTCGCGGGCCCCGAGACGATGGAGACGAAGATCTTCGGGCGGCTCTCGGCGTGGCAGAACTGGATCTTCCAGCGGCCCAACGCGGTGGGTCAGCGTGGCGCGCTGACGATGTACGGCAAGCCCGAGCGTGCGGTGTACGACTATCGCCGCACCTGAGCGACGGGGCGATCGGTGGGGTCGGGTTTCGTGTTGAAAGGCTGAGGGTTCACATGTCGAATGTGGTCACTGACGAGAAGATTCCGAACAACGTCAACCTGTCGTCTGATCGGCGGTTGCAGCGCGCGCTCGAAGACTGGCAGCCCAATTTCATCAACTGGTGGATGGAGATGGGCCCCGAGGGTTTTCAGCAAGACGACGTGTATCTTCGCACGGCCATCTCGGTCGACCACGAGGGGTGGGCCAACTTCGGGTACGTTAAAATGCCCGACTACCGTTGGGGCATCTTTCTCGCCGACCCGGTGGCCGATCGCACCATCGGCTTCGGCGATGAGTTCGGCAAACCGGCCTGGCAGCAGGTGCCCGGCGAGCATCGCAACACGCTCCGGCGCTTGATCGTGACCCAGGGCGACACCGAGCCCGCGTCGGTCGAGCAGCAGCGGCTCCTCGGCCTCACCTGCCCCTCGCTCTACGACCTTCGGAACCTCTTCCAGGTCAACGTCGAAGAGGGCCGTCACCTTTGGGCGATGGTGTACCTCCTTCACTCGTACTTCGGCCGCGACGGGCGTGAAGAGGCCGACGCGATGCTCGAGCGCCGCTCGGGCGACCCCGACAAGCCCCGCATTCTCGGCACCTTCAACGAGCCCTGCCAAGACTGGCTGAGCTTCTTCATGTTCACGTTCTTCACCGACCGTGACGGCAAGTATCAGCTCTTGGCGCTCTCGCAGAGCGCCTTTGACCCCTTGTCGCGCACGACGCGCTTCATGCTCACCGAAGAGGCGCACCACATGTTTGTGGGCGAGACGGGCGTGCTGCGGGTGGTTCAGCGCTCGTGCGAGCTCGCGCGGCTCGACCCGAACGGCGACGTGCGGGCCCAGGGCGGCGTCGACCTCGACACGGTGCAGAAGTACCTGAACTTCTGGTTCAGCTCGTCGCTCGACCTCTTCGGCGGCGAGATCTCTTCGAACGCCGCGTCGTACTTCGCCTCGGGGCTGAAGGGCCGCGCGAAGGAAGAGAAGCAAGAAGACCACGTCGCGCTCACGGGCACCTACCGCGTGCCGGTGATGAAAGACGGGCGCCTCGTCGACGAAGACGTGCCCCTCAGGGCCGCGATGAACGAAATCCTGCGCGACGAATATGTCTACGACTGTCAGCGCGGCGTCGACAAGTGGAATCGCACCATCAAAGAGGCCGGGGTCGACTTCGAGCTGAAACTCCCGTCGAAGCGCTTCAACCGCGCCGGCGGCATCTACGCCGGGATGCGCTTCGACCTCGACGGGGCGCTCATCTCGGAGGAGGCCTGGAGCGCGCAGAGAGACCGCTGGCTCCCCACCGACGCCGACCGCGCCTACGTCAAGAGCCTCATGACCCGACCGGTGTACGAGCCCGGCAAGATGGCCCAATGGATCGCCGCGCCGAAGCAGGGCATCAAGGGCACCCCGCTCGATTTCGAGTACGTGCGGCACTGAGCTTCGCGGTGCGGTACGGCGAGCGACCCGCGGCCCTGAACGGGCGACGCGGGTCGCTGCCATTTTGGGGTCGCAGGCTCAGGTTCTGGCGATGCGCGCGATGAGCTGGGCGCGGAGGGCCTCGGCGGCGATCACCGCGTCGAGGCTGCCGACCTTGAAGGCCCGCTCGACCGAGTGGACCTGGTCGAACTCGCGCGCCACGGCGCCCTGGTGCCTCGATTGCGCCTCGCGGAGCACCCGCTCGTAGGCAGACACGGCCGAGGCCCTCGCGGCCGCGCTCGCCCCCTCGACGGCCCGGCGCGCGGCCACCACCTCGGGGTCGCCGTCGGCCCGCTTGCGCACGAGCCCGGGGAAGACCACCGCGGCCGCGGGGCCGCCGCCGATGACGCTCGCGAAGCTGCCTTCGAGGGCGAGGGCCTGCACGGCGGGGTTGAGCGCCCGCGAGAACACCACGTAGGCGCCGCCGTGGTAGCGCGACACGACGCAGAAGATCAGCGGGCCGTCGAAGTTGACCACCGCGCGGCCGATTTCGGCGCCGTTCTCGAGCTGGAGGCGGCGCAGCGAGTCGGGCGAGCCGTCGAAGCCCGAGAGGTTGGCGAGCACCACCACGGGGCGCACGCCGCTCGCGGCCGCGATGGCCCGGGCGACCTTGCGCGACGAGAGGGGGAAGAGGGTGCCGCTCGTCCACTGGTCTGGGCCGTCGGCGGGGGCTTCGCCGCGCCGAGGGATGGGGCGAGACTCGATGCCGATGCAGCACACGGCGTCGCCGCCGAGGCGGCCCTCCCAGACGACGGCGCTCTCGGCGCCTTGCCAGTCGCTCCACCGCTCAAGGGGTTCGACGTCCTGGTCGAGCACGGCGCGCATGACGGGCCTGATGCCGAAGGGCCGCTTTCGCCCGGGGTTGCTGGCCTCGCTGAAGATCTCGCCGACCGTCGCGAAGCCTTCGGCGTCGAGGCCGTAGGGGCTTCGGGTGACGTCGCGGCTCGCCGGGTCGCGGCTCTCGATGCGGCGCACGCGGCGCTCGCCGGGGGCGGTCTGGGTGAGCGCGAGGTGTCGAAAGAGCACGCGGTACGCGGCGGTGAGGTCCATCGCGAAGTACTGGGCCTCGCCGTTCGGGCCCATCACGCGCTCGTATCCGCCGATGCCGAGGTTGTCTTCGGCGGCGACGCTGCCGGCGTATTCGAGGGCGCGCTTGCCGGTGAGCAGCATCGAGCCCGAGAGGGTCATGATGAGGGCGCCGCGGCAGTGCATGAGCATGGTGGCCTCGGCGTTCCAGTAGCTTTGGGCGCCGACGTTGATGCCGTCGACGATGACGTTGATGACGCCTCCGCGTTGGGTGAACTTGACGATGCGCGCGAGCACCGCGGCGGTCCAGTCGAGGTTCTCGGTGCCGCTGTCCATGGCGATGCGGGCGCCGCTCGACACCGCGACCCACTCGATGGCGTAGCCCTCGCGCTCGGCCAGCTCGATCGCCGCGATGATGCGCCGGCACTCGGGCTCGGCGAGGGAGCCCATGCCTCGGGTGGGGTCGCCGAGGAGCAGCACCCGGGTGAGGCCCTCTTCGTAGGGCGCGAAGCGGTTGGTGATGAGCCCCACCACGATGTGCGCCTTGTTCTGCCCGTAGGGGCGCACCACGGGCACGAGGCCGTCGCCCTCGGGGGCCAGGTCGAGCTCGGTGAATTGCCCCGGCGGAAAGAGCCCCGCGCGGTCGTCTCGGGCCAGCGCGCGGATCAGCTCGTACGGGTAGAACAATCCCTTCCGTCGGGCCTCGACGATGCGCCGCTCGTCGGCGGTGATCTCGGCGAGGGGGGTCATGTGCGGCTCGACCACGGTGAGCGTCGCGCCGGTGCCGTTGGGGTTGCCCCACTCGATCTGGGTGGGCCTCCCGGCGGGGTTGAAGGGCTCGGCGAGCCGCGCGCGGATGATAATCTTTTCGAGGCCCAGGCCCGTGCCCGCGGGGGCGAGGCGGCGGGTCACCGTGCGGATCTCGTCGCGGGTGAGCGAGAGCGTCGGGCGCACGAAGACGACGAGGCGGTTCCAGAACGGGCGCGGCTCGCGGAGGCGCACCGTCTGGGCCTCGCGCATGGCGTAGAGCGCCGTCAAGATCACCCGCTCGAAGCCCGGCACCGCGAAGACGCGGCCCGTGGCGGGGTCGCGCACGGGGTCGATGCGCTCGACCTCGACGACACAAATCAGGCGCTCGTCGGTGGGGTCGTTCTTGCCCCGCGCTTGCGCGAGAAACACCTCGCCCGGTGCGGGCAGGCGTTGCAGCTCGAAGGCCCTGAAGCGCTCGAGCTCGGTGCCCTCGATGCGCGCCGGATGCAGGTCGCGGCGGAAGACGTCTTCGCCGAAGGCGCCGTCTTCGTTGCGCTGAAAGCTGCGGCTCAGGCGGCCGAGGGTGACGTTGCCCCAGTTGAGCGAGACGCGCCGGAAGGTGCCCGGGAGCGACCCGAGGCTCGCGTGATCGCCCGCGTCGAGGGCCGCGACCCAGGCCTCGTCGGGGGCCGCGAGGAAGACATCGACCGCGTCGACGTCGACGAGGTAGCGCAGCACCGCGGTGGCCTCGGCGACCCACGTCTCGGCCGTCGACAGCAGCGCGAACACACGACCGTGCCGGGTCTCGAAGACCCCCGAGGCGCCCACCGCGCGGGCGCTCTCGACGCGTCGGCTCTCGCCGTAGGTGCGGCTCACGAGGAGCCCGAGGAGCACCGCCGAGGCGTGTGCGTCGTGACGGAGCAAGACCGCCGAGACCAGCGAGCGCAAGGTGCCCTGCGGCAGCGCGTCGAGCTCGCGGGTGAGGGCCTCGCGCTCAAGAGCGTTGGTCTCAGCGCTCACGAGTCGCTGAAACGAGTCGTCGGCGACGCGGCTCAGGGTGGCGGCCTCTGCGGCCTGGCGCGGGCGATCGCAGAGCCAGTACATCGCCGCGTAGGCGGCCTCGCTCAGCGCGCGCTCGCGCAGCGCCACCAGCGCGGCGTACTGCTCAAGCCGCTGACGGAGCGCGGGGCGCACGGCGTCGTCGACGGTGTCGCCGAGCTTGAGGGCCGCGTGCAGCGCCGCGTTCATCACCCGGTCACGGAGCTCAAGGTTACGATGCGCCTGGAGCACCCGCAGGAGCGCGTCGTCGAAGCGCGGGTCGGCGTCGTCGGTGCGCACGTTGTGCCACCGCAGGGCCTCGTACAGCCGCGCCACGAAGGGCTCGGGCAGGCCCTCGGCGCGCACCTGACCCGGTCGAAGCGCCCGCGCGAGGTGATCGACCGGGGCCACGCCGTCGGGGCCTCGCGCGCTCTCGAAGAGCCGCTCGTGCGAGATGAACGCGTCGAGCAGGGCCATAAGCTCGGCGACGTCGAAGGCCTGGGCGCCGCTCCGGAGCTGCCGCACCGCGCCCTCGACCGCGCGGGTCGGGAGGTCGTACCCGAGCATCGCGCCGAGGCGCACGGCGGCCTCGGGGTTGCCCCGCGGGGGCTCGTCGCGCAGCGGTGACACCTCTGTGCGGCGCGCGGTCTCGCCGACGCCGCCGACGCCTTCGAGCACCACGAGGCACTGCCCCGCGGTGACCCGCGACGAGGCCTCGACCATCATGCGCCCCACCCGGCCCTCAAGCGGCGCGTGGACGGCGAGCTCCATCTTCATCACCTCAAGGGTGAGGAGCCGATCGCCCTCGCGCACGAGCTCGCCCTCTTTGACATGGACCGCCGTCACCGCCGCGGGCACCGGCGCCACCACGCGCCCGTCGCTCGCCCGCGCGAAGCGGTGCGCCACGGCGTCACACTCGACGAGGAGCGCCGTCGGCGTCACCACCTGCACGATGGGCAGCCGCTGCCCGTGGAGGGTCAACACCGCGGTGGCCACGCCGGTGTTCTGCCAGTGAACGTCGCACTGATTTTCGCCGCAGCGCACGCGGTACCGATCGGCCGCGATGGCCTGCACTTCGAGCGAGACCGAGGCGTCGCCCACGGCGAAGCGAAAGGTGCGCGGCTCGGGCTGGGGCACCGTCGGCGGCAGGCCGCGGTGGGCGTGCTTCATCAACGCCGCGACCTCGTCGGCGCGGGCGCGCTGGTGCTCGCCGATGGCAGCGGCGACGAGAGCGCCGTCAAGGTTTCGACGGCTGAGCGGCGCCTCGCGGGCGGCGAGGTGCTGGTCGAGCCAGCGGGTGGTGACCTGGGTCTCGCAGAAGGCCGGGTGGGCGACGAGTTCGAGCAAGAGGCTGCGGTTCGAGGCCCCGCCCTCGATGGCGACGGTGCTGCGCGCGAGAGACTCTTCGAGCCGCGCGAGGGCGTCTTCGCGGGTCGCGCCGGTGGCGATGACCTTGGCGAGCATCGAGTCGAACTCGCTCGGCACGACGTCTCCGGCGACAAAGCCCGAGTCGATGCGGACCCCCGGCCCGGTGGCCAGCTCGAAGCGGATCAAGCGCCCGGCGCTGGGTCGGAAGCCCTCGTCGGGGTCTTCGGCGTTGAGCCGCGCCTCGATGCTATGGCCCCGGGTGGGCGGCAAGGTCTCGGGCAGCGCCTCGCCCCGCGCGACGTCGATCTGGAGGCCCACCATGTCGAGCCCGGTGACGCACTCGGTCACGGGGTGCTCGACCTGAAGCCGCGTGTTCATCTCAAGGAAGTAGAAGCCCGAGAGGTCTGGCAAGACGAGAAACTCTGCGGTGCCCGCGTTGACGTACTGGCTCGCCTCGGCCACCCGGATCGCCGCGGTCTTGAGGGCCTCTTCGAGGGGCCCGAGGTTCGGCGCGGGGGCCTCTTCGAGCACCTTCTGATGGCGGCGCTGCATGCTGCAATCGCGGGTGCCGACCGCGTGAACGCGCCCCGCCCGGTCGGCGATGACCTGCACCTCGATGTGCCGGGCCTCGGGGGCGAAGCTCTCGACGAGGAGCGTCGGGTCGCCGAAGGCCGAGCGCGCCTCGTTCGCGGCCGACGTGAAGGCCGGCGCGAGCTCGTCGTCGCCGCGAACGAGGCGGATGCCGCGACCCCCGCCGCCGGCCGCGGCCTTGAGCAGCACCGGGTACCCGATGCGGCGCGCGTGGGCGAGGGCCGCGTCGGCGTCGGCGACCGCGCCGTGGCTCCACGGGGTCACCGGCACGCCGTGGTCTTCGGCCACTTTCTTGCCGCCGATCTTGTCACCGAGGAGGCGCATCGACGCCCCCGAGGGCCCGATGAAGACGAGCCCGGCCTCGAAGCACGCGTCGGCGAAATCGGGCCGCTCGCTGACAAAGCCCCACCCCGGCCAGACGGCGTCGCAGCCCGCCGCGACGAGCAGCGACACCACCCGCGCGACGTCGAGGTAGGCGCTGCGCATCGCGCCGTTGGCGCCCGCGACGAGGGGCTCGCCGAGGTCGATGGCGGCGTCGGCCTCGCGCACAAAGAGCGCGTCGCGGTCGGGCGTCGTGAAGAGGGCGACCACTTCGAGGGGCTCGCGTCGGCGCTTCGACCACGCGCGGGCGGCTCTCAAGAATCGCACCGCGGCCTCGCCTCGGTTGACGATCGCGACACGACGGAAGGGGCGGTGAATGAGGCTCATCGGGTGACTCTTTTCTCAGCCTTCGGCCACCACAAAGGCCGCGGCGTAACCGTGCTCGTGCGAGAGCGAGACATGCAAGCGTGCGACCGACGCCGCGCGGGCCAGCGAGAGCACGGCGCCCGAGAGCACCAGGCTGGGGCGGTGGTCTTCGTCAGAGAGCACCTCGATCTCGGTCAGGTCGGCGAGGGCGGTCGGCAAGCGACGCGGCGCGAGGGCCTGCGAGAGGGCCTTGAGGGTGGCCTCTTTGGCGGCGAAGCGCGCGGCGAGGTGCTCGACCTCGCGCCCCGCTCGGGCCCGCGCGAGGTGGCGCTCGGCGGGGGTGAAGGTGCGCGACGCGAAATGGGTGCCCGGCTCCGAGAGCAGCGCTTCGAAGCGGGCGCAGTCGACCAGGTCGTTGCCGATTCCGAGGATGCTCACGGCGCTCAGAAGTCGGGGGGAGAGGCGACCGGGGCGTCTTCGGCGGGGAGCCTGTCGGCGACCCCACCGGCCACGATGGGGCCGTTGCGTACGAGGCGCCGCGAGGCCGCGTCGAGCAGCACCGCGTGCTCGGGTTCGAGCCCCGCGTAGCGCGGGTCGTCGGGCACGAGGAAGTGCTTCTCGTTGCGGATCTTCACCATCGGCCGGGCCGACTCGAAGACCGCGAGCTCGTCGCGCACGCGCCCCGCCTCGCGCGCGTCGCGGCGACCGCGGTAGGCGACGAAGCTCGCCGGGTCGAGCGCCGCGAGCACACGGTCGGGGTGCACGAGGCACACGATGCCGCCGACGTGCCCGAAGCCCAGCGAGGTCACGATCCCGGCCTCGAAGCTGCCCTCTTCGAGGGCGATGGGCGTGTCGGTGAAGGCCACGGTCTCGTAGCTTCGCATGACCGGGTCGGGGTCATCGAGGTTCGGGTTGCCGGGGATGGTCGACTGCCCGAGCGCCTGGCAGAGGCCCGCCACCTGCCAGGCCGCCGCGCCGCCCTTCGAGTGCCCGGTGAGGGCCTTCTGCGAGACCACCACCAGGGGGTTGCCGGGGCTGCGCCCGAGCCAAGAGAAGATGCGGTCGTAGACGCGGTTTTCATTGGGGTCGTTGGCGTCGGTCGAGGTGTCGTGCTTCCACGCGGCGGCGACGTCGTCGGGCCCGAGGCCGAAGACCGCGAGGGCGCGGCGCATGGGCGAGACCGACAGGTCACCCTCGGCGAAGTGATGAAAGTGTCGGCCCCGCTCGGCGGCGATGAGCCCGTCGACGGTGTCGGCGCCGAGCGCCCCCCGCAGCGCGTCGAGCTGACCGCGGGTGCGCTCGAATTGGGCCACGCGGTGCGAGAGCGCGCAGCGCGCGGCGGCGACCTCGTGGCCCTCAGGGGCGTGCTCGGCGGCCACCGCCATCACCCCGGGGCCGGGCGCCGGGATGCTGCGATGAATGCCGTCGCCGTACGAGCGCGCGAGGGCCACCGCGGCGTAGATGGGCAGCCCCATTTTGACCGCGAGGTCGGCCCGCGCGACGAGCACCGTGCCGCCCCCTTGGGCCTCGACGAACCCGCGTCGGCGGCGGTCGTTCGGTCGACTCATCTGTCGCGGCGGGATGGCGCGCCCGAGCATGTCGTCGGTGTCGCAGGTCGCGGCCATGTCAGCGAAGCCGATGGCGCCCTCCTCGCCGTAGTCGTCGAAGCCGCCCGCGACGATGAAGCTGGCCTTGCCGCCGAGCACCTTGTCGTAGGCCTCTTCGATCGAGACCGCGGCGGTGGCGCAGGCGCCCACGGGGTGCACCATGGGGCCGTAGCTCCCCACCAGCGACTGAACGACCCACGCCGCGGTGACGTTGATGAGCGTCTCTTGCAAGGCGTCGCCCTGCCGCGGGCGGTCGAGCGGGTGGTCGAGGTACAGCCGACGGAGCTTTTGCATGCCGCCGATGCCCGCGCCTTGGGTGCTGCCGACGTCGCTCGGGTGGAGGTACTTGTAGAGCTCTTCGGGCTCCATGCCGGCCGAGAGGAAGGCCTCGACGGTGGCCACGAGGTTGAAGAGGGTGGTGCGGTCGACCTGCTCGGCGAGGTCTTTGGGGATGCCGTAGCGGGTGGCGTCCCAGCCGCCGGGGATCTGCCCGGCGACGTAGCGGTTGAGCCGCGCGGCGCGGGCGACCTTGAGGCTTGTGCCCTTCTTGCGGAGCACGAACCACCCGTCGCGGGCGGGGTCAAAGATCAGCCGAGCCCCCTCGCCCGCGGCGCTCACAAAGGCCTCTCCCTCGGCGCGCCCCGGCACCGGGAAGACGAAGTCTTGTTCGAGCGTCACATCGGCCCAGACCGTGAGCTTTCGCGGGTCG
The DNA here is from genome assembly GCA_016792845.1 of Myxococcales bacterium. GTDB lineage: Bacteria > Myxococcota_A > Polyangia > Polyangiales > JAEUKH01. The sequence continues at coordinate 119,216 of JAEUKH010000001.1, read as the reverse complement.
AAGCCGTGCTGCATCTTGGGGTCGACGAAGCGGATGCCGCTGTCGCCCATGATGGCCTCTTCGTAGCGGGCCTTGATGTCGACGGCCTTGAGCGACTCGCCGCTCGCCGCGTCGACCCAGCCGACGTGCTGGCGGCTGCGCTCGAAGCGAATGCGGCCCGTGAGCCAGGCGAGCTCGACGCAGGCCTCAAGGCTGAGCTCGCCCGTCGACTCGATCGACCAGCGCGTGCGCGAGCCGCCCCACGGGCCCACCTCGCCGAGGCCCACGATCACCGCGACCTTCGAGAGGTCGAGGTTGCGCAGCGACGAGAGCGCGTCGCGGCGCGCCGACGAGGGCAGCTTCGGGAAGGCGAAGTACGAACGAAACCGCGGCGCCGGGGTGACCCTCCGCTTCGGGGCGCGGGCCGTGCCGAGGGCCTTGGCTTCTTCCTCTCGGAGCCCCGAGAGCCGCTTCGCGCGGGCCATCCTCGCGGTCAGCTCGCCTCGCAGTCGGCGGGCCACGCCCGCGAGGTCGCGCACGCGGTCCATGCCGCCGGTGAGGTCGGCCACCAAGGGCGAGCGCGCCGCGAGGGCCCGCACGGCGTCGGTGCAGCAGGCCCCGAGCAAGAGCCCCATCTCGGCCGCCGAGAAGGTGCGCACCCCGGCGCTCGCTTCGAGGCCCGGCGCGATGGCGTTGTTGACGTTCATGAGCCCGGTGCCGCGCACCCAGCCGATGCGCGCGCCGATGAGCGAGCTGTGACGCCCCCAGGCGCTCTGCTCGCTGCCCCAGCGGTTGAGCATCGCTTCGAGCGCGGCCTTGGTCTCGCCGTAGAGCCCGTCGTTGCCGAACTGCCCGTGGTTCGGCGACAACGGCAAAATCACATGCGTGCGGGTCTCGCGCACATGCAGCCGCGCGAAGGCCTGGGCGCACTCGCTCACCAGGGCCTCGACGCCATAGAGCAGCACCCGCAGCGAGGCCATCGAGCGGTCTGAAATCTCAGCGAGGGTGGCCTCTTCGCCGATGGCGCCGAAGGGCACCAGGAGGTCAACCAGCCACGGCTCCTTGACGGTGCGGGCGGTGCCTCCGACGACAGTCTTCTCGGTCGAGACGAGCCAGGTCACGAGTCGCTTGATGTCTTGCCGCGAGCCCTGGTTGAAGGGCACGAGCGCGAGCTCGGCGCCCCGCGCGCCGTAGCGCTGAAACAGCCTGCGGTAGAAGCGAACGCGCTCGGGCGTGAACTGCGAGGTGGTGAGCACCACCCGCGCGCCGCCGGTCAAGAGGAGCTTCACCAGCTCGATGGCGATCGAGCGGTCGCTCGCGCCGGTGATGAGGGCCGTGCGGCCCGCGAAGCTCAGCGCGCCGCGGGCGAGCGCCGAGAGCGAGCTGTCGAAGGCCGCGGCCACCGCGTCGCCGTCGAGGTCGCTGAAGCCGTGGCTCCGGAGGCGGCCGTGGCGCCCGGCGATGAGCTCTTCGGCCACCGCCTCGGCGTTCGCGGCGCCGCGGGGGCGCTCGTAGTCTCGGAGCCGCCCGTCGGCCCGCACCTCGACCTCGGGCGCGAGGGGCACGGCCTCGCTCGCGGCCCGCGGGATCGCCCGCGGATCGATCTCTGCCGCGAGGGTCGCGAACACCGACTCCGCCCGGGCGTGCCCGCGACGGCGGGCGCGTTCGAGGAGCCAGCGCACCGTGCGCAGCGTGGCCTCGTCGGCCCCGCGGGTGATGCGGGCGGCGGTCTCTCGGAGCGTCTGCGGGTCGACCTCGCCGCGCGCGAGGGCGTGGGCCAGCGAGAAGGCGTCGCGCCGCGCCCAGGCCCAGGCGCCGCTGAACACCACGGCCTGTTCGCTCGCGAACGCGGGGCGAATGGCCTTCTCGTAGTCGGCGCCGTGTTCGGCGTCGTAGCGCCCGAGGCGCTCGGCCTCTTCGGCGCTCGCGGGGGCCTTGATTTCGAGCTCGCTCCACACGTCTCGGCCGAGCGCGGCCTCGGCGAAGCGTAGGCTCTCAAGGAAGGCGCCGCCCACCCCGAAGTAGCGCCCGAGGAGCTTCTCGAGCGCCGCCGCGTCGACCGTCGCGCCGCCCGTAGACGACGCCGTCGCGAGCGAGAAGCCCTCTTCTTTCGCGTAGTGCGCGAGGGCCGCGTCGACCCACCCGAGGGCCGCGCCGCGGTCGCCGACCTTGGGCAACGCGAGGGGCGCGAGGGCCCCGGCGCGGGTCGACTCCCCCGCACGAAGCCACATCGCCGCGCGGTTGAGGAAGCGCAAGCTCAACCCCTCGGGGAGCCCCTTCGCGCTCAGCGCCCCGAGCACGTCGCGGGTCGAGAGCCCGAAGGGCTTGAGCGCCGCCGCCACCTGGGCCTTGAGGTACGGCCCTTGGGTCTTGTAGCGCCCCGCGGTGGCCCGGCTCACGGCGTCGATGAGGGCGCCGAGCGGCAGCTCCTGCGCGCCGTCGATGGAGCCCATCGCGAACTCAGCCCCGAGGTCGGCCATGACCTGGTTTCGCTTCGACGAATTGCCACCGGTGAGCTGCTCGATGCTCTCGTCGGCGCGCACCTCGTCGGCGCGCACCCGGGCCTTCAGCGCGAGGAGCGTCACCACGCCGTCACGCACCCCGAGGGGCACGTCGGCGATGGGCCCCGCGCTCGCGGGCGCCGCGGCGGGTGTCGGGGCGGGTGTCGGAGCGGCCTGCGCAGGACTCTCGGCGGGGCGCTGCGGGGCCGTCTGAGGCTCGGGCGAGGCGTCGACGGCCGCGGGGTCGTAGAGGTGAAACACGGCCTTGCGTTCGGCCTCTACGTTTTGCACGACGGGGGGGTCGAGCCGCGAGGGGTCGAGGCCCAGGGTGGCGCGCACCATGTTGGCTTGCGTGGGCGCCGAGCCCAGGCCGATTTCGATGACCCGGGCGACCCCCGAGGGGCCCCGCGAGACGACGATGTCTTGGGTCTCGATCCACCGTACGGGCGAGGCGAACTGGTACGCGAGGCCCTCGATGAAGAGGGCGCGGCCGAGGGCGGCGGGAGGGGCGCCCGCGGCGTCCCACTGGGCGCGGAGACCCAACAAGATTTCGCTCTCGGTGCAGGCGATGACGTCGTCGAGGTAGGCCCGGGTCAGCGCGAAGGGCTGCGCCACGAGGTTCGGGATGTACCGCCCCACCAGCGGCCGCACGTCGAGCCCCGCGGGCATGTACGACTCAAGCTTCTCGCGAAACGCGGGCACCCCGTCGCGGAGCGCCACCGAGTGGAAGGGCACGTCGATGCCGGGCACCTCAAGGTACGACGGCTTCGCCCCGGGGGGCTCCCGCGCCACCAGCCGCGCCCGCAGCGCTTCGAGGGCCGGGACGTGCCCCACCACCGAGTACTGCCGGCCGCGGATGTTGAGGTTCACGACCTCGCACAACAGCTTGGTTTCACTTGCGATTTCGGCGACCAGCGAGACGAGCTCGGCCTCGCCCATGCCCACCACGTTGGGGCGCACCACGGCCATGCGGTACGGCGAGCGCCCGTTGGCGTCGCGGGGCACGAAGGTCTGCATCGTGAGCCCGCGCTGGTAGACGCACTCGACCACGGCCGAGAGCGTGAGGGCGTCGGTGATCGCGCCGATGGCCGAGTACTCGCCCACCGAGTGACCGCAGAAGAGCGCGTCTTCGCAGAAGGCGCCGCGCTCGCGGAGCTCGGCCACTTGGGCGATGGCCAAGACCGCCATCGCGACCTGGGTGAACTGCGTGAGAAACAGAACGCCCTGCTCGTGGCGGTGGATCTCAAGCCCGACGCGCATCTCGACGGGGTTCTCGCGCACCACCGTGAGGAGCGAGAACCCGAGGCTGTCGCGGCAGAAGGCGTCGGCCTCGTCCCACACGGCGCGGGCGGCGGCCGAGCGGGCGTAGCCCTCCATCCCCATGCCGGTGGTCTGAACCCCCTGCCCGGGGAAGATGTACGCCGTGCGCGGCGCCGCCACCCGCACCCGCCCGCGCAGCACGAGCCGCGTGTCGTCGCCCTCGCGCACGTGGGCCTCGACCTCGACGATGAGGTCGCCCGCGCGCATCGCCGTGTGGCGCGCGACGAACTCCATCGCGTCGCCGGGCATCACCTTGTCGGTGAAGCTCACCTCGATGGCGCGCACCCGCTCGCCGTCTGCGCCCGCGAAGCCCGAGACCGCGGCGGCCACGGCGCGCGCTGCCGTCCATTGGCCGTGAACGATGGGGCGGTCGAAGCCCGCCAAGGCGGCGGCGTGGGCGTCTCGATGGAGCGGGTTCGCGTCGAGCGAGGCCCGCGCGAAATCGACGAGGCTCCACGGCGCCAGGAGCCTCTCGACGTGCGGCGCCGACGGCACCGGCACGGGCACCGCGGCCTCGGCCTCGGCGGCGAAGGCCCGCAGCCAGCGCGCGCTCTCGCACTCCGCCGCGTCGACCCCCTCGCGCTGCTCGAAGAGCGTCGCCACCTTGCGCCCGGCCTCGTCGAAGAGCTCGGCCTCGACGGTGCCCACGGGCCGCCCCTCGACGGTGCGGGTCACAAGGCTCGCCTCGACCCGGTGCGCCCCCTCGGCGTGCATCGCGACCCCGTCGACGCCGTGAAACCAAGGCTTCTCGCAGAGCAGATCGACCCGCGCGGGGTCTCGCGCAGGGAGCGCAAATCGGGCCGATTCGCGACGAAAATGATACAAATCGCCCGCGCCCTGCACGAAGAACGTGCTCTCGACCCGGGCCCGCGCGGCCCCCTCGGTGCAGAGCTGCGCGCTCACGCGGAGCCGCACGCCGCCGCGCACGGGCTCCCAGGCCACGAGCCGCGCGGTGACCTCGACGTGCTCGCCCTCGACCAGCACCGGGCCCTCGCAGAGCACCTTGTTTTCGAGGTGCACGAGGCGCGAAGGGTCCCACGCGACGCCGGGCACGAAGGTCGCGCGAAAGATCGCCTCGAAGGCGACCGAGAAGGCCGCGTTGAGGGGCATCGCGTGGGCGCGCCCGCGGCCCCCCACGTAAGCGATCGAGGTGTCGTTCGAGGCCAGGGCGTACTCGCGCACGAAATCGCGGTCGACGACGAAGCGGGTGGTGAGCGCCTCGCCGGCCCGCACGGCCTCGGCCTCGCCCACCATCGCGGTGCGGTAGAAGGCCGAGAGCCGCGCGCTACGGTCGGGGGTCACCTCGCGGGGGTAGCGGCCCTCGCGGGTGAGGTCGCGCTCGAACGCAAGGGTCAGCGAGACCCGGGCCCTGCGCCCCTCGCGCCCTTGCGGGAGGGCGTGGCGGAGGGTCACCTCGCAGCGCCCGAGGGTTGCGCTCCGGTGCAGCGCGAAGGCCGCGCCGTGACCGTCAAGGCGCTCGACGTCGAGCCGCGCGAGGGCGCCCGAGGCGTCGCGTTCGAGGGTCCAGCGGTCGCCGGGTTCGACCCGCAGGAGGTGCCTGAGGGGGTTCGGCGTGAGGGCGCCGTCGCGCAGCATCGCCGTGGCGTCGGCGAGGGGCGCGAGCACCTCAGGGTCGAGGGCCTCGCGCCACCGCGCGGGTGACGGCGGCGCGCTGCGGGCGCGGTCGGCGTCGACCACGGGCACGGTGCCGAGCCAGCCCGCGGGCAGGGCTTCGAGGCGCATCCCGAGGGCCGTCGCGGCGGCCTCCATGGCGGGCGCGTCGACGGCGCGGGGGCTCGCGTTGACGGGGCTCGCGTCGGCCACGAGGCGGTCGATGCCGTGCTGCACGAAGCGCCCGAGGAGCTGCCCGACGGGCTCATCGACGGCGTCGATGCCTTGCACGGCCTCGGGCCCGGGGATGATGAGAACCTGGTCGGCGTCGTAGCGCGGGTCGTGTGACTGCCAGAGCGAGTCTGACTTGTACCAGCGGCGCACGTCGGCATCGATGGCGGGCACGAAATTCACGGGCTTGCCGGGCCGCGCGCAGATGCGCTGCACGAAGTAGTCTGCGTCAGATTGGGCGAGGCGGAGCTGCTCGGCGCTCGGGTATCGCGCGACAAATCGGCTGAGAAAGCTGGCGGGGTCGTCGAGGTCGTCGAGGCCCCCGAGGGCGCTCTCGCCCGCGGCGTCGACGAGCTGCTCTTCGATGTACGCGGCGAAGTCGAAGACGCGCTGACGGTACGAGGGGTCGGGCCAGGCGCCGTCTTCGTACTCTGAGCCGCGACCGACGGCCATGAGGTCGACCATGCGGCGAAGGGCGCCCGCGAAGGTCATCTCGGTGAGCTCGCCGAACCAGGGCTTGGCCGTGCGCGCGAGGGCGGCGGCGATTTCGGTCTTGCGGGCGCGGGCGGCGTCGGCGTTGCCAGCGACGGCGTCGAGGAGGCGGCCCACCTCGGCGGCGCTGTTCCACACGTAGTGGATGTCGGCGTCGAGCTGTGATTTGCCGCTGGTGATGCCGCCGCGGGTCGCGCCTTGGGCGACCCACTCGTCGGTGCCCTCGGTGCGCGCGAGCAGGGCCTTCACCTGCGGCGAGGTCATGGCCTCGCGCACGGCCATGGTGACCGTCCCGAGGAAGACCGCGTCGACGGGCATCGGTGCGAAGCCGAGGCGCTCTGACCACCGGCCGCTCAGCCACTCCCACGCGTCGACGGGGTTTCGGAGGCCGCCGCCGACGCTGAGCACGAGGTTTTTGCACTCGCGGATGGCGTGGTAGGCGCCGCGCACGAGGTCACGGAGGTCTTCCCACGAGTGGTGCCCGCCCGCCTTGCCGCCCTCGATCTGGATGCCGAGGGTGAAGTCGGGTTCGGCCCGCGCGATTTCGAGCACCGACTGAATCTGCCGTGCGGTGCCGGGCTTGAACGACACCAGGGTGATGCCCAGAGCGCGGCACTGAGAGACGATCTCTCGGGCCTCGGCGAGCTCGGGGATGCCCGCCGAGACGGTGACGCCCTCGATGGCCACACCCTCGCGGCGGAGCTGCTGGACGAGCCCCTCGCCCTTCCAGTGGAGGTTCCACAGATAGGGGTCGAGATAGAGCATGTTGACGACGAAGCCGGCGCCGGCGTCGAGGGTGCGGCCGAGCTCCCGCGCGCGGAGCCGAAAGTGCTTCTCGGTGACCTGGCCCCCGCCGGCCAGCTCTGCGACAAAGCCCGCGTTCGAGGCCGCGGCCACGATGGGCGCCTCGACCGTCGTCGGGGTCATCCCCGGGAGGAACACCGGCGCACGCCCCGTCCACCGAGTGAAGGCGTTGTCGAGCACCGTGACCCCCGCCGCGTTGGTGCGCAGTCTGGGCGCGAAGCGTCGGTAGTCTGCCCCCGCGGGCACGCTCTCGGCCGCGAGGTCGCGCCGCCCGCTCTCGGTCGCCAGCGCGAAGACGTGCACGCCGAAGCCCCTGAGGTTGAGCCCCGCGAGCTTCGCGACGGCGTCACCGGGGCCGAAATCGACCACATGCGTGACGCCCTCGGGGTGGCTGCTCCGCAGTGCCGCGCAGACCGCGCCCCACCGCACAGGCTCGACGTGCTGCATCTTCAAGAGCGCCTCGACGAGGCTCTCGGGGTCGGGGCACTTCGCGAGGTCAGTGCCGTCGTTGCCGAGCACGGGCCGCTTGAGCGCCGCGGGGTCGAAGCGAATCGACTCCCGCGCGAGGTCGGCCGGGAGCGCCCTGCGGCCGTGCTCCATGTACCGCGAATGAAAGGGCGCCGTGGCGGCGACAAACTCCCATTGGTACTCGATCGGCCGACGCCCGAGGGCGCCCCGGGCGAAGCGTTGCAGCTCGGCGGCGCGCGCCGTGGCGAGGGCCCGCGCGAAGGCCACGAGCGAAGCCGGCGGCCCCGAGAGCACCTTGCGCGTGTACCCGTTGTCGAGCGACACCTCGATGGCCGGGAGCTGCGGATTCACCCGATGAAACCGCGCCAGGGCCTCTTCGAGGAGCGGCGTCGTGAGCCCCGCCACGGCGGCCATCGGCGTCGGCTCGCCGATCTGCGCCTGCTCGGCCGCGAGGCGCACCGAGGGGGCCACCTCGGCGAGCACGAAGCTCTCTTGCATGCGGTAGCCCTGCCAGAAGAAATAGCTCGCGAACTCGGCGCTGCGGCGCACCACGCCCGCGAGGTCATGGCCCTCGGCGAAGACCATCGCCGCCATCACGCCCTGCGAGTGCCCCGTGGCCGCGGTGGCCAGCGAGGTCAGCGCCGCGAGGTCGAGGCCGCGCTCGTGCATGGCCAGCATGCGCGCGATCGAGGTCAGAAAGATGCCCGCCTGCGAGACCAGCGAGCTGCGCAACACCTCTGGGCCCGGCGCCGCCGCAGGCTCATCGACCCAGCGCGCGAGGTCGAAGCCCCGGGCCGGCGAAGCGATGGCCCCCAAGCGAGGGTCTGCCGCCGACGCGCGAAGCCGCTCGGTGGCCGCTCGCACCAGCGCCCGAACCGCGAGGTGCTGCCCGTAAAGCTCGCGCAAGGCCGGGAGCCACTCGGCCCCCTGCCCGCCGAAGATCACCCCCACCCGCGCCCGCCCGGCCTGGGCCTCGACGAGCAGCCGAGGCAGCGACGCCCCCGGCGCGAAGTGCTGCGAATCAAGCGCTTCGGGCGCGAGCGAGGCGCGCGCCAGAGGCATCGAGGGCGGGTCGTGCGAAGGCATCGAGGGAGGCTCCTTGCGGCAACACCGGCGCCCCGCGAGGCCCGCTCTGCGCAGGCACGCGGCACCCGGTTCTGCCCGCTCGCTAGACCCCCGCTCAAGCGCGCGTCAACGCGCAACGCGAAGGTAGCGGGGCCTTTGTCGACAATGTGCGCGAAGAAATCGAATGCATCGCCCCTTACGCACCTCGGGGCGAATCTGGCATCGCGCTTTACCTTGATATGCCGACGAAAACGTCAACATTCAACAATCTACCGCTTGAGCGATTCTTCAGTGAAGTGCGCGCGCTGTGTGCTGACGGGGCGGTCACGAGAGCGACGCGACGGGCGCGGGCGAGGTGATTAGAAGCGCCGCGCGAGGGCGACGAGGTTGCCCACGAGCTCGCGCACGAGCTTGGCGGTGGCCTCGTCGGTGAGGCGGCCCTCGGCGTCGAACTTCTCGTTGATCTTGCCGACGTAGACTTCAGGCTTGGGGCACACGATGGCGCCGAGGCCCAGGAGGAGCTCGCGGAGCTGGGTCTGCGCGCGCACGGCGCCGTGGAGGCCGGGCGAGCCGCCGAGGGTGGCCGAGGGCTTCATGGCGAAGGGCGGCGACGGGGGGCGCGAGGCCCAGTCGAGGGCGTTCTTGAGCACGCCGGGGATGCCGTAGTTGTACTCGGGCGTCACGAGCAAGAGGGCGTCGTGGGCGGCGATGGCCTCGCGAAAGGCCGTCACCGCGGGGTGCCCGCCCGCCGTGCGAAGATCTTCATTGTAAAGTGGAATCTCGGCGAGGTCGAACTCGGTCACCGACGCCCCTTCGGGGGCGAGCGCGGCGGCGGCGCGGAGGAGCTTCTTGTTCCACGACTCGGCGCGGAGGCTGCCCGCTACGCCGAGGATCTTGATGGGTCGATCGGTCATCTTGGCGTCACGGTGTACACGAGCCCGGGGGCCCGCCGCCAGTGCGCCGCGGCACGCGCGGCGTCGACCCGAGGTCAGGCCGTGGTAGCGTCGCGCCGCCATGGGCGACACCCTTCGACCGATTCTTGATGTGGCCGACACGCTCGGCCTCCGACGCGACCATGTACTGCCCTGGGGCAGGCACAAGGCCAAGATTGAGCTCGACGCCCTCGACGCCCCTGAGGCGCCCCGGCGCGGCCGCCTCGTGCTCGTGAGCGCGATCAACCCCACCCCCGCGGGCGAGGGCAAGACCACCACCTCGATCGCCCTCGCGATGGGCCTGGCAAAGCGCGGCCGTCGGGCCGTCGCGGCGCTGCGCGAGCCCTCGCTCGGGCCCGTCTTCGGCATGAAGGGCGGGGGCACCGGCGGGGGCCTCGCGACGCTCGTGCCGAGCGCAGACATCAACCTTCACTTTACGGGCGATTTGCACGCCATCACCTCGGCCCACAACCTCCTGGCCGCGATGGTCGACAACGCCCTCAGCTTCCGCGACCCGGTCGACCTCGACCCGCGCAGCGTGCGCTGGCGCCGCGCGATGGACATGAACGACCGCGCGCTCCGCAGCGTGGTGGTGGGCCTCGGCAAGGGCAACGGGCCCGTGCGCGAGGCGGCCTTTGACATCACCGCGGCGAGCGAGGTGATGGCGATTCTCTGCCTTGCCACCGACGCCAAAGACCTCGAAGCGCGGCTCTCGCGGGTGGTGGTAGGCACCACCGCGGCGGGCGCGGCCGTGACCGCGGGCGACCTCGGCGCGGCCTCGGCGATGACCGCGCTCTTGCTCGACGCGCTGATGCCGAACCTCGTTCAGACCCGCGAGGGCACCCCGGCGATCGTGCACGGCGGGCCCTTCGGCAACATCGCCCACGGGTGCAACAGCGTCATCGCGACCCGGATGGCCCTCGCGTACGGCGACGACGTGGTGACCGAGGCGGGCTTCGGCTTCGACCTCGGGGCAGAGAAGTTCCTCGACATCAAGTGCCGCGGGGCGGGCCTCTGGCCGCGGGCGGTGGTGCTCGTGGCGACCCATCGCGCGCTGAAGATGCACGGCGGCGTCGCGGTGGCGAAGGCCGCGGAGCCCAACGCCGAGGCCCTCGCGCGGGGCCTCGAACACCTTGAGAGGCACCTCGAGACCTTGCAGTCGTTCGGGCTCCCGGCGGTGGTGGCGGTGAACGGATTCCCCCAGGATACCGACGCCGAGCGCGCCGAGCTCCGGGCCTTCGCGCAGCGCCACGGGGTGCGCCTCGCCCGCCACGAGGGCTTCGCGCGGGGCGGCGAGGGCTCGCTCGAACTCGCCGACGCGGTGACCGACCTCCTCGACGCGACCGCGTCGAACCCCGCGACGCCGCGCTTCGTCTACGCGCTGAGCGACGCCCCGGCCGAGAAGATCCGCAAGGTGGCCCGGGCGGTGTACGGCGCCGACGACGTCGACTTCACCCCCGCGGCGCAGAAAGACCTCGACGCGGTGGTGAAGCTCGGAGGCGCCGAGCTGCCGGTGTGCATCGCCAAGACGCACCTCTCGCTGAGCGACGACCCGACGAAGCCGGGCCGCCCGCGGGGGTTTCGCATCACCGTGCGCGAGGTGCGGCTCTCGGCCGGGGCGGGCTACATCGTGCCGCTCACGGGCGAGATCATGACCATGCCGGGGCTCCCCCGCGAGCCCGCGGCGCGCCGGGTGGTGATTCACCCCGACGGCCGCGTCACGGGTCTCATGCAGGGCGAGTGAGGTTTCTGAATTCGCAACGGTCGGCCCGTCTGAGGGCACAATGTTGCAATTTCTGCGACGCTGCCATCGGCGTCGAGGGTGAGCGTCGATGAGCGCGGTGAAGGCAGGCGACCCTAGGCCCGACGAGACCTTCGCGCTCTTGCGCGAGGCGGCCCTCGACGGCCTGGAGCTCGCAGACGAGGCGGGGGTCGAGGCGGCCGAGGCCGAGGTCGTTGCGAAGAAGCCGAAGGCGGTCGACCCGGCCGTCGCGGCGTTGTTCTCGCCCGAGGTGACCGAGCTCGGGGCGAAGATTCAGCAGTGGTCGAAGGTGTGGCGCGAGGCGACGCAGCGCGAGGCCCCGTCGATCGAGCGCCTCGCCACCGAGGGGCAGATCGCGCGGGTCGACGCCGACCTCTTGTCGGGCTACGTGGCCGTGGTGACCGAGGCCGAGACGTGGCGGGCCTTCCTGCCGCGCGAAGACGTCACCGCGGTGCTCGCGCTGCTCTTGCGACGGCGCGTCGACGAGGTGGCGGCCACGCTCGCCGAAGGCCCAGGCTCGCTGGCCCCGCGGGGTTGATGGGCGTTGGGAGCTGTGCCTACACTGCCAGCATGAGGGCGTACGGGATTGTATTTTCGATCTTTGCAGCAGGATGCCTGGGTCTGCCTGCCATTCTGATCATGCTGCCCGCACCTGCTGGCGTAGATGCCCGAGCGTGAGCCCCATCGCGTCGCCCCAGCGATCGGAGAGAGCGAGCGCACGAAGCTGGATGACTCTGTCCGTCGACGGCTGCTTCCAGCGTGCTCCCGCGCGTTTCATTCGAACAGCGATGAGACTCTTGCAGGTGGCCTCGACCGCGCCGCTGCCAACGGGGCACCCCGCTCGCCGAACTCGGGCGTAGTCGAGCCGGCCGCGGTGGTGCTCCAGGAAGGTCAGGGCGTCATGGACCGGCGTCTCCTCGCCGACCTTCGCCCACTCCTGCTTCCACGCTGCGATCTCGGCGGCGATCTTCGCACTTGCGCCGCGGACGTTCAGCAGCGCCGCTCGCCAACGCGAGACGACCGCGGACGCCTCGGTCGCCGGGTGGTGGATCCGTGCGGCGGCCCCGAGCTTCTCAAGCAGGTGCCACAGGTCGATCAGCTCCTGCACCGGCGTCACCTTGCGCACCGCCGCAAGGTGCTCGTCGATCAGCCCCCACAGCTCGTGGGCGCCGTCGCAGAGCGCGGTGACGGTCAGCGTCGGGCGCTGCTTGAGCAGTGCAAGAACGTCGTCGCACACGCCGTCGCACAGCCCCGTCACGTCGCCCTCCGGCATGCATCCGTAGCGGATCGTGTGCCCCGCGTCTCCCTGCGCATCATGCAGCGTGACGGTGGCGCAGTACGCTTGCCGGAAGACCCGCTGAACGGGCTTCTTGGGGGCGCCCTTCCGAGGTCGACCGACCGGTCGAGGACGGGGCTCCTCGACGGGCATACACACGCGATCCAGCGACACCGAGACGCCCGTGACAGACGCGGGGATCTCGTAGGCCTCGATGAGCGCCTGCTCGATGGTCGCGGAGTGCTCCTGAAAGAGGGCTCCGACCGCGTGGGCGACGTGGTCGAAACTGGCGGCGGAATAGGGCAATCGGCCCAACTCGGAGGCCGTGGTCGCGGCCTCCCGCGCGGTGCCCTGCTGAAGCAGGAATGCCATCGCGCGCGCGGTGTGAGGGAGCCACCCTCGACCCACGACGCCGAGGCGCAGGCTCACAGGGTCGACCGCCCGCGGCTCGCTGTTCTCCCCAGCCGTCTCGGTCTCGGTCTCGCCCGCCGTCGGCACGAAGATCGAACGCTCGACGACGACCGGGCCCGCCGAAGTGAAGTAGGTCGCGGGGTATCGCCCGACCCTGCGATGAACCTTGCCGCCGACGCGAATGCGCGGTGTATCGAGGTCCGCGGCGCGCAAGAGCAGCCCGTGAGATTGGGCCTCGATCGCCGCTGTTCGCGCCGCGAGCTCGCGCTCGACCGCGGCGTAGTCGGTCGTCGGCGCCGAGCGGATCTCCTCGACCTTCGCGGTCACGACACGCAGAAGCAGGGTCAGTTCGTCGACCAGGGGCTTGAACTCATCGGCAACGTCGAGGACGATCTGCATCGCGGGGCCTTCGGTAGGGCGGTTGGTGTGGTAACCCCGCGTTTGCACGAAGGTCCCCGCACTTTCAACCCGCTCCCGGCGCGTCATCCGGGAGCCCAGGGCTGTAGCGCATCAGCATGGCAGGCAGACCCGGATGCCTGCCGGAGATTCGGACGCTGAACGACGGTTCGTCAGACGCGTCGGTCTCCGACGTAGATCAAGTCGGCCTTGATGCCGAGGTTCGAGATGCAGGGTCCGGCCCTGAGGTTCTGACAAGTGATCGCTTCGAATCCTTCGACGCTGAAGATCATCTCGACGCGCAGGACGAGAGCCGAAGTTCTTTCGACAGCTCCGGGCACGATCACATCGATGCAAATCCACTAGAGAGCGGTAGCCCCTTGCTGTCTCCGTTGCTCGTCACTCCGTATGCAGGGGCGATGGCAACGGGTCGAAGACCAACGCTTCGCTGGTCAAATCGGGGAGGCGATGGCGCTCAAGTTGAACTGTGCAGCGACCGACAATGCACTTCGATTATCGAGACCATCCGAGCATCGGGCAACCAAACGGAAGTTACGCGCGACCTGCCAACAGGAGTAAGTTTCTGGCGCGTCCGACCCATTCGAGGCGAACAACTCGGTGAAGATACCAGCGAAACTAGCCAGTTTACTGTCCTTCCATCGCAGGCACAACGATCGTGTCTATTTGGAATGCACTTAGATCTCAACGGTGATGGGTATGACGACATCATTCAGCCCGTTAGTGATGGAATCGACTGGTTTGCAGGCTCTCGCAGCGGCCTCGCCGTTCGGCCGCATCGAATTCCGACACCGGGATTTTCGCCCAGTCGATCGACTGGAGCGGGAGACTTCGATGGCGATGGGATCACTGACCTCGCTTTGATTGACTCCGGGAGACGCGAAATCGGCCTTGTGCGGGGCGGTGCCACTCCACGGTGGGATGACTCGAGCGGCGCCGGCCCGTTCCCTGACAATCAATCAGGAGGTGTCAGGCTTGCCTCAGCGGGCGACCTCGACGGAGACGGTGTTGCTGATCTCGTCTACTTTGAGAGCAATGGCGTAGAGGTTCGTCTTCTCTTCGGAGTGCGTCCGACTGTCCGCGGAGCTCGAGTCCGCTTCATTGATAATGTCCTAAATCACGGCCGCACTTTCGGCATGGTAGGAGGGCCTGGCACCCTCACAAATGTAAACTGCGACAGATTCAGCGATGTCATCTTCAACTTTGGGCCTGAGGCGCTTATGATTCAAGGCGCTCCGCGGGATCGTTTGCAGGCTCATTTCTTTTCGTCAGTTGGCGGTCATCTTCTTTCTCTTGGCGATCAGAATGGAGACGGCTCCCCAGACATTCTCGCATTTACGGGTGGCGTGTTCCAACAGGCTGCTGTGTATCGAACTCTTTCATCGCTCCTCACCAACACTCCAGATGAGATGGTTTCCCATCCAATGAATTGCACAGCGGGAACGCCAGGAGACATTAACGCCGACGGTTATGCGGACTTTGTCTACGCGCCGCGCGCCGGGGGGTGGCAGGCTATGCTGGGTGGCCCGGCAGGCTTTCGCCCCCTGCCTGCATCGATTGGGGGCAATGAAACCGAAGGTCGGTTCACTGTCTTTGCAACAGGCTTCGTCGACACGAACGGAGATGGTGTGATGGAGATCCTCGCTCGATTGATCTCGAACACCACAAGCACTGTAATTTGGAGGTGGGGCGAGAGCTCCGCTCAATGGACTGGGCCAGCCGAAGCCGGATTCGAATGAGCCCTCGGCCTACCCTCCGCCGCCCTCACTGCGCGGGGAAGCGGACATTGCGCAGGAGGATGTCGCGCAGCCACCCCTGGAGCTGCCCGAACTCGTCTTCGCGCGAGCTCATCCGCGCGATGTAGTGACGCCCGCCGCGCGGCACGACGAACACCGCGGCGGTGCTCATCCCTTCGTCTTCGCGGCCGTGCTGCTCGACCCAGTAGCCCGCCGCACCGCTCACCTCGTCGTCGCCACGCTCTCTCGGAACGCTCGTGTCAGCGTGCCCCAGCGCCGGGAGCAGCCTCGCCCCCTCACCCAGCGCGGCGAACCCGGCGCTGTTTACCGCGGGCGCTGCCCGTTGGATCTCGAAGATTTCGAGCCCCTCACCGTGCACCGCGTGACGGTAGCGTTCGGCCCGTCGGGGGCCCTCGGCCTGGTGCGAGGCGAGCTCCCAGCCGCCGGGTGCGGTGTCGAAGCTGTAGGTCGGGCGTGGGGGCCGCGCACACCCCAGGCTCAGCGTCAGCGCCACGGTCAGCGTGGCCAAGGCGGCACGTCGCATCGAAGTCATTGCGCTCGGCATCGGTGGTCTCGTGCCTCTGCGAATGACACGAAGGGCGGGCAGCGTCCACGATTCGGCATCGCGGGGGCGGGAGAGTTCGCGTAGAACGCTCGCCCGAGGCATCGCTGTGACGCACATCGACGAACGCTTCGAGCTCGGCCCGCTGGTGGGCAGCGGCGGCTCGGCCGAGGTGTTTCGTACCCGCGACCTCAAGACCCAACGCGAGGTCGCCCTCAAGCGTTGGAAGGCTCCCAGCGATGACGCCATCGCCCGGGCCCGCTTCGAGCGCGAGGCGCGCATCCTGGCCGACCTCGACCACCCGCATGTGGTGCGGTATGTCGCGCACGGCCTCGACGCCGCGGGCCGCTCGTGCCTCGTGACCGAGTGGCTCCAGGGCGAGACCGTCGACGACCTCATCTCCCGCGAGCGGCTCTCAGACTGGCACGCGCTGCGCATCCTCCAAGAGGCCGCGTCGGGGCTCGCGGCGCTTCACACCGTGGGCGCGGTGCACCGCGACGTGAAGCCCGCCAACCTCTTCCTCGCCACCGTCGACGACGGGGTGGTGCTCAAGGTCATCGACCTCGGCATCGCCGTCGGTCACGACGACCTCGCCCTCACCGCCCACGACATCGTGGTGGGCTCGCCGGTCTACGTCTCTCCCGAGCAGCTTCGGGGCGAAGAGCCCTCGCCCGCCACCGACGTCTACGCCCTCGCGGTGGTCTTCCATGAGCTCCTCACCGGGCAGCGGCCGTACCCCGCAATCGAGACGATGGCCCTCTTGCGAACGGTGCTCTCTGAGCCGCCGTCGAAGCTTCGCGCGGTGCGCCCCGACCTGCCGCCTGCCCTCGAAGCGCTCTTGCTGCGATGCCTCGACAAGAGCCCCGCGAGGCGCCCTCGGAGGGTGACCGATTTCGCAGACGAGGCCACGGCCATCCTCCAGGGGGTGACCACCTTCCCCGAGGGAGTGCCCGCCGCGACGGTGCTCGGGCGGAGCGAACAGCGCGTGCGGGTCTTGGTCGTCGGCCGCGTGTCGAGCGACGCCTCGCCCTTCGCGCTGCCGCGCCTCGAAGCCGCCCTCGAAGCCGCCGGGGCGCGGGTCGAGCGCGAGGGAGAGCGCGGTCTTCGCGGAGTCTTCGGCGACCAACGGATGCGCGGCGACGAGGCTCCGCGGGCCGCCCGGGCCGCCCTCCAGGCCGCGGGCAGGGGCCTCCGCGTGGTGGTGGTCTCAGGGCCCACGACCCGCACCGCCGACGGCCTCGACGGCGAGTGCGTTCGGCGCGCGGCGGCGCTCCTCGGCGCCACCGACGAGGGGCAGGTGCGCATCGACGAGCCCTCGGCGGTGCTGCTCGCGCAGAGCTTCGAGCTCACCGCAGACGCCCGCGGCGCGAGGCTCCACCGCGAGATCAAGAGCCCCCCGTGGGTGCCAGCGCGCCCCGACGACACGCACACCCATCACCCGCCCGGGCGCGACCGCGAGGTGTCGCTCCTCGCGGGCATCTTGCACGACGCGTGGATGCAGCGCGCGCCCCACCTCGTCGTCCTTTGGGGCGACGCGGGGATCGGCAAATCGCGGGTGGCGCAGGCCGTGATGGCGCGGCTCTCGTCGATGGCCAGCGACGACCCGCGGCGCGCCCCGGGCTTTCTCACCCTCCGCGGCGACGCCCTCCTCGCGAGCACCCCCTACGGCGCCGTGCGGAGGGCCGTGCGGGCGCAGTGCGGCATCCAAGAGGGTGACGCCCCCGACCGGCAGCGCGAGCGCGTCGCGCAGGCCCTCTCGGTGCTCGCGGGCCCCCTCGAAATCGACGCCGTGCTCGAGCTCGCACAGGTGCCGCTGCGCGGCCTCGATCAGCCGCCGCCGCGCCCCAACGCGGGCCCGCGCCCCTCAGAGCGACCCCGCGACGGCACCCGCGCGACGGTGCTCTCGCTCTTGCAAGCGGCCTGCGCCCGCGGGCCGCAGCTCATGGTGCTCGAAGACCTGCACTTCATCGACGAGACCACCTGCGAGCTCGTCGCCCACCTCGTCGACGCCCTGTGGGACGCCCCCTTCGCGGTGCTCTGCCTCGGGCGCACCGAGCCCGCCCTCATCCAGCGCGCCGACCGCATCTGGGCGAACCTCCCGCGCACCGACCTGCGGCTCGGGCCCTTGCCGAGCAGCGTGGCCCACCACATCGCCGAAGAGGCGCTCGCCGAGCCCCGCGACGCCTGGCTCCGCAATTCGCTCGTCAAGCGCGCCGACGGCAACCCGCTCTTCCTCGAAGAGCTCTTGCGGGCCGCGCAGGCCGGCACCCTCGGGCAGCGCTCGGAGTCGGGCGAGGTCGCCCTCCCGGTGGCCGCCCAGGCCGCGGTTCAGCTCCGCCTCGACGCCCTCGACCACGACGCGCGGCGGGTCGCGCGGGCCGCGAGCGTGTACGGCGTCACCTTCTGGCGCCGGGGCCTCGACGCGCTGCTCGGCGCCACCTCGGGGGCCGTCATCGACCGCGCCCTGCGCGACCTCGAGACCAACGGGTTCATCGCGCCGCGCCCGGCCTCGCGGCTGGTGGCCACGAGCGAGTACGCCTTTCGCCACGCCCTCGCCCGCGACGCCGCCTACGCGACGCTGCTCGAAGACGATCGGCGCGAGCTCCACGCCCGCGCCGCCGAGTGGCTCGAAGCCAGCACCTCGGTCAGCACCGCGGCCCTCGGGCACCACCGCGACCGCGCCGGGCAGCGGGTCCAGGC
Source organism: Myxococcales bacterium (assembly GCA_016792845.1). Lineage (GTDB taxonomy): Bacteria > Myxococcota_A > Polyangia > Polyangiales > JAEUKH01. The sequence continues at coordinate 100,952 of JAEUKH010000001.1, read as the reverse complement.
CCTTCACCTCTGGGCCCAGGCCGCCCGCGACGCGCTCGAAGAGCAAGCCTTCGAGGCGGCCCGCGAGTACGCCACCCGCGCCCTCGGCCGCGACCCCGACGCCGCCCTGCGCCGCGAGCTCCTCTGCGTGCGCGCCGACGCCTCGTGGGCCATCGCCGACGCCGGCACCGCCCTCGCCGACGCCCGGGCCGCCGAGTCGCTGCCCGGCGCCTCGGCCTCGGAGCGCCTCAGGGTCGCCCTCGCCATCGCCCACGGGTTGAGCCTCTCGGGTCGCCTAGAGACCGCCCTCATCGCCCTCCAGAGCGCCCGCGCGGTGCACCACCCCGCCCGCGGCGGCCGGGTCAGCCTCTGGCTCTGGATGCAGGTCACCGAGTTCGCCGCGGCCTTGCTCCTCGGGCGCGGCGAGGCCGCCGAGGCCCTCGCGCTCTGCGACGAGACCCTGCACGACACCCGGCTCGGCCCCGAGGTCGGCGACTACGCGGGCGCGACCTTCGGCGCGACACGAGCCGGGTGCCTCCTCGCCCTCGACCGCCTCGAAGACGCCCTCGCCCTCGCCCGGGAGGCCGCGGTCGAGGCGCGTCAGGGCGAACAGGTGCTCCGCGCGCTCGACGCGGGGCTCGTCGAAGCCCTCGCGCTCGTACGGCTCGGAGACACCGCCGCGGCGGGGCGGCGCTACGAGGCCGTGCGCGCCGAGGCCCAACGGCTCGCCCTCTCGCGCCACGAGGCCTTGGGCGCCCTCGGGGCGGCGGCGACCCTCGGTTGGGGCGGCGAGGCCGACGAGAGCGCCCGGCTCTTTCGCGGCGCCATCGCCCTGGCCGAGCGCCTCGCGATGCCCGCGGTGGCCCTCCAGGCGCGGTACTACGCGAGCTGGGTGAGCCTCACCCAAGAGCGGCGCAGCGATTTCGAATCGCAGCTCGGGTGGTTCGCCCTCCACGCCCACGAGCGCGGCGTCGACGGCGCGCAGGTGCTCCTGGCCCAGGCCGCGCAGGCGGGGCTCTTGCTGCGGGCCCGTGAGGGAGAGGGCGCCCTCGCGCGCATCGAGCCGGTGGCCCAACGCGTGGCGGCGGGCTTCGCGCCGGTCGAGGGCACGGCCCTGGTGGGCTTGATCTACGCCGAGGTGCTGCACCGCGAGGGGCGCAACGACGAGGCCCGCACGGTCGTCGGGCGACGCCGGGCGGCGATCCACCTCGCGGCCGACCGCATCGGCGACCCGACCCAACGCGCGCGCTTCTTGCGAGACGTTCACGAGCACAGGGCCCTCGACGCGCTCGGCCGGAGCCTTGAGCTCGACGCCCCGGGCATCACCAAAGGGTGATGGAGCTCACGAAGCGGTGATGCCGGGCGCGCTTGACGGGCTGAGGGGCTCGGCATAGCTTCGCGCCCGCTGTGATGGCACCGCCGCGGTGCGGGGTCTTCAGAGCGATGAGTCTTGTTTCGCGGTGTAAGGTGCAACGGGAAGCTGGTGTGAAGCCAGCACGGCCCCCGCCACTGTATCCGGGGACGATTCGTGGCCCGCGTTGACCCGCCGAGGGTCTTCGCAGCGCAGCCACCCTGAAGGGCGCCCTCATGGCTCCACTTCGGGGGAAGGCTCACGGCACGAAGAGGTTGATCCGGGAGTCAGGAGACCGACCTTCACCCGCAGCGTACGCACCTCTTCGGGGTGAAGAGGCCGTTGCCCGCGGTCGGTGTCTTGTCACGGGCTCGTGACCCAGCGTCACAGTTTCGTGAGGGCGCCGCACCCCGCCGAGGTGCGTACGTCGACCCAATACGGCCTCTCGCGGGTGCGCGTCACGAGGCCGAAGGCGCTGTCCATGTTCACTCGGTATTCGTTTGTTCTTACGCTCTGTGCCCTCTCACTCTCGGCGGTCTCGGGGTGCAGCGACGACCCCGCCCCGGCCAGCGACGCGGGCGCCCAAGATGTCGGCGCGGCCCGCGACACCGGCGCGGATGCAGGCACCGACGTCGGCACCGTCGACGTGCTTCAAGTTGACATTCCGCTCCTCACCGACGCCCCGCTGGTCGACCTGGGGCCCCTCGACGCTGGCGCGGGCGACGCCGCGACCCGCGACGCGAGCGCTGACGCCGCTGGCGACGCGGGCGCTGGCGACGCGGGCGCCGGCTGCGCGCTCACCCGGGGCTTTCTCACCACCAGCGATTTCAGCGCCGGAGGCTACGCCCTCGCCACGCTGAGCCCACCCGCCCTCATGGCCCTCTCGGCGATGTCGCCCGACCAAGACCACGTGCCCGTCGTGTCGGGCTGCCAGGTGTTCACGATGCTCCGGGGCAATGACGTCTTGGCGGTGCTCGACGGCGCGAATCTGCCGGCCGTGACGCGACAGATTCCGCTGCGGCCTGCGGGCATCGACGGCGGCGCCGGGCCTTACCAGGTCAACCCCTACGATGTCGAGGTGGTGGCCCCGAACAAGGCCTTCGTCTCGCAGTACGCCCGCGCGAGCCTCGCCATCGTCGACCCGACCCTCAGCGGCAGCGCGGCGGTCACCGGCAGCGTCGACCTCTCGCCCGTGCGCGCCAGCGCCGACAACGACCCCAGCGGAGCCCCTGAAGCGAGCGAGCTCTTGCGGGTCGGCAACACCCTCTACGTGGTGCTCCAGAACCTCGCGTCGTACGCCCCGGTGGCCAACGGGAGCGTCGCCCTCGTCGACACCGCCACCAACGCCCTCCTCGACGCCGACCCGAGCGCGCCCGGCACCCAGGCCATCGCCCTCACCGTGCGAAACCCCGTCTCGGCGGCCCTCGCGGGCGACACCCTGGTGGTCGCGGGCGCGGGCGTCCAGGCCTTTCAGCCGCCGCAGATGCTCGACGGCGCCATCGAGTCGGTGAGCCTCGCCACCCGTCGACCGACCGGGCAGCGGGTCACCGAGGCCGCCCTCGGCGGCGACCTCCAGAGCATCGTGATGACCGGCAACACCACGGGCTATGCGCTGGTCTACCAGCTCGGAGACGGCGGCACCCGCAGCGCCCGGGTCGTGGCCTTCGACCTCGCGGCGGGCACCGCGGGGCGCACCCTCCACAGCGGCGCAGACATCGGCGCCATCGCCCGAGACCCCAACGGCGCGATCTGGGTGCTCGACCGCTCGCCCACGAACGGCGGGGTGTATGTGTACCGAGAAGACGGCCGCGCCCTCACCACCGCGCCGCTCTCGACCGGCGCGCTCCCGCCCTACGGGATCGCCTTCACCCCGTGAGCCTCAGGGCCCTCAGATGGGCGTTCGTGGGCGTCCTCGGGGCCTGCGGCGCCACGCCCGACCCGAGCCCCGGCGACGCCGCGGTGACCTGCGCCTACGCCGACGCCGCCGCCCGCGAAGACGGTCGCGTCATCGGAGGGCCCTTCGCCACCCGGGTGGTCTCGTTCACCCCGGGCGAGGGCGCGACCTTCGGGCACACGCGCCTCCCCGACGTGGTGCTCGGCCCCCCGCAGGGCGGCGGCGAGAACACCGGCACCACCGATGTCGTCTCGCTGGGCCTCGGCGGCGAAATCGTGGTGGGCTTCGACCGCGTCATCGTCGACGGCCCGGGCGACGATTTCACCGTCTTCGAGAACGCCTTCAGCGTGCCCGGCGCGACGCTGCGGCACTGGGCCGAGCTCGCCGAGGTGTCGGTCTCCGTCGACGGGCAAAATTGGGTGTCATTTCAATGTGATACCGCTTCGTCGTGGCCCCACCCGGGCTGCGCCGGGGCCCGCCCGGTGTACGCCTCGACGGCCTCGGGCTTCTGCGCCCTCGACCCGCGGGTGTCGGGCGGAGACGGCTTCGACCTCGCGACCCTCGGGCTCCGCGAGGCGCGCTTCGTGCGGCTGAGAGACCTCGGCACCCAGGGCCTGATGGCGCCCGCCACGGGCTTCGACCTCGACGCCGTGGCGGTGCTCAACGGGCGCTGACCGGGGCTCTGGGGCGGGTCGACGAGGGCGACAGAGGCGTGCATCTGCGACGAGTCGCGGTATAGAGAGCGCGCCGCGCGGGGTCGACGAGGTCGACGGCGCGCACACACGAGAGGGTCGAAGGTCGCTGCGTGAAGAAGAACAATGTCGTCCCCGGGGCCATCGTGGCCGTGGTGGTTGCTGTCGGCGCCCTCGCGGGCACGGCGGTCTATCTGGTCAAGCACCGTAACGCGCAGAACACGGCCACGGCGGCGCGGCTCTCTCCAGACAGCGTGAGCGTGGTGCGGCTCAACGTCGAGGCGCTGCGGGCCTTCGCGCCCGCTCAGAGCCTCCGCAACGAGATCATGGGCAACCAGCAATCGGCGGCCCTGCGCGAGGCCCGCACCCGCTACGAAGAGGCCAACCGCGCCTGCGGGGGCGAGCTCTGGCAGACCCTCCGGGGGCTCACCGTCGGGGTCGACAAGTCGCTCACCGAGGCGAGAAACCCTTCGGCCTGGGTGGCCTACCTCGACACCTCGCTCAACGCCGAGCAGGCCCGCCGCTGCGCCGAGTATTTTGTCTCGCAGGCCCGCAGCGGTGAGACCCTCGCCGCGAGCGAGCTGAGCGGCCAGACCGTGTACTCGCCCGTGCGCCCCGGGGCGCAGCCCGGCAACCGCGAGGCCACGCTCTACTTCGCCGAGCACACCGCCGCCCTCACCGAGCGGAGCTACATGGGTACGGTGATCGGCCTCTTGCGCGGCACGAGCCCCGGCCTCGGCACCGACCACAGGCTCAACGTGATGCTGCGCCAGCTCGGCGGGCCCAACATGCTTGACGGCGCCGTCGACCTCCAACAGATCAGGCAGCAGAACGCGCAGAGCGTCAATGAGGCCGTCGACACGCTCGTGCGCGAGAACCCCGGCCAGCCCGACCTCACCCTCGCGCGGCAGCTCGTCACCGGCGGCATGGCCCTGCGGCAGAACAACGGCGGCATCGTGTTCGAGGCGCGCGGGGCCTTCCTCCAGGCGACCGTGGCGCGGCCCTTCACGGCGGCGGTCGAGGCGCTCATCCAAGCGCGGCGCAGCCAGGCCATCACGACCCTCGAAGAGGTCCAGGGGCAGCTCCGCGGGCCTGCGGCGCTCCTCGCGTTGGGCAACGCCTCGCTTCGGCAGCAGCTCGACGACGTCAACGCGGGCCTCGACGCCCTGCGCGCCTCGCTCAACCAGATCACCACCCGCACCGACGACCTCACGACGGTGGTGACCCTCACCATGACGCCGCCGCAGGTGCAGGCCGTCGAGCGGGCCATTCGCTCGGGCGGCACCCTCGCCGAAGAGATGATGGGCAGCCGCGCGGCGCGGCGTCGGGCGAACCCCTTCCCCGGCGGGCCCTTCGGCGCCGAGCTCGGCACCCCGCCGCCCGACGACCGAGGCGAGCGCGCGCCGACCCCCGAGCCCCAAGCGCAGGGCGACGCCGGGGCCGCGCGCTGAGCCTTGACGATTTGCCCCCGCGACGGCGAAACCTTCAGGGCGGCCCGCGTCGTCTCGGGCGCACCGCGTTGACGCCCGATGAGTGACCGGCCCGCCGACCCCAACCTCGAAGCCTTGATGGAGGCCTACTGCGCCGGCGATCGCGCCGCCTTCGAGGCCCTCTTCGCGGCCACCTCGCCCCGGGTGAGCGCGGTGCTCTTCGCGATGTCGCGCGACCGGGCCCTCACCGAAGACCTCGTGCAGGTGGTGTTCTTGAAGATCCACCACGCGCGCGACACCTACCTCCGCGGGCAGCCCGTGCTGCCGTGGTTCAAGGCCATCGCGCGCAACGTCTACATCGACTGGTATCGCCAGCGGCGGCGCAACCGCCTGCGGCTCACCGCCGAGGGCGAGCTGCCCGAGCCGAGGGCCGACTTTACGCCCATGGCCGACGCCTTCGACCGCTTCAGCGACGAAGAGCGCGAGCGGCTCCAACAGACCATCGACGGCCTGCCGCCGCTTCAGCGCGAGGCGCTCTTGGGGCTCAAGGTCGAGGGGCTCACGCTCAAACAAATCGCCGCCGCCACGGGCTCGACCGTGGGCGCCGTCAAGCTCCGGGCCCACCGCGCATACGAGGCCCTCCGCGCGGCCCTCGCGATGCGGCCTTCACCCTCAGCACGCAGCACAGAAAGTGAGTCACCGTGAGCGCTCCCGCGGCCCCGCCTTCGCTCGTCTCGCAGCTCGCCTCGGGCCCTGAGCGCCCCCTCGCGGGCCCCCCACCGGGCGACCCCACCGACCGGCGGCTCCTCGCCCTCGACGCCGCCCTCGGGCACCTCGCGGGGCCTCCTGCGCGCCCCGGCCCGGCCCTCCGCGCGGCCCTCGACGCCCTCGCGCCGGTCGCCCGCCCCTCGGGGCTCGCGCGGGCGCTCCCGGTGCTGGGCGCGGCGCTCCTGGCTTGGGCGGCCTCGCCGTGGCTTTTGGGGCTCAGCCAGCGCGAGAGCCTCGTGACGCGGCTGCCGGGCGCGGCGCTCTTGGGCCTCGCGGGTCTCGGCGGGCTCTGGCTCGGGTTCTCGCGGGGGGCCGAGGGTCTCGGGCCCTCGATCGTGTGGCGCCGGGGCTACCCGAGCCTCGCGGCGCTCGCGGTGGTGATCGCGAGTCAGCTCGGCGGGAGCGCGGGTCCGGCGCTCCCGGCCCACGGCGCGCGTCAGTGGGTGAGCGCCTCGGGGGCGATGGTGCTGAGCCCCGGGCAATCGGTTCACGACCCGATGGCGACCTTGGGCGAGTCGGCCAGCGCGGCGCTCTTGTTGGCCGCAGTGCTCGGCGGGCTGACGTTCCGCGCGATGGCCCGCACGGTGCCAGTGTCGCCGGGCCTGGCGGGCGCCAACGCGGGCATCGCCTCGGCGCTCCTGGCCGCGGTGGCGGTTCAGCTCACGGGCGACGGGCACACGGGCACGCGGTTCACGGCGATGGCCGTGCCGATGGTGCTTTCGATGGTGATCGGGAGCTTGGTCGGGCGCCGCACGATGGCGCCCTGAGCGGGTGCGACGGGTTCGCTCAGGCCTGCGAGGCGAGGAGGCGCTTCACCCGGGCCTCGGCGGCTTCGACGATGCGGGCCGACTCGTTGTCGGGGATGCGCAAAAAGCCGCTGAGCTTCGCGATGAGCTCTTTCTCGTCGGCGGTCTGCTCGCCGTCGATGTGGGTGAGCACCACGGCGTGATTCAAGAGCGTACGGCGGTCGTCGGCCGACAGGTCTGAGAGGGGGATATCAGCCAGCGTGCGCGGCGTGACCGCGTATTCGCGCACCGCCGCGGCCTCGTCGTCGGTTGCGCCAAAGGCTGAGATCAGCGCCTCAAGGTGCTCTCGCTCCTCGGTCGCGAAGTGACCGTCGGTCCACGCGACTGCCACCAACGACTTGAGGATCGCCATGTCCTGCTCGTGCATCGAAACCCCTCTTCGGATTGAACCTATGGTCTCGGGGCCTGCTCACCGTCGAGCGCCCCAGCGGGGCGAGAGACTAGTACACTTCGCCAGAAGATTCACGCACCTCTGTGCGTCGCCCGACGATCGACCCGAGGCCCCTCGCGACCGCTGCCGAAGCCTTCAGCGCGGCAAGTACTGGCTGCACGCCCCGGCGCTGCCCCGGCGCTGCGACGCGATGGCCGATGACTGGATCCACCCGATCGAGGTGCACTGGTACCAGAGGTTGTCAAAGCGGCTCTGGAGGCACGTCGCGTAGGGCATCGTGCGGTTCAGCGTGCCCGAGAAGCACGTCGCGCTTGAGCTGCTCGAACCCGTCGAACCCGTCGAACCCGTCGAAGGGGCGCTCGGCGGCGTGCCCGACCCGCACCCGAGGGGGGTCGCCCGGTTTACGGCCACGGCGTTCACGAGGATGCGGTCGCTCCACCCCGCCGACGAGACGCCGAAGAGCTCGCGGGTCACCACCGGCGAGGCGTCGATGATGGGCTTGCGGGCCGCGCGCTCGACGCAGATGTTGGGCCCGACGTCGTTGACCTCGGCGACGCACCAGCGGCCCGTTCGCGGGTTGGTCACGCGCACCCTGGCGCCGCAGCCGAAGCGCCACGAACCCGCGATGTAGAGCGAGCGACCGTTGGCGTAGCCGCCGCACGCCGTGCGCTGCGCGTCGCCGGGGCCGCCGAAGGTGGTGACGTAATAGTTGTTGTCGCTCGGGAGGTCGCGCCCCGCGATCTCGCCCCGGGTCGGGCAGTAGTACCCGCCCACCGTGAGCTCGCCCACCGCCTGAGCCGACACCGGCGCGCCCTCGCCGTCGCCGTCGCCGTACACGTCGTCGGCCGCCCCCACACACCCCGTGAGGAGCGCCGCCATCGTCACAACCGCCGAGCCCAGGGTGAGGTATGCGCGCATCGACCTACAACACAGCACCCGATGTGCCAGCACCAGTTTCTCGGAAATCCAAGCCTCTCGCGGTGGTCACAACTCTGACCCTGGGCATGTAGGTGTTGGTATGTTCGGACACTCTACCCCCATCTGTTGCCCCCGCCGGGGTCAAGAGTGTGCTGAAACTCGCCGGGTGAAGACGAGCGCCGGATGGGTCTTGGCTTGGGGTCTCTTGGCAGGGTGTTCGAGCGCGATGACACCGCCGCCGCAGTCGGCCGGCGACGTGGGCCTCGACGCGCCCCGCACCGACGCCGGAGGCCCCACCGACGCGGCCCTCGACGCTGGCCCCGAGGCCGCGGCCCCTGACGCCGGGCCGCCCGAGCCCAGCTTTCGCGTGCTGCCTTACCTCAGCGAGGCGCCCGTCCGGAGCTTCTCTGCGCCGCCGACGATGATGCTCGACGCGAGCCTTCAGTACCGGGCCGAAATGGTCACCGACGTGGGCACGATGCGCTTCAGGCTCTACGCCGAGCAGACCCCCAACACGGTGAACTCGTTCGTGTTCCTCGCGCGGCATCACTTTTATGAGGGCATCGCGTTTCACCGCGTGATCGAGGGATTCGTGGTTCAGGGCGGCGACCCCAACACCGTGAGCGGCCCGCCGAACACTTGGGGCCGCGGCGGCCCTGGGTACGGCTTCGGCATCGAGATCGTGCCCGAGCTGATCTTCGAGGGCCCCGGGGTGCTCGGCATGGCCCGCAGCGCCTCGCCCAACAGCAACGGCTCTCAGTTCTACGTCACCTACGGCTCGACCCCGAGCCTCAACGGTCAGTACACCGTCTTCGGACAGCTCATCGAGAACGAGAGCTTCCTCACGCTCACCCGGGTCGCCCCGGGGCAGCCCCCCCGTACCCCCACCCGCATCGTGCGGGTCGACATCCTCGTCGCGCCGCGCTGAGCCCCGTCGGCCCGGTGGATCACCGAATCCGTGCGCCAATTTTGGGCGCCGCGGCCGCGCCCCTGTACCCTCTCTCGCGAGTTCTACGAGGCGCGCGATGCACAAGGTCACGCCGTTTATGATGTTCAACGATCGGCTCGAATCAGCCATCGCGCTTTATACGAAAACCTTCCCTGATTCAGAGATCAAGACCGTCGCGCGGCGCGGCGAAGAAGGGCCGGTGATTTCGGCGGAGTTCGTCGTCGGCGGTCAGCGCTTCATGGGCTACAACGGCGGCCCGTATTTCTCTTTCTCCGAGGGGCTCTCGCTCTACGTCGATTGTGAAGACCAGGCCGAGGTCGACCGCTACTGGGAGGCCCTCGTCCGCGCGGGCGCGACCACTTCGGCCTGCGGGTGGATCAAAGACCCCTTCGGCCTCTCGTGGCAGATCGTGCCGCGGCGCTTCATGGAGCTGATCGGCGACCCCGACGGTCAGAAGGTGAAGGCCGTGATGGCCGCCATGATGACCAATGGTGAAGCTCGACGTCGCGGCCCTCGAGCGCGCCTACGACGAGGCCTGAAGGGCGCGGCTTGAGGCGACCTCCGTGATCGCGTAGAACGGGGCATGCGCGCTGTCTTTGCTGATCCGAAGACCGACTTCGTCTTCAAGCGGGTCTTCGGGGCAGAGGCCCGTAAGCCGCTGTTGATCGCGCTGCTCAACCACTTGCTAGAGTTCGAGGGCGCCCGTCGCATCGTCGAGGTTCAGCACTTGACGGGCGAGCAGCACATCGACGTGGCCGAGCTGAAGCTCTCGATCGTTGATGTGAAGTGCACCGACGCCTCAGGGCGCCGCTTCGTGGTCGAGATGCAAGTGCTCAAGGTCGAAGGCTTTGAGAAGCGCGTGGTGTACAACGCCAGCAAGGCGTACGTGATGCAGCTCCACAACGCCGACGCGTACCCGTCGCTCTGCGATGTCTTCGGCGTCACCATCTGCAACTTCAATCTGTGGTCTGAGCGAGACGCGCAGGGTCAATACACGGTGCCGATGCTCAGCCGTTGGCGCATGCAAGAGCAGCACAGCGGCGCGCGGGGTCTGCCGCAAGTGCAGTACGCCTTCCTAGAGCTGCCGAAGTACACGGCGGGTGACACGCCCGCGACCCTCGTCGAGCGCTGGGCGTACTTCTTTCTTGAGACGAAGAACCTGCACGGCGTGCCGAGCCCGCTGGCCGAGGCGCCCTTTCGCGAGGCGCTTGAGGTCACCCGCACCGCCGGCTTCACGCCAGGCGAGTGGGAGGCCTACGAGCGCGCCAAGATGGCCGAGCAAGACGCCCGAGGCGCCCTCGCCATCGAGCGTCAAGAGGGCCGCGCAGAGGGCCGCGCAGAGGGCCGCGCAGAGGGCCGCGCAGAGGGTGAAGCCGCTGGAAAGCGTGGCACGCTCATGCGCCTCATCGAACGACGAGGCCTGCCGCTCTCGGATGAAGAACGGCAGACGCTCCTCGCCTGCGACGACGTCGCCACCCTTGACCGTTGGTGCGAGAACGTCATCACCGCGCGCACCTTCGCAGAGGTGGTCGCATAGCGGCGCGGCGCCGTTGCGCGAAGCGGTCAGCGCCCAATCGAACACGCGACCTCGCACCCGAGCGACAAACCCATGCCCGACAGACTCGCCGACGTACTCGACACCGCAAGAGAGCTCGGCTTCACGGTGCGAGACGCCGACGCAGACCGAGTCTCGCTGATCTCAGACGATGCGGTGCTGGTGGTGCATGCTGACCCCGAAGGTCGCGACCTCACCCTCGGGTTTGAGGGCACCCCGTGGCACTGTCACGACCCCGCATACTTCGCCCGCGGGGAGATGTTCGTGCCCTTCAGCGTCTGCGAGGTGGTGATCGCCTTGGCGCTCGGAGAGCTCGTCGTGGTGAGCTACTTCCAAGACGGTCAGTGTGAAGACCGATGCCTTGAACACCAAGAGGCCAGGCGCGCGTTCGGAGCGCTTAGGCCCGGCGAGTACCTGACGGTGCGGCGCTTCGAGGCGAGGGGCGGCGGCGGTCGGTCGTGACCAACAGAGCCTGGTCACGAAGGTCACGCCCCCAACGATCGAAACCGCTTCAAAACCAGCGTCCCCGGCAGGGATCGAACCTGCGACCTTCGGCTTAGGAAGCCCGCGAAATGTCTGGGAGGTTCGATCCCTTACACCTCACCGTGGGCAATCCGTGGCCAGTGCGACCACGATCCTGACTCTCGCCGCGAAGGGCGAGCCCCTGCCCCAGGGCGCGGTGGTGGAGCTCGCTCGCGGCGCCGTCGTGGAGGGGCTCTGCGGGGCCCTGGCCCTGGCCGTGCTCGACCGGGTCGCAGAGGGATCGCCGACGCTGGGACGGGCCGCGGTCGACCTCGCGGCGGCGATCCTCGATGCGACGCAGGCGCCCGCCGCGGCCCCCAACGCCCGCCCCAAATAGCAGTCAGCACGGCACCCAAACGCAAACAGCCCCGGGGGGAGACCCCGGGGCCGTTGGCGTTCACCTGGCTGCGGCGCGGGGGGTGAGCGCCGTCGAGGCCTTCACCGGCGTCGTCGCGAACGCCTTGTGCGCAGGGCGTCGCGCGATGGCGCCGTCGAGGCCTCGACGCGAGTCAGTCAGCACGGCACCCACCGCCCGTCCCTCACCCACCCGTGCCAGCCGCACGAGGGCACGCGGTGCCACACCGACGGCGAGAGCGTCAGACCTGTGCCCGTCCGCGGGTCGCCCGCGGTGACGGTCCAACGAGCACCGGGCGACGGGTCCAGCGGGAGGTAGGACTCCTGCCCGCACCCCGGACAGCGCATGAGGTAGCCAGCGACGGCATCGCTGCCGTGGTGCGTCGTGACGCAGACATCACCGGGCTGGCCCGCCGACTCGTAGGTGTCGTGGTCGAGCACCCGCACCGGCATCGACGCTCGGAGGTCGGGCGCGCTCACGGCGCCAGCCCCAGGGCGCGCAGGGTGGCCGGGCCGACGACGCCGTCCGCGACCAGGCCCGCCGAGGCCTGGAAGCGGGCGACCCGCCCCGGCTCGTGCCCGACGCGGCGGCGCAGCTCGGCGTCGGCGCGGAGAGCGAGCACACCCGCGGCGTCGGCGCGACCCGCGGGCCGGTCGACCGCCAGGGGCAGGGCCCACGACGCGGCGAGGGCCGAGCGGTCGAGGAGTGAGCACGCCGCGGCCACCTGGTGCGAGTGCGCCTGCGCGTAGCAGACGTACCCGGCCCCGCCCGGGGCGAGGTCGGCGCGCACGACGCCCCGCTCCACCCATCGGCCCCACTGCTCAGCCTGGAGTAGCCAGCGAGCACGACTCCCGCGGATCGTGGTCGGCGACGCGCCCGCCGAGCCGGGTGCGGAGTACACCTGCGGCAGATGAAGGCGCACCGGCGACGCGGGGCCGAGAAGCGCCCCCCATGGCAGGTGGTGCCAGTCGGGGCAGTCGTGCGACGACACCGCGAGCACGGGCCCGCCCTCACCCGCCATCGCCCCGAGGATCGCGGACGCCCGGGCGCCGAGGGCGGCGCGGGGCTCCCGTTCACGAGCGGTCCACCCCTGGAGGCCGGGGCCCGATGGGCCCTCCACGTTGAGGCTCAGCACCTCAGCACCGAGGCGTCGCGCCTCCTGCTGCCAGCGCACCGCGGTGCGGGTGGCCTGGGCCACGCTCCCTCGCGCAAGGGGGTTGGCCGGCGCTTGCAGCCACACACGCGCGCCGAGCTCGCGCACGACGGCGCAGGCCTCGGCGTCGGTGGGATCAGGGGTGGTGTGCAGGATGACGATGTCGGGCCCGATCGCCCGCAGGTGGGGCAGCGCCGCACGCAGGGCCGGGAGGATGCCGGGGCCCTGGTGGTGCACGGTCACTGCGAGACCGGGAGCGGGTGCCATCACGGCGTCCACCCCGTCGACTCCAGCGCGGCAAGGGTCTCCGCGACCACGCCCCCGAGGTCTTCGCCCGCGTCGAGGGTGGCCTTGGCCGACGCGAGGATGCCCGACGCGAGGGTCATGGCGTCGTCGTCGAGGCCGTAGCCCCGCAGCGACTCCAGCGCCTGCCCTGCGGCCACGTCGCTCGACACGCCACGGAAGGCGCGGGCGACGGCCATCCCCGCGGCGTAGCAGGGCGCCTCCCCCGCGGCCCGCGCCTCGGCGCCCACGAGGTACGCGAGACACCACGGCAGCCCACCTCGCGCGATCTGCCCGGCGTGGCCGAGCTCGTGCCGTACCGTCTCCAGGAGACGCAGCGGGTCAGACCACGCCGCGGGCGACAGCGAGATGGTGGTGCGGTCGGCGCCGACGGCTGCAACGGCTGCGGCGAAGATGGCGCCCACCGGCACGGCGGCCAGGGCGACAAGCGCGGGCCCCGCCCCAGGCAGCGTGACGGAGACGTACGCCGCGACGTGGTCGCGCGACCAGGCCGACCGCCCCCCGATGCGCGACGCGAGCGCGACGCCCGCGACGATCACGTCTCGGAGCGCGTGGTCTGGCGCGAGCAGGGTGACCCCCGCTGCGTCGCACATGCGCTGCGCCGCAGCGCGGGCCTGTTCCAGCGTGGGGGCCCTCACGGCGCCACCACCTGGCTCGGCGCGCAGTGCGCTACACCCGCGGGCGACACCTCGCACACGGCGGCGCAGCGGCGGGGCGAGCCGTCGTCGTGTGGGGGCATCGCGGGCCACCACCGGCCGGCGCGCGAGCACACCTCGGGGGCGCCGTCGTGGCAGCGCTGGGTGTCGGCGGCGCAGGCCACGCGAGGGCTCTGGGTGTCGAGCACGGCCTCTCGCGCCCGCGGGCAACCCTGGAGCGCGAGGCCGACGAAGATGAGCCCCAGGAGCCCCACGAAGGCCGCGAGGGCCAGCGCAGCGGGAGACGCCCGCCCAGCCTCGCCCGAGCGCCCGAGCGGCACCGTCTCGCGCGGCTGCGGGGGCCTCGGCGGCACGAGCGCCCGCAGCACGTCGGGCAAGACGGCAGCGAGGCGCGCGCCCAGGTCCTCGAGGATCGGGACCACGCGGGGCCACCGCGCTGCGAGCGGGTCGCGCACGGTGGCCCACAGGGCCCGCGCGAGGAGGGTCAGCGCCGCGAGGATCGCGGGGGTCAGGAGGCCGTGTGAGTCGGCCCACGCGAGGGCCTGGAGTACGAAATTCATGAGAGCCTTTCGCCCGCAGCGCGGGCAGTGGTGTCAGGCCGCGGGTGGCGGCGGGGGAGTCGAGCGCCGCCGAGGCGGCAGGTATCGGTCGAGGAGGCGCAGCAGGAGCTGACCGATCAGCGAGACTGCGAGGCCGACGAGGGCGGCTACGACGCGGTCACCCAGCGCTGCACCGAGGCCTGTCGAGACGCCCGCGAGGACCCACAGCGCCGAGTCGTGGTGGTGGTCGTGTGGGGTCACGTCGGCGCCCCCGTGAGCAGGCGGTACTGGAGGTCGGCCCAGGTGACCGTGAAGGCCGTGCTCTCAGCTGGCAGCGCCATCACCGAGAGGTGCGTGAGCGCGCCCGTGAGCAGCTGCCAGGGCAGCTCGGCCCGGTAGACCAGGGTCCACGACGTGGGCCGCGTCGCCCCTGCCCCCTGCCACCACGAGACCCAGCGATCACCCAGCACCAGGCGCACCCACAGCTCGCCGCTGGCAGGCAGGGCTGCTCGCGATGACGCGCCGAGGTACGACCACGATCCGCTGGGCACCCGATGGAAGGCCTGCACCGCGTCGGTGGTGGTGCCGACCTGGAGTAGCAGGCCCGCGCTGCGCGTCGCGTCGCAGATCGCGAGGCCGGTGAAGGCTGCGACCGCCGAGGGCGCGTCCGCGAGCCGCCCCGACCACTCGACCGCAGGCGCGTACGGCGAGAAAGGCGCGTCGCGCACCACCGTCGCGTCGCCGTCGCCCGCCTCCAGCTCGAAGAGAAGGCCGCCCGACGACGGGGTCACCGCGCCGTCGGCGGTCGACGTCCACCCCGTGGCGGGCGCGGTCTGGAGAGCTGTGCTCGTGTCGGCTCCACCGCCGCCCGCGCCCACGTCCTCGACGACGCCGTTGATGGTGCGTGCCATCACACGCCTCCGAGGTAGAGCGCTGCGGTGGTGCCGCCGGTGCTGGTCAGCTCGACGTCGAGGGCGTAGGCGCACTGGCCGTCCTCGAGCATCGTCCAGCGCGCCCCGGCCGCGAGGGGGATGTCAGTGGTGATCGACTCCCACGGCCCGGCGGTGTCGCCCTCGAGCGCGTAGTACCGCACGCGGAGGGCGGTGACCGGATTGGCCCCGGTGTTGTGGATGGTGAGGCGGTACCTCTCAGCGTGCGCGAGCGTGAGCTGCGTCACGAGCGGCGTGGCTGCGGCGAGGGTGAGCACAGCGTCGCCTGCGCGCACCTCACGGGCGGTCAGAATCATGGGGGGGCTCCTCGGCGCCCGAGGGCGCGCGGTGCGGGGGGGGTGGACTCGTACGGGTGGGGTGGGGTCGCTGCGCGAGCGCGGCGACGTGTCGGCGGTGGCGCGGGGCGGTCGAGGAGCGGCGGGCTACTCGGAGCTGGGCGTGAGCTCGGCCCGGACGTCGACCATCGGCCGGAACATCACCGTGGCGCTCTCTGCGTCGGCAGGCTCTTGCACGACGGAGAAGTGCTTGCGGGCGTAGAAGTTCACAGCGCCAGGCTTCGCGTCGACCAACACGCCAACGCAGCCAACGTGCTTAGCCTGGACGCATGCGGTCTCGTAGACAGCCCGAAGCAGCAGATCGCCGACGCCCTGCTTTTGGTACTTCAGAGCGGTGCCCATCCGGGCCAGCAGAAGCGCGGGGGCCGGGTAGGGCGGGAGATCGAGCGCATGCGGCTCGATCTCCGTCGGCTTCACGGAAGTCGCGGCCACGGTCACAAACCCGGCGACCTCTAGACCGACGACGCACACCCATGTCGCGCTGAGACCCCTGCTTTGGTTTGTCAGCGCGTGGCGCCGGAGGAAGTTGTCGAGCCCGTGATGACCGCATCGAAACGCCTTGGTCAGGTCGCTCGCCCGAAGCCGCCGCACCTCGAAGGTCACGCGCTGGCTCCGGTGCTCCTCGGCAGTCCTGCGAGCTCAGCGAATCGGGCCCAAGCCTCCGGAGACAGCACAGTCTCCGTCCGGATTGCCATGTCCTCCGGCGGGGGCGTGTTGTCGGCGGCTTCGGCGCGGGCAGCATCAAGCGCGACGCCCAGCGCCCCGACCTTCGCGAGTCGCGCGACATGATCGGCGGGAGCGCGGTCGATGACCGCAAGCGCAGGCTCGTCATGCGCGCGGTCCACCCCCTGCGCGGCGCACAGGTATCGCGCGATCAGCTCGACCGCGTCGGCGTGCAGGCTCATCGCGGCGGCAAGCATCGCGACCTTGATCAACAGGTCCGCGTCGGTCGTCGGCACCACGCGAAGAGCGTCCCCGTACGCGTCCAACGCCTCGTCGAGGCGGCCGAGATTCGCCAGCGCCCACGAGATGTTGATCCATGCGATCGTCTGGTTGATGGGGATCTTCGCGGACGGCAGCGCAGCCTTGAGCTCCGCCAACGCCTCCTCGTGCCGCTCGGCGCGGCCCAGCGAGACGCTGAGCGTCAACCGGGCATCCACGGACCCCGGCAGACAGAGCACCGCGTTGCGGTGCGCGTCGACGGCCTCGGAGGCGCGGCCGAGCTCTCGCTCTGCGTTGCCGATGATCAGCCACAGGATGCCGCACCCCGCGCGATCCGAGTCCGGCAACGCGCGGCGCGCCTCCAGCGAGATGCGGTGCAGGGTGAACTCGTCGAGAGGGTCGGCGGGGTCGTTCAACCGCCGCGCCCAGCGCTCGTGCAGATCCTGGGCTTTCGTGAGCGGCAGAGCCATGAGCCGGACGTTACCCGGTAAACCACCGCGAGGCCACCCTCCCCCAGCGCGTGACACCCCGCCCCGCCGTCTCGTACCCTGCACGCATGCGCTTCGCACTCCTCGCCGCCCTCACCCTCGCCGCATGCAGCTCCGACCCCGCCCCGCCCACCGACGCAGGCACCGACACCGGCGCCGCCGTTGACCTGGGCGATTCCGTGGACACCGGCATCGACGTGCCGCGCGACACCGGCACCGACCTTGGACTTGCCCCTGAGACGCCGGGTCTGCCCGACACTGGCCCTGCGGTCGACGCCGACGATGCTGGAGTGGACGCCGCCCTCGTCGACACCGGCGCCGACGTCGCCGACGTCGGCACAGACGCCGCCCCCGTTGCATGCATCCCGGCATGCGGTGCGGGCCTGCGCTGCGTCGGAGGGGCCTGCGTTGAGGCGCCCGACGCAGGAAGCGTGGACGTTGTCGATGCGGGGCCGCCCTCGCCCCCGGCACGTGAGCCGCGAGAGTTTCAGTCCTGCGAGCCCGTAGGGGCCTCGTGCGGCGAAGATGCGGGGGTGACGTGTGTCCGGTCGATGTGGCTTCGCGAGGACGCCGGAGCCCGCGGTGCTTGCTTGCGCTCGTGTGAGGGTGGCATCGAGGGGCAGTGCCCCGTAGGGAGTACCTGCTTCCGCGGGCTCTGCGTCGTCCTGTGCAGCGTGGACGGAGACTGCGGAGACACGGGGACGCGGTGCGTGCAGTACAGCGCTTTGCGGGCGTGTCTGTAGCCTACAGCTACCAAAAGATGCCATTGATGCACTGACTGCCCGGTCTCGCTACGTTATTAGCAATAACACGACCATCGGCCATGTTGTATCGAACCGATGCCCCACGCGCACCAGACCCCCACGCTACAGCATTGACTCGGCTACACGAGTCACGCGCGATCGCTTCTGTGGTTGGGTTGCGATCCAAGATTTGCGATGTCACCCGAATTTGGAGGCGACCGTTGCTCATGCAGATCATCTCCGCATCCGTGATGATCGCTCGCCATTCGGGACATTCGAGCTGTCGACCCCTCCTTGTACAAACGTCGTCCATGGCGCGAGCGAACGCCATAATCCTCTCGGAAGGACATGGGACTTCAGAGGGAGGCGCTGGAACCTGGGATGCATCGGGCGCCGAAGCGGCCGTGGGTGCCGATCCCCCACTCCCTCCTGCTGGCTCAGCAGATCGCCCCAGTACGCTGCCGACCATCCCCAGCAGGCAGCACCCCGCGAGCGCGGTGATGCAGCCCAGTTTTCGCTTGGGTGCGGGGGCCGGGGGAGGTCCCCACGGTTGCTGGGGCCCTTGAGGGGCCGATCCGGGCGGTGGCTGGCCCTGAAAGGGCCACCCTTGCGGCGGTGGCAGTGGACCCCAGCCGGGCGGCCCCGGCGGGGGCCCATACGGTGGCGGTTGGTTCATCCCCCGACGCTACGCCACCCCGTGGGGCGGTGTCACCCCTCGTCGAACCCGAGCACCTCGACGGCTGCGAATGCCGCGGAGCCCGTCGAAACTTGGTAGTCGAACTGCCGCGCCGCGTCCAGGTCCATCTCGAGCTCAACCGCCAAGTCATGCGTGGTGGGCGCGGTCCACACCAGCGCGTTCGCCGTCGCGCCCGTACGCCGCACGGAGACGGTGTCCCCCGCGGCATTCGGTGCGAGTGCCCCGCACAGCCGTGCCCGGCGAGCGTGCGGCGGTACGAGCGCGGCGCAGGACACCGCCGTGAAGCTGGTAGCCGACCCAGCATTCAGCACCCGGAGCGGCCCGCCGGGGGTCGTCGCGCTGAAGTCGTACAGGTACTGCCCCCGGTGCATCCGCATCGGGATCGGGGCCCCGGCGGCATCCGTCCGAAAACACCCGATGTACCTGAAGATGTCCTGCATCCCCGCCTCCCACACCAGGGAGTCGTCGGGGCCGAACACGTTGATGTACAGCCGCGGCACCCCGGCCTCGGCGGCGAGCGTGATGTAGTACCAGGTGTCCGCCGCAAGGGCTGCGAGTGGGCCCGCGGTCGCGCTGAGGCCGAGCGTCTGTGCGCTGAGGGACACGCCGCGCCACGCGCCGTTGGTGGCGTCCTTGATGAGCGCCGCGCGAATCGGCGACACCCGAACGGTGAACACGGTGCTCGTGCCGCCGGGGTCGACCGACATGCGGTCACCTCCCGCCATCTGGCCGAGAAGCCCGAGCCGGAGGGTCTCGTCGCGGTCGACGAAGCGCTGGAGGAGCGGCGCGAGGGGAGACGGGCCGGTCTCCATGCCCACGCGCTCTCCGGGCGCAGGGCGGGTGATGGCGGTGGCGGTGTCGAAGCCGTTTGCAGGGGTGATGGTCGTGGGCATGGTGTCGGTGTCTCGTTTGTCTGTCTGTGTTAGTTCGTTTACAGAGGCTCCCCCGTGTAGGCGGGGATGGACCCGGGTGTCGGGTGCTGCGATGGTGGACGGGCGAGGCTCCCCCGTGTAGGCGGGGATGGACCGAGATCGCGGTCGAGCGCATCGCCGCCGAGATCGGCTCCCCCGTGTAGGCGGGGATGGTGACTCAACAGAAGAAATCCCACCCGTCGCGCGGGGCGTCCCACGCGCTGGCGGTGTCGTCCCAACCGCGCGCGGCGAGCTCGGTGGGCGACTCGCCGTCGTCCCAGCCGACGGGGGAGTCCCAGGTTTCGGCCGTGTCCCAGAGGTAGGCGGCGCGCGCGATGATCACGCTGGTGACCCGGTCCCGGGCGTTCGACCAGGGGCGCAGGATGCCGTAGAGCCGCGCTCGGGCATCCTCTGGGTCGAGGTCGCCCACGGCGGCCTTGAAGACCCCGTCCCAGCCGGTGCCGCCGTCGTCCCAGGTGACCTCGGCATCCCACGTCGCGCGACCCGAGAACACCAGCGTGTACCGGGCCCACAGCGACGGCGACGGAGGGCGCGGCAGCACCCTCTCTGCGTAGATCGTCGTGCCCCCGAGCCCTCCGAGGAGCAGGGTCTCTCGAACGCCGCGGGCGGTCCCTGCCCACGACCACGACTCCCACGCCCCCACGAGGCGCGCGCGGTAGGTCGTGATGGGCTCGGCCTCCACCGATGGCAGCCCCCGGTCTGCGCCATACGCCCCCAGTGAGTCGTCGGGTGCGGCGCGGGGCCCCACGAGCGGTGCCGCGGAGAGGACCGCCGCGAGCGCCTCGTCGAGCGCCTCGCCCACGGCGCCAAGCCAGGCGCGCCCCCATCGCCCCGCCAGCGGGCCTCGCAGAAGCCCCGGGAGATAGGTCGCGTACGTCACGGCGCCACCATGGTCACGGTCCAGGTCATCACGGCGAGGGCGTCGTCGCTCACCACCACGTCGGCCGCCGGGCTCGTGAGGGTCGCGTTGCGGACGCCTTCGGCCTGGTAGGCAGCGTGGTACAGGGCGCCGATGTCGAGCCGCTGCCCGAGCGCGAGGTTCTCTTGCAGCGCGCCGAGCGCCGTCTCGATACGGGCTCGGTTGGCCGTGCTGACGTCCGTCGCCTGCACGGCCAGCGTCACGGTGACTGGCACCGCGGTGGCGGGATGTGCTGCGGGCGCGTCGGTGCTGGGCGCTCGGACGTCCAGATAGGCCTGCACCGCGGCCACCTCGGCAGGCGACGCGACACCCGAGGCGGTGGCGAGGTAGACCCGCACGGTGCCGTCGCCCGGGCCAGGCACCACGGCTGCGCGGGTGACGCCGGGCGCGTCGGGGCAGGTGGTGGCGAGGTAGGCATACGCCGCCAAGGTGGCGCCACGCCCGAGCGTCGACCACCGCGCACGGCAGCGCGCACGCACCGACGCGTCGCCCTCTTCGTCGACGCCGTCGGCGGTGCGCCAGGTCGCGCCGCCGCCCCAGGCTGGAGAGGTAACGTCGACACCCGCAAGGGCCGGGGTCACCAGCACCGACACCGAGGGCACGTTGCTGTCAGCGCCCGCAGCCTCAGCCTGCACCGGTACATCCAACGTGCCGCCAACTGCCAGGGTCAGCGCCAGTGCGTTGGTGCTGCGGAAGGTACGGGTGCCGTCGCTCACGACCAGCGACGCGGGGCTGATGGTGTAGGGCCCTGCGCTCGGTACCGCAGTGAGGCGCACGTACCCCTGCGTGAAGGTCGCGGGCTGGCGCGCGACGTCGTAGTGGCTCCGTGCGAGCTCGGTGAGCCAGTCGCGCTCGGCCCTGTCGAGCAGCATGCCGCGGGCGATGGCCGCAACCGCGAGCCAGAGGTCGGCAGCGCCCTGCGCGACGCCCTCGACGAGGGTCCGCGCGACGCCGCCGAGGGGCCACGAGGTGACGGGGAAGCCCGCATCGCCGAGACGGGTCAGCAGCGCATCGCGCAGCTCGGTGCGGGTACGCAGTCGGGTGAGGTCGGCGAAGGTCACAGGGGCTCTTCTGCGAGGGCGGCGGGGGCGGCGGAGGTGTCCACAACGAGGCGGAATGGGCCTTCTGCCGTGCTCACGAGGAGCGACACACGGTTGCCGTCGGCAGCTGCGCGCGCGTCCTCGACGCGATCGTCGCGGAGGGTTTCTTCCTCCACCTGCGCGGCGATGGATGCGCGGCTGGAGCGCGATGCCACCTGCTCGCGCAGGTCGAAGCCGTAGCCGCCTTCGTCGGCGTAGAACAGGGCCTCGGTCTGGAGGCGCCGGGCGACGTCCGCGGCGACCAGCCGGACGCCCGACGACAGGCCAAACGCGGGGTCGATGTCGCCGTCGGCGAGGGTGGCGAGGTCGGTGCCGAAGTCGGTGCCGAAGTCGGTGGTCATGGCAGCCTCAGCACAGCTGCACCTTCGGAGATGCTGCCCGAGAGCGTGATCGGAGTGGCGTTCGGAACGGGGCCGCCGGGCGACGACACCATCACGGCGCCGGCGGGGATGGTGACGGACACGGCATGCCCCTGTCGCGCCGCGGGGCTCGTGCCGCCCGAGATCGCCAGCGCGGTGATGCTGCCGAGCTCCCAGAGCGCCGCGACGGGCCGCGCGGGGTCGCCCGCTTCGTACCCGAGGAGCACCCGAGCGCCCGCGGGCACCGTGGCGCGTACCCCGGGCAGGCCATACCGGATGGGCACGGCTTGGCAGGAAGGCAGCCGCGCGTCATCGGGCACAAGGTCGAGGGCGCCGTCGGCGCGCTGCTGAACAACCCGCGCGGGGTACATGCCCAGGTAGTCCACGCGTCGGGTGAGCGACGCGACCAGGCGCGAAAGCGCGTCGAGCATGCGCCCTGCAGGGCGTACGTCGGGCTCGGCGAGCACCACCGTACGAAGACCCTCTCGGGTCGCGAGGTGCTCGACGGAGCCCACGCGCAGCGCCAGCTCGCGCACGCGGAGGGTCTGCCCGGGCACGATGCCCAGGGTGTCGCCCGCCAGCTCCGCGCGCCCGAGCTCAGGGCGCCAGTCGAGCACCTGCACGTCGAGGGGACGGTGCTCGGGCCAGGTCTCCGCTCCGAGCCAGACGGTGCCGTCGGCGAGCACGCGCCACGCAAGCCCCGCCGCTTGGGCGATGTCGGCCACAGCGTGAGCGGCGGGTGCGAGCCGCCGGTGCCAGCGGGTGGCCACGCCCTCGACCCGCACGCCTGGTGCCAAGGCCTCGCCCGCCACACGAAGGGTGTCGCCGAGCGCCGCTGCAAGGGTTGTGTCCCGGAGCGCGACGGGAGGCGCATCTCGACCAAGACCGCCAGCACCGCCCACGAGGCGACCACGCCAACGGTCCTGCTCAGCACCGCCGCGCACGACCGTGCCGCGCAGGCGCAACGCGCCGCCCAGCACGAGCTCGGGCCTTGCGCTGGGCCCCTCGGGTCCTTCAGCCTCTACGTCGGCCGTCCAGGCGCCGATGCGCGGCAGAAACACCGACGCACGCACCACGCCCCTTCCGTCAATCGTGATCTCCATCTCAAACTCCCGAAGCGAGACGGCCCGAGGTGCCACCGAGGGGCGCCACACTGGCCGAAGGCGGCGCCGAAAACGACGCTGGCACCGCTGCCGCAGGGGTTGACGCCGACGCCCTCGGGGCGGGTGTCGCGGCGTAGGACGCCACCGGCGCAGCGTCGAGCCCTGTGAAGGCCACGGGCGCTGGGCGAGCGGGCGCTGTAGGGCTCCGCGTGGCGCTGCGAGCCCCAGCTGGTGGCGGGCGCCATTCGATTGTCTCCAGCGTCAGCGTGACCCGGCGGTCGTCGCCCACCTCAGGACCGGTGACCTTGACGACGAAGAGCTTGGTGATGCCGTGGAAGGCGAGCCTGGGGTGCTCGGCCGCGATGGCGTTGTGCCGCTCGCCGCGGCCGATGGGATGCACCGCGTCTGCGATGCGCCGCATCTCGGCGAGGTGCTCGTCGGTCCAACCGACCAGGGTGATCTCGGGCTCGGCCACCTCGCGCCCCTTGATGCGCAGGCGCACGCCGTCAGCGCCAGGCGCGCTGGGCTTGTCAACCTTGCGTGAACGCTCGGTCTTGTCGACCTGGGCGAGGCCCGAGAAGGCGAGGCCCGCGAGGGTGATGCGATCCCAGGACCCGTCAACGGCGTTGAGCATCATCCGACTCCCAGCGCCGCGCGCTCGAAGAGGTTTGCGAACAGAGCGTCGAGTTCGCGCGCGACGGCCGCGCCCACGGCTTCAGCGTCGGTCGCAGCGGTGTGCACCGTCACCTGCACCGAGATCGGCGCGCGGCCCCCACCGGCACCAGCGCCCCGGGTCGAAGGGGGTGCCGCGATGCGGGCCATGGCGCGCTCTACGTCACCGTGCCCCGAGAGAATCCCCTCCTCCATGCCGGCCACGGTGTACGCGCCGATCTGCATCATCACCCGGGAGGGCGAGTGGATGCCGAGCACCCGCCGCACGCTCTCGGGGAGCTGCCCAGCCAGGCCTTCTACCGTCGCGACGAGCACGCCCCATTGGGTGCGCAGCGACCCGAGGAAGCCGTCGACAAGCTGTACTGGTATCCCGGTAAAGAACGACACCAGGTAGAGGAGCGCGCGCTGGGGTGATGAGACCAGGTCGTCGATGAAGCGGGTGATGGCTGCAATTGCGCCGCCGATCACCCCGACGCCGAGCACGAAGGCCCCTGCGAGATAGCCCACCGCGCGGCCGATGTCGCGCATGGTAGTGCGCAGCTCGCCCCCGCCCGTGTCGAGCTGCTGGATGAGCTCGATGGCCGGAGAGAGCGCTGCCATGAAGCCCGACTCCATGCCACCAACGAAGTCCCGAATGCCCTGCACCGCCGAAAGGATGGTGGGGGTGGCGCGCTCGAGGCCGCTGAGGAAGCCGTCGATGACGGTACCGCCGCCCTCCCCTGCGCCGCCGAAGATGGTGCCGAAGAGCCCGTTGATAAGTGGCTCCAGCACGCGCATCGCCCGCTGCCCCCGAGGGCTCGCGATGTCGAGCGCCGAGGTGATGCCGTCGAGCGCCTCGCGAAACGACCGCAGGCCCGCCATGTTGGCGAGGCCGTCGTCGCCGTTGAGTGAGAGCAGCAGGTTGTCCCATGCGTTGGAGAGGTTGGACAGCGACCCGCCGAGCGTCCGCGATTGGGCCTGCGCGATACCGCCGAGCCCGCCATCGCCTGCGGACATGCGTCGCCCAGCCTCCAGGAACGCGCGGTTGAACGCGTCGCCGCTCACACGCCCCGCGCTGATGGCGGCGTTGACCTGGCGCGCGATGGCGGCCTGATCCCCGCGAAACCCCATGACCTGCCCGAGCGCGGGTGTGAGGTGCTGGGCGATGGAAGGTGCAGCCTCCCGGATCTGCATCAGCTCCTCGGCCTGAAGGCGCCCCTTGGAGCGGATCTGGCCGAGCGCGCGAATGACGCTCTCCATGGCCTGCTGGCCGTTGTTGGCGCCGATGTCGGTGCCGATGGCGAGAAGCTGGGTGAGCTGGTTGCCTCGAAAACCAGCGCCCGCGAGCTGGCTGGTCGCATCTACAACCTGGCTGGTGTCGAGCGGGGTCTGGTTGGCGATGCGTACCGCGTTGCGGAAGGCCACCAGGGCCTCGCCGGTGGTGCCGAGCGACGACCGGAGCGAGGTGAGCGCCCGCTCCCGGAAGGACGCCTGCTCCACGATGGAGCGGCCGATCATCGCGCCTCCACCGAGAAGCGCGCCGCCACCAAGCATTGCGGCGGTGCCAAGGCCTCGAAGCCCCTGCGCAGCCGAGGGCCCCCACCGCGTGAGCCCTCGGAGTCGCGTCGTGAGCCCGCCCCCAGCCGACGACAGGCGGGCGACGGTCGAGATCCGGCCCGCGAAGGCGTCACGCACAGGTCGTGCGATTTCGCTGCGCACCGCCGTGAGCTGGCCTTTGACCGCCGCCAAGGACCGCATTGCCCCCAGTGCCCCGGGCGAAATCTGATCGACCAGCCGCAGCGTCCAAGTGAGGTTGCTCATGGTGTCTTGGCTTTGGCCAGGCCGCGCACGAGGGCGCGAAAGGTGATAAGAAACTCGCCCACCAGGAGGGCGCCTGCACGCGCTTCGACGGAGGCGTGCTCGGGCTCATGGCCCGCGAGGGCGAGCAGGCAGTCGGCCAGCACGCCGTCGTCTTTGTGGGCGCTCAGCGCGAGGCGTCGGCTTTTCCCTCGATGACCGTGAGGCTCCCGCCGGCCATCTCCGCGAGCTGGTCGCCGATGCGCCCCGCGGCGGCAGGGGCCTCTGCGCGCAGCGCTGCGAAGTCCTGTGGCCCCGGCCAGATGCACAGCTCCTCGGCCAATCGCTCCCCCGCCCCGGCCGCGATGGCGGGGTTGGTCACGATCTGCAACATGTCGGCCTTGTGCCGCCGGTAGTGGTCCGAGGTGGGCGTCGCGAAGGCGAAGTCGCGCCCGTCGGAGAGGGAGAACACCTTCACACCGCGGGGGTGGGCGGCGCGCAGGGTGGCCAAGGCCTCGTCGTTGATCTTCACAGAACTGCTCCGCTCTCGCTCTCCCCCGTCAGGGGGCAGAAGCCGTTGAGGTAGATGCGCTCAAACTTGAACTTGACCTCGCGCTTGAGGGCCGCGGCCCCCTCTTCGTCGCTCTCGTCAGCGCCGCCAAAGCGCACGCCCGTGAGCACGACGCGGTGCTGGGGTTGCCCCCTCCGCGAGTACACGAGTGTGAGAACGTGCGAATCACGGCACCATGCTGGGGTCGACGACAGCGCCGCGTAGGTGCCGAGGTTGGCGGAGAGGGAGCCGTCTCCCGGCGCGAGTCGCCCGTCGGTCATGCCGAGCGGCACGGGGGAGTTGCCGCGTACGTGCTCGCGCTCGACGTCCCAGGGGTAGGCGATCTTGGTGAAGCCCACCATCGGCGCCCCGCCGTTGCGCCGAAGCTCCAGCGAAAAGAAGTCGCACTCGTCTGCCTTTACGATCGCCATGGGTTACTCCGCGGTCATCCCGATGCTGAAATCGATGGTCGTCGCGTACCCGTAGGGGCGCACCCGCATCGCGCCCCGCAGGGACCCCGACACGCTGGCGCGGTTGACGGTGACGCGCCCTTCGGTGATGAGCGGCCCCATCGCCTGGCGGAAATCGCTCGTGAGCTGTGCGTCGAGCGCGTCGGCGTCGCGGGCATCGATGACGCCCCCCGTCGCGAGACGGAAACGCCGCCCAACGTGCTCGGTGAGAAGCCCCTGGGCCACGGTGGCGCCCTCGACTACGACCCGTGCGTTCATCACGGTGGCGTAGTCGGAGGGCTGCTGGGCCATCGTGCGGTCGGTGGGGAAGTACCCCGCGCGGCCGATGTGGGTTTGAAGGCCCATGAACCCGCCCGCGTCGAGGCTGGGCAAGAGCCGCAGATCGTGATGCAAGCCGTCCTCTTCGACGCCAGGCAGCGGCCCGAGGTGCACCGCACCGGGATGCTCCGCGAGCCCCGCCACGGCCTCGTTGATGGTGGTGCGCAGGAGCGCGGCGCGGGGCCCGATGGCCCAGGCCACGGGTCTGCGGTGGAGGGCGCGGGTGGTGCGGCTTCGCATCTGCGCGCCCCCCGCCGTCACGTCGAGGTAGTGCCCGCCGTCGAAGAGCGCGAAGCCGGGCGAGGCGCCGAGCAGGGCGGTCTGCCAAGCCGATGCGCTCTCGCCCCCAGGGACGTTCTGGTCGCGGGCAGATAGGAGCGCTCGACGAAACACGCCCGAGGTGCCGAGCGCTTCGAGGGCCGTCTTCACCGTCTGCGCATGGGTCCGTGTGCAATGCTCGGCGACGTGAACGAACTCGTGATCGATGCTCGACCCTGCCAGCGCATCAAGCGCCTCGGTGAGGGCCGTGTTGTCCCAGGTGGGCGCCGTCGTCGCGAAGCTGTACTCGCTGTCGACGACGAAGGTGCCGTCGGCGAAGTCCACCACCACCCCGGTATCGCCAAGAGTAAGCTCGCCCGACGCGGGCACGGCCAGCTCGGGGCCGAAGGCGGCGCCGCCGTCGAGCGACAGTCGCACGGCCGCCGTGAGGGCAGCGAGGCTCGCACCGGCCCGGGAGACCCGCAGCACGATGGCGTAGTCATCCCGAGCAGTCGCGGTGGTGATGGAGAGCTGCGCCTGGGGGCCCGCGGGCTGCGTGATGGCGCCGCAACTTCCCGCCGTGCTCGACTCGGCCTTGCATGCGAGAACTGGCACCCCGGCGAGGTCGAGGTACATGCCCACAAGCTCGGTGAGCTTGCCGTGCCCGAAGACCGCGACGCAGTCCTCTAGAGAGGACACGAGCTGCACGTGGGCCGCAGAGCCTCCCGACGAGCAGCCGACCACAGCAGGAGGGCGGGTCGTCGTGCGCGACGCGCCGAGCCCCCCATCAACAATTCGAACGCCAACCGATGCGATCATGGTGATTCTCCGAGCTCGAGCACGCCGTCGCCCGGCGTCGAGGTTGCAGGCGCCAGCGCAGCGCCGGTGATGGTCACGGTCGAGGGCGCGGTCTCCAGCACATGGGCGCCCAGGGTGACGGTGCAGAGCATGGCCTCGCCGGCGGTCACCGCCCCGACGCGAGCCCAGTCCCCTCCCGTGTAGGCCCAGGCACCCGCGGCCTCGGCCTCACAGCCGCGCACGAGCGCGTCGAAGAGGGCTTCGACCTGCGCCACGTCGACGCCCCAGAGCGTGACCTCGAAGGCCTGCGCGCGTCCCAGGATGGCACGCGCGAAGCCGTCGGCCCTCGACCCACCCTGGTAGGGAGCCTCGTAGGCGTGACGCGTCGGGCGCCACTCCACCCGCGGGGGAGCGCCGCGCGCGTCGGCCTCGCGCCAGCCAATCACGTAGCTCGTGCCCGCGACGCCCGTGGCAACGCGCGTTTGAATTGAAGCGATGAGCGTCGAGAGGCTCATAGGACGTGCTCCATCAGGTCGCGGGCCGTCTCTTCGAACGCAGCCGCCCAGGCCGAGGGCAGTACGTCGCCAGGTAGGAACGGGCGTGCGGGAATCGCGCCGCGACCGTGCTGGTGCGTCGCGGCGTACACGACCGGCGTCGAGAGGTAGACGCCCTCGGCGTCGGAGGTGATGGCGAAGCTGCTGCGCAGTCGCCCTGTGTCCAAGAGAGGACGCGCAGAGCGTTTACGGCGGCGAGCGAGCGTGCGCGGGGCGAGCGGCGCCCAGGGCGTGCCGTCGGGAGCCTGCGCGGCATCGAAGCCCTCGGAGACGAGGGTCCCGAGCTGCTCGGCAAAGACGGCAGCGCACTCGCGACGCACCTCAGGCCCGAGCTTGCCGAGCTGGCCGATGAGAGCATCGAGCGCGCGGTAGTCGCCGGTGACGCCGGCCATCTCACCACCCCCGGCGCGGTCGACTCGCCACCACCACCCCGAAGGTCTCGGCGACGGTGGGCGAGGCGTCGGTGACGCCCTGGGGCTCGACGCGCCCCGCCGACACGTCTCGGAGCCAGCGCATGGCCTGGTCGTGCCGCACCTGCACCACGTCGTCGGCATCGCGGTTGGGACTGAAGCCGCGGCGGCAGAGTAGATCCCACGCCGCGATGTGCACCACAGCACGGCGCAGGTCGTCGCCCCACGCCGACAGCGGCAGGGTGAAGCGCCGCACGAGGTAGCCGTCGGCCAGCGACGACGCCGCATCGAGGGCGTCATCCTGGATCGTGGTCGACACCCCGGCCAGCGTCGCCGAGGGGTAGCCCAGGGCGTCGAGGTCGGTGCGGGTGGCGTAGGCCATGGCGGGTTACCTGCGGGGCTTCGTGGGGCGCGCAGGCGCCTCAGGGGGCGCGTCGAGCACAGGGGGCACGTCGTCGCCTGGCTCCGGCCTCGGCTCGACGGGGTCAGGCTCGGGTGCTTCGATCGTGGCGAAGGTATCAATGTACGGCACCCGAGGAGCTTGGGCGCGCTGCGCCACGCGCGATCGGATGATCTCGGCGGCTGCCGAGGCCATCTGCTCGACGCTGGTGCCCGAAGGGGCCCTCTCCGCGACGATACGCAAGGCCTCGTCGCGGTCGTCGGCGGTGCCCATCACGCCGGCCGCTGGGTCGACGCGCATCACGTCACGGATGGTGATCGGCGGCCGCATCACACCGCCTCGCCGGTCACCGCGAAGGTGAAGCTGGGCGAGCCCGTGGCCGCGGCGGCGGTCCACACCACCCGCACGAAGCGGTCGGCGCCGCCGAAGCCCTTGCGCTCGGAGGTGACGCCGGTGGCCTGGGTGAAGGTGCCGAGGGTGCGCCAGGTGGTGCCGTCGTGGCTGGTCTGCACCGTCACGTCGAGCGTGGGCGTGTCGCCCGACGCCGCCGTCACGGCGAGCAGGAGCGACAGCGTGCGGCGGGGGCCGGTCTCGTACACGACCGAGCCGGTGCCCGATGCGGTGCGTGTCGCAGAGGGGTGGAGCGACACGTCCTCAGCGTCGACGAAGGCGTTGTCCTGGGTGAAGTAGCTCATGGCGTTGGTCTCAGGGGGAAAAGGTGGGCCACCACGTCGCGCGCCTCACCCCCGGTCAGGCCGTGGCGCACGAGCTCGGTGATGAGGGCACGGCGGGCGTCGTCGGGGTCAGTGTCGGTGCGGGGGTCGCCGAGGTCTTCGAGGCAAGGGTAGCCCGCGGAGACCAGGGCGGCGCGGTGGGGCACGGACAGGGCCAGCGGGGTGCCCGCGAGGCTGTTGCGGTGCCCGAGGAGCACCCCCGCGCAGGCGCGCTGGCCCTCCATGTCCGCGGCGGCCACCATCACGGTGTAGGCGCGCCGCGGGTGCATCAGGGGGCGATGGGGTTGTTGTGGCGCACCTTGACGATGCCGGGGCGGGTGCGGCCCGGCATGCGCTTGTAGCGGTGCGTGACGTGGAGCACCTCCGTCGCGCTCACCGTCGCCATGCGGAGCGGGTCGCGCACACTCTCGGTGTTGGGCGGGTCGGACCAGAACACGATGGCGCCCTTCTTCACGAGAAGGGTGCTGTAGGCCGGTCGCGTGCAGGTGTAGACGTTGTCCGTCGCATAGGTGCCTGTGGCCCAGGCGGCGGTGAGGCCCGTCTCACCGAGCTCGACCTCGGCGGCCGTGGCGACGCCGGTGGCCTCCCAACTCGTGCCGCCGTTGATCGACCAGCGGAACAAGGCCGTGCCCCGCACGCCGCCGGTGGTGATCTCGAAGCGGAGGTTGTAATCGCCGTAGGCCCGGCCGCTGATGGCCAAGTCGGGGGGGGTGGTGCCCGCCTCGGTGATGGGAAATTCCACCGCGTTGCGGTCGGAGGGGAAGATGGGCGGCAGACCCTCGAACTGAATCACGCCCGTCGTGTCGTCCTGACGCAGTACCTTCAGCAGCGGGTTGCCGTTGGCGTCTTTGAGCTTGAGGAGGTTCTTGAGGGTGACCGAGTGGCAGGTAATGGCGGCGACGCCGTCCTGCTCGTCGCCCCAGCGCATGCGAGCCTCGACGCACAGGTCGCGGTCGAGGTAGGTCGGCGAACTGCCAGAGTACACGTCGAGCAGCATGCCGGTGGGCAGGCCCGAGGCGTTGGCCGCGTCAAGGGCGGCGTCGTTGGCGCGCAGCTTGACCTGCTCGACGAACTGCCGCGCCGCCTCCCCCATCGGGTCGGCGTAGCCCGCGAGGCGGCGCGCCATGTCGGTGAGGTTGAACGCGATGCCCGAGCGCACCACGCTCGCGGCCTCGTCGGTCATGGTGAGCTGCTGCACGTCGATGGCGGCGCCGTCGGCATAGTCGCGCATGGCGCCGAGCTGGCCGAAGTAGGGCACGTTGACGGGCGAGCCGGGGCGGGCGCCGCCTGGCAGGCCCATCTCAACGCGCACCGCGCCGGTGGCGCCGAAGACGGGGAGCCCGGCCATGCCCGCCGCGACGGCGTCAACCCAAAGCTCGGGAATGATGAGGGTGGAAGAAATCGTGTTGCCAAGGGCCATGATGGGGCTCCGTGCGAGAGGTCAGGTCGGGGGGTGTTGGGGGAAGCGGGGAAAGGCGAATCAGCGCCCGTCGAGGCGCGCGAGCATGGTGCGGTAGCGGGTGCCGTCGCCGCCCGCGGCCTCGTGCGCCGCGAGGCTGACCTCGAAGGCGACGCGGTTGGAGCGCAGGAGGCGCTCTTTCTCCTGCGCCGTGAGCTCGGCGAAGGGCTTGTCGGGCACGCCCTGCACCGAGAGGCCCGCGGCGGGGGCGGGCTGCGGCAGGGCCTGGCGCTGCGTGGGAGTGAGCACCACGGGGGCTACCTCCAGGAAGGCCGACAGCTCCGCCGCGGGCTTGGTGGCGTAGAAGGTCTCGAGGGCGGGAGTGAGCTTGCCCTCTCGCTTGCCGCGCGCCACGAGCTCGGCCCGCTCGGCGGTCTCGACCCGGGCGGACAGCTCGGCCCGCTCTTTCTCGACCACGTCGAGGCGCTCGCGCGCGGTGCGCAGGGCGTTGACGGTGCCGAGCGCCGCGGGGATGTCCTTGGCCCCGAGGGCGCCGAGGAGCGTGTCGCGCTCGGTCTGGGCAGCCTTGATCGCGTGGGCGATGGTGGACTCGTCGGCGTCGGCGGCGAGCCCGAGGAGGGCGGTGAGAGTCTTCATGGTGCGGGTCTCCGATGCGGGTGCGCTGTGGGCGCTCATGACCAGCGGGCGCTGGCCGACGGTGGCGGGGTACGACACCAGGGCCACGGGCTTGATGCCAAGGATGCGGCGGGTGTCGGGGTCGAAGTCGATGGCGGGCGAGACGTAGCGGTACTCAGGCACCGTGGGCGTGCCGTCGGGGGCGCGGCCCGGCGCGATGGCGCGCAGCCCCACCTCGGTCCAACGCAGCGCCGTGGCGTACAGGCCGTCGCCGGGGCGGTAGTCGAGGCCGCCGATGTAGCCGGGCACGTCGCGTCGGCGCCCGCCCTCGGCGAAGGTGCCGTGGTCGAAGTCCATCGCCAGCTCGACGCCATGGGCCCGGAAGCGGCGCAGCACCTCCGCGGCGCCGTCGGCGTCGAGGAGGAAGCGGCCCTTGGTGGTGTCGTTCCAGCCGTCGCGGAAGAGGCGCAGCTCAGCGGGCGGCGTGTCCGGCAGGGCGACGGCGTCGAGGGTCGTGGTGGTGTCCATGGCAGAGCCGAAGGGGAAGGCGGTGCGGGTGTCGCCGTCCCAGAGCGCGAGGGCCTCGAAGCGCAGGGGCTCGGGGCCGAAGCGGTCGATGGGTGCCGCGTCGTCGGGTGCGAGGTACGCGAGGGTGACGTGGGGCGACAGTCCGTGGGTGCGGTCGATGAAGCGCCAGTGCTCGGCCTCGATGCGGAACCGCAGCTCCTGGAGAGCGGGCGCGTCGACGCTCAGGTAGAACGCGTCGCCCCCGCCCGCAGACGATGCGAAGCGCCCGGTTCCTGACAGGGTGGCCGCGAGGGGCGCAGCATGGGCCGCGAGGGCGGCGAGGGTGCCGAGGAGGTCGGGCGGCGCAGACGTGAGCGCCGCCACCGTCACATGCAGGTCGCTCGCGGGGAGCGCGCCGGGCACGGACGCAGGCAGGGCCACGCGCGCCGCAACCTCCGCGGGGAGCGGAAGCACGAGGGCGAGGGGCATGGGGAGTCAGCGGTTGAGGCGCGAGGTCAGTACTCGCGCCCAGGCTCATTCAGATCGATCTCGCCGTTCTCGATCGCGAGGATGAAGCGGGCCCGGTCCTCTTCGAGTCCGCTGGCCATCAGCGATTCCAGCGTTCGCTCAACAAGCGGGAGGTGATCGTGCTCGGGCCCCGCCTCGATCAGCTCGGGGTACCGGGCGGGGTCGAGGGTGGTGTGGGTGTCATCCATCGGTGTGCCTGGAAGAGTCTATCAAACTCCCTGGCGATGGGCGCGAACTCTTCGTCCGTCCAATGCTCGGGGTAGTTGATCGGGAGCCGGACCCGCAGGAGTCGGGACAGCTCCTGAAGAGCCACGGAGTCACCTGACCTAAGCGCTACATACTGAGAGTATGCACGGCAGAAAAGCTCTTGAGGTTTGAGCAGGTAGTTTGTGTGCCCCTTGTCTACTGGATGCCTGAATCTAGGGCCACCCTCTCGTTCCGGGGCGATCACAACCGATCGTTTCGATAGCTTCTCAAGATACTGGATGGGCGCGCTGCTCCGAATCGCACTCATCAGAGGCTGGATCTCCGGAGCTTCGCTCACAGCAGCAGAGTAACCGCGTCGCGGCGGATCGATTGCGTAGCAGTCGATGAGGTGGCCCACCTCATGAAAGAATGAGATACGCGGAGCACTGGACCCTAGCGCGACTCTAATGTTATCCGGCGGACCAAACCGTGTATAGTTGAACTCCCCGTGATTATTTCGCCCCGGCGTCGTTTCAACCTTAACTTTTTCGAGCACTCCATCACCATGCACTCTGTCGACGGCCTTCGCGGCTTCGTCCAGCCCATGCTTGGCGGCCGATGGACTCATCTCAAACGCCGAGCTAACCGGGGTACCAGTGGGTTGAAAGGGATGAGGGACGGGCTCGGCCTGGACCTGGGGCGAGCGGCCCGACGGCGTGCTCGGCCCTTGTGCTGACCGCTCCTGCGCCGCCTCCTGCACCGCCTCCGGAGCTTTCTCCGTGGGCTTGAGCATCTCCCCCGCGAGGTCCGGGCGCGTACCGAAGCCCTTGCCCGGTGCGACGGCCTTCGGCACGGGCGTTGCGCCTCCCGCGCGGGCAGCCTCGGCGCGGGAGAGGCTCACCACGGTGGAGCGGCAGTTGAAGTGCAGCGGGGGCCAGTGGGTCTCCCAGAAGGCGTCGTCGTGGGGGCGGACGGTGCCCTGGAGCGGCGCGCAGGTGGCCGTGGTGCGCCCGTCGAGGATGGCGACGTACTTCCAGAAGGGGCGCACCGCCTTCATCGCGGGGCGGTTGAGCTCGGCGAAGCGACCCGCGTTGTAGGCAGCCTGGGCGTTGGTCCTGAAGATCGTCTCCAGCCGCGCGGCGTTGGGCGCGCCCCATGCCTCGGCAAGCTTCGCGCCCACCTCGCGCTTGAAGTCGTCGAGGGTCGTGCCGTCGGCGATGGCCCGCGCGATGGCCTGGTGAACCTCCGTCACGAGGTTGACCGAGGTGATGCCCGCCACCCGGAAGGCCCGGGCCCGCGCGTCGCGCTCGTGCTGGGGGATCGCGGGGTGTTGCCGGGCAAACCACTCCCGCGCGTCGCGCCACATCGCCGGGTCGGACGGGGCGCCGACAGAACCGTCGGCGGGCATCTTAGCCCTCCGCCGCGGTGAAGCTGCCTGCGTTGGCGCAGTTCATCACCGCGCCGAGCACCAGTTCTTGGAGGGCCGAATCGTCCACGTCCTTGACCAGTCGCACGAGTTCCGCGCGGAGCGACTCGTAGTCCTGCGCCTCGCGCACAGCCTTCTGCACCGCACCGAGAATCCCTGCGTCGAGGGCCGCGGGAGCCCGCCTCATCGCCGCGTCGAAGACCGCGTCGGTGTACACCTGCCCCGCGAGGGCCCGGCGCTCTGCCGGGGTTGTCGCCGTCGCCGCGGACAGCGCCGCCGGGGCCGTTGGCGCTGCCATGAGGGGCACCCCGTGCTCTTCGGCTAGGGTCCGCCAGTCGACGGGTGCGCCGCGGTCGGCCAGCGTCACGGCGGCGGTGGTGCGCTTGGACAGCACCTCGGCGTCCTGGGCGCGGTCCGCCGGCGGGGCCGTGTCCCACAGGGGCCACGGGGCCGCGGCCGGGTCGTTGAAGTTGTAGAAGGCCCAGCGCTCGAGCACCTGCGTCCGGAGCGCGGCGCCAAGGCTCGCCGTGAGGCCTTGTAGGATGCCTGCCGCTACAGACGCGTGCACGCTCGCAGCGGCGCGGCTGCCCTCGGTGACCTCGGTGGTGAGGTTCTGCCCGAGGAGCGTGAGGGTGATCGCGGCGTCGGCCGCGTCGATGAGCCGGTCGAACACGTCGACGGTGCTGCTCGGCACCGCGAGCTGCTTCAGGTCCCAGCCGGGCGGCATCACCACCGCGGCGTCGGTGCCCGCGTTGCCGAGGTCGGCGGCGAGCTTGCGCCGGTCGGCGTCGGTGCCGTCGGTGGTGCTCGCGACCTTCAGGCCACCGGCCTGCTCGGAGTGCCGCCCCCAGTCGCTGAGGGCGTAGCGCTTCGCGCGCCACCACCCCGCGACGGCGCGCCACGCGCCGTGCGCCCAAGGGCGGGTTGACGAGCGCGGGGTGAACACCACCCACTTGCCGTCACCAGGCACAACGGCCACCTCGCTGCCGTCAGCGAGGCGCACCATCCACCGGCCTTGGAGCGTGTCCCAGCGCAGGGCCCGCGGGTGCCACACCACCAGCCGGGGCACCCAGCGGCCGCGCCGCGAGGTCCACACGAGCTCGCCGAGGCCTACCCCGAGGAGCACGCCCCAGAAGAGCAGCTCGACCAGGGCTTCGTCGGGGAAGATCTCCCACCAGTCCTCCTGGGCTTCGAGGGCGCGGCGGGCGCGCTTCCTCGTGCGGGCCGTGCCGACGCCATCTTCGAAGGTGAGGGGCAGCCCGAACAGGCCCGCGAGGTGTTCGCGCGCGGCCTGCACGCGGTCGTCGCCGAGGAGGGCGTCGCAGAGCTCGGCGGCCCATCGGAGCTGCCCGGCGTCGGCGGAGACCTCCGCGGAGCGGATGAGGTCGACGGTCCACGCGTCGGAGGGCAGCGAGCGCGCCGAGGCCGCGCGGAGGATGGTGTTTGGGGGTCGCATCAGCGGCGGGTCGAGGGGACGCGGGTGAAGGCGTACGCAGGGGTATCAACCAGCGTGGCGAAGGCGTCGGCGCTGGCGTCAACCTGATCGTCGTGGCCGCCCTCCGGGAAGGCGTGCAGCTCCGCGACGAAGGCTGCGGTCCACGGGGCCCGCACAAGAGCGGCGTTGCCTGCGCCCACCTGGGCCGACCATGGTCGGGCCCTCGTGACCTTGTCGCCCGTCGGCCTGCGCGTCCGGACGTCGTACCCGGCGAGCTCCCGGGTGTACGAGGCGGCCTGATCGACCCCTGCCTGTCCTGGGTCCTGCGGCACCACCACGGTCACAGCACGACCGTCGCGGGCTGCGGTGGCCTGCACGAGGCGGTGCACCTCGTGAGGAGGGCCCCGGTGCGAGACCACGTCGAGCACCACCCATCGGGGCGTGACGTCGTGGCCTGCGTCGCCGAGGAGCACGCCCACCGTGGCGTCACCCCCCGCGCCGAAGTCCCAGGCCCGGACGGAGCGAGCGACCGGGGGCGCGGTGTCGAGCATCCGCCACCAGTCGCGATGGAAAAGGGCGCCCTCACCCACGGCTGCGTCCCAGTCTCCGTCGAGGAGCTGGGCCCGGGTCACGGGGTCGAGGGCCAGAAGCTGCGCTCGGTACGCCGTGCCGAGGTAAGGGTTGTCTCGCAGGGCGGCGGGGAGGAACACCCGCGAGAGAGCATCAGGGGTGCCATCGATCACCGCGCGCCCATCGGGGTCGTACCAGCGTCGCTCTCCGGGCAGGGCCGTGGGCTCGCGCCCGATCCACGCGCCCCACCGATGGCGAACCCACTCGTGCCCTGGCCCGCCGGGGTTGGTCGTCGCTCGGAGGCGCACGGGCACCCCGTGGGCGCTGCGAAGGCGAGAGGATAGGTATCGGTACGAAGCCTCGTCGAAGTGGGTCAGTTCGTCGAAGCCGACGAAGCTGAACTCGGCGCCCTGGTAGCGCAGGGCATCCGTCGGCGACTCAAGGTAGCCAAAGGTGACGAGCCCGCCGCCCGGGAAGGCCCACTCCCGCCGCGTGGCGTGGTAGGACGCGCCGAGGGGGCGGTAGAGCGTGTGCGAGCGCGCAATGAGGGTGCGCTCAAGCTCCGGGAAGCTGCGTCGAAAGAGGATCGCTCGGGATGCCGGGAGGTGCACCCACCGCAGAGGCGCGACGAGGAGGTAGTCGCTCTTGCCGCCTCCCGCAGCGCCGCCGTAGAGGAGCTCGTACGCACCGCAGGCCAGGGCCGCGCGCTGTGCCGCGAGGGGGCGCCACTCAGGGCTCTTCGTCGGGGAGGTAGACACGGAGGGTCTGGCCGCCCGAGGTCAGGTCCACCGCCACGGGCGCTGCCACCCCGGCCAGCTTCGCGAGGGCCTCGAGCGCTTCGACCTGCGCCCGGGTCGCCACCGCGAGGGTCTTGATGTCGGTCTTGCCAGCAAGGGCCGCGTCGAGGGCCTTCGACGCCCGACGTACGCGGATCAGCGCAGGGCGCACCGCGTCGCGCAGCTCCTCGCGCAGGGCCTCCACCACCAGGGCCTCGCCCCGCTCGTGCCGCGCCGCCACCAGTCGGGTCACGGCCATGCGCGACACCCGCACACCGTGCTCAGACAGGAGCCACGCGGCGCCGTCCTGCTGGGTGCGGGGTCGCCCGTCGTCGTGCGCACCGCCGAGCCAGCCGAGCAGCGGCGCGTGCAGGTGGGCTGGGATACGGGAGCGGATCATGCGGCCCGGGGAAGGTCGGGCCGCAGGCGCCCGTTGCAGAGGTCTTCGTAGTCCGTCGCGTCGATCACCCACTGCACGCCACCGAGGCGACGCCCGTCGAGACTGGTGCGCTGCGCCTGGTAGACGCGGGGCCACCCGCGCGCACGCCACTGGGCGACCTGCCAGCGCACAGTGCGGGGCGGCGTGGCCGTGAGAGCCGCGAGATCGGCGACGGTGAGAGTAGGGCGCGCGGAGCGCATAGGATAGGTGCCCGGGTCAGGTGGCGACTCACAGGCCACCCGTACGGTCCCCGGGCCGGACCGACCTCGACGCGAGGTCCACGGTGACGGCCCGAGCATCACGGGCGTGCTGCGCTGCGACGGCAACGGGCGCCACACCCGCCGCCCGATCTGCGACGCCACGAAGGGCGCCGGACACTCGGGCGTTGTTGATCGTCGCGGCCTCGAGGGAGCACCCCGAGCGAGGCATGGGAGCCCCCGACCTTCGGGCGTCGTCGTCATCGCACGCCGAAGGTGGGAGCGGTCGCGGAACGCGGACTCGAACCGCGTCCTCCGGCCTCAAGCGGCCGACCGGGGCCCGCGCCCCTTCCCGCAATGTGTGGCGCCCGACTCCCCGTTGGACGCACCTGTGGCACTGCTAAAGGTGCCTTTGTTGCCGTGAGCTCACCACGGATGGGGTGCGGTGTCAAGACTGGTAGACCCGCTCGACCACGTCGAGCCCCAGCGCGCGGGCCCTGTCCGCGGTGTAGCCCGCACCGTTGGTGCGGCTCCATGGGGCGCGGAGGCAGAGCACCCGGCCACCCCCCGCACGAGCCGCTACGCGGGCCACCCACAGCGCCATCACCCGGTCGCGGTGCAAGTACCACGCGGCCCATTGAACGGGGCGCGAGTCCTGGGTTGGGCGCTCGGCGCGCACGTCCCACGCGCGCTCCCCGCAGAGGTCGTCGATCACCATCCCGGTGCCGTCGAAGACGATGCACCGGAGCCCGATCGCCCTAGCCTGGTCTTGCGCCCACGAGTCGGGCCCACGCGCACCGCCGTGCACCACCGCCGTC
Source organism: Myxococcales bacterium (assembly GCA_016792845.1). Taxonomy (GTDB): domain Bacteria; phylum Myxococcota_A; class Polyangia; order Polyangiales; genus JAEUKH01. The sequence goes on along the minus strand of JAEUKH010000001.1, from coordinate 62,266 downwards.
ACCTGGTCATCAGCCATCGCCTCGGCCAGACGGCGCCGGGCCCAGAGCGCAGCCTCGGGGCGATCGCCGAGGGCGCGATTGCCGGTCACCAAGAGGATCACGGAGCCTCCCGGCGCCACGCCGCCATCGCCTCGGCCACACGCGCGCGGCCCCACCCGCGCTGCGCTGTGCGCCGCGTCCCGGTCTCCAGCGCCGACCACTGCCCCCTCGCCGCCGACGTCGCAGTCGCAGCCGCCAGAGCCTCGTACAGCGCGGGCAGACCGGCGGCGAGGGTGCCGTGCTGTTGCAGCCACCGAAGCGTGGTGGCGACGGCGGTAGGAGGGCCGCCCCAGATCGCGAGCGCCCGCCGCTCGGCCGGGCTCACGGCCCGCGCCTCCGCCTGCTCGCGGAAGGCCCCGGGCAGAATCGTGGGCAGCGGGGCGGACGACTGCACCCGCATCGCCACACGCACCAGCGGCCCCACCACCAGCCGGGGCGCGCAGCCTGGTGCGACGATGGTGGTCGGCGGTTCGGGCGGCGGGTGACCGTCAGGGGCCCACCCCATCGGGCCGCTGCGGCTGGGCCGGAGCTCGCACAGCAGCTGCCGCACCTGCACCACCTCCTGCCCCTCGACCACACCCGACAAGAGCCGCTGCGGAGGCCGACGTGGTGGCTCGGTGGGCTCGGTGGGCTCGGTGGGCGCATGAAACACCAGCTGCGCCCCTGCCGCGGTGACCCGCACCAGGGCGTGTGCGAGTGGCCTGAGGGCGACCCACCGGCCGCGCTCGTACACCTCGCCGCACGCGCACTCGACGACGCCGCCGCGGGCGCTTGACGCGCGGGCCTCGACGCACAGGTCACAGGGAAGCCCGGTCATCGCTCACCTCCCCCCCCCAGGAACGCCCGGGAACGCCCGGGAGCGCCCGGACGGATCTCGATCGTCACCGCATAGCCGCCCCGCACCTGCCCGTACCGCCACGTCACCGGCGAGGTAGGGCTGTCGTCGACGCCCGCCCACGCTGCGACGCCATCGCGAAGGTGCTTCGCGCTCCCTGCCAGGTTATCGTCGTCGAGCAGCCTGGGCCCGCTCCTGACGATCGACACCACGAGAGGAAGCGCCGGCACCATCTCGCCCAGCAGAGCCGCCGAGATGAGCTGACGCTGGTAGGCGGCTCGCCTCGCCTTCGCGTGGTGGTGCTCCCGCGCATTGAGCTCCGATACGAGCTGCAAGCCCTTCAGTCCGATGACAACGACGTCGCCCTCCGATCGCCTCGAAAGGGCTACCGTGCGCCGCTGCTTTGGCGCTGCTGTGGGCCTTCCAGCGAGCTTGAGCAGGTGCGCGTTCTGCGGCAGTTGCAGGAGGTGGTCAGGGACAAACACCCCGCCGATGACGGCTCCACCTGGGGCCTTCATGGCGTCCCCCGACTTCTGCCATCACTGCCATCATTCGCCATCAAAGGTGATGGCAACCAAAACGCTTTCAGCAGCGAGGGAATATGAATATTGCCATCAGAATATATACCATAGCTGTATTGGTATAGAGCATCTCTATTCCCTCCCCAGAGGGATGTACCCGTGGGTGATGGCAGTGATGGCAGAAGGGTCCAACCCTCGGCGGGGACTCGACTTTTACAGCCATCACCCTTGATGGCAGATGATGGCGGATGATGGCAGATCACAGAGCCCCCCTGAAAACGCTCGGGTGAATAGTCCAGCGCTCGGCGGGACGCCCGCGCCCAGCAGCCTTTTGTGACTCCTGTTCACGCACCCAGCCGTGAGCTTTGAGCACGTCGATGATCGGGTCGATGGTGCCCTTACGGTCACCCCGCCCCCCGAATGCCTTGAGCACGTCGCGAGGGCCAACGCTGGCCGTCTTCGTGCGAGCCGCCCACGCGAGCAGTTTGCGACCGTTGGCAATCGCGGGTGTCTCGCCCATTGCCTCGAAGGCCAGCACCGCGTGCGGCACGAGGTACTCCTTCGCCAGGAAGATGGCGCGCTCCATCGTGTCGCCGTCGATGGGCGCGTCGCAGAGCGTGAGGCTGTGCTCGGCCGCGTGGAGGAGGCCTGCGACGCGCACGGTGGCGCCCACGAGCTTGCCACCCCAGTCAGCGACAACAGCCAGGTCACCACGATCGCGGAGCCGCTCCTCCACCTCACGGGCCCACTCGGTGAGGTGAGCCTGGGCGTCCTCGTCGAGCTCGATGCGGTGGGGTCTCGTGTGGCCCTCCTCGTCCACGCTCGGCGGGTGCCCGAGTAGGTCGCGCACGAGCTGAGACCACTCGTGGTAGATCACCGGGTCGCTGAGCTCAGGCTCGACGGAGCGGTGGCCGACGTTGGAGAGCGGCACGCTGTAGAGGAAGCGCGCGGGGAGGCCGCGGCCGCGGAGCTCGGGACGGCTCGCGAACACGCGCAGGGTGTCCGGCTGGGTGGCGACGGCGACGGTCAGCGCGGGGTCGCGGATGAACTCCGCGGGCCGCCCCTTGCGATCAACGCGAATGGGGTCGCACGCGTGCCCCTTCAGGTAGACATCGAGGTTGGGGACGGAGGCGTAGCGTCCGCCGGCCATCATGTCGAAGATGCCCCCACCCTCGGCGCTGATCAGTGCGAAGCGTCCGCCATGCTCAGCGAGGAGTGACGTGAGCGCCTCGGGTGTGGCGTCGTCGGTGATGAGCCGAGGTGACCGCACGAGGCACTGCTGCGCCGTCGCCAACGCGGTCACCGCTGACTCGCGGCGAAGGTTGGCGTCCTCGCGTTCGCCCTCGCTTTTCGCGCGGGCTACCGCGTCCTCGTAGCGGGCGAGTTCCTTCTCGGCGACACGCAGTGCCGAAGCGGTCTCGTGCACCTGGTTGGCGACCTGCGCGGAGAGCCGTCGCTCCCAGTCCACGAGCGGCTTGGTGAGCGCCCGGGCGATACCGCTCTTCCTCGACGCGGGCGGCATCGCGATCGCGAGAAAGACGTTGGTGGGCTCGCGCCACCCTCGACGGATGGACACCTGAAAGCGCCCGCCGATGCACGCGGAGATCACCCCGAGCCCCATCATCGCGGGGAGATCGACTGGCACCTGGTAGCTCTCGGCCAGCGCCTCGACGAGCGACGCGAGCGGCCCGCGCAGGATGCCCTTCGGCCACGCCGGGGCAAGGCCTGCGCCGAGAGGCACCGGGTCAGGCCAGCGACTCGCATCCTGAGTGGACGCCGCCATCTGAAGGAGCTGTTCGGTCACCGCCGCAGCCGACGGCGCCGATGACTGAAGATCCGCCTGGGCCCGGGCGAGCCCGCTGCGCGCGGTGGCGCGGGCTCGCGTTTCCTTCAGCTGAGCGACCAGCCCCCGCAGCGCGTCGAGCGGTTCGACCTGGGCCAGGAGCGCGTCGAGCAGCGGGGCAGCGCGGAACGTCAGCGGGTGGCCGAGCTGCTCGAGGACGACCCCGAGCGACGCGACCGTCACCCGCTCGCCCTGCTCCAGGAGGTCGGTGATGCCCGCGAGCTGCGCGCGGTGGCGCGGGCTCGTGAAGTCCTCGCCTTCCAGCTCATTGAGCTCCGCGGCCGCGTCGAGGCCATGGTGGGCGATCGACGCGAGCACCACGCGCTCAAGGCGGTGCTGAGGGGATTCGAGCACGACGACGTTCGAGCTGCGTCGCTCGGAGAGCTCAATGCCCTCTTCGATGGCTGCGAAATCGGCGGTCAAGAGGGACTCCCATCGCGCGTGCGTGTGCGCTCGCGCCACTCTTTGAGCACCTCACGCCCCTTGTTCGTGATGCGATAGCACTGGGTTACGACGTCCTGCTCAGCGAGCCCCTCTCGGCAGAGACGGTCGCCCTGGGTGACGAAGCGTCGCGAAAGGACGCCGTACGAAAGCTCCAACAGCTTGCCCATCAAGTGCATGGAGAGCGGCATCACGCGGCCTGGCCTTTCGAGCGCTCAGCCGCCCACACCTCGGCCCAGTCGTGGTGCCCAACGGGGCGCCAGCGATCGATGCGCGTGGCGACGGCGCCGAGCGTCTCGCCCATCCGCGTGAGGGCCTTGTCCACCGCCTCGGCAGCCTGCCCTCGGAGCTCGAGGTCGAGCCCTAGCGCGACCCTGCGCCTGCGAGCGTACTGCGCCCACAGGTCGCCGTGACGCGACCAGGCCGAGATACCCGGCAGCCCCAGCACCTGCGCGGGCACCCGCCGCGACCGGCAGAGGGCCCTCAGCGCGAGGGCGTCGATGGCGCCCTCCACCCACACCACCGGGGCCTCGTGATCCTCCTCCTCGGCGAAGAGATCGATGCCGTAGGGGAACCGCGGAGGGCGGCCCGACGCAAAGATGTATTTCCCCACACCCTCCGGTGGCGGCCCGAGCGTGCGACGCTGGAGGGTGAGCACCGCCCCGTCGAGCCCGGGCCCACGCCACGGGATGATGAGACGGTGCTGGCCCCATACCATGCGGTCCTGGTGCTTGCCCTCGCGCACCGCCAAGCCTGAGCGGCGCCATGCATCGCGGCCCACGAGCGCGATGCAATCGAGGGTGAGCTGATCGAGTCGGACCCGGTCTCCCGGCAGGGCTCCCCAGCCCTCAGCGAGCGCGAGTCGCCCGAGGCGCCGCGAGTTGAGGTATCGCGCGACGTCGGGCTCGCCCTGGAGGGGACAGGCCGCGAGGATGTAGCGGGCGAGCGTGGCGAAGGTCGCGTCGTCGAGGGGCTCAGGCTCGGGTGGTGGTGGCGGCCGCGGCGGGAGGACGCGTGGGCGCTCGTCGTCGAGGGAGAAGCCCGCGAGGTGAGCGGCCTCGCGCAGCACCTCCGGGTAGTCCCGCTCCACGTCGAGGCCGTACACAGCTGCGACCAGGCCGAGGACGTCTCCGCTCGCCGAGCATGCGAAGCACTTCGCCACCACGAAGCCGCCGTCGCCGCGGCGCACTGAGCAGCTCGGCGAGCGCTCGGCGTGCCACGGGCAGCGGACCATGACGCCGCCACCAGGCTGCGTGGTCCAGTGGCGGCCGCGGGGGCCCTCGATCAGGCCGAGGGCCGAGCAAAGCTCGCGGGGGTCGGTCAGGCGTTCGCGCAGGTCGCGTGCGGCATCGGCGTTCATTGGGCAACCCTTCGAGGTGGAGGTGCGAGCGGACAGCGGACAAGGCCAGGGCAGACGTGGAGCTGCTCGAAGGCTTCGCGGGCTCGATGCAGCAGGTGGGCATCGAGCCCTTCAGCCGCGAGCTGGAGACAGCCCCACGCGCTGAGGTCCCGCGGCTCGATGCCGACGGGCGGGGGGTTGTTCTTCACCATCACCCCCGCTGCGATGTGACGGGCCCGCAGGAGCTCGATGGCGTGGTTCAGTTCTCGATCAGCGTCCCCTGCCGGTACCGCGCGTGCTCCTCTTTGGTCATGGGCCGACGGTCGATCACCTCCATGGTGTCGAGACGCACCGTCTCCATCTCCCAGCTCTCGAAGACGGGCTGCTCGCGCGTCTCCACGTCCCTCGTCTCGATGCCCTCGCGCGATGCCCGCGCTGCCTCCTCCAGCGTCGAGCGAAGCGTCTTGAGCTCCAGATTCGCCTCCTTCGCGGCGAGCTTCTGCGCGTCCTCCTTCGACCTGTACTCGGCGATGAGCTGGGTCGCGAGCTTGGCCCGCTGCGCCTTGTCGTACTCGGACAGTTTGCAAGGCAGACGCTGGATCTTGGACGACATTGAAGAGACCTTTCTGTTCGGCGTGGTTCATGAGGCCCTCCGGAGGTCCGAGGGCTTCGGTTGGAAGAAGTCGGGGTTCATGTCCGCGGGCACGCGCCAGCGGTTCGAGGCGAGTTGGTCGAGCGCCGCGCGGGCGTCCTCGAAAGAGAGGTCGTGTCGCAGCCCGTGTCGGCTGAGGATGCGGGCCTGTTTGAGCGAGCAGAGGCCGCGGTCACGGCGCGCGAAGATCTTGTCGAGCACCTGGCTCGCGGTCTTCCTGTCGAGCCCACCCGGGTCGTACCCGGCGTTCATCAGCGCGCCGATCTGGCCGTCGGTGGGGGCCTCCCACTCCTCGACGTCGGGGCGCCGGATCACCACCAGCCCCAGGATCGCGTCGAGGCCCGAGAACGGGTCTACCTCGGTGACGCCATAGGCGACCGGCGCAAAGTCGCGGCGCCGCGTGGTCTCCAGCTGGAGGCGAAGCTGGCGCGATGCCTCCTCGGCGTCGCGGATCTTCTTTTCCTTCGCCTCACGCTCTGCGGCGAGCTCCAGGGCCCGCGCCTTCTTCTCTGCCTCGATCAGCTCGCGGGCGCGCTTGAGCGCCTCGAAGAGCGTCATCGCCGGGTCGTCGACCATCAGCCGCTGCGCGAGCTCGACGACGCGCTCCTCTTCGTCGGGCGCGAGCACGTCGACGACGGAGATCAGCCGGTGCTTGCCCGCGTTGCCCGCGAAGTCGAGCACGAGGCAGTTGGGCTTGCCCTCGAAGAGGCGCGTCCCCCGCCCGATCATCTGCGTGTAGAGGCTGCGCGAGAGCGTTGGCCGACACATCGCCACCACCTCGGTGCGCGGCAGGTCGACGCCCTCGGTGAGCAGCGCGACGTTGACGAGGTACTGCACCTCGCCCTCGGTGTAGGCCCGCAGCGCCGCGCGCCGCTCCGTCTTCGACAGCTCGCCGTGGACGACCAGCGCACACCCAGGCTTCTGCTCATTGAGGCGCCGTGCGAGCGCATAGGCGTGGGGGATCGTGACCGCGAAAATGAGCCCCGCGCGATCACCAGACCGCTCCAGGATCGGGCCCGTCATCCCGCTCAGCGTGTCGTCCGCGCAGAGCAGCTCCTCCAGCTCCTTCTCCGAGAGCTGCCCCGAGACCTTCCGCACCTTCGACAGGTCGAGGCCGTCGACATGCACGACCTCTTGCCGCACCGGCGAGAGGAAGCCCTCCTCGATCGCCGTCTTGATGTCGTAGGTGAAGCTCGCGCGCGAGAACACGCGGCCGAGGCTGGCTTTGTCGAGGCGATCGGGCGTCGCGGTGAAGCCCGCGCGCCACGAGCTGTGAAAGTGGTCGAAGATCTTGCGGTGCTTGCTCGCGACCGCGTGGTGAGCCTCGTCGCAGATGACCAGGCCGAACGTGTCCCAGGGGAAGCTCGCGAGGCGCGCGCCCTGGAGCGAGTCCACCGAGGCGATGACCATGTCGGGAATCGCGACGCGCGAGCACCGCACGTCCGCCACGTCGAGGCCGTAGGTCATCTTCGGCGCGAAGCGCTGGAGCGCCCCCGCGATCTGATGCAGCAGCTCCTCACGCTGCGCGATCGCCAACACCCGCACGCCGCCAGCCTCGTGCACCCGGCGCGCGAGCGTCGCGATGGTGGGCGTCTTCCCCGTGCCCGTCGCCATCACGCCGAGGGCAGAGCCCAGCGCCTGGAGGTCAGCGTGCATCGCGGTGACGCAGGCCTCCTGGTAGTGGCGCAGCGTGGGGGTCACGGCTGCCTCCGGAGGCGATGCGCCGCGACGAGCGCGCGGGCCTGCGCCACGGTGGCCTCGATCGCCGCGAGGCGCGCATCCACCTGCCCGAGCTCGCGGTCATCGAGGTGGTGATCGAGGAGCGCGCGGGTCACCTCCTCCGCGAGCTCACCGGTGCGTTGCGAGCACTCGGCCACGACGCGCCACAGGTCGAGCGAGCCGTGGAGGCGCTCGGCGACGCGGGCGCGCAGATCCGCGATCACAGCCGAGAGCACCGCGATCGCGGTGGTGTCACCAAGCGCGACCACGTCGCCGAGGGCGATGGCCGGGTCGCCGTCACCGAGCAGACGCCAAAAGGAGACTTGCGCCATCCCGAGGCGATCGGCGCACGCGTGCTGCGTCGCCGCGCCGTCGCCGCCGTCCACCCGGGCTTGGAGCGTGTCGCGGAGGATGGCCGCCACCCGCGCCCGGGCCGACACGCGCTGGGGTGTCAGAGCCTTCATCGCGACACCCCCATGCGCGCCGCAGCGGGTGCGAGGGTCGATTCGTGCTCCACGAGTCAGCCCTCCCTGTCGACGGTCATGTCGTCGAGGTCAGCGGTGATGCGGGCGCCCACGGGTCAGGCGGCCTTTGGGTGGGCGTCGGAGACGAGGTCGCCGAAGACGTCCTCCACCGAGGCCCCCAATGCCTTCGAGACGCGAAGGGCGTTGGAGACGGTGCCCCCTTCGCCTCGCTCCATGCGACTGATGGTGGACTGCTGAACGCCCGCCATCTCGGCGAGATCGGCCTGTCGAAGGCCACGCTGGCGACGAAGAAGTTCGAGCTGGGTCATAGCGAATGGTGATTATGCACAATCCGATTGACGATGCAAGACTCGATCAAACTTCTGCCCGCCATCCTTATGCAAAAACGCATATGATCGTGGGTATGGGCATTCGCGGTGATCGGGTGAGTCAGCTTCGAAAGGCCAAGGGCCTCTCTCAGCAGCAGCTCGCCCAACAGGCGGGAGTGGCGCAGAGCACCTACTCGCGGATCGAACGGGGCGAGAGCGTGCAGAGCTACTCAAAAACCCTTCGATCGATAGCCTTGGCCCTCGACACAACCGAGGAGTACTTGGCCGGAGAGTCGGACGATCCTGGACCGAGCCACGTGCAGGAAAGTGCTACGGCGGAGCTCCGCGTTGAGCGAGACGGAGATGCGAAGCCGACCCAATCGGCGCGTCCGGAGTGGGTGGAGCTGGAGGAGGAAGTTCTCGCGGCTCATCCGGAGATTCCCCGCGATGTTTTGACCGAGATTCGCGCTTCGGGCTCAATGCAGCGACTCAACCTGCCGCTGACCGTCGCGTCCGTAGAAGCCCTGGCTCGTGTCGTACTACGTCACAGGATTCGACGAGGGCGTTGATACGCCCGGTCGATCAGCCGGACTCTTAGAGCCATGTCGCTCGGAGCTTTGGTCGCGGAAGAGCTTGAGGGGTGCCCGCCCCGCTGTGATCTCGCGCTTCTGGAAGCGGTTGCAGAGCACGTCCATGAGGAGCGCATCGACGACTCGGCGGTAGGTCTGGCTGGGGGGCAAGGCGTGGAGGTTGCCATCGAGCCAGGGCTGCCAGTGGAGGTGGACGGCTTGGCCCTCAAGTCGATGTCTCTGCTACTAGTCCGGCCAGCCATCTCGCGGTCTTTGCTTTCACTGCGGATCGTTCATGAACTCGCGCACCTCCTCCTCGATCGCCTGGGATGGGCGCACAATCACGGTGATGTCTGGTTCCTCACCCTCGCAATTGCGGTGCCCCGATCGATGCTGCGAGCCCAGAGAGCGTCCAATGTGCTGGACCTCGCAGCCTTTGCCGGGACCGAGGGTTGGGTGGCCGCGATGCGAATGCGGATGGCTCAATGCAGCGCTGCATGAAGGCTTTAGCGAAAAACGCATAGACCATCTTGCATAGATTATCGAACCGCGCATAATGGGGTTGTCCCGAGGCACTCACCGCCTCGGGCCGGAGACCCTGTGGCTCACCCGCGATTCGACTTTTCTCCCCCTTCCACCCCCGCTCACCGCTACGAGATCTACGCTGACCTGCTGAGCGGCGACGCGGCCCGCGCAGGCCGACGGCTCGGCGGCCTCGACGCACGCTCGGCGATCCTCGCCGCTGCCGTGATCGCAGCCATCCCGGCCGCGCCTCTGCGGCCCCTGGTCGCGACCCGCTACTCGCAGCCGTGCCCCGGGTGCGGGGCGCCCGACTGCGGGTCGTACGACTGCGCCAGTTCGGCGGCCGACGAGATCGACACCACGACGGCCCACGACTGCGGCGAGTGCCGCGGCACCGGCGCTGCGATGAACGGCCGCCCCTGCGCGGGCTGCGACGGCCGCGGTGTGGCCCGGTCGCCGGGCGACGACTGCGACGACTGCGACGACTGCGACGACTGCGACGGTGCGCTGTGAGCGCCGCCGAGCGAGAGGTAGCTGCGACGCTGCGCGAGATCGCCGACGCCGCCCTGGGCGACCCGCGTGGGCGCTGGGTCGAGGTGCTCGTGGAGGTAGGCGACGAGGGCGGCGGGACGCCCGCTGTCGCCGAGCAGATGGCGCCCTCCTTCGGAGAGATGGCGTGATCCGCCCGGAGCTGTTGCGCGAGGCGCAGAGCTACACGCCCGACGAGCGCCTGGAGGTGATCGAGGTGCTGCTCGCTGGGCTCCTGCTCGATCACCTCCACACCGAGCGCCTGACCATGGCGCTGCGCATCGTCGAGCGGCTGCGCCACTACAAGCCGATGCGCCTGGTGCGCTGACAGGAGCTGACAGGAGCGGCCTGCGCCGCGGTGACCAGCGAGACAGCGCTCTCCCCCGAGCGCCACCAGTCTCGCCGGTCACCGGGACGCAGGACGGACCCCGCGGTCCCAGGAGGTTTGTGATGAAGGACGTAGGAAGCGCGCCCAAGACGGGCAGTGCGGACCGAGACGCCGTGGCTCAGATCGCGCATAGGATGCGGCACGATGCAGAGATCGCCTACCTGATGGGGTGGGGCACCGAGTCGTACCAGCGCGTGGTCTCGGCGCAGATGGCGGCGACGGGTCATTGCGAAGCGGATGTCGAGGCTTCGTTGAGTTGCGTCGATACGCGTAAGCCGCGCTGGGAGAAGTTGGAGCTGCAAGTCGATCGCTTGGAGCGGCTGCTCGACAAGCACGTTGAGGGCTGGCGCGATGGCGAGGAGGTGGCGTGATGGAGCGCTCGAAGGAAAGCAGCCAGGTCGTCGAGGTGGTGCCGTCGATCGATGACATCATCGAGCAGGGCGTGGGCGCGGTGCACCGCATGGCTGCGGGCGGCAAAGACACGGCCGCGATGAGCCCGAAGGAGAAGGAGGCGGTGCTCGCTGGCATCTGCCACGCGCTGGGTCTCAACCCGCTCTTCTCGCCGGTGCAGTTTCTCACGCTCAACGGAAAGCAGGTGCTCTACGCCACGCGTGGCGCGACCGATCAGCTCGCGGCGAAGCACCGCCTCAACCGCGAGATCATCGACGGCCCGAAGATGCTCGACCTCGGCGGCGTGAAGATCGGGTACTGCCGCGTGCGAGTCACGCATCCCGACGGGCGCACCGAGGAGTCCACGGCCACGTTGCCCTGGGGTGACCCGGCCAACATCCTGATGAAGCTGGAGACCAAGGGGAAGCGCCGCGGGACGCTGTCCATCCTCGGACTCGGCATCCTCGACGAGAGCGAGCTGGAGACCATCCCCGGTGTCGAGCTGCCTGCGGGGAAGCCCGCGTCCACCATGCAGGGCATCGAGAGCGAGAGTCGTTCCGCGCCGCGGTCAACGGAGCCAGCACCGCCGATGACCTACGATGTCGAGCAGCTCTGCGCCGACATCGAGACGCGCCCCGGCCTGTCCGAGCTCGCCGCCCTGTGGGTGGCCGTGCGGGGCGACGTAGGCCAGTGGCCGAAGTCGCACCTCACCCGCGCGTGGGATGCTGCCAAGGCCCGCGCTGAGGCCCTCGGCTCGTCGCAGGCGAAGCTCCGCGCCGAGATCGCCCGGCAGAGCCCGCAGCCGCCCTCCGGTGGTGGCGGCAACACCCCGCCGTCGGCGCCGTCGACCACCGAGGCCCGCGGCACGAGCGAAGGCGCTGCAGCGGCTCCTGGTGGCGCGCAGGCCCTTGTGGCGGTGCCCAACTGGGCAGCGTCTCCCGGCACCCTCCGAGCGCACGTCGAGGGGTATCCGGTGAAGCGGGTCGTCGAAAATGGAGCGCGTCGCTGGGGCCGCGTCGTCGGCCGCGCGTACCTGGAGCTGTGCGCTGACCGTCTGGTCGCGCTCACGCCACCGGGTGACCTCGGCCCCCTCGATCGCGACCACGCGCTCACCCTCGTGAGCCGCTGGGCTGCCGAAGGGCCGCTCCCGAAGAAGAGCCAGCACCAGCTGCGGGTCATGAAGGGCGGTGCCGCGTGACCGCCACGAAGCCGTATCGCCTGTGGGTGATGGAGGGCGGAAAGCCCACTCTTCTTGGGCACTACGAGGACAAGGGCCTCGCTCGGCGAGCCTGGGGCCCGCACCGCCAAGCCGCCATCGGGAGGGACGGCGCGATCCTGGAGACCAAGAGCGGCGCCGTCGCCGCGCTGGTGGGGAAGATGCGCGCCGCCGAGGAGGCGTACCACCGCGCCCACCCAGTTTCCGAGACCCTGACACTGGTGTCGCCTGGGCCTGATGTGCGACGAGGTGATGCGCTCGTCGCCGGCGACGAGGATGACGAGGATGACAGCGACGAGGACGGCGACGAGGGCGATGTAGAGGCGCCGGCGGATGCCGATGGATACAGCGAGGGACAGATCCTCGATTGCGGCGTTCGCGGCTGCGAGCACCGAGCCAAGGTGCCGCGTCTTGGTACGAAGGCTCGCAAGATCATGCCCGACTTCTGCGGCTCCCATCGGACCCGGGCGCGCGCTGGCGCGCTGAAGCTCGGCGTGGCTCAGGAGGTGGCAGCCATGCTGCTCCGTACCCACGGCCAGATTACCCGCGGGCTGGTCGAAGCCGAGCAGCCAGCACCCCAACCGGAGACCCCCATGGCCCAACCGGAGACGCCTCCGCCCCAACACGAGCCCGTGTTGGGAGCGCCGACGGCAGCAAACGTCAATGTCACCGTCGCCTCTGTCGCCAACGTTCGCGTCCAGGCGGTTGATCGCCACGGAGACGAGCTCGTGCTCTCGCTGCGACTCCCCGTGGTGCACACCGAGAGCGCTGCTGATCGCTTCGTCGAAGAGCGGGGCGGCCTCGCGGTGGTGCAGGAGCAGCTCGCCCTCGTGGAGCGCGCTGGTGGTGTGCGCGACCTGCGACGACTGCTGACCCTGATCGAGCAACACGGTGGGCTCGACAAGGTCGACAGCTTCCTTTTCCACGCCGCGATGTTTGCGAAGGCGGTGGCGTGATGGTGCCCTCTACGATTGATCTTCATGGCGGAGCGTCCGCGCACGCGGACGACTCCCCGACCAGGCCGATGACGGGTGAGCTTCCTGGCGAGCTGCGCTCCATCCCGCTCGGCGCCATCGTCGAGAGCCCGACCAACCCGCGCAAATACTACGACCCAAAGGCTCTCGCCGAGCTCACCGAGAGCCTCCGCACGAAGCCCTTGATTCACCCCGTCACGGTGCGGCCGCAGGGCGATCGCTTCGAGCTCGTAGTTGGATCGCGCCGGTACCGGGCGACGACGGCCGCGGCAGCTCAGGCCAAGGCCAAGCCCGCGAAGAAGGTGACGGCGTGAGCACCCTCGAAGAGCCGCGGGACCTCAGCAAGCGCGCCGTCATGATCTTCTCCGTCATCGACGGCGAAGCCCGGCTCACACCCGAAGCCTCGCGGCACACGGGTCAGCGGACGCGCCAGGGTCAGGCCGGCAGTACCCTCCCCCGACGGCTCTCGAAGCGCGAGCTCGAGCGCGGCCGGATGCTCTACCCCGACCTCGACGTGATGCGCCCGCAAACCCGAGGCGACTGCCTCCACGGGCCGATGGCCGGGCGGCCGTGTCCGTTTGTGTCGTGCGAGTACCACCTGTACCTCGACGTGAACGAGCACACGGGCTCGATCAAGCTCAACTTCCCCGACCGCGAGGTGGGGGAGATGCCCGAGACTTGCTCTCTCGATGTGGCCGACCGTGGCGGCCTGACCCTCGAAGAGGTGGGCGCGATCATGAACCTCACCCGCGAGCGCATCCGGCAGATCGAGATCCGCGCCCTCGCGCGGTTGGGCATGGCGGCGATCGCAGACAGTCTCGACGCGTACCTGGAGGCGCCGTGAGCTTCGCCAAAGCGAGTCCGAAGCCCCCAAAGGAGCACCCCGACGCGAAGCACCTCGGGGCGCGGCGCGGCGACACGCTCGACGACCTCTACCCGGGCACCGGGGTCGTGGGGCGTGTGTGGGCCGAGGTGTTCGCCACGGGCGGCATGTCGCTCGGCGACGAAGACGACGGAGGCTCCCAGTGCCCCTCGTAGACCCCGCAGCCATCCTCGCGCGCCTCCTGCGCGCCCGCCCCGAGCTGGCCGCCGACGTCCGCGCCGCGGCCCATGCCCTCGCCGACGAGGCAGTAGACGGCCTCTCCACGCCTCCTCTGCGGCGCCGGGCGCCCATCCGCCACCCCGACCCCGCCCCCGCCCCCCTCGACGAGCTCGCCGTCGCCCGCGCCGAGGCAGCTCTGCGGCGGCGCGGTGTAGGGTAACCCCATGCCCCGACGAACCTACGGCGACGGCTCCGCGGAGCCCCTCCCCTCGGGCCGGTGGCGCGCCCGCATCCTCGCCCCGGGCGGCCGACGCGTCTCCCTCGGCACCTACCCCACCGAGGCCGAAGCCCTCGCCGTCGCCCGCGCCGCAACGCGCACGGTCGCCTCTCGCGCCGCCGCCGTGCCCGGGTCGACGCTGACCCTCGCCGACTGGGGCGCGCAGTGGCTCGACCGACGCGACCTCGACGGCATCCGCGGCATCACGCAGGAGCGGTCGGTGTGGCGCACCCACATCGCGCCGCGCCTCGGGGCTCTCCCTGTGCGCGAGATCACTCGCGCCCAGGTCGTGCGATGGGTCGCCGACGTGCGCGACTCGCGCGCCCGCGCCTCCGTGCGCGGCGGCCCCGTCGGTGCCCACGCCCCGACCGCGCGCCCTTTGTCGCGCCAGGTCGTGCTGCACGCGCTGCGGGTGCTGCGCGGGGTGCTGCGCGCCGCCAGGGATGCCGGGCACCTGCACGCCGACCCCACCGACGGAGTGCAGGTGCCCAAGGGGCGCCAGGGCCGCACCGAGGACGCGTGGACGTACCTCACCCCAGCCGAGATCGCCGCCATCGAGAGGTGCGCGACGATCCCCGACCCCGAGCGGGCCATCTACACCGTCGCGGTCTACACCGGCTTGCGCCAGGGCGAGCTGTGGGCGCTACGGTGGGAGGACGTAACCCTCGGTGGAGCCCGCCCCGAAATCACGGTGCGCGCCTCCCACGCGGGCCCCACGAAGAGCGGCAAGGTCCGCCGTGTGCCGCTCCTGCCACAGGCCCTCGACGCCCTCGCCCGGCTCCCCGGTGCTCGCACGGGGCGGGTGTTCCCCGGTCAGACGGGCGGTCAGCGCACCAAGCGCGACGATGGCCGGTGGGCCCCGGCGCGTCGCGCAGGCGGGCCCATCAACGGCTACCGCCTTCGTGCGGGGATCACCCGCCGCGTGCGCTTCCACGACCTGCGCCACACCTGCGCCTCACACCTGGCGATGGGCACATGGCTCCCACCTCTGTCCCTCGTGGAGGTCGCGCAGTGGCTGGGGCACAGCTCCGTGTCGGTCACCGAGCGGTACGCCCACCTCTGTCCCGACCGCCTCGCGGGGAGGGTCGCGGAGGCTCTCGGTCGTGGGCAATCCGTGGGCATTCAGATTGCCCACGCCGCCTCCCCCCTCGATCACGAAACCGCTTCAAAACCAGCGTCCCCGGCAGGGATCGAACCTGCGACCTTCGGCTTAGGAAGCCGCTGCTCTATCCACTGAGCTACGAGGACCGCGCGCCTTCTCTGCCTCGCCCTTCAATCTCTGTCAACCTTCGCCGCGAGCGTCACGATGGCACAGCACGAAGACAACCCTCCGAACCCCTACCTCGCCACCCGCGTCGAGTACCTCGAGGAGGCCCCCGAGCAGCGCCTCGAAATCTACGAGGAAGAGGCCCGCTCGATCGTCTCGCACAACCAGAGCGACGACCTCCCCTTCGCGCACAGCGTCAACCCCTACCGCGGCTGCATCCACGCGTGCGCATACTGCTACGCGCGCCCCACCCACCAGTACCTAGGCTTCGGCGCAGGCACCGATTTTGACCGTAAAATCGTAGTCAAACGGAACGCCCCGCAGCTCCTCCGCGCGCACTTCCTCAAGGCCTCATGGCAGGGCGACGCGGTGATGTTCTCGGGGGTCACCGACTGCTACCAACCCATCGAGCACCGCTACCGGCTCACACGGCAGTGCCTCGAAGTCTGCGCCGAGTTTCACAACCCCGTGATGATCGTCACCAAGGGCGCCCTCGTGGCCCGCGACGTCGACGTGCTCAAGACCCTCAGCGAGCGCGCAATGACCTCGGTGTGCTTCTCGCTCGCGACCACCCACGAAGACACCCTCAAGACCCTCGAACCCTGGGCCAGCAGCGCCGCGCGACGCCTCGACGCCATGAAGACCCTCAGCCTCGCGGGGGTCCGCACTGGCGTCCTCGTGAGCCCCATCATTCCCGGGCTCACCGACAGCGACGTCGTGCGGGTGCTCGAAGCCGCGCGCGATCACGGCGCCCGCGACGCGTTCATGACCCTCTTGCGCCTCCCCGGCGAGGTGGCCGAAGTCTTCAGCGCCAGGGTCACCACCGCCTGGCCCGAGCGAGGCCCGAAGCTCTTGCGGCTCCTCACCGAGTCACGCGACGGCGCCGTCGATCAGCGCCGCTTCGGCGACCGCATGAAGGGCGAAGGCCCCCGATGGGAGATCACCCGACAGCTCTTCGTCAACGCCCGCGAGCGCCTCGGATTCGAGCGCGAGCGCCCCTGGCACGAGGCCCCCCGCACCTTCCGCCGCCCCGTCGTTCAGGGCTCGCTCTTCTGAGCCCGGGCGCGCCTCTTGGGCGCCGCCGCGGGCGCCTCGCTCGGTTCGCCCTTCGTGAGCGACGCGAGCACCGCCGCCGCGTGGCCGGGCACCTTGACGGGGCTCCATCTGGCCGCGATGCGCCCCTCGGCGTCGATCACGAAGGTCGACCGCAGCGTGCCCTCGATCTTCTTGCCGTAGAGCGTCTTCTCACCGTAGGCCCCGTACGCGCGCTGAACCGCGAGGGTCTCGTCGCTGAGCAACGCCACCCCGAGCCCGTACTTGTCGCGAAAACGACAGTGCCGCGCCACGCTGTCTTTTGACACCCCGAAGACCTCGACCCCGAGCGCCGCGAAGGCCGGCGCAAGCCGCGTAAAGTCTTGGGCCTCGACGGTGCACCCGGGGGTGTCGTCCTTCGGGTAGAAATACAGCACCGTCACCCTGCCCTTGCGCGAACCGAGGCTCACCGCGTCGCCGCGATCGCTCGGGAGTGAAAAATCAGGTGCGAGATCGCCTACGTTCAACATCGCCCTCAATGCCCCTCATCGGCGGCCCGCGCAGCCCCCATCGGCTGCCGCACCGCCGCATCGTACCCATCGAACACACTGCCGCCGCGCGTCGGCCGAACCCGTCACGGGCCGCACACCGCGCGACCGCATCACCGGGGCGGTGATTTCTTCACACCGCGAGCCCGCGTCAAGCTGTGACGATGGCTCGACCCGGCGGTCGGGTTTCGAGGCGACGAAGGGCGCCCCGCCGTGGGGCCCTCGCTTTGCCGCGCGACGTCGTCGAATGACGCGCTGCAAAGCACGTTGACGCACCCGCGGCGCCGA
The DNA here is from genome assembly GCA_016792845.1 of Myxococcales bacterium. Taxonomy (GTDB): domain Bacteria; phylum Myxococcota_A; class Polyangia; order Polyangiales; genus JAEUKH01. The sequence goes on along the minus strand of JAEUKH010000001.1, from coordinate 45,043 downwards.
CGCCCTGTGGTAGAGGGGCGGCGCCATGAACCCTGAGACCGATCGTCTTCGTAAAGAGATTCTCAACGGTTTTGAAGCCACGCTCGACGCGCTGGTACCCTGGTTTCTGTCGCAGATGCCGGCGGCGTACTTCGCCGACACCGACGAGCCCACGCGGCTCGCGCACCTGCGCGCCATCGCGGCGGCGAGGGCCTCTGACCAGAGCCTGCACCTGACGCTGCGTCACGGCGACGGCCAGCGCTTCACCTTCCTCCGAGAGCGCGACTACCCGGGTCGACTCGCAGAGATCCTGTCGCAGGTGCCGACCGAGATGCCGCTGCGCTCAGCGAAGGTGCACACCAGCGCCGACGGGCACCTCGCCATCGACGAGGTGATGATCGGCGAGGCGCCGCGCTTCGACCCGAGCGACCCGGCCCTCGCCGAGCGCGCCGCGTCGGTGCTCGAGCACGCCGCGAGCGAGGGCCTCGACCGCGAGGCCGTGGCGCAATTTCTCGCAGATTCGAGCGCAGACTATGTGCGCGCGGTGACCCCCCTCCGCGCCGTCCGGAGCTACCAGCGCTACGTCGCCGTGGCCGGCACCGACGACACCCTCGTTCACCTCGAGCCCGAGGTCGACCCCGGGCTCTCGCGCATCGTGGTGACCGTCGGCAACGCCACCCCGCGCCGCATGTTCGAGCGCACCGCGGTGCTCCTCGGGGTGCGCAGCATCAACATTTTGCGCGCCTTTCTCGACGTGCACAACGACTCGGGCAACGGCTTCGTCACGAGCTTCACGTTCATCGTGCGGGCCCCCGAAGGCGCCATCGACCCCAACGGCGCGCTCTGGCAGCGCCTCGCCCCCGAGCTCGCGCGCATGAAGTGGGTGAGCGACCAGGCCGTCGCCCTCGACCGCCAGGAGCCCACCCTCGGCCTCGTGCGCTGCGAAATCGCCTCGGCCCTCGCGAGCCTCGCACACCAGTGCCTTGTCAAGATCAACCCCTACGCCTTCTCGCGCGAGCGCGTGCTCGCCGCGGTGCACCGTCACGGCGCCCTCGCGGCCCGCATCGCAGACTATCTCTACGACCGCAGCAACCCCGCCGCGCCCCTCACCGACGCGCGGGACGCGGCCCGCGCCGACGAGCTCCGCGAGGCCATCACCCGCGGCGCCGACAGCGACGACGCGCGCCGGGTGCTCGACACCTGCCTCACGGCGGTCGAGAAGACGCTGCGCACCAACCTCCACCTCGCGCAGCGCTACGGCCTCGCCCTCCGCCTCGACCCGAGCCTCATCGAGCGCGCCGATTTCACCGACCGCCCCTTCGGCCTCTTCTTCGTGCACGGGCAGGGTTTTGACGGGTTTCACCTGCGGTTCCGCGATATTGCGCGGGGCGGCGTCAGGGTCGTCAAGCCCGCCTCGGCAGCGGCCATGGGCCGCGAGATCGACCGCCTCTACGACGAGGTGTACGGCCTCGCGCACGCCCAGCAGCTGAAGAACAAAGACATCCCCGAGGGCGGCGCCAAGGCCGTCATCGTGGCCTCGCCCGACGTCTCGGTGACCCGCGCGTTCAAGGGCTTCGCCGACGGGCTGCTCGACCTCCTGGTGGGCACCGTGGGCGACCGCGTGGTCGATCGGTACGGCCGCCCCGAGACGCTCTACCTCGGCCCCGATGAGAACATCACCCCCGAGCTGATCGAGTGGGTGGTGGCGCGGGCGGCGCGCCGCGGTCACCCGCTCTCGGGCGCGTTCATGAGCTCGAAGCCGGGCGCGGGCATCAACCACAAGGAGTTCGGGGTCACCTCCGAAGGGGTCACGGTCTTCCTCGATGTGGCGCTGCGGGCGGTGGGCATCGACCCGCGCACCCAGCCCTTCACGGTGAAGCTCACCGGCGGCCCCGACGGCGACGTCGCCGGCAACATGATCAAGATCCTCGCGCGCGAGTACGGCCAGAACGCGCGGGTGGTGGGCATCGCCGACGGCTCAGGGGCCCTCGAAGACCCCGACGGTCTCGACCTCGACACGCTCCTCGGGCTCGTCGCGCGGAGCGAAGCCGTCAGCGGGTATGACCGCGCCAAACTCGGCCCCCGCGGGCGCCTCACCACGGTCAACGAGCCCGACGGGGCGCGGCTCCGTAACACCCTGCACAACCGCGTCGAAGCCGACGCCTTCGTGCCCTCGGGCGGTCGCCCGCAGACCCTCAACGACCTCAACTGGCAAGAGTACCTGCTCGCCGACGGTCGCCCGAGCTCGAAGGTCATCGTCGAGGGCGCGAACCTCTTTCTCACCGCAGAGGCGCGCAAGCGGCTCGGTGAGAAGGGCGTCTTGGTGGTGAAAGACAGCTCGGCGAACAAGTGCGGCGTGATCTGTTCGAGCTTCGAGATCGTGGCCGCGCACCTCTTGAGCGAGGCCGAGTTTCTCGCGCACAAGAAGCAGTTCGTGAGCGAAGTGGTGAGCCGCCTGCGCGACCTCGCGCGGCGCGAGGCCGAGCTGCTCTTCCGCGAGCGCAAGCACAACGGGGGCGCCGACCTGCCCTCGCTCTCGGTGCGCCTCTCGCGCGAGATGAACCGCGCCGCCGACGCCATCGGCAGCGCCCTCGAGAGCCTCCACGACGACGACCGCGCCCTCGCCGCGAGCATCGTGCGCGAGCACATGACCCCGACCCTGCTCTCGGTCGCCGGCGACCGCATCGACGCCCGGCTCCCCGCGGCCTACGCCCGCAGCATCGTGGCCAAATCGCTCGCCGCCCGGCTCGTGTACCGCGAGGGCCTCGACTGGGTGGGCTCCCTCGACGCCGCCCAACTCGGCGCCACCGCCCTGCGGTACGTGCGCGAAGAGCGCGCAGCCCGTGCGCTGGCCGCTGCAATCCGTGCGGGCGAGTCGTTCGACCACGAGAACGTCGCGACGCTGATCGAGCGAGCCTACGCACGGCTCGCCACCGACGCCGCCTCGTAATCCCCCACGCGGCGCCCTCGCGCAAGCGCTGCGCCCTCGCCTCCTTCGCGCGACCTCTGACACTTCGCTTGCACAGCGGGCACAACCCGTGCTCTCGCTCGGGGCGCGTCACCTCGACGCGCACCTTCACTCTCTACGTTGTGGGTCTTGTGTATGAACACCATCCTCGTCGCGGTTGATTCTTCTCCGGTGGCCGACCTCGTGATCGCGCAGGCGGTGGGCCTCGCGCCGCTCGTGGGCGCGAAGATCGTGCTGCTGCGGGCGGTGGGCATCCCGGTCGAGCTCCCGCTCGAGGCCTACGCGATGTCGCCCGACGCGGTGTCGGGGCTCCTCGTCGAGGCCGCCAGCCGCGAGCTCGACGCGCTGGCCGAGAAGGTGCCCGCCGAGCTTCTGGCCGCCAAGGTGGTCGAGATCGGCACGGCCTGGCGGGTCGTCTGCGACGTGGCGCGGCGCGAGAAGTCGTCGCTGATTGTGATCGGCGCGCACGGGCACAAGTTCCTCGACGGGCTGCTCGGCACGACCTCGGCGCGGGTGGTCAACAACGCCGACCGCACGGTCTTGGTGGTGCGCCCGCAACCGTCGGCATGATCTCGCGCGGCCCGGGCGGGTGTGCTTTACACTCGGGCCGCGATGACCACCGAAAGCCCGAGCCTCCCGCCTGACCTTCTCTACGAGGGTGCCCCTTCGTGGCGGGCCTTCTTCTCTCGCTACCTCTTCGCCGCGTTGCTCTTCGCGGGCGCGGGCGTCGCGGGCGCGATGGCGCCGCCGCCGGCGAACCTCATCGCCGCGGGGCTGCTCCTCGCGGTGTCGCTGTGGCTGTGGGCGGTAGGCGAGCTCCGCCGCCGCGGCACCCGATACCGGGTGACCTCGAAGACCCTCGACATCGAGCAGGGCCTCCTCACCAAGCGCATCGAGTCGATGCAGATGTGGCGCGTGCGCGACGTGACCTTCGAGCAGTCGCTCGGCGAGCGGGTGCTCGGCCTCGCCCGGGTCAAGGTGCTCGGTCACGACGCGTCGACCCCCGAGGTGGTGCTTTGGGGCCTCGCCGACGGGCGCGCCCTCTTCGAGCAGCTCAAGGTCGCCGTCGAGCAGTCGCGCACCCAGGGCCGGGTGCTCGGGCTCACCGAATGAAGCGCCGTCTTTTCGTCGCCTTGGCCGTCGCGCTCCTCGGGTGCGGCGCGCCCGCCCCCGGCGACGCGGTGGCCCCGGTCGAGGTGCCCCGCGACGAAGCGGCCCTCGTCGCGACGGGGTGGTCGCTCACCACCCTCGCGCCCGACTCCTTGGCGACCCAACGCTTCGCGCTCGGGGGCGCGGCGGTGCAGACCGAGGTCTCAGGGCGCGTGGCCCGGGGGCTCTTTCAGCGCCTCGAAGGCGACCCGACGCTGCGCCGCAACGCCACCTTCGAGTGCTTCTTCGCAGAGTCGCTCGCCCAGTACGACGTCAACGGGCGGCGCCTGCTTGAGGTGCGCGACCTCTTCGACAACCGCGCGGCGCGGGCCACGCCGACCCTCGGGCGCGCGCTGCTCCTCATGGTCGAAGCGAGCGCCGACACGCCCGTGCGGGTCAGGGCCTCGTTCGCGCTCGACCCCGCCGGAGAGCGCCTCGCCGAGCCCGCCATCGGCCACCCGGTGGGCACCCCGGTCGCGACGGTGCTCGATCGCTACGCCGCCGCCGTCGCGGCTCGAGACGCCGGCGCCCTTGGCGATTGAGCGCGGCGCCGCGGGTGATACCCTCGGCGGCGATGCACAGCACCCTCCCGTTCTATCGCGCGCCGCTCGGGCTCCTCACAGACCTCTACCAGCTCACCATGGCCTACGGGTACTGGCGGGCCGGGCACGTCGACCGCGAAGCGGTGTTTCACCTGTACTTTCGAAAGCTCCCGTTTCAAGGGGGCTACGCGCTCGCGGCGGGGCTCGCCTCGGCCATCGAGTACCTCGAATCGCTGCGCTTCACCGACGACGACGTGGCGTACCTCGGCACGCTCCAGGGCAACGACGGCGCGGCGCTGTTCTCTGCCGAATTTCTTAATTATCTCAGCGGGTTACGATTCACCCTCTCGGTCGACGCGGTGCCCGAGGGCACGGTGGTCTTCGGGCAAGAGCCGCTCGTGCGGGTGCAGGGGCCGCTCATCCAGTGTCAGCTCGTCGAGACGGCGCTGCTGACGTTCTTGAACTTCCAGACGCTCATCGCGACCAAGAGCGCGCGCATCTGCGAGGCGGCCCAAGGCGACGCGGTGCTCGAGTTCGGTCTGCGCCGCGCGCAGGGCGCCGACGGGGCGCTGTCGGCCTCCCGCGCGGCCTACATCGGCGGCGCCTCGGCCACGTCGAACGTGCTCGCGGGGCGGCTCTTCGGCATCCCTGTGCGGGGCACCCACGCCCACGCTTGGGTGATGTCGTTCGGCGACGAGCGCGAGGCCTTCCGCGCCTACGCCGAGGCGATGCCGAACAACTGCATCTTCCTCGTCGACACCTACGACACCCTCGAAGGCGTGCGCCGCGCGGCCGAAGTGGGCGACTGGCTCAAGGCCCGGGGACACAAGCTCGCGGGCATCCGCCTCGACTCCGGCGACCTCGCGTACCTCAGCATCGAGGCCCGCAAGATCCTCGACGCCGCGGGGCACCCCGAGGCGGTCATCGTGGCCAGCAACGACCTCGACGAGCGCCTCGTCGCGAGCCTCAAGCAGCAAGGCGCCACCATCGCGGTCTGGGGCCTCGGCACCAAGCTCGTCACGGCCTACGATCAGCCGGCCCTCGGCGGCGTGTACAAGCTCTCGGCCATCCGCGAGCCCGGCGGCGCGTGGCAGCATCGGGTGAAGATCAGCGAGCAGGCCATCAAGACCAGCACCCCGGGCGTTCACCAGGTGCGACGCTACCGTCGAGGCTCAGAGTTTGTCGCTGACATGATCTTCGACGCCTCGGCCGAGTCGCCGCCGGGGCGCACGATGATCGACCCCTTCGACCTCACGCGGCGAAAGACCTTCGGCGACGAGCTCCAGCACGAAGACCTCTTGGTGCCGGTGTTTCGCGACGGCGCGCGGGTGTACGCGATGCCGAGCCTCGACGAGACCCGGGCCCGGGCGCGGGCCCAACTCGCTTCGCTGCACCCGAGCATCCGACGGCTCGAGTTTCCGCATTTGTATCCCGTGGGGCTTGAGTCTGAGCTCCACGCGCTGCGCACGCGGCTCGTGCTCGAAGCCCGCGGGCACGCGGTCGAGCCCGAAGGGGCGTGAGGGGCGCGCAGTGGGTTCCCTTTGGGCGCGAGTTCTGCAACGGTCTGGCCGTCATGCGCGACGCCCTCTGGAGCCTCAGTGCCCGCGAACTCTCGAATCACCTTGACGCCCGCGCGCTCCGCAGCCGCGAGATCGTAGACGCCTACCTCGCTCGCATCGAGACCTTCAACCCGAGCCTCCGGGCTTACACCGAGGTGTTCTCCGTCGAGGCGCGCCGCGAGGCCGAGCTCCGCGATCAAGAGCGCGACGCCGGGCAGCGCCGCGGCCCCCTCCACGGCGTCCCGGTCTCGATCAAAGAGTGCTTCGACCTTGAGGGCCTCGCGTCGACGTTGGGCCTCGAATCGCGGCTCGGGCAGAAGGCCCGCCGCGACGCCGCGATGGTGACGCTCCTCCGCGAGGCCGGCGCGGTGATCCTCGGGCGCACCAACCTCTCGCAGACCATGCTCTTCTCAGAGAGCCGCAACCCGCTCTACGGGCAGACCGCGAACCCGTTCTCGTCACGCCACACGCCGGGCGGCTCGTCAGGGGGTGAGGCCGCCGCCATCGCCGCCGGGCTCTCGCCCCTCGGGCTCGGCACCGACATCGGCGGGAGCATCCGTTCGCCCTGCCATTTCAGCGGCATCTGCGGGCTCAAGCCCACCCTCGATCGGCTGCCGATGCTAGGCGTCGCGACGGTGTTGAAGGGCCAGGAGGCCGTACGCTCGCAGTGCGGCCCGATGGCGCGCACCGTCGACGACCTCGTGCTCTTCTTCGAGGCGCTCTCGCCCGAACGCGCGTCGGCCCTCGACCCGCGGGTGCCGCCCTTGCCGATGCAGGTCTCGCCGCGCGTCGACGCCCGCGGCCTGAGGGTCGGATACTACGCCGAAGACGGGGTCTTGCCGGTGTCTCGCGCCGTCGCGCGGGCCGTCGATGTGACCCGCGCCCTCCTGGCCGAGCGCGGCGCGAAGCTCGTTCCGTTCACGCCGCCCGACGTGCCCGCGCTCTTCGACCGGTACCTCCGGGTGGTGTCGGCCGACGGCGGGCAGAACCTACTCGAAGCGGTCGGCAAGGGCGAGATCGACCCTTCGCTGAAGGGCCTCGCCCGCATCGTGAAGATGAGCCCCGCGGTGCGAAGCTCCCTCGCGAGAGCCGCCGCGCTGGCAGGCCAGGCGCGAGCCGCGAAGCTCCTCGAAGGCGTCGGCGAGAAGACCGTCGCGGCGTACTGGCAGCTGATCGATCAGCTGAGGGCCCACCGGGCGCGGGTCATCGACGCGATGGCGCGCACGGGCGTCGACGTCATCGTCTGCCCGGCCTTCGCGACCCCCGCGCTGCCCCACGGGATGTCGAAAAATTTCACCCCCGCCGCCGCGCCCGCCATTACGTGGAACGCCCTGCAATTCCCCGCCGGCGTGGTGCCCGTCACCCGCGTCCGGAGCGACGAGATCGAGCGCCCCCACCCCCGCGACATGGTCGAGCGCCACGCCGCCCGCGTCGACCGCGAGAGCGCCGGGCTCCCCGTCGGCGTCCAGGTCGTGGCCCGCCCGTGGGACGACGCCCGCGTGCTCGAGACCATGGGCTTGATCGAGTCGGCCCTCCGCGACACCCTCGAATACCCTCGAACGCCCATCGAGCCGCGATGAAGCCCCTCGTCTCGCTCTCGGTCGCCATGGCCCTCGGGTGCACCGCGCCCGCGGCGACGCCCGACGCCGCCCTCACCGACGCCGCCCTCGACCGCCCGGCCCACGACCACGACGTCGCCGACGCCAGCGGCGACAGGCCGCCCAGCGAAGTCGGCACCCCACGGCCCAACTGCCTCAACGGCGTGCCAGCGCCCTACCCGGGTCAGGCCCCCTTCGACGACACACGCCCGTACCCGAACTGGCAGCTCGCGACCCTCGACCCCGACCAGGGCTTCTCGCTCGGTGCGCACTACACGCCCTGCGAGACATCGCCAAAACTCTTGGTGATTCGGGTATTTGCGGCATGGTCAGGGCCCGCCCAATGGTACGCCGCGCACACCCAGGCGCTGCGCGCGAGGCCCGACGCCGCGCGGCTCACGGTGATCGACCTGCTCTCGCGCGACGAAGACAACCTCCCCCCGACACGCGAGGCGCTCGCGGCCTGGCGCGCCCGCTACGACGTCATGCCCGACGCCCTCGCCCTCGAGCCCGACTATCAGCTCAGCGCGGTCTTCTTCGGCGGCGGCAGGCTGCCCATCATCGCCCTCGTCGACCCGCGGACGATGCGCTCGACCCGCACCCTGGTCGACCCCGACGCGCCCGAGTTCGACGCCGCCCTCAACACCGCGATGGCCCGGCTCGACGGCCGCCCCGCGCCGCCGAGAGAGCCCGTCGAACGCGTCGACGGCCGCTTCACCCGCGACCAATGGGAGCAGCTCGTCGCGATGGCCGCCCCCGGCGCGCCGCCGCCCAGCCCCTCGAACCGCTACGCCGACAGCCCCGAGGCCGCACGGCTCGGCGCCGCCCTCTTCAGCGACCCTGGGTTCTCGGCGAACGGGCAAATCAGCTGCGTCAGCTGCCACGACCCCCAACGCGGGCACGCCGACGGCCGCCCCACCGCCCTCGGGCTCGAACGCGGGCCACGAAACACCCCCGCCATCGCCCTCTCAGCCTGGCAACGCTGGCAGTTCTGGGACGGTCGCGCCGACAGCCTCTGGGCCCAAGCCCTCGGCCCCGTCGAGAACCCCAGCGAGATGGGCTTCGACCGGGTCGCCCTCGCCCACCGCCTCGCGACGACCCACAGGGCGGCCTGGGAGGCCGTCTACGGGCCGCTCCCCGCCCTCGACGACCGTGAGCGCTTCCCGCCCCACGGAGCGCCCGGAATGCCCGCCTGGGAGGCCATGGCCCCGGCCGACCGAGAGACCATCAACCGCCTCTACGTCGGCTTCGGCAAAGCCATCGAGGCCTTCGAGCGCACCTTGCGGCTCCGCCCTTCGGCCTTTGACCGCTACCTCGCCGGCGACCGCGCGGCCCTCAGCGAAGAGGCCCGCGACGGGCTGCGACGCTTTGTCGAGTTCGGCTGCAACCAATGCCACCACGGGCCCACGCTCTCAGACGGCGCGTTTCACAACATCGCGATGCCCACGGGTCGGTCTGACGGCCAGGGCGACGAGGGCCGTCTTGCGGGCTTCGCGGCGTGGCGCGAGAGCCCCTTTCGTCGAGACGGCGCGTACTCAGACCAGCCGTCGCTCGGCCCCGCGACCGCCCATCGCGCGCCCTTCGACGCGATGCGGGGCCAGTTTCGAACGCCTCCGTTGCGCGGCGTCGGCCAGACGGGCCCGTGGGGCCACGGCGGCACCTTCACCGATTTGCCTGCGATCATCGACCATTACGCCCGCGTCTCGGGCGAGCCCACCCACCCCGGCAGCGTCGGCCCCCTCGACCCCCACCTCGGCATGTTCCACATGGACGCCACGGCGCTCAACAGCCTGTCGGCCTTTCTCCGCGCGCTCAACCCTGAGTGACCCGCCGCGAGACGCGAGCGCGCCCTGCGCCGAGCGAGCGCATCAACGCAACCGCCCCCCGCGAGCGCCTCAGGGCGTCGCGACCGGGTCGGGCGGCTCGGGAGAGGGCATCGCCGGAGGCCGCGGCGAATGCACACGGTCTTCTGGGAGCATCCCCGCGAGGTCGCCGATCACCACGTTCTGCGCGTCGGCGTACACGCTCTCGCGACCGTAAACCGTGTACACCCGCGCGACCCGCCCCAACGCGGCGACAAACATGTCGGGCTCTCGACGCAAGGTCACCGGCCGAATGACCTCGACGCTCTCACGCATGTCGAGCGCGAGCTCGCGGGTGCGCGCCCCCACGTCGAGGTTCGCCCGCTGAATCCACGCGGTCAGGATGCCCCGTCCCGGCCCGATCACCACGGTGGGCCTTCCGCCGCGCAGTCGCTCGTACTGCCGCGGCCCCGACCCCACCCGCCGGGTGATGCCGACCTCGGGGGTGCGAAGCTCGTAGCGCCGGATGTCAACCAAGGCCGCCGCGTTCGGAGCGCCGGGGAGCGACATGCGCTTCCACGCGCGCAGCGGCAGCATCGCGGCGTCGTACACGACCTCGACATCCGAGACGTTGAGCGGCCACTCTTGACGAACCGTCATGACCCGGAGGCAGGCCCGCGCTTCAAAGCGAAACCGCTCGGTGACCATGCGCTCAAGCGAGGTCTCGCCGGGCCGCAGCGCCCCCTCACCCAAGACCCGAACCGCCGCCGCGGCGTCTTGGGCGCCCTCACAAGAGGGGTACGGAATCGCCTCAAGCTGCGCCACGGTGACGTGCTTCTTGCGACACCCGAGCAGCAACAAGCAGCTCAGCGCGCTCGCACCGAGCGCGAATCGAACCTGATTGACCATTGGCTTGATGGATTGAAGAGAGAGATGACCCACGCGGGCGCGCGGGTCAACAGACGCGCGGTCTCAGTGATGGCCTTCGCCGCCGTGGGCGGGCGCCCCCGCGGCAGGCTCGGGCACCGCGGGCACCACGAGGCCGCCCGGCGCGAGCTGCCCGGTGCGCTCGAGCACGCGCACCATGTTCGCCCGATCGACCCGGCCGCGGGTGTTCACATCGTTCAAGGTGAAGAACATGAACAGCCCGAGAAACACGAAGGCCCCGAGGAAGACCAAGGTGTTGAAGGGTTTCTCGTAACGGAGGTGCATGAAGAAGGCCGCGACGAGCGAGGCCTTCAAGGTGGCAACACCCACCGCCACCGCGTTGTTGGCCGCGCCGAGGTCGACGTAACTCACCGCCACGGTCACCACGGTGAGGAAGATCAGCGCGCCGAAGATCGCGATCAGAAAAAGCACCGGCGAGACGTGGGCGTGAACCTTGCCGTCGTCTTCGCCGTGACCGTCGTGGCCGTGCTCGGCATCATGTGCTGCGCTGCTCATCATCCCACCAAGTAGAGAAGAGGAAAGAGATAGATCCACACGAGGTCGACGAGGTGCCAGTAGAGCGCCCCGATCTCGACCGGCGTGAAGTGCTCTTTGGTCACACGGCCCGCCTCGTTGCGCTTCAGCGCCCAAAGGAGGACGCCCATCCCGATCAAGACGTGAAGACCGTGGATGCCGGTCATCACGAAGTACACGCCGAAGAACATGTTGGCGCGGTACGGGAGCACATGCCCATGGTGGGCGTACTGCGGCAGGTGCGCGAGGAAGTAGTGCCCGGGCAACAAGCCGTCGTGAAACTTGTGCCGGTACTCGAAGAACTTCACCACGAGGAAGACGCACGCGCAGAGCAGCGTGATGATCAGGTACCGGGTGGTGCCCTTCTTGTCGCCGACCTGTGATTGCCGCACCGCGAGCGCCGCCGTGAGGCTGCTGAACAGCAGCACGATGGTGTTGACCGCGCCCATCACCTTGTCGAGGCGCTCGTGGGCGAGGTGAAACACCTCGGGCTCGCTGCTGCGGAGGATGGCGTAGCCCACGAAGAGCCCGCCCAGCATGAGGATCTCAGTACAGATGAAGATCCACATGCCGAACTTGGCAGACTCAAACTGCTGCGCCGGTGTGTCGAAGTGGTGCGCGAGAAACGGGTTGTGATGCCCGTGCTTCTCTTCAGTGCTGGAGGCCGTGCTCATCGGTAGGTCTCTCTCTACAACGCTGCGAGGGCCACCGGGTAGCCCTCGCAAGCCTTTCAGGACTTCTTCGCCGCGTCGCGGTCTTCAGGGAAGCCATCGAAGAGTTCTTCTTCGGTGGCGAGATGGTAGTCGTACGGCCCGCGGGTGATCTCAGGCACCTCGGGGAAGTTCTGGAGCACCGGCGGCGACGCCGTCTGCCACTCGAAGCCCGCCGAGCCCCAGGGGTTCGGGGGCGCGGCCTCGCCCGAGCGGAGGCTCTTCACCAGCGTGATCGCAAGGATGATGAAGCCGAGACCCAGGATCCACGAGCCCACCGTCGAGAACGCGTGGTACGGGCGGAACTCAGGGAGATAGTCGTAGTACCGACGCGGCATGCCGCGCGAGCCCATCACAAACTGGATGAGGAACACCGCGTTGAAGCCGACGAAGACGAAGAACCACGAGATCTTCGCGAGCTTCTCGTCATACATCTTGCCCGTCATCTTCGGCCACCAATACAGCAACCCGCCGAGGAAGCCGATCACCGTGCCGCCCATCATCACGTAGTGAAAGTGGGCCACCACGAAGTAGGTGTCGTGCAAGTGAATGTCGGTCGAGAGCGTGCCGAGAAACAGCCCCGTCAGCCCGCCGATGGTAAACAGGATGAGGAACGAGAGGGCATACAGCATCGGGGTCGTGAGCCAGATCGAGCCCTTGTAGAGGGTCATCGTCCAGTTGAAGACTTTCACGCCCGAGGGGATGGCCACAAGCATCGTGAGCGCCGAGAACACCATCGTGGCGTACTCAGACTGACCCGACGTAAACATGTGGTGGCCCCACACGAGAAAGCCGAGCAGCGCGAGGCCGAGCGAGCTCATGGCGACCGCGAAGTACCCGAAGATCGCGCGGCGGCTGAAGGTGGCGAAGAGCTCGCTCACCACGGCCATGCCCGGCACGATCATGATGTAAACCGCAGGGTGCGAATAGAACCAGAAGAAGTGCTGAAAGAGCACCGGGTCGCCGCCGAGCGAGGCGTCAAAGATGCCGAGGCCCGTCACGCGCTCCATCGCGAGGAGGAGCAGCGTAATCGCGAGCACCGGGGTCGCGAGCACCTGAATGACGCTGGTGGCGTACATACCCCAGACGAAGAGCGGGAGCCGACGCCAGTGCAGACCGGGCGCCCGGAGCTTGTGCACCGTGACGATGAAATTCAGCCCCGTCAGGATCGAGCTGAACCCGAGGATGAACACCCCAAGGGTCATCGACACCACGCTCGACGAGGTCGAGGTCGAGTACGGGGTGTAGAAGGTCCACCCGGTGTCGACGGCGCCCGAGATGATGCTGAAGAGACAGAAGATCGCGCCGATGACGTAGATGTAGAAGCTCATCAAGTTGAGCCTCGGGAATGCTACGTCCTTCGCCCCGAGCATGATCGGCAGCATGAAGTTGCCGAGGGCCCCAGGCACCGACGGGATGATGAAGAGAAACACCATCACCGCCCCGTGAAGGGTGAACATGCGGTTGTAGGTGTCGGCCCCCATGATGGTGCGACCCGGGGTCAGGAGCTCAAGGCGCACCAACAGCGCGAACACCCCGCCCAGGAAGAAGGCGAGGATGACGCTGATGAGATACATGATCCCAATGCGCTTGTGGTCGAGGGTGAGGAGCCACCCTTTGATGCCACTGCCGACCTTGAGATAGTTCTCGTTCAGGTCGAGTTCTTCGCCGTGTGAAGTCGGCGCTGCAACGTCTGTCGACATAACGTGGTCCTCAGTTGGCCTGTTGCTCGATCATTGCAGGGTGCGCATGTAGGCAATCAACGCGTCGATTTGACGGTCGTTGAGCTGCCCGGCGTAGGTTGGCATCACCGGCTGGAAGCCGCGCACCACTTGGGCGTTCGGCTGGAGGATCGAGCGACGGAGGTAATTCTCATCTGCCATCGCCGACGACCCGTCTTGCAGGTCGACGTTGTGGCCAAACATGTGCTGCCAGGTCGGGCCCGTCATGGGCGAGCCGTTGACCGAGTGACAGGTGAAGCACTGGCGCTCGCGGTAGAGAATCTCACCCCACTGCGCGGGGGTCGCCTCGACACCGTTGATGCTCGGCGCGCGGAGAATCCCGTCGAGGAATTCTGGCCACTCGGCGCCGCGGTGCACCGTGACGCTCCCGATCATCGAGAAGTGCCCGGCCCAGTTGAAGTGACCGCGCCCGTTGTTCACCTCGGCGCCGGTCTCGGCCGCGCCGCAGTACTCGGTGCAGAAGAAGTCGGTCTGGCCGACGTGCGTCGCTTCGAACCACAGGGTGCTGTAATAGCCAGGCACCGCATCGCGCTTGACGCGGAAGGCCGGGATGAACATCGAGTGGATCACGTCGCTCGATGACATCACCAAACGCACCGGGCGATTCACCGGCACGTGCAGCTGGTTTACGGTGTGGCCGCCGTTCGGGTACTCGAAATCCCACGACCACTTCTGCGCCCGCACGCGAATGTCCATCGCGTCGCTCGGCGGGTTGGTCAGCTGAACATACCCCTTGAACCCCCAGTGGAAGAGCACCACCAAGAGGATCAACGGGGTCACCGTCCAGGTGACTTCGAGAATGGTATTGTGGCCGGAGGGCTCTGCCTTCACCCCGGGCTGACGCCTGTACTTCATCACGAAGTAGATCGCCGCGCCGGTGATGGCGACGAAGAGCACCACACTCAGCCAGTAGATGAAATAATAGACCCAGTCGACATCGGGGGCGAAGGTCGACCACTGTCCGGGAAGCTGGATCGTGGGTTCGGTGTTCATCTTCTGAAGCCTTCAATCGTCACACGAGACACTCTCACGAGGCCCGCGATGAAATCTCGTCTTGCTCTGAGCCTTCGCTCGGGCGACGCCGCCGTTCGCGCATCCAAAGCACACCGAGGAGCCCGCCCAGGGCTGTCGCGGTGAGCGCGCCGCCAACCTGCATGACCCGCATCGCCACGAGCACATACCGCTGCCCGTGGGGGTCATAGTGATAACAGTACAGAAGCACCCGCTCGACGGTGTTGATCGAACGCCCCTGCGAGGCTTCGAGCAACCCTACCCGAAGATCGGTCGGTGGGATGTCGATCCCGTAGAGGTACCGCGCGACCCGGCCTTCTGGCGTCAGCAGCATCGTCACCGCGGGGTGCGCGTACTGCTGTTGCTCGGCGTCGAAGCGGTAGCGAAAGCCCACGGTGTCGGCCACACGCTGCGAGGCCTCGGCGCTCCCCGTCAGGAAGTGCCACCCGTTCGCGGCGCCCTCGCGGTTGTACGACTCAAGGGCTCGACGCCGCTTGCCCGCGGCCACCTCGACGGTGTCGCGCGGGTCGATGCTGAGGGTCACGACCTGGTACTCGTTGCCGATGCTCCAGGTCGTGGCGGTCACCGAGCGGATCACCGCGTTGAGCACCATGCCGCAGAGCATCGGGCAGCGATGGTACACAAGGTTGAGCAGCACGGGTCGTCGGCCGTCGAAGTATCGCCCAAGCTGAACCGTCTGCCCGGTGTGATCGCGGAAGGTCACGTCGCGCGGCACCTGGGCCATCAGGTGCTCGGTGACGCCGACGTCGGTCAGCTCGCGCGGCGTGACGTTGACCTGCGCCAAAGCGTGACGAGGCGTCGCGGCGACCGAGAGGGCCAACGATGCGCTCAGACAGGCGATGGGCAACAGGCGACGCATGACGCGATCAGTGGGCCGCCGGAGCCGGATGGGGAGGGGCCGCGGGCACGGGCGGCACCACAGGGGTCGGAGGCGCAGCCGGGGCCGAGGGCGCAGCCGGGGCGACAGTCGGCGCGGGCGCCGCGGGGGCAGCACCCACCGCCGCAGGGGAGGCCGTGTTGACCAAGGGGTCAGCCGCCACCGGAGCCGCAGGGGCGACCGGCGCGACGGGCGGAGGCGTCGGCACCGTACGGGGCATCAAGCCCCAGCCCGCGAGGGCGGCGGTGTCGGTCGAGCTGCGGGGCGTCACCGCGTCGGGGCGGTCGCCGCGACCGAACGCGTCCATCGCGCCGCGCACCGTCGAGAGGCGTTGCTCGAGCTCGGTCGGGGTGATCGCCGCGCGGTACGAGTCGCGCCGCAAGACGTCGACCTGCACCCGCTGCGTGTCGGCGTCGTACATCTGTTGAAAGTACGACGTGAACGCGAACTGAAGGCCGACCAGGATGCCCATCGACGCGATGCCGATGCCGACGATGCGGAGAACCGGCGGCTCTGTGTTGTCTGTTGCCATGGTACCGACCTATCAGCCGTTGTTGAGGTGCAGTGCGCGGTCGAGCCGCGGGTCACCCACCGGGATGAGGTTGTGCTTGGCCATGCGGTGAAAGACCACCGCGAGGTAGACACCGCCGACGCCCAAGAGGCACGCCACATCGAGCCAGTGGAAGGAGAGCGCCTCGGGCATCCGGGCGACCTCTTCGACGGCGAGGCCCGGGTGCGTCGCGACCGCGTAGTTCGGCATCACGAGCCAGTACATCTCGACGATGTGGATGCAGAACAGCAGCACGGCCCCAAGCTGGAGGATCTTCTGGTCGAAGAACCGCTTCACGTTGCGTGAGATCAGCATGAAGAAGGGCACCACGAAGTGCAGCGCCACGATGGCGAGCGAGACACCCTTCCACGGGCCGTCTGACCAGCGCATGTGGAAGAAGAGGGTCTCTTCGGGGATGCTCGCGTACCAGATCAAAAAGAACTGGCTGAACGAGATGTACGCCCAGAAGCAGGTGAAGCCGAAGAGCAGCTTGCCGAGGTCGTGAAAGTGCTCGGTGTTGATGGCCTTGCCCGTGAGCCCCGTGTTGCGGAGGCTCAAGGTCACCAGGGTCAGCATCGAGAGCGCCGCGACCACCGAGGCCGAGAACATCTGGACCCCGAAGATGGTCGAATACCACTGGGGCAAGAGCGCCATGTACCAGTCGAAGACCGCGAAGGTCAGGCTGAGCGCGAAGAGCCCCGCAGCGCCAGGCGCGAGGCGCTGGTTCTTACGCGTAAACTCAAGGTCTTTGGTGCCGTCCTGGTCGACGCTGTTCTTGAAGAACTTCTGCGACAGGAAGAACCAGATGAGGAAGTAACCCACCGCGCGGATGAAGAAGAAGGTCTTGTTCAGATAAGCCGACTTCTTGTGCATCACCTCGCCGTGCAGGGCGTGCTCGATCTCTTCGACCGAGGCGACGTGACCGCCAGGCCCCGCCGCGTGCCCGTGCTCGGCCTGCGCCGCGCCGTGACCCGCTTCGCCGTGGCCCGCTTCGCCGTGACCCGCTTCGCCGTGACCCGCTTCGCCGTGGCTCCCCTCACCCGCGGTGTGCGCCGAGGCGTGGATCGCGTGACCCGCGCTGTGATCTTGCGTCCACGGGTAGAGCTCGTCGATCCCGGCGGCGATGGGGAGGAAGAGCAGCGCGAACACCGGCAGCGCGCTCATGAAGAACTCGGCCGTGCGGCGCACCGTGACGCTCCACCCTGCGCTCGTCAAATGCTGAACGAACACGAAGAAGAGCGAGCCGAGGCTCACCGTGAGGAAGACCGCATAGGCGAACAGGTACGAGAACGCGAAGCGCTTGTGGTCTTGCGCAAAGCCCGCCCCGGCGCCCAAGAGACCCAAGACCCCGAGGGCCGCCGCGATCTTCCACGCGTTGGCCCAGGGGCCGCCGTCTTTGATGCGGTAGTCGTGTGACTCGTGCTTCGATTCGGAGCTCACCGCGCCCCTCCGTTGTTCGCCTGTGAAACTTGAAGGGCCCGCACGTACGCGACCACCGCCCAGCGATCTTGCACCGGCAGCTGCGCGGCGTACCCGGGCATGTTGCGCACACCGTTGGCGATGGTGGCGTAGAGCTGCCCGTCGGGCATGTGCCGGATGCGATCGTCGTGCAGGTTGGCCGGCTGCGGGTAGTTGTATGCGCCGTTCTGAGCGCGCGACCACACCACGCCGCGGCCGTCGCCGAGGGCGCTGTGACAGGGCGTGCAGTAGATGTTGTAGCGCTGTTGGCCGCGCTCCAGGAGGGCGGCCATGCCGCTGATCTCAGTGCCGTCTTGCTTGCGAAGGTTCGCGCGGGTCACCACCTCAAGAGGGATGGTGCTCGTGTACGTGGGCGAGTCTTCTTCGTGGCCGAGGGTGACCCGGTCGTTCTCGAAGGTCTCGTCGCGCGCAACGCCGAAGTCGTGGTAGCGCACGTCGCCGCCGCCCGGGAAGCGCGGCACCGTCCCCGTCGGGGGCGTGCGCATCGTGCGGTGATCGGCGAAGAACGGGCTCTCAGACTGGGTGTTGTACCGCTGCTGGAAGTGCATGTTGCGGAGCGGCGTGATGGGCGGATCTTCCGAGGTTTGGCCTCGGCAACCGCTGGCCACGACGGCGAGCAACGCGGTGATCGAGAGTGCGCGGATCACGACTGGATGTCCTCAATGATCTCGATGTGGTTCGGCGAAGCCGTTTCGAGAAGGTCTTTGGTCTTGTCGAAGTCGAACTTCGGATCACGATAGTCGACCGACACGAAGAACTTGTCGTCGGTGGCGGCCCTGAAGCGATCGCTCTCGAACAACGGGTGGTGATGTTGGGGCAGTCGGTTCAGACCGAACATCCCGAACACGGTACCAAAGGCCGAGAAGAGCACCGTGAGCTCGAAGCACACGGGCACCATCGACGGGATCGAGATGGCAGGCTTGCCGCCCACGATGATCGGGTAATCAATGCCGTTCATGAACGTGATCATCGCCACCGCGGTGGTGAGACCCGTCATCGCGGCCGCGAAGACGATGAGACCGAGCTTCGAGTCTTTCATCCCCATGGCGTGATCCATCCCGTGGACGGGGAAGGGCGTATGGGTGTCGAAGCGCGTAAAGCCCGCGTCGCGGAGCTTCTCGGCGGCCTTCATGCACTGCCCGGGCGAGTCGTACTCGGCCAGGAGGTACGTGGGCTTGCCGCCGGTGAGGCTGACAGTGGTGACTTCGGCGCTCATCTCAGGCCTCCCCCCCCGCGGCGGCGTGGGCAGGTTCGTCGTGGGCCTCGTGGTGCTCGCCCGCGTGCGGGTTCGCCTCGGGCAGCACCGACTTCAGCTCCGCGATGGCGATCATCGGCACCCAGCGGAGGAACAGCAGGAACAGGGTGAAGAACAACCCGATCGAACCGAGGTACGTCGTGATGTCAATGGGCGTCGGGTGGAAGTACCCCCACGAGCTCGGCACGAAGTCTCGGTGCAGCGAGGTCACGATGATCACGAAGCGCTCGAACCACATGCCGATGTTGATGAAGATCGACACGACGAAGCTCAACGGGATGTTGGTGCGCCACGACTTCTTCCAGAAGAGCTGCGGCGAGATCACGTTGCACGAGATCATGATCCAGTACGCCCAGGCGTAGGGGCCCGTCGCACGGTTGATGAAGACGTACCGCTCGTACTCGTTGCCCGAGAACCAAGCGATGAAGAACTCCATGCCGTACGCGTAGCCAACGAGCGAGCCCGTCGCGAGCATGATCTTGTTCATCAGCTCGATGTGCGTCATGGTGACGAGGTCGGTGAGCTTGAAGACCACGCGGGCGATGAGCAAGAGCGTCATCACCATCGCGAAGCCCGAGAACACCGCGCCGGCGACGAAGTACGGGGGGAAGATCGTCGTGTGCCAGCCGGGCTCGACCGAGGTGGCGAAGTCGAACGACACCACCGAGTGCACCGAGAGCACGAGCGGGGTCGAGAGCGCCGCGAGGATCATGTACGCGCGCTCGTAGTGCTGCCAGTGACGGTTTGACCCGCGCCAGCCGAGGGCGAGGAAGCCGTACACCGTGCGGCGGAGCGCGTTCTTCGCGCGGTCACGGAGCGTCGCGAGGTCGGGGATGAGACCGACAAACCAGAAGAGCGACGAGACCGTGAAGTAGGTGCTGACGGCGAAGACGTCCCACAAGAGGGGGCTCTTGAAGTTCGGCCACATCGACATCTGGTTCGGGATGGGAAACAGATAGTACGCGTGCCAAACACGGCCGACGTGGATGCCCGGGAAGATCAACGCGCAGATCACGGCGAAGATCGTCATGGCCTCGGCGAACCGGTTGATGCTCGTGCGCCACTTCTGACGGAAGAGGAAGAGCACCGCGGAGATGAGCGTGCCTGCGTGGCCGATGCCGACCCACCACACGAAGTTGGTGATGTCCCAGGCCCAGCCGACGGGCGAGTTGTTACCCCAGACGCCGACGCCCCGATAGAACAGGTACGCGATCGACAGACCGAGGATGCCCGTGCAGCTCAGGGCGGTCAGGAAGGCGATCCACCAGCCGCGGGGCGCAGGCGTCTCAGTGACGCGGGCGACCGCCTCGGTGATCGACTTGAACGTGGTGCGCGGCGCGACGAGGGGCTTCTCGCCGATCGCCAGGATGGGTCCATCGGCGCTCATCCGAGCATCTCCGGGTTCGGATTGCGAATCTTGGCAAGGTACGAAGTGCGCGGCTGGGTGCCGATCTCGGCCAGGAGCCCATACCGTCGGTGGTCGCGGTTGGCCCGCGCCACCTGGCTCTGCGAATCGTTGAGATCGCCAAACACGATCGCGTTCGCCGGACACGCCTGCTGACAGGCCGTCACAAGCTCACCGTCGGTGAGCGGATAGATCTCTTGGCCGTTGCGCTCGACGTAACGGTTGCTGCGCTTCGACTCGACCTTCTTGTTCTGGATGCGCTGCACGCAGTACGTGCACTTCTCCATCACGCCGCGGAAGCGCACGGTGACGTTCGGGTTCATCTGCATCCGAACGGTCTCGGGCACATCGCTGTCGAGGGGCTGGTAGACCCCGTCGTTGTGCCAGTTGAGGTAGTTGAAGCGCCGCACCTTGTAGGGGCAGTTGTTGGCGCAGTACCGCGTGCCGATGCAGCGGTTGTAGGCCATCTCGTTCAAGCCCTCGGGGCTGTGCACCGTGGCGTTGACCGGGCAGACGTTCTCACACGGCGCCTCTTCGCAGTGCACGCAGGCCAGCGGCTGGAAGGCCACCGCCGGGTCGCTGGTCGCTTCGGCGTCGCTGTCGTGCCCATCACGGCGCGGCGAGACGAAGTACCGATCGACCCTCAGCCAGTGCATCTCGCGGCCGCGGGCGACCTGCTCTTTGCCCACCACGGGGATGTTGTTCTCGGCCTGACACGCCACCACGCAGGCGTTGCAGCCCGTGCAGAGGTTCAGGTCGATGGCCATGCCCCACTTGTGGGCGTTGTACTCGACCTCGCGCCAGAGCGGCAGGGTGCGCGGGGTGGGCGAGCGGCGGGCCGCGAAGTTCGGGTTCTCGCGGTACTGCGCGAAGGTCGACTCGATCGCGATCGGGCGGCCCTCCATGCGGTGGTGATCTTGGGTCTGCGAGAAGCTGTAGTGCCCGCTGATCTTCTCGACCCGCGCGCCGTCGAAGAACCAGGGCGCCGCCACGGTGCGGAGCTTGTTCACCGAGAAGCCGCGACCGTTGCCGACGCGCCCTGCGCGGGTGCGGCCCCAGCCGAGGTTCAACCCCACCACGAAGTCGGCCTGCCCGGGGAGCACCCAGGCCGCGATCTCGATGCTGTTGTTGCCCTTCGACACGCGCACCATGTCGCCGTTGTGGACGCCGAGCGCCGTCGCCGTCGCGGGCGAGAGGTAGGCGGCGTTGTCCCAGGTGATTTTGGTGACCGGGTCGGGGAGCTCTTGCAGCCACGCGTTGTTGGCGTAGCGACCGTCGAGCACCTTCGCGTCGACGTGGAGCGAGACCTCGAAGTTTGAGGCCCCGAGGCCCTGCCCGGTCGGCATCTGACGCAGCGCCTCGCCGATCTCGGCCGCGCGCACCGACGACGGGTTCTGCGCCTCGACCTTGTTGGCGTACCCGCGGTTGAGGAAGCGCCGCCACTGCCGATCGAACTGCAGCTCGGGCATGTCACCGCGGTGGGTCTGGCGCACGAGGTCGTGCCCGCGCAGGCTCGGCAGGCTCGCCACCAAGGCCAAGACCTCGATGTCGCTGCGGCCCTTGAAGAGCGGGTCGATGAGGGGCTGCTGCACGGCCACGGTGCCGTCGACGCTCTGCGCGTCGCCCCAGGCTTCGAGGTAGTGCGCCCGCGGCACCGACCAGGTGCAGAGCTCGCTCGTCTCGTTGCGGTGTGACGTGAGGTGAAAGCTCACCCGGGCGCGGGCGATCTTCTGGCCGAACTCGAGGTCGCTCGGCGCGTCGTACGCGGGGTTGCCGCCGAGCACCAGCAAGGTCTGGACAGAGCCGTTGCCGAGGGCTTCGGCGAGGGCGCCGATGTCGCCCGCTTCGTCCATGTCGAGGGCGTCGCCGCCTTGGAGGCCCGGGGTGAAGCGCACCGTCGCGCCGACGTTGCCGAGGGCGAGGTTGAGCGCGTGGGCGAGGGCGTGCACCGCCGCCGGTTGCCGAGCGCCCACCAGAATCGCACCGTGTTCGCGATGCTCTGCGAGGTCTTTGGCGACCGCGTTGACCCACTTCGCATCGACCCCTGCGGGGGCCGTGGCGCCTTGCACCGCGGCGGTGAGACCGCCGAGCTCGACGTGGTGTTCGCTCACCAACCGTGCGGCCAGCGCCTTGAGGTAGGCGCCCACGTCGCGGGCCGCGAGACGGAGCCGGTGGTCGGCGTTGCCGCCGGTGGTGGTCATCGTGGGCTCGACCACGTAGAGTCGGCTCATGCTCGCGCCGTCGAGGCTGCGCCCCGCCGCGAAGCCGCGGGTGTTGCGCACCGCGCCGGTCTCGGTCTGGAGGAAGTCGCTGTCGAGGGCGAGCACCGTCTCGGCGCGCGCGAGGTCGTACGAGGGCACCAAGGGGTTGCCGAACGCGAGCTTGGCGCCGAGCCGAACCTGCGAGGTGTTTGCGGCGTCCCAGAAGTGGAACTTGGCCCTCGGGAAGGCCGTCTCGACGAGCGCCCTCACCCGCTGAAAGGTGGGCGAAATCGACGGCCCCACGAGCAGCCTGAGCCCCTCGCCCTGGTTGCCCGCGTGGGCGGCCAGCGCGGCGCGGAGCGCGGTCTCGAACTCGTGCCAGTTCTTCAGCTCGGCCCCTTGCATGGGCTGACGGAGCCGATCGGGGTCGTAGAGGTCGAGCACCGACGACTGCGCGAGGAGGTCGGTCTTGCCGAGCGAGCCCGCGTGGTCGGGGTTGCCCTCGACCTTGGTGGGGCGGCCCTCGTGAGATTCGATCAAGAGGCCCACGCCCTCGCCGCGACGGTCGATCACCGTGGCGTAGAAGTTGGCCACGTTGACGGTCACGTCTTCGGGCTGCCGCACATACGGCATCACATGGTCTTCGGGGCGACGGCAGCCCTGCAGGGTGCCGAGCGCGACCGAGGCGCCCATGAGGGTCATGAACGAGCGGCGCGACACGGCGTCGCTGAAATCCCAAGCCTTTTCGGGGAACTCTGCGGTGAGCGCCTCTTGCGACTCGGCCGTGGGGTTCTTCTGCAAGGTGAGATCGTCAAGGCTTGTCCAATAGACCGACGCCGACGGCGCGGGCCCCTCGAACTCATACGGTTTGCGGCGGCTCATCGGTGACACCCTGAGCAGGTCTGCGGAGGATTGAGCGGGCGAGGCGGTTCGACCGCCGGCCCCGTCCAGGCCATGTTGGTGACCTGATCGAGCGGGCGGATGTGCGGCGCGGGGTTACGGTGACAGTCGAGACACCAGCCCATCGAGAGGGGCTGCGCCTGCCTGACGACCTCCATCTGGTCGATGCGGCCGTGGCATGACGCACAGCCGACGCCCGCGGAGACGTGAACGCTGTGATCGAAGTAGGCGTGATTGGCCAAACGGTGAACGCGCACCCACTCGACCGAGCGGTTGCTCTCCAACGTCGGGGCCCGAGCCAGGTCGACGCCCGGACAGTTGGTCGCGTTGCGCTGGTCGGGCGGGAACTGCGAACACCAGCTCTCGCGCACCGGGGCGAGTCGCGCCGAGTCGGTGCGCACGAGGGCGTGGCAGTTCATGCACGTCTGCGTCGGGGGCACCATCGCGTGGGCGGCGCGCTCGACGTTGGCGTGGCAGTACCGACAGTCCATCCCCATTTGCCCGGCGTGTAACCAATGGCTATAGGGGACGGGCTGCCGTGGGGCGTACCCGACCTGCGTGTTTAGCGGTGAAAAATAGTACCAGACGATCGCGGTCACGAGGCCGCCCGCGAGGGCAACACCGATCGCGATGATCGCAGGCAGTCGATTGAGAGAACGCGGGAAGATCTGCATTGCGGGTTCGTCCGGGTCTCTGGTCCGATCGAACTACGGACCCCGATGGCGCCTGACCGTTGTGAGCAGCGCTCGAACGGGGCCGCTAGCACCATTTCGCCGAGCCGCTGTCAAGTCCCTAGGGCCGCGCCGGCGATACCTAAGCCGTCGCGGTGCCGCCGCAGCGGGAACAACACTCTGCAACAGGCAGTTGTGCGTCCAGCCTCGGAGGGCGCGCGGACCCTATCAGACTCCGCCACCCGGTACGGCAAGAAAAACAGCACGGGGCCCATCACACCAGCGCCCCGAGCCATTGATCCGGTCGGTACAGTGGGCTGCCCTCTTGAGGCGACAAGCCCCCCGCGCCCCCTCGCCTCTGTTTTTCAGACGCGCCCTGGCGCCCTGCGGCTGATCACCCCTTCGACGGGGCTTTGACAATGGCCGCGGCTGCGATACCCAGAAGCGCGGGCTCGCAGGGCTCGCGCCCCTTCACTTTCACGAGGCACTTACAATGCGACGATGTTGGTTGACCCTTGGCCTTGCCACCTCGCTTCTCGCCGCCTGCTCTGCGCGCGGCAGCTCGGGCGGCGGGGGCGGCGGCACAGACGGTGGCGCGGCCGACGGCGCGAGCCTCACCGACACGGGCTCGGTCACCCCCGAAGACACAGGCTCGGTCACCCCCGAAGACACGGGCTCGGTCACCCCCGAAGACACGGGCTCGGTCACCCCCGAAGACACCGGCAACGCCCCGCGCTGTGGTGACAGCGCCTGCAACGGCGACGAGTCGTGCTCGAGCTGCCCCCAAGACTGCGGCGCCTGCGCGCCCCGCTGCGGCGACGGCACCTGCAACGGCAGCGACACCTGCATGAGCTGCCCCCAAGACTGCGGCGCCTGCGCGCCTCGATGCGGCGACGGCACCTGCAACGGCACCGAGACCTGCATGAGCTGCTCGCAAGACTGTGGCGCCTGCGCGGCGCGCTGCGGCGACGGCACCTGCAACGGCACCGAGACCTGCATGAGCTGCTCGCAAGACTGCGGCGCCTGCGCGCCTCGCTGCGGTGACGGCACCTGCAACGGCACCGAGAGCTGCTCGACCTGCGCGAGCGACTGCGGGGCCTGCACGCCCCAATGCGGCGATGGGCTCTGCACCGGCGCCGAGACCTGCACCACCTGCCGGAGCGATTGCGGGGCCTGCGCGACGAGCTGCGGCAACGGCCAGTGCGACACCAACGAGAATTGCTCGCTCTGCCCCACCGACTGCGGGAGCTGCACCCAGCGCTGCGGCGACGGCGTCTGCACGGGCACCGAGACCTGCGCGAGCTGCGCGGGCGACTGCGGGGCGTGCGCCCTCTCGTGCCGCAACCAGACGAGCTGCGGAGGCTGCGTGCCCACCGAGGGCTGCGGGTGGTGCAGCGATGTCAATCGGTGCGTACCGAGCAACGCACTGGGCGGGCCCACCACGGGCTGTACGGCGACGAATTTCGTCCGATCGGCCAGCCTTTGCGGCGGCACGAGCAGCGGCGGGTACGCGCGCAGCAACCCCGTGGTGACCTTCGTCGACGCGTGCGCCCTCAGCGGCGCGGTGCGGCTCATCCCGAACGTCGATGACACCACGGGCGCGAGCGCGCTGCCTTTCGCGTTCCGCTATTTCGGGCGTGAGTTCGCAGCGGCTTCGGCGCTCACGGTGAGCCCGAACGGGTGGTTCTCCTTCGGCACGGTGTCGAACCCCTCGATCGACCCCGGGATCGGCCAGTCTACGGGCGTGGCGAACGCCATCGCGGCCCAGGGCCGTGACCTCCTCACCAGCACGAGCGGCGTCTGCACGGCGGTCGCGGGCGTCTCAGGGTCGCGACGATTTTACGTCCAGTGGGCGGCGGCGCGCACCTACAGCTCGACCGGCGGCTCAGGGAGCTTCACCTTTCAGATCGTGCTCCACGAGGGCACCAACCTCATCGACCTCGTGTACCAGACCATGTCGCCCGCCACCGCGGCCTCGGTGGGCTTGAACGGCGGCGCGCCGCAGACCAACACCCTCGCGGGCTGCTCGGCGAACCCCTGCACCATCTCGAGCGGCAGCGTCATTCGGTTTACCCCCACGCCCTGAGGGGCCGACCCGAATCTCTCGCGACATGACGGCAATCTCTGCGTCGTCGGGGTGGCACCCTCTGCCCACCGCGTTACACACATTCGCCTTGTTTTGCCGATAAATTGAAGCTGCCCCGAAGTGCTCCGAAGGGGGTGTCAACCGGGTGGAGTCTAGGGTATAGACGCCGCGACGTTGGCCTGAGGGCGCGCAATGGGTGTGCCCTCGTCGCGTCTCAAACCCGCGCGAAACCCCGCTGCGAGGACGAACCGTGCCCGCCTCCTACTTCGATGTCGATGGGACGTTGGTGCGCACCAACCTGGTGCACCCGACCCTCTTCTACCTTCTGAATCAAGCCACCCCGGGTCGCACCTTGGGGCGCATCGCGAAGGCGCTGCTCGACGCGCCGCGGCTGGCCTACGCCGAGCTCCGCGACCGCCGCCTCTTCAACGAGGCGCTCTACGAGCACTTTCGCGGCATGAGCGAAGACCGACTGCTCACGCTGGCCGACGAGGCCTTCGACAAGGTGCTCAAGCCCGCGATCTACCCCTACGCGCGGGAGCTCGTCACCCGATGCCATGACGAGGGCCACGAGGTGGTGATCGTCTCGGGCGCGCTCGACTTCTTGATGCAGCGCTTCGCGAAGCACATCGGCGCCGACACGGTGATCGCCAACCGGCTCGAGTTCATGCACGGCCTCGCGACGGGGCGGATGATCCCGCCCGTTGTGGCGGGCCCCACCAAGGCGGTGCTCTTGCGCGAGCACGCGCGGCGCAACGGCCACGACCTCGAGCAGTGCTTCGCTTTCAGTGACTCCTACTCCGACGTGCCGATGCTCTCGGTGGTCGGTCATGCCTCTGCTGTCAACCCTGATGCTGCGTTGAGCCGCCTCGCGCGCGCCCACCGCTGGCCCATCCTCCACCTGGATCGATCGCCGTGACCCACCCCTGTGTCGTGACCCTCGACCGCAAGAGCGCGCCGCGTGTGCTCTTCGCGGGTGACCGCCTTGTCGAAGTCGACCTCCCCGCCGGCAGCAGGGTGGTCTACCCGAAGCAACCGCTCGCTGGGCTCAAAGACCCCGACGCGGCGATCCGTTATGCCATCAATCACCCGTACAACAGCGACCCGCTGCACGCGAAGCTGTTTCCGGGCATGAAGGTCACCATCGCGATCGATGACATCTCGCTGCCGTTGCCGCCGATGAAGCGGCCCGACGTGCGCGAGCGGGTGCTCACCATCGTGCTCGACCTCTTGTCTGATCACGGCGTCGACGACGTCGAGATGATCATCGCCACCAGCGTGCACCGTCGCATGCGCGACTGGGAGGTGCGGCACATCGTGGGCGACAAGATCTTCAACGCCTACTGGCCCAAGCGGCTCTACAACCACGACGCCGAAGACCCCAACGGCATGAAGTCGGTGGGCGAGACCGAGCTCGGCGAGCCGGTGGTGCTGAACCGCCGCGCCGTCGAGAGCGACCTCATCATCTATGTGAACTTGAACCTCGTCCCGATGGACGGCGGGCACAAGAGCGTGGCCGTGGGCCTCTGCGGGTACGAGAGCCTGAAGCCGCATCACAACCCTCGCGTGATGCGCAAATGCCACTCGTACATGGACCCCAAGTCGAGCGAGCTCAACACCGTCGTGGTGCGCCAGGGGCGCGTCGCCAACAAGGCGCTCAATGTCTTCACCATTGAGACCACCATCAACAACAACATGTTCGACAAGCCGCTCTCGTTTCTTCACAAGAACGAAGACGACTGGTCGGGCAACGAGAAGCTCGCCTTCAAGGCGATGAAGTACGCCCTCGATCGCACCCCCTCGCACCTTCGGCAAGAGATCTTCCAGCGGGTGCCCTCGCCCTTCGAGATCACCGGGGTCTTCGCGGGCGAGACCGAGGCCGTGCACGCCAAGACCCTCGAGCGCTGCTTCGAGCAGTACTGCGTGCCCATCGAGGGTCAGGCTGACATCCTCGTGAGCGGCGTGCCGTACATCTCGCCGTACAACATCAACGCGTACCTCAACCCCCTGCTCGTGCAGGTGATGGTGCAGGGGTACCTCCACAACATGTACCGCGGCAACCCGCTGGTGAAGAAGGGCGGCACGGTGATCTTCATGCACCCGTGCTCAGACCGCTTCGACCACGACCAGCACGCGCCGTACGTCGAGTTCGTGCACAGGCTCTTGCCCGAGACCCGCGACGCGATGGTGTTGCATAAGAAGTACGAAGAGGAGTTTTCAAAGAACCCCGCGTACCTTCAAATGTACCGTAAGGGCCACGCGTACCACCCGGTGCACCCGTTCTTCATGTGGTATTGGGGCGAGGCGGGGCGTCAGCACATCGGCCGGGTCATCGTGGTGGGCGCCGACAACGAGTATATCCCGAAGCTCCTCGGGTACGAGACCGCCAAGACGATGCACGAGGCGCTCGAGATGGCCAAAGACACGGCCCCGAAGTCGCCCGACATCATGTGCTTCCACCTGCCGCCCATCATGATGGGTGAGGTGTCGATCCCGAAGGGCGCCGGGGGTGCTTCGTGAGCGCAGACTCGCCCCTCGACATCGCGCGCATTCTTGAAGGCTCGCGCCTGGTGGTGGTGGGCGGCACAGGCTTTCTCGGCAAGGTCTGGCTCTCGATGCTGCTCAAGCGGTACCCCGAGGTGGGCAAGGTGCTCCTCGTGGTGCGCTCGAAGAAGGGCATCGACTCGGAGGCGCGCTTCTGGGCCGATGTGGCCTACTCTGAGCCCTTCGCGCCGCTCCGTGAAGATCGCACGCAGGCCGAGTATGAGGCCTTTCTGCGCGAGAAGATCGAGATCCTCGACGCCGACGTGTCGAAGCCGCTCTGCGGCATCACCAACGAGCAGATCGAGCGCCTGAGCGGCACCATCGACGCGGTGATCAACGTCGCGGGGGTGGTCGATTTCAACCCGCCGCTCGACGAGGCCCTGCTCACCAACGCCCGGGGCATGGAGCATCTCATCGAGCTCGCCAAGGTGCTCGGCAACGTGGGCATTCACCACACGAGCACTTGCTATGTGGCGGGCTATCGCTCAGGGCGCATCCCCGAGGTCGACCCGCGAGAGCTCCCCTTCCCGCGGAGCGAAGAGATCACGAACGCGCAGTGGGACCCGCCGCGGGAGATCCGCGAGGGGCTCGACCTCGTGCGGTCGATCAAGCGGCACGCCGACGACGCGCACCGCATCGCGCAGTTTGAAGAAGAAGCGCTCAGCAACCTTGAGCGGCGCCAGGAGCCCACGCAGGGCCCGGCCTTCGCCGCCGAGGTCAAGAAGGTGCGCGACAAATGGATCGCCGCCGAGTGCGAGAAGGCCGGCATGGACCGCGCCCGCTTCTGGGGCTGGACCAACACGTACACCTACACCAAGAGCCTCGGAGAGCAGGTGCTCGCCGCCTCTGGGTTGCCCTTCACCATCGTGCGCCCCGCGGTCATCGAGTCGTCGATGTCGTACCCCGTCGCCGGGTGGAACGAGGGCATCAACACCATGGCCCCGATCATGTTCATGTTCATGAGCGGGCACATGCAGATCCCTGCGAGCGACAAGACCAGCCTCGACGTGATCCCCGTCGACATGGTCTCGGGCGGCATGATCGCCTCGCTCGCGGCGCTCATCGAGGGCACCCACCAGGCGGTCTACCAGCTCGGTTCGAGCGGCACCAACGCGCTGATGATCTCGCGCCTCATCGAGATTTGCGGCCTCTACAAGCGCCGACACTATCAACGCACCGGCAAGGGCAACCCCTGGGTGAACTTCGTTCAAGCCCATTGGGAGCCGACCGGCGTGAGCAAAGAGGCCTTCTTCGCGCACGGCGCCCCGGCCATCTCGCGGGCCGCCAAGACGCTCTCGCAGCTCTCGCGCAAGGGCGCGGTGGGCCCGCTGGCCGCGGTGCTCGGCCCGACCTCGCGGGCGCTGTCGAGCTACGCCGAGCTCGCGGGCCGCAACGGCGAGATCTTCTCGCTCTTTGTGCCCTTCATGGCCGAGACCGAGTACACCTTCCTCACCCAGGGCATGACCCACCTCGTGGCCCGGATGAACGAGGTCGATCGCGCCAAGATCATGTGGTGGCCCGAGAAGATCGACTGGCGCTACTACATGCACGAGGTGCATCTGCCCGGCCTCGACAAGTGGGTGATGCCGCAGATTGAAGAGAAGCTCAATCGGCCGCTCAAGCCGCTGAAATCGTACGTCTCGCTGGTCGAGCTCATCGACGAAGCGGCCGAACGGCGCGAGCACCGGGTCGCACTACTTTATAAAGAACGCGACGGCCTCGCGCGGCTCACCTACGCCGAGCTGAGGGCCCGGGTCGGCGGCGTCGCGCGGCGCCTCGTCGACATGGGCGTCGCGCCGGGCGAGCGGGTGTTTCTCTCGGCCTCGAATCACCCTGAATGGGCCGTGGCGTACTTCGGCATTCTGTGGGCGGGCGCCGTGGCGGTGCCCGCTGACGCGAGCCTCGACGCGGCGGGCCTGTCGAACATCGTGCGGGCCTCGCGCAGCGTCGCGATGATCGTCGACGCCAAGGTGACCGAGAAGCTCGCGCCGCAGTTCAACGGCGCGGGCCCGCGACGGCTCGACCTCCACGCGGTGACGGCGCACGACCCGAGCCTCGAAGCGCCGCCGATGCCGCAGTACGCGAGCGACGCGCTGGCGAGCGTGATCTACACCTCGGGCACCACCGGAGTGCCCAAGGGCGTGATGCTGACGCACGGCAACTTCACCGCGATGCTGGCCTCGCTGGCGCCGGTGTTTCCGCTCGGCGAGGGCGATCGCATGTTGTCGATCTTGCCCTTGCATCACACCTTCGAGTTCACCTGCGGGCTTCTCTTGCCGCTCTCGCGCGGCGCCTCGGTGGTGTACCTCGACGAGATCACCGGCGCGAAGGTCACCGGCGCGATGCGCGACGCGCGGGTCACGGCCATGGTGGGCGTGCCCGCGCTCTGGCAGCTCCTCGAGCGTCGCATCTGGGAGCAGGTGCGCGAGCGCGGCCCGATGGCCGAGACGGCCTTCGACATGGCGCTGGCGCTCAACCGCACCCTCGGGCGCAGCGTCGGCGCCAACGTCGGCAAGGTGCTCTTCGGCTCGGTCTACAGCAAGATCGGCGGCAACCTGAAGTACCTGATCTCGGGCGCCGCGGCCCTGCCCCAAGACACCGCCGCGCTCTTTCAGGGCTTGGGCATCCCCCTCGCAGAGGGCTACGGGCTCACCGAGGCGGCGCCGGTGCTCACGGTCAACAAGGGCACGATGTCGTCGAAGCTCGGCGGCGTCGGGTCTGCGGTGCCGGGGGTCGAGCTGAAGATCCACAACGCCGACGGGTCGGGCATCGGCGAGGTCTGGGCGCGCGGGCCCAACGTGATGCAGGGCTACGCCGACAACCCCGAGGCCACCGCCGCGGTGCTCGACGCCGACGGCTGGCTGCGCACGGGCGACCTCGGCACCCTCGACAAGAAGGGCAAGCTCACCCTCGTCGGCCGCAGCAAAGACGTGGTCGTCTCGGCCAACGGCGAGAACGTGTACCCCGACGACGTCGAGCGCATGCTCGGTCAGATCGACGGCATTCGTGAGCTCGTGGTGGTGGGCGCCGACGACCCCCGCGGCGGCGAGCGCGTGGTCTTGGTGGTCGTGCCCGAGCTCGACAACGTGGCGCCCGAGAACCGGGTGAGCGTGCGCGAGCGCGCCCTCGGGCGGGTGCGGGGCCGCGTCAAGGAGCTGCCCTCGGCGTTGCAGCCCTCGGTGATCTTGCCTTACGACGCAGAGCTCCCGCGCACGGCCTCGCGCAAGGTCAAGCGCAGCGGCGTGCGCCCCATCGTCGAGCGGCTCCTCGCGGCGACCGCGGCCCCGCGGGTGTCGCGCGAGGCCGGCCTCTCGCACGAGGCCAGCGCGATCCGTAACGCCGTCGCGAGCATCGCCCGGCGCGACCCCGCGACGGTCACCAGCGCGAGCCGACTCAGGGCCGACCTCGGGTACGACTCGCTCATGGCGATGGAGCTCTCGGTGGCCCTCGAACAGATCCGAGGCAAGGGCGCCCTGCCTGAGAACATCCTCGGCATCGAGACCGTGGGCGAGCTCGAGGCCTCGCTCGGTGTCGACGCCACCCGCGAAGCGCCTGCGCGGCGCGACCCCGGCGCCACCGCGGTGATCGAAGACGAGGCCGAGGCGAAGGTCAGCGTGCCCGACCCGGTGAAGACCCTCGGGCGCTTCGCGCTCGGTGTGCTCCAGCGAGAGTTCTACGGCAACATGATGAAGCCCAAGGTGACCGGGCGGAGCTTCATCCCGCTGAATCGCCCGACCTTGGTGGTGGCCAACCACGCGAGCCACCTCGACATGGGCTTTGTCAAGTACGCCCTCGGGCGCTACGGCCAAGACCTCGTGGCCCTCGCGGCGAAAGACTACTTCTTCGACACGAAGCTGAAGCGGGCGTTTAGCGAGAACTTCACCAACCTCGCGGCCTTCGACCGTGAGGCGGGCTTGCATCACACCCTCGAAGAGGTGGGCGCGCTCCTGCGCAGCGGCAAGACCGTCCTCATCTTCCCCGAGGGGACGCGCAGCCCCGACGGGTCGATGCAGAAATTCAAGGGTGCGGTCGGCTTCTTGGCCCTCCACCATCACATTGACATCTTGCCCGTGTGGCTCGGGGGCACCTACCAGGCGCTGCCGAAGAACCGGGTCATCCCGACCTCGCGCGAGATCACCGCCCGCATCGGGCCCGTGCTCTCGGTCGAAGAGATCGCGCGGCTCACCCACGGGATGAAGCCCATCCATGCGGCGCGCACCGTGACCCAGCTCGCGCAGCGCGCGGTCGAGACCCTCCGCGACGGCGGCGTGCTCGACCTCACGACCCTGAAGCACGCCGACGAAGACGAGCCCCGGCGGCACCCGCTGGTGGTGCTCTTTGACGACCTCGGCCGACGCTTCAAGCCCGGCCAAATCGAGAGCCCCATGAGCTTCTACTTCACCCTCGGCGACGCCCCCGAAGCCAAATGGACGGTGCGGGTCAGCCAGAGCGACTGCAACATCGTCAACCAGAAGCCCGACGGCGGCATCGCCGACTGCGTGCTCAAGACCTCGCCCGAGATCTTCACCCGCATCGTGCGCGAGGCCTATCTGCCGGGCGTGCCCGAGTTCATGAGCGGCGCCGTCAAATCGAACGACGTGGGCCTCCTCGAAACCTTCACCCGCGTCTTCTCACTCGGATGACCTCGCGTCGGAGTCTCGCATGAAAGTCCTCGTTACCGGGGCCACGGGCTTCCTCGGCAGCCACCTGGTCACGGCCCTCAAGGCCCGCGGCGATGAGGTCGTGGCCCTCGTCCGCGACCCGCGCCGCGCCCGCGACCTCGGCGGCGTGACCCTCGTCGAGGGCGACCTCCTCGACCCCGACGCCCTCGCCCGCGCCCTCACCGGCTGCGAGGGCCTCTACCACTGCGCGGGCAAGGTCTCGCGCGACGCCGCCGACAACGACGCCATGTGGCGCGTCCATGTGCTCGGCACCCGCGCCCTCCTCGAAGCCGCGCGGGCCGCGGGGGTGCGCCGCGCCGTGGTGGCCTCGACCAGCGGCACCATCGCCATCAGCGATGACCCGAGCTTCATCGGCCGCGAAGACGACCCGCCACCTCACGATTTCATCAACCGCTTCGGGTACTACCGCTCGAAGCTGTACGGCGAAATCGAGGCCCTCAAGCACAACCGCGACGGCCTCGCCGTGGTGGTGGTGAACCCCTCGCTCCTGCTCGGCCCGGGCGATCGCCTCGGCTCCTCGACCGGCGACGTGAAGCGCTTCCTTGAGAAGAAGATCCCGGCCATCCCCGCGGGGGGCATGGCCTTCGTCGACGCCCGCGACGCCGCCGACGGCATGGTGCTCGCGATGGCGCTCGGCGCCCCCGGGCAGCGCTACCTCCTCAACGCTTCGAACTGCACCATGCGCGCGTTCTTCGGCAAGCTCGAGCGCGTGAGCGGCGTGAAGGCCCCCGCGATGCCGATGCCCCGCGGCGTCACCGCGGCCACCGTCGGTACCGCGCTCCTTGAGCGGGCCTTCAAGTGGGTCGGCGCCGAGGCTCCGGTCGACGCCCCGAGCGCCGAAATGGGGCAGCTCTACTGGTACTGCGACGCGAGCCGCGCCGAGCGCGACCTCGGGTGGAGCCCCCGAGACCCCATCGCCACCCTCGCCGACACCGTCGACGACCTCCGCGAAGCCCACTCCCTCTCGCCGGTCTGGGCCTGAGCCGCGCCTAGACCCTCGACGTCTGCCGACGCGGGCTCACCCGGGCGCGCAACCGCCGTTCGCACAGTAGGTCGAGCAGCAGTCTTCAGGGGTCGCGCAAGGGCCGCCTGTGGGCCTGCACGGCGGCCGCTCGCAGCGCCCTTGGGTGCAAGTGTTTGAGCAGCAGTCGGCCGGGGTCGCGCACATCGCGCCCACCGGTCGACACAGCGGCGGAGGCTGGCAGAACCCCGCGGTGCAGCGATTGGGCGCGCAGCAGTCGGCGTCGAGGGCGCAGCGCTCGCCGGTGGCGCGGCAGGTGGTGGGCGCGGCGCAGCGTTGGCCCACGCAGCGGTTGGGGGCGCAGCAGTCGGCGTCGGCGACGCAGCGCTCGCCGAGCGGGGCGCAGGGGAGTTCGCAGCGCCCGAGGCGACACTGCCGCGGCGCGCAGCACTCGCCGTCGTTCGAGCAGCTCGCCCCGAGCGAGGGGCACGGCTGCCAGATGCGGTACGAGAGCGCCACCTCGTCGCCCGCCGCGGGTCGATACGTCGCGCCGTAGAAGATCACGCTGTTGGCGCTGGGGTCGTAGTCGAAGCCGTCGAGCCGAGAGCGCGGCACGTCGCGCCCGCGCACCCGCACTTTGATGGTGCTGGTGATGGGCGTCCGTTCGAGCTGATAGGGGCTCGTGGCGCCGATCACCGTGGCGACGATGCGATCCATCGCGGCCTGGACGTCGGCCGGCGTGGCCGTCGCGATGGGGATGTACGCGCCGCCGTTGCCGGTGATGAGACACTTTCGCATGTCGCGGGCGTCGTTCGCGGCGCACGCCGTGCGCTGGTCGTTGACCATGCCGAAGGTGAGCACCTGGCGGCTGCGAAAGAATGCGACGGCGCGGGCGAGGCGCATCGCGTAGGTGGCGCCCCAGCGGGCGGCGTCTTGCGCGAAAAAGCGCATGTCGTCGTTGTTGCCGGTCTCGTCGGCGACGAAGAAATTCACCAAGAGCGCTCCCGGGCGCACGCGGCGCGCGAGGGGCAGGTTCATCGCCGCGCCGTCGAGGAGGCTCTCGGTCGCGAGCACCCCTGCGGCGAGGGGCTCTTCGTAGAGCTGAACGGCGAAATCGCCCGCGTGCGGATACGGCTGGAGCGTGTCAGCGCCCTGCATCGCGTAGGGCGAGACCGTGGTGCGCCACGCGAGGTCGCGGGCCCCCGTCGGCGAGGCGCCGTCGACCCAGACGAGGCCCGGGCGCGCGAAGTCGAAGGGCGCGCTTTGGGCGCGCAGCACGGCCACGCGGAAGTCGACCCCGGCGCGGCGGAGGTCAGAGAAGAAGCGCTCGGCGGTGGCGCCCACCGACTGCTGCACCGGGTTCATCGAGATCGAGACGTCGACGGTCCACACGAAGTCGACCGGGCGCGGCGCGGGCGCCCGCAAGAGCTGGCAGTGAAACCCGACCCCGCGGTCGCTCTCGGCGAAACCCGAGACGTTGGCAAAATCGCTCGCGCGGAACGCCGTCTGCTGCGCACGATCTTCGAGCATCGCCTGCGGCGCCACGGTCACCGCCACCTCGGTCGTGTCGGCCGCCGCGCCCTGCGTCCGGCGCACCGTCGTCACATCGACGAGGAAGCTCATCGCCGCCCCGGTCGGCATCGCAGGCGGCGGCGCCACGGCCCCCGACAGCGGCGTCACCAACGCGTCGCGGAGCGCCGACGCGCTGCTCATGCGCGCGACCCTGAAGGTGCTGGTCACCCCTGGGTTCTGCTCGTGGGTCGTGAGGGCGCGCCCCACCAGCACCGCGGTGGTCGAGGCCCCGAGGGCGGCCTGAACCTCGGCCTCGATCCGCGTCGCCTCGGCCCGCACGTCGCCCATCGAGGGCATCGCCACCGCGAGGGCCGCGACCCCCGTGAGCGGGTCGTCGACGCGCAAGGCCCCTCGCCCCGCGGTGCCCATCAACCGCAGCGCCCGCGAGAAGGCCGGGTCGTACCCGACCTGAACGCGGCTCCCGGCCTGCGCCACCTGCGTCACCGACGCAAGACCGCCGGGGCGACACACCCCGAGGCCGCTCTCGCCGTCATGAACCCCGTCGCCGTCGGTGTCGTAGAGCCGCGGGTCGCTCTCGCCGCGCGCGACCTCAAAGCGGCCGTCGCCCGACGGGTCTTCGACGCCGTCATAGACTCCGTCGCCGTCGCTGTCGTTGCGCCGCGGGTCGAGCCCGAGGCACCGCTCGCCGGTGCGACACTCGGCGTCGCGGGTGCACACCGCCGCGGGCCGCCGCTGCGAGGCCGGAGCCGTCGCCACACAGGCCCGCGGGTACCGCGCCTCGACCCCGTCGGCGAGCCCGTCGCCATCGGAGTCGGGCATGAAGGGGTCCGTGTTGAGGGCGCACTCTTCGTCGTTGTTGAGCCCGTCGCGGTCGGTGTCGACCCCTCGGGCGCACCGCAAGGCCACCCCCGCGTCGGCCGCGGCCTCGACCGCAGCATCGCGCGGCGCATCGACGCCCACGTCGCGGGGCAGCACGTCGAGCCGCGGCACGTCGGCCCCAGGGGCCACGCCCGCATCGCGCGGCGCATCAAAGCTCACATCGCGCGCGCCGACGTCGCGGTCAGACGAGCCCCCCGCGTCGACCGCAGGCGTTTGGAGGTCGCCCGCACACGACGACGCCAGCAACGAGCCGAGAAGCCACCCACGCGCACGCATTCTGAAGACGGTACACCCTCACGAGTCCTCGCGTCGCGCCAGACACGCACACACCCAACGCCCCAAGAGCAGCCCCGGGAGCACCGCCGCCAGCCACACCCTCAGCCCCATGAGCGCCGCCATCGCGAGCCCCAAGGGCCAGAGCCCCGAGCGCCACGGCGAGAGCAACGCTTCGAGCGCGCGGGTGCGCCCGAGGTACCACCCGAGGAGCCCGTGAAGGGCGACCAGCAAAAGCGCCCAAGCTATCGAAATTAGAATCTTTTTCATGCGCCCGGGGTGTTCATCATTGCGAACAAGATGGCGTTGCCGATGGGCCCGCCGGTGACGTAGCCCCGTCGGCCTCCGTCGTCGAAGGGCACGCCGAAGAGTTGGGCCGTGCGAAAGAGCGCCGTGAAGGCGACGCGATCGTCGGCGATGCGGGCCGCCCCCAAGGCGAAGCCCGTCGCCGAGACCGAGAAGCCCGCCACGACGGGGCCCGAGTCGATGTCGCCGCGCCCCGCGCTGCCGGGGCCGTACTCGACGATGGCGCCGAAGCCCGCGAAAGACTGCATCCCTCCGGCGAGGAGCCGGGTCGACAGGCGACGCGAGAAGGCCGGGTCTGCGAAGCGCCAGAACCACGCCGAGAGGGCGGTGGTCGCGCCGCGGGCGGGGCCGAGGGTCGTGCCCTGGCGGCCTCCGAGCGCGTGGCGGAGGTAGTCACCCGCGCGCCAGTCGTTCTCGAAGCGGGCGCGCATCGTCGCGATGAGCGCGGCGTGGCGCCCGTGGGCCACCCGTTGGTGGTACCCGAGGGCGGCCACCACCGAGGCGAGGTCGCAGGGGTAGATCTCGCCCGGGTAGGTCTCGATGACGTTCCCAGGCGCTTCGGCGAGGCGTCGCGCGAGGGCGCCCACGAGGCGATCGTGGAGGGCCGCGTGCCTGGTTTGAGGGTCGACCTCGCGCAGCGCCCCGAGCGCCAGGGCGACGTACCCGAGGTAGGCGTGGCCGTGCGCGCTGTCGAGCGAGGCGAGCGGGTCTTCGCCCCAGGCGGCGCGGCCGAAGGCGAGGGTGCGGGGCGCGACGAGGTTGTCGACAGCCTGCGCGATCACCGGGGCGTACTCGGCCCGCTGCGCGGGGTGCGCGCGAACCCACTGCGCGAGCCCCACGGCGGCCATCATCTGGGTGCCGAAGGCCCACTCGCCGTCGAAGCGAGGGTCACCGGTGTTGAAGGCCGCAGCCCCGCGGTCGTGACGGACGTCGGCCGCCACCGCCCGCGCGAGGGGCTCGACCGCCTCGGAGTCGCCCGCATACACAGGGTCGGCGCGGCGCCCCATCACCCACCGGGGCACCGTCAGCGCGCCGACGACGAGGGCCACGGCACGGATCAGCGCGCGCGACGCGGGCCTCAGCGGGCGCCGCCGTGCGGGATGGATGGCGCCGACCCCGCGAGGCCCTGGGCCTGGCACGAGACGGCCTTCGAACTTGTGATCAGACGGCGGAGCGTCGTCGCGCGACATCGAGGCAGAGAACGACCCGGGGGCCCCAACGTTCTTCCCGCTGGGGAGCCGATTTCAGCGCGGTCGGGGCTCAGGCTGAGGCGAAGGCGCTCGGGCTCGCGGGCGCCGCGGGCTCGGGGTCGCGCTCAAAAAAGGCGCGGTGCGTGAGCCGCGTGACGAGGGGCGCGAAGCGATCGCGGGCCTGGCCCCGGGCGAGGTCGACGGCCAGCTCGACGTCGGCCTTCACCTGGGCCCTGAAGCCCTCATCGCGGAGCGTCTCGGCCACCTTCGAGGCCACCCCGGGCACCTTCTTCGCGAGCCCGGCGACGGCCCCGACGAGGCCCGCCGCACGGTTCTTGACCCGCTCGGCCCTGCTCTGCGTGAGGTACGGCGCGAGCTCATGGACGAGGTCCGCCGCGGTGCCCGCCGCGCGGTGCGGCGAACGGTGAAAGGGCGTGTTGTACTGCGGGTTCTTCTCAACGAAGGCCCGCACCTGGGCCTCGGTGAGCCCGTACTTCGCGAGGGTCTCTTCAAACTCCTTCTCGGCCGCCTGGCGGGCCTTGAACATGTACATCTGCACACGAGAATAGAAGTTCGTCGCGCCGTCGCCGCTGGTCTCGACGGCGCAGAAGATCGTGCCAGGATACCGCGCCGTAATCAGCGACTGGACGCCGTCGCTCACCCCCGACGAGGGCATGCACCCGAAGGGCTTGACGCTCACGGTGAGGTGCGCTCGCGACTCGATCACATTGAGAATGAGCTTGCCCACCTCCATGTGCCCTTCGCCGCCGCGGAGGTCGTTTGAGTAATACGCGTGGGCCACCTCGGCCACCTGATCCATGTCAGGCAGGTGATAGTGGTAGAGCCCGAGCGGCAGCGCGAAGGCGTTGAAGCCGATGCGCAGGCCCCACTCTGCGAGGCGCATCGTCGCGAGGCGGCGGGTCACGTCGAACTTGTCGAAGCCTTCGAGGCCGTATTGGCCGCCGTCGTACTGCCGAAGGGCCTCGCGCTCGCGGGTGTCGCGGGCGACCTCCCAGATGTTGTAGAGGAGCCACGCCGTGGTGAGCTGAATCTCGTTCTCGGCCCCTTCGCTCTCAAGAAACTTCTGAAGGTGGTAGTTGCCATCGCCCTCGGTGGTCATCGCCCAGAACTCGCCGATGATGGCGGCCTTGGCCCGCACCCGCAGGCGATCGACCTTGACCCCGGCGATCACCTTGCGGGCCTTGTAGAGCGCCACGAAGATGTTCGTCTTTTGAAAGAGCGCCTCGTAGATGATCTTCTTGGCCTCTTCGAGGGCGCGCTGCGTGGCGCCGGGCTCGACCTCGTAGGGGCGCACCCGGTAGCCCATCGCGTTGATCACATCGCCCGAGACGATGGCCTTGATGATCGCGATGAAGAAGGGCGGGTTCATCTCGAGCCCGACGTCGTCGCCGGTGGCCTGCGAGAGGCCGCCGGTCTGCTGAAAGAGCATCACCCTGAAGCCGTCGAAGCCCGCGTCGCGGAGCGCCTTGCGGTACTCGGTGACGTACATGCCGAAGCGGCACGGGCCGCAGGCGCCGGCGGTCAAGAAGACATACTTCTTGATGATCTCGTCGGTGGCGAGGCCCTTCACGTCGCGCAGCTCGATGAGGTGCTTGACCAGCATGCCGACGGTGAAATAGGTCGGGTTGCACTGGCCGCGGTTGCCGTACTCTTTGCCCGTTTGAAAGGCGCCCGAGTCGGCCATGCCGATGTTCTCGACGTTGTAGCCCTGCCCGCGGAGGGCGCCTTCGACGAAGAAGTCTTGGGCCGCGGTGAGCCCAGAGATCAAGAGGGTGACCCCCGCGCGCTCGGCCCGGGTCATCTCGGGCTTGAGCATGTTGTCGACCCATTGACGACGGTCGGCGCGGATGCCAAGGCGCTCGCGCTCGGCCTCCTCCCACGCGCGAAGTTCGGCTTCAACGTCGATGTCGACGTCGTCGGCGCGGACCGCCGGGGTCGCACCGATCACAGGGAGGTGCATCTTACGGCCGAGGGGCTGAGACTCCATGGTCATGACGGTGATTCTCTTTCTTTGGGCTTACAGAACCGTTTGAACCGGCACGACGCTCCCGTCGGCGGTCTTCTTCTTAAGCTGAATGACACCCTTCTCGGGCTCGGGGCCCGCCACGCGCATCGGCTTATAGGCCGCGAGCCGCGCCGCGAGGGTGTCGATCTCGGTCTCGAGCCGAGGGTCTGAGAGGCTCCGGGCGCGCATCTGCGCGTGCTTCAGACGCAAGAGTTCGAGGCGCTTCTGGTCGATCGAGTGCTGGAGCGCGTCGCGCTTGATGGCCGCGTCTTCGAGCCGCTCTTCGTGCAGCTTGAGCGAGTGCGCGTAGGTCTTGACGCGGATCTTGATCGAGCCGCCCGGCTTGTTCGCGTCGATGTCGTGGAGCGCCGCGTAGGGCGAGCCCGCCGCGGTCACGATGCTGTCAATGATGCCGTAGGTGGGCGCGTCGTGACCGCACTTGAACGATGAGAGGTCGAGCAGCGCCACGTTCGGGTGGCGGGCGGCGAACTTCACCGCCCAAACCTTCTGCGCGCTGTTGGCCGAGTAGTTCTCTGGCCAGACGTCATTAATGTCGAGGGGGTGCTGACCGCGGGCGGCCTCTTCTTTGAAGAACCGCGCGAGGTAGGCCGGGTCTCGGGGCAACGAGCGCACCGAGAGCACCGGGTAGCCGAGCACCTGAAACTCTTCAGGGATGCCGTGGTTCAACCCGGGGTCAGAGTGGTACGGGCGCCCCACCATCAAGATGGCGACGCGGTTCTCGTCTTCGACGGTCTCGAGGATGGCGCGGCCCTTCTCTTGGAGGTCGCGGTCGAAGAGTTCAAGGGCCTTCATGGCCTCGCGGTGCGCGTGGTCTGACTCGTCTTCGGTGACGCCGAGGCGCGGGCCCCAGACGTCGAACATGCGCCGGGCCGTGAGGTTCATCTCCGAGAAGGTGAGCGCCGGGTCGACGTACTCGATGCCGCGCTGCGCGAAGAAGTCGACCTCTTTGGTGAACGCGGCCTTCATCACGTCGGGGGCGCCCGCGACGATGGGGCAGCTCGCCTTGTCCATCACGCCTTCGCCGAAGCTCGGCACATGCGTCAAGATGGGGAAGAAGATGTACTTGAGCGGGCGCTTCTCGCTATGCTGATGAAAGAGCAGGTTGTGCACATGCGCCTGCGCCACCTTGCTGGGGAAGCACGGGTCGACGGAGCCGTATTTGCCGCCCTCGACCCACATCTCTTCGGTGGTCTCATCGCTGAAGACCACGTTCTGCTTGGGCACCCCGAGGGCCTCGAAGTACGTGCGGAAGTACGGCGCCGTCGAGTAGAGGTTCAGCACCCGGG
The DNA here is from genome assembly GCA_016792845.1 of Myxococcales bacterium. GTDB lineage: Bacteria > Myxococcota_A > Polyangia > Polyangiales > JAEUKH01. The sequence goes on along the minus strand of JAEUKH010000001.1, from coordinate 3,376 downwards.
GGATGCCGATGCGCACCGTGCGAAGCCCCTCGGCCGCCGCGGCGCTCGAGCGCTTGAAGGGGCGCGAGACCTCGACCCGCTTCATTGAAAAGAGGCCGCGCTTGAGCACCATGTCTTTGACCGGGCTGCCGGCCTCGGGCATCGCCGCGGGCTTGTAAAAGTGCTGAAACGCGCGCCGACCCTCGTAGTCAACGAGGTTCGGAAACTCTTTCGCGATCTTCTTCCGCTCGGCCACCAGCGAGAGCATGGCCTCTTCGCTCTCGACGGTGCCCTTCTCGCACGAGAAGCCCGAGATGTACCGCGCCGTGGTGCCGTCGGGGCGCCGCGCGTCGATGAAGGTGCGCTTGCAGTTGTTGGCGCAGAAGTGACACTCGGTCGAGGCGTCGTTGCGGGTCTCGTATTCAAGGTTGATCGCCGCGTCGAGGCCCACGAAGCTGCTCGAACCCTTGCGCTTGACCACCCTGAGGGTCTCGAACGCGGCGCCGAGCGCGCCCGCCTCGCCGGTGTGCGGGTGCACGAACACCTCGGCCTCGGGCACGCGCTCTTTGATGTAATCAACCTGCGCCTTGACCGCGGCGAGGTTGTACTGCGTGCCGCCCTGGAGCACGAAGCGCTTGCCGAGAGAGGCCATGCGCGGGATCTGCACCACGTATTGCCAGACGTTCTTCGGCAACACCTGCGCGAGACCCGCGAGGAGCTCTTCTTTCGAGAAGCCCTCTTTCTGAAAATTGACCCGGTCGGTGTCGAGAAACACCGCGCAGCCGTAGCTGAACTTCGGCGCGAGCTCGGCCGAAAAGGCCGTGTCGGCGTACTCGGTGACCTTCAGGCCGAACTGGTCGGCCATGGCCTGGAGGAGCATCCCGTTGCCCGCAGAGCAGCTGTTCGACAGCCTGAAGTTGGCGATGTCGCCGTTCTTCATGAACAGCACTTTGATGTCTTGGCCGCCGATGTCGCAGATCACGTCGACGTCGCCGAAGTACTTCACGGCGCTCATCATGTGGGCCACCGTCTCGACCACGTTCACGTCGGCGCGGAGCGTCTCTTGGAGCACGTCGGCGGCGTACCCCGTGGCGCCGAAGCCCAAGACCTCAAGGGTCGCGCCCTGGGCCTCGATGGTGGCCTTGAGCTGCGCCAAGAGCTCTTTGGTGTCTTGGATCGGGTTGCCCTTCGAGAGCTGATACGCTTTACAAACAATCTCGCCCGCCTCGTCGACCAGCACGGCCTTCGACGAGGTCGAGCCGCCGTCGAGGCCGATCACCGCGCGGACGTGGTCGCCCGGCGAGAGCGGCGGGGCCTCGAAGCGCGGGATGGTGTAGAGCGACTTGAAGGTGCTGATCTCGTCGCCGGTCTTGGCGAGGGGCGGGCCGGCGCTCTCGCCGAGCCGCGCCTTGCGCCCGTGGGTCATGTAGTTGAGCAGCCCCGTGGTGCCTTGATAGAGCCCCACCTCGGCCGCCTCTTTCATGCCGTACACGCAGGCCCCGAAGGCGGCGTAGTACTGCGCGTTCTCGGGCACGAAGATGGTCTCTTCGATGGGCCGGTCAGAGGGCCACGGGTACGAGCGCTCGGCCCAGGTCTCGGGGATGCGCTTGCGCCAACACTCTTGCAGAAAGGGCAGGTACGTATTGGGGCCGCCGAGCAAGATCACCTTGTGGCGCAGCGTCGAGCCGCGGGTCAGCACCGAGAGGTTCTGCAACACGATGGCGTCTGCCAACGAGCAGAGGATCTCTTCGCTGGGGATGCCGCTCTTCACCAGGTTGACGATGTCGGTCTCAGCGAACACACCGCATTTGGCCGCGACGTGATGCAGCTTCGAGTCATCAAAGTGGATCTCGCGGACCCGCTCCGGCGCGAGGCCCACCTTGATCATGCACTTGTCGATGGTGGCCCCGGTGCCCGAGGCGCACTTGTCATTCATCGACGGCGCGGCGGTCTTGTCGCCGGTCTTCTCGTCGGTCTTGAAAATGATGATCTTGGCGTCTTGGCCGCCGAGCTCGATCACGCTGCCCACGTCGGGGTGCATCGTCTCGACCGCGAGGGTGACGGCGTTGACCTCTTGCACGAACTTCGCGCCCAAGGTCGGGCAGAGCGGCGCCGCCCCGGAGCCCGTCAGGAAGACCCGCCAGCGGGCCTTGTCTGAGATCGGGTACTCAGCCTCGATGCGCTGAAGAAACTCGTACACCTTCTCGGGCTGCTTGGTCTGATGACGCTGGTAATCAGCCCACAGGATCTCGCGCGTCGAAGGGTCAAGCACCACTGCCTTGACCGTCGTCGAGCCTACGTCGATCCCAACCACTACCGCGTCGGTCCGCTGAGATGGCATCGCCACCGCCTCCCTATGTTTGCTGTGTACTGACACGCGTGTCAGCGCCGGAGAACGCAGCTATCACGGTCTCCATTCCGCCGCAATGACACCCCTGTCAGTTTTGCCCGACGCCCCCGCCATGCGCAGATTACGGACACACCCAGCCGTGCGCCATGGCGCGTGTTCGACACCCTTTGAAGCCCACCAGGGCATTTTCGCCGCGGGGTGCCACCGGCCCGAGCAGCACCAAGGCGAGCACGGCCATGACCACCATTTCGCCACCTTCCACACCATCAATCGGCTCACATTGCCAGATTCGCTGCGCTCTTGCGACGAGGGCGTCCATCCCTGCGCCGCCGATGGCTTGGGCGCAGAGGTCGGCGTGCGTCTTCAACGAAGCTGCGTCTCTGAGCGGGAGGGTCACCACCCGAAGCCTGGCGCGCCTGGCCGCGTCGCGGGTGTGGGTCAGGGCGATCTCAAACTCGGCGCGCTCGCCCAGCCGTTGGGCGTCGTCGACCTTGGCGCCGAGCACCGCGAGCGACGCGCCGAAGTGGGCCGCGGCGTGGTGCTGCCAGAGCGCCAACGAGAGCCGCGCGAGGGGGTCTGGGGCGTAGAGCGTGGCGGCCTCGGTGGGCGGGCGCGCGAGGGCATCGGGGGTCACCGAGAGAGAGTAGCCGAGCGGCGGCGGGGCGCGCTAATACGACCGGGCGGGCGCTGCACCGCGAGGAGCGAGTCTCATGGCGGTCTGTAAAGGTTGTGAAAACGAAGTCGACAAGCTCGTGAGCGTCAAGGTCGCGGGGCGCGCGAAGAAGCTCTGCGAAGACTGCGCCGATCGCGCCCGGGAAGAGGCCGAGATCGCCGAGTCGAGCGAGTCGGTGGTGCAGGGCATGATGGGCTTCAAGGGCCGACGCTAGGCTGCGTCCGCAAATGTTATAACCAACATCGAATGCATGCGTTGGTGAGCATCGCCGCGCAGCACTTCTCGCGCCGTTCGTAGCAAGTTGCGACCCCGCGTGACCTCACCCGTGGTGGACCTACGGCCCCGCGCCCGGCGTGACCTCACCCCCTGAGGGA
>JAEUKH010000056.1 GCA_016792845.1 Myxococcales bacterium | reverse complement strand
GGGTGCGAGGCTCGTGCGTCCCCCAGGGGGTGAGGTCACGACAGGCACAGCACCATGCGCCCCAGCGGGTGGGGTCACGCCAGGCGCCGATCGGCTCTCATGCCCGCAAACACAAGGAAATTCCGCGGGTAAACCACAGCCTGGCAGGGAGAGGGGGCGCGAGGGATGTACGCCCCCCTGGGGGTGAGGTCACGCCAGCCGCCGAGCTGTACGCCCCCCTGGGGGTGAGGTCACGCCAGGCGCGAGCCTCCTCCGCCCTACAGAGGGGGTGCAGGTTACGTCGCATCGCAGCCCGCTACGAAAGGCGATGCTCACCACCGCATGCATTCGATGTTGGAAACTACACCCGCAGACACAGCCTAGCGGCACGCGGGGAGGGCGCTGGCGACGCCGTTCCACAAGGTGTTGGCGCGGACGAGGGCGGCGCGGCCTTCGCCGTCGATGAAGGGCTGGTAGCGCAGGTCGCCGCGGGCGAAGCGTTGCAGAAACGCCACGCTCAACCCCCGGAGGGCTGCGACCCGCGAATCGAGGGGTGCGGCGCCGCGGGCGCAGAGGTTGCACTGAAACCCGCAGTTTGAATCGACAAAATCGTTGTGACCGAAGTTGAGCAAGGGGTAGAGCGCGCTCGGCGTCATGCTCGGCGCCGCGGCCGCGAAGCGGAGGTAATTGCTGCTCTCGGGCGCGCACGAGGTGCCGAGGGTGGTGCAGCGCCCCTGGCTCGACCCGAAGAGGGCGAGGGGGGTGCGCAAGGCGCCCATGCGCTCGGGCGCGACGCTGGGGGCCGTCTCGCTCACTGAGCCGCCCGGGGCGGGGTTGTCGTCGACGGGGTCGAGGGCCACCGCGGCGACGAAGGCCGTCGGGTCGTCGAGAACGGCCATCACGGCGCCCTTGCCGCCGAGCGAGTGCCCCATGGCCGCGGCGCGTGAGGCGTCGACCTGGGCCAGCGCGGGGAAGCCCGGCACCGACTGCATCGCGAAGGCGCGGCGCACGTTGCGGAGCGCCGTCGAGACCTCGCGGTGATCGACCCGGAGGAGGCTCCCGGGGTAGTCGACGCTGGCGACGACGTACCCGTGCGAGGCGACGTGGGTGAGGAGCCCGTCGTAGTTGTTGACCCCGAGCTGAAACCCGTGGGCAAACACCACCAAGGGGAAGGCGTCGCGCCCTGAGGCGCCCATCGGGTAGAACACCCGCGCGTTGCCCGACGAGCCCGAGACGGCGCCCGTCCATACGGCGACGCGGTGGGGCCCTGGGGTCGCGGGGAGCGGCGGCGTCGAAGGCTCGACGGCGGTGTCGACCCCCACTGGCCCCGTGTCAGCGGGCGCCTGGCCCGCGTCGGCCTCAAACCCGGCGTCACGGGCGGGGGCGCCGAGGTCGTCACCCGCGGGGCTGTCAGCGCTCACCGGCGCATCGACGCTCGGCGTCACGTCGGGCCCAGCGCCTGCGTCTGCGCTCGCGCCGCGATCGGCAGCCTCGGCCGTGTCGCTCGGCGCCCCGAGGTCGGGCTGGAGGTCGCCCTGATCGACCGCGGGCCCCGCATCGTTGGGGCGGCTCACCAGCTCAGGCGCGCAGCCTGTGAGTGCGATCAGAAGCAGCGAAACAGAGAGCTTAGTCGCCATCAGATTGCTCGCAAAGTGTGTAAATGTCGTGTGTCGTTCAGCGCGATGACCCGGGTGCCTGTGCGTCGGCGTTCGAAGCGGTGAAACGAAAGATTGTCGACGGTGAAGAGTACGTCGAAGGCCGCGATCTGCAAGAGGTGGCGGATCATGTGAGAGATGGCCACGCCGTGGCTCACCAGCACGATGCGCTCTTCTTCTTTGGCGCCGTCGAGGAGCGCGTCGAGGGCCGAGGCGACCCGGGCTGCGCACGCGCGGTGGGTCTCGCCCGCGGGCGGGTGGTGGTCGGGGTCGCGGCGCACGAGGGCCGCCCAACCGTCGGGGTCGCGGGCTTCGAGGGCCGAGAAGGTGATGCCCACCCAGTCGCCCATGTCGCGCTCACGGAAGGCAGGGTTGGCTTCGACGGGGTGCGCTCGCCCGAGGCCTGCGCAGAGCCCCTCGGCGGTCTGCCATGCGCGCAGGAGGTCGCTTGAGACGATGCGGGTGGGGGCGAAGTCTCTGAGGCCCTGCCCCGCGGCGAGGGCCTGGGCGTGCCCGCGGGCGGTGAGCGGCGAGCCCGAGTGACCCGTGAACATCTTCGCGCGGTTGCCCTCGCTCTCGCCGTGTCGCACCAAAACGATCTCAACGCTCATGCGATGCTCGAAGGTAGCAGTTGGTGGCGCCCCGCGGGAGGGTGAAGGCGCGCCGCGGGGTCAGCGCACGCGGCCGTTCGGGGGCGGCGTCGCGGTGCGGCCGTCTTCGGGCCAGAGGTGCCGCGGGTATTGACGGCAGAGCTCCTTGCGGATCGCGGGGTAGTGGCGCTCCCAGAAGCCGGCGAGGTCGGTGGTGACCTGCACGGCGCGGTGGTTCGGCGCGAGGAGGTGCAAGGTGAGCGGGCCGCCTCCGACCCGGGGGCCCTCGCGCATGCCGAAGAAGTCTTGGAGCCGCGAGGCGATGAAGGGCGCGGCGCCGGTCTCGGGGTACTCGACCCGGGCGACCTTGCCGCCGGGGAGGGTGACCCGATCGGGGGCCAGCGCGTCGATGCGCTTGCGCTGCGCGGGCGAGAGCGACTCTTGGAGCGCCTGGAGGAGATGCCCCGCCCGCACCTCGGCCATGCTGCGGGCGCCCTCGCAGAGCCGACGCAGCGCCGCGGCGAGCGCGGCCTCATCGGGGGGCGGAAGGTCAGGGCCCCGAACGACCTCGGCGGCGTAGCGATGGCGGGCCATCCAACGGTCGAAATTCTCTTCGTTTTCGACGAAGCTGCGGGGGCCTCGGGCGAGGGCCTCGGCGAGCAACCGTTCGGTGGCCGCACGATCGGCGGCCTCTCCGGGGGGCGCCCGCGACGCGTCGAGCTCGAGCCCGCGGAAGAGCAAGCGCTGCCACACCTCGACCCGCGCCTCGGCGGCCACCCAGCGCGCCTCGGTGACCTCTTCGATCTCATCAGGGAAGAGCTCGAGCAGCCACTCGGCCTCGACGTAGCTCGACCGCCGGATCACCACGCCCCGCTGCCGCGCGTCGGTCTTCTCTTCGGCCTCGACGGCCACCACGAACTCGGGCGCCTGGGCAGGGTGAGCCCCGGCGAGGCGCGCCTTGCCGCCCGACGCGAAGGCGTACTCGACCCCGCGGAGCTTCCGCGCGACGCGGTCGGGCCAGGCGGCCAGCACCGAGAGCCGCAAGGCCTCGTCGGCGGTGCCGCTGCTCTTGAGTTCGTTCGGATCCGAACGATCTTGGGCGAGGCTGCGCGAGAGCTGCTTTCGCACCCGCTCGACGGCGAGGGTCGCGCCCGTGTCGAGCCCGAGGGCCCGCAGCGTCGCGGCGTCGAACTGAGCCTCGCGGGCCTCGGCGAAGCGATGCATGGCCGCGTCGATGTCGCTGTCGGTCTCGTCGTCGCCGCGCTGTTGTGGGCCGAGCCCAGCGCCGCGCCGGGCCGCCACGATGTCGCGCTCGCTCAAGAGCGCCGCGAGGGTCGCGCCCGACTCGGCGACGTGCCGGTCGCGCGCTTCGACGAGGAGCCGCGCGAGGCGAGGGTGCACGGGGTACCGAAGCAGCCGTCGGCCGAGGGGGGTGAGCGCGGCCTCGGGGGTGATCGCGCCGAGGGCCGCCAAGAGCCGCTCGGCGGCGTCGAGGCTTTGGGCCGGAGGGGCTTCGAACCAGCCGAATTGTGAGAGGTCGCGCTCGCCCGCGGCGTGCAGCTCGAGGGCCGTCTCGGCGAGGTCGAGGCGCCGCACCTCGGGGGCGTCGTGCTCGGGGCGCGTGTCGTGGTCGTGCCGGGTGTAGAGCCGCAGACAGCGGCCGGGGCGTGTGCGGCCTGCGCGGCCTGCGCGTTGGGTTGCCGAGGCCCGCGAGACCTTCTTCACGTCGAGCATGGGCAGGCCCGACCAGGCGGCGTGCGAGGCGACCCGCGCGAGCCCCGAGTCGATGACGGCGACGACGCCGTCGATGGTGATGCTGGTCTCGGCGACGTTGGTCGAGACGATGACCTTGCGGCGGTCGGCGGGCTTGACGGCGCGGTCTTGCTCGGCCGGGCTCAGGTCGCCGTGCAGCGGGAGGGCGACGAGCTTGTACTTCTCGGCCACGGCCCCGAGGGCGTCGAGGGCGCGGCGGATCTCTGCGGCCCCGGGCACAAAGACCAGCACGTCGCCGTCGAGGCCCTCGTCGCAGAGGCGGCGCACGGCCTCGGCGATCTGGGCGGCGAGGGGGCGGTCGTCGGCGCTCGGGAGGTGCTCGATCTCGACCGCGAAGCGCCGACCCTCGCTCACGATGCGCGGGCAATCGCCGAGAAAGCGCGCGACGCTGGCGCCGTCGAGGGTGGCGCTCATGGCCACGAGGGCGAGCTCGGGGCGGTGCCGCAGCTGCAAGCGACGCAAGAGCCCGAGCGCCACGTCGCCCTGGAGGTGACGCTCGTGGAACTCGTCGAGCACCACCGCGGCGACCCCTTTGAGCTGCGGGTCGCGCACGAGGCGGCGGGTGAGCACCCCCTCGGTGACGAAGCGGATCTGGGTGCGCGCGCTGGCCACCTCGTCGAAGCGGACCTGGTAGCCTACCCGCTCGCCGAGGCGCTCGCCGAGCTCGTCGGCGACCCGGGCCGAGGCCATGCGGGCGGCGAGGCGGCGCGGCTCGAGCACGATGATCTCGCCCCCGTCGGCGAAGCCCGCCGAGAGGAGGGCCGTCGGCACTCGGGTGGTCTTGCCCGCGCCCGGAGGCGCCTCAAGCACCACCGCGCGGTGTGCGGTGAGGGCCGCCGTGAGCGAGGGCAGCACGTCGTCGATGGGCAATTTCAGCATCGTGGGGCCTCGCACTGGTGACCCCATTCGAGGCGAAAGGCAAGGGTCGTTCGGTGACCGAACGATCTCACGGCGCGCCCCAAAACACGGCGCTTTGCGGGGCGGCGACGGGGCCTCTGCCGAAAATGTGACGCCGCCGCGGCGAGGCGATAGGTGGGGGCTCACCACAGGAGGTCGATCGCGTGGACATCAAGAAGATTGTCGCCAAGCTGCCCGCAGGTTTTGTCGAAGACGCCGCCGGGATGGACGGTAACCAGCTCAGGTCAGAGATCATTCGCGCCGAGACCGCGCTCCGCGAGGTCGAGAAGGAGATGAAGGCCGACGAGAAGCTCGCGGGCGCGAAAGAGATCTTGAAAGATCTCTCGGGCAGCTACAGCGAGGCCAAGCGCGCGCAGCGGGCCAAGATCGCGTACACCCTCCACCTCCTCGACGAGCGCGGCGAGCTCGGGGTGGGCGAGCTCGATCTCGAGAGCGACGCGGTGACGGGGAGCGGCACGGGCGCGCGTCCGGGCATTGCGAAGAGCGAGAAGGGGGCCAAGGCCCCGAAGACCCGCGCGGCCTGAGCGCGTGACCGAGGCGCGGCCCGCCGGTGGTCGCCCAGGCTGAGACCGACGCAGAATCTTTGACGGCCCGCGCCGCGGAGATTGTGTGTCGGTCGCGTCATTTGGGATGTACCCCGCGTGCCCGAAGGCGCTAGCGTCGCGCGCTGTGCGACGGGGTCAAGCTCTTGCGGTTTTGGTTGCACTCGCGGCGCTCTTTGTAGCGCTCGGCGCGTGCGGTTCGAGGCCTACGCCGCCTTCGGGCGGTGCGGGGTTGGCGCGGGTCAGGGCGGCCCACAAGCTGCGCTGGGGCGCCGACATCCAGGGCGGCGAACCCTACGTGTGGGAAGACAGCGAGCACGGCGGCCGCCGCGTGGGCTTCGAGGTCGACCTCGCCAACGCCATCGCCCGCGAGCTCGGGGTCGAGGCCGAGTTCGTGCAGAACGACTGGTCGGCGCTGGTGCCTTCGCTAGAGCGCGGCACCTTCGATGTGATCCTCAACGGCTTCGAGGTGACGCCCTCGCGGGTGGGGCGCGTTCGCTTTACGCGGCCCTATTACTGCTTCGCCGCGCGGCTCATGGCGCGTCGCAGCGACAGCGCGGTGCAGCCCACGGTCGGGTGGATGCGCGGCCGCCGCGTGGGCACCCTGGCCAACAGCTTCAGCTTCGAGTACCTGCGCGCGGCGCAGGCCGAGATCGTCCCGTATGAGGGCGTCGAGGAGCCTTACATTGACCTCGCGCAAGGGCGCAGCGACGCGGTCTTGCTCGACGACATCATCGCGGCGCGGTACGGCGAGCCTCGGCAAGACCTCAGGGTGGTGGGCGACGTGGCCGACGGGTACTACGCCGTCGCTGCGCGCAACGAGGAGCCCGACCTCCAGGCCGCGGTCGACGGCGCCCTCGCGCGGGTGATCGCCTCGGGCGAGCTCGAGCGCATCTTGTCGCGGGCGGGCATCATGAACGAGCGCCAGCGTCGGCTCATGACCTGGAGCGAGAGCGACCAGCGCCGCATGCTCGGCACCCAAGACACCCGCCAGCGGCTCAACGGCACGCACGTCATGCTGTTTCTGCGGGGCGCCCGCACGACCCTGTGGGTGAGCACCCTGGCGATGTGCCTGGCCATCCCCTTGGGCTTGCTCCTCGCGGTGATTCGGCTCTACGGGCCCAAGCCTTTGGCGAAGCTCGCGGGGCTCTACATCGAGGTGTACCGCGGCACGCCGGTGCTCTTGCAGCTCTACGTGCTCTATTACGGCCTCGCCGACGTGGTGAAGCTGAACGCTCCGGCGGCGGCCATTCTGGGCCTGGGGATGAACTACGCCGCGTACGAGGCCGAGGTGTACCGGGCGGGCATCCAGGCGGTGCCGAAGGGGCAAACCGAGGCGGCCTTGTCGCTGGGCATGTCGCTGCCGCTGGCGCTGCGGCGGGTGGTGCTCCCGCAGGCCTTTCGGCTGGCGCTGCCGAGCGTGACCAACGACTTCATCGCGCTCTTGAAAGACAGCTCGCTCGTGAGCGTGATCACCGTGGTCGAGCTCACCAAGCAGATGACCATCACGGCGGTCGATGTGCGCAGCTGGGTCTTGCCCGGGGCCATGTGCGCGGCGCTCTATTTCGCGATGAGCTACCCCCTCTCGATCGTGGCCCGACGGCTCGAAGAAAAGATGGCCCGCGCGTGATCAACGTCGAATCGCTCACCAAGACCTACGGCCCGCGCACGGTGCTCAACGGCGTCTCGGTGGCCTTTGAGAAGGGCCAGGTGGTGTCGCTCATCGGGCCCTCGGGCGGCGGCAAGAGCACGCTCTTACGGTGTCTGAACGGCCTCGAAGAGTTTCACGGAGGCGCCATCACCATCGGGCGCGACGTGCTCAAACCCGGCGGCGCCGCGGTGAACAAGAAGGCCCTCGCGTCGATCCGTCAGCGCGTCGGCATGGTCTTCCAAACTTGGAACCTCTTCCCCCATCGTACGGCCCTCGGCAACGTGATCGAGGGCCCCGTCCATGTGAAGGGTCTCGCCGTGGCCGAGGCGACGGCGCGCGCGGAGGCCTTGCTCGAACGGGTGGGTCTCTCGCACCGCAAGGCCGCCTACCCCGGCGAGATGTCGGGCGGCGAGCAGCAGCGCGTGGCCATCGCCCGCGCTCTCGCGATGGAGCCCGAGGCCCTGCTCCTCGACGAGCCCACCAGCGCCCTCGACCCCGAGCGCGTGGGCGAGGTGCTCGACGTGCTCACCGGGCTCGCCAAAGACGGCCTCACGATGATGGTGGTGACCCACGAGATGCGCTTCGCCCGCGAGGTGAGCCACCGCACCTTGGTGCTCCACGGCGGGCAGATCATCGAAGACGGCCCCCCGGCCGAGGTGATCGACAACCCGAAGCACGAGCGAACCCGCGCATTCCTCGGGCTCACGCGCCGCGACTGAGCCGCGCTGCGGGGCTCAGCCTTCGACCACGGTGAGGGGGCGCTCGACCCAGGCGCCGCCGTCGAAGGCGAAGAGCTTGTGGTCGTCGACGAGGCCGCCGTCGCGCACCGAGGTGACGAGGTACACCACGGGCACCACGGGCACGCCTTCGGGCGCCGCGACGGTCTGGTCTTCGTGCGAGAAATACGCCCCGACGTTGCAGTGCGAGTGGAAGATCACCTTCACCGGCTCGCCCCGCGCGTCGCCCGCTTCGAGGGCGCGCTGCATCTTCATCGGGTGGAGGATGTACGCCGCCCGCGCGGTGCGGGGGTAGGTCTCGGGGTCGAGGGCGTGGTACTTGTTGGCGAGGTTGTCCCACGGTTCGGCGCGGGTGATCGCGGCGGGGTCGTCGGCGGGGCCGTAGAGGAGGCCGCACGACTCCTCAGGGTGCGCCGCGCGGGCTGCGTCGTCGACGCTGTTCAGCACCGACCGCGGCACGCGCAGCCCGGTGGCAAACCAAGGGCGTTCAAAGGGCTCCATCGCGGCGAAACGCTACTACGGCGGCGCCGGCGCGGGGCACCCAAACGCCGCCGAGAGCTGCACGCCCCCCGAGGCCGCGCGCACCCGATCGCAGGTGTTGCCGAAGAACTCGATCACCGTGTGGGTGTCGTCGCTGTAGGCCCAGCCGTTGTTGCGCGCGTCGTCGCGCACGAGGCTCTCGCCGCCGAGGCGCACATCGACCAGGTTGGCGTCGGGGGGCGCGCTCTCAAGCGCGAAGCGGCACTCGGCCAGGGCCGAGGTGAGCGCGGTGAGCTCCCGCGCGAGGTCGCTCGCCGAGGCGACGTTGTAGTACCGCGGCGCGCCCGCACGCGGACGGCCCCCGGCCACCGCCATCTGGTCGAGCACGGCGCCGAAGTCTTGCGTGCCCGCGAGGCCCAACACGATGGTGCTCACGCCCTGTGCGCGGGCCGTGGTGACCGCGGCGACGGTGCGGTCGGCGTCGAGGCAGTTGAGGCGACCGTACACGTTGTTGCGGCAGAGGCGCTCGGCGGGGCCGGTGCACGCGCAGATCGCGGGGTCGAAGTCGGGGTTGCAGTTGGGGCCGCCGTCGGTGGCGAGCACGATGATCTGTTCGCCCGAGCGGTCGGGGTCGCGGGTGAGCCACGCGACGGCGGCGTTCAAGCCGGCGGCGGTGGGGGTGGCGCCGCCCGGGAGGGTGCCTTGCAGGGCGCCGAGGATGGCCGACGCATTGCCCGCGCCCGGGGTGACCCGCGGGGTGCTCACGACCCCGCAGATCTGCCCCTCGGTGGCCGTCTGACCCATCGCGACCACGTACGGCTCGGGGAAGAACAAGAGCCCCATCGCGAGGTCGGCGTTCACCCGCGGCAGGGCCGTGCCGAGGGCTTGAAGGAGCGCGCTCCACTTTGGGATGTTGTCTGTGGTTGGGTCAGACATGCTGCCCGAGCGGTCGACCACGAAGAGTACCGTGGCGCGGCGGCGGGTGAGCGTCGCCTGGGTGCCGCCGCAGTTGCTGGGGGGCGGGCGCACGGGCACCGCGTCGGGCGGCACGAACACCCGCACGTCTTCGGCCTGGCCCGCGTCGCCGCGACCCCGGGGGTCGGGGATGGGGATGGGACGGGCCCGCTCAGAGTCACCAGAACATGCTGAAAATACAGCAGAAACGGCGAGCGCGAGGCTTGCCCTGGCGGCCCTGGCGGAGCGGCTCATGGGGCCATCATAGCGCGCCCGCCCGCATCGAGAGGGGGCTGTTCTGGTAGAAGAAAAAGAAGCTGAACACGACGTGGGCGAGCATCGCGGGGAAGACGGTGCCGCGCCACCGCATGAGGGCCCCGAAGAGGAGACCCGTGGGCAGCGCGAGGAGCGCCACCGCGGGGTTGCCCGTGGTGAGCTGGGCGAGCGCGAAGAGCGCCGCGGTGATGAACACGCCGCGGGTCGAGCCGAACTTCTCGGCCACGAGGGTCTGCACGCCGCCCCGCCAGGCGACCTCTTCGAGGGCCGCGATGGCCACGATGGCGAGGGCGCGCCGCCCCCCGCGGAAGGCCGCCGAGCGGGCGAAGGCGACGCACGCGTGGTCGCGCAGCCACTCGGTGACGACGGTGAAGCCGCGCGGCTCGGGCGGGCCCACCCAAGCGCCGTCGGCGGTGCAAATCTGGAGCGGCGCGAGGGGCGCCACGACCTTCAGCATGATGGCCGAGAGCGCGAGGAAGAGCACCGCGGCGCCGCCCACGGCCCAGGTCGGGTCGCCGGCCCGTGGCGCGAGCGCGGCCCTGAGTTCGCCGTCTTGCGCGAGCGACCAGGCGGCGAGGGCTGCGGCCAGGGTGTACCCGACTCCGTAGCCGAGCCAGAGGTTCGTACCACCGAGGCGGTAGGCCACCGCGGGGATCACAAAGCAGAGCACAAGAACGGCGATGCGAGGGAGGGCCATCGGAGCTACGGCTCGTAGCACAGCTTCTGCCTTCGCTCGAAGCGCCGATGGGGTCGAAGCGGCCGCGCCTCGGGGCGTCTGCGAGGGGCCGCGACGCCCGTTGCAGGCGTTGCGCGCGCCGGTCGTGCTCGAAGGCGTTGGGGCAGCTGTAAGCGCGGTCGTGCCAGCGGCGCTCTGCGCTGGGTTGACCCTCGATCGAACATGAGGCTCTGCCAGGCTGCGTCTGCAAGTGGGGTGGCGTCGGCGGAGGGGGGCGGAGTGCCCAATTCGACGAATCTGCGTCGCGCCCCAACCACCGCGTGACCTCAGCCCAGCGGGGCGCACGCCAGTCGCGAGCCTCCTCCGCCCTACAGAGAGGTGCGGGTCACGCCGCATCGCAACCCGCTACGAAAGGCGATGCTCACCACCGCATGCATTCGATGTTGGATACTTCATCTGCGGACGCAGCCCAGGCAGGCTGCCTGCGCACCGCGAAGGGGTCGTCTGGTCGTTCGAGGTTGCCGACGTTGACCGTTGTGAAGCGCGTCGGGGTCGTGCGAGCCCGGAAGAGACTTCATGCGCGAAGCCATGCGACGCTTCGTCGTGTGCCTCGCCGTCGGTGGGGGAGGGAGCTGCCAGAGATTCGGCGGTCAACCCGTGATCCCGCGTGGCCTGAAGACGACGTCGTGCGTGACGCGGGCGGATTGCCCTACGCCCTGGCGCCTGATCGTGCGCTGACCCGCGACGGCGAGGCGTCGAAGGGCCGCGAGACCCTGCTGTCGACGGTCGAGAATAGCGGCGCGTGTGCGCATCGCTGCGAGGGCGGCGCCTGCATGCGGCCCTAAGGTTTGCGACCAAGGCGGTTCGCGCGGGTGCGCTCGACGGCGACCCGGTGAACCTCTCGGCCCCGATAGAAGGCGCGGCGACAGGCGAGGGGTGCGCAACCCAGCGCGATTGCGCGAACACGGTGCAGTGAGGCGTTGTAGGCGTGACCGACGCTCTGCTAAAGCCCGAGGCCATGATGCGAGGGGTGACGCTGGGTTGGGGCTTGGTCGGTGTGCTGACGCTCGCGGGCAGCGCGGGGTGCGCCACCACCGCTGCGGGGGCGCCGCCGCTGCGCGAGACGCGACTCTACCCCGAGCAGCTGGCCGCGCCCTCGACGCCCGAGACGCATCGGCGTGCGGCCGAAGAGATGCTTGAGGCGCTCCACATGCAGCGCACCCTCGCGGCGGCGCTCGAGACTTCGATCCGCACCCAGCTCGAAGCCAACCCCTCGCTGCGCCCCTTCGAGCCCGTGCTCCGTGAGTTTCTCGGGCGGCACATGAGCTACGAGTCGATCCGCGGCGACCTCTTGCGGCTCTACATCGAGCGCTTCAACGAGCTCGAACTCCGCCAGCTGACGAGCTTTTATCGCACGCCCCTCGGCGCCCGGGCCATCGAAGAGATGCCCGCGTTGATGGAGCGCGGCTCGCAAATCGGCGTCGCCCGGGTGCGCGAGCACGCCCGCGAACTCGAAGGCATGGTGCAACAGTACGTCCGCGAACACCCCGACGCGGGGCGCCCCGCGAACTGAAGGCTTAGCGAGGGCGTCGTCGTCGGCTGAGACCCATCGCGAGCGCGACGCCGAGGGCCCACACCCCGTGCGCTGACGCGTCGGCGGAGGTCTCGCACCCGCAGCCTCGCGCGCTCGCTGACGGCGGCGGCCCGGCGTCGCGTGTCACCGCACCGAGGTCACCGGGGGCGTCGCGCGCGTCGGGTGCACCGGCGTCTCGCAGCGGTCGCAGGGTGCTGTCGAGGAGCGGCCAGAACGGGTCGCAGCGCGCGGCCCACACCGAATCGGCCGCGCAGGCCGGGCGTTCGAGGGGCGCGCCGAGGCGCAAGAGGGGCGTCACGCTGCGGCCCTCGTCGGTCGAGCGCCCCAGGGCGAAGCCGTCGCTCAGCTCGTCACCGCAGACGTAGAGCGCCCCGGCGTGAAAGCGCAGGCACGCCACCCGGTATGGCGCCACCCGCGCGAATTCACCGTCACCTCGTGCGAGGTAGAGCCCCTCGCCGGGCTCCCGCGAGCCCACCCAGACGCCGCGCCCGTCGGGCCGCAGCGCGAAGCCCGTGAGGGCCCCTTGGGAGCGAAAGCGCTCGACCATCTGCCGACCGCCGTCGCGGCTCTCAAGGAGCACCGTGGCGGCCGTCCGTTCGAGGGTGGCGCGAAACCAGAGGTGCTCAGGGTCTGCTGCGTCGACCCCCGAGAGGAAGAGATGCGACACCCCCGGCGCGAGCGCGACGGGCACCTCGGTGAGGGTGTCGCCCTGGTCGTCGCTGCGGTAGAGCACCGCGCGCTGCGGCTCGTCGAGGGTCACCCCGGTGAGGTAGAGCCGGGCCGGCGCGCTCGGGCATTGTTCGATGGTTTCAAACAATACACCCGAGACTGTAGCGCGTTGACGTACAAACGTGCGGCCTCCGTCGCGCGAGACGGCCACGCCGTTTGGGTTCTGATCTGACGAGACCCAGAAGATGGTCTGACCGTCGGGGGCGCGGGTCAGGTCGCCGGTGAAGCGGCCCGCGAGGGGCGCGATGGGGCGCGCGCCGCAGGTGTCGAGCGAGAGCGTGAGGCCGTCGGTGAGGCCGACGAGGAGCGGCGTGCCGTCGGGGCCGCGGCTGCCGAGCTCGATCGGGGGGTCCCACACGGCGGTGTAGAGGTAGCCGAGCTGCTCTTCGCAGCGCCAGTGCCAGCGGGCGCCGCCGTCTTCGCTGCTCAAGACGCCGAAGGTGGTGCGCAACGCGAGCACCTCGCTCGCCGCCCCGGGCCCGATCACCACATGCTGCGCCGACGGGAAGCGCCCGTTCGCCGCGACCCCGGCGGGCCGCCCGACGAGCCCCAGAATCAGCGCCCCGAGGCCGAGGCGGGTCGACGCCGCAGACCGCGGCTGGCGCATCGACGCCGCAGCACGGCGAGGGGAGTTGTGCCGAGAGTCGAGAGAGAGCGTTTCGCGCGGGGCGTGAATGTGTAGTATCGCGGCCCCCAAGACACCGACCCGTCGCCGGTGAGGCGAGGAGAAGTTACCGACCCATGGCATCCGTGGCATCTGTTGCACCCGCTGAAATTCTTCGTGCCGAGCTCGAGAGGCTCTTTGACCTCGACGCGATGCAAGCCTTGTCGCGTGACCTGCTCGGTGTTTCGCCCGACGACGTCGGCGGTGCAAGCAGTCGCGCATCGTTCGCCCGGAGCCTCGCAGAGCGCGCCGTCGCCGACGACCTCCACGAGGCGCTCGCTGACGCGATCGTGCTCAAAGACCGAGAGGCCGAGTCGCGCCTTCGCCCGGTGTACGAGGGCCGCGCCGGCGACGACCTCGCCACCGGGGCCAGCGTCGAGGGCTTCAAGATCCTCAAGAAGACCCACGACGAGGGCTTCGGCGCGGTCTATCTCGCCGCGGCGGGTGACGGCCGCCAGGTCAACCTGAAGCTCCTGCGCGAGGGCCGGGCCCGCGACCGCCGGGGCCTCCATCGCTTTCTCCTCGCGCAGCGCGCGCTGCGCGCGGTCGAGCACCCCGCGATTCAGCGCATCGTCGCGGCGGGCACCCTCGCCGACGGGCGGCCCTTCGTGGCGGCTGAGCACATCGACGGGCAGCTCCTCTCGGCGCGCATCGGCCGCGCCGGGGCGATGCACATCAACGAGTTTCGCTCTGTGCTCGAGGCGATCACCGCGGGGCTCGACAAGGTGCACGCGGCGGGCCTCGCCCACGCTGACCTGCGCACCGACCACGTCGTGCTCGTGCGCCGTGACGGCAACCTCTCGGGGGTGCTCGTCGACTTCGGCATCGACCGCCTCGCGGGGGCCCGTCACGGCGGCGCCGACGCGGCGAGCTTCCTGGTGCTCTTGGGTTCGGCCAAGGCCTTGGCGCCCGAGCGCGCGCGGCTCGGCACCGCGGCCGACGCCCGGAGCGACGTCTACGCCCTCGGCGCCCTCACCTGGGAGGTGCTCACCGGCAAGGCCCTCTTCGGCAGCGCCTCGCTCGTCGACCTGGTGGTCGCGCATTTGACCCAAGAGCCCGAGGCGCCGAGCAAGGTCGCGCCCCGGGGGTGGGTCACCCGCGAGCTCGACGCGGTGGTGCTGAAGGCGCTCGAGAAGGCGCCCGAGGCCCGCTACGCGAGCGCGGGTGAGTTCTTCACCGCGGTGCTCGAAGCCATCAAGGGCAAGCGCACCGGCGACATCACCCGCGAAGAGTTCGACGCGCGCAAGGCCGCGCTCGCGGGCGCTCCGGCCGACGACGACAAGGCCCTCGCGCTCGAGACGAGCGGCAACCAGGGCATCGCCTGGGTCGACGTGCTCGGCGCGTTGCAGTCGGTGGCCGACGAGACCGCCGACGTCGCGGCCAAGAAGGCGCTGCTCTTCCGGGTGGCGCGGGTGCTCGAGAGCGAGGTGCGCGACCTCGCGAAGGCGCGCGCGGCCTACGAGGGCATCGCGGCGCTTGAGGGCGGCGACGAGCTCGCTTCGGCGAAGGTGCGCGAGATCCGTCGCGCCACGGCGACCCCCGACGAGCGGGTCGAGATCTTGCTCGAAGAGATCGAAGCCGAGTCGCTCTCGACCGAGAAGGCGCGGCTCTGGGCCGAGGTCGCGCGGGTCTATGAGCGCGACCTCGACGACAAAGAGAACGCCGTGGTGGCGATCACCGAGGCGGTGACGGCCTCTCCGGCCGACGACGACCTCGCCGCCGAGCTCACGCGCCTCGTGGGCGACGACGCGACGAAGTGGGGCGAGGTGCTCGGCTCGATCAGCGAGGCCGTGAAGGGCCGCGACGCCAGCGAGCAATTGCCGCTCTACAAGCTCGCCGGGCGCTGGTACGTCGAGCAGCTCAAGCGCCTCGATTTCGCCCTCGCGTGCTTCAGCGCCGCCATCAAGCTGAGCCCCACCGACGACGAGTCGCTCGCCGGGGCCGAGTCGATCTACCGCAAGCAGCAGCAGTGGCCCGAGCTCATCGGCATGCTGTTGAAGCGCGCCGACGCGCTCGGCAACGCGGCCCTCGGGCACGACCTCAGGGCCGAGGCCGCCGACGTGCTCGAGTCGAAGCTCAACGAGACCGTCAAGGCCCGAGAGTTCTGCGACGCGGTGCTCGCGGCCAACCCCGCCCACGGCAAGGCCAACGAGGTGGTCGAGCGCCTCTTGCTGCGCGACAAAGACTGGAAGGGGCTCGTCGCGCGCCTTGAGAAGAAGGCCGAGGCGCTCGCTGTCGAGGCCCGCGCCGAGGCCCTCTGCGAGGTCGCCGAGGTCTACGAAGACCGCCTCGAAGACACCGCCCGCGCCGCCGAATTCTTCGAGAAGGCGCGCGAGGCCGACGGGCGAAACCTCCTCGCGCTGAAGGGCCTTGAGCGGCTCTACGCCCGCGAAGGCAACGTCGAGAAGCTGTTGAAGACCCTCGAAGCGCAGGTGGCGGCCTCGGCCACGCCGCGGCAGAAGGTCGAGCTCTACAACCGCATCGGCGCGATGCTCGAAGAGGAGTTCGTCGAGCACGCGCGGGCCGCAGAGGCCTTCGAGAAGGCCGTCGAGCTCGACCCCGCGAACGACACCGCGCTGCGCGGGTTGGGGCGGCTCTACCGCGTCTTGGGTCGGTGGGAGGAGCTCGCCACGCTGCTCGAACGGCACGCCTCGCTCGTCGAGGGCGACGAGACCAAGCGCTCGGAGCTGCTGCTCTCGGCGGCCCGCACGTTCTACGACCCCATCGGCTCGATGGACCGTGCGCAGCGTTGCTTCGAGCGGGTGCTCGAGTACGACAAGCGCAACGTCACGGCGCTCGAAGGCATGGCCCGCATCGCCGCGTCGAAGGGCGACGCGCGGGCGGCCACCGAGGCCTACGATCAGCTCGCGGCGCAGGCCTCGAACCCGGCCGAGAAGGTCGAGGTGCTGCTCAAGGCCGGGCGCGTGCTCGAAGACAAGGGCGACCGCGACGGCGCCATCGAGCGGTACAAGCAGGCCCTCGACGTTGACCCAGACTCGGCCGCGGCCACGGCGCGGCTTCGCGAGCTCTACGCGGCGCGGGGCGACGCCCAGGGGGCCATCGAGCTCCTTCAGCGCGAGATCGAGGCGGCCGACGGGTCGAACCAGCGGGCGACGCTGTGGGCGCAGGTGGCGCGCATCTACCGAGACCGGGTGAAAGACACCGCCAAGGCGCGCGACGCGGCTGAGAAGGCGACGCTGCTCGACCCGACCCAAGAAGAGGCCTCGGCCATTCTTGGGGCCATCAAGTTTGACGAGGGTGACTTCGCTGAGGCGGCGCGGCTCCTCGCGGCGCGGGCGGCGCGGGCGCGCGAGCTCGGGCGCGAAGAGGGGCTCCCGGTGGCGCTGAAGTACGGCGAGGCGCTCGCACGGAGCGGTGAGCCGGCGCGGGCGCTTGAGGCCTTCCGGGCGGCCCGTGAGGTCGCGCCCGATGACCGCGAGGCGCTGCTCGCGGTGGCCCGCGGCACCCTCCAAGCCGAGGTGTGGAACGAGGCCCGAGAGCTCTACCGCGAGCTCCACGAGCATCACCTCCGCGAGCTCGATCGCGCGGTCAGGGTCGACGCGTTGCGCGAGTACGCCGAGGTGCTGAGCCGCCTCGGAGACAACAAGAAGGCGCTCGAAGTGCTCCTCGAAGCCTTCGAGGCCGACGACGGCGACCTCAAGGTGATCGACCTCGCGACCAAGCTCTACGCCGACGAAGGCCGGTGGGACGAGGTGGTGCGCTTCAAGCGCCGCCGCATCGAGCTGGCCACCAGCGACGCCGAGAAGCACCCCTTGCATCTCGAACTCGGCGAGCTCCTGGCCACCAAGCTGGGCGACCGCACCCGCGCCGCGCGGGCCTACGTGGCGGCCCTCGACACGCGCCCCGACGACCGCAGGGTGCTCTTGCGGCTCATGCAGCTCTACTCCGAAGAGAAAGACTGGGGGCGCCTCGTCGAGATCATCCTCAGGCTCACCGACCTGGTCGAAGACAAGGTGCAGCTCGCGCGGTACTACCTCACCGCGGGGCAGCTCTGTGAGATCCATCTGAGCCGCCCCGACGAGGCCGTAGACTATTACGAGACCGCCCTCGGGCACGACCCGACCCTCGTCGCGGCGCTCGACGGCATCGGCTCGGTGCTCACCGCCAAGAGCGACTGGGCGGGCCTCGAGCAGAGCTACCGCAAGGTGCTCGGCAAGCTGCCCGAGTCGGCACCAGCGACGGTGCGGGCGCGGCTCCATGCGCGGCTCGCGCCGGTGTACGAGACGCAGCTCCGGCAGACCGCCGAGGCCATCGCTGAGTACGAAAGGGCCCAAGAGCTCGCGCCCTCAGAGTACGACTTTGGCGAGAAGCTCGCGTCGCTCTATGTGACCGACTCGAAGAAATACCAAGAGCGGGCCATCGTGGCGCACCGCGCGATGCTCGCGAAGAACCCCCTGCGGGTCGAGTCGTTGCACGCGCTGCGGCGGGTCTTCACCGAGGCCCGTCGGCCCGACGAGGCGTGGTGCCTCTGCCAGGCCCTGGTGAGCGTGAAGGGGGCCGAACCCGAGGAGGAGAACTTCTATAAGAAGTTCCGTACCGATCGGCCCGCGGTGGCGCAAGAGAAGCTGAACGACGAGCGGTGGAGCCGCGAACTCGTGCACCCCTTCCAAGATGCGCTGATTACTTCGGTGTTTTCGACCATCCAGCCTGCGATGGTGAAGGCTCGCGCGGCGACCCTGGCGAGCTTCGGCCTCACCGACGCGAACAAGATCGACCCTGCCAAAGATGAGGGCCAGATGGCCCAGACGGTGCACTACGCGGCGGGCGTTTTGGGCCTCAAGACCCCCGCGGTGTACGTCAAATCTGACGATGACTCGGGGCTCAACGTCGTCAACAGCGACCCCCCGGCGCTCTTCCTCGGTAAGACCGCGTTGGCGGGGGGGCCCTCGAAGGCGCTGGCCTTCCTCGCGGGGGTGCGGCTCGCGTACTTCCGCCCGGGGCACTACGCGCGGCAGGCGGTGGCGACGGGCACCGGGCTCAGGGCGTGGCTCTTCGCGGCGATCCGCGCGGTGCAGAGCAGCTTCCCCGTGGCCGCTGAGCTCAGCGACGCGGTCAACGAGAACGTCGCCGCGATCAAGAAGCACCTCTCGGCCGCCGAGCTCGAAGTGCTCACCTCGCTCGTGAGCAAGCTCTTGAACAGCGACGCCGCGAACCTCGACCTCAAGCGCTGGACGGCGGGGGTCGACCTCACCGCCGACCGCGCGGGCTTCCTCCTCGCCAACGACCTCGGCATGTCGATCGCGGTGATCCGCGCCACCGGCGACGAGGCGGGCGGCCTCCCGCAGGCTGACCGCATCCGCGAGCTTCGCCTCTTCGCGGTGAGCGAAGAGTACTTCCGCCTGCGTCAGAAGCTCGGCCTCGCCCTCGCCACCCAGGGCTGAGCGGCGTACCCTCGGCGCCCCGCTCGGGGCGGCCCAACGTCTTGCACCCCGATCGGGTCTGACGCCTCACCTCACAACGAATGCCCGCGACGACGTCGTCGTCAGAGGGCGCCCGTCTCGTCACCCTCGATCGAAGGTCACCCACCATGCTCGACCGCCGCCTGAGCCTCTTGATCCCCGTGCTCGTGGGCTGCAACGCCGCCGACGCGCAGCCCCGCCCTCGCACCCCCGGCAGCTTCGACGCGGGGCTCTCTCGCTCGAACGTCGTCTCGATCGTGCCGGGCCAGGCGGTGCGCCCCATGACGGGCCGCGACTGCGTGGCCAACCGAGGCTGCACCACGCCGCAGTTTTTGCCCTTCTGCCAGAGCAACACCGCCGCCCTCACGGTGGCCGAAGCGTGGGATCAACGCCTGACCCTCCGGGGCCGGGCCGTCACCGTGCGCGGGCAGCTCCGCGCCGCAGGCGGTTGCACCGAGATGGCGTGCAGCGACATGAACGAGTGCTGCAACCACTGTCAGGGCCACATCGACCTCGTGGGCACGGGCGAGGTGCGCGGCGCCCGGGTCTCGCTCGGCCTCGGCCTCGACGCCGACGCGCTCTACACCTGCCGCGGCGACGACTCGGGGTTCTGTTGCGGCCTCGAGGTGCCGCCGGGCGAGGTGCGGGTCACGGGCACGCTCCAGCCCATCGAGAACAGCGGCGGGCGCTTCAGGCTCGCCAACCCGCAGCCCTGCAGGCCCCGCTGATCAGCGCGCGAAGGGCCCGAGCTCAAGGGCCACGGTGACGAGCCCCGCGACCGCTGCGAGGCTCGCCCCTGCGACCGCCATCGACCATCGCGCGAGCCGAATCGCCGACACCGTCTGGAAGGCCCGCGCCCGGGTGCCGCTCAACACCTCGTCGGGGCCGAGGGCGTTGTGGGCCTCAAGGGTGCGGTACACTCCCGTCGGAGAGGGGCTCGGCAAGGGTGAGAGCACCGTCACCGGGCCCGGGTCGAGGAGCATCCCCACAGGGGCCACGAGCTGCGTGCCGTCGTGCAAGACGATGCTGCCGCCCTCGACGTAGGTGCCCTCGCGCCATGACCCGAAGCGCGCCAGCGAGCGGCTGTCGAAATACGCACGGATCAGGCCCCAAAGGGCCAGCGCGAGGCCGATGAGGCTCAGGTGGCTCCAGCCGCGAGGGAGCCCGAGTTCGGCCCGCAGCGCCGCGTTGCCGCAGCCGCCGGTGACGTCGCGGAGCCCGCTGCTGCGGTCGAAGCAGACCGCCGGCCAGGCGCGGCCGTAGGCCAGATCGAAGACCACCACGCGGTTGAGGCGCGGCAGGTCGAGCACCGTGAGCGCGGCGTTCGGCGCCCAGCCGTACCCGTCGTCGCTGGCGCTCTCGCGAGGCGGCTGGTCGCTGCGAAACGCGAGCACGCGGCTGCCGCGGCGGTAGGCCACCCGTCGCACGGTGATCGCGTCGAGCGAGAGGTCGCGATGGCCCGCTGCGACGCGGTCGTCGCGGGCGGGGTCTTCGTGCGCGTCGAGGGGCGTCACGGCCACCGGGTCGAGGCGCTGACCGCGGCCGAGCTGCGAGGCGAGCCACTGGTCGGGGGTCTGTGTGCGGGCCGACGAGAGCGCGCCGATGCCCCAGAACGCGGCGCCGAGCACGACGCAGCCGAGGGCGGTCGCGAGGGCCCGGCGGGGGCTCGGAGGCGGCACCCGCACCATCACAAGGTAGGTCGCCGCCATCACCAAGGGCGCGAGGAGCATCGGGCCTTCGAGGCTGTCAAAGCGCCACCGCTGGCCGAGCCGGAAGGCGTCGTAGAGGTGCCGCTGCCCCTCGAAGAAGAGGCCCAGGGTCGCCGCGAGGAGCCCCGCCGACAAGGCCCACCACGCCGCCACCACCACCCGCGCGCCCCAGGTCTTGACGAGCAGGGTGTGAATGCTGGCGCCCAAAACCAGCACCGTCGCGGCGGCGAGGAGCGCCGGGCTCAGGGCCGCGCGGCCGAGAGAATTCCGCGCGCCGAGCCACTCGAAGAGCCCCGTGGCGCCGAGGCTCGCGCCGAGCACGAGGCCGAGGGCGCCGAATTCGCCTTTTCGTGACGAAGGGTCGAC
The DNA here is from genome assembly GCA_016792845.1 of Myxococcales bacterium. Taxonomy (GTDB): domain Bacteria; phylum Myxococcota_A; class Polyangia; order Polyangiales; genus JAEUKH01. The sequence goes on along the minus strand of JAEUKH010000056.1, from coordinate 27,818 downwards.
CCCAACGATCTGCCATCCGAGGTACCCTTCGGCGGGTACATTGGGAGGTTTCGTGGTGGGCTTAACGCTGTTCAAGTGTCTGTCCTGTGGGGCGCCTTTGTCGCCACCCGCATCGGCCAACGCGGTGATCGTTTGTGACTACTGTGGCGCCATGATGGCGGCCTCGCCGACGGCCATCTGGCCCGCCGCAGGGCGGCCCATCGACGACAAACCCTTCGACCCGCGGCGGCCTCGGGTCACCCTCGCAGCGACCCGCTACGCCCTGGTGGGGCGCTTGGGCCGCGGCGCCGGGAGCGACGTTTACCTCGCACGTCGCGACGAACGGCTGACTGAGCGGGTGATCTTGTACGCCTTGCGAAACCGTTCAAACGAAGATCTCTTGAGGCGCACCTTCAACCTCCTCACCGAGCTCGCCGCGAGCGGTGCCCAGGGCGCTGATCACTTTACCAGACTCCTGCCGCAGCCAGTAGCGCTCGGGCCCGTCACCGCGGCCGATCGCAGCGCGCGCCTCGGCGCGGCGTACCGCGTGCCTGACGGCTTTCACCACTCGATCGAAGACCTCCGCGGGGTGTACCCGACCGGGGTGGCGCCCGAACACGGGGTCTGGCTCGGCAAGCGCGTGCTCGAGCTCCTCGGGTGGCTGCATCGGGCGGGGTGGGTCCACGGCGCGGTGGCGCCCGAACACGCGATGGTTCACCCGCGCGATCACGGGGTGATCTTGGTCGGGTGGTCGGCGAGCCGGCCCCTCGCGCGGGCCGAGTCGCTGCGGGTGCGCGCGCGGGCGCTGCGACCCTTCTACCCCGAGGCCGAGTGGGCCGGGGCCGCGATGAGCCCGCGGGCCGACCTGGTGATGCTCGCGCGCACCCTCGCCTACGCGATGGGCGCAGCGGCGGGCTCGGTGGCGATGCCCGAGGCGGTGCCGGCGCCGCTGGCGGGGTTCATCCGCGAGGCCGAATCGGGGCGCTTCAGCGACGCCCTGCTCATGAAAGAACAACTCGATGCGGTGGCCAGAACATGCTTCGGCCCGCCGCGGTTTCATAAACTCAACATGCCCGGTTGGCGCTGACCTACGCGCGGCGCCGCACACAAGGAGCCCGACACCATGGGATTCGGCGGATACAGCTACGAAGCACACGAGGCGATGACTCGGGCCCGCGCGGAGACGCCGCGGCAAGAGGTGTTCAAGCAGACCTCGTGTCACCCCTTGATGGACCCTCACGGCCTCAAGCTCCGCGAGAGCCGCGACTCAGAGGCCCACCCGAAGGCCATCGGCATCGTGTTCGCGCTCGACGTGACGGGCTCCATGGGGGCCGTGCCCGACCTCTTGGCGCGCCAGAAATTGCCCTCGTTTATGAAGGCCCTGCTCGATTTCGGGGTGGCCGACCCGCAGGTGCTCTTCATGGCCGTGGGCGACGCCGTGAGCGACCGCGCGCCCTTGCAGGTGGGGCAGTTCGAGGCCGCGGCCAAAGAGATCGATCAGTGGCTCACCTGGAGCTACCTCGAAGGCGGCGGCGGGGCCTTCGGGCAAGAGTCTTACGAGCTCGCGATGTACGTCGCCGCGCGGCACACCGAGATGGACTGTTACCGAAAGCGGGGCAAGCGCGGCTATTTCTTCATGACCGGCGACGAGAACCCGTACCCCCTGGTCTCGCGCAAGCAGGTCACGCAGCTCCTCGGCACGCCCCTCGATCACGACATCAAAGTGAGCGACGTGGTGATCGAGCTCCAGAAGACCTTCGAGCCCTTCTTCCTCATCCCCGATCTGGCGCGGCGTCGGCACTGCGAGGCCGAGTGGCGCAAGCACCTCGGCGACCGGGTGATCTGCCTTGAGCAGGCCGGCGACACCGTCGAAGCCGCCGCGGGCCTTGTGGGCCTCTGCGAGGGCGCCCTGGCCGACCTCGACGCCCTGGCGAAGCGGCTCCGCGACGGCGGGCTCGAAGGGCCTCGGGTGGGGGCCGTGGTGCGGGCCCTGACGCCCTTCGCGGCCACCCTCGGTCGGGCCGGGTCGCCCGCGGCGCCGGTGGTCGAGACGGGCCCGAGCGCGAGCGACGATCAAGGGTCAGGGTACGACCGCTGAGCGCTCAGGGGTGGTGCTCGATGTCGGGCCCGTCGAGCTTCACCCACGGGTGCATTCGCTCTTCATAGACTGAATACGTCGGCGCCCCGAGGGTCGGGTCTGCGAAGGCGCCCGCCGCGACGACGAGCGAGCCGGGCAGCGCCGGGTGCTCCCAGTAGACGGTACTCCCGCAGGTTTCGCAGAAGTTGAACTGCATCGCGGTGCCGCTGTCGCCGCGCCGCGTGTACGCCTTGGACGCGCCCTCTTTTGAGACAAGCTGCGCGTGGTCGAAGCGACACTGGACGCCGAACACGCTCCCGGTGCGGCGCTGGCACTCGAAGCAATGACAGACCGAGACCCGCTTCGGGGCGCCCGCGAAGCTGAGCCTGAGCTGACCGCACGCGCAGGCGGCCACCCGCGCTTCGGCGCTCACGACGTCGCCTCGCGGGGCGCCGTCGCGGCCTGAGCCCGCGGCCGAAGGCGCATCGGGAGCGCGGGCGCGGGGCGCAGCGTGATGCCACGCTCGGCCTCGACCACGGTGCCCGGGGCGAGCTCAAGTCGGTACGCCTGCGAGACCATCGCGAGGATCAACTGAGCCTCCATCATCGCGAAGGAATTCCCGATGCAGATGCGAGGCCCGCCGCCGAAGGGGAAGTACGCGAAGGCTGCGCGCCCCTCGCTGCGCTCAGCGCTGAACCGGTCGGGGTCAAACACCTCGGGGTCGGCCCAGTGCCGCGGGTGACGGTGCGTCGCGTAGGGGCTCAAGATCACCTGCGTGCCCGCGGCGATTTTGTACCCGCAGAGCGTGTCGTCGACCTCGGCGCGGCGCCCGATGATCCACGCCGGGGGGTAGAGCCGCATCGACTCCTGGATGACCTGCTTGGTGAACGCGAGCTGCGGCAGATCGGCGAGGGTCGGGCAGCGCCCCCCCAACACGCGGTCGACCTCGGCGTAGAGCCGCGCGGCGATCTCGGGGTGGCGCCCGAGGAGGTAGAACGTCCATGAGAGGGCGTTCGAGGTGGTCTCGTGGCCTGCGGCGAAGATCGTCACGGCCTCGTCGCGGAGCTGCGCGTCGGTCATCTTCTCGTGGGTCTCTTCGTCGGTCGCTTCGAGCAACATCGAGAGGAGGTCGTGATGCGGGGCGCCGTCGCGCCGCCGCTCTTCGATGAGCTTGCCGAGCACCGCGTCGACCACCGCCACGGCCTTGAGGTACCGCCGATTCTCGGGCGTCGGCCAGTCGAGCGGGAGGTCGACCACGCGGTTGATGCGCTCGGTGGTGTTCACCGTGAGAAAGCTCAGCGCCTCGCCCACCGCGTCGGCGGCGCCCGAGAGGTCTTTGCCGAGCAGGGTCTCGCTCGCGATGCGCATCGTGAGGGTCATGAGCTCGCGCTCGACGTCGCGGGTGCCGTCGCCCTCGCGGGCCCACCGCCCGAGCATGTCGCCGGTGGCCCGGGTCATGGTCTCTGCGAAGCCTTCGATGCGCTGACGGTGAAAGGCCGGGGCCGCGATGCGACGCTGACGCCGCCAGAAATCGCCCTCGCTGGTCACCAGGCCGTTGCCGAGAAAGAGCCGCATCTTGTCAAAGCCGCGGGTCTGCTTTGAATACAACTTCGCGTGGGTCTGGAGCACATGCTTCACCCCCTCAGGGGCCGCCACGAACACGAAGGGCGAGCCCGGGAGCCGCATCGAAACCGCGTCGCCGTAGGTGTCGGCCCACTGCACAAACTGCTGTAGCGGCCGGTCGCGCAGCACGCGGAGGTGCCCGAACACAGGCTCGCCCGGCGCCATCGGCGGCGCCCCCGCGGGCCGATCGCTGCGCACCGCGTACCCGAAACCTTGGGCGATGCCCTTGAGCTGCTCAACAATCATGGCTGACCTCGCTGGCCTTCTGAGATGACACCGTGAAAAAACACTTCAATGAGCGTGTCGGCGTAGCGCGCAATCACCGCGGGGTCTCGCACGTCGCAGCCGTGTTCGAGCCGTACGAGCGCGGGCACCGTGAACACATGCGTGGCCGCCGAGATCAGCAGGCACGAGAGCGCAACCGGGTCGATGGGCTTGAACAAGCCCGCCGCCGAGGCGTCTCGAATCAGCTGAGACACCGTCGCCGAGAGCGGCCCCGCGTGCTGCGACACCAGCCACCTGAGCCGCGCCCCATCGCCGCGCCCCTCCCGCGAGAGGAAGCGCGCCACCTCAGGGTGCGCCGCCGAAAACAGCACGAAGCGACGCACCATCGCCTTCAACTTCGGCAGCCCGTCGAGGCCCTCAAGCTCGGCGCCAGCGGCGTCGCCCAAGGCCGTCAGGTGCGAGAAGGTCTCGGCCACCGCGGCCTCCCAAAGGCGCTCTTTGTTCTCAAAGTGATAGTGCACCAAGGGCTGCGTCACCCCCGCCCGGCGCGCGATCTCGGTCGTGCTCGCGGCCTCAAAACCCAGCTCTGCGAAGACCTCAAGCGCCGCGCGCAAGACCCGCTCTTTCGCCGTCGAACCCCCAGACCCTCGCAGCGCCGCCTTCACCCTCACACCGCAGACTGATAGGTCTATCAGGATCGCCGCGCAAGGCCCCCCAGCGCCATCTGCCTCACTTTTTGTGGCCGCTCTGCCGCGGCCCGCCTTCGGGGCGTCTGGGCGATAGGCGTGTCAGACAATGTCACTGCGGGGCTTGCGCTGAGCGTGCCGGGGCGCGAAGACGGCCTCGCGCTGCGGCACGAGGGCGCGGCGGGCGGGGGGGGCGAAGAGGGCAACGATGAGAGACACATTCGCGGTGGCCGACGAGGCGGGGTGGCGGGGGCAACTAGAGGCCGAGGGCTACGCGGTGGTGACGGGGCTCGTCGGGGGCGCTGCGGCCGCCGAGGCCTTGGGGCAGATGTGGGGCGCGGTCGAGGCCTTGGGCTCGGTGCGGCGGGCTCGGCCCGACACCTGGGGGCAGGCGATGCGGTGGCCTCCGATGCTGCGCGGGGGCGAGGTGCCGTACCTCGGGCACGCGCCCTTTCTCTGGCGCCTGCGGGTCGCCGCGGCTGCGTTCTTTGCGCGCTTTTACCGCGTGCCGGTGCGGGGCCTCGCGAGCAGCTTCGAGGGCTTCTGCATGATGCACGGCGCCCGCAATTACCAACGCGGCGGCGATCGGGTGTCGCACCTCCGCTGCGACCAGGGTCCGCATCGTCGCGGGCTGTGGTCGCTCCAGGCGGCGCTCAACCTCGTCGACAGCGGGCCTGGCGACGGGGGCGTGGTGGTGATCCCGGGCTCGCACCTTGAGCACACGCGCTTCTTCGAGGCGAGCGCCGTGCGGGCCGCCACGCGCGGCGACGCGTACCTCCTGGGCGAAGACGAGAAGGCGCCGTACCGCGACCGTGCCCGCAAGGTCGAGGCTCCGGCCGGCGCCCTCATCGTATGGGATTCGCGCGCCCTTCACTGCACCGCGGTGCCCACCCGCCCGGGCGCATTGGGGGCGAGCGCGGCGGTGTGCATGGTGCCCGCGGCCGAGGTCTCGCCCGGCGTGCGGGCCCTGCGCGAGCGTGCGTTTCACTCGCGTCGAAGCACCGGGCATCACCCGGGCGAGGGCTTCAGGGTCTTGCCGCCGGTGCCGCGGGGGCTCGCCGACCGCGGGGCCTTCCTCAAGACCCTTGAGGGGCTCAACCGGGGCCTCGAAGAAGACCCGACGGTCACGGCCCTCCGGTGCGGCCTCCTCGGGCCCGCGCGGCCACCCACAGACCCAGGGCTCGGGGCGCCGGGGCCGGGTCTCTCGCCGCGCTGAGCCGCGGGGGGCGCCTCAGCCGATGCCCGGCGCGATGCGGCCGGTCTGCGAGACGTACTCGGTGTATCCGCCGCCGTAGACCCGCGGGCCGTCGGGGCCGATTTCGAGCACGCGGTTCGAGATGGCGCTCAAAAAGTGCCGGTCGTGCGAGACAAAGAGCATCGTGCCCTCATAGTCGGCCAGCACGCGGGTGAGCACGGCCTTGGTGTCGAGGTCGAGGTGGTTGGTGGGCTCGTCGAGCACGAGAAAATTCGGCGGGTCGAAGAGCATCGCGGCGAGGGCGAGGCGGGCCTGCTCGCCGCCCGAGAGCACCTTGCAGCGCTTGTCGGCGTCGCTGCCGCCGAAGCCGAAGGCCCCGAGCAGGGTGCGGAGCTGCCCGATGCCAGCCTTGGGGTAGCGAAACTCGAGCTCTTCGAGCACGGTGCGCTCGGGGTTGAGCGACTCCATGGCGTGTTGGGCGAAATAGCCGAGCTTGACGCTGGCGCCGATCACCACCTCGCCGCGGTCGGGCGAAGACTGGGCGCCCACGAGCTTGAGCAGGGTGCTCTTGCCCGCGCCGTTGACGCCGAGCACACACCAGCGCTCGCGGCGGCGGATCAAGAGGTCGAAGTTCTCGTAGATGCGCCGCGCGCCGTAACCCTTCGAGACGCCCGCGAGCCGCGCCACATCGTCGCCCGAGCGCGGCGGCTTGGGGAAGTCGAACTCGATCACCCGTCGGCGCCGCGGGGCCTCGACGCGCTCGATCTTCTCAAGCTTCTTGACCCGCGACTGAACCTGCGCGGCGTGGCTCGCCCGGGCCTTGAAGCGCGCGATGAAGGCCTCTTCCTTCGCGAGCATGGCCTGCTGGCGCGCGAACTGGGCCTCGTGCTGGGCCTCGGCGATGGCCCGCTGGGCCATGTAGAACTCGTAATCGCCCGTGTAGCTGGTGAGCTCGCCGCCGTCGATCTCGACGATCTTGTTGACCACGCGGTTCATGAACGCGCGATCGTGACAGGTCATCGCGAGCCCGCCGTCGAAGGCCTGGAGGAAGCCTTCGAGCCACACGATCGACTCGATATCAAGGTGGTTGGTCGGCTCGTCGAGCAAGAGCACGTCGGGCCGCAAGAGCAGAATCTGGGCGAGGGCGACGCGCATCTTCCACCCGCCTGAGAGCTGACCGACGTCGTGGTCGAGGGTCTCTGGCGCGAAGCCGAGGCCCCCGAGGATCTCCCGCGCCCGGGCCTCCAGCGCGTACCCGTCGAGGGCGTCAAAGCGCGCCTGCACTTCGCCAAATTCTTCAATGATCTCAGACATCTGGTCGGCCTGCTCGGGGTCGCCCATGGCCGCCTCAAGCTGGTGCAGCCGGTGCGCCACGTCGGCCACCTCGCCGGCGCCGGCCATGGTCTCTTCGACCACCGTGCGGCCCGACATCTCGCCCACCCGCTGCGAGAAGTACCCGATGGTCACCCCGCGGTCGACCACCACCGTGCCCGCGTCGGGCTCCTCTTCGCGCACCATCAAGCGAAAGAGGGTGCTCTTGCCCGCGCCGTTGGGCCCGACGATGCCCACCTTTTCGCCGCGAAAGATGCTCATCGAGGCGTCGACGTAGAGAATCTGTGAGCCGTGCTGGCGGGTGACCTGGTCGAGTCTGATCATCGCAATGGTCTCTGCGTGAGGGGTGCGCGTGGGTGCCGCGAGACGCCTCGGCGCCGACGGGGGCCCGAACGAGGCGCCGCGCGTGTCGAGGGAGGCGACGCGCAGCCTCTTACACAAAAAGGCCGCGCCGGGGGGTGGGATTGCGCGCCCGGATCGGGCGCTCGGTCAGGCGAGGCGCGCCCCGCGAGGGGGCGCCGGGGCGATCAGGTCGAGGGCACCGTGACCGACCAGTCGAGGTAGTACGCGGGCTGGGCGGGGCGGTTGGTCGCCGCCGAGCGCACGCAGATCTGGTAGTTGCCCGCCGCGAGGCCCCGCGCATAGGGGAAGAGCGCCGGCATGCCCGCGTCGTTGCCGTCGATCATCGGGCAGCCGAAGGCGCCGCTCGACGTGTTCGAGCCCAAGAGCCGGCCCGTGGGCGAGATCAGGTCGATGGTGTGGTTGCCCGAGACGCAGTAACCCGACTGCAAGTTGAGCCGCGCGAAGAGCGTGCCGTTGGCGGGCACCGCGACGGTGTAGCAGTCGAGGTCGAGCCGGCCGAGGGCGCCCGCGACGGTGCCCGCGGCGCCCGAGAGGGTCTGGGTCGAGCCCGCGCCGTTGTTCGGCTCGCTCTCGTTGACGGTCTGGGCCACGCAAGCGCCCACGTCGAGCGAGGTCGCGCGGCAGCTCTGCCCCATCGGGCAGCGGGTGGTGTTGAAGCGCGGGTCGCAGGCCGCGGTCACCGCCCGGGTGCAGACGCCCGCGCCGGTCATCGCGGTGCAGGTGAGGCCGGTGTTGCAGCGCTCGCCCATGTCACGGCAGGCCGTGCCCGCCGCCGTGCCCGCCGCGCGGCAGACGCCCATGTTGCCCGTCGGGGTCTCGCGGACGCAGGTCGAGCCCGTGTTGCAGGCCGCGGTGCCGAAGAGGGTGCAGGGCATGCCGTCGGCCACGCGACGCACGCAGCGGCCCGTGTTCTCGGTGGTGGGCATCGCCTGGGTGCAGCTGAGGCCCGTCGCGCAGGCGGCGCCGGTGGTCTGGCAGGGGCCGCCCTCGGTGCCCGGCGCGAAGCAGACGCCGCGGTCGCGGTCTTCGCCGCGGGTGAGGTAACAGATGTTGCCCGTGGGGCAGGGGGCGAAGGCGCTGCACACCTGGCCGGTCATCGCCGCGCTCTGGCAGAGGTTGAGCATGTTGGCGGTGTTGCAGGTGAGGCCCATGCCCGAGCACATCGCGCCGGTCGCGCAGGTCGCGCCAGCGGCCGAGCCGTTGGGGCGGCAGGTGCCCGCCCGCGTGCCGGTCTCGTTGGCGACGCAGGTCTGCCCGTCAGGACAGCGCGAGTCATAGGTGTTGCAGGCCGCGCCCGCTTCGGCCGCGAAGAGGCAGAGGGTGCCGCCGGCCGAGAGCTGCTGGCACGCGAGGCCCATGCCCGTGCAGGCGTTGTTGGCGTCGCAGGCGGTGCCGGCGGCCGAGCCGTTGGGGCGGCAGGTGCCGAAGATGCCGCCGGGCTGGAGGTTCACGCAGGTGGCGGTGGCGCCGCAGCGGTTCCACGCGTCGGTGAAGCGCTCGCAGGCCATGCCGTCGGGCACGTTGCGGAAGCAGAACCCGCGCTCGGAGTCACAGGTGAAGCCCGTGTCACACTGGTTGCCCGTGCGGCAGAGCGTGCCCGCGGCCGAGCCGTTGGGCCGACAGGTGCCGTCGGTGCCGAGGATGTCAGGCCCCACACACGTCGCGTTGGCGCCGCACGAACCCGTCGAGAGGTCGCGCTGACAGGCCGCGCCGTCGGCGAGGGGCGCTACCTCTTCGACCGAGAGCTCGAAGTTGCCCTGGGGCATCCCGCTGGCCATCATCCCCGCCGGGGTCGCGAAGCCGCCGACGGCGATGAGCACCGTCGTCCCCATGGGGATCACCGGGGTGTTGACCCGCGAGGTGAAGCGGTTCATCGCCGTGGTGGGCAGCGACGCGTCGTCGTCGTTGCAGAAGAGCTGGGTGACCGTGGTGGTGCAGATCGCCCGCGGGAGCACCGCCAGCGTCGTGTCAAAGCCCGCCACCGTGCCGGGGTTGCTCGTCGAGACCCGCAGCGCCGCGTTGCCGCGCACGGTGTAGCGAAACACCCGCTGGTACGTCGTCGCGAAGTTGCACGTGCCCTGGAGCGCCGTCGGCACCTGAATGCCCGCCGTCGTCGAGTTGCGGGCCATGTTGTTGTTGCCCGAGTACCGGGTCACTTCACCCTGGCGCATCCCGAGCATGGTCAGGTCTTCGATCGACACGCCGTTGCAGAGCGAGCCCGCGGGCACGTCAGGCCGGTCGGTGCCGCCGCCCGCGTCGGTGCGGTCTGCGCTGGGGCCCGTGTCGGTGTTCATCGTCACGTCGGTGGTCATCGGGCCCGCGTCGGTGCCGCCACCGCCGCCGCCGCCGCCCTCGCTCGAACAAGCCGCGAGCATCGGCGCGAGCGCCAACATCAGGCGCCCCAGTGTCTTGGCAGTCGATTGCATGAAAACTCCTCGAAAACAGAAGAAAAAGGAGAGGCCGTCGCAGGCCCGCACAGCACCCCACGGCGCGGCTTGGCCGAAGACCGGCGAACCATCGCCTACATCCCCCCCTGTGGCAAGTACCCCCGAGGTGTCACGCGTTGCGTCGCGGGCGGCCGCGGGTCGACGCCCATTTCGCGCCGAGGGCCCGCAGGAGGGCGCTCGATTCGCCTAGTAATCGCGGCCCGGCGGGGCGCCGGTGAGGGTGCGGCAGGCGTAGGGGTGCACGTCGCGGAGCCCGCCCGACACGGTGCGGTAGAGGGTCTGCATCTCGGCGAAGCGCGCCCGCTCGGTGCGCGCGAGGTTGTGGGCCTCGCCAGGGTCGGTCTCGACGTTGTAGAGCTCGAAGCGGCGGTCGTCGCCGTAGGCGGTGAGCTTCCACGGGCCGCGGATGACGCTGCGTCGTCGGTCGTTGTTGCTCGTGCGCGGGAGGTCGACCACGACGTCGCGCTCGGGCGCCGGGCCGCCGAGGAGCTCGGGCACCAGCGAGACGCCTGTGAAGCTCGGCTCTGCGGGCGCGCCCATGAGCTGCAAGACCGTGGGCGCGAGGTCGGCGTGCGAGCGGTTCTGGTCGATGCGGCGGGGGCTGATGCCGGGGCCGACGAAGATCCAGGGCACCCGCACGAGCTCTTGCCAGACCTCGAATCCGTGACGGTAGTGGCCGTGCTCGCCGAAGCACTCGCCGTGGTCAGCGGTGATGATGAACACCGTTCGGGCGCCGAAGGGTTGGGCCCGAACCCAGGTGACAAACTGCTCGACCTGGCGGTCGGTGAAGGTCACCTCGCCGTCGTAGAGGTCGCGCCGGGTGCGGCCGTAGGGGGTGATGCCGGGGTGGGCGCGGTACTGGTCGTGCGGGTCCATGAAGTGAAACCACGCGAAGAAGCGGCCGCGGTTGTTCGCGGGGTCGCCCACGAGGCGCTGCGCGAGGGCCGCGTGGCGGTCGCCGCTGATCTCGACGTCGGTGGTCGGATCCCAGCGAAGGTTGGGCACGAGGTGCCACACGTCGAAGCCCTGATCGAAGCCCGCGCGGTGCTGCCGAAAATACCCGTGGGCGTGGGCCCCGAGGGTGCGAACCCCGGCCCGCTGCAACACCTCAGGGAAGAACAGATTGCGCGCCGGATAGGTGCCGAAGAAGTACCCGTCGCGGTGCAACTCCGAGGGCGGTCGGCCGCCGAGAAAGCCCCCGACGCTCATCGAGGTGTACGACGAGAGCGCGTAGGCGTGGGTGTACACCACCCCTTCGCCCGCGAGGCGTGTGAGAAAGGGGGCGATGGGGCGGGGGTACCCGTTCCACGGCATGTCGGCGCGGAGCGAGTCGATCGAGAGGAGGATGACGTTCAGGTCGCGCGGCAGCCCCCGGGCGGGGTTCTGCGCGGGCGGCGCGGGCGTCGCGGGCGGGGTCGTGACGGTGGCGGTCGAGAGGGCCTCGGCGCTGCGCACGCTGCGCAACCCCAGCAAACCCATCGAGGCGAGGCCCCAAGCTAAAAGTGTTCGTCGCATGGTCTGACGCAGGCCTTGTAGCACCTGCGCGGGCGCCGACGAAGCTCAGGGCTGGAGCCGCCGAATGCGCCCTTCGATGTCGGCCCGGTCGGGCGAGTCTGGGCGGGCCGAGAGGTACGCGCGGAAGGCCCCCACCGCGTCGCGGTCGTGCCCGAGCCGCTCGTGGGTCACCGCGAGGTTGAACATCAACTCAGGGATGCGATCTTGCGCGTACTGATTGGCCGCCTCGAAGGCCCTGAGCGCGTCGGCGAAGCGTCGCCGTTGGTAGAGCGCCGTGCCCCGGGCGAACCACGTCGCGGCCTCGCGGGCCATCGCGTCTTGCCCCGGCGGAGGCGCTGCGAAGCCCTCTCTGCGCCGTCGCTCGTAATCGCGCACCGAGGCGAGTCGCGCGGTGACATCGGCCCGCAGGGTGGGATCAGGGTTGCCCGCGAGCACCCGCTCGTACCACCGCGCGGCGTTCGCGACGTCGGCCTGACGCTCGTACATGCGGCCCGCGTTGAAGGCCAGCTCGACCGAGGGGCGCAGCGCATGGGCCTCTTCAAAGCCGCGCGCCGCCGCCGCGAAATCGCCGCGCTCGGCCGCCGCGAGGGCCGCCTCGTAGCGCGCCCGGGCCTCGCCCGCCGCAGGGGTCGCGCCCGGATCGCCGGTCGACGCCGCGGTGACGCCCGCCCCCGCGTCGCCCTGCGCGTCGCCCGACGGCGGGGCGGGCTGCGCGGACTCGGTGCGTGCGGCGGGGGTTTGCGCGGGCGCGGCCTGGGGGCTCGAACACCCCACCGTCGCGACGAAGCTGGCGAAAAACAGGGCTCGCATGGCGCGGCCCATTCAATCAGAAATCGTCGCCGGTGCCCTGCGATTTGTTCGCCTCGGACTCGGCGAGCTGCTCTTCGAGCTTACGGATCGTGCGGCGCAGCTCTTTGACCTCGTCGCGGGTCGCGAGGTTGAGCGAGCGGGCCACGGCGCTCTGGGCGCCCGACGCCGCGCTCGACACCTGCGCGCGGAGGCTCATGGCCTTCATGGCGACCTCCATGACCTTGGGGTTCATGGCGACCTCCATGACCTTGGGGTTCTGGGCGAGCTTCATGGCTTGTTCGAGCAGGGCTTTTTTGACGTCCATCGCGGTTGGGGCGGGGGTTTCGCCACGCACGGTCGACTTGTCAACCGCCGCCGAGGGCCAATTCGGGGGTCAAACGGCGATTCAGCGCCCTTGGGGGATCATCCCCGTCGGGTTGGGCAAACCGGGGATGGGCGAACCCCCGCCCGCGCCCGGCAAGGGCAGACCCCCTGCGCCCGGCAACGGAAGGGGGCTGCCGCTGTTGCCGCCGCCCGCGCCCGGCATCGGCACCGTGGTGGTGCGGTTGCGCTCGCTCGGCCCGAGGCCCGGCAAGGGCACCCCGGGGATGGGGTTCGGGTTCTGGTTGCCACCCATGCCAGGGATGGCCGGGGTCGGGATGGCCGGCGGCGGCGCCGCGCCGCTCATGAACTGAGGCCCGCCGGTGGCCCGCGCGGCCGCGTAGACAGCCTGCGCAGAGGCGAGGCACGGCGTCTCGGTGAGGCCCGCGTGGTCGCGGCGGCAGAGCCCGTTCAAATCATCGCGGAGCCGGTCGTCGATGCGGGTGCGGCGCGCCTCGGTGCGGTCGAGCTGGAGCCGCCCGTGACCGTAGTTGCGGTACCCGAAATCGTGCCGATCGCACGCGCGGTTGAAGCTCTCGCGAAAGGGCAGCGCGATCTCGCCAAAATTGCATCCGTTCGCCGTCCACTCGAAGGGCGGGGGCTGCAAGCGGCGCATATTGTGGAAGGTCTCGAGCGGCAGGTTCATGTACGCGTCGGCCTGGGTCTGGATGAGCGACCGCGGCGCGTTGCCCGGCAAGGGCGACCCCAGTGCGGGGGCTGCGCTCGATCGGCTCCGTGAGCGCGACCGCCCCGAGCTCGGCGCGCTGTTCGACCCGGCGCTGTTACCGAGCACCCCTTGGGCGGCGCTCTGCGCGGCCCCCATCAGCCCGCCCGGGTCTTGCGGCACCTGGGCCTGGGCGAGCCCCGCCCAACAGAGTGACAGCGCCGAGACTGTGACCGACAACAAGACCGAGTGAGTACGCATCGACCCGAGACCGTGCGCGATTCTCTTTGTCTTCGCAACGCCCTGCTTGTGCATTCGTGACCTCGTCAACACTGGGTGAAAGGGCGCACCGAGCGGCCGGTGCGGCGGCAGCCCCGGCGGCCCGAAGGGCGCAGGGGTGCGGCGCGATACGTCGCGATGCGGTCGGTTCTTCGCAAGGGTGCAGATTTCGTCGATCGCTCGGTCGACTCAATGAAACTGGGCAGCCCGCACCGACAGAGCCGCGCACCCGGGGCGCGGGTTTCGTGTACGCTCTCGGGCATGACCTCGGGTCGCACCTTTGCGATTGGCGACATTCACGGTGACCTCGACGCGCTGGAGCGGGTGCTCGCAAAGTTACCTCCCCTGACCGCCGACGACACCGTGGTGTTTCTCGGTGATTTCGTTGATCGAGGCGGCAACTCGGCGGGGGTCGTGGCGCGGGTGCGGGCCTACCCCGAGACCGTCGCGGCGCGGGTGATCACCCTCCGCGGCAACCACGAAGACATGTGGGTCGAGTGCTGGAAGAACCCCAACCCGGCCTTCCTCTTGCCGCGCAAGAACGGCTGCGTCGACACGTACCGCTCGTTCGCGGGGCTCGGGCCCCTCGGCGCCGACGAGGCGCTGCCCCACGAGGAGCTCGCGAAGTTCTTCGAGATCCGCAGTTGGATGCCCCAACACGTCATCGAGTGGATGGACTCGCTGCCCACCTGGTACGAAGACGAGCACGCCATCTACGTGCACGCAGGCCTCGACGGCGAGGGCACCCGGTGGAAGCACCCGCGAGACGGCCGCAAGCGGCCCCTCTTGTGGATGCGCGAGCCAGATTTCTTTCAGAAGTACACCGGCAAGCGCGTGGTCTTCGGCCACACCACGGTGACCGAGCTCCCGAGCGATCACCTCGGGCGCCTGCGAAAAATCTTCGACGACCCCTGCGACGTGTGGACCCGCAACGACCTCGTCGGCCTCGACACAGGCTGCGGCCGCGGCGGCTTCCTCAGCGCGATCGAGCTGCCCAAGATGAAGGTCTACGAATCGCGGGAGTGATGTTCACAGTGTGAACATCGTGCGACCGCCGCGGCGGGCGCGAAGAACGCTGCCTGGCGAGGGTGATGTTCACAGTGTGAACATCGCGTGCGGGCCTAGAGACGCGCCCAAGTCGTCTCCCGTCGCCCCACTTTAGGTCCGCGGCGCGCTGCTGCGTTGCCGGGTCTCGACGGGCTAACAGCCCGTCTTCGCCCCGTCGCCTTGCATCACTTGCGCCCCTTCGCGGTGCTCGGTCCGACGACTTGGTCGCGTCTCTAGCGATCGGCGAAGCGGTCTGTGGCGTCGACGAGGGCGGCGGCGTTGCCGGGCTCGAAGGCCGCGTGGCCCGCGTCGGCGACGATGACGAGCTCGGCCTCGGGCCAGGCGCGGTGCAGGGCCCAGGCGCTCTCGACGGGGCAGACGACGTCGTAGCGGCCCTGAACGATCACGCCGGGGATGTGCCGGATGCGAGCCACGTCGCGCAAGAGCTGGCCGTCGACGTCGAGGAAGCCCTTGTTGACGAAGTAGTGGCACTCGATGCGGGCGAAGGCGAGGGCGAAGTGGTCGGCGCCCATCCGCGCTTGCAGCATCGGGTCGGTGTAGAGCCGCGAGGTGGCGCCCTCCCAGGTGCTCCACGCGCGGGCGGCTTCGCGCTGGGCGTTGGGGTCGTCGCCGGTGAGGCGCCGGTGGAAGGCGTTGAGCAGGTCGCCGCGCTCGGACTCTGGGATGGCCGCGAGGTACGACTCCCAGGCGTCGGGGAAGATGGCGCTC
Organism: Myxococcales bacterium; assembly: GCA_016792845.1. Lineage (GTDB taxonomy): Bacteria > Myxococcota_A > Polyangia > Polyangiales > JAEUKH01. The sequence continues at coordinate 12,487 of JAEUKH010000056.1, read as the reverse complement.
GCGCCCTGCTGGTAGAACCACGCGATTTCGCGCTCTCGGAGGAGAAAGATGCCCCGCAGCACCAGCTCGGTGACGCGCTCGGGGTGCTTCTCGGCGTAGGCGAGGGCGAGGGTCGAGCCCCACGAGCCGCCGAACACCTGCCAACGCGCGATGCCGAGGTGTTCGCGCAGGCGCTCGATGTCGTCGACGAGGTGCCAGGTGGTGTTCTCTTCGAGCGAGGCGTTCGGGGTGCTGCGCCCGCACCCGCGCTGATCAAAGAGCACGATGCGGTACTTCTCGGGGTTGAAAAAGCGCCGCTGCTTCGGGTCAGTGCCCCCGCCCGGGCCCCCGTGAAGGAACACCACCGGCTTGCCCTCCGGGTTGCCGCTCTCTTCATAGTAGAGCGTGTGAATTTCAGACACCTTGAGGGTGCCCGTCACCCTTGCTTCGAGCTCGGGGTAGAGTTCGCCGTCGACGCGCGTGATGGTCATCCCTCGTCGCGTCGCACGAGGCCACGGGTGCCGTCAATCGACCCGCGCGGGGCGCAGCCTTCGCGCCGTCGAGCCGCTCGACCCGGCGATGGGGCGCGTGCGCAGGCTGAAGCCGCGTGGGCCGTCGGGGCGGGGTGACCGCGGCGCTCGGTTGTGACCCGCGGCGGCTCTCTGTTAGGTTCGGCGCGGCCCGAAGGGGCACGCCGAGGATGCCTCCCGCCAAGACCATTTTGCTCATCGAAGATGAGCCTGCGATCGCCCTCGGGCTGACCGACGCCTTCGGCTTCGAGGGGTATCGCGTCTTGCACGCGGCCCGCGGGCGCGACGGCGTCGCCTTGGCGCAGCGCGAGAAGCCTGACCTCGTGGTGCTCGACCTGATGCTGCCCGACACCAACGGCTTCGAGGTCTGCACGCAGCTCAGGCTGTGGTCGAAGTCGGTGCCCATCTTGATGCTCTCGGCGCGCAGCCAAGACAGCGACAAGATCCGCGGCCTCGACGCCGGGGCCGACGATTACATCACCAAGCCCTTCTCGGTGGGCGAGCTCGTCGCGCGGGTGAGGGCGGCGTTCCGGCGGGCCGAGCGCGGCGCAGAGGCGCCCCGAGAGCTGGTTCTTGGCAAAGCGCGGCTGCATCTCGCGGGGCACACCCTCGAAGTCGACGGCCGCGACGAGGCCCTCTCGACCCACGAGGTCGAGCTCCTGAAGCTGCTCTTCGAGCGCGAGGGCGAGACCGTCTCGCGCGATGAGATCCTCGATCGGGTGTGGGGCGTTCAGGCCATCAACAGCCGCGCCGTCGACAACTTCATCGTGAAGCTTCGCAAGAAGATCGAGCCCCTCCCCGACCGGCCGCAGCACATCCTGACGGTCTACGGCGTGGGCTACAAGCTCGTGCGCTGAGGCCGCCGACGGGCGCGCGACCTCATTTTTGTGGTGCGCACAGCGCTCGTAGACCGGCGTGACCTCACCCCCTGTGGTGCGCACGGCCCTCGTAGACTGGCGTGACCTCACCCCCTGTGGGGCGAACAGCGCTCGCGCCCCCTCTCCCTGTCAGGAGAGGGGCAAAGTGCGACAGGTTGTGATTGATTATTTGCTATTTTTGTGGAATATCATTTGTCGATCGTCGTTATGGTTGATAGTGCCTTGAATTTGTCCATGCTTGACCCTCTCCTGACAGGGAGAGGGGGCGCGAGGGCCGTGCGCACCACAGGGGGTGAGGTCACGCCGGTCACAAGCAGGATGTGAGAAACGCACCTGTGATTGAAACCGGCCAGGCGCTGCGCGTCGGGCGGGCGTTGCTCTGCGCTGCGGTCGGCGCGGGCCCTTGACCTCTCGGTCGCGCTGAGCCCTTGCGGAGCCTCGCAAATCGAGGCTCGGAGCTGGGGGCGAGAGGGTGTAGAATCGGAGAAAGCTGTGATGGTAGCCCAGGGCCCCAGGCGTTCGGTCGCGCGATTCTCTCTGCTCTCGATGGCGCTCGGGGCCATGGCGGGCTGCCAGGCGGGTGAGGTGACCGAGCCCGTGGCGATGGCCCTCAGCGACCCGGGGGCCTTGCTCGGTGACCTCCAGGGGGCGCTGCATTTGAGGGTGTTTCCGAAGGGCAGCCTCCGTTGTGATACGGCCTCGGGGCAGGTGCGCGATGGGGCCGACGTCAACGCCCTCGCGCGGGCGCCCGGGGGCCTCGTCGAGCCCGCCCTCCGCTGCGGCGCCAACTGGAATGCGAACGCCGCACGCTTCGGCACGGCCTCGCCGGTCGACACTTGCTTCGAACGCCTCGCGGGCACCACCGCCAGCATTCCCGACCCGGGCGCGTACATCGTGCTCGTTCACGGTCAGGGCAACATCCGCCTGCCCAACAACACCACCCGCTCGGGCATCCTCGGGGCCGGCTGCGCCGAGGTGACCGTGGCCGCGGGGCAACAACAGACCCTCACCATTACGCTCCGAGAGCAGCGCCCGAGCGGCACCTGCGGCGACGCGATGCTCGACTTCGATGAGAGCTGCGACCTCGGCCCGGCCAACGGCGGCGAGGCGTGCTCGGCCCAGTGCCAGACCCCCGAGGTGACGGCCTCGACGAGCAGCGACGGGCAACGGCGCGGGGCGGCGCTCTCGTGGGGCCCGCAGCAACGGCTGGTGGTCGCCTGGCATGTCGAGAACACCAGCGCCGAAGACGTCAGGGCCCGGTACTTCAACGCCGCGGGCGAGACCGAGACCAACTTTGCGGCCCTGCGCAACGAGGTCACCCTCGCCGGGGGCGCCTCGGTGCAGTCCGCGGTGCACCTCGCGCCGTCGAATGTGTCAGCCCTGCGAGGCTTCGCCGCGGTGTGGGAGACCCTCTCGACCCCGACGCCCAATGTGGGCCTCAACGGCTTCAACGATGACGCGCCGCCGAGCGCTTCGACGACGGCGCTCCCCGCGGCGGCGAGCAACGGGCGAAACACCCAGCCCGCCGTGGCCGCGTCGAACGATCGGGTGATGGTGCTCTACCGCGAGACCGACAGCGCGGGGCGGGGCGTCGGGCTGCGGGCCGCGTCGACGGCGTTGGCGCTGCGTCCGACGGCGCCCGCGACGGCGCAGCGCGTGGCCGAGGGAGACGTCCAAGGGCCCGCGGTGGCGGCCCGGGCCGACGGTCGCTTCGTCGCCGTGTGGAGCCAAGACGGCGACGTGTTCGCGCGGGTCGTCGACGCCTCAGGTGCCCCTCAGGGGAGCGCCGCGGTGCGTGTGCCCGCGGTGTCTACCGAGACCCAAGATCAAGCCGTGGTGGCCGCCGTCCCGGGGGGCAACGAGGTGGTGGTGGCGTGGCGCGACGCGGCCCGCGACAGCGCCGACAACGACGGCACGAGCATCCGTTGGGCCCGCCTCGACGCCAACCTCGCCCGCATCGGCAACGTGGCCCTGGCCAACGCGACCACCGCCGGGGCCCAGTCGCGGCCCGCCCTCACCGTCGCAGCCGGCTCGCCCCCCACCGTGGTGCTCGCCTGGGTCGACGAGCCGAGCACGAGCATCCGAGCCCGGCTGCGTCGCGTCGACGACGGCGACGTGTTCGCCCGGCTGGGTCGCTCGGCGGCCGATTTCGCCGTGAGCGTCACCCGCGCCGACGACCGCGCGCCCGCCGTGGTCGTCGGCGGCGAAGGCCAGGTCGCCGTCGCGTGGGAGCGGAGCGGCGGGCCCATCATGGTGCGACGCTTTCCGCTTTGACAGGGTGTCAAGACTTCGATCGCTGCGCCCTCGGGCTGCGCACCGCGCGGCTCTCTCAGACCGCTGAATTCTGCGTCAATCTCGCGTGTTGAGCGCGCCGACCCGAGGCCCGGGGTCTCGCATGAAGTCTTGACACCCTGTCAAATCTTCTGCGCCCGCTCAGCCGCAGAGGCCGTTGGTGCAGCGCGCGCTGGTGCCGCAGCAGTCGTTGTCGTTCGAGCAGGTCTGGCCGGTGGTTCGGCACTGGCAGCGGCCGCCGTTGCAGAGCATCGTGCCGCAGCAGTCGTTGCTGGTTCGGCAGGTGGCGCCTGCCCCGGTGCAGCATCGGCGCTGACCGAAGAGGTTGCCGCAGCGGAGGCCCGAACAACACTGGCTGTCGGCGGTGCACGCGGTGGTGGCGCCTGGCGCGATGCACGCGGTGGTGGTCGGGCGACAGGTGCCCGAGGTGCAGAGCATGCCGGGGCAGCAGTCGTTGCCGAGGCAGGTCTCGCCCGCGCCGCGGCAGAGGCAGTAGCGCCCCGTGGCCGAACCCGAGGCCGCGCAGGTCATCGCCCCGCAGCAGGTGTTGACGCTCGTGCCCGCGTCGCCGACGCTCGCCGCGGCGCACTGAGAGCCCGCGGGGAGGCAGCATCGCCTGCCGCTCGTGGCGGCCCCGCAGAGGAGGCCCGTGCAGCACTCGCTGGTGAGGGTGCACCCCGTGGTGCCCGCGGGTCGACAGGTGACCGCGCGGCGGCAGGTGCCTTGCTCGCAGGTGGTGCCGTTGCAGCACTCGGCGTTGTCGACGCAGGGCTGGCCGTCGGCCTGGCACGCGCAGGTGCCGCTGTTGCAGAGCATGTACCCGCAGCAGTCGAGGCTGTTGGCGCACGAGAGGCCCTGACGGTGACAACACTTCGTGTCGACGGGGGCCGGGCGGCACTCGTATCCGCCGCAGCAGTCTGAGGCCTGACGGCAGTCGCTCCCCGAGGCGGTGCACATCGCGCAGGCGTTGTTCGAGCAGTTGAGGCTGCCCTCGCACGATTGCCCCGTGCAGCACGGGCGCCCGAGGGTGCCGCAGGTCGAGGTCACCGCCGCGCAGCGGTTGTTCTGGCAGACGTTGCCGCTCGAACACGCGCCCCCGGGGCAGCACGCCTGGTTGACGAAGCCGCACTGGGTGGGGCGAACGCAGCGGTTGTTCGTGCACTCGGTGCCGCGCTCGCAGGCCCGCCCGTTGCAGCACGCCTCGCCCTCCGAGCCGCACGACGGCGGGTCGGTGCACATGCCCTGAACGCACGCGAGCCCCTCGCCGCAGTTGGTGCCGTCGCAGCACGGCGCCCCGTCGACGCCGCACGCCACGCAGGTGTTCGACGTGCAGGTGAAGCCCGCCGAGCACACGTTGCCGGCGCAGCAGCGCTGGCCCGCGGTGCCGCAGTCGTCGGCCCGCTCGCAGATGCCGTCGACGCAGACGCCGCCGGTGCAGCACTCCATCGAGCTCTCGCAGAGCCCCCCGAGGTCGACGCAGCACCGCCCGGCGTTGCAGCCGAAGTTCGAGCAACAGTCGTAGGGGTCGCTACAGCTCGCGTTGGCGCGACCGCAGCAGAGGCCCTGCTCGCACTCCATCAAGCGGTTGCAGGCCCGACCGCCGCAGCACGGCTGTCGCGCGGCCCCGCAGCGCGCCGCAGACCCGAGGTCGAGCTCGGCCACGTCGTCGGCCCCCGCGTCGGGCGTGACGCCCACCTCGCCCTTCGAACAAGCCAAGGCGAGACACAGAACGAGCCCGAAGCACCACCGCCAAAGCATCTCAGAAGTGTGCCACAACCTGCGCCGCGGCCAACGGCCCGAATCAGCGCGAGAGCACTTCGGTCAGCACCACCCCGAGGGCCAGGAGGGCGCCGCCCACGGCCGCGAGGCCCAACCGCGCGAAGCCGCGATCAGCTTGCTTTGACAGTGTGTCAAAGTTGCCCGGCACGACCTCGACGATGCGACCGTGGCGGTCGCGTCGGTAGGGCGTCAGCGCGAGCCCCGCGGCGTCGACGCGGAGCACCGCCTCGGCGGGCCCCGGGGCGAGGGCCGCGACTCTCAGGCCGTCGAGCCAGACGCCCCCCGCGGGGTCGACCCGGGCGGCCTGCCAGAGCCCGCGGAGCCGCGCTTCGACGGCACGCCGACGACGGCGAAAGAGCGCCCAGAGGCCCACCGCGGCGAGGCTCGCGGCGCCCGACGCGACGACCCGCTCGGCGCTCGCCGCGGGGCCCCGGGCGGCGCTCTCGCGGGCCCTGATCGCGAGCCCGTCGCGCTGAAGGAGGAGGTACTGCGAGCCCTGCGCCCGCAACACCTTGCAGGGCGTCGCCGAGACGAGGCGGCCCGTGGGGTCAGCGATGGGGGGGCCGTCGACGCAGGCGTTGAGCCGACACTCGAATTCGAGGAGGCTCCCGTCGCGGGCGGTGCGCACATAGAGCGCGCGCTGGTCGCTGTGGTTGGGCAGGGCGCCGCTCGCGCACGACCACTGCGTGCCGTAGTCGTAGCCGGTCTCGTGGCCGACCTCGCGGCCGCGGGCGAGGGGCGGCGTCTGCCAATGGCGGAGCGGCACCCCGTCGCAGCGCAGGGCCGCGGTCACCCGCGCGGGCCAATCGCCGACGCGGCGCCAGTCGATGAGGCCGGGCTGCACGTCGCACTGAGCGGGCCGCGCCGCGCCGACGAGTTGGGCCCGGTGCTGCCGGGTGGGGCGCGCGACGGGGTGGTACGCGGTGTGCGCCGCGCCGTCGTCGTCGCGCACCGCCGAGAGGCGCACTGCCACGAGCCGAGACTCGACCCGCGGCCGCGGCGCGAGCCCCAAGAGGGCGACGAGGGGCACCAGCGCGTAGAGGCCCGACGCCCACGCGGCCCGCCGCAGGGTCGCGCGTGAGAGCACCTCGGGCTCGCGAAATGTGGGCGAAAGCAGCAACATCAGCGGTGCACCACACCCGACACCGCGGCCGAAGACGCGACACCGGGCGTCGAAAGATCTACCACGAACGCGCGGCGCCCGGCAGCCCCCTTCGGCCGCGCGAACGCAGCCTCTAACCTCGGCCGCGGGCCGTGTCATAGTCGCGGGCTGTGACCGCGCGCCGCATGAGGCCCGACGATGAGCCCGCGTTCTTGCAACTGCTCGGCGCGGTGTATGGCGAGACCTACGCTCACCGCGGGCTCTACGACGCAGGGGCCTACGCGGCCTGGGTGGCGCGCCCTGACGTCGTCGCCTTCGGTGACTTCGCCGACGACGAGACGCTCTACAGTCACACCGCCCTGCTCTTCAAAGACCCGCGGCGCGAGTACGCCGAGTCGGGGCTGTCGATGCGCGACCCCTCGAAGCGCGGCGCCTCGCGGATGCCCGACGAGGCCCTCTGGCCGCTGCTCGCCGCGGCGCTCGGGCCCGAGGTCGCGTGGCTCCATCAGAACACCAGCACCGCCCACCTGCTCGCCCAACGCTACGCGCGACGCCACCTGGCCGCACGGCCCGCGGGCCTGATCGTGCGCTTCACCGTCGGAGAGCGGCTCCGCGGCGCCGCTGAGAGCCCCGCCGAGATGCACGCCCTCGCGATGAGCTCGCGGCTCACCGAGGCCCGCCGCGCCGTGCGCCTGCCGTCACATCCGTGGGCCCCGTGGCTCGCTGAGCGCCTCGCTCTGCTCGGACGCGAAGTTGACGTTGTGTCAACCTCTTGGGCAGATCACACCCCCGCGGTCGAGACCTTCGAAGAGAACGTCTCGCTCTCGCTGCGGCGACGGGTGGTGCGCGCCGCGGGCGATCGTCTTGACGGAGTGTCAAGATTTCGCACCGAGCTCGTTCACCTGCCGCTCGACGCGCGTGCGGCGGGCTTCTCGGCGCTCTGCGACGCGGGCTTTGTGCCGGTGGGGGTGAGGGCCCACGCGCGGCGGCCCGACGAGGTGGTGTTTCAGGCGCTCGATCTCAAGGGCGACGCGTCGCTGCTCGGCGCGGTGCGGGGCGCCCGGTGCCTCGGAGACGACGCCGAGGGCCTCGTGGCGAGCTGGGTGGCGCGATGCGAACGAGCTTTGTAGAGCGCCTCCTCGCGCAGGTCGACGGCGCCGTCGCCACCATCTGGATCACCGTGATCTTTGTGCTCGACGCGCTGCCCGAGGCCGCGGCGCTCGACCGCGCGGCCGCGGTCTTTCAACGCGAGACGCCCAATCTCAACCGGGTGTGGAGGCCGCTGCCCGAGGGCTGGCGCGGGGCCGCGCCGGTGTGCGACGGGCTCTCGGGGCCGACCCGAGCGGCCGACCTCAGGGGCTTCGCCGAGGCGCTCATCGCGGCGCCCCTCGACCTCGGCGTTGAGGTGCCCTTTCGGGTGCGCTACGTGCGCTGTGACGACGGCACCGCGGCGGTGGCCTTGCAGCTCCATCACGCGGCCGGAGACGGGCGCGCGCTGATGTTCGCGAGCCGGAGGTTCTGGGCGCTCGTGCGCGACCCCGAGAGCCCGACGGCGCGCCTCGGAGCGCCCGGGTTTTGCGACCGCGGGGTCGCCTCGTGGGTGGCCCGCGCGCCCATGGCCGCGCTCGGGGTCTTGAACCCAGCCTCGCGGGTGCTCGCTCGACGCGGACACGCCCTCGCGCGCCGCGGCCCGCCCTCGTCGCCGCGTTGGGCCGCGCTGTCGGCCTCGCGCCCCGGCGGCGTCGCGCATGATGTAGCGTCGGGGCTCTTCTACGCGGCGCTCGTCAACGCTGCCTATGCCGTCGACGCCGACCTCGCGCGGCGGCATCCGTTGCGGCTCCGGGTGCCCGTCGACCTGAGGGCCGCGATGGGGCTCGGCCCCGCGATCGAGAACGCCTGCTCTGCGGTGCCCATCGAGCTCGACCGCGCCCGCGTCGAGGGCCTCGTGGCCGACCCCGCCGCGTACGCCGCGCGGGTGCCCGAGGCCATCCGTGAGGCCCTCGGTCGGGGGGGGCACCGCGCGACGGCGCTCGAGTGCCTCGTCGCCTCGAAGCTGGCCGACGCCGCGCGGCTGCGGGCCCATGTGCGCCCCGACCTCGAAGCGCCCGTTCGGGCCAACACCCTGGTCACCACCTACGTCGGCCGGGCCGATCGGTACACCGACACCGCCGCGTCGCCGATGCGGGCGGTGCTCACCCACACCCCGACCCTGGGGGCCAACGGGCTCACCCACGGCGGGGCCCTGATGTTCAACCTCAGCGCCTTCGCGCCCATGTGGAGCCGCGACGACCTCGACCGCGCCCTCGACGCAGCAACCCGCTGTCTCGAAGACCATTTTCAGTGCACCGTCACCCGATGGATCTAAGCCTCCAGAGCGCTCCGTATTTGCACATCGGCTTTGCGTTCTTGCACATCGCCCTCGGCGAGGGGCTCTCGGCTTGGGTCTACCGGCGTCGGTACGGGCGCTCGCCGCTGGTGCTCTACACCGCCGCCGATTCGCCGCACCGTCGGGTCTCGCGTCGCATCGCGTGGGCGGGCCTCGCGTGGGCCCTCGCGCTCTTCGTGCCTGCCCTGAGGCCCGGGTACGCGCGGTCGCTCCTGGCGCCGCTCGGAGAATTCCCGCCGGGCTTGAGTTGGGGCCTCGCGGCCGCGGGGATGCTCTTCATGGTGACAGCCCAGCTCCGGATGGGTGAGGCGTTTCGGGTCGGACAAGACGCCGCCTGGGCGCCCGCGGGGCTCGTCACCGAGGGGCTCCACGGGCTCTCGCGCAACCCGATCTATCTCGGCTCGATGGCGTCGCTGCTGGGCATGTCGCTGTGGCTCCCGTCGCTGGCGGTGCTGGGAGCGTGGGGCGTCTTGGCGTGGCAGATCGACCAGCTCGTCGGTTGCGAGGAGGCCTTCCTCGCGGGGCGATTTCCTGAGGCGTGGGCGCGATACGCGGGGGAGGTTCCGCGCTATGTTGGCTGGCGAGGGTACCGAGAGCGTGGAGGTAGATCCTGACGACGCGCTGGAGGCATCAACGGGCGTCTCGGGCCTCCCGATCGACCGCGCGACCTTGCGCGCGCTCTCGACCCCGTCGGGGCGCCGCGCGCTCGGCATGACGGCGCTGCTCCTTGGCGCGACCTTGGGCCTCGCGTCTCTCGCGCGCGCCCAGCCGTCGTGGTGGGTCAGGGCCCCGCTCTACGTCGCCCTCGGCCTGGTGGTGAACGGGCTCGTTCAGCTCGGGCACGAGGCCTGGCACCACAACCTCTTTCGCGCGCGGTGGCACAACACGCTCTACGGCCATCTCTTTAGCGCGCTCTTCGGGGTGTCATTCTTGGCGGCGCGGCACGCCCACCTTCGGCACCATTGGTACAACCGCACCGCGCGCGACCCCGACGCGTACAACGCGGGCTCGGGCTTCACGGTGTGGTTGCAGTTCTACACCGTCGTCTTCGCGGGGCTCGTGCTCGCGCCGCTGCACTTCAACGTGCTCTACCCGATGGTGGCCTTCTCGCGCCGCGAGTGGGGCCCGCACCTCGCGATGCTGGGGCTCTACGCGCTCGGGTACGGGCTCTTCTGGTGCTCGGTGGGATGCGCCAACGCGGGCCTCGTGTTCGACCTCTGGGCGGTGCCCATCTTGTGCGCGGCGCCCTTCAATGGGCTCAAATCGATCGCAGATCACTACGGCAACACCTGGGCCGGGGGGCGCTTTCACACGGCGACCACGGTGCGCACCCAGCGGTGGCTCTCGTGGCTGTGGAGCGGGCTGAATTTTCACCTCGACCATCACCTCTTTCCGCGGGTGCCGGGGCATCACCTCGCGGCCCTCCACGCCCGCCTCGGGCCGAGCCTTGAGGCCCGCCGGGCGCCGGTCTTTGAGGGCTATCTCCGCGTGTGGTGGCGCGCGTTCTGGGCCGGGCCCACCTACCTCGACGACCCGAGCGCCTTCTTGCGGAGGTCGCGTTGAGGGCCCTCCACCGTCGCGTCGCGTCGATCCGGTACGAGGCCGGGGCGTGGCCGCTCTGGCGCCTCGATCGAGACCTCCACTACATCGCAAAGAGCCTTGTTCATAAGCCGTTCTGTGACACCCACGCCGAGGCCCAGCGGTGGGCCGCGGTGGCCGACTACATCGCCTCGGGCCGCTGGCGCCGACCCCTCAACGGGCCCCTTCGCCTCACCGCCGGGGGCGACCTCATGTGGATCCGCGACGGCTGGTCGCGCGCCCTGTCGCCCGAGCTCAGGGCTCGCTTCGCGGGGCGCGATCTCTTCGTGGCGAACCTTGAGACGCCCATCGACCGCGGCCGCCCGGTGCGCCGATGGGCCTACGAGACCCTGCGGTACAACGCGCCGCCGAGCTACCTCGACGCGGTGGCGGGCGCGGCCCGCACGGTGCTCTCGCTCTGCAACAACCACGCGCTCGACCAGGGCCCGGCGGGGCTCGCGGCGACCCGCGCCTTGCTCGACGCGCGGGGCGTCGTCGCGGTGGGCGGCACCCGGGCGAGCGAGCGCATCGCGCGCTGCGAGGTGCGCGGGGTCGCGCTCGCGTTTGTGGGATTCACCTACGACATCAACCATCGCGAGGGCGCGGCGCCTGAGGGGGTTCCGTGTGTGCGCATGGGTCTCGGGGTGACCGATTGGGGGGCGCTCGGCGCGCTCGTGAGGGAAGCTCGCGCGCGCCCCGACACGGTGGTGGTGGCCTTGGCCCACTGGAGCTTCGAGTACGAATTCTGGCCCGACGCGGCCATGGTCGAAGACGCCCATCGCCTCATCGCGGCGGGGGTCGACGTGGTGCTCGGGCACTCGCCGCATGTGCTCCAGCCGGTCGAGCTCGTGTCGATCAACGGGGCCGACCCGCGGTGCCCGTCGCAGGTCACGCGGCCAGGCCCGGCGGGCTTCGGCCTGGTGGCCTATTCGCTCGGCAACCTCTGCTCGATCATGCCCACTTTGCCCTGCGAAGTGGGGGCCCTCTTGCACCTCACCGTGGGGCGCATCGAAGGTCAACAAGGTCTGGGTTTCGCTGATCTTTCTGCGACGGCGACGGTGACCCGTCGGGGCCTCGGGGCCAGCGCGATCGGGGGCCACACGGTGAGCCTCGCGGCCTTCGCCGAGGGGCGCTCGGCAGAAGGGCATCGCGCCCACGCCCGGGCGATGCTTTCATCGCTCCTCGATGCTCCCCAAGACGACGGCCCACACCCTCACTGATCAGACCCTCGCGCACGTTCCGCTGAGCATGGCCGAGGCGGTGAAGCCTGCCATCGCGTTCGCCGACCGCGCGGGGTATGCGCGCTTTCTCTCGGCGATGGTGGCCTACACCCGGGGCAGCGGCGAGCGGCTCGAGCACGCCGCGCGGGTGAGCCCCGAGGGCCCGCTGCGCGCGTTCTTCTCACGGCTCGCGCACGAAGAGGCCGGGCACTACAAGCTCGCCGAGGCCGACCTCGCGGCGATGGGGCTCGACCCCGACGCGACGCCCAACGAGACGGTGCTCGCGTTTCATCGCGGGTGGATGTCGCAGCGCGCGCCGGCCTATTTTCTCGGCACGCTCTACGCGCTGGAGTCGGTGGCGTGGCACCTCCGCGACGACGTGGGGCCGCACCTCGCGCGGCTCGGCCTGGCGCGCGAGATGTGTCGCTTCGTGAGCGTTCATCTTCAGGCCGACGAGGCGCACGGGGCCGACACCGCGGCGCTGGTCGAGGCGCACGGCGAGGCCGAGGCCGTACGGGCCGCAGCGCTCGACGCGGCGACGTTCTGGGTGATGCTCCACCTCGACGCGCTGGTGGGTCTCTAGGCTGCGTCCGCAAATGTTCTAACCAACATCGAATGCATGCGTTGGTGAGCATCGCCGCGCAGCACTTCTCGCGCCGTTCGTAGCAAGTTGCGACCCCGCGTGACCTCACCCGTGGTGGACCTACGGCCCCGCGCCCGGCGTGACCTCACCCCCTGAGGGA